>CAWGRN010000013.1:0-57930 GCA_963825015.1 uncultured Alphaproteobacteria bacterium | reverse complement strand
GCCCGGGCCGCCAAAGCCGCCGGCGTAGGCGCCGGTCAGGTAGTTCTGGATGAAGCCGAACGCGTAGTTCTCGGAGTTCTGCGCCACATTGGCGTTGCCGGCGTCGTCGCCGATCACGATCGGATGACCGTTGATGGTGTTGATGCCGGTGGCATTGACGCTGTCGTCGACCCAGGCAAAGCCGGTCGCATTGATGCCCTGCGGCACCGCCACCATCTCGAAGGTGTGATAGTTCGTCGCCGCGCTCGAATCCATGTTGACCATCAGCTTGAAGGTGAAGTCCGACAGGTCGGTGGTGGTGTGGCTATTGAGCCCGGTCGCGATCGAGTAGTCGAAGCTCCAGGCCGGCGCGGCCGGCATTGCCCGACGACGAGCCGTTCGCCGTCGACTGCGCGCCGCTCGCGACCGCGAACCTCAGGATGCCGTCGTTGTAGTTGTCGGTTGTCGTGACCGCCGGGCCCTGCCGGTAGATCACCTGCAGCCCGAGCTCGAGGCCGACGTCGGCCTGTTTGACGAGCCCGAAGTGGCTGGCCGGGATGCCCGAGCCGTTGATGATCTCGTTCGGATGCCCGCTCGAGGCCTTGGTCGCCGACGGGTCGACCGCGCCGTCCGCGACATAAGTGACGTCGCATTGACGTCGACCTGGAGGTGGTTGTCGGCCAGCACCGTGCCATTGCGCGAGGCCTCGAGGATGAGATCGAACTGGCCCGGGCCGGTAAAGCCGTTGGCGTAGGTGCTGGTCAGGTAATTCTGGATGAAGCCGAACGCGTAGTTCTCGGAGTTCTGCGCCACATTGGCGTTGCCGGCGTCGTCGCCGATCACGATCGGATGGCCGTTGATGGTGTCGATGCCGGTCGCATCGACGCTGTCGTCGACCCAGACAAAGCCGGTCGCATTGAGGCCCGGCGGCACTGCCACCATCTCGAAGGTGTGATAGTTGGTCGCCGCGGTCGGATCGACGTCGACCAGCAGCTTGAAGTCGAAGGCCGACAGATCGGTGGTGTGGCCGTTGAATCCGGTCGCGATCGAATAGTCGAAGTTCCAGGCCGCGCGGGCGGCGTTATTGACCTGGCGAGCCGTTATCGGTCGATTGCTGCGCCGCTGGCGACCGCGAAAATCAGCACGCCGTCGCTGTAGTCGTCGGTCGTCGTCACCGCCGGTCCTTGCCGGTACAGCACCTGCAGCCCGAGCTCGACGCCGACATCGGTCTGCTTGACGAGCCCGAAGTGGTTGGCCGGAATACCCGAGCCGTTGATGATCTCGTTCGGATGCCCGCTCGAGTGCCTTGGTCGCCGACGCGTCGACCGTGCCGTCCGCGACGACATTGTTAAAATTGACCGTCGGGCTGATAGCCGCGCCCGCTTCGTTGAAGTCGTTCGCCCAAACCGTGAAGGTCGGCGCTGCCTCGCCGCCGTCGTGCACAAAAGCGCACATGGCCGGCTGCGATCGCCGCGGAACTGATCGGCGGACCGCCAGTGGGCGCGCTTATCCAGTTCGTCCCATTGAACACCTGAAACTCGCCGCCGGTGACATTCGCGAAAGAGAAAAAGAAGCTCGAACTATCCGGATCGGTGATGTGGAAGTCGTTGGTTGACAGCACCGTGGTGCCGCCCTCGGCAACGGTCAGATTAAAATAGTCGAGCACCGGCGCGTCGTTCACCGGCGTGACGTTGACGGTCACCGCGACGACGTTGCTCGCCGCATGCTCCGCCGCGCCGTCATTGACCTGGAACTCGATGGTCCGCGGCAGCCCCGACGGGCTCTCGCTGGTGTTCTCATAGGTCGCCGAGCGCAACACCGCCTGGTAATCGGCAAGGCTCGCCGTTCCCGACAGCGTCAGCACGCCGGTCTGCGCATCGTAGGTGCCGGTGATGCCGCCCTGCGTGGTGAAGTTCAGCACGTCCTCGCCGCTGGCGAAGTTGCCGGCGATCTTCACCGTCGCACCCGACAGCGTCGCGCTGTCGACGTCCGACAGAGTAATCCTGGCATTGACCACGGCCGGCCCGCCATTCTCGGTGAAGACAGACGGCGCATAGCCGTGTGCGGCATCCCAGGCCTGCACCGCCACCGGCGAAGACCCCTCGTTGCCGCTGTAATACGGCCGCGTCAGCAAGGCCGGATCGACGCCGTTGATCAGTGCCGTGAGCTCCGCCAGCAGCGTCGGATTACCGCCGTAGCGCTGGAAGCAGCGCCGCCGAACCCAGATTGCCCAGCAGGTTGTCGTGCAGCGACTGCAGACGATCAGGCGCCGTGCCAGCGTCGGCGCCGTCCGGCGTGTACTTGGCCGTGATGTTCGTGAGCGGCGCGCCGCCGTCCTTCAGATACTTCGCGTACTCGATGCCCAGACGCGTGAAGGCCTCGTTGACATTGGCCTGGTTGGGACCCGCCGACACATAGATGTCGTCCAGATAGTCCCACACCACCGTCATCGCGGTGGCGGTGTCGACGTGGAGTTCGCTGCGAACCGTCGCCAGCGCCACCGTAATGACGCCCGCCGGAACCGTCAGCAGACCCGACAGCGCAGCCTGCACCGCGCTGTCGCCGGCGATCTGCGCATTCAGCGCCGCGTCAGGCTCGAGATTGCCGCCCGGACCCGCCCCCTCGATCAGCGGCAGGTCGGCCGCCACCGAACCCACGATCACAGGCGCGTCGTTGACCGCCGTCACAACGATCGGAACCGAGGTGGTGATGCCGTGCGATCCATCGTCCTGCGTGGTGATCGTCAGCGCCGCGGCACCGTTGTAATCCGCCGACGGCGTGAAGGTCATGCCGTCGAGCGCGGCGTTGATCGCGGCCTGGGTGCCGCTGAACGTCATGGTCGCGGCATTGGCGCCATTGCCGGCGGCGAACGTCAAGTCCGGCAACGCCGGAGAGATTCAGCAGGCCGTGCGTCACCGTCAGCGTGACGGTGAGCACCGTCGTATCCGCGTCGATACACCGAGACCGCCTTGGCGCCGCTGAAGCGTCAGCGTCTGGTCTTCGTTCACCGCCGCCATCAGCGGCGCGAACGTCACCGGCGGCAGGTTGGTCTGCAGCAAATCGGTGATGACGGTGGGTAGGTCCGGATTGTCGGGATTGGTCGGTGTGAGATGAATTGTCGCCTGGTCGATGGGGCCGGGGGTGCCGCCCGGCGGATTGCCGTCGTTCGGGTCGTTGGCTGTGTGATGCAGATCGATCTGGAACTGCGTGTGCGGCTTGTCGCGTCGACTGCGGGTTCGGATTGTTCGGGTTCTGCTGCTGAAAGAATTGCTGCAACAGTTGATCGCCGACCGCCTTGATGCTGACGATCTGCTGAAGCGCCGCGAGTTCGTGCGCCAGTTGCGCCGGCGATCTTCTGCACTTCCTCGGCCAGCACCTGCAACGGCCCGACCGGCCGCACGACGATCATCGGACCGTCCTGCACCACGTTGGCGATGATCGTGCCGCGGCTGTCGAGAATGACGGCGCCGGTCGCGCTCTGCGAGACGTAGAAATTGACCGTGCCGTCATTGGCGGTGGTGACGCCGCCGACCGTGCCGCGAATAGCCATCGTCGCGACCGGCGTGCCGATCGCATGTCGCCGTTGTGCGCGACCTCGCCGGAGATGAAGGTGAGCGAGCCCTGCACCAGATCGAGCAACTGCGAGTTGCCGAGCCCTTCGGCGAATAGACGAATTCGTTGACGACGAGGCGGGAATTGGCGGTGAGGTTGAGCGTGCTGCCGTCATTGAAGGTGACGCCGAACGTGCCGGTCACGGTCTGCAGCACGTCGCCGCTTGAGGATCGCGATCGCCGGCATCAACGTCATGGCGACGCCGTTGCGGACGATGGTGGCGTCGCCATCGGCGTGAACGACGCGGCCGACGGCCTCGGACGCCGCCGGTCTGCGCGGTGCCGGCCTGGGCATATTGACCCGGCGCCAGCGAGACCGGCCAACGCGGCGACGACGTCTGGCGACAGCCGCGCGCCTTCGGGCGAAAGCAAGTTGGCGCGCTCGTCAGTCGCGAAATAGTCGTGAACGAAGGCCGAGCCGCCGTCGTACCGCGCAGGATCAGATCATTGCCGGCGCGGCTGAAGTCGGCGGTGAACAGCAGATGGCTGTCGGGAATCGTCGCGCTCGGTCGCGCCGGAGCCGTTGTCGATCGCGATCTGAGTGTCGACCAACTGTCGGGGCGGCTGTCGCCGCCGCGACACGGTGCCGAACGAAAAATGTTCGCCTTCCCAACCATCAACGCTGCGTAACATAACCGCGCGTCCCCTGAGGCCTTGACCGACCCACTCTTGTTCGATTTTTTTGCTTAGAAGCCCCCCGACGAGGCTGGTTAACAAAGCGTTATCAATATAAACAGAGCGGCTGTTTACCGCCTGTCGCGGCGGCAAATGCCGAGCAATTTAATAAACCAGCAAAACACCCGCTTCTGATCCAATCGAATTGTTTATGACAACGGGCCGAACGCCTTTCGACCCGCAGGCCCATCTAGCGGCGGGGCCCATCGGCGTCCCGTAGTCTGCCCAATCTTGAGGCCGCGACGGCACGGTTTCGACTGTCGCCAGCGATAACGACGGGGCTGAATATCATCCATGGCACAGCGCAGCGCCGACGACCCGCCCGCCAGCCTCCGGACCCTATGGACCCGGCACTTATCACATCCTGAAATACTCGGCCTTGGCGCTCGGCCTGGCTGCGATGATGGCGATGACGGTCCCCACCCTTCGGGCATTGTCGCCCTGGCTTGAGACCTGCCTGTGGTGCTGTTTCGGCTTCTTTGCCGCGGAGCTGGCGCTCAAGTGCCTGGCAGAGCGCGCGCTCCGGCCACGCGAGGGCTATCTGCTCTCCGGCACCGGTGCGATCGATCATTCTGGCCATCGTTCCGGTTCCGCTCGCGTTGTTCGCCGGCGTTCCGCCGGACACCGCCTGGCTGTTCGCAGCGCTCTGGGTGTTCAAGCTCGCCGCCGCCGTCCCGGGATTGTCGATGCTCGGGCGTATCGTGTCGCTCGAGGCGCGGCCGCTGGCCAGCGTGTTCATCATCTTCCTGATCATATTGCTGCTCGCCGGCGTCGCGCTGCACCTGCTCGAGCGCGCCGGGCAGCCGGACCGGTTCGGCAGCCTGCCGATGTCGCTGTGGTGGGCGGTGACGACCTTGTCCACGACCGGCTATGGCGACGCCGTGCCGGAGACTTTCCTCGGCCGCATGGTCGCGGGCGCTGGTGATGATCTGCGGTCTCGCCGTGTTCGGCCTGCTGACCGGCATTCTCGCCACCGGCTTTGCCGCCGAACATCGCCGGCGCGAATTCATCCGCAACTGGGACCTGGTGACCGGCGTGCCGTTCCTGCGCAACCTGGATGCGCCCGCGATCATCGAACTGACGCGCATGCTGCGGCGGCTGGACCTGCCCGAGCGCAGCATCGTGGTGCGGCGCGGCCGGCCGGGCGACTGCATGTATTTCATCGCGTACGGCGAAGTCGAAGTGAAGGTCGAGCCGCAACCGATCCGGCTCGGCCCCGGCTCGTTCTTCGGCGAATTCGCCCTGCTCGACGGCGGCCCGCGCAGCGCGACCGTGACGACGACCATGGCCTCGACATTCCTGGTCCTCGACGTCACCGACTTTCGCGCCTTTACCGCGCATCATCCCGGCGCTCGCGCAAGCGGTCGGAACTGGAATCGGCGCGGCGAAAGACCGATGTCAAGAGCCGGCACCACCGCTCGACCGTGACACGCATCACAGCCTGCGAACAGCGTGCCGGCGTAATTTCGCCTCGCCGCAATTCACAATTGCCATGCGGCGCGAATAGACTATGAACAGGCAGGTTCTCTAGGGCGCGATAGGCGGTGAAGGTCAATGCGAATTCGATTCTGGGGAGTCCGTGGAAGTATCGCCTGTCCAGGGCCCGACACCATCCGTTACGGCGGCAATACGCCGTGCATCGAAGTGCGCTGCGGCGATCACGTCCTGATCTTCGACGCCGGCACCGGCCTGCGTCCGTTCGGCAACGCGCTCGTCAAGAATCGTGAAGATCCGCACCGTCGATATCTTTCTGACCCATTGCCATCTCGACCACGTCACCGGCCTGCCCTTCTTCGCGCCGTTTTTCGTCGACGGTTACAAGGTCCGCGTCTGGGCCGGCAACCTGTTGCCCGACAGCAGCGTCGAACAGGTCATGCGCAAGCTGATGAGCTCGCCGTTGTTTCCGGTCGAGGTCGAAATCTTCCGCGCGGCATCGAGTATCCGCGATTTCCGTCTCCGGCGATGTGTTGCAGCCGTTCGACGGCGTCACCCTGCACACCGCGCCGCTCGACCATCCCGACGGCGCCAGCGGCTACCGGCTGGAATATGGTGGCAAGGTATTTGCCTTGATCAGCGACACGTCGGGTTTTCCCGGCAAGCGCGACCGCGAACTGGTGTCGCTGGCGCGCGGCGCCGACCTTGTCGTGTACGATGCGACCTTCACGGAAGAGGAAATCGCCACGCGCGAGAGCTGGGGCCACTCGACCTGGCAGCGCGGCATTCGCCTCGCCGATGAAGCCGGCGCCAAGCAGCTCTGCCTGTTCCACCACGACCCGTCGCATGACGACGATTTCATGGATGCGCTGGCCGCCGACGCCAACGACGCGCGGCCCGGCACGATCACGGCGCGCGAAGGACAGATCATCGATTTATGAGATCGCGGCTTTAGACACATGGAGAGGAATCTGGGCGGGGAATTCGGACATGGATCACGATACGCTGCACAGCATTACGGTCGTCCTCGGGTTCATTGCCGGCGCGCTGTACATCGCCAGCCATTACATGAAGACGATGGTGCCGCTGCGCATCTGCGAAATCGCCAGCAACGCCCTGTTCGTCATTTACGGCGCGATCTATCCGTCCTGGCCGACATTGGCGCTCTACGGCATCCTCGTGCCGCTCAACTCGCTGCCGCCTCTATGAAATGCTGCAAGCTGGTCAACAAGGTCCGCCCGGCCGTCGCAGGGCGACCTGTCGATGGACTGGCTGAAGCCCTTCATGCACAAGCACCCTACAAGAAGGGCGACGTGCTGTTCAGCAAGGGCGACCACGCCGACGAGATGTTCTACATCGTCCAGCGGCACCTGCCGCATCAACGAGATCGACGTCGAACTGCATCCGGGCCAACTCGTCGGCGAGCTGGGCTTCCTGACGCCGGAACACGAGCGCACCCAATCGGTCGAATGCACCGAGGATGTCGAGATGCTGACCATCACCTACGACAAGCTCAGCGAATTGTATTTCCAGAACCCGACCTTCGGATTCTATTTCCTGCAGGCTGACCAGCGAACGGCTGTTGCAGAACATGAAACGGCTGGAGCAGGAACTGGAAAGCCGGCCCAAAGCCGCGACGGCATAGTGGCCTGGGTCACTCTCGCAATAAATCTTTAACGATGAATTTTCCCTTGCCGGACGCCCTTTCTCACTGTGTCCAGCACGATGCTTCAAATTTTAGATAGTTCTCTGGCGGCGCATTGACCCTGCCCGACGAAGTTCCCGCGCGGCGGCGGCGCATTTAACCGGGCCGCAGCCCCGCGCATTCTAATCGTCATCCCCGAGAGCGGATCACGTCCGGCGACCAAGACCGGCCTGTCCCGCTCCGACGGGGATGTGTCGATGAGTATCCGGATGCATTGGCCGGCGTGGTTCTTCCTCGCCGCTGTTTTCAGCGTAATCCTGTCCGCCGCATGGCTTGGCGCCGCGCGTGCCGAGCCGGCACCGGTGCAATTGGCGCTGGCGCCGATTGACGCCCCGCTCGCCGCCTTCCCCTCACCGGCCGAGCCGACGCCGTTCGGCCTGACGCAGTCCGCGCTCGCCGCCGCGCCGACCCGCGCGATGACGGCGAAGTGGCAGGCGCTTCAAGCGGTCATCGCGATCGAGGCGCGCGCCATGACCTTGTGCCGCGAGATGACGGACGCCTGTTCGCCGGCGGCCAAGCGTTTCATCGCGATCATCGATGCGGCGCGCACCCGAGACCGGTCGCGTCCGCGCAGGTCAGATCAACCGCGCCATCAATCTCGCCATCCGTCCGATGCGCGACAGCGAGCAGTTCGGCGTTGCCGATGTCTGGCAATCGCCCTTGATGACATTCGCCGATGGCGCCGGCGACTGCGAGGACTATGCCATCGCCAAATATGTCGCGCTGCGCGAAGCAGGCATGAGCGCGGACGACCTCAAGCTGGTCATTGTGCACGACGATCGCGCCGGCGAGGATCACGCAGTGACCGCGGCGCGTATCGACGGCGACTGGCTGATCCTCGACAATCGCAAGATGCTGCTGCTCACCGACAATCAAACGCCCGACCTGAAGCCGTTGATTGCATTCGGCGACGAAGCGCCGAAACCGATGCTGGTTCGCGATGCCGGGCTCAATACCCGGTTTGTGCCGATGGCTACGGCGATCGGCTGATCGCCGCTTCACCGCACCGCCCTTAGCGGCGCCACGGCTCCATGAATGGCGGGTATTGCTGGAAGACGAACGGCGCCGCGACACGGCGGAACCCGTATGCGCCCTTCGCGTGGTCGCAGGTCTTGCAGTCGGTTCTCCAGCGGCGCGTCACCACGCCGGGCTGGGAATCGTAGATCGTGATCATGTCGGAGCCGCAATAGACTTCGCCGCCGCCGCCAGACCATGAGCCGCCGAGGTCGGCCGCCTGTGCGGCGCTCATCGAAGCCGCGAGGGCAACAAATATGACAGCGACGCGACCGGTCATGGGCCGAGTATTGGCCGCGATGGGCAAATAACCGGTTAAGCGCCTGCGATAGCCGCGTTCATCTCGATTGAGCAAATTCGAGCGGATTGGAGCGGGCGAAGGGAATCGAACCCTCGTATGCAGCTTGGGAAGCTGCCGTTCTACCATTGAACTACGCCCGCGCCGGGTGCCGGACCATAGCCAAAGCCGGGGTGCGGCGGCAAGGGCGCTCTCATGCCGCGTCCGCGCTCAAACCCTGAAATGCTTGCTCAGCTTCAAACTCTGCGCCTGGTAGTTCGAGCCGATGCCCTGCCCGTACAAGGTCTTCGGAAGCCCAAGCATCTTTTCATAAACCAGGCGGCCGACGATCTGGCCGTGCTCGAGGATGAACGGCACCTCGCGCGAGCGCACTTCGAGCACCGCGCGCGAACCTTTGCCGCCGGCGCCGGCATAGCCGAAGCCGGGATCGAAGAAGCCGGCATAGTGCACGCGGAATTCGCCGACCAGCGGATCGAACGGCACCATCTCGGCGGCATAGGCCGGCGGCACCTGCACCGCCTCCTTCGACGCGAGAATGTAGAACTCATCGGGATCGAGGATCAGGCGCTGGTCGGGCCGCGCGTCGATCGGCTCCCAGAAGTCGGCGACGTCGTAGCCGCCGCGGCGTTCGACATCGATCACCGCGGTGTGGCGCTTGGCGCGATAACCGACGATGCCGGGCCGGCCGGCGCCGGCAATGGTGCCGGACAGATCGACGCTGACCGCGATGCCATCGCTCAGATCGGCGCCATCGGAATCGACCAGCCGCTCTTTGGCGTGCAGCGCCTTCAATGCGTCGGCATCGAGCTGGGCGTGGCCGTGGCGGAAACGGATCTGCGACAGCCGCGCGCCCTCGCGCACCAGCACCGGGAAGGTGCGCGGCGAAATCTCGGCGTAGAGCGGGCCGTGATAACCGGCCTCGATGCGGTCGAAGCCGCGCATCTCGTCGGCGATGACGCGGGTGAATACGTCGAGCCGGCCGGTCGAGCTCTTCGGATTGGCGGCGGCGGCGATGTCGGCCGGCAGCGCCAGGCTTTCCAGGAGCGGCACGATATAGACGCAGCCGGTCTCCAGCACCGCGCCGTCCGTGAGCGGGAACTGATGCAAGGTCAGTTCCTCGATGCGGCGGGCGACCGTGGCCGTGCCCGGCAGAAACGAGGCGCGCACGCGATAGGCCACGGAGCCGAGGCGGAGATCGAGGCTGGCCGGCTGGATCTGGTCGGGCGCGAAATCCTTTTCGCGCCGGATCGCGCCATCGGCGGCGAGCTGCTCGATCATACTGTCGGGCAGAATTCCTTTGTCGTCTTTGGAAAAAGTCAGCGCCACGCAACAATCCCCGCCGTCTCTCCCCGCGATCTAACCCAACGGGCCGCTTGACGGGAAGCTTACCCAGCCGGTAAAACCCTTTTATCCCGTGGTCATTTGAGCCGGCCGGCTTGCAGCCACGTAAAACAAATCGCTAAAAGGCCGTGGACATGATGCCCCAGGGCGCAACGCCCGTTTAAGGACATGTGAGCCCGGCCGAGGACTTTCCTCCGGCCGGTTTTTCATCGGCCGAACGCGCCGACGCCGGCGCGCCAGGCCAAAGGAGCTGAACCATGTCCGACGACAGCCAGAACTATCGCCCCGAAACCCGCCTGGTCCATGCCGGCACGCTGCGCTCGCAGTTCAACGAGATGTCGGAGGCGCTGTTTCTGACCCAAGGCTATCGCTACGAAAGCGCCGAGGATTGCGAAGCCCGCTTCTCCGGCAAGATCCCGGGCTATGTCTATTCGCGCTACTCCAACCCGACCATGGACATGTTCGAGAAGCGCATGGCCGCGCTCGAGGGCGCCGAGGCGGCGCGCTCGACCGTCACCGGCATGGCCGCCGTGACCAATGCGCTGATGGGTCTGGTCAAGGCCGGCGATCACATCGTCGCCGCCAAGGCGCTGTTCGGTTCCTGCCGCTGGGTGATCGAGGAGTGGCTGGCGCGCTTCGGCGTGACGTTCACTTTGGTCGACGGCAAAGATCTCGACGCCTGGAAGAAGGCGGTGCGCAAGGAGACCAAGGTCTTCTTCATGGAGACACCGACCAACCCGACGCTCGAGGTCTATGACATCGCCGCGGTGGCGGAGATCGCGCGCGGCGCCGGTGCCAAGCTCGTCATCGACAACGTGTTCGCGACGCCACTCTACCAGAGCCCGCTGCAACTCGGCGCCGACGTCGTCGTTTATTCCGCGACCAAGCATATCGACGGCCAGGGCCGCGTGCTCGGCGGCGTGATCCTCGCAAGCGAGAAGATCATCGCCGATCACTATCACAACCTGCTGCGGCAGACCGGCCCGACGCTGCCGCCGTTCAACGCCTGGGTGCTGCTCAAGGGTCTCGAGACGCTTGGCGTCCGCGTCGAACGTCAGACCAAGACGGCGGCCGCGGTCGCCGACAGACTCGCCGGGCACGACAAATTGACGCGGCTGATCTATCCCGGCCGCGCCGACCATCCGCAGGCCGACATCGTCAAAAAGCAGATGAAGGCCGGCTCGACCCTGGTCGCCTTCGAGGTCAAGGGCGGCAAGGAAGGCGCGTTCCGCTTCCTCAACGGCCTGAAGCTGACGCTCATCACCAACAATCTCGGCGACGCCAAGACGCTGATCACGCATCCGATGACGACGACGCATCAACGGCTGACGCCGGAGCAGCGCGCCGAACTCGGCATCGGCGACGGACTGGTGCGGCTGTCCTGCGGCCTCGAGCATCAGGACGACATCATCGAGGATCTGCTCGGCGCGCTCGACAAGGTGTGAGCCAGATACGTGAACGGCCGGATCGATATCCGGCCGTCACGAACTTCCGTTGATTTTACCGCAGGCTCTATCGGGTGGTAGCCCTGGCCGACACGACCGGCCGCTTCACCGCCTCGGCAATAGCGATGCCGAGGTTATGCGCCATGCAGGCATAGCCCCAGTCGTTCATATGCAGACCGTCGGCGATGGTGAAGGCCGAGAACGGCAAGCCGTCTTCGTGATTCCAGCGCTTCATCGCTTCGAAACGGCGGAACAGACCGACGTCTTCCTGTTTCGACACCGAGGCGATGAAATCGACCATCTGCGGCGCCAGCGGCTTGGCGATCACCTTCGGCGCGTATTGCGGGTCGATCAGGATGACGTCGGCGCCGATCGCACGAATGCGGTTCAGACCGCCTCGGATCGAGGCGCCGCGATCGCTGACCTGATGATCGCGGATCAACGAATTGGTGCCGAGCTGCCACAGCACGAGGTCAGGCTTCTGCGCAATCACCGCGGTGTCGAAGCGGCGCAACATGTCCGGCACTTCTTCGCCGTTGACGCCTTGATTGATGACCTTGAACGGCTGCCCGGGAAACTGCTGGCGAAGCTCCACGGCCAGACGGCTTGGATAATTGGCGGCCGGCGACGAGGCGCCGGCGCCCGCGGTCGACGACGAGCCGATGGCGACGACGGTGATGGGCTCACGCCTGTCGAGCTTTTGCGCGACATGCGCGAGCGTGCCACCAAGGCGCAACAGGTCGCGCGGCGTGTCGCAATGCGGCCGCGGACTACCGGTATCGGCGAGCGCCGCGGCGGGAACGGACAATAAAGCAAGAGTCGCAGCGAGCGATTTCGTCGCCCGGCCGGCGAGATCGAAGAGCGTCACGGGTTCATCCCCAAGGCGGCGTTTCTGACCTGTTATTTCTTGTCGGCGGCTGGCTCATCCGGCTTGGCGGCCTCGATGATGAGATCGGCCAATAGACGTCCAACACAATTGTGTACTTGTTCAGCCATATCAAGTTTCTTGGTCGCCGAATAGAGGTCGAACATTCCCTGATCGGACCATGCTTTCATCAGGCCAAACCGGTCGAAGACCGGCACTTCTTGCTGCACCGCAACCCAACGCATGTTCTCGACATAAACGCCAAGCGCGATCATCGACTCGGTGCGCGGACTATACTGCGGGTTTATAAACATGACATCAGCACCCGCCGCGCGTGCCTTGCGGATGCCATTATCGAGCGCGTGGCTGAACTGATCGGGATCTACCGCCTGCATGGCATCGACCGTCGCCGTCTGCCAGAGCATCAGGGCGGGACGTGCAACGGCGAGTTCCGCAGACAGGGTCTTGACCATATCGGCGGCCGTTCGCCTCGATTTGACGTCGGTTTTCACCGTAACCCGCACGCCCGGAAGCTTGAGGGCAAGCGCCTGCTTCAGCCGCGCCGGATAGGAATTCGCAGGACCATTCGGTCCGGGCAATTGCGACGAACCGGCGCCGACCACCAGGATCGACAGCGACTTGTCGGCGATGGCCTTCTTGACGTGATCCAGCGGAAAGGCGGTTGCGAAGGGGCCGCCATCGACGCCACATTCGGTCGGCTCGGTCGCACGAGCCGCGCCGGCCAGACTAAGGAACAGCGCCGCAAGGCATGCCAATACCGGCGCGCCCCGCCGCAATGGACGTCCCCCGATCATGTATCGCCCCCGGCCAAGCTCGGCTTGGCAGCCTGCGCCCGCGTGGATCCAGACCCCGATCCGGACCCCTGGCGTTCGATGAGCCTATACCACGAAATAAGCCACGCCACGCCCGCCATGATCGCGATACCCGCCACGCTGACAAAGACCTGAACCGGCACCCGGTTCGACACCTCGGTGAAAACGAAATGACCGGCGAACGACAGGAAGACGCCGAGACAGAAAATGCCGAGCGAATGCTGGCCGCAAAGAATTGCAGGCTTGAACCAGGACGACTTCAGCGCCGGCCAGTCGCGCGGCACCAGCCGCACCGTGATCACGGCGAGCGACAGGAAGTGCAGGATGCGCAACACGTCGAGATTGGTCTTGTCGATCGGATAGATGAAATCGCCGACGATTTTCGGCACATAGACGCCAAGTGCGGGGATGTGCCAGGTCAGCGCGATGCCGAAGGCAAACAGCAGATAGAGCACCGCTAGCACCAGCGTAACCGGCGAATTGATCGCCCGCGACAGCCGTACCGCGCCGCCGAGCGCGCACCACGCGCCGAAGATGAACAGGAACTGCCAGGCGAACGGATTGAACAGCCAGACGCCCGTCGGCCAGGCCGGCAAGTTCCAGTCGAACAGCCAGGACAGCGAATAGATCGCGCCGGACGCCAGCATTGCGCTCGTCGGCGAACGCATCAACAGCCACAGGAACGGCGCGAAGCCCAGCAGCAGCACGATGTACAACGGCAAGACGTCCATGTTCACCGGTTTGAACTTCAGGAGCATCGCCTCGATGATCGTGACGTCGGGATTGTTGAGAAATTTCAGAACGCCCATTTCTTCCGAATAGAGCGGGTTCTCGAAGGAATGGGCGATGTAGGAGATCTCGGCGAGATAGATCGCGAACAGGAAGATGTGGGCGACGTAAATCTGCCAGGCGCGCTTGAGCACCCGCGCCGCGGCGATGAGAAAGCCGTTGTGATACATCGACCGGCCGTAAACGAAGGCGACCGTGTAACCGGAAATGAAGACGAAGATCTCGGTCGCGTCCGAAAACCCGTAGTTACGGATCGTGACCCAGCTCACCGCGTTGGACGGGATGTGGTCGAGGAAAATCAGCCAGAGCGCGAGCCCGCGGAACAGATCCAGACGCAGGTCGCGGTCAGTCGTGGTCGGGACCATGGACGGCTTTTCTTTCCTGCACCGCTTCGGCCATAATCGAATACCGAACCCGGCCGACTGCAATCGCGTCGCATAGGATTAAGGCATATAGATGTACCGTGCGATTACCCGCAAGATCGAAGTCAGGGTGAAGCCCCGATATCTTTCCGATCGGTCGTCACCCGCCACCGGTTATTTCTTCTGGGCCTATACGATCGATATCGTCAATCGCGGCGAGGAGACCGTTCAGCTCAAGACCCGGCACTGGCGCATCACCGATGCGATGGGCCGCCAGCAGGAAGTCAAGGGCGCGGGCGTGGTTGGTGAGGAACCGGTACTGAAGCCGGGCGAATCCTTCGAATACACCAGCGGCGTACCGCTACCGACGCCGTCCGGCTTCATGGAAGGCACTTACGGCATGATCACCGCGGACGGCCGTGGCTTCGAGATCGAGATTCCACTGTTCTCGCTCGACATGCCGGGCAAGGGCCGCGTCCTGAATTAACACCCTCTTTATTTCGGCAGGCATCCGGCAAAGCGCCCGAGCGCCGGCCGCGGAACGATGGCCAGCACAGCGCCGCCAGCGGAAAAGTTCTGCAGGCGGGCGACCTCGGGCTCGGCCAGCGCGACGCAGCCCTCGGTGCCGGCCGCGCCGGCTTTGCGGATGTGAATGAAAATGCAGGAACCACCTTTCGCCGCCCGGTTGGTCGGATATTCGACCAGCAGGCCGCGGCGATATTGCGGTACGCGCCACATGTTCTCGCCATGCACCTGCCAGCCGACCCGGGTCCGCGAGGTGATGCTGTTGTAGGCGGGCGATGCCGGATCGTCGACGCAGGTCGTGCCTTCTTCGACGTGGAGATAATGCGCGCGCTTCAACGGCGCGAAACCGAAGCTGCGGCCGATGGCGAAGAAGCCCGCCGGCGCGCGCTTGTCGCCATCGACCTTGAACGGCTCGCCGGCCGCCGCGTAGCTGCGGAAAGCGTGCGACCACGCCGTGCCATTGCGGCCGATCAGCGCGCTGACCGGACCGCCGTCGGCCTGCCACGGCGCGTCGGGCGCGGCCCGCGTGAAACGCCGCAAGGTCGCGGTGCTGCTCGTCATGGTGTCGGGCGTGACCAGAACCAGATGGCGCGTATCGCGCAACGGCGCCGGACAGGATTGCGCGAACGCGAGAGAGGGCGCCGTCATCAGCGCTATCGCCAGCAGCCCAATGCGCATCGAGAACTCACTCCCAACCTTCATTTAAAGAGTCGGGCCGCGTTACGCGTCAACGCGCAAGGTTAATGCGCGCGCAGAGTTAATTGCCGTTGGCGCCAACGTCTTCGGGCTGGAACACGTAGTTCGAATTGCAGAACTCGCAGGTCACCGAAATGCGGCCGTCCTCGACCATGTGGTCGCGGTCGTCCTGCGAGAAGCTCGTCAGCATTGAATGCACGGCGTCGCGCGAGCACGAGCACTGCGCGCGAACTTCCTGCGCATTGAAGACGCGTACACCCGGCTCGTGGAACAGGCGGAAAGCGAGCCGCTCGCTCGACAGTTCGGGGTCGATCAGCTCGATGTCTTCGACGGTCTCGAGCAGTGCCCGGCCCTGCACCCAGGCGTCGTCCTCGATCACCGGCGCGACGTCGATGCCTTCCGGCGCATCGCCCGGGTGCAGATCGGTCCGTGCCCGCTCCTGCGACTTCGGCAGGAATTGCAGCATGACGCCGCCGGCGCGCCAGCGATGGCTGTCGGCGCCGGAGCCGGGCTTGAATTCCTCGGCGACGGCGAGCCGCACGCGGGTCGGAATCTGTTCGGAGCGCAGGAAATATTCGTGCGCTGCATCTTCCAGCGAGGCGCCGTCGAGCGCGACCAGGCCCTGGTAGCGCTGCGTGTTCTCCCCCTGATCGATGGTCATGGCGAGATGGCCCTTGCCCAGCAGATTGGCGGAGGTTGCTTCGCCCGCGGCGACCAGCGCCTCAACGCCGGACGCGCCGAACCGGGCGCAGGCCCGCACCTGGCCGGGGGTGGTGTAATCGACAACCAGGAGCCCGACCGGACCGTCGGTCTGAGCCTGCAGGATAAAGCGGCCCTGCATCTTCAGCGCCGAGCCGAGCATGACGGCGAGCACGATCGCCTCGCCCAGGAGCTTGGCGACCGGCGCCGGATAGGCGTGCTTCGACAGGATCTCATCGACCATCGGGCCGAGGCGGACGAGACGGCCGCGCAGGTCCAGGCTCGCGACCTCGAACGGCGTCACCGCGTCATCGACCGAGGCGGCGGACGGTGCGCGGGTGGGGATCGAAATATCGGAGAATTGGGTCATCGGATCGGTCATGCGGGTTATGTAGTCGGCGATCGGCGAAAGGCGAGTCCTTCGGCCAAAGGCCGTCATCCTGAGGTGCGAGCGCGGAACGCGCGAGCCTCGAAGGATGCGGCCTGTGGCTCTTGGGCCATCGCCCTTCGAGAGCCGCGCTGCGCGCGGCCACCTCAGGGTGACGGGTCTGTGCTCACGCGTCTTCGGCGTGCAGGCACCAGGCGAGCAGGCCCTTCTGAGCGTGCAGGCGGTTCTCGGCCTCGTCGAACACCACCGACTGCGGCCCGTCCATCACCTCGTCGGTGACTTCCTCGCCGCGATGCGCGGGCAGGCAGTGCATGAACAGCGCGTCCGGCTTGGCCTTGGCCATCAAGGCCGAGTTGACCTGATAGGGCTTGAGCACGTTGTGGCGGTGCTGGGCCTCGCGATCGCCCATCGACACCCAGGTGTCGGTGAAGACGCAATCGGCGCCCTCGACCGCGGCTTCCGGATCGTCGCCAACCTTGATGTTCGCGCCGGACGACTTGGCCCAGTCCATCAGCCATTTCTTCGGCTTCAGCTCCGCCGGACAGGCGACGCGCAATTCGAAATCGAAGCGCTCGGCGGCGTGCATCAACGAAGCGAGCACGTTGTTGGCGTCACCGGTCCAGGCGATGGTGCGCCCGGTGATCGGCCCGCGATGCTCCTCGAAGGTCATGACGTCGGCCAGCACCTGGCAGGGATGCGAGCGGCGCGTCAGGCCGTTGATCACCGGCACGGTGGCGTAGCGGGCGATCTCGGCGACCGATTCATGATCGAGCGTGCGGATCATGATGGCGTCGACGAAGCGCGACAGCACGCGCGCGGTATCGGCCAAGGTCTCGCCGCGGCCGAGCTGCATTTCCTGCGACGTCAGCATGATGGCTTCGCCGCCAAGCTGGCGCATGCCGACATCGAACGACACGCGGGTACGCGTCGACGGCTTGTCGAAGATCATCGCCAGGGTCTTGCCTTCGAGTGGCTTTGGCCCCTCGCCGCGCTTCTGCCGCGCCTTGATGGCGCGGCTGTGCGTGATCATCTCCTTCAGCGTCGGCTTCGGGATGTCGGTGAGATCGAGAAAGTGCCGGATGTCGCCGCTCATGCGACCGCCCCGTGCTTGACCGCCGGGTCGGTGTGCCGCGGATGCGCCTGCGCGAGCCTGGCGCAAGCGCGTTCGATGCGCTTGATCGCCTCGCCGATCTCCTCATCGCTGATGATGAGCGGCGGCAGCAGACGCACCACATTGTCGCCGGCGGCGACGGCAATCATCTCTTCATTGCGCAGCTCATCGACCATTTCGCCGACCGGCGGCACCATGCGCAGGCCCATCAGCAGGCCTTCGCCGCGCACCTCGGCGAGAACCGACGGAAAGCGATCGCGGATCTCGGCCAGCCGCTGCTTGAACAACAGGCCCTTGCGCTTGACGTCGTCGAGGAAGGCCTTGTCGGCGACGATGTCGAGCACGGCATTGGCCGCGGCCATGGCGAGCTGGTTGCCGCCAAAGGTCGAGCCGTGTGTACCGGCGGTCATGCCTTTGGCCGCTTCCGCGGTCGCGAGGCAAGCACCGATCGGGAAGCCGCCGCCGAGCGCTTTGGCCAAACCCATGATGTCGGGCGTGACGCCGGTGTGCTGATAGGCGAACAGATCGCCGGTGCGGCCGATGCCGGTCTGCACCTCGTCAAAGATCAGCAGCAGGCCGTTGTCGTCGCACAGCTTGCGCAGCACGCGCAGGAACTCATGCGGAACGACGCGCACGCCGCCCTCGCCCATCACCGGCTCGGCGATGATCGCCGCGGTCTCGGGCGTGATCGCCTTTTTCACCACCTCGACGTCGCCGAACGGCAACTGATCGAAGCCCGGCATGTTGGGGCCGAAGCCTTCGAGATACTTCTTGTTGCCGGTGGCCGACAGCGCCGCGAGCGTGCGGCCATGGAACGCGCCTTCGAAAGTGATGATGCGGTTACGCTCCGGCTTGCCGGAAGCGTACTGATATTTCCGCGCCATCTTGATGCAGCATTCCATCGCCTCGGTGCCGGAGTTCTGGAAGAACACGTAGTCGGCAAAGCTGAGGTCGCAGAGCCGCTGCGCCAGCCGCTCGCCTTCCGGAATGCGGTACAGGTTCGAGGTGTGCCAGAGCTTCTGCGCCTGCGCGGTGATCGCCTCGACCATGTGCGGATGCGCGTGGCCGAGCGCGTTAACGGCGACGCCGGAGGTGAAGTCCAGGTAGCGCTTGCCGTTGGTCGCGGTCAGCCAAACACCTTCGCCTCGCTCGAAAGCGAGGTCGACACGGGAATAGGTCGGCAACAGATGCGAGCTCACGGCCAATCTCTTGTCTTTGACGAAACGAAAATCACGACGCGATGGCGCGCAGCGAACGGGAAAACAACACCGACCCCGGACAATTGCCAAGGCGTTTCAACATCTTCGCCGAAGACTCTGCCGCCGGACGGCCCGAGGGCTAAGGTCCTTTGAACGAGAGCGTTTTCCCGGCTGGCTGCGCCCGAAACGAAACGTGCCGCCTCGCCGGGCGGCACTTAAAGCATTTTAGGCCAGGTCGGCCCCAAGTCAACCGAACCGGGAAACCGATTCGGCCGACTTAATTTCACCGCAACTGCGGATTCTAAAGGAAAACCTGTTGGTAGATGGGCTTTCGCCGGTTGCAAATGCTTGCGGGAGAGTCAACCCATGGTGTAGTTTTTTGGTCAGGCGGTACGACATATCGTGCGTACCGCCGCCAAATTCTGGTTCATCCCTGAAGCGTAACACGTTCGGGCACGAAAAGTCGTGTCGGACGAAGGGGATGGATTCTATCTGAAGCTTGGACGCCGAGGGGAACGCCCAAATGAGCTGGACCGACGAGAGGGTCGAACTCTTAAAGAAGCTATGGTCGGACGGCCTCTCGGCCAGCCAGATCGCAGCCGAACTGGGCGGCATCACCCGGAATGCCGTGATCGGCAAGGTGCACCGCCTCGGCCTGTCGGGCCGGGCCAAGAGCCCGTCGAGCACGGCGCCGCGGCCGCGCAAAGCCCGCACCTCCGGCCACATGATCCGGGTGCAGCGGCCACAGGTCCGCGGCAACACCGCGCTCGCTTATGACTACGAGGTCGAGCCGGAACCCGAACTGCTGGAGATCCCGGTCGAGCAGCGCAAGTCCCTGCTGCAGCTCAGCGAGCGCACCTGCCACTGGCCGGTGGGCGATCCGTCGAGCCCGGACTTCTTCTTCTGCGGCGGCGAGTCCGCCGAGGACCAGCCTTACTGCAGCTTCCACTGCCGCGTCGCCTTCCAACCGGCGTCCGATCGCCGCCGTCCCAAGCCGGCGTTCCGCGGCTAGGCGCGCGATATTTTCGGAATGCGAAGGCCGGGGCAAAAGCTCCGGCTTTTTTGTTGGGGTCGCCGTCTTCATCCCTCCCCGTCTTCGAGGGAGGGTGAGAAGCAGGCGCGCGACATCGCCCGCATTGTTTGGTCGGCCCCGGGCAGGCCGTCTTCCCAATCCGCATTTCCACTCGCCCTCTAGAGAACGAGGGCGCGCGGAACGCCGGGGCCCGAACGACCCCGCAGCCTCGTGTGATGTGTGAGTTAGAATTCACACGAGTTAGTCACCACGGAATTGCCGGATCCCCGGCGTCCCGCGCGCGGTGTTTATAGGTTTGCTCCGCGCCGTCCCCGGTGGCCGGACTTTCGTTCGCGTCTGCCTGTTGAGGCTTCACCGCGACTTCTCCACCGATCGGGCCAGGCACTCCGGGCGGGACTTCTGACAAGCCCCATCCCGTACCGGCCGTCAGGACCCGGCATGCGTCAGGCATGCTGGGACCGGCGCGGCTTGGACCGCCGACGGGGTACGTAGCGCCGCATCTCCGACGCCCCCGTCCGGCCACCGCTCCCCGCCCCAGCGTCTGGAGACGCTGATCAGACACCCCTCGCTAGCAGGGGCGGGATGGATGGGAATATAGGGCTAGGGGATGGCCAGAGTCAATAGTCCTAGGAATATTTTAATGCCGCGAGCCGCCGCCGACCTCCCTGGGGAGGGTCGCGCGTCGATGCGAGCCGGGGTGGGGCTGTGCGGCGGCGAGTCACCACGACGCTTGCCGCCATGCTGTCGACCCTCCCCTCCAGGGGAGGGTGAAAAAAGACGAGGCTCGGCAATTCCCCATCCCGGTGGAGGGTTAAGAAGAGGCGTGGAAGCGAGGCCTCAGTCGGCGCGGCCGAAGCGGTCGTCGAGGGCGTAGCCGGCGCCGCGCACGGTGCGGATCGGGTCGGCGAGCTGGCCGCGGTTGATCGCCTTGCGCAGACGGCCGACATGGACGTCGACGGTGCGCTCGTCGATATAGATGTCCGAGCCCCAGACGCCGTCGAGCAACTGCTCGCGCGAGAACACGCGGCCGGGGCGCTCCATCAGGAATTCGAGCAGGCGATATTCGGTCGGCCCGAGATCGACGGCGCGGCCGTTGCGCGACACGCGCTTCTTCTCGCGATCGAGCTCGATGTCGCCGACGTTGAGCACGCTGGCGACGCGTTCGGGATGGGCGCGGCGCAGCAGCGCGCGCACGCGCGCCAGCAGTTCCGGCACCGAGAACGGCTTGACGATGTAATCGTCGGCGCCGGTCGCGAGCCCGCGCACCTTCTCGCTCTCCTCGCCGCGCGCGGTCAGCATGATGATCGGCAGCTGCTGGGTTTCCGGGCGCGCGCGCAGGCGGCGGCACAATTCGATGCCGGACAGGCCCGGCAGCATCCAGTCGAGCACGACCAGATCCGGCGCGCTCTCCTTCAGCTTGGTGTCGGCCTCGTCGCCGCGCGCGACGGTCTCGACCTCGTAGCCTTCGGCTTCTCGAGGTTGTAGCGCAGCAGCATCGTCAGCGGCTCCTCGTCTTCGACGATCAGGATGCGGGCGTTCATGCCTTAAGCCTCGTGTCAGCTTTGCATCCCCGCCAGGGCGGAGATTTCGGTGTCGCCTTTCGGCCGGCGCTCGGTGATCGGCCGGCCATCGACGATGTAGTGCACGGTTTCGGCGATGTTGGTGGCGTGGTCGCCCATGCGCTCGATGTTCTTGGCGCAGAACATCAGATGGATGCAGAAGGTGATGTTGCGCGGATCTTCCATCATGTAGGTGAGCAGTTCGCGGAACACCGAGGTGCAGACCGCGTCGATTTCCTCGTCGCCGCGCCACACCGCCATCGCCTTGTTGTCGTCGCGGTGCGCATAGGCGTCGAGCACGGCCTTCATCTGCTCGAGCACCAGATCGGTCATGTGCTCGACGCCGCGGATCAGCTTCGGCGGCGGGAATTCGGCGTTGAGCGCGATGACGCGCTTGGCGATGTTCTTGGCGAGATCGCCGATGCGCTCGAGATCGTTGGCGACGCGCAGCGCGCCGACGATCTCGCGCAGATCGACCGCCATCGGCTGGCGGCGGGCGATGGTGAGAACGGCCTTTTCCTCGATCTCGCG
The DNA here is from genome assembly GCA_963825015.1 of uncultured Alphaproteobacteria bacterium. Taxonomy (GTDB): domain Bacteria; phylum Pseudomonadota; class Alphaproteobacteria; order Rhizobiales; family Xanthobacteraceae; genus Pseudolabrys. The sequence continues at coordinate 35,838 of CAWGRN010000013.1, read as the reverse complement.
CTGCAGCTTGTCGATGCTGACGTCGGCGGCGATGACGCGCTGCGCCAGTCGTCGTGTCGCGCTTGGCAAGCGCGTCGACGGCGTCGGCGACCTGCTTCTCGGCGAGCCCGCCCATCTCGGCGACCATGCCGCGACAGATCCTGCAGATCGACGTCGAAGGCCTTGGCGGTGTGCTGCTCGGTCATGGTGCTATTCCCTCAATCTGTCCGGCGACGAGCTAACCGAAGCGGCCGGTGATGTAGTCCTGCGTGCGGCGATCGCTCGGCGCGGTGAAGATCTTGCGTGGTCTCGCCGTATTCGACCAGTTCGCCGAGATACATGAAGGCGGTGAAGTCGGAGACGCGCGCCGCCTGCTGCATGTTATGGGTGACGATGGCGATCGTGTAGTCTTCCTTCAATTCGTCGATCAGCTCCTCGATCTTGGCGGTCGAGATCGGATCGAGCGCCGAGCACGGCTCGTCGAACAGGATCACTTCCGGGCGCACCGCGACGGTGCGGGCGATGCACAGGCGCTGCTGCTGGCCGCCGGACAGCGACAGGCCGTTGGCGTTGAGCTTGTCCTTGACCTCGTCCCACAGCGCGGCGCGCTCCAGCGCGTGCTGGACGCGGCCGTCGAGCTCGGACTTCGACAGCTTTTCGTAGAGGCGGATGCCGAAGGCGATGTTCTCGTAGATCGTCATCGGGAACGGCGTCGGCTTCTGGAACACCATGCCGACCTTGGCGCGCAGCAGATTCAGATCCTGCGACGGCGACAGGATGTTGTCGTTGTCGAGCAGCACCTCGCCGGTGGCGCGCTGGTTCGGATAAAGGTCGTACATGCGGTTGAGGACGCGCAGCAGGGTCGACTTGCCGCAGCCCGACGGGCCGATGAAGGCCGTGACCTTGCCGCTGATAGAGCGAGACGTTGATGCTCTTTGAGCGCGCGATGATCGCCGTAGTAGAAATCGAGGTTCTGCACGGTGATCTTCTCGCACCAGACCTTCGCGTCGAGGCCGACGGTGTTGGTGACGGTCGGTACCGTGTAAGTTGGCCATCGCTCATGATTTCTTACTCTGTCCACCGAGGTAGCGCGCGATGATGCTGAGGCCGAGCACCGCCAACGTGATGATCAAGGCGCCGGTCCAGGCCAGTTCCTGCCAGTCCTTGTAGGGGCTGAGCGCGAACTGGAAGATGACGACCGGCAGGCTGGCGACCGGCGCGTTCATGTTGGTGCTCCAGAACTGGTTGTTGAGCGCGGTGAACAGCAGCGGCGCAGTCTCGCCGGAGATGCGCGCGACGGCGAGCAGCACGCCGGTGATCATGCCGGCGCGGGCGGCGCGATAGGCGACCTTCTGGATCATCATCGAGCGCGGCAGGCCGATCGAGGCGGCGGCTTCGCGCAGCGTATCCGGCACCAAAGTCAGCATGTCCTCGGTGGTGCGCACCACCACCGGCACGACGATGACGGCGAGCGCCACCGCGCCGGCCCAGCCGGAGAAGTGGCCCATCTGCGCCACCATGATCTCGTAGACGAACAGGCCGACGACGATCGACGGCGCGCGCAGCAGAATGTCGTTGATGAAGCGCACGACCGTGCGACAGCTTGTCGTAGCGGCCGTACTCGGCGAGATAGGTGCCGGCGAGCATGCCGAGCGGCGTGCCGATCACGACGGCGATGAAGGTCATCACCAGGCTGCCGATGATCGCGTTGAGCAGACCGCCGGCCGACGCCGGGCGGCGGCGTCATTTCGGTGAAGACGCGCAGCGAGAGGCCGCTGAAGCCCTTCTAGAACAGGACGATGAGAATGAGCGCGAGCCAGAACAGGCCGAAGCCGGTCGCGGCATAGGCGAGCGTCATCGTGATGGCGTTCTTGCGGCGGCGCGCGGCGTAGATCGGCGTGGAGGCGCTGATGGTCGATGGAGCGGCCATGGCTTACTTCCCCAGCCGGGCGTTGAGCCGCATCAGCATCAACCGCGCGATGGCGAGCACGATGAAGGTGATGACGAACAGAATGAGGCCGAGCGCGATCAGCGACGAGGTGTAGAGGTCGCCGACGGCTTCGGTGAATTCGTTGGCGATGGTCGCCGAGATCGTCGTGCCGGGCGCCAGGATCGAGCCGGAGATGCGGTGCGCGTTGCCGATGACGAAGGTCACCGCCATGGTCTCGCCGAGCGCGCGGCCGAGGCCGAGCATGACGCCGCCGATGACGCCGACGCGGGTGAACGGCAGCACGACGTTGCGCGACACTTCCCAGGTGGTGCAGCCGAGGCCGTAGGCGGCTTCCTTGAGCACCGGCGGCACCGCCTCGAACACGTCGCGCGAGATCGAGGTGATGAAGGGCAGCACCATGATCGCCAGGATCAGCCCGGCGGTGAGAATGCCGATGCCGTAGGGCGGGCCGGCGAACAGGTCGACGAGCAGCGGGATCGGCCCGAACACCGCGATCAGGAACGGCTGCACGTGCTGCTGCAGGAACGGCGCGAACACGAACAGGCCCCAGATGCCGTAGATGATCGACGGGATGCCGGCGAGCAGCTCGATGGCGATGCCGATCGGGCGGCGCAGCCACAACGGGCACAGTTCGGTGAGGAACATGGCGATGAACAGGCCGACCGGCACGGCGATCAGCATGGCGATCAGCGAGGTGACGATGGTGCCGTAGATCGGCGCGATGGCGCCGAACTTCTCGGTCACCGGATTCCAGCTTTCGTCGATCAGGAATCCGAAGCCGAACTGGCGCAGCGCCGGCCAGGAGCCGTGGACCAGAGAGAAGATGATCCCGCTGAGAATGATGAGCACGGCCATGGCGGCGGCGCGGGTCAGGAAGCGGAATGCGACATCGTTGAAGCGCAGCCTATTGAGAACCTTGGCGCGGTCGACCGAGTGGTCTCCGTCATCGCGCCGCCGACCGGATACGCAACGTCAACCACGGGCTTCCTCCCGGTAGAAGTCATTCGGCTCTCCTCGCGGCCATCGCCCGATGGGCGGATAATGCCAGTTTCGGAGGGCCACTGAAACGGCCTTGGGGCCGCGACACAAGTCGCCAGTTTCCGGCTGTGGGCAAAGAAAGGCGCGCCGGAAAAGGGCGCCAGAGGATGTCGGCCTGGCGCCCTTCCCCGTTTGCCGGCGGACTACATCGCCGCCTTGACTTCGCTCTTCCACTTGTCCTGGATCAGCTTCACGACGCTGTCCGGCATCGGGACGTAGTCGAGCTCTTCAGCCATCTTGTCGCCGTTCTTGTAGGCCCAGGCGAAGAACTTGAGGGCTTCGGCGGCGGCGGCCGCGTCCTTCGGCTCCTTGTGGATCAGGATGAAGGTCGCGCCGGCGATCGGCCAGGACTTCGCGCCCGGCTCGTCGGTCAGGATCTGGTAGAAGCCGGGCGCCTTGGCCCAGTCGGCATTGGCGGCGGCGGCCATGATCGATTTCCGAAGTCCGCGGTGACCGTCTTGCCGTCCTTGTTGATCATCTTGGTGGTGGTCAGCTTGTTCTGCTTGGCGTAGGCGGATTCGACGTAGCCGATCGCGCCCTTGGTGTTGGCGACGTTGTTGGCGACGCCTTCGTTGCCCTTGGCGCCGATGCCGACCGGCCACTCCACCGCCGTGCTGCTGCCGACCTTCGACTTCCAGTCGCCGCTCACCTTCGACAGATAGTTCGTGAAGATGAAGGTCGTGCCCGAGCCGTCCGAACGATGCACGAGCGCGATCGCCTGATCCGGCAGCTTGGCATTCGGGTTGAGCTTCTTGATCGCCGGGTCGTTCCACTTCTTGATCTCGCCGAGGAAGATCTTGGCGAGCGTCGGACCGTCGATGGTCAGGTCGCCGGCTCTTGACGCCGTCGAGATTCACGACCGGGACGATGCCGCCCATCACGGTCGGGAACTGGATGAGCGCCGATCTTGTCGAGTTCGGCGGGCTGCAGCGGCATGTCGGAGGCGCCGAAGGTCACGGTGCGCGCGGTGATCTGCTTGATGCCGCCGCCGGAACCGATCGACTGATAGTTCAGGCCGTTGCCGGTTTCCTTCTTGTAGGCGTCCGCCCACTTGGCGTAGATCGGATAGGGGAAGGTCGCGCCGGCGCCGGAAATGTCGGCGGCGACGGCCGGAAGCGACACGGCGGCGGCGACGAGGCCGGCGGCTGCGAGAGCGGTCCAGTGTTTCAAGGGATCTCTCCATGTTTGCGGCCAAAGACGAACGAGCCATCGCGGGCCTTCGTCACTTGTGTGGCCCGTCAATTGGGCCGCCGCTGTTGTTTGTCAACGCGCTCCACGCTGGCTCCGGGCGCCGCGCGTTGTTGTGCGCAGTCAAGTCGTCCCGAAGTCGAGGCCAGCGTCTACGGCGCCGCATGTCATCCTTTTATGAAGCTTCGATGACAATCCGATGACAGATAAGTCATTGATTTATAAGGTGAATTTTACGCTCGTCGACGGCAGCGCTCGATGGTGCAGCGGCAGATGCATTGTGAAGGTCGCGCCCTGCCCCAGCACGCTGTCGATCGTCAGCCGGCCGCGGTGGCGGTTGAGCGATGTGCTTGACCAGCGCCAGGCCCAGACCGGTGCCGCCCTGGGCGCGGCTGTCGGCGACGTCGACGCGGTAGAAGCGCTCGGTCAGGCGCGGCAGATGTTCGGGCGCGATGCCCGGGCCGTAGTCGCGCACCGACGACGCGCGCCTCCGGCGTGCCGCTCGCGGGTCTCGCCCGCGACGGTGACATCGACGCGCTTGCCGGCGGCGCCGTATTTGAGCGCGTTCTCGACCAGGTTCTCGAGCACGCGGATCAGTTCGTCGCGGTCGCCGAGCACGATCAGCGGCTCCGGCCGGCGTCGTCATCTCGATCGCGACCCGGCGGTCGCGCGCCAGGGTCTGCAGGCCGTCGGCGACCTGGCGCACGATAGGCGCCAGATCGACCGGCGTGTCCGGCCGCAGATGGGCGTTGAGCTCGATGCGCGACAGCGACAGCAGGTCGTCGATCAGCCGCGCCATGCGCGCCGCCTGCTCGCTGCATGATGGCGAGAAACTTCTCGCGCGCGGCCGGATCGTCGCTGCGCCGGACCCTGCAGCGTCTCGATGAAGCCCGAGCAGCGCGGCCAGCGGCGTGCGCAGTTCGTGGCTGGCATTGGCGACGAAATCGGCGCGCATCTCCTCGACCCGGCGCAGCGGCGTCAGATCGTTGAACGTCATCAGCAGCAGTTCGGCCTGGGTGCCGTCGCTCTCCGGCAAGGTCACCGGCGTGACGAAGGCCTCGAACCAGCGGTCGAGCGGCACGCGCTCGAAGAATTCGACGCGCTGCTGCTCGCGCCCTTGCCGGCGCGGCGGATCGCATCGACCAGTTCGGGCATGCGCAGCGCGATCGAGCGCTGGCTCGCCGCCGCGCAGCGCCGGTGCAACGCCGCGCGCCGCCGGGTTGAAGGTGATGACGCGTCCCTCGCGGTCGAGCACGATGGCCGGCTGCGGCAGGCCGCCGATCAGCGCCTCGATGAGCCGGACGCCGGCGGGCCGGGTTGCCGCGCCGCTGCGGCGATGGCGGCACCGACACCGGCGCGCCGATTCGCTCTCGCCACCGCCCGGCCGATCAGGGCGCGCCGGTATTACGCCAGGCGCCGCGCCAGCCGCCGCTCCGGCCGGCCGGCGTATCCTTGTCGCTGCCGTCGTTGTCATTGGCCATCGTGCAATGCCGCGCTTGTGCCGCACCGGGTTATCGGCACGGCGTCAGGCCTTTATCAGACTTTGGATTTTCGCGTGTCGCCGGCGTTGTCAAGCTCGGTCCGGAGCGGATCGATGACGCTTTGCACCGGATGCAGATCGAGCTTCGGCCGCGTGCCGCGCAGATTGAGCCACAATTCGCGGATGCCGAGAATGACCACGGCGATCGCGAACGGCACCAGATAATAGAGCACGCGGAACAGGAGCAGGCCCGCCACCAGCTCTTCCTTGTTGAATTCCCACAGCGCCACCAGCATCGCCGCGTCGAAGACGCCGAGCCCGCCGGGCGCGTGGCTGGCGAAGCCGAGCAAGGTCGCGGTGACGAAGATCACGCCGAGCGTGACGAAATCGACATGCGGCGCCGCCGGCACCAGCATGTACATGGCGAGCGCGCAGCTCATCAGATCGAAGATGCCGAGCGTGATCTGTAGCAGCGTCGAGGGCCCGTTCGGCAGATGGACGGTCCAGCCGCCGCGGCCGATCTCGCGTGGCGCCGTAAATACCCAGGCGACGTAACAGGCGAGAATGGCGAGCAGGCCGAGGCCGATGATGCGGTTGGGGAGAAAGCCGAGCTGATCGATAGCGCCGGCCGCCGCCGGGTGAATGGTGACACCGATGCCGAGCACCGTGACATTGCCGAGCCAGAAGGTGAGCCCGGCGATGAAGCAGAGCTTGGCGACATCGACGGCGTCGAGGCCGTACATCGAATAGATGCGGTAGCGCACCGCGCCGCCGGTGAAGACGGTGGCGCCGATATTGTGACCGATCGAATAGCTGGTGAAACCGGCAAGCGCTGCGATCCGATACGGGATGTCGCCGCGGCCGATGGTGCGCAGCGCAAACCAGTCGTAGAAAGTCAGCGTGAAATAGCCGACGGCGACGAAGCCGGCCGCGATCGCGACGTTGCGGATATTGGTCGCGTGGATCGCCGCCCAGACCTCGTGCACGTCGATCTTGTGCAGCATCCGGTACAGCACGGTCACGGCGACGGCGATGATCGCGACGCTGAGCAGGACTTCCCAGCCTGTTCCAGCCGATATAACGGTCGAAAAGGCGCGCCATGGCGCGCAGGGCCTTCAACATTTTTTCTCCGCGGCGCATGCACCGTCATCGGCTCGCGGCTCTCCCGTAGCAGAACTGAACCGCCGGCGCGAGAGCGCACGAGCCTCGGTCTTCGCCCGATGACGCCGGGGCCGGTCGGCAGTCGGCAAGGCCGGCGAAACGATTTCGGGCTCGGGCCCGTCAGTCGCATACCGTCACGGGCGCTGCCCGGCGAAACGGCCCAAAGCGCGCGGGCTGTAACGGGCCGTAAAGGCTCCGGCGGGATATTTTTCCGGCCCTTGCCCTCCGCCGCGACAGGCCCCAAGTGTCGCGGCAGACGCCTTGACCCGGACGGAGCCGCCGTGACCACCGACCCACCGATGATGCCGCTGCGCGTCACGCGCAACGAGCCGATTGCCGACGGCGTCAACCTCTTCGAATTTCGCCTGCCCGACGGCGCGGCCTTGCCGGAGTTTTCCGCCGGCGCCCATATCGCCGTGCGCGTGCCGAACGGCGCCATCCGCAAATATTCGCTGTGCAACGATCCCGGCCGAGCGCGACCGCTACCAGGTCGCGATCAAGCGCGAGGTCGGCGGCCGTGGCGGCTCGATCGACCTCATCGACCACGTCAAGCCCGGCGACACCATCATGGTGTCGGCGCCGGTCAACGATTTCGGCCTGCCGCCGCGCGCCACCGACTTCCTGTTCATCGCCGGCGGCATCGGCATCACGCCGATCCTCGCCATGATCCGCCAGGTGCAGGCGGCCGGCAAACGCTTCCGGCTCTATTACTGCTCGCGCTCGCCGGAGACGACCGCGTTCAAGGAGGAGCTCGCCGCGCCGGGCATCAGGAAGTTCGTCACCATCCATTACGATCATGGCGACCCCGCCTGCTCGCTCGACCTCAGGCCGATCCTGAAGGAGCGGCAGAATCGCGAACATCTGTACTGCTGCGGCCCGCGGCCGCTGATGGAAGCGGTGCGCGCCCTGACCGATCACTGGTCGCCGACCGCGGTGCATTTCGAGGCCTTCAGCGACGCCGAGACCCACAAGACCGACGACCGGCCATTCCGCGTCAAACTGGCGAAGACCGGCAAGACGCTCGAGGTGCCGGCCGACAAGACCATCCTCGAGGTGCTGCGCGCGGCCGGCCTCGACGTGCCGAGCTCCTGCGAGACCGGCACCTGCGGCACCTGCCGCACCAAATATTCGGATGGCGAGGTCGATCATCGCGATCTGGTGCTGGCCGAGCACGAGAAGGCCGACACCATCATGATCTGCGTGTCGCGCGCCAAGAGCGACGAGATCACGCTGGATCGGTAGCCGTTATTCCTAAATCGTCCGCAGATAGGCGACCACCGCATCGGCGTCGTCTGCGCTGAAGCGGAATTCCGGCATGTCGGGACGCGACGACGCAATGCCGCGCCTGGATAACGGGCGAACCGATCGAGATCGTAGCTCTGGCCGATGATGCGGAACGGCGGCGCGCCTTTCAGCGGGCTGACGTCGGTCTTGCCGATGGCATGACAGCGGGCGCAATTGTCCTGCAGCAGGGCGCGGCCGTGCTCGGCCGGATCCTGGGCACGGGCTTCCGCTGCCAGGACCGCAGCCCAGCATGGCCAGGCCCGCGACTATCGTTCGTCCCGCGATTTTATTGGACAACTATGTAGCAGAACCGTGGGCCGCCCGCCTTGACCTTTGTCAGGCGGCCCTCGCCGTTCCGCACAGCCGGCCGGCCGGAGCACCTCGCGGACCCGTTGCGCCGACGCGCGATGTACCGTTGAATGTCGCGCGACGCCGGCCCAATCGCGACACCCGCAAGAACCCGGCCGCATGGAAACGCTCATGACCGACCGCCCGCCGGAGCCCGATGCCAGCCTGCTCGACGACCTCGTCGCCGCCAACCACGTGCTCTATGCCAAGGGCATCGTCGATGGCCTCGGCCACGTCAGCGTGCGCCACGACAAGGACCCGTCGATGTATCTGCTGGCCGCCGAGCGCGCGCCGGCGCTGGTCACCGAAGGAAGACCTCGCGATCTACGATCTCGACAGCAACGCGCTGACGCTCAAGGAGCGCCGCGGCTATATCGAGCGCTTCATTCACGGCGAGATCTACAAGGCGCGGCCGGACGTGATGTCGGTGATCCACTGTCACACGCCGTCGCTGGTGACGTTCTGCGTCTGCCAGGTGCCGCTGCGGCCGCTCTATCACATGAGCGGCTTTCTCGGTCACGGCGTCGGCCGCTTCGAGGCCCGCGAAGTCTTCGGCATGACCGACATGCTGGTGTCGTCGCCGGACATGGGACGCGAACTCGCCAGGTCGCTCGGCGACCACGCCGTCGTGCTGATGCGCGGCCACGGCGCGACCATGGCCGGCGCCTCGATCAAGCACACGGTGTTCCGCGCGATCTACACCGCGCTCAACGCGACCATGCAGATGGACGCGATGCGCCTCGGCGACGTGACCTATCTGTCGGACGAGGAAGCCGCCAAGACCACGGCGACCAACGACCGCGTCGTCGATCGCTCATGGGCGTTGTGGAAGGCCGAGGCGGCCGGCGAAATCGTAACGTTCAGACGTCTTCCGGATTGTCGACATAGACGAGGCCCGCCTTCTTCAGCGGCTCGCGCATGTTGTACATGTCGAGGCCGAGCACGCCGGAGGCGAGCTTCTGCCGCTTGGCGTCCTCGTCGTCGAAGCGCTTCTGCGCCTTGGCGGCGGTATCGGCGACATATTTCTTCGGCACGACGACGACGCCGTCGTCGTCGGCGACCACCGCGTCGCCGGGCTCGACATAGACGCCGGCGCAGACCACCGGAATGTTCACCGAGCCGAAGGTCGCCTTGACCGTGCCCTTCGACGAAATGGCGCGCGACCAGATCGGAAAGCCCATCTCCTTGAGCGCCACGACGTCGCGGCAGCCGGCATCGATGATGACGCCCTTTACGCCGCGCGCCTTCAGCGAGGTGGCGATCAGGTCGCCGATCATGCCGTCGGTGTTATCGGCGGTGCAGCCAAGCACGACGATGTCGCCCGGCTGACACTGTTCGATGGCGACATGCAGCATCCAGTTGTCGCCCGGCTGCGCCAGGATCGTGACGGCGGGACCGGCGATCGTCGCGCCGGCCCAGACCGGGCGGATATAGGGCTTCATCAACTGGTAGCGCCCGAGCGCTTCGTGCACGGTCGAGGCGCCGAGCTTCTCGAACGTGGCGATGGCGCCGGCATCGGCGCGTTTGATGTTGCGGACGACAACGTTTTTCATGGCTTCTATTCCATCTCCTTGCGGACATGCGCATCGATCTCGGCGCGCGTCGCCACCCAGACATTTTCCAATTTTCCGGCTTTCTCGGCAATCGCTTCGTAAGCCCAGGCGCCGCTGACCCGGCCATAGACATGGGTATGCGCGGTGACGTCGATCATGATCGGTGTCGTCGACCGCCGCGCGTGACCGCGCCGACGTAATCGTCGAACAGCTCGACGAACTGCCCGCGGCGAGCGGCCGAAGCGCATGGCGTGCGGCAGGTCGTTGATCTCCATGGTCAGCGGGATCGCGATGAGCGCTTGCCGTCGTCGAAGCGTCTGCACATAGGGCCGGTCGTCGTCGAACACGTCGCCCTGCCATGTGTAGCCGACACTCGGCGAGCAGGCGGGCGCTGTCGGCGTGCGGCGTGCCGCGCGGGCTGATCCAGCCGCGCGGCCGCGACGCCGGCGACCTGCGTCGAGCGCCTGCGGTGGTCTTCTCGATGTCGGCGCGCACCTGTTCGGGCGTCAGCGCCGCCGGGATGACATCCTGCGCCCAGCAGTGCGCGACGATCTCGTGGCCGTCCGTCGGCGATGCGCTTGACCGTGGCGCGGCGCGCGCTCGGCGAACACGCCGCTGGTCATGACGCTGGCCCTGGTCCTGGTGCGCTCGAGCACGTCGAGCAGGTCGCTCGATGCCGCGCTCGACGCCGTAGCTGCCCCACGACAGCGCGTTGGTGTCGAAGGCGCCGGCCGGCAGCGGATTGCCCATCGGGCCGATGCCCGGCGCCTTGCCGTCGGACCAGCCTTCGAAGGCGACATTGAACACCACCGCGACGTGGCGGCCGCCCGGCCAGCGAAAATCAGATGGGAGGCGGCGCGCCGTTGCGCCGCGCGAGATGAAATCCGGTCTCTCGGTCATGAATCCTCGATACGCCACCCGTACTGCGCGGGGGTCGCCGCGCCGCAATTCGGCAGCGATAACAACGCAATGGACCGCAAATGCAAGGATAATCGCTGCGGCCAGCGTCATCCGCGATATGCGTCCATAACATGACGTCAGCCGAGATTTTTCACCGCCGCGATCCGCGCCGCGTCCCCGGCAACGGGCGCGGCGGCAAAGCCCAGTTCGGCGCTGATCGCCCCGAGCTGCCGCAACGTGGCCGGATAGACCAGCATCGCCGCACGCACGCCTTGCGCCTTGATCACCTGCGTCAGCTTGTCGAGTAGCGCCGTCGCCAGCCCATGCTCGCGCAGGTCGCTGCGGATGATGACGGCGCATTCGGCGCGGTCGAAATCCGGATCGGCGATGGCCCGCGCCAGCCCGGCGACGCGGTCGCCCTGCCAGGCGACCAACGTCATTTCACGGTTGTAGTCGATCTGGCTCAGCCGCGCCGTGGTCTCATGGGTGCGGTCTCGCAACGCCGCGAAAGACGGATGCCAGAGATCGCGATCGTCGACCTCGTGGGCGAAGACGCGTCAGCGCCGGCTCGTCCTCGGGACGGATGGGCCGCACCCGGAACACGCCGTCGCCGCCGACATTAAGCTCCGATTCGAACCGGTCGGGATAAGGCCTGATCGCCATGCGGTCGGCGCTCGCCGCGGTCGCGGCGCGCACGCGGACGCGGCCATCGACCGCGATGACGCCGGACGGATCGCACAGCAGCGGATTGATATCGAGCTCGATGACCTGCGGATGATCGGCAACGATGCGGCCAAGCTGCACCAGCACCTCAACGACGCCCTCGACATGCGACGCGCGGCCGGTCGCGATAGCCTTTCAGCAGCTTGGCGATCCGCGTGCGGCCGATCAGGGCACGCGCCAGCGCGGTATTGAGCGGCGGCAGTTCGAGCGACTGGTCGTTGACGATCTCGGCCGCGGTGCCGCCATGGCCGAACAGGATCACCGGACCGAACGTGCGGGTCGGTGGTGACGCCGGCGATCAGTTCGATGGCATTCGGGCGCTCGATCATCTCCTGGACGATGAAGCCTTCGAGCCGCGCCTTCGGCATTGCGGCCGCGACGCGCTCGGGCATCGCGCCGCGGCGGCCATCACCTCGTCGCGGCCGCACCAGATCGAGCGCGACGCCGCCGACATCGGATTTGTGGATGATGTCGGGCGAACGGATCTTGAGCGCGACGGCTTCTCGCACCTCGGCCGCGAAGCGCCGGCCGCCGGCGGCGTCGCTGACAGCCGCGTGCGCACGAACGGAATGTCGTAGCAGGACAGGAACGGCGGCGACTTCGGCCGGGTCGAGCCACTCGCGGCCATCGGCCAAAGTGGCGGCGACGATCATCGCGGGCCGCGCCATGCGTTCCGGCGACGCTCGGCGCCAGCGCCGGCGGCGTCTCCAGCAGCAGCGCCTGGCTTTCCTGGTAGCGCACCAGATGCATGAAGGCGCGCACCGCGCGCTCCGGCGTGTCGTAGGACGGCAATTTCGCCGCGATCAGTTGCGCGCGCTCGTCGCGCACGCTGGCCTCGCCCATCCAGCAGACGAACACGTTCGTATGGGCGCCGAGCGGCGCCAGCGCATCGATGACGCCCTTGGCCGCGTCCGCGGAGGTCGCGATCGCGGTCGGGCAATAGGCGATCAGCAGGCCGTCGTTATTGTCGTCCTTCATCAGGATGTCGATCGCGTCGCGATAACGGTCGGCGTCGGCATCGCCGATGATGTCCACCGGATTGCCACGGGTCCAGGTCGGCGGCAGCACCTTGTCGAGCGCGCAAGCGTCTGCCGGCGACAGCGCGGCAAGCGTGCCGCCGCTACTCGATCAGCGCATCGGTGGCGAGCACGCCGGCGCCGCCGCCATTGGTCAGGATCGCCAGAGCGGTCGCCGCGCTGCGACGACATGCGCGCCAGCGTCTCGACCGCGTCGAACAGCTCGTCCAGCTCGTCGACGCGCAGCATGCCGGCGCGGCGGAACGCGGCGTCGTAGACGGCGTCGGTGCCGGCGAGCGCGCCGGTATGCGACGCGGCGGCCTTGCGCGCCTTCGGCGGCGCGGCCGGCCTTGACCACGATCACCGGCTTGATGCGCGCCGCCGCGCGCGCCGCCGACATGAATTTGCGCGCATGCGTCGACCGCCTCGACGTAGAGCAGAATGGCGTGCGTCGCCGGTCGTCGAGCGCGAGATAATCGAGCATGTCGCCGAAATCGACATCGGCCATGTCGCCCAGCGAGACGATGGCGGAAAAGCCGATGCCGCGCGGCAGCGCCCAATCCAGCACCGTGGTCGCCATGCGCGCCGGACTGCGTCACGAAGGCGATGTTGCCGGGCAGCGGCGCGGCCGGCGCGAAGCTGGCGTTGAGGCCGATGCCGGCACGAGCATGCCGAGGCAGTTCGGCCCGACGATGCGCAGCAGATGCGGCCGCGCTTCGGCCAGCAGGCGCGCGGCGCGGTCCTTGCCGGTCGAGACTTCGCCCTCGCCGAACCCGGCGGTGATCACCACGGCGGCGCGGGTGCCGCGCGCGCCGAGTTCGGCGATCAGCGCACGGCACGCTGTCGGGCGGCGTGGCGATGACGGCGAGATCGGGCGCCGCCGGCAGGCTGGCGATGTCGGGAAACACGGGCAGGCCGTGAAGGCTGCCGCCCTTCCGATTGACCGGGTAGATCGGATCCCTTGAAACCGGCCTGCATCGCATTGTGCATCAGCGCGGCGCCGACGGTGTGCGGCCGGTCGGTGGCGCCGACGATAGCGACCGAGGCCGGGCGGAACAGTTTGTCGAGATTGCGGATCGTCATTCCAGGTCACCTCGCAGCCAGCCGCGCCTGCCCCTCACCGGATAGCGGGAGGAGGCCCCGACCTGCTTGATTTCACGTCAATGCGTTACCGCTCCCGATAGTCCCTAGATTAGCCGTCAAACCGCCAAGGCTGAATGACATGGCGCAGAAAAACTCGGCGCAGAACAAATCGGCAAAATCTCCATCCGGCAAACGTGCCAAACCCGGCAGTCGCGCCGGCGGCCAGTTCTTTCACATCGAAGTACGGCCGGCGCGCGATCTCGTGCAGTTTCCGGATGCAGGATGTCGGCGGTCCCGGCGGCGTAGAACGCCTGGCCGGCCAGCGGGCCAACGGCTCCTGGGATACGCAGAAGTGGCTGATCGAGAAGTCCGCACGCCCATCTCGACAACGGCACGCTGGTGCCGACAGCCTCGAAGCCGAAAAGGTTCTGAAATCGCTCGGCTCGCCACCGGTCCATGTCGGCGGCGACCGCTTCAAGGCCAAGCCGCGGCGCGACATTCCCGAAGCCGAGAAGCCGACGCCGGCGATGCGCCGCGCACAGATGACGAACATCAAGAAGGCGCAGGCGGCGTCCCGGCGCAAGACCGTGAAGAAGGCAAAGACCGCGGCCAAGACGGCGAAGCGTCCGCCGAAATCGCCGGCCCGATAAGCCATGACCGGCGCCCGCTCCAGCTCTTTGCGCTCAACGCCTCCAAGGCTTTCGGCGAGCGCGGTGGCGGCGGCGCTCGGCCAACCGCTTGCCGCGCACGAAGAGCGTGAATTCGAGGATGGCGAGCACAAGGCACGGCCGCTCGACGACGTCAGCGGCGCCGACGTCTTCGTCATCCAGAGCACCCATGGCGGCCCGACCGACAGCGCCAACGACAAATTGTGCCGCCTGCTGTTCTTCATCGGCGCGCTGAAGGACGCCGGCGCCGCGCGGGTCACCGCGGTCGACGCCCTATCTGTGCTACGCGCGCAAGGACCGCCGCACCAAGCCGAACGATCCGGTGACGACGCGCTACATCGCGGCCCTGTTCGAAAGCATCGGCACCGACCGCATCGTCACGCTCGAAGTGCACAATCCGGCGGCGTTCGAAAACGCCTTCCGCTGTCGCAGCGTGGCGCTTACCGGCACGCCTTTGTTCGTCGACTACGTCAAAGCCAACCTGGCCGATCAGCCGCTCGCGGTGATCTCGCCGGACGCCGGCGGCATGAAGCGCGCCGAACTCTTGCGTGAGGCGCTGGAAACCGCGCTCGGCCGGCCGGTCGCGCAAGGGCATTCGCCGAGAAATATCGCAGCGCCGGTGTCGTGTCCGGCGATCTGTTCGTCGGCGACGTGGCCGGCGCCACCGCGCTGATCGTCGACGACCTGATCAGCACCGGCGGCACCTTGCTGCGCACCGCGCGCGCCGCCCGCGATGCCGGCGCGGCGCGGGTCATCGCCCTGGTGACGCACGGTCTGTTCATGGCGGGCTCGGCCGAGATGCTGGCCGATCGCGGCGATCGACCGGCTGGTCGTCACCGACAGCGTGCCGCCCTTCCGCCTCGCCGGCGCCGCGGCGATGAGCAAGCTCGCCGTGCTGTCCGCCGCGCCGCTTATCGCGACCAGCATCCGCCGCCTGCATGAAGACCGTGACGCTGACCGACCTGATGGTGGTCTGAGCATCCGCTCCAACTGGCGCGCGCTCGCGCGCCGCGATGCCGAGATAGGCACGGCAAAGCCGCGGCCATTTCTCCGGCGTACGCGGATGTTCTTCATACAAGTGCGCGATGGCGAGCCGCGCCCGCAACGTGGCGCGATGGCACCGATAGAAGGCGAACAGCTCGTCGGCCGGCCCATCGCGCAGCAACACTTTCATGCCGGCGCCACAGATAATCGCCGGCCCAGGCGGCGCCGAGCCGCTCGCATTCCAGCGACAGAAAGGCGATCTCGTCGAACGGATCGATGACGCGCAGCCGGTCGTTGAATTCGAGGCAGTCGATGACGTCGACGCGGTCGCCGAGGCAGATGTGCTCCGGCCGCAGGTCGCCATGGCCGTCGACGATGCGGCGACGGCGGAGGCGCGCGGCGATGCGCCGGACCGCGGGCAGTCGAGGAAGCGTCGCTGCGCGCGGTCGATCGCCTGCACCAGCCCGGCCGGCAGGCGAAACCGCGGCGTCGAGCAGCACGCGCTTATTGTCATCGAAGCGCTTGCGCCAGTCGGCGAGATGCACCGCCGGCGACAGGAAGACGGGCTGAGCGCGACGATAGAAATGCGCCAGCGTCGTCGGCCAGGCGGTCGAGATGCTCGGGCGTCAGTCGCCGTTCCTCGATTAGGCGGTCGAGCATGAAGCGTTCGTCGAGCCGCTGCATCACCACCAGCCAGTCGACCGGCGCCGCCGCGCCGCCGATCGCCAGGCCGCCGTCACGCGCCACGCAGCGGCGCGACGTCGAGATAGACGTCGGCGCCAGCCGGCGGTTGAGCCGCAGTTCGGCGCGGCAGGCCGCCTCGCGGCGCGCCAGCGTCGAGAAGTCGAGATAGGGAAAGCGCACCGGCTTCTTCAGCTTGTAGACGCGGTCGCCGGCGAGGAACACCCAGGACATATGCGTCTCGCGCGGCGTCACCTCGGCCGGCGCGGGCCGGTAAGCCTTCGGCCGGCTGAGAAACGCCACCTTGTCCGCCAGCGTCCAGACGCGGTCCGCGGCTGCAATCTGCTGCACACGGCCTGCTCCCAAGCGACTGATCTATTAGCGGCCTTTGCGCGGCGCAGCGATTGATTTCGCTCAATTCCGCGTGCCGGCGGAGACGTCATAGTGAAGGTCGTGGATCAACGCGGCACGGGCGGCGGCGATGACGGCCCATCAACCAGGCCAGTCGGCCGATCGAGCGCGAGGTGACGATCGGGCCGCTGCGGCTCAAGGGCGATCTGCGCGTGCCGCCCGGCGCCGCGGCGCTGGTGATCTTCGCCCATGGCAGCGGCTCGAGCCGCTTCAGCCCGCGCAACCGCATGGTGGCGGAGGCGCTCAACAGCCGGGGCATGGCCACGCTGCTGTTCGACCTGCTCACGGCCGAGGAGGCGCAGGACCGCGCCAACGTCTTCGACATCCCGCTGCTGGCCGACCGCCTGGTCGACGGCCGTCGCATGGGCGACCGGAGCAGCCGAGCTACCGCGCCTGCCGGTCGGCCTGTTCGGCGCCAGCACCGGCGCCGCGGCGGCGCTGATGGCCGCGGCGGAGCTCGGGTCGCGCATCGGCGCCGTCGTCTCGCGCGGCGGACGGCCCGATCTCGCCGGCGCGGCGCTGGACCAGCGTCACCGCGCCGACGCTGCTGATCGTCGGCGGCAACGACGGCGTGGTGATCGCCTTGAACGAGCAGGCCTACGCGCAGCTCAAGACGAGAAGGCGCTCGAGATCGTGCCGGGCGCCAGCCATCTGTTCCCGGAAGCCGGCGCGATGGAAACGGTCATCGCGCTGGCCGGCCGCTGGTTCGATTGTCCGCCACCCTCGCACGGCAAACGCTCGACGGGGGCCGGAATGCCGTTCAAGAACCGCATCGACGCCGGACGCCAGCTCGCCGACGCGCTCGCCGGCTACAGGCGCGACAACCCGGTGGTGCTGGCGCTGCCGCGCGGCGGCGTGCCGGTGGCGGCGGAAGTCGCGCGGCGCTCGACGCGCCGCTCGACCTCATCCTGGTGCGCAAGATCGGCGTGCCGTTCCAGCCCGAACTGGCGATGGGCGCCGTCGTCGACGGCCGCGGCGCCGATCGTCGTGCGCAACGACGACGTCATCGCGCCTCCGGCGTCACCGAAGCGAGTTCGACGAGGTCCGCCGCCGGAGCTCGCCGAGATCGAACGGCGGCGCCAAGCGCTATCTCGGCGAGCCGGCCGCATCCCGACGTCGGCGGCACGACCGTCATCGTCGTCGACGACGGCATCGCCACCGGCGCGACCATGAGGGCGGCGCTGCGGGCGATGCGCACGGCGCAGGCCGGCACGCTGGTGCTGGCGGTGCCGGTGGCGCCGACCGAGACCCTCGCCGAAGCTCCAAGGCGAAGCGACGACATCGTCTGCCTGGAGAGCCCGACGTTCTTCGGCGCCATCGGCGCCTTCTACGACGACTTCCGCCAGGTTACCGATGACGAAGTGATCGCGCTGCTTGACCGCGCCGGGACTTCGGCATCCGCGGCCAAGCGATCATGAAGGGAGCGTATCATGAGCAAGCTCGACTCCGGGGGCGACGTTGCCGCCACACGCGATGACGTGACCACGATTCTCGGGCCCGTCGATCTCGACCAGATGCTCGCGATCCTGGCGCTGCATCCGACCGTGGCCGAGGTCGAGCAGGCCTCGCTGTGGCTGTCCGGCGACAACGATGTGTTCGGCGCGGAACCGCCGATCAAGGGCGCCGCGGCCGAGATCGTCAGCATCGTCACGGCGAGCCAGGAGGACGAAGACTGATCGCGCCAGGCGGACAACGCGCAGGCGCTGGTCAAACCGGCCGCCGCGACGGATAATCGTCCGGCGCAAAGGCGAAGGAGCTTTGGCGAAGGAGCCTCAGTTTGACGGACCTGTGGCGCATCGGTGCCAACGATCTTCTGCTGCTGGTCGATATCCAGAACGACTTCTGCCCGGCCGGCGCGCTGGCGGTACCGCATGGCGACGAGGTGGTGCCGGTCGTCAACGCGCTTGCCGCGCGCTTCGCCCATGTCGTGCTGACGCAAGACTGGCATCCGCGCGGCCACATGTCGTTTGCCTCATCGCATCCGGGCAGGCAGCCATTCGAGGAGATCGATGCGCCCTACGGCCGGCAGATCCTGTGGCCCGACCATTGCGTGCAGGACACCGGCGGCGGCGCCTTTCACAGCGACCTGCACGTCCCGCACGCCGAACTGATCCTGCGCAAGGGCTATCATCGCGACATCGACTCCTATTCGGCGTTCTACGAGAACGACCGCCGCACCGCGACCGGACTCGCCGGCTATCTGCGCGAGCGCGGCCTGACGCGCATTTTCCTCGCCGGCCTCGCCTTCGATTTCTGCGTGCGCTATTCGGCCGAAGACGCGCGCCGCGCCGGCTTCGAGACGGTCGTCGTCGAGGATGCCTGCCGCAGCATCGACCTCAACGGCTCGGCCGCCGCGACGCGGCAGAGCCTGGCGTCGCTCGATATTCGCTGCATATCCGCAACGACGGTGTGAGGACGAGGCCCCTATTCGGCCGCGCCACTGCCCGCCGGCTCGATAAGCAGGACAGGCACAGCGCGGCGGCCGGCAATGGCCGCGGCCGCTTCGCCATCCGCCGGCAAGCGCGACATTACGACCAGCCGTTCCTGCAAACCGGACAACGCGCGCAGCAGCGCGCCGACATCCACCGTGGCGGCGCCGGGAATCGCCAGGCGCCGAACGGAAATGCCGGCCTCGGTCGCGAACCGGAGCGCGGGATAATCGAGATTGGCGCCACCGGCCTCGACGATCACCAGCGGCTCGCGCGCCGCGATCGCGACCGAGGCCGCCACAGCGACGCTCTCGTCATCGGCCGTCGCGGCGATGGCGACGATCGGGCCGGTCCGCCGCGCCGGTTGCGCCGGTACCAGCATCACCGCGGCCGCCGAGCTCAAGGCGGCCTCGAACAGCCAGCGGAATTGCCCGGTGGCGCGCTCGGCCGGGCTACGCGGCTCGACGATGCACGATAATGTCGGCTGCGGTGGAAGCCGAAGCCAGGGCCTGCTGCAGCGGCCCGTGCGCCACTTCGAAACGAGAGTGCGGCGCCCGCGCCTTCACCGCCTCGGTGAAGACGCGCGCGGCGCTGCGGCGCGGCGAGATCGAGATCGCCGCTGACGCGCTCCGGCTCGAGCGGTTGCCAGCCGCCGCCCATGAGCCGGAGTTCGCGCGCAAAGGGAAAACGCGCCGAGGTCGCGACAGGCTGTCGTCGGCGAGAAACAGACCAAGCAGATTGAGGCCCGAGCAGATTCGGCCAGGTCGACCGAGAAACTCACCGTGTGGCCGGACGGGGCGGAGTGCAGTCCGAGCACCAATCGTGTGAAGCGTTGTTCGCGTCGCCATGGCTAGCTCGCCGGATTGACAGCCGCGCGCTCGCCGCCGAAACTTGCGACGGACATTGGCGAAACGCGCGCAGCCGGTCTTCGACCAGACGATTGATCGTCGCCGGGCTCGAAATTGCCGTCGGCGCCGCGCTGGCCCGCCGCGCGCCCGGTCAGCAACGCGATGCCTTCGTCGATCGTGGCGACCGGATAGATGGCGAAGCGTCCGGCGGCGCAGGCCTCGATCACGTCCTTGCGCAGCATCAGATGCTGCACGTTGGACTGCGGGATCAGCACGCCCTGGCTGCCGGTCAGCCCGCGCTGCGTTGCAGATGTCGAAGAAGCCCTCGATCTTCTCGTTGACGCCGCCGATGGCCTGGATCTCGCCGTGCTGGTTGACCGAGCCGGTGACCGCGAGATCCTGGCGGATCGGCACGTCGGACAAGGCGGAGAGCAGCGCATAGAGTTCGGCCGACGAGGCGCTGTCGCCCTCGACGCCGCCATAGGACTGCTCGAACACCAGGCTGGCGAACAGCGACATCGGCGTATCGAGCGCGTAGCGGCCGGCCAGAAAGCCCGAGAGGATCAGCACGCCCTTGGAATGCAGCGGCCCGCCGAGTTCGACCTCGCGCTCGATGTCGACGACCTTGCCGCTGCCGGGCCGGACCTGGCAGGTGATGCGCGTCGGCCGGCCGAAGCTCGATCCCGCCAGCTCGACGACACTCAGCCCGTTGATCTGGCCGACACGAACGCCTGTCGGTATCGATCAGCGCGACCTTTTCCAGGATCTGCTCCTGGACGCGATCGCGCAGCCGCGCCGCGCGGCGGATGCGCGCCGCGAGCGCCTGTTCGACATCGGCGCGCGCGATGACGCGCGGCCGGCCTGCCGCGCGCAGAAGTCGGCCTCGATGAGGACCTCGCGCAGTCTGCTCGACCACCAGCGACAATTTGCCGGCGTGATCGGCGAGACGCGCCGCGTGTTCGAGCACCGCTGCCACCGCCTCGCGATCGAGCGGCATTCAGGCCGTCGCGTTTCGTCAGCATCGCCAGCATGCGCGCGCAGAACAATCTCGTTCTCCGGCGTGCGGGCGAAATCGTTCTCGAAATCGGCCAGCACCTTGAAATGCTCGCTCAGTTCCGGATCGAGCTCGGCGAGCAGGAAATACAGCAGCCGGTCGCCGAACAGGACGATCTTGACGTCGAGCGGGATCGGATCCGGCTCCAGCGATACCGTGCTGGTGAAGCCGAGAAAGCGGGCAATGTCCTCGATGGCGATTTCGCCGCGCCGTAGAATGCGCTTGAGCGCCGACCAGCTAAACGGCTCGATCAGCAGGCTGCGGACGTCGAGCAGCAGATAGCCACCATTGGCGCGATGCAGAGCGCCGGCCTTGATCAGGCGGAAATTGGTGACCAGCGCGCCACGGATCGACATGTATTCGATGCGGCCGATGAGATTGGCGAGCGTGGGATGCGGTTCTTCGATGATCGGCGCGCCGGGCTTGTCCGTGTTCTGGCCGATGATGAGATTGACCTCGTAGCGGTCGAAGGCGCTGCCGGGCCGCGCATCGGTGATGTCCACATCGTCGTCATCGGCCTTCATGATGAAGAGCGAGATGTTGTCGACCAGGTCGTTGCGCACCATCTCGATATGCTCGGCGACGCGCGGAATATCCGCGGAACGTGGCCTTGGCTTCCTCGATCGAGCTGATCGACCGCGTATTTCGCGGTGTCGCGGTTGAGGTCGCGCAGGCCGTCGCGGCGCTCGCGCTCCCACTGTGGCAATTGGTGGATGATGCGCTCGAGCTCCTTTTCAAGCGCCTCGATCGTGGCCTGCACCTGCTTGCGCTTGTCCTCGGGCCACTTGCCGAACTCGTCCGGCGGGACGACCTGGCCGTCCTTCATCGGCGCCAGCGCGAAGCCCATGGGCGTGCGCAGCAGCACGATATCCTTCTCCGCCGCGCGATCGCGCAGCGCCGTGAAGGCATCGGCCTGCTTCTTGTGGAACGACTCGTCGATCGCGCCGTGGTGCGTCTGATAGTCCTCGCTCTGAAAAACCACCGGCAACGCGGACTTCAGGTCGTCGATCAACTTATGCATCGCGTCGCGGAACGCCGTGGCGCGGCCGGCCGGAAGCCGCAAAGCGACAGGCCGGTCTGGTTCGGAGAAATTGTTGACATAGACCCAGTCGGACGGGCTCGGCCGTCGTCCGCGCCTGCTCGTCGAGCACGGCCTTGACCGCCTCCTGCATATGGGCGCCGTTCGGACCGATGACGAACAGGTTGAAGCCGGCCTTGTCGACCTGCGTGCCGAAGCGGACCGCCTCAAAGGCCCGGCGTTGCGGGACGAGACCGTCGATCGGCTGCAATTCCGCCGTCGTGGCGAAGGCGAGATGCGACAGATCGGTGGCGCGCGACAATCGATCGGCGTCCAGCGGACGAAGCGGTTGTTCCATCGTATTATCCAAGGCCGCCATCACGATTCATCGTCCCAATCGCGGCACTATCGTCGCCATGACGTGACCGCTCCTTGACATGTGTCAAGGCGTCTCGGCGCGATCGAGGTGTTTGATCCGGCGGCACGGCGAGGCGAGGAGATCCGCCATGAAAATGCGAATAGACATCGGCAAGAATGACAAGGTTCTCTATGCGGGCGATTACGACATCCGCGACGCCGAAAGCTTCGGAGAGGCCTGTGCCGATGCCTGGATCAAGCTCGAAGCGGCCGTGGTGTCGGCCGATGCCAATATCGGCGCCGTTATGGAACGCGTCGGCGACGGCGTCGCCGGGACCCTCGACGGCGCGTCGATCACGCTCCGCCGGCTGTGAGAACGGACGGCCTTTGGTCCCTGAGTCGGATGGGCCGCCGCTGCGCAACGACCCCGGCGGTCATGCCTTCATGCTGTGCTTTTCCAGGAGCCTGACGGTGCTGGCCTGCGGTCCCTTGTCGCCGATCTCCTCGGCATAGGACACGTGCGAATTGACGGCGAGCTTGGCGAAACCGTCGCCGAGCACGCTGTTGCGGTGAAAATAAATCTCGCGGCCGTCGGGCGTTTCGATGAAACCGAATTCGCCGAGCGGATCGAGCTCGACGACGATGCCGACTCCCGGACCCGCGGACAGCTTCACCTCACCCTGCATCTTGCGCACCTGATCCTGCAACTGCCGGCGCGCCCGCTTGAACGTGTCGTTGATCGCGAACGGCAGATCGGAATAGCGCTCGTCGTTCTGCCGGGTGTGGCCGACATTGACCTCGCGGCCTTCCGGCAGCGCGAGACGGACGCTGACCTCGAACAGCCCGCCGGTGCGGTGGCGGCCGCCCGGACCTTTCAACACCACGCGACCGGCGGTGATGCGGCCGAAGCGTTCCTCGAGTTGATGAACGTGCGTCGCAATCGTGCTCCGCACGCGCGGGTCGGGCTCCACGCCCTGAAAATCAATCTGGACCGGTGTTTCCATAGCTTGTCACCACTCTGTTTGCAGCCAAGCCTTTGCCAAACCGGCGTGGCCGGCATTGATATGCCTCAAGCCGCCTGCAACGCGCGCCGCTTCAAGAGACTTGCGCAATTCGGCGAGCGGCCGCGTATTGATGACGTCCGCTGCGGTGAGCCAGGCGCGCCGGGCCTGATCGATGCCGTAGCGGATGTACTGGAACGAGCTCACCGTGTGGGCATCGGTCGAGATCGCGAACTTGACGCCTTTGCTTTGCGCCATACGCGCGTGCAGATCGTTGAGGTCGAGGCGCTCCGGCTGGGCGTTGATCTCGAGGCAGCAGCCGAGATCGGCGGCCGCGGATGTCAGGCGATCCATGTCGACTTCGTAGGGTTCGCGTTCGCCGATCAGGCGCCCGGTCGGATGGCCGATCACTGTGACGTGCGGATTGCTCATGGCGCGAATGATGCGGTCGGTCTGGGCATCGCGCGGCAGATCGAAATAGGAATGCACCGAGGCGACGACGACGTCGAGCTGCGCCAAGGTCGCGTCGGATGAGATCGAGCCGCCCGTCCTTGAGGATATCGACCTCGATGCCCTTGAGGATGGTGAAGCCGTTGAGCCTGGCGTTGATCTTGTCGATCTCGCGGCATTGCCGCGCCACGCGCGCCGCATCGAGGCCATGCGACATGGTCTGGCGCCGGCTGTGGTCGGTCAACGCCATGTAGCCGAGCCCCCTCGCCTGCGCGGCCTGCGCCATCTCCTCGATCGTGGCGGTGCCGTCGGTCCAGTCGGAGTGGACGTGCAAATCGCCGCGGATGTCGCCGACGCCGATCAGCTTCGGCAGCTTGCCCGATTGCGCCAGCGCCACTTCGCCACGGTCCTCGCGCATCTCCGGCGGCACGTAAGCAAGGCCGAGCTTTTCGTAGATCTCCTCCTCGGTCGCACCGGCGATGCGACGGCGGCCGGCGAACAGGCCGTATTCGTTGAGCTTCCACTTGTGCTTGTTGGCGATATTGCGCAGCGCGATGTTATGCGCCTTCGACCCGGTGAAATACAAAAGCGCCGCGCCGTAGCTTTGCTCCGGCACCGCGCGGACATCGACCTGCAGGCCGGAGCGCAGCACCACCGTCGTCCGCGTCGGGCCATGCGCGATGACATCGGCGACGTTGGCGTATTGCGTGAGCCGGTCGCCGACCGCGGCGCCGTGCTTGGCCAGCACCAGCACGTCGAGATCGCCGACCGTGTCGCGGCGGCGGCGATAGCTGCCGGCGACCACGACCCGGCCGCTGTCCTTCAGGTAAGCCGCGAGCGCGTCGGCTTCCGCTTCCGCCACCGACAACTTGTAACGCCGGGTTTCGATCGGCTTGGCCAGCGCCGCGGCGATCTTCTGTTCGGTGACGGCGCCAAAGCCGCGGATCTTGCGCAACCGGCCTTTGTCAATGGCCTCGCGCAGGTCGTCGAGCGTACGGACCTTGAGGCGGTCGTAGAGCAGCTTGATGCGCTTCGGCCCGAGGCCAGGCAGCGCCGCCATGGCGCCGAGGTCGCCGGGCAACTTCTTTTTCAACGCATCGAGCAGCGCGAAATGCTCGCTGGCGACGATGTCGGCAATCTTGCCGGCGAGATCCTTGCCGATGCCGGGCAACTCGGACAAATCGGCATTCGCCGCCAGCATGCTGCGCACGCTTTGCGGCAGGCCTTCAATGGTGCGCGCCGCGCGCCGGTAGGCCCGCACGCGAAACGGATTATCGCCCTTCACCTCGAGAAGGTCGGCGGTCTGGTCGAACATCGCGGCGATTTCGGCGTTCTGGACCGGCATCGGCGATCAGTCCGCGATCGGCGTCCGGGCTCTCTGACGAGAGCCCGGATCGCAGGATGGCTCCGCTCAGCGGCAGCGCACGTAGTGACGGTGGCCGTAGCGGTCGCGCCAGTAGCAGCGGCCGGGCCGCGTTTCGTCGGCAATGATGGCGCCGGCAGCAGCGCCAATCAGGCCACCGGCGACAGCGCCACCGGCCGAGCGGGTAGCCAGACCGCCAATCAGCGCGCCAGCGCCGCCGCCGATCAAGGCACCACCGGCGGCCCGATCCTGCCGCGCGGTTTCGCAACCGGCCAAGCCCAAGCCCAGGGCGCACACGACGGCCACGGCAAGAATCTTTCGCATGTCATCGCCTCCTCTGTTGGAGTTCGTCGACAGCACGCAAATTCCGCGGAACTTCCGCCTTGCGCTACGTCAAAGTCGGCGCCGAAATCGGCAAAAATGATGCGGCGCAGCGGGCGATGAGCACATCAGGGCACCTTTTTTCGCTTTGCGCGCGTCACATTGACCTTTCGCAAGCCCCCGCCGCGGGGGCGGTTGATGATCGTTTTTATGTATCAATCCCTGGCATCGGACTTGGCGCGGCTGGCGTTCATGGCGCCGGCCATGGCCGCCGCGTCCTTGAGCGAAACCGCGGCGCTCGTCGCCGAACGGCTTTCCGACCTGTCGCTCGGAAACGACGAGGCGTGCGCCGCCGACGAACCGGCATGGCAGACGCCGCATCGCGTCGCGTTCGAACTGAAGACAGCGCGGCTGCGCGACTTCAGCGTCGCCACCGATGGCACACCGACCCTGATCTGCGCGCCCTTGGCGCTGCACAGCGCCACAGTCATCGACCTTCTTCCCGGGCAAAGTCTGGTCGCGGCGTTGCGAGACGTCAGGCATCACCCGGCTGTTTGCCGTCGACTGGCGTTCCGCCACCGACGACATGCGTTTCCTGCGCATCGACGATTATTTGGCGAGCCTCAACGTACAGATCGATGAGCTGGGCGGTTCGGTCAATCTGATCGGGCTGTGTCAGGGCGGCTGGCTGTCGCTGCTCTATGCCGGCCGTTTCCCCGGCAAGGTCAAAAAACTGGTGCTCGGCGGCGCGCCGATCGATCTCGCCGCGGCGAATTCGGCGATCTCCGCCCTCGTCAGGACGACGCCGCCCGGGTTCTTCGACGACATGGTCAAACTCGGCAAAGGCCGCATGATCGGCAGCCGCTTTCTCAATCTGTGGGCGCCGGCGGCGATTTCGTCGGAGGACATCAGAATGGCGATCGAGATCGATGACGCGGACACGTCGATCGACCGGCAGGAAGCGGAAGACATTTTCCGCAACTGGTTCGCGTGGACGCTCGATCTGCCCGGCGCGTTTTACCTGGAATCGGTCGATCGCCTGTTCCGGCGCAATGAACTCGCCACTGGCGCGATGAGCGCGCTTGGCAAGACCGTGAACCTGAACGCGATCGAGACGCCGATATTCCTGCTTGGCGCCCGCGACGACGAACTCGTGGCCCCGGCGCAGCTTTCTTCGGTGGCCGGGCTGGTCGGCACCTCACCATCGAACATCGAGCAACATATGACGCCCGGCGGCCATCTCGGCCTATTTCTGGGACAGCGGACGCTGCGGACGGTCTGGCCGGGGATCGCCCGTTGGCTGAATGCGCCCGGCGACGAGGAGCCCGCGGCCGCGCGCAGTTGATCTGGCGCAAGGCGCTGTTCGCGAAGGCCGGCGAGCATAACGCTGATGAGCAAGGAGACCACGATGGCAGATACAGCACCGCAAAATGTCGAACCGGTCAGCGACAGCGACGGGATCGAACTCACCGTCTCGCCGGAGAAGGTTTTCTTTATCATCGTCAAGGCCCGCGAGTTCGACGTCAAAGACGTCGTCACCGAACCCGATCCCGGCTCCAATCCGTCCGACGACATGGAAGCGGCGGTGCTGGAAGATCACAAGGATGATCCCACCGTCGAGGAGGTCACATCCTTCATCAACGCGCTGTCGCAGGACGAGCAGATCGATCTGGTCGCACTGACCTGGCTAGGGCGCGACGATTATACGGCCGCCGACTGGCCTGACATCCGCGCCGAAGCCGCGCAAGCGTGGAACAAGCGGACCGCCAGTTATCTGCTCGGCATGCCGATGCTCGGCGACCATCTCGAAGAAGGCCTCTCGCAACTCGGCTATTCGGTCGAGGAATATGAGATGAACCGGCTCTAGCTTTTGTATTGATGGCCGGCCCCGGGCGCTCATCCCTCACGTAAGGTTCCGGCCGGACCTGCGACGGACGCCAAAGTTCCACGGGGATTGGAACCGGCCTGTCTCTGCTCCGACAAAATATGGCCGCGTTGGCGCGTCCTAATTCGTGGCGCACCGCGGCGCCGCGCCGATTTGCGACGCCTGCGGCCCGATTTTAGCACCGCAACATTTCCCGGATCATTTTGATGCTGCAGCAATCCCGCAAAGACGCCACGCGCGCTGAGGCCGATCGATCGGAACTTGAAGCCGCGTTCCGGCAAGCCATCGAGCAGAAGCTGACCTACGATCTCGGAAAAAGCTTTCGCTCCGCGACCGATAACGACTGGTATCACGCCACGGCGCTGGCCGTCCGCGACCGCATCGTCACCATCTGGATGGAGTCGCGGCGCGAGACCAAGAGAGCAGCACAAGAAGCGCGTCTATTATCTATCGATCGAATTCCTGATCGGCCGGCTGCTGTTCGACGCCCTCACGCAATCTCCGCATGGTCGAGCCGGCGCAGCGCGCGCTCGCCAGCCTCGGCGTCGATCTCGACCGGCTGCGCCGCGGCGAACCGGACGCCGCGCTCGGCAATGGCGGCCTCGGCCGCCTCGCCGCCTGCTTCATGGACAGCATGTCGGCGCTCGCAATTCCCGCCTACGGCTATGGCATCCGTTACGAGAACGGCTTGTTCGAACAACGCATCGTCGACGGCTGGCAGCACGAAGTCCCCGGAAGATTGGCTCGCGCCGGCAATCCGTGGGAGTTCATTCGCCCGCGACAGCCGCATACCGATCGGTTTCGGCGGCTCGCGTCGAATATATCGGCGGCGACGCAGGACCGACCGGACGCGCGCTCTGGTATCCGGCACGAGCGTCGTGCTCGCCCTGCCCTACGACACCCCGATCGCCGGCTGGCGCGGCCGGCACGTCAATACGCTGCGGCTGTGGTCGGCGCGCGCCGCCGATCCCATTCAACTCGCCGCCTTCAATCGAGGCGACCTAGTCGGCGCCACCGCCGCGCGCGCCCGCGCCGAAGCGATCTCGCGCGTGCTTTATCCCAATGACGCGCACGGCCGCCGGGCCAGGAACTGCGGCTGCGGCAGGAGTATTTCTTCACCTCGGCCTCGTTGCAGGATCTGCGTCCGCCGCCACATCGACGAATTCGGCTCGCTCGATACCTTGCCGGACCACGCCGCCATCCAGCTCAACGACACGCATCCGGCCATCGCCGTCGCCGAGACTGATGCGCATCCTGGTCGACGAGCACGAATCTCGTGGGACAAGGCCTGGGCGATCACCAGGGCGACGCTGAGCTACACCAACCACACGCTGCTGCCCGAAGCGCTGGAAACCTGGCCGGTCGAACTGCTCGGCCGCCTGCTGCCGCGCCATCTGCAGATCATCTACCGATCAACTGGCTGCACCTGCAGGAGACGGACGAGCGCGGCCTTGCCGATCCGGCCTTCGTCTCGCAACGTCTCGCTGATCCACGAAGACGGCGAGCGGCGCGTGCGCATGGCGCATCTGGCCTTTGTCGGCTCCCATGCGGTCAACGGCGTATCGGCGCTGCACACCGATCTGTTGCGCGGAAACGTGTTTCACGATCTCGCGCGACTCGACGAAGACCCGCATCGTCAACAAGACCAACGGCATCACCTTCCGCCGCTGGCTGTTTGAGGCCAATCCGGAGCTGACCAGCGTTGCTCACCGATACCCTCGGCGAGCGCGTGCTCGACGATCCCGCCGCGCCTCGAGGACTTGAGCGACCGCCGGCGACGCGGGGCTTCGTCGCACGCTATGCCCAGCGCGGCGGCCAACAAAGCGCGGCTGGCCGACGCTGGTGCGATCGAAGACCGGCGTCCCGGTCGATCCGCACGCGCTGTTCGACGTTCACATCAAGCGCATCCACGAATACAAGCGCCAGCTTCTCAACGTCCTCGAGACCATCGCGCTGTATCAGGAGCTGCGCGCGGAGCCGGAGCACGCCCTTGTCCCGCGCGTCAAGATCTTCGCCGGCAAGGCGGCGGCGAGCTACGACCGCGCCAAGCTGATCATCAAGCTCGCCAACGACGTCGGCGCAGGTCGTCAACAACGACCCGGCCGTCGGCGACCGGCTGAAGGTCGTGTTCGTGCCGAATTACAGCGCCAGCCTCGCCGAAGCGATCATTCCGGCCGCCGACCTGTCCGAGCAGATTTCGACCGCCGGCATGGAAGCCTCCGGCACCGGCAACATGAAGCTGGCGCTCAACGGCGCCCTCACCATCGGCACGCTCGACGGCGCCAATATCGAAATCCGCGAACATGTCGGCGCCCGACAATGTCGTCATCTTCGGCATGACGGCCGCGCGAGGTCGCGGAACGCCAGCGCGACCGCTTCCGCGGCCGACGACGCGGTCGCCGCCTCGCCGCGGCTCGCCGCGGCGGTCGAGGCGATCGCCGGACGGCGCGTTCTCGCGCGACGACCCGGACCGCTTCGCGCCGATCGTCGACGCCTTGCGCGACTACGACCGCTTCATGGTGGCCGCCGACTTCGACGCTTACTGGGATGCGCAGCGCGCGGTCGACCGGCTGTGGCAGCCGCCGGATGCCTGGTGGCGCATGAGCATCCTCAACACCGCGCGCATGGGCTGGTTCTCCTCCGACCGCACCATCCGCGAATACGCGCCGACATCTGGAACGTGCCGGTCGGCTAGCCCGCTGCCCGGCCGGTGGCCCTGAACGCCGCCGCCACGTCCTTGAGCCCCGTTGATTGCTCGAGCTCCTCGAGCGGCACCGTCAGCTTGCGCCGCCAGTTCGGATGCTCATCGACCGTGCCCGGAACGTTGATCTGCTCGGTCGACGCCGAGCACGTCCTCGAGCGACACCATGACCAGCCGCGACGGCGTCGCCCGAGAACGGAGGCGACCGCGGCGAAGTCGTCACTGCCGTCGGCGCGCTCCGCCAGCAGACGTGCGCAGCATGTGTTGCGCCCGCGCGCGCGCATCATCGCTCTCGCCGGGATCGATGCCGAGCGAGCGCTTGAGGGCGAGATCGGACGACTGCGACCAGGCCTTGAAGGTCGGCGAGGTCGTGCGTGCTGAAGGTCGCCACCGCTTCCGCCGGATAATGTTCGGGCGATCGGAAGCCGCCGTCATGCTCGCGCTCGAACAGCATGACGCGATAGGTCCACAGGCCCCAGTGGGACAGGGTCTCGCGAAACCCTTCAGGCACGGTGCCGAGGTCTTCGCCGATGACGATGCAGCGGGCGCGGTTGCTCTCCTCCGCGATGACGCGCAGCGTGGCTTCGAACGGATAGCGCACATAGGCCCCCTCGCCGGCACCGCAGCCGTGCGGAATCAGAAACAGCCGCTTCAAGCCGAGCACGTGATCGAGCCGGACCGCGCCGGCGTGTCGCATCGTCGCCCGCATCAGGCGGCGCAGCGGCGCGAAATCGTCCTTGGCGATGGTTCGCGGATTGAACGGCGCCAACCCCCAGTTCTGGCCGGCGCGGTTGAACTCATCCGGCGGCGCGCCGATCGAAACGCCCGGCACCACGACGTCCTGGTCGGCTCCACGCATCGGCGCCGTGCGGATCGATGCCGACGGCGAGGTCGATATAGAGCCCGATCGGCATGCCGAGGCGGCGCGCTTCGGTCTGACAGGCGCGCAATTGCCGGTCCGCCGTCCATTGCATGAACTCCTGGAATTCGCAGGCGTCCCTATTGGCGGCGCGAAATTCGTCGAGCGCCGCCGCCGACGGCCTGCGCCACGGCATCGGCCATTGCGGCCATGGCTCGCGGCGCCTGCAACGCGCGCAGCACTTCGAAGACGCCGCGAAGCGCGCAAAGCATCGCCCACCTCGCGGCGATAATTGTCGAAATCGGCACGGCGTTCGGCGCTGGCCTTGCGCTTGAAGTTCTCCCAGGTCCGCCACAGGCACGTCGAGCTTGAGCCGGCCGACCGCGCGATAGGCGATCAGCGCCGGTTGCCGCGCGGCGGCGATGTCGTCGTGCCATTCGGACAGATCGGGACACTCCGGGATAGCGGCGACATCGATATAGAGCGGATTGAGGAAAAGCCGGCTGTTCGGGCGGTACGGGCTCGCCTCCTCCGCGCGCTCGGGAAACAGCGCGTGCAGCGGATTGAGGCCGACGGCGCCGGCGCCGGCGCGCGCGGCGATGCCGACCAGCGCGAACAGGTCGGTGAAGTCACCGTGCCCCCAATTACGGTTCGAGCGCAGCGCGTAAAGTTGTATCGCCAGGCCCCAGAGGCGCTGCCGGCCATTGCCCTGCCACGTGCGCAGATGGCCGTCTGGTGCGGATAACGGCGTTGGCTCGACCGGCGGCACCGACAAAGCTTCGATCAGGCGGCTCTGCGTGTACGGACTGATGTCGTGCCACTGGCCGAAAATGTCATGATATCCGCGCTCGATACCACAGACATCCGCGGCGGCGTCCCGATCATGCATCGGCGATCTCGCTTGCGCGGAGCGGCGTCAAGCCGGAGCCCGGAAATGGAACTTTAGCACCGCTCGGCGGTTTTAGGTTCGGGTTCAAAAGCGCAAACGTCACAAGCGGGAGCATTCGGGGTGAAGGCCGAGCGCTTGTTTTCAAACAGAACATTTGAAAGTTCCCCTTCCGATCCGACGGGCCCGCGGTTCCGCTTTGAGGACATCTTCCCGTGCATCGACGGCGGACGCTACGCAGTTAAACGCATAGCCGGCGAAACGGTCGATGTTTGGGCCGATATATTTCGCGACGGCCACGACGTACTCGGCGCGGCGCTGCTGTGGCGGCGGCAGGACGCCAGCGACTGGCAGCGCGAGGACATGGTCCTGTTCAATAACGACCGCTGGCATGGGCAATTCACACCGCCGGAGCCGGGCTACTACATCTTCGAGCTCGAAGCCTGGACCGACCAGTACGCCACCTGGCGCAAGGAATTCCTGGTCAAGCAGAAAGCCGGACAGAATGTCGCCTCGAGGCCCGCGAAGGCCTCGAACTGCTGCGGCAATTGATGCCAGCCGAGGACGGCCCGCGCGCCATCGTCGAAGCCGCGATTCACAAATTCACCGAGACGAACGACGCCACCGATCTACTCGACGAATGGCTCGCGACCGCCATGCGCCAAGGCGGCGCGCGGCCGGATCTCAGCCGCAGCATGCCGGTGCCGCTGGTCGCCGATCGCGAACGCGCGCGCGCCGGCGCCTGGTACGAGATGGTGCCGCGCAGCCAGAGCACTGTTCCGGGACAACACGGCACCTTCCAGGACTGCATCGCCCGCGTCCCGGAGATCGCCGGCCTCGGCTTTGACGTCCTTTATCTGACGCCGATCCACCCGGTCGGCCGCACCAACCGCAAGGGCAAGAACAACGCCGTCGACGCCGAGCCCGGCGACGTCGGCAGCTTCTACGCCATCGGCAACGAAAACGGCGGCCACGACGCGGTCGAACCGGCGCTCGGCACGCTCGAGGATTTCCGCGCGCTGGTGGCGGCCTGTCATCAGTACGGCATGGAAATCGCCCTGGACATCGCCGTGCAATGTTCGCCGGACCATCCATGGCTGAAGGAGCATCCGCAATGGTTCAAGCGGCGTCCCGACGGCAGCATCAAATATGCCGAGAACCCGCCGAAGAAATACGAGGACATCGTCAACCCCGATTTCGGTTCCGACGACAGCATCGGTCTGTGGATCGCGTTGCGCGACGTGCTGCTGTTCTGGGTCAAGCAGGGCGTGCGCATTTTCCGCATCGACAACCCGCACACCAAGCCGTTGCCGTTCTGGGAATGGGCGATCCGCGAGGTGCAGACGCGCGACCCGGGCGTCATCTTTCTCGCCGAGGCCTTCACCCGGCCGAAAGTGATGAAGGCGCTCGCCAAGCTCGGCTTCACGCAGTCCTACACCTACTTCACCTGGCGCACGAGCAAGGACGAACTGCAGGAGTACTTAAGCGAACTCACCCGCTATCCCGAGCGCGACTATTATCGCCCGAACTTCTTCGTCACGACGCCGGACATCCTGCCGGTGCAATTGCAGACCGGCGACACCTGGCTGTTCAAGGCGCGCGCCGCGCTGGCCGCGACGCTGTCGTCAAACTACGGCATCTATAACGGCTTCGAACTGATCGAACACGAGCCGCTGCCCGGCCGCGAAGAATACCTGAACTCGGAAAAATACGAGATCCGCACCCGCGACTGGAACAGACCGGGCAACATCAAGGCCTACCTGCAGCGCATCAACATGATCCGCCGCGCCAATCCGGCGCTGCTGCAGACCGCCAACCTCCATTTCCTGCAGACCAACGATCCCAATGTCATCGGCTTCATCAAGGAATTGGTCGACGGCAGCAATGCCGTCGCGGTCGCCATCTCGCTGGCGAAGGAGCCGCGCGAGTTCTGGTTTCATTTCGGCGACGCGCAGATCGGTCCACCCGACGCACGCCGGCCGGTTCGCGAACTTGAAAATCTTGTCACCGGACAAAGGCACCTTCTCGAGTGGAACGGGTTGCGTATCAGGATCGACTCGAACAACGACCCCGCGGTGCTATTCCGCTGCCACGCCTAAGACCGCCATGAACGTTCATTCTGCCATTGCCGAAGAAGTGCGGACCGGGACCGAAGACGGCCTCTGGTACAAGGACGCCATCATCTACCAATTGCACGTCAAGGCCTTCTTCGACAGCAATGGCGACGGCGTCGGCGATTTCGCCGGGCTGACCGAGAAGCTCGATTATCTGCGCGATCTCGGCGTCACGACGCTTTGGCTGCTGCCGTTCTATCCGAGCCCCGGCCGCGACGACGGCTACGACATCTCCGATTACGGCAACATCAACCCGCAATTCGGCACCATGAAGGACTTCCGCCGCTTCATGCAGGAAGCCAAGCGCCGCGACCTGAAAGTGGTGACCGAGCTCGTCGTCAATCACACGTCGGACCAGCACGCCTGGTTCAAACGCGCCAAACGCAGCCCAAAGGGCTCGAGCGCGCGCGACTGGTACGTCTGGAGCGACACCGACCAGAAATACCAGGGCACGCGCATCATCTTCACCGACACCGAAAAATCGAACTGGACCTGGGACCCCGAGGCCGGCGCCTTCTACTGGCACCGCTTCTTTTCGCACCAGCCCGACCTGAACTTCGACAATCCGCGCGTCATCAGCGCCGTCATGCAGGTGATGAAGCGCTGGCTCGACACCGGCGTCGACGGTTTCCGCCTCGACGCCGTGCCTTATCTCTGCGAGCGCGAAGGCACCAACAACGAAAACCTGCCCGAGACCCACGCCATCCTGAAACGCATCCGCGCCGAACTCGACGCCTATGCGCCCAACAAAGTGCTGCTGGCCGAGGCCAATCAATGGCCGGAAGACGTGCAGGAATATTTCGGCAATGGCGACGAATGCCATATGGCCTACCACTTCCCGCTGATGCCGCGCATCTACATGGCGATCGCGCAGGAAGACCGCCTTCCGGTCACCGACATCATGCGTCAGACCCCGGAAATTCCGGCCAACTGCCAGTGGGCGATGTTCCTGCGCAATCACGACGAACTGACGCTGGAAATGGTGACCGACGCCGAGCGCGACTATCTGTGGTCGACTTACGCGGTCGATCCTCGCGCGCGCATCAATGTCGGCATTCGCCGACGCCTCGCGCCGCTGATGGACAACGACCGGCGCAAGATCGAACTGATGAACTCGATCCTGATGTCGATGCCGGGCACGCCGATCATCTATTACGGCGACGAGATCGGCATGGGCGACAACATCTTCCTCGGCGACCGCAACGGCGTGCGCACGCCGATGCAGTGGTCGCCGGACCGCAATGGCGGCTTTTCGCGCTCCGACCCGGCGCAACTCTATCTGCCCTGCATCATGGATCCGGTCTATGGCTTTTCGGCCGTCAATGTCGAAGCGCAGAGCCGCTCGGCCTCGTCACTGCTGAACTGGACCAAGCGCCTGATCAGCGTCCGCAAATCCACCAAGGTGTTCGGTCGCGGCACACTCACTTTCGTGCGGCCGGCCAACCGCACCGTGCTCGCTTATGTCCGCCAGCTCGGCGACGAGGCGATCCTGTGCGTCGCCAACCTGTCGCGCTCGGCGCAGGCGGTCGAGCTCGACCTGTCGCCGTGGGAAGGCCGCATGCCGCAGGAGATGCTGGGCCGCGTCAACTTCCCGCGCATCGGCCAGTTGCCCTATCTCGTCACCCTGCCGCCCTACGGCTTCTTCTGGTTCCAGCTCAGCAAGGAGCCCGGCAGCGAACAGATGCATGCCATTGCCGCGCGAGGTGGCCACACTCGTGCTGGGCGCCGGCTGGAATTCGCTGATCAGCGGCTGGACGCGGCGGACCCTCGAGCACGACGTGCTGCCGGGCTTCATTGCCCAGCAACGCTGGTTCGCCGACAAGGAAGCGCGCAACATCTCGACCAGCGTCAGCGCCGCCATCCCGCTCGAACTCGGCGGCGGACATCATCTGGCGACGATCGTGACCGTCAACGGCTCGCATGGCGTCAGCCGGTACTTCCTGCCCTTGGCGACGCGATGGACCCGCTACACCACCATCGACAGCGGCCCCGGTTCGATCGTCGCCGCCGTGCGGCGCGGCTCGCGCGAAGGCACGCTGGTGGACGCCGCGGGCGAACTAGAATTCGCTGCCCGTTCTGCTCGAGGCGATCCATCGCGGCGCGA
>CAWGRN010000012.1:0-130254 GCA_963825015.1 uncultured Alphaproteobacteria bacterium | reverse complement strand
GTGGGAGCAACCAAGGGGACGAGCCATGCCGACCGAAACCGCCATCGTCGTTGCCGGAATTATTCTGGTGTTCGCCGTGTTCATGGTGAGCCTGGCTTGGGCGGACTACTACTCGCGTGGCACGTGCGGACCGCACGTGACCGAGTAATGCGTCCAGTTCAAATTTCAAACAGCTATAGTCGTCATTCCGGGACGGCGCATCTTTGCGCCGGACCCGGAATCCAGAGCGATACGCCGCGCCTGCATCTCTGGATTCCGGGCTCGCGGCCTGATGGCCGCGTCCCGGAATGACGGCGTGATTTATCGCCCGTATTCTTTGCGGCGCCGGGTACGCCGTAGTCCAATCGCATCTCGTTTCGCCTCCCTCGCATAACGAGGGCGCGCGGAACGCCGGGGCCACAACAGCCCCGCAGCCTCGTGTGATTGTGAGTTAGATTCACACGAGCAAGTCACCACGAAACTGCCGGATCCCCGGCGCTCCGCGCGCGGTGTTTGTTAGGTTTGTTCCGCGTTGGTCTCGGTGGTAGACCCGTTCGTCCGCTGCGTCCGTTACAGACGCCACGACGCTCCACCGGCGAGCCCCGGCCAACTCGGCCACATGCTCTGACAAGCATGCATCGGCCTACCGGACCGTCAGGGGGCCCTAACGTGCGGACTGCACGCCGGACACACCGCGGCTTGGACCGCCGGCTGGGGAAAACGGCGTCGCATCTCCAACGCCCCCAACCGGCCACCGCTCCCCGCCTCAGCATCTGGAATGCTGATCAAACGCCCCTCGGTAGATGAGGCGGGATACGGCTAGGATTACATGCCTTGGGAATTTAGTCAATAGACGGGGCAAAGAATTTTTCGCCCTCATCCTGAGAATTTGACTTCAAAATGCGGTCAATGTTTTAGGGGCTGCCAGGCGCCTTGTCAGCAGCCTCAGATGAGCGACTAAGAGCCAAGCTGCTTCGGTCGCCGCCGATCCCTCGAAGTCTTTGGACAGACGACGGCATCGACCGAACCAGGCAAAGGTGCGTTCGACCACCCAACGGCGCGGCAGAAGCTGGAAACCTTTGACACCTTGCGGTCGCTCCACAATCTCGATGGTCCAGGGACCGCAGGGTGCCAGCGCATTGATCAGTTGGTTGCCTCGATAGATTCGATCGGCAAACACGTGGCGCAATCTGGGGAACTTGCTTCTGACTCGCTCCAGCAGCGGCACCGCACCATGGCAGTCCTGGACGTTTGCCGGATGCACATGAACCGCGAGGAGAAGTCCGTTCGTGTCGGTAACGATATGCCGTTTGCGCCCGTAAATACGCTTGCCGGCGTCGTATCCGCGCGGGCCGCCAGCGTGCGCCGTCGGTGCGCTTTGGCTGTCAATAACGGCCGCCGTTGGTTTGGCGCTGCGCCCAAGTTTGCGGCGCGCTCGCCAAACCAGAACCGTGACGATCCTTTGCCACCTTCCGGTGTCGCGCCACGTGTAGAAATAGCTTTGAACCGTCGAATATGGCGGAAACTCCCGCGGCAAAGCGCGCCACTGACAACCGGTCGAAACAATATAGAGGATCGCCTCAACCACTCGGCGCAGGTCGGTCGTTCGTGGTCTGCCCAACCGGCGCCGTGGCGGCAGCAGACGTCGAAGCAGCGCCCACTCCGCTTCCGTCATATTGCTTGCGTAACGCAGTCCGTCCCGCCGATAGTGCGCACGAGTGGTCTCAGTCCAGGCCATGGTGATCTCCCTCGAATCTTTGCAAATCCGATGGAATCACAGCCTGCTGGGATCACTCACCGCTTTTTCGGTCAGGCTCTGAGGAGCCGCGCGTAGCGCGGCGTCTCGAAGGATGCGGCGGCCCCGTGGTTCGAGACGCGCAGCTTCGCTGCGCTCCTCACCATGAGGCCGTGCGAGATCCCGGGTCCCCGCCGGGGCATGTCATCGCGCGACGGCGCGAAATCCATCGGCTAGATTGCCCCGACATCCGCCGTGGACGAACCACAGAAACGAACAGGGAGCGCGACATGCCGAAGGCTTATTGGGTGGTGACCTATCGCTCGGTGAAAAACCCGGAAGCCTGGCAAGCTTACGCCAAACTGGCGGGCCCCGCTCTCACCGCCGCCGGCGGCCGCTTCCTGATCCGCAACAAGCCGGCCAAGACCTACGAAGCCGGCATCAACGAGCGCGTGGTGCTGATCGAGTTCGACACTTTGGGCCAGGCGATCGCCGCTCACGATACGCCCGGCTATAAAGAGGCGCTTCAGGCGCTCGGCACTAACAGCGTCGAGCGCGACGTGCGGGTGGTCGAAGGGGCTTAAAAGTCCCCTCAGCCTTCGGCGAACGGGTAACGCTTGTGCGCGACGCGGGCCATTTCCTGCGCCTCGGCGAAAACGTCGAACACGGCGCCGACGAATGACACAACGCGGCTCAAACGCGGGAGTGCCCACTCGTGCGACATTTGCGGGGCGCGGATACGAAGAGTCGTCATAGTTCTTTCTCCTTCAGGAATTCAGTTTTGGGTTCGTGCGCGGTGAAACTATTTTCACCAGTGCGATTGGTTCGACAGGAAGCGGCGCTCGATCTCGCGCTCGGCTTCGTCGGTGAATTTGCCGCCGGTGTCGGCGAGGTAGCGCGCGACTTCACGCTCGGCCTGGCGCATGCGCGCCGCCGTCATGGACGCGAATAGCCGGCTCAGCCAGCTCGGACCGGCGACGGGCGTGGCGGCCTTGGTGAAGGGCAGATCGTGCGCG
Organism: uncultured Alphaproteobacteria bacterium; assembly: GCA_963825015.1. Taxonomy (GTDB): domain Bacteria; phylum Pseudomonadota; class Alphaproteobacteria; order Rhizobiales; family Xanthobacteraceae; genus Pseudolabrys. The sequence continues at coordinate 127,524 of CAWGRN010000012.1, read as the reverse complement.
GAGACCGCGGTTCGGGTGTAGGCCATGGTATCAGCTCCAAAATGAGGGCCCGATAACCCAAGGCGTTTCCCGTTTAAGTTTGTTCTTGTTGTTGCAGTGCAATATACGCGGATTCGCCCGCCGCAGTAGGGCTAACTGAGCATGCGATCCATGCGTCTCGCACATGCGAACGTTAACTTAGCGTCGCAATTCCATGCATATGATTCCAAATACAGCGCAAACAGCCCAATGCTTGATCATGCTCACGCGCCAAACGCATAGCCGCCACGTTTCAGCCACATCGCGCTAACGAAGCATTAACCCTTTACCGCTGGCTGAGTGACGCTTCCGCTTCGCGCAACAGTGATTGCCAAACAGGCACCGCAACCCTATATAAGCGGCATTCGAGATTTAGCCTGACTTGCCGTTTCGGTCCTTACGGGCCCTTCCCCAAGAACTCGCAAAAATCCGGATATGAGGCCCACGCGAATGGTTTGTGTGGGGCATAGACGCACACACTGCGTTTTCAAAGGAGGCCACTATGGCCACAGGTACCGTTAAGTTCTTCAACTCGCAAAAAGGTTTCGGCTTCATCGTGCAGGACGGCGGCGGCCCGGATGTGTTCGTTCACATTTCGGCTGTCGAGCGCGCCGGCATGAGCAACCTGAACGAAGGCCAGAAGGTCTCGTTCGATGTGCAGGCCGATCCGCGCAGCGGCAAGTCCGCCGCAGCGAATCTGCAGGCCGTCTAAGCTAACAACGACTGGAGAAACCCCGCGCTTGCGCGGGGTTTTTTCTTTTTTTATACGTTCGCACGCATTGACCCGATCACTCCCAGGATCACGACCATGGCCAAGAAACCGGGAACCAACCCCAAAGGGGAATTCGTGTTCTTCGACGTCGTCTATGAGGACGGCTCGCAGCGCTCCAACCGGCGCGTGCCGGCCGAGATCCTCGGCGGCCTGGAGAAGGACGAACCGGCCCGCGGCTTCATCATCGAGCAGGACCGCGAGATCGCGGAAAAGTCCGGCCGCTCGCCGCTGGCGATCAAGAGCATCATGCGGGTCGGCGCCAAGCCGGAAAAAATGATGAAGGTGAACTGACAAGGCCGCGGTTGGCAGCGCGTCTCATCCAATTCATAATCGCATGCGAGGCTTTGGAACTTTCGGTTCCGAGCCGGTCCTTAAGGCCCCCTAACCGCGAGGCCCGAGCCATGCGCCGATTTTCCATCATTGTCTTCGTCTTCTTATCCGCCGTCGCCCTGTCGCCATCCGGCGTATTGGCGCAGACCCGCGACCTCGCCGGCTCGCACGATTATCCCGGCATCGGCCGTTTCAAAGGCAGCGTCATCACCGGCTATCAGGCCAAGGATTTCGACGCCGCCAAGATGCAGGCCGCGGCCTTCAAGGACGGCAAGCCGGCCGACGCGCGGCGGCTCGAGGGCCGCGTCACGCGCATCGCCTATCGTACCGGGCCCGGGCCATCGATCCTGGAAGTGTCGCGCAACTTCGAGGACCAGCTCACCAAGGCCGGCTTCGAGACGCTGCTGGCCTGCGACACCGACCAATGCGGCGGCATTCCCTTCACCGAGCAGATCGACGCTTTGCCGGCGCCGCAGATGTGGCTCGACGGCTTCAACTTCCGCTATTTTGCCGGCCACAAGAAGGACGGCAACGCCGACATCTATGCCAGCGTGGTGACCAGCAAGAATAACGAGGACACCTATACGCAACTCGTTGTCGCGGTGGTCGGCAGCATGGAAAACAAGATGATCGACGCCGCCGCCATGGCCAAGGGGCTCGGCGACAAGGGCCACATCGCGCTGTATGGCATCTACTTCGACACCGACAGAGCGACCATCAAGCCGGAGAGCGCGCCGACGCTCGCCGAAATGGCCAAGCTCTTGAACGGCCAGCCGCAGCTCGCCGTGTTCATCGTCGGCCATACCGACAGCCAGGGCTCCTACGAGCACAACATGACGCTGTCGCGCCAGCGCGCCGAAGCGGTCGCGAGCGCGCTGGTCGCGTCGTACAGAATCGCCAAGGCGCGGCTGCGCACCGCCGGCGTCGGCTATCTGGCGCCGGTCGGCAGCAACGCCACCGACGAGGGCCGCGCGCTCAACCGCCGCGTCGAGCTGGTGGCGCCGTAGCTCATGCATCTTCTCCGCCAGCCGCTGATCCGCCTGCTCGCCATCAATCTCGCCATCGGCGTGAGCGTGGCCGCGCTGATGCTGGGCGGATTGCTGGCGCTCAATCCCGGCGGCCTGCGCCACCTCATCTTCGCCGACCGCGCGCCTGTTGCCGCGCTCGGCCTGCTGCTGTTCGGGCTGGTGGTCACCTTCGGCAGCGTCGCCATGGGCACCGCCATCATGGCGCTCGGCCGGCGCGGCGACGACAGCGGCCAAGGCGGCAAACGCGAGCCGGCCGCGGTGCGCGTGCGAAGCGCGCAATAGATTTCCGTCAAGGGGTTTGCGCCGGCGGCCTGGATGATAGGATGCGCGTCCAACCTTTTGACCCCAACCGCAAACCGCCGGAGCCACGCATGCCGAAAGCCTATTGGATCACCTTCTATCGCGAGATCAAGGATCCGGAAAAGCTCGCCGCCTACGCCAAGCTCGCCGGCCCGGCGACCACGCCGTTCGGCGCCAAGTATCTGTGCCGCGGCACCGCGGCTGCGGCCTACGAGCACGGGCAGAAAGAGCGCGTCGTCATCACCGAGTTCGACAGCCTGGCGCAGGCGATCGCCGCGCATGACTCGCCGGCCTATCAGGCGGCGGTCAAGGTGCTCGGCGACGGCGCGGTGCGCGACGTGCGCATGATCGAGGCGCTGGCGTAAGCGGCGCGGGCGGCCGGCGGCCTCAAATATAGTTCCAATTGACGCAACCTTCGGTCGTGCCCGGGGTTACCTCCCTACGCAGTTCCGACATTGGGCCGTGGAAACGTCCATGAAGTCGCTTGTCGTCAAACGCTCGATTGTCATCGCGGGCCACAAGACCAGCGTCAGCCTGGAAGATGCATTCTGGCAGGGGCTGAAGGAACTCGCGCAGCTCGAAAACATCACGCTGTCGACCATGGTCGGCAAAATCGACACCGGCCGGAGCGAGGGCAACCTGTCCTCCGCCATCAGGCTGTTCGTGCTCGATGGCTATCGCGCGCGCGCCGCGGCGCCGGCCGCGAAAAATTATTCGGCGCATGTCGCGGCGATCATGACCGTCTAGCCTAACGCCGGGCGGCGGCGCCGGCTCTCACGGCCCGTTCAGCCGCTCGGCGAACAGCACCATGGTCTTGCGATAGACCTCGGAGCGATTCCACTCGCGCATCACCTGGAAATTCTCGCTGCCCTCGCCGAACGGCGCGCCGGCGCGCCAGCCGTTGGTCTTCAGCAGATTGGCGGTCGAGGCCAGCACGTCCGGCACCGAATGGCGCAGATCGACGTGGCCGTTGCCGTCATAGTCGACGCCGTACTTGATGTAGGACGACGGCAGAAACTGGGTCTGGCCGATCTCGCCGGCAAAGGCGCCGACCAGGTCGCGCAACGGCAGGTCGCCGCGCTGCACGATCTGCAAGGCGGCGATCAACTCGCCCTGGAACAGTTCGGTGCGGCGGCAATCCCAGGCCAGCGTGGCCAGCGTGCGCACCACCGGCAGCTTGCCCATGTCGCCGCCGCCGTTGTCGGTTTCCAGCGTCCAGATCGCGACGATCAGCGTCGCCGGCACGCCGAATTGCCGCTCGATGCGCGACAGCAGTTGCGCGTGCTTCTGCATCAGGCCCTTGGCGCGCTTGATGCGCGCCGGGATGACGCGGGTGCGGGCATATTCCTCGAAGCTCTTGGCGTGGAACATGCCGCGCTGGCGGCGGTCGAAGGACAGCACCGACTGGTCGAGGCTGATGCCGGCAAAGGCCTGGTCGATGACGCCGCGCGACACGCCGGCGGCTTGCGCGTCGCGCGCCATCGCGGCGATGAAGGTGCCGAAGTCGCCGCCGCATTTCGCGGCGAGCGCGGGGGTGGCGAGAAGCAGGGTGAGCGAGAAATACCGTCAGTGCGCGCAGCGATCATGCCTAGCCTCGTTGTTTCCGCCCCCGCGTTCGCGATCATGCGCACGCAAACGGCCACCGCGGCATCACCGGCGTCAGCCGGCTGATCCAGCCGGACGATTGACGGTAAAGCATCGTACACGTCGTAGCAGCGGCGGACATTGTCTCAGGGAGGTTGGACATCACGGGCATTCAACAAGTCGCTCAAGGCGCAAGGCTTCGATCCGGGCGAGATCGCATGGCGTCTGGCGGACGGCACACGGTGGCCGCGGTCAAGGCGTTTCAGCAGGCGCGTGGTCGATTCGGACGGCATGTTGGGCCGCAAACGGCGGCCGCCTTGCCGGACAGCCGGCGCCAGTCGGCGCCACCGGCCGGCGCTCCGCCGGCCGCGACCGCAACGCCGCTGGTGTGGTCGTGCGGCTGATTCGTCGGACACCAGCCGCCAATCCAATCCCGAGTTGATCCGCTGGGCGACGGACCTCAACATCGATGACAAGGACGACGACATCGCCTGGTGCGGGCTGTTCGTCGCGCACTGCGTCGGCTCGACGCTGCCGGAAGAGCCCTTGCCGGCCGGCGTGCTCGGCGCTCGCAACTGGCGCAAGTTCGGCGACCATTGCGATCCTATGCAGGGCGCGGTGCTGGTGTTCTGGCGCGGCGACCGCAACGGCAGCCTGGGCCATGTCGGCTTCTATCGCAGCGAGGACGCCGAGGCCTACCACGTGCTCGGCGGCAACCAATCCAACGCGGTCAACACCACCCGCGTCGGCAAGCGACCGGTTGCTCGACGCGCGCTGGCCGCACACGGCGGCGAGCCTGCGCGGCGCCACGATCGTCGCAACCGGAAGCGGGAAGCTGTCGCAGAACGAGGCGTGAGGGGATTAAGAATACCAATTCGGCTAAACCCGAAATTGGTCGCAAAGAAAAACGGCGGGCTTTTGGCCCGCCGTTTTGATTAGATAAGCGCTGGATCCCCGCCTTCGCGGGGATGACCGGCGCGGCTCAGTTGTCCAGGAAGCTGCGCAGCTTCCGGGTCCGGCTCGGATGCTTCAGCTTGCGCAGCGCCTTCGCCTCGATCTGGCGGATGCGCTCGCGCGTCACCGAGAACTGCTGGCCGACTTCTTCCAGCGTGTGGTCGGTGTTCATGCCGATGCCGAAGCGCATGCGCAGCACGCGCTCCTCGCGCGGCGTCAGCGACGCCAGCACGCGCGTCGTGGTCTCGCGCAAATTCGACTGGATCGCGGCGTCGATCGGCAGGATGGCGTTCTTGTCCTCGATGAAATCGCCGAGATGCGAATCCTCCTCGTCGCCGATGGGCGTCTCGAGCGACAGCGGCTCCTTGGCGATCTTGAGAACCTTGCGCACCTTCTCCAGCGGCATGCCGAGCTTCTCGGCCAATTCCTCCGGCGTCGGCTCGCGGCCGATCTCGTTGAGCATCTGGCGCGAGGTGCGCACGATCTTGTTGATGGTCTCGATCATGTGCACCGGAATGCGGATGGTGCGCGCCTGGTCGGCGATCGAACGCGTGATCGCCTGGCGGATCCACCAGGTCGCATAGGTCGAGAACTTGTAGCCGCGGCGGTATTCGAATTTGTCGACCGCCTTCATCAGGCCGATATTGCCTTCCTGGATCAGGTCGAGGAACTGCAGGCCGCGGTTGGTGTATTTCTTGGCGATCGAGATGACGAGGCGCAGGTTCGCCTCGACCATTTCCTTCTTGGCCTGGCGGGCTTCGCGCTCGCCCTTCTGCACCATCTGCACGATCTTGCGGAACTCGGAAATTTCCACGCCGGTCTGTCCGGCGAGCTCGTGCACCAGCGAACGGATTTCCTTGATGCGGTCCTTTTCCTTGGCGACCAGATTCTTCCAGCCCTTGGCGGACAGTTTGGAAATGCGGTTGAGCCAGCGCGGATCGAGCTCCGAGCCCATGTAGTTCTTGATGAAGTCGTCGCGGGTGACGCCGTAGCTTTCCGACAGCCGCATCAGCCGGCCTTCGTTCGACACGAGGCGCTTGTTGATGTCGTAGAGCTGCTCGACCAGCGAATCGATGCGCGCCTGGTTGAGCCGCAGCGACTTGACCTCGCCGATGATCTCTTCCTTGAGCTTCTTGTACTTGCGCTCCTGCGCCGGCGACAGCGTGGTGTTCTTGAGGCGGAATTCGATGTCCTGCTCCTGCAGGCGGCGCAGCCGCTTGAAGGCGTCGGCGATGTTGTCGAAGGTCTCGACCACTTTCGGCTTCAGCTCGGCCTCGATGGCGGCGAGCGACAGCGAATTCTCCATGTCGTCTTCGTCGTAATCGCCTTCGGCGGACGGGTCCTTCGCCTCTTCGCCGTCGGCGGCTTCGCCCGGCGCCTTGAACGGCGTCGCCTGCGGCGGCGCGGTCGGCGCCGCGGCCGGCTGCACGACCTGCAGATGCGGCGCGCCCGGCACCGGCGTGCCGACAGCTTGCGGCACCGGCTTGCCGTCGGGGCCGATGATGACCGGCACCTGCATCTGCTTGGCATCGGGACCGGCGTAGGTCGCTTCCAGGTCGATGATGTCGCGCAGGAAAACTTTGCCTTCGTTGAGTTCGTCGCGCCAGATGATGACGGCCTGGAACGTCAGCGGGCTTTCGCACAGACCGGCGATCATCGCCTCGCGGCCGGCCTCGATGCGCTTGGCGATGGCGATTTCGCCCTCGCGCGACAACAGCTCGACCGAGCCCATCTCGCGCAGATACATGCGCACCGGATCGTCGGTGCGCTCGGACGGCTCTTTCTTCTCGGCGACGGCCAGCGACTTCGACTTGGTCTCGACCACCTCGCGGCCGGAGTCGTCGTCATCGTCGTCGTCACGCTCGTCGGTGGCCTTCTCGGTCTCGCCGTCTTCGCTATCGGCGTCCTCGGTCTCGACCACGTTGATGCCCATCTCGGACAGCATCGCCAGCGTGTCCTCGATCGCCTCGGAGGTGACCTCCTCCGACGGCATCACGGCATTGAGCTGCTCATAGGTGACGTAGCCGCGCTTCTTGGCGGCCTTGATCATCTTCTTGACGCCGGCGTCGGACAGATCGAGCAAAGGCAAGGGCTGGTCGGGTGCGCCTTCGGCTTCTTTTTCGGGCGCTTCTTCCTTGACCGCAGCCGCTTTCGCCTTCGTCGCCATATTTGTTTTCTCCGGGACCTTTTTGGCCATTTCGCGCCGCATGCTCGCGTCCTCTGGATCCAAGCTCGTCAGCCATAGGCCATGGCTAAAAAGGGCCGCGCCGGCATGGCGCCGCCCCCGAATCAGGCCGCTAGTGTCCTCGGAACCCGCTTAAGCTCCGATTAACCCTGAAAAACCCTGCGGGAATCGACCTCTATTCCCCGCCGGTCCGGCAATTTCGTGCCGCCAATAAAGGCCGCGGTCAAGCTCATAAGCTACGCGCGCCCCGACCGGAAGAGGCGCCAAAGCCCTCGATCAGGGCCTCGGTTCCATCCATCCGCTCCAGCCGGGTTTTGACGTCGCGAAGCCGCAAATAGTTGGCCTCGCTCGAGTCCTGGCCCAGCGCCTGTTCGGCTTCCTTGAGCTCCTTAGTTAGTGAATGCCACTGCCGATGCAAGGCAACCAGCTGCTGCCAGGTCACCAAAACATCCTCGGCGGCGGCGTCCGGACGGGCCCCCCAGACCGACTGGGTGGTGATGGCGGCTTCGATCCGATCCATGACCTCGGTGAGGTGGCGGGCGGCCAATTCGGCCTTGATCGCCTCGGCATCGGCCGCCGCCGCGTGGGCGGCAATGTCGATCAGCGCCGCTTTCAGCCGTTCGGCGTCGGCATAGCGGAACTCGAGCGAGGCCAGTTCCTCCAGATGGTCGTGCAAGAGCCAAGGGTGGTTGATCGCGGCCTGCAGGATCAGCGCCTCGCGCAGCGGCACCGCCGTGCGAAAGCCGCGATGCAGCGGGCTCGCGCTCATCTGCTGGCTGACCACGACATAGGGCGTGTTGCGGGAGCCGACCTCGGGGCGTTTGGCGCCGAAGCGCGGCTGCCAGTCGCCTTTGCCGCCGGATTGGGGCCGATCGCGCCAGTTCTGGCCTGGCCGCCGCCCTGCCCGCGCTCACGGAAATTGCCGCGCGCACCTTGCGCCGGCGCAAAGAACTGCCGCAGCCGATCCTGGAAATCCTGCCGGTAGTATTTGCGCACGCCGTCGTCGCCGATGCTCGCCGTGACTTCGTTGATGCGGGCTTCGAGCGCGGCGCGCCGCTCCGGGGTGTCGAAGCGTATGGCCCTCGGTCTCGCGCGCCCACAGCATGGCCGCGAGCGGCTTGGCGGCCTCGATCACTTCGGCCACCGCTTCGCGGCCGGCCGAGCGCACCAGATCGTCCGGGTCCTGGCCATTGGGCAGCAGCGCGAATTTCAGGCTCTTGCCGGGCTTGAGCCGCGGCATCGCCAGTTCGACCGCGCGGAACGCGGCGCGCAAGCCCGCTTTGTCGCCGTCGAAACACAGCACCGGCTCGTCCGCCATCTTCCAGATCAGCGCGAGCTGGTCTTCGGTCAGCGCGGTGCCGAGCGGCGCCACGGTGGCGGCAAAGCCGGCGGTGACCATGGCGATGACGTCGACATAGCCTTCGACCACGACGACGGCTGCACCGTCATGCGCGGCCTGGCGCGCGGCGGCGATGTTGTAGAGCGTCGCGCCTTTGTGGAAGAGCGGCGTCTCCGGCGAATTGAGATATTTCGCCGGCGCGTCCTTCTCCATGGCGCGGCCGCCGAAGGCGATGACGCGGCCGCGGATATCGGTGATCGGGAACATCACGCGGTCGCGGAAGCGGTCGAACGGCACCGGGATGTCGCCGCCGGCAATCAGCAGCCCGGCTTCGATCATGTCGTCGACCGGAATGCCGTGGGAGCCGAGATGCTCCTTCAGCGCGAAGCGCTCATTGGTCGCAAAGCCAAGGCGGAATTTCAATTGCGTCGCCGGATCGAGCGCGCGGTCGGCGAGATAGCCGCGCGCCTTGGCGCCGGCGCGCGAGGCGAGCGTCGTCTCGAAGAACTTGGCGGCGAGTTCCATGACCTCGTGCAGCGTCTTGGCGCGGGCGTCGCGCTGCTGATCCTCCGCCGAGACTTTCGGCAGCGCCACGCCGGCCATGGAGGCCAGCCGCTCGACCGCTTCCGGGAAGGTGACGCCCTCGGTCAGCATGACGAAATCGAAAATGCTGCCGTTCTTGCCCGAGGAGAAATCGAACCACGCCTCTTTCTGGTCGTTGACGAAAAACGACGGCGTCTTCTCCTTGTTGAACGGCGACAGGCCCTTCAACTCGCGGCCCGAACGCTGCAATTTCACGCGCCGGCCCACCACCTCCGAAACCGGCAGGCGGGCTTTCAGCTCGTCGAGGAATTGCGGCGTGAAGCGCATGATTTTCCCGCCGCGTTTTGGCGCGGCGTTGGGGACTCGCGGGTTGGCCGAATTGGTAGACCCATCATAGGGCCGCGATTGGAGAGTTTTCGGGGCATAACCCCGCAGGCGCTCCAAGGGCCGGGAATCGCGGGCTTTTCCTAGTTATTCACAGGGGATGGAGTCCCCTCTCCCCGCTGGCGGGCAGAGGGGACTCCCATCCTACTGCGGCTGCATGCCGCTTTCCTTGACCACGGCCTTGGCGCCGACGCGGGCTTCCTTGATCTGCTTGGCGAATTCTTCCGGCGTGTTGATCGCCGGCACCAGGCCGCGGCTGATGATGTATTTCTGCTGGAACGCCGGATCGCTGACGACTTTCACGATCTCGGTGTTGAGCTTGTCGATGATCGCCTTCGGCGTGCCGTGCGGGCGCGAACAGCCCGTACCAGGTCTCCGACGGCGCGCCCTTGTAGCCGAGGTCGGCCAAGGTCGGCACCTTGGGCAACAGCGGCGTGCGGATATTGTTGACCAGCGCCAGCGCAGTCATGTTGCCGGCCTTGATCTGCGCCTCGACGTTGCCGAGCCCGATCATGCCGATCGGCGTGGTGCCGCCGAGAATGGCGCTGACCGCCTCGCCGCCGCCGCGAAACGGCACGCGCACCCAGTCGGCGCCTTTGTCGCGCTTGAGGCTGTCCATGTAGACGACGCAGGGGATCGATGCGGTGAGATAGTTCAGCGTGCCGGGCTTTGCCTTCGAGACCGCGACCAGTTCGTCCACCGTCTTGGCATTGAGCGAGGAATTCACCACCAGCACCTGGATCAGGTGGAACAGATTGACGATCGGGGTCGAGCCCGGTCTCGGGATTGAACGGCACCTTCTTGAACAGGAACTCGTTGTAGACCATCGTGTCGGCATTGATGATGCAGATGGTGTAGCCGTCCGGCGGAGAATCCTGGCAGGCGCGCGCGGCGATATTGCCGGCGCCGCCGGGCTTGTTCTCGATGATCAGCGGCTGGCCGATGCGATCGCGCAGCGTATCGTTGAGCACCCGCAAGAAGATGTCGCTGAGGCCGCCGGCGCTCGAGGTCGTAAAGACGCGGATCGGACGGCTGGGATAATCCTCGGCCTGCGCTTGTCCGGCCAGCAATGCGAAAATGACGGCGGCTACAGAAGCTAGTTTCACGTGGCGTTCTCCCCAACGATGGCCCGCTCTGATGGCGGGCCTTTCGCGAGAGAGTGTAGCAAAGGATTCCGGCGCCGGCATAGCCCGGTCAAGCCGCTTTTCCGTTTCAGGCGGTGACCGCTTCGTCGGTATAGACCTTGAACTCGACAAGCTGGGTCGGCCCGAAGCAGGTCGACAGCGGCACGTCGGCGGCGTCGCGGCCGCGCCCCATCAAAATCCGCCCGATGCGCGGATGATTGTGCCGCGCGTCGAAGGTGTACCAGTGCCCGGACAGATAGACCTCGAACCAGGCGCTGAAATCCATCGGCGCCGGATCGGGCGGCACGCCGATATCGCCGAGATAACCGGTGCAATAGCGCGCCGGAATATTCATGCAGCGGCACAAAGTCACCGCCAGATGCGCGAAATCGCGGCACACGCCGCGGCGTTCGGCGTGCACGTCGTGCGCGCTCTTGGTCGGGGCCGCGAACTGATAGCCGAAGGTGACGTGGTTGTGCACGTAGTCGCAGATCGCCTGCACCCGGGCCCAGCCCATCGGCGTGTCCTTGAACAGGCTCCAGGCCAGATCCATCATGCGGTCGATTTCGCAGTAACGGCTGGCCAGCAAGAATTGAATGATGTCGTCGGGCAGGTTCTCGACCGGAATCTGCTGCGCGTCCGGCATCACCGGGTCGGGCAAGCCGCTGTCACGCACCGATCGCGCGGTTGCTCAGCGTCAGGCGGCCTGGCGGCAGCACCAGCCGGCCGCAGAAATTTCCGAAGCTGTCGTGGTAATAATGGATCGGCGCTGGCGGATTGGTCGTGATGTTTTCCGGCGCGACCAGATCCGGCACCCGCGACGGATGCACGCTCAGCATCACCACCATCGGCGTGCGCTGGGTCGCGGTATAGGCGATATCGTAGCCGATATTGATCAGCATCGCCCCGCCTGCCGCCCCGTCTCATTACGCCTGCACACTGACATCGATATCGACCTTCATTCCCAGCGAGTCCGAGCGAAACCCGGTAAACGTTCCCCACAGCGGCACCGCCTGCCGCGGCTCACGCGCAACAGCGACGCGGATCAAGTCTTGATTGCCGACGATGCCGTTGGTCGGATCGAACTCGACCCAACCGGCGCTCGGCAGATAGACCTGGACCCAGGCGTGGGTTGAACCACCCCCCGTACGTCCCGAGCTTGAGGGCACATGCAAATAGCCCGAGACGAACCGCGCGGCGAAGCCGAGCGAGCGCACGGCTTCGATCATAAACAACGCAAAGTCCCTGCAGGTTCCCTTGCCGAGCTGTAAAGTTTCGAGCGGGTCCTGCACGCCTTGATCGAGGCGGCGGCGATAGGTGAACTGGCGTTTGATGGCGTGGGTGATGTCGATCAGCAGGTCGTTGGTGTTGGTGGCGGCGCCGGTTTTGACGAATTGCCGCGCCCAGGCCTCGATGCGGCCGTCGGGATCGGCGCATTGCGCGGGCGATCAAGCGCCGCAGGTCGGGAAGTTCTTCGTCGGCGTATTGAAACGGATAGAAGAACGCGTCGTCGTCGCTCGGCAGTTCGATGCGGTCTTTGGGATGATGCTCGATGGTGGCTTGGCTTTCGAACACCAGGCGGGAGGCCTTGCCTTCGAATTTGGCAATGCCGACGCTGTTGCCGAACAGGTCGTGAATCCAATGCAGCGAGATCGGCTCTGGCTCGATCACCATGCGCAGGTCGATCACCCGCAGATCGTGGCCGTCGCGCGGCCGCAGCATGACGCGGTGCTCGCCGAACTCCACCGGCTTGGCATAGCGATATTCGGTCTTGTGGCGGATCGTCAGCACTGGCATGTCAAATTCGCCGTTGTTGCAGTTCGTTAGATGCAATTTCCATGCAGTCTCGATTCTGCCTTAGGGTAAAGGCAATTCTGCACCGCTGCTGTTGAAAACCTGGGCAGCGCGTGCCGTTCGGAGAGGCAAGAACCACGATGACGGCGCAAACTGTGGCGCTTTTAGCGCCGGATGAACCGCCGGCGGTTGTCGAGCTTCGCGCGGGCGGCCTATCGCCGTTCCTGCTGGTATGCGACCACGCCGGACGGCGTATTCCGCGCAAACTGCATGATCTCGGGTTAACCAAGACCGAGCTCGCGCGCCACATCGCCTGGGACATCGGCATCGAAGGCGTCGGCGCGTGCAGCTGTCGGAACCGGCTCGACGCCTGCCTGATCATGCAGCCTTATTCGCGGCTGGTGATCGACTGTAACCGGCCGCCGGGCAGCGCGGAGTCGATCGCGCATGAGAGCGACGGCACGGCGATTGCCGGCAACGCGAATATCGCGGCGCAGGACGCGGCCGCGCGGGTGCGGGAAATTTTCGAGCCCTATCACGGCGCGATCGCCCGCCATCTCGACGCGCGGAAAAATTCAAAGCCGCCGACGATCCTGGTGTCGCTGCACAGCTTCACGCCGGTCTATGGCGGCGTGGCGCGGCCGTGGCAGGCCGGCGTTCTCTACAACCGCTATCGCGCGCTGGCCGATGCGCTGCGCGCCGAATTGAGCACGCCGGGCGATCTCATCGTCGGCGACAACGAGCCTTACACGGTTGACGACGAGACCGACTACACCATCCCGGTGCATGGCGAGCAGCGCGGCATCGTGCATGTCGCGATTGAAATTCGCCAGGATCTGATCGGCGACGAAGCCGGCCAGCGCTACTGGGCGGAGCGGCTGGCGGCGACGCTGCCGAAGGCGGCGGCCGCGATCAGCTAGCGCTCAGTTTTGCCTTCACCACACCGCTGGCCTTGCCGAAATCCATCTGGCCGGCATATTTGGCGCGCAACACGCCGATCACCTTGCCCATGTCCTTCATGCCGGCGGCGCCGGTGTCCTTGATAGCGGCGTCGATCGCGGCGGCCATTTCCGCGTCCGACATCTGCTTGGGCAGATAGCCGGAGATGATGGCGATCTCCTCCTCCTCCTGCTTGACCAGGTCGGCGCGGGCGCCCTTCTTGTACATCTCGACCGATTCCTGGCGCTGCTTGATCATCTTCTGCAGGATCGCCAGCACCTCGGCATCGCCGAGCGCCGGCTTGCCGGTGCCGCGCGCCTCGATGTCGGCATTCTTGAGCGTCGAATTGACCATGCGCAGGGTGGAAACCGCCCGCTCGTTCTTGGCCTTCTGGGCTTCGGTCAAGGCTTTGTTGATGTCGTCGCGCAGCATGATCTGGTCCTTTGGAAAAACTTGCCTGACCGACCCTAACCGCGACGCGGAGCGTATCAGCGCAGCGGCAGGCCGGATTCCTTGACGATACGCGCCGATTTGGCGCGGTCCGCAATCAGGAACTTGGCGAATTGCGCCGGCGTATCCGCGATCGGCTCAAGGCCGAGTTGCACCATGTGCTTGTCGCGAAAATCCGGCAGCTTGTTGATGCGGTTGATCTCCTTGGCCAACTTGTCGACGATCGGTTTCGGCGTGCCGGTCGGGCGCGACAATCCCGAAAAACGACCGCGTCAGCGGTTTCTTATAGCCCAGTTCGCGCAGCGTCGGAACATCCGGCAGCAGCGGCGAGCGGGTCTCGCCGTCGACCGCGATGCGCGGTCAGCTTGCCGCTGCGGATATACTGAATCATGTTGGCGAGGCCGAAGAACGCGACCGGCGTGGTCCCGCTCAAGAGCCCGTTGAGCGCGTCGGCGCCGCCCTTGAACGGCACCCAAACGATGTCGGCGCCGGTCTGCTTCTTCCAGTTTTCCATGAAGACGTACAACGGCACCGACGGCGTCACGTAACTGAGCGTCTTCGGCTTCGCTTTGGACGCCGCCGCCAGACCGGACAGCGTCTTCACGCCGAGCGACGCGTTGACCACCAGAACCTGGGTGCCGAAGAACGGATTGGCGATCGGCACGAAATCCTTTTCCGGCTTGAACGAAATGGATTTGTACATGAACTCGTTATAGGTCAGCGTCTCGGACGGCAGGATGCAGATGGTGTAGCCGTCGTTCGGCGCCTGGGCGCAGGCGAGCCCGCCGATGTTCAATCCGCCGCCGGGACGATTGTCGACGACGATCGGCTGGCCCCAGGCCTTGCGCAGTTCCTCGCCGAGCACGCGGATATAGACGTCGCTGGTGCCGCCCGGGCTGGTGGCGGTGATGACGTGAATGGGCCTGGCCGGGTAATCCTGCGCCGCCGCCGGCAGAACGGCGAGCCCGGCGAACGCCGCGGCAACAGCGATGACGAGCCTCATGAAATCCTCCCGGCGCTGGCGTGCATTTCCGTGCGCGACGCCGGTAAATGCTTTTTGTTGAACGCATTTTGGCGGCGTGCGCGTAATTAAGTCAATTGGGATGACGCGCGAAGCCTGGCGCCGACCGCCATAAACAGCGCATTTTCCAGGCGCCAAACGACACTTTGACGGCGCGGTGTTGCGCCGCTAAGGAAGGCGCTTATGAACACCCCCACGAATGATTCCGGCTGGCCGGAACCCGCTGCGACGGCGCTTTTGGTCCTGGCGGACGGAACCGTGCTGGAGGGCTTTGGCCTCGGCGCCACCGGCATCGCGGTCGGCGAGGTCTGCTTCAACACCGCCATGACGGGCTATGAGGAGATCCTCACCGACCCGTCTTATGCCGGGCAGATCATCACCTTCACGTTCCCGCACATCGGCAATGTCGGCACCAACGACGAGGACATCGAGACCGTCAATATGGCGGCGACGCCGGGCGCGCGCGGCGTCATCCTGCATACCGCCATCACCTCGCCGTCGAACTACCGCTCGACCCGCCCGCTCAACGACTGGCTGCGGGCGCGCGGCATCATCGGGCTGGCCGGCATCGACACCCGCGCGCTGACCGTGCTGATCCGCGAAAAGGGCATGCCCAACGCCGTGATCGCGCACGACCCGTCGGGCAAATTCGATCTCGACGCGCTGAAGAAGCAGGCGCGCGAGTGGCCGGGCCTGGTCGGCATGGACCTGGTGCCGATGGTGACGAGCGGCCAGCGCTTCACCTGGGACGAGACGCCCTGGGTCTGGGGCCAGGGCTTCGGCCGCCAGACCAATCCGGAATTCCACGTCGTCGCGGTCGACTACGGCATCAAGCGCAACATCCTGCGGCTGCTCGCCGGCGCCGGCTGCAAGGTGACGGTGGTGCCGGCCACGACCTCGTCGGAAGACATCATGGCGCTCAAGCCCGACGGCGTGTTCCTGTCGAACGGCCCGGGCGATCCGGCCGCGACCGGCGAATACGCCGTGCCGGTGATCAAGAAGCTGATCGATTCGGGCACGCCGACCTTCGGCATTTGCCTCGGCCACCAGATGCTCGGCATCGCGGTCGGCGGCAAGACCATGAAGATGCATCAGGGCCACCACGGCGCCAATCATCCGGTCAAGGATCTCACCACCGGCAAGGTCGAGATCACCTCGATGAACCACGGCTTCGCGGTCGACAAGGAAAGCCTGCCGAAGAACGTCGCGCAGACCCACGTGTCGCTGTTCGACGGCTCCAATTGCGGCATCGCGCTGAAAGACAAACCGGTGTTCTCGGTGCAGTATCACCCGGAAGCCTCGCCCGGCCCGCGCGACAGCCATTATCTGTTCACGCGCTTCACCGACATGATGCGGCAGGCCAAAGACGGTACAAAGCGCAAGATCGCTTAAGCCAAGATCGCGCACATAATGTCCGACTGGATCAGCTTCTACGACTTCAAGCATTCCGTGATCTACGTGAATGAGCGTCACCGCGACGTGCATTACCGCACGATCGCCGAGGACATCCGCGCCTACGTGCCCTCGCCCGCGGCGCAAGTGCTCGACTATGGCTGCGGCGAGGCGAATTCAGCCGCGCTGGTCGCCGAGGCCGCCGGTCATCTGACGCTGGTCGAGGCGGCGCCGAATGTGCGCGCGGCGCTGACCGCGCGCTACGCCGGCAATCCGAAAATCACCGTGCTGACGCCGGACGAAGCGGCGGCGCGGCCGCCCGGCACATTCGATCTGATCGTGATGCATTCGGTGGCGCAGTATCTGACCGAAGCCGAGCTCGACCGGCTGCTCGGCGTGTTCCGCCGGCTGGTCAAGCCGGACGGCCTGGTGATCATCGGCGACATCGTGCCGCCGAAACTGGCGGCACCGGCGGCGGCGCTGGCGCTGCTGCGCTTCGGCCTCGAGAATGGATTTTTCTGGGCCGCGGTCGGCGGCCTGATGCGGATTTTCGTGTCGGATTATTTCCGGCTGAAGAAGAGCCACGGCCTGTCGCATTACACGGAAGGCGCGATGCTGGCGCGGCTCAAGGCTGCGGGCTATGCGCCGAAGCGCGCGGCGCGCAATATCGGCCATAATCAGTGGCGCATGACGTTTCTGGCCAAGCCGGTGTGATTGCCTTCGCCGGGTGAGGTAACCCGCCGTTAACCGCTTCCACGGCTGTCGGCAGACGTATACCTCCCGTCAAGGCTCATCATCTAATCAAGCCCGTGGCCCGGTGGCGGAGCGGTTTACGCAGAAGCCTTGCAAGGTCTTCCAGCCTGGTTCGATTCCAGGCCGGGCCTCCAACTTCGCTGCTTCGCAGCTACGGCTTCGGCAAGCCACCCTTGAACGAGAGCGCGAAGCAGCAAAGGCTGCCGCGCCGAAGCTCGCTAGAGCGAAGGCGGACGAGTTTATCGTATCCCAGCCGCCGGGCACGCGGCCTTTCGGATTGGCGACGCGGCCGTCGGGCCGCTTGAGCGCGGCGATGCGTTTCATCTCGTCGTCGCTGAGCGTGAAATCGAACACATTGAAATTGTCGGCGATGCGCTGCGGGTTCGACGAGAACGGAATCGCGCCGACGTCCTGCTGCATCAGCCAGCGCAGCGCGATCTGGGCGATGGTGCGGCCGCGCGCCTTGGCGATTTCGGTCAGCACCGGGTCGTCGAACAGCCGGCCGCGCCCGAGCGGGCAATAACAAATGAAGGACAGCTTGTGCTTGCGCACCGCGGCCAAGAGCTTGGTCTGGTCGAGATAGGGATGATACTCGGCCTGCAAAGCGAGCAAGGGCTCGGGGCAGAGTTCGATCGCCTGGTCGAGCAGCGTGGTGGTGAAATTGGCGACGCCGATATGCCGCGCCAGTCCCTGCCGCTTGGCCTTGGCCAGCGCCGGCATGGCCTCGCTCAGCGGGATCTCCGGATTGGGCCAGTGAATGAGCAGCAGGTCGATGTAGTCGACCTTGAGCGCGGCGAGGCTGTCGTCGACCGATTTGGCGAAGTCGGGGCCACGCAGATTTTCGTGGCTCACTTTGGTGGTGACGAAGATGTCCTTGCGCGGCAGGCCTGAGGCCCGCATCGCCTCGCCGACCGCGCCCTCGGTGCCGTATTTGCGGGCGGTGTCGATGTGGCGATAGCCGGCTTTCAGCGCCGCGCCGACGGCATCGACCATCTGCCCGCCGGTCATCGGCGAGGTGCCGAATCCGAGCGCCGGGATGACTCCGCCCAATAGCGGCGCGGAAAGGCTGGCGTGAATTGTCATGGCGGGGTCCGTGGCTGGGTCAGAACAGGCCGATGTATATAGCGTAAAACCCGCAGTTTTTATCGATTTTTGCCGTCCACCGCTAATGCCGGCCAGCACCCTTCCCTGGCCGTCGAATCTGGTCTAGAGACCGCTCGCGCGCGGGGCCCTGCCCTCGACGCGATCCGGGGGACGCGCAAATGCGCGGCCTTTTTTTGTGCCGATTTTCCGGAGGCCGATGCCCAAACGCACCGACATCAAATCGATCCTGATCATAGGCGCCGGGCCGATCGTCATCGGCCAGGCCTGCGAATTCGACTATTCCGGCACGCAAGCCTGCAAGGCGCTGAAGGAAGAGGGCTACCGGGTCATCCTGGTGAACTCCAATCCGGCGACCATCATGACCGACCCGGATCTGGCCGACGCCACCTACATCGAGCCGATCACCCCGGAAATCGTCGCCAAGATCATCGAGAAAGAGCGTCCCGACGCGCTGCTGCCGACCATGGGCGGGCAGACCGCGCTCAATTGCGCGCTGTCGCTGCGCCGGCAGGGCACGCTGGACAAGTTCAACGTCAAGATGATCGGCGCCACCGCCGACGCCATCGACAAGGCCGAGGACCGCGAGAAATTCCGCGAGGCCATGACCAAGATCGGTCTGCCGACGCCGCGCTCGCATCAGGTCAAGACGCTGATCCAGGCGCTCGAAGCGCTCGAAGACATCGGCCTGCCGGCGATCATCCGGCCGTCGTTCACGCTCGGCGGCACCGGCGGCGGCATCGCCTACAACAAGGCGGAGTTCATCGACATCGTCGAGGGCGGCATCGACGCCTCCCCCACCAGCGAAGTGCTGATCGAAGAATCGGTGCTGGGCTGGAAGGAATTCGAGATGGAGGTGGTGCGCGATACCAAGGACAACTGCATCATCATCTGCTCGATCGAGAATATCGATCCGATGGGCGTGCATACCGGCGACTCGATGACGGTGGCGCCGGCGCTGACGCTGACCGACAAGGAATACCAGATCCTGCGCGACGCCTCGATCGCGGTGCTGCGCGAGATCGGGGTCGAGACCGGCGGATCGAACGTGCAGTTCGCCATCAACCCGGCCGACGGCCGGCTGGTGGTGATCGAGATGAACCCGCGCGTGTCGCGGTCGTCGGCGCTGGCGTCCAAGGCCACCGGCTTTCCGATCGCCAAGGTCGCGGCCAAGCTCGCGGTCGGCTACACGCTGGACGAAATCGCCAACGACATCACCGGCGGCGCGACGCCGGCCTCGTTCGAGCCGACCATCGATTACGTGGTCACCAAGATCCCGCGTTTCGCCTTCGAGAAATTCCCCGGCGCCTCGAACGTGCTGACCACCTCGATGAAGTCGGTCGGCGAAGCCATGGCGATCGGCCGCACCTTCCAGGAAAGCCTGCAGAAAGCGCTGCGCTCGCTGGAGACCGGCCTGACCGGCCTCGACGAAATCACCATCGAGGGCTTCGATCCGGCCAAAAGCGCCGACGACGCCGACAACAAGGCCGCGATCCGCGCCGCGCTCGGCACGCCGACGCCCGACCGCCTGCTCAAGGTGGCGCAGGCGATGCGGCTCGGCGCCAGCGACGAACTGATCCACAATGCCTGCCGGATCGATCCCTGGTTCCTCGGCGAAATCCGCGGCCTGGTCGACAGCGAAGCCGAGATCAAGGCCAGGGGTCTGCCGACGACCGCCGGCGCCTTCCGGCGGCTCAAGGCGCTCGGATTTTCCGACACCAGGCTCGGCAAACTGACGGGCAACAGCGCCGAGACGGTGATGGAAAAGCGCCGCGCGCTCGGCGTGCGGCCGGTGTTCAAGCGCATCGACACCTGCGCCGCCGAATTCGCCTCGCCGACGGCCTACATGTATTCGACCTACGAGACGCCGTTCGCCGGCCAGGTCTCCGACGAAGCGCGGCCGTCCGACAAAAAGAAAGTCATCATTCTTGGCGGCGGTCCAAACCGCATCGGCCAGGGCATCGAATTCGACTATTGCTGCTGCCACGCCTGCTTCGCGCTCAAGGAAGCCGGCTACGAAACCATCATGATCAACTGCAATCCGGAGACGGTGTCGACCGACTACGACACCTCCGACCGGCTCTATTTCGAGCCGCTGACGCCGGAAGACGTGCTGGAGATCATCGAGACCGAACGCTCGAACGGCACGCTGCACGGCGTCATCGTGCAGTTCGGCGGCCAGACGCCGCTCAAGCTCGCCGAACATCTGGCGAAAGCGAATGTGCCGATCCTCGGCACCTCGCCGGACATGATCGACCTCGCCGAGGACCGCGACCGTTTCAAGAAGCTGCTCGACAAGTTGAAAGTCCGCCAGCCGCAGAACGGCATCGCCACCTCGCCGGGCGCGGCGCGCGCCATCGCCGACGAGATCGGCTATCCGGTGGTGATCCGGCCGTCTTACGTGCTGGGCGGCCGCGGCATGGAGATCGTGCGCGATCCGGCGCAACTCGACCGCTACGTCGCGCGGCTGGCCGCGACGCTCGACAAGCCGTCCGAACTGGTGGTGTCGAAGAAGAGCCCGCTGCTGATCGACCGCTATCTGTCGGACGCCACCGAAATCGACGTCGACTGCCTGTGCGACGGCACCGATACTTTCATCGCCGGCATCATGGAGCACATCGAGGAAGCCGGCATTCACTCCGGCGACTGCGCCTGCGCTTTGCCGCCGCATTCGCTCGACGACAAGACGCTGGCGGAACTCGAACGCCAGACCCGCGCGCTGGCGCTGGCGCTGCATGTCGGCGGGCTGATGAACGTGCAATACGCCATCAAGGATGGCGAGATCTACGTGCTCGAGGTCAATCCGCGCGCCTCGCGCACGGTGCCCTTCGTCGCCAAGGTGATCGGGCTGCCGGTCGCCAAGATCGCCTCGCGCATCATGGCCGGCGAGAGCCTGAAGAGCTTCAACCTCAAGCCGAGCACCTTCAAGCACAAGGCGGTGAAGGAAGCGGTGTTCCCGTTCGCGCGCTTCCCCGGCGTCGATACCGTGCTGGGGCCGGAGATGAAGTCGACCGGCGAAGTGATGGGGATCGACGCCTCGTTCGAGATCGCGTTTGCCAAGAGCCAGATCGGCGGCGGCACCAATCTGCCGCGCTCGGGCACCGTATTCGTTTCGGTCAGGGACGCCGATAAGGCGCGCATCCTGCCGGCGGTGCGGCTGCTCGCCTCACTCGGCTTCAAGACCATCGCCACCTCGGGCACCCAGCGCTACCTCGCCGAGCAGGGGGTGGCGACGTCCAAGATCAATAAGGTGCTGGAAGGCCGGCCCCACATCGTCGATGCCATCAAAAACGGCGGGGTTCAGCTGGTTTTCAATACCACCGAGGGGGCCGCGGCCCTGGCCGACAGCCGCTCGCTGCGCCATGCCGCCCTCTTGCATAAAGTGCCGTACTACACCACTCTTTCAGGTGCGGTCGCCGCAGCGCAAGGCATAAAAGCCTATCTCGGGGGCGACCTCGAGGTTCGTGCGCTGCAAAGCTACTTTGACGGTCGCGCCTGACGGGTTTTTTGCCGGGATGGCGCGAACCTAAAGCGGCGGCGCGAGTTAGGCCGGGAAGTCCACGGTCGCGGCAGCAATCTCAAAGCTCGCCGCGGTCGCGGTTTTTTTGACCGGCACGAGGTTCACATGACTCCGGAACACGGCAACCCGTGGCCGGAGTCGTATTACGAGTTGAACGGACGGCTAATTTGAGGGTGGAAGGGGCTTGGCGGCGCTGAAGCGCGTTCAAGTTGTTTCGAAGCGCCCGCCAGGAGGAGAATGACGATGGAAAAGATTCCAATGACGGCCGCGGGCTATACCGCGCTGGAAGAAGAGCTCAAGCACTGCCAGCAGGTGGAGCGTCCGCGCATCATCCAGCAGATCACCGAGGCGCGCACGCACGGCGACCTGTCGGAGAACGCCGAATATCATGCCGCCAAGGAGCAGCAGTCGCTCAACGAAGGCCGCATCGACGAGTTGCAGGACAAGCTGGCGCGCGCCGACATCATCGACGTGTCGAAGCTGTCGGGCGACACCATTACGTTCGGCGCCACCGTGACGCTGGTCGACGAGGACACCGACGAAAAAAAGGTGTGGCAGATCGTCGGCGAGCCGGAAGCCAACGCCAAGGCGGGGCGGATTTCCATCACCTCGCCGCTGGCGCGCGCGCTGATCGGCAAGGCCAAGGGCGCCACCGTCGAGGTCAATGCGCCCGGCGGCGCCAAGGGCTATGAGATCAAGAAGGTGGAGTGGCGGTAGGCCGCGTTCGCCAGATGTTTTAAGCGCGATGCCCGGCCTGGCGCCGGGCATTTGCGTTTAGGCGCTTCAATCGTCCATCGGCACCATGGCCGCGTCTTTCGATTGACGCAGCGTGAGCGACGTCTTGACGTTGCGCACGTGAGGCGCCGAAGTGAGCTTCTCGACAAAGGCCTGGAAGGTCTTCAAATCCGGCGCCACGCATTTCAAGACGAAGTCGATCTCGCCCGACAGCATCCAGCATTCGCGCACCAAAGGCTGCGCCCGCACGAAATCCTCGAAGGCCATGAGGTCGGTTTCCGCCTGGCTCGCCAGATGCACCATGGCGAAGACCGAGACCTCGTAGCCGAGCTTCTTTTCGTCGAGCAGCGCGCGGTAGCCCTTGATGTAGCCGGCCTCCTCCAGCGCGCGCACCCGCCGCAGGCAGGGCGGCGCCGAAATGCCGACCCGCCGCGCCAGCTCCACATTGGTCATGCGGCCGTCGTCCTGGAGTTCCTTCAGGATCTTGCGGTCGATGGCGTCGAGGCGTGCGGACAAGGTTGTTCCCCCGTTTTCGGTAAGCACATGCTCCAGTCTGGAACATCCATACCGCGAAACAATGTTTCGCGAAAGATTATTGCGCGGCGGCTGCGACACCGCGCCCTGCGGAAAGCAAAGGTGTGGGTCCGGGGGGTTGCGTATCTTGCATAGCTCCTGCGAAAGCCATACATCGCAGCCGAGCAAAAGAGCCGGCCAGACCGGCCGCGCGGGCGACGGACGCCCGGCAGACGCCCGCCAGGGGGGCGCATCATGTCAAAGACCATTCACGCCAAGGTCGTCATCATCGGCTCGGGTCCCGCCGGCTACACCGCCGCGATCTATGCCGCGCGCGCGATGCTCGAACCGATTCTGATCCAGGGCATCCAGCCCGGCGGCCAGCTCACCATCACCACCGACGTCGAAAACTATCCGGGCTTTGCCGACGTCATCCAGGGTCCCTGGCTGATGGAGCAGATGGTCAAGCAGGCCGAGCACGTCGGCACCAAGATCGTCAGCGACACCGTGACCAAGGTGGAACTTGGCGACCGGCCGTTCCGCCTGACCTGCGATTCCGGCGACATCTATCTCGCGGAAGCGCTGATCATCGCCACCGGCGCGCAGGCGCGCTGGCTCGATCTGCCGTCCGAACAGAAATTCAAAGGCTATGGCGTGTCGGCCTGCGCGACCTGCGACGGCTTCTTCTACCGCAACAAGGAAGTGATCGTGGTCGGCGGCGGCAATACCGCGGTCGAGGAAGCTTTGTTCCTCACCAATTTCGCCTCCAAGGTCACGGTCGTGCACCGGCGCGACTCGTTCCGCGCGGAAAAGATCCTGCAGGACCGGCTGTTCAAGCATCCCAAGATCGACGTGATCTGGGACACCGCGCTCGACGACGTGATGGGCAGCGACAACCCGATGAAAGTGAACCGCGTGCGGCTTAGAAACGTAAAGACCGGCGCGCTGAGCGAGCGCAATGTCGACGGCGTCTTCATCGCCATCGGGCACTCACCCGCGTCCGAACTGTTCGTCGGCCAATTGCAGATGAAGGGCGCCGGCTACATCGTCACCGCCGGCCATTCCACCGCGACCTCGGTGCCCGGCGTATTCGCCGCCGGCGACGTCACCGACGACATCTACCGACAGGCCGTCACCGCCGCGGGACTGGGCTGCATGGCGGCGTTGGAGACCGAAAAATTCCTGGCCGCGCACGAACAACAGCGCGCGGCGGCGGAATAACCATGGCCGGAACCAACAAATCGATGGATTGGGACAAGCTGAAGGTGTTTCACGCCGCGGCGGAAGCAGGCTCGCTTCACGCACGCCGGCGAGCGGCTCGGCCTGTCGCAGTCGGCGGTGTCGCGCCAGGTGTCGGCGCTGGAGTCCGAACTATCGGTTTCGCTGTTTCACCGCCACGCCCGCGGCCTGATCCTCACCGAGCAAGGCGAGATGCTGTACCGCACGGCGCATGAAGTGTTCATGAAGCTGGAAGCGGCGCGCACCAAGCTGACCGACAGCCGCGAACGGCCGAACGGCGAACTCAAGGTCTCGACCACGCCCGGCATCGGCGTGCATTGGCTCACCCCGCGGCTCGGCGAATTCCTCGATCTGTATCCCGACATCCACATCACGCTGATCACCACCGACGAAGAACTCGATCTGGCGATGCGCGAGGCCGACGTCGCCATCCGCCTGCGCCAGCCGACGCAGCCCGACCTGATCCAGCGCAAGATATTCTCGGTGCATTTCCACGCCTATGCGTCGCCGGATTATCTCAAGCGTTTCGGCACGCCGCGCACCCACGAAGAACTCGACAAGCACCGCATCATCCTGCTCGGCGGCAATGTGCCGGCGCATTTCGCCAACCGGCGCTGGCTGCTGGAAGTCAGCCGCGAGACCAAGGATCCGCGCACGCCGACGCTGACCATCAACAACGTGCTCGGCCTGCTGCGCGCCTGCCAGCGCGGCCTGGGTATCGCGATGCTGCCCGACTATCTGGTGGAAGAAAACGGCGGGCTGGTGCAACTGTTCGGCGAGGCCGACACGCTCGCGCTCGACGCCTACTTCGTCTATCCGGAAGAACTCAAATCGGTGGCGCGCATCCAGGTGTTTCGCGACTTCCTGGTCGCCAACGCGCAGCGCTGGCACTTCTAGACCTGCTGCCCACAATAAAACGCCGCGATTTCAGCGCCGTCGTTGTCGCCGGGCCGGCCCGCAATGTGGGCGAGTATTGGACACGTTTCGGCATAGCTGACATGCGGCCTGGCCCGTTGCTGGCCAACGTGACGGCCCGCATAGTCAGGGCTCGCTGCTGCACCGGATGTATATCCTCCCAGAGTCGCCGGTGCACAGCATGTTCCCTCTGGAAGATTGCCGGCCCCCACGCCGGCAAACCTAGACCGGGCCCCCTTCGTGGGGCCCGGTTTTTTTTCGCGCGATGCGCCGCGCGCTTCTAGCGAAACCGCGCGATGGTGTAGGCGAGGTCGGCGATCTGCGCGTCGCTGATGGGCGTGAGCACCTCGGCCATGACGCCGTCGTAACCGTGACGGGTATTGCTTTTGTATTCGCGCAACGTTCTGGCGAGATAATCCTCGCGCTGGTCGGCGATGTGCGGAATGTTTTCGCGGCCGGCAAGATCCAGACCGTGACAACTGTTGCAGCGGTGCTGCGTGATCAGCGCGCGGCCGCTCTGCAGGCGCGCGGGATCGCCGGCATCGGCCGGCGGCGGCGGTGCGCGGCAGCTTGGCGATGTAATCCGAGAAAGCGCGCAGATCGTCGTCGGTGAAATCCTTGGTCATTTCGTTCATGATTTCGACGGTGCGCTGCTTTTCGCGGAACAGATAAAGCTGGATCAGCAGATAGGGCGCGGGCTGGCCGCCGAGCGAAGGAATTTCCGCGGTTTCCGATTGGCCCTTCTCGCCGTGGCAGGCCAGACACGGCGCCGCGCGCTCCGCCATGGTCTCGGCATGCGACGGCACGGCAAAGCCGACGGACAACAAGACCACGACGCCGGTCCAAAGCAATTTCATTATCGCGATGCCTTCAAGACGTGGATGGCCGGGACAAGCCCGGCCATGACGCGTTGTTGAAACACGCGACCGGGAACGCGCAAGCGTTCCCGGCCGACGATCGTTAGCGGCTGGCCGTGTGGGCCTTGCCGTAGGTGATGCGGTAGATCGCGCCGTTCCAGTCATCGGACAGCAGCATCGAGCCGTCCTTCATGATCTCCACGTCGACCGGGCGGCCGATATACTTGTTGTCGACCAGGAAGCCGGTGATGAACGGCTCGATCGATTTCACCGTGCCGTTCTTGTTGAGAGTGATGGCGACGACGTCGCCGCCGAACTTATTCGACCGGTTCCACGAGCCGTGGCGGGCGAGGAAGATGACGTTCTTGTATTTCTTCGGGAACATCTTGCCGGTGTAGAACCGCAAGCCGAGGCCAGCCGAATGCGGGCCGGTCAAGGCGACCGGCGCGACGTAGTCGCTGCACTTGTGGCCCCAGCCGAATTCCGGATCCGGGAAATTGCCCTGGTAGCAATAGGGCGCGCCGAAATCCTCGCCCATCTTGGTGACGCGGTTGAGCTCGTCCTGCGGCAGATCTTCCGACGCCCAGTCGCGGCCGTTGTCGGAGAAGTAGAGCTGCTTGTTCACGCGGATTCCAGTCGAAGCCGACCGAATTGCGCACGCCGAGTGCGACATCTTCCCGGCCGGTGCCGTCGAGATTGATGCGGCGGATCTGGCCGTGGTCTTTGTCATGCAGCACGTTGTTGCCCGGCTGTCCGACCGGAATGTAGAGCTTGTTGTCGGGGCCGATGCCGATGAACTTCCAGCCGTGGGCCTCGTCCTTCGGCAGATCGTTATAGATCACCGTCGGCGTGTTCACCTTGTCGAGATTGGCTTCGACATTGTCGATCTTGGAAATCTGCGACAGCTCGGCGATGTAGAGCGTGCCGTTGTGATAGGCGAGACCGTTCGGGCGGTAGAGACCTTGCGCGATGGTCTTGAGTTCGGTCTTGCCGTCCTTCTTGACGACGGCGGTGACCTTGTTGCCGAAGCGGGTGCCGACGAACAACGTGCCCTTGTCGCCGAGGCGCAGCGAGCGCGCATTGGCGATGCCGCTGGCGTAGACTTCGATATTGAAGCCGGGCGGCAGTTTGAGCTGGGCGGTCGGCAGTTTGTCGGCCGCGGCCGGAAGCGGCGGCGCGGCGACCGGCGCGAGTTTGCCGGCGGCGGCGTTGCCCTCCGGGCGGCCGATCAACGGCGAGCCCGGCGGTAGAGGCGCAGCGGCTGGCGCCGCGGCAGCGGGTGCAGGCGGTTGTTGGGCAAAAACCGGAGCGGCCAATAGCAACCCGGCGATCGTGCCAGCGAGCATGATGCTGCGCTGAACGGTGAGACACGGAATCATCGACGTCCTCCCTGATTGTGGAGGCGCTTGTCTCCCGTGGTTCGACCATGAAGGGCCAACCCGGCAGAGCGCCCCCATCGGCTGCAAGTTTCCACCTTTGCCCGATAGGTTGCAACGGGGCCGCAATTGCGTCAGGAGCGCCGGTAGCTGTAAGGGACATCCTCGCGGACGGCGGCCAGTTCCGCGACCCGCGCGTGATGCGGCGACAGATGGCAGACCGGGTCGGCGGCGCGGGCGTCGCCCGCGATCAGGAAGGCCTGGCAACGGCAGCCGCCGAAATCCTTGTCCTTGAGCGCGCAGCTCGTGCACGGCTCCTGCATCCAGTCGGTGCCGCGGAACGCATTGAAGGCCGGCGAGGAACGCCAGATGTCGCCGAGCGAATGCTCGCGCACGTTCCAGAATTCGAGATCGGGAATGACCTCGGCGGCGTGGCAGGGCAAGCACCTTGCCGGCCGGCGTGACATTGAGCGAGCGGCGGCCCCAGCCGCCGACGCAAGGTTTCGGCAAGCGCGCGTAATAATCCGGCACCACCGCGTCGATGACGATGCGGCCGTGATGCTGCGCCCGCAGTTGCTCGACCAGGCCGACCGCTTGGTCGACCTGCTCGCGCGTCGGCATCAGCGCGGCGCGGTTCTTCAGCGCCCAGCCGTAATATTGCACATGCGCGATCTCGACCCGGCCGGCGCCGAGCGACAGCGCGAGTTCGACCATCGCGGCGATGCGGGTGATATTGGCGCGGTGCACCACCATGTTGACGGTGAGCGGCAATCCAAGCCGCACCACTTCGGCGGCCAGCGCGCGCTTGCGCGCCGAGGCGCCGCGGTAGCCGGCAATGTGGTCGGCGGATTGTTGGTCGCTGTCCTGAATCGAAATCTGCACGTGGTCGAGCCCGGCATCGGCCAGCGCGCTCAAAGCTGCTGCATTAAGGCCGACCGCCGAGGTGATGAGATTGCTGTAGAGTCCGGCATCGTGCGCGGCGGCGACGATTTCTTTCAAGTCGCGCCGCGCCGCCGGTTCGCCGCCGGACAGATGGACCTGCAGCACGCCGAGGCCGGCGGCCTCGCGAAACACACGGGCCCAGCTGGCGGTGTCGAGTTCCGCGCTGCGTGGATCGAGCGCGATCGGGTTGGAACAATAAGGACAGCCGAGCGGACAGCGATGGGTCAGTTCGGCCAAGAGGCCGAGGGGCGCGGTCAGTGCGGGCGCGTCCGTCACGACAGCTCCAGCAATTTTTTGTCGGCCAGGCCGCCGATCAGCTTCACCACGTCGGCATAAATGCGGTCGCGCGGCGCACCGGCGAAGGCCTTGGCGAGATCGTCGACGATCTGTCTCGACCGTCGCCTCGCCGCTGCAGCGCTTGAGGATTTCCACCGCGACGCTATCGGCCTTGAACACGCGCTCCGGCGCCAGCAGAACCCAGCCGCCCTGCGCTTCATTGTGCACGAGCCGCACGCCGCGCGGCAGGCGCGGATGCGAGGTCGGCAGGACTTGCGCGGTCTGCGGTTCGGTCATTTTGTGTCTTTGGTATCCGGCAAGAAAGCGCCCGGCGGCACATGGCCGGGCGACACATAAGCGTAAGACAGCGCGTCCAGCATCGACCACAGCACGCTGCATTTGAATTCGAGCGCGGCCAGCACGGCCTGCTGCTGCTCGGGCGTCTTGGCGTTGCGCTTGACGTAATCGAGCGCGAAATCGGCGTCGCGCTGGGCCTGCGGCGGGCGCTTGTCGAAATAGCTCAGCGTCTCGCGCGAGACGAATTTGTAATTCGCCAGCATCCCGGCCATGCGCTCACCGATAATGACCGGCGAGAACATTTCCGTCAGCGACGAGGCGATGGCCTCCAGCAAAGTCTTCTCACGCACGAAGCGGACATAGGCATCGACCGCGAAGCGCGTGCCGGGCAAGAGCCCGCGCAGCGAGGTGACGTCATCGCGATCGAGCCCGAGGCCGTCGGTGAGCTTGAGCCAGCGCGCGATGCCGCCGTCGCCGTCGCGCTCGCCGTCATGATCGACCAGCCGCGAGCGCCATTCGCGCCGCACGGCGGAATCCTCGCAACGCGCGATCAGGCTGGCGTCCTTGATCGGGATCATCGCCTGGTAATAATAGCGATTGAGCGCCCAGGCCTGCACCTGACCCTTGGTGCATTTGCCGCCGTGCAGCAGGGCGTGGAACGGATGCAGACGGTGATAGCGCCGCTCGCCGATCTCGCGCAGCGCGGCTTCGAGCTTGTCGGGCGAAAGCAGTTTCACAACACGATCTCCATGCCGTCCTCGGCCACCTGCCAGCCGGCGGCCTCGACTTTGGCGCGCTCGGCCGAGCCGTCGATCTGGATCGGATTGGTATTGTTGATGTGCACGAAGATGCGCCGCGCCTTCAGTCCGGCCAGAGCCTGCAAGGCGCCGCCCTCGCCGTCGATCGGCATGTGGCCCATGCGGCGGCCGGTTTTTGTGCCGGTGCCGGTGCGCTGCATCTCGTCGTCGGTGAACAAAGTGCCGTCGAACAACACGACGTCGGCTTGCGCGAAACGCGCGCGCATGGCGTCGGTTACCGCCGCCGCGCCCGGCACGAACACCAGCCGCGCGCCGTCGCGTTGCAATTCGATGCCGACATTGGCCGCGCTCTCGGCGCCGATCTCGGGATCGTCGCCCTCGAGATACAGCGGCACCTTGCCGGGCACCGTGAACAATTGAGCTTCGATGTTTCCCGCCAGCATGAAGCGCTCGCCTGGATTGACCGCGCGCCGGGCCATCGCGCCCAGCGCGCTGAACATGGCATTGGCGGCAACCGCCGCATGACTCGATGGCGTGGCGTAGAGCGTGAACGGCGTAGCACTCGCGCAACGACAAAAGTCCGGCGATCTGATCGATCTCGGCGCCGGTAAGAACCACCGCTTCGATCGGACTGCCGCGCAATGCGCCGGCCGGATGCAGCGCCGCGCGTGGCGCGGATCTGCTGGCCGAGATCGGGCGAAGCATTCAGCAGCGTCCAGCGGCCATCGCCGCTTGAGACCGCGATACTGGCTTGGGTGCGCGGTCGCACGCGTTTGTCGCCCGCCCATGCGAGCTGGCAGACCGGGCAACGGCAATTCCATTGCGGGAAAGCGCCGCCGGCCGCCGAACCGAGCACAATGGCGGTGAGCCGCCCCATCTAGCGGGGCCGCGTCAGCTTGAGTGAATCAGAACTCAGCCTGCAGATAGCCGTTGATCTCAAGACCGATGCAAATTTCGACGAGGGTCGGGGTGGTCCAGGTCATGGCGTTTTCCCTTTCGAGCGCTGTTTTTGACCGGCGCTTCGACGCCAAGCTTAGCGCAGGGCCTAAACGCCGCAAGGGGGTTATCGAATGACCCTGCACTTGCGGGTTGCGCTAAATCCGGCCGGGAACCCGGCATCACGCAAAAGTAATCGGGTAAAACTCGCAAAAGCCTGTGGGGGAACCAGCATGGCTGGCGACCGTTGCACTACGCTACAAAGGCGCAACGGTGAAATGCCGCCCTTAAATACGGTGTCAGGATACCTGTGCAAAATAGCCACACTGCCGCTTGGTTCGACCCGCCCGCGTTGTGAAAAGCGTAACCGGTGCAGAACTATAGGTTAGAATATTCGCGCAATAATGAGGGGGCGCCTGCCCCCTTTAGCCTTTGGGAGACGACCTGGTGAAAAGCGTCCGTTTTTACCGTCTGCTGGCCTCAACCGCCCTCGGACTTGTGCTGGTGCTGTCCAGCCACGCTGCGATCGCGCAGCAATCCGAAAAGCAGATCGAGGCCGCGGTCCCGATGCCGGATACGACGCTGCCGCCGCCGCTGACGGCAAGGATGTTGCGAGCCCGCCGGCACAAGCCGCGACCGCCGCCGCCGAAGCGCTGAAGCCCAAAGCTGAAGCGCCCAAAGCCTGAAGCGCCGAAGGAAACGCCGAGTCCAGAACGCCAAGTCTGACGCCGGCCGCTGCAGCCGCAGCCGGCAGCGACCTCGGCGACGGCACCGCCGACAGCGCGGTCGCCGACAAACTGCGCGATATGCTTGCCGGAAAATCGCTCGACCGCAGCCTCAGCCGCAAGGCCGATCGCGAAGGCGTGGAGACTTTCTACAAGGCGCGCAACTTCGCGCCGATCTGGGTCACAAACGGCGCCGCCAACGAGCGCGCCAAGTCCGCGGTCGCTTATCTGGCGCAAGCCGACAGCGTCGGCCTCGACCCGAACGACTACGCGACGCCGGATTTCAAAGTGGCGGTGACCGCCGACACCCTGGCCGACGATGAGATCAAGCTCACCGCCGCGGCGCTGACCTTCGCGCGCCAGGCCCAGATCGGCCGCATCCACTTCACCCGCG
The DNA here is from genome assembly GCA_963825015.1 of uncultured Alphaproteobacteria bacterium. Taxonomy (GTDB): domain Bacteria; phylum Pseudomonadota; class Alphaproteobacteria; order Rhizobiales; family Xanthobacteraceae; genus Pseudolabrys. Next base: position 96,030 of record CAWGRN010000012.1, on the reverse strand, counting down.
TCAGCCCCGACATGCAGTTCGATCTGAAAGCGCCGGAGCCGGCCGACGTGCTGGCCAAGCTCGCCGACAGCAGCGATGCCGGCAAGGCGCTCGACGCTTACAATCCGCCGCAAGCCGAATTCAAGGCGCTGCGGGCAAAGCTCGCCGAGCTGCGCAAGAACGGCGGCATCGCGCCCGCCAAGGCCGAGGACGACAAGCCGGTGCTGGTGCGCGTGCCGGAAGGCAAGATCCTGCGCCCCGGCATGAAGGATGCGCGCGTGGTGGCCCTGCGCAAGCGGCTCAACGTCGCCGGCGACAAGGACAATGCGCTCTATGACGACGCGGTGCGCGACGCGGTCAAGACTTTCCAGACCGAAGCCGACCTCGACGTCGACGGCAATGCCGGACCCAACACCGTGCGCGCGCTCAACGGCGAAAAGAAAGCGGCCCGCGGCCCGTCGGCCGATCCGATCGATACCGTCGTCGTCAACATGGAGCGCTGGCGCTGGTATGCGCGCGACCTCGGCAATCCGCATGTCATCGTCAACATTCCGAACTACACGCTGACGCTCTGGAACGACGACAAGGTCTATTGGAAGACCAAGATCGTGGTCGGCAAGCCGGGCAAGAACACGCCGCTGATCAGCGCCGAAATGAAGTTCATCACGGTCAATCCGACCTGGAACGTGCCGCCGTCGATCATCGAGAAAGAATATCTGCCGGCGCTGCAGCAGGATCCGCAGGCGCTCGACCGCATCGGCCTCAAGCTGACGCAGGACGCCGACGGCACCGTGCACATCGCGCAGCCGCCGGGCGCGGGCAACGCGCTCGGCCGCATCCGCTTCAACTTCCCGAACAAGTTCCTGGTCTATCAGCACGACACGCCGGACAAGTACCTGTTCGCCAAGGACGAGCGCGCCTTCAGCCACGGCTGCATGCGCGTGCAGAACCCGCTGACCTATGGCGAGAAGCTGTTGTCGCTGGCGCTGCCGCGCGAGCACTACACCGAGGCCAAGCTGGAGAAGATGTTCGGCGGCAGTGAGATCAACATCAACTTCCCGAAGAACATCTGGGTGCATCTGACCTATCAGACCGCCTTCGTCGACGAAGACGGCAAGCTGCAGTTGCGCAAGGACATCTATGGCTGGGATCAGCGCATGATCCAGATCCTCAAGGGCAACGAGCGCAAGGTCGCCGACATCGCGATCGAGCGTGCGCCGAATTCCTCGTCGAAGCCGGTCAAGATGCCGGTCGGCATGTACGGCGGCGACACCGGCCGCTACAGCGGCCCGAGCTTCTTCGACTTCCTGTTCGGCGGCGCCCAGGCGCAGCAGCCGGTGCAACCGCGCAATAGCCGCGGCCCGCACAACAACGGTCGCGTCAGTTCGCGCTAAAGCCCGGAACGCACTAAAACGCAAAACGCCGGCGAGAATTTCGCCGGCGTTTTTGTTTGCAAAGTCGCGCCTGACAAGTCGCAGGCGGGAGAATGGTACAGGCGGGTGGACTTGAACCACCGACCTCTGGTTCCACAGACCAGCGCTCTAACCAACTGAGCTACGCCTGCACACGGGATCTGCCCGCCGGACGTTCATGGTCCGGCAAGCGGGCGGAACCTAGGTGCCGCCTTCCCGTTTGGCAAGTTTCGATTTCACGGGGCCGTTGGGGCCGGCGGCGGCGCCTAAAAAAGCCAAAGCCCGGACGGTCGCCCGCCCGGGCTTTGGAAGACTGCGGCGGCAAGGCGCCGCGTTCGTTCGCGCCGTCGTCAGGCGGCTTTATTCATGGAGCTGAAGGTTTCCTTGATCGGCTCGACGGTGTCGGTCGCCACCTTCTGGGCGTGCTCGGTCAGATCCTTGGCCTGCGCGGTCAAGGTCTCGAACTGCGCACGCATATAGGCGGTGGTGCTCTCGACCACCTCGGAATAGGACTTCGCGGTCAGCAACTGGCCGAACAGATCGAACGCGGCGTTGCTGTTGGTGCGGGCGGTCTCGATCAGTTTGAGACCGTAGCCGGAGCAGCCGGCAGAGGCCGTGGTGTAGGTCTCTTCGAGCATATCGGTGGTCTGCTCGGCCGTGCTCTTCATCTTGTCGTAGTTGCCCTTGGCCTGCGCGATGCCCTTCTCGGCAAGTTCGCGGAACGCGGCGGGCACTTCCATCTTCGGCATTTCGAATTTGGGCATCTCGAATTTGGGCATGTCGAACTTCGGCATTTCGAATTTCGGCATTTCGAATTTGGGGGAGTCGCTGGCGGGCGCGGCGATCGCGACCGGTTTCGGCTTTGATTTCGGGGTGGTGGAGGCGGTTTCGGCCATGGTGTAAATCCTCGGCTAGGAGGGCGGTCCCGGCTATCAGCGAGCCGCCGCCCTCGGCGTACCGGCTCGCGCCTGATGTGAAACCCGCCACTGCAAGAGTCGCCCGAGGGCGACGCGGCGAGTGCGTAAACCATATATATACACTTCTTGGTGCATTGCAATAAAAATATTGCGCTGCACCATATTTAAATAAATTGCCTGCCACCGGCGCGGCCGGCGGTCGTCGGCGAGACTAGGAAATTGATCCCGAAAGCGCGGCGCCCGGAGGCAGGGGGCCGGCTTTCGAAAAATAAATCCGCCGATAAAGGCGATTATTGCGGCGTGGCTTGCCCGGCGATCTTGGCCGCCTGCTTGCTCAGTTCCTTGGCCTGTTCGGTCAGCGTCGCGACTTGGCTTTTCACGTATTCGGCGTGCAGCGTCGCCACTTCCTGCGGATCCTTGGCGCGCAGCAGCCGCTGGGCAAAATCGAACGAGGAGGCGATATTGCGCTCGGCAAACTGCATGGCGAGGTCACCCGCCTCCTTGGCGCCGGCGCGGGCGGTGGTCGCGTGGGTCTCGGCGGTGCTGACCGCCTGCTGGGCGGCCGAGATGAAACTGTCGAAGGCAAGCTTTGCCTGCGCGACGCTTTTCTCGGCGAATTGCCGCATCTCAGCCGGGATCTCGAAATTCGGGCTACCATCTTTCGCCATCGCAACCTCCTGTATGTGCGCCGCCGGTCTACACCGGCGTTAAGCCTATTTAGGTTGAGCGTTCCGGCCGCGCCACCCGTTTGACCTTACCGTATTAACGATATCACCGCTTGGTTGGTTGCGGCAGGCCCTGCGTCGTGGACGCAACCCCAAACCCGCCGTATTAAGGCTTTATTAGCCGTAATCCGCGCGATGTGAGCATGAATGGAACTGAGTTCCAACCTGCCTGGCTGAAAGACCCGCGGCTCGCGGCCCATGCCCTGAGCCCGACGCCGGTATGGCTATGGAGCGCGGACGCCAGCCGCATCCTGTGGGCCAATCCGACCGCCGCCGCGATCTTCGACGCCGCCTCGCCCGGGGCGCTGGCGCAACTGAATTTCGAACCGCAACAGACCAGCGCCGCGCAGATCGTGCGGCTGGCCGGCACGCTGCCGCATGGCGGCGCGCCGCGGCTGGAGCGGCTGCGCGGTTTCGGCGCGCAGCTTCGGCGGCACGCTGGTTTGCCTGTGCTCGCGCATCGCACTCGCGGACAACAGCGCCGCCATTCTGGTGGTCTCGACCGAGCGCGTCGGCAATGAATTCAGCTTGCCGGAACGCGCGCGCCGGATTCTGGCCGACTTCGAGCGGCCGGCGGCGATCTTTTCCGCCGACGGCGAACTGATCGATGCCATGCCGGCGGCGCGCGAACGGATGGGCGCGGCTCGCGATCTGATCGCGCTCGGCGCCAGCGCAGCTCGCAACCGAGGCCAGCCGCAACGGCCAGGCCGAAGGCGATATCCCGTCCGGGCGCATCACCATGTTGCGGCTCGGCGCCGGCGCGACCGTCACGCTGCTCGTGGCATTCGACGGCCAAGCGATCGACGCGCAAGTCGATTCGCAAGTCGCGTCTCATGCCGGCACGCGGGCAAACGACGCCGCGGCGGCGATCGCGGCCTCCAGCACGCCGGGCCGGGCCGCTACGGAAACCCGGCCGCGCCAAATCCGCTTCGTCTGGCAGATGGATGCCGCCACCCGCTTCACCGTCGGCATCAGCGACTTCGCCAAACTGGTCGGACCGAACACCGCCGCGGTGCTCAACCGGCCCTGGGCCGAAATCGCCGACCTGCTCAAGCTCGACGACCAAGGCCAGATCGCGCGCGCGCTGGCGTCGCGCGAGACCTGGAGCGGCATCGTCGTGCAGTGGCCGGTCGATGCATCGAACGAACGTTTGGCGGTCGAGATGTCCGGCCTGCCGGTGTTCGACCGCGACCGCAATTTCGAAGGCTTCCGCGGCTTCGGCATCTGCCGCAACGTCGACCGGCTGACACCGCCGGCGATCGCGAAAACGCCCGAGGCGCCGCCGCGCCGGCGCCGGATAAACCGACCGCCGATGTGCTGGAATTCCGCGCCGCGCCGCCAGCTCCACCCGCCCCGCCGCCGCCACCGGACGAGCCGGCCGCCACGCTCAGCGCCGGCGAACGCAGCGCGTTCGAGGAACTGGCGCGCGAACTCAACGCGCGGCTCAAGAAATCGATCGGCAAAAGCGCCGCCGGCACCACGCCGGACGATTTCGACGTCGAGCCGGAGGCCGAGCCGTTTATCGAGCCCTTGGCTGCGCCGCCGCCGGCCGAGCAACCGAAGGCCGCGCGCAATGGCGATGCCGCGCGCGACACGCATGATGGCCGGGCGATCCTCGATCGCCTGCCGATCGGCATTCTGGTCTACCGCCTCAATAACCTGGTCTACGCCAACCGCGCCTTCCTCGATTGGACCGGCTATTCCGGCTTGGATTCGCTGGCCGAAGCCGGCGGTCTCGACAGCCTGTTCATCGAGACCAAAGACGAGGCGCCGAGCGAAGCCAAGAACGGCGGCAAGAACGGCGGCAAGACGCTCACCATCACCACCGTCAACGGCAAGCAGAAACCGGTCGAGGGCCGTCTGTTCAGCGTGTCGTGGAACAACGAGAACGCGCTGGTGCTGATGATCAATACCCAGGTCGTCAGCGCCGAGCGGTCGAAAGCCACCGAAACATCGCTGCGCCGGGTCGAGGGCGAAAACCACGAGCTGCGCGCGATCCTCGATACCGCCACCGACGGCGTGCTGGTGCTCGATCGCGCCGGCCGCGTGCTGTCCGCCAACCGCAGCGCCGAGGCGCTGTTCGGCTATGACGCGGCCGACTTCACCGAAATCACCTTGGGCGATCTGTTCGCGCCGGAAAGCCGGCGCAGCGTGCTCGATTATCTCGAGCGGCTGGCGCGCGGGGCGGCCGCCGGCATTCTCGAGCCCGGACGCGAAGCCATCGGCCGCGTGCGGCAGGGCGGCCTGGTGCCGATCTATCTCACCATCGGGCGGATCGAGGACGGCGAAAAGCTCTGCGCGGTGCTGCGCGACATCACCGCCTGGAAACGCACCGAGGAAGAACTGATCAACGCCCGCCAGCAGGCCGAGCGCGCCTCGACCGCCAAATCCGAATTCCTCGCCAAGATCAGCCACGAAATCCGCACGCCGCTCAACGCCATCATCGGCTTTTCCGAAGTGATGATGGATGAGCGCTTCGGCGCCATCGAGAACGAGCGCTACCGGCAATATCTCAAGGACATCCACGCCTCCGGCGGCCATCTGATCTCGCTGCTCAACGACCTGCTCGACCTGTCGAAAATCGAAGCCGGCAAGCTCGAACTCACTTTCGTCAGCGTCAATCTGAACGACCTCGTGCAGCAATGCGTCGCCATCATGCAGGAAGAAGCCAACAAGGAGCGCGTCATCATCCGCACCTCGCTGCCGGCCAACCTGCCGCCGATCGTGGCCGATGCGCGCTCGGTGCGCCAGATCGCGCTCAATCTGCTGTCGAATTCGATCAAGTTCACCGGCGCCGGCGGGCAGGTGATCGTCTCCACCGCGATCAACGACGACAACGAGGTGGTGTTGCGGGTGCGCGACACCGGCGTCGGCATGAGCGAGAAGGAACTGCAAACCGCGCTCGAGCCGTTCCGCCAGCTCGCGACCTCCGCGCGCTGGGGTTCGAGCGGCACGGGCCTGGGCCTGCCGATCACCAAGGCGCTGTCGGAAGCCAACCACGCGCGCTTCCGCATCACCAGCCAGGTCGCCGACGGCACGCTGGTGGAGGTGGCGTTTCCGGCCACCCGCATGCTGGCGCAATAGTTCGCCCATTACGTTGCCGTAGAAATCGGCTAAGATCGGCTTCCAGTTAGATGGGGCCGGTCATGACGCGTGGCATGCGGGCGATTTTGGCGCTGATGGGGCTGCTGATCTCATGGGCGCCGCCGGCGCGCGCCGCCGAGCCGGTCGATCTGCTGCTGGTGCTGGCGGCGGATGTTTCGCGCAGCGTCGACCAACCGAAATTCCAGCTGCAGCGCGAGGGCTATGCCGCCGCCCTCGCCGACCGCCGTGTGCTCGACGCCATCCGCGCCGGCCCGCATCGCCGCATCGCGGTTTTGTTCGTGGAATGGTCGGGGCTCGGCAACCAGAAGGTCGTGATCGACTGGACGGCGATCGACGGACCGAAGGCGGCGCAGGAGTTCGGCGACCGCCTGCTGGAATCGCCGCGCTCCTTCGCCGACCGCACCTCGATCAGCGGCGGCATCGATTTCGCCGTGGCGCAGATCGCGCGCGCGCCATTTGCCGCCGAGCGCCACACCATCGACGTGTCCGGCGACGGCACCAACAATGCCGGCCGCGACGTCACCCAGGCGCGCGACGAGGCGCTGGCGCTCGGCATCACCATCAACGGGCTGGTGATCCTGAGCGAGCGCCCGATGCCGTGGAACCCCGAACACACCAATCCGCCCGGCGGGCTCGCCAACTACTACCGCAACAACGTCACCGGCGGACCCGGCTCCTTCGTGCTGGAGGCGAAGGATTTCGGTTCCTTCGGTCAGGCCATCATCAAGAAGATGATCGCCGAAATCGCCGATGCCACGCCGCCGGGTCAAGCCGCGACCGTGTCGCGCTAGGCTTAACCTTTGCAGCCATGAAAGGGTCACAGAGGCCGGCCACGGTTGGCGGCAGCGGGGCCGATGGTATAGTCCGCCGGCGACCGACACCGAAACACCGGAATCTCTCCCTTTGACGGCCACCACCGGCTTTAAACGCTTGGGTTTTGCCCTGCTCGGCCTGCTCGCGGTCGGGGCCGGCCTGCTTTTGGCCGCCAGCTTCCTGATTTCGGCCGACGCGGTGCGCCAGCAGGCGATGAGCGAAATCCGCGCCGTCACCGGCTTGAACCCGATCCTGCGCGGCGAGGCCGCGGTCTCGCTGTTTCCGGCCGGCAGCGTCAGTTTCGCCGACGTCGCGCTGGGCGACGCCAAGCGGCCGGCGCTGACCGCCGAGCGGCTGACCGCGCGCTTGCGATTTTTCCCGCTGCTGTTAGGCCGCGTCGAAATCGCCGATGTCGCGCTGGAGCGGCCGATCATCGCGATCGATCTGGACGCCGACGGCCGGTCCAACTGGTCCGGCCTGATCGAGGCGCTGGCGCGCAGCCAGAAGCCCAAGCAAAGGCAGGCGGCATTCTCCGAAATGCGCATCGACAACGGCACCGTGGTGGTGCGCGACGCCAACGGCAAGATCGACGAAACGCTGCGCGACGTGGATTTCTCGCTGGCCTGGCCGTCGATCTCCAAGAGCTTCGGCGCCACCGGCCGTTTCATCTGGCATGACGAGCCATTGGACGCGAGCATCACGCTGGCCGATTTCCCGGCAGCGCTGACGGGCAGCCGCACCGGCCTGAAGCTGCGCGTCGCCGGCAAGCCGATGAAAGCCGCATTCGAAGGCTCGATCAGCATCAAGCCGACCCTCAAGATCGAAGGCACGGTTGCCGCCGATTCCCCCTCGCTGCGCAATGCGCTGATGTGGACCGGCATGCAGCCGCTGCCCGGCGGCGGCTTCGGCCGCTTCACAATCAAGGCGCAGACCAATGTGGTGGGCGGCACCATCGGTCTGTCGGGCGTCAATGTCGAACTCGACGGCAACACCGCCGAGGGCGTGCTCACCTTCGCCACCGATGGACGCAAGACCCTGCAAGGCACGCTTGCCACCGACACGCTCGATCTTACGCCTTATGTCTCCACCATTCGGCTGCTCACCACCAACCAGCGCGCATGGAACAGCACGCGCATCACGCTTGATGGCCTCTCCGGCATCGATTTCGACCTGCGGCTGTCGGCGGCGAACGTGATCATGTCGTCCGCCAAGATCGGCCGCACCGCCATCGGCGCCAACTTGCGCGCCGGCAATCTGGTGGTGACCGTCGGCGAGGCGCAGGCCTATGGCGGCGTGATCCAAGGCTCGCTGGCGCTGGCAATTTACGAAGCCGGCGTCGACGTCAAATCCCAACTGCAATTCACCGATGTCGATCTGGAAAGCTGCCTCGGTCAGTTGTTCGGGCTGCGCCGGCTCGAAGGCAAGGGCAACATGTCGCTGGCGGTCGAAGGCACCGGCGAAAGCGTGCTCGCGGTCACCCGCACCTTGAACGGCACCGCCGGTCTGATCGGGGCAAACGGCGCCGTCGCCGGCCTCAATGTCGAGCAACTGCTGCGCCGGCTGGAGCGGCGGCCGCTTTCCGGCGGCGGCGAATTCCGCAGCGGCCGCACGCCCTACGACAAGATCACGGTCGGATTGAAGATCGACAAGGGCACGGTCACGGTCGAGGACATGAAAATCGAAGGCTCGGCGGTGCGGCTGGCGCTTGCCGGCTCGGCCTCGATCCCCGAGCGCGAACTCGATCTCAAAGGCACCGCCGCCCTGGTATCCACCGCCAAGCCGGGCGCCGCGCCGTTCGAACTGCCGTTCATCGTGCAGGGTTCCTGGGACGATCCGATCATGCTGCCGGATCCGGAGGCGCTGATCCGCCGTTCGGGCGCGGCGGCGCCGCTGCTCGACGCGGTTCGCGATCGCCGGGCTCGTGACGCCGTGCGCTCGGCGATCGAGCGGATGACCGGGGGCGCCATCCCGGCCGCCGAACAGTCCTCGGCACCGGCGCAAAAACCCCAATAGACTGGTTTCTAACGGTGCCGCGGCACCGGCTTTTGACTATGATTGCATCCGGCACGAATCACTCGGCCGGTCTAGCGCCGGCGCGATAGGGCGCGGATGCTGCATCCCATCCTCCGGACTCTGGTCAAGGTCGCCGTCGCCTCGCTGGTGGTGGGAACCATCCTCGCCCATTTCGGCATAACCGCCGAGCAACTGATGCGCGAAACCGGCCTCTCGGCCGACCGCATCGAGGATTATGCCAGGCAGGGCTTCGCATGGGCCTGGCCGAACGTGCTGCTCGGCTCGCTGGTGATCGTGCCGATCTGGTTTTTGGTCTATCTGTTCCGCCCGCCCGGACAGAGCCGCAGCGAATAAGTCTGCGTCAGTCCAAGATCCGCGGAGCGAGCGGCAATGCCGGTCTTCGGCTTGACCGCGGGTTGGCGCGGCGCCGGGCCGTAATATTGGCCGACCCGCACGCTGGCGCGCGGCTTGAGCAGAATCGAAACCAGGCGCTCGCGCAGCCCCTTGGACGAGACCGGCTTGCACAAAAACTCGTTGACGCCGAGCTTGACCGCCTCGACGATACGCCACTGCTCGACATGCCCGCTGAGCATGATGATAGGAATATCCGGAATCGGGAACACGCCGGGTGAGCGCACGATGCGAACCAGGTCGGGGCCCGAGAGCAGCGGCATTTCCCAATCCAGCACCACGACATCGGGCGAGAGTTCGCGGATCATCTCCAACGCGGCGATGCCGTCGCCGGCTTCATACGTCTTCTTGACGCCGATCATGCCGAGCATGCCGCGCACGACATTGCGCATGAACGGACTGTCGTCGACCACCAGCACGCTGAGCTGCTGGATCATGAACTCGGCACGCTTGGCGTTGGTATTCACGGACCCTGCCCCACTGGCCGGGATTGTGTTCGGCAATCGTCACCGGGCCGTTAACGTGCGCCGTACCGCGTCTTTCCAGCCGGAATATTTTTGCTCGCGTGTCGCGATATCCATACGCGGCTCGAACCGACGGTCGAGCCGCCATTGCGCGGCAAAACCGTCCAAGTCGGGGCAGATGCCGGCTTGCCGCCCGGCGAGATAAGCCGCGCCCAGCGCTGTGGTTTCCATCACCACCGGGCGATCGACCGGGCTTGCCAGGATATCGGCGAGGAACTGCATGGTGGGATTGCTGGCGGTCATGCCGCCATCGACGCGCAAGACCGTTGCAGCACTTAGCCCCTGCGGCCAGTCGGCGCGCATCGCTTCCAACAGGTCGCGGGTCTGGTAGCCGACCGCTTCCAGCGCGGCGCGCGCCAGCTCGGCCGCGCCCGAATTGCGCGTGAGGCCGAATATGGCGGCCCGCGCCTGCGGCATCCCAATAGGGCGCACCGAGACCGACAAAGGCCGGCACCAGATAGACCTGCTCGGCCGGATCGGCGCGCTCGGCGAGCGGACCGACATCGGAAGACTTGGCGATGATCTTGAGACCGTCGCGCAGCCATTGCACGGCGGCGCCGGCGATGAAGATCGCGCCTTCCAGCGCATAAGTGCGCTTGCCTTCGAGCTGGTAGGCGATGGTCGTGAGCAGCCGGTTGCGCGAGGCAACGCGCTCAGCGCCGGTGTTGAGCAAGGCGAAGCAGCCGGTGCCATAGGTCGATTTCATCATGCCGGGCGAAAAACAGCCCTGCCCGACCGTCGCCGCCTGCTGATCGCCGGCCATGCCGCGAATGCAGACGGCTGAGCCGAACAGTTCGGGCGCGGTGACGCCGAATTCGCAGGCGCAATCGCGCACCTCGGGCAGCAGGCTCCGCGGCACGCCGAACATCCGGCAAAGATCGTCGTCCCAGTCGCCGCGGTCGATGTCGAACAACAATGTGCGCGCGGCATTGGTCGCGTCGGTGGCATGCACCTTGCCGCCGGTGAGCCGCCACAACAAAAAACAATCGATGGTGCCGAAAGCGAGCCGGCCCGCCTCCGCCGCGGCGCGCGCGCCGGCGATGTTGTCCAGCAGCCAGACAATCTTGCTGGCGGAAAAATACGGATCGAGGATCAACCCGGTTTTGGCCGTGATCGCCGGCTCATGGCCGTCGCGGCGATGCGCATCGCAAAAATCGGCGGTGCGGCGGTCCTGCCAGACAATGGCATTGTGGATCGGCTTGCCGGTGGCGCGGTCCCAGATGACGGTGGTTTCGCGCTGATTGGTGATGCCGATGCCGGCGATATCTTTTGCCGTGAGGCCGGCCTGCGCCAGGACCGCGCGCACCGTAGCGACCACGGCCTGCCAGATCTCCTCCGGGTCATGCTCGACCCAACCCGGCGCGGGGAAGATCTGGCGCAACTCCTGCTGCGCGGTGGCGAGCGGATTGAGGGCCGCATCGAACGCGATGGCGCGCGTCGACGTCGTGCCCTGGTCAATGGCGATAAGTGCGGCCGGCGCGTTCAAGCCTCGTGTCCCCCTTGAACATCTACTTATGATGCAGACGGGGCAGAGGCCGCAATGTCAATATTCAACTTAAAACCGCGCGGCCGGCAATCGACCGGCGAGCCGTCAGTTCAACATTACCAAATTGATGATGGCGTCGTCGGTATCCTGATTGATGGTGTTGACCAGATTACGCGGCGCCGGACCGTAGTAGCCGCCGGACTGCACCACCCGGCGCGGCTTGGTCAGCACCGACACCAAGCGGCTCTGCAGCGCCTTGGACGACACCGGCTTGAGCAGGAACTCGTTGACGCCAACCTTGATGGCCTCGATGACGCGCGAGCGTTCGCCGTGGCCGGTCAGCATGATGATCGGCACATCGGGGAACGGAAAGGTCTCGGGCGAACGCACCATGCGCACGAACCCGGCGCCGTCGAGCCCGGGCATTTGCCAGTCGACGATGACGACGTCGGGCGACAGGTTTCGGACCGCCTCAAGACCGGTCGGGCCGTCGGACGCTTCATGGATGGTGCGAACGCCAATGCTCATGAGCAAGGTGCGCACGACCTTGCGCATATAGTGCTCGTCATCCACCACCAGAACCTTGGCGGAGGCGAAGCGCGCGGCGAGCTCTTTCGTATCCATCGTCGTTGGTCCGCTATCGACAAGACGAGCTTTAGCTCGCGCCAATAAACCACAAACCTGTAGCGGTACGATAAAATGGCCGACCGCAATTGCGCCGGTTGCGTTAAGGTTTTGTCAACCAAGAGATCTAAGGCGCGGCCGGCGGCGCAGGCGGGCTCAACGACACGATGAACCGGTTGATCGCGATGCGCTCGTCGGGGGTTGCCTTGAGGCCGAGTTTGCTGCGCCGCCACAGCACGTCCTCGGCGGTCTCGGCCCATTCGTGCTCGACCATGTAGCGCAGTTCGGCGCCGGTCAGATCGCCGGTGAAGCGCGGCCCGAGGTCGTCCATGCTCTGCGCATCCTTGAGAATGCGCTCGCTGCGCCGGCCATAGGCCCGCATCAGGCGCCGCGCGTGCGGCTCCGACAGAAACGGGAATCGTCCGATCAGTTCGGCCACCTGCGCATAGAAGCCGTCGGGCGCGAAGTCGCCGCCTGGCAGCGTCGAGCCGGCGGTCCATGGCGGCAGAGTGTTGAAGAATATGCCGATCCGCTCCATCGCGGCTTCCGCCAGTTTGCGATGGGTGGTGATCTTGCCGCCGTAGATGGTCAGCAGCGGCGCTTCGCCAAACTTCTCGTCGAGCACAAGCTCATAATCGCGGGTCACGTCTTCCGGCTTGTTGGCGCCGTCGTCGTAGAGCGCGCGCACGCCGGAGAACGACCACACCAGTTCGTCGGGCGTGACCTGCTCGCGGAAATACTGGTTCACCGCGTCGCAGAGATAGGTGATTTCATCCGGATCGGGCGCCAGCGCCTTGAGATCGCCGACAAAATTCTCGTCGGTGGTGCCGATCAAGGTGAATTCATCCCCGAACGGCAAAGCGAAACACCACGCGCCCATCGGCCACCTGGAAAATATAGCCGCAGTCATGCGCGAACCGGCGGCGCACCACGATATGACTGCCTTTGATCAGCCGCACCGGCGCCTTGAGCGGCTGGCGGATCACGGTGTCGGCCACTTCGCCGATCCAGGGACCAGCGGCATTCACCAGGACGCGCGCGGTCGCGACTTCGCGGCGGCCGCGGTTGTTGAGCACCAGTTGCCAATCGTCGCGCCGCTCGATCCGTGCGCAGCGGGTGCGGGTGCGGATATCGGCGCCATGCTCGGCGGCATCGAGCGCGTTGAGCAGCACCAGCCGGCTGTCGTCGACCCAGCAGTCGGAATATTCGAAGCCGTAGCGGAAAATGCGCTTGAGCGGCTGGCCGACGACATTGTGGGTGAGGTCGACCGTGCGCGCGCCCGGCAGCAGCTTGCGCGCGCCCAGCATGTCGTAAATGAACAGGCCGAACCGCAGCAGCAGCGGCGCGCGCAAGCCCGGCAGCGGCGGCAGCATGAACCGCATCGGCCGGATCACATGCGGCGCCATGCGCAGCAGCACTTCGCGCTCGCTCAGCGCCTCGCGAACCAGCCGGAACGCGCGCTGCTCGAGATAGCGCAGCCCGCCATGAATCAGTTTGCTGGAGGCCGACGAGGTGCCGGAGCCGAGGTCGTTCATCTCGACCAGGAGCACGCGCAAGCCCCGGCCGGCGGCGTCGCGCGCCAGTCCGGTCCCGTTGATGCCACCACCGATAATGGCGATGTCGAAGTCGGCCATAGGGCTCCAGATTGAATGCCGATTAGCGTGATTCGCCGCGCATAATGCGCGGCACTATCTACGGCCCGGCGCGTTAACGTCGATTAAAGCCGCGAAAATAGCCCGCAATTGCAAAATCGCCATAGCTTGGCCATACCGGGTTGGTCCTTAGGGAACTGCAATGCCCAGCCCCCGCCTGCTCGTCATCGAAGGCAATTCCCCGCAGACCATGGCCGAACACGTGGCGGTCGGCGGCATGCCCGCGAGCAAGGGCTATTCCGACCTGCTGCGCGAGGTCCTGCCGGGCGCGATGGTAGACATCTGCTATCCGGGCGACCCGGCGGCCGTGCTGCCGGAGGGCGAATTGCTCGCCGGCTATGACGGCATCTGCATCACCGGTTCGAGCCTCCACATTTATAACGGCGGCGCCGAGGTGATGCGCCAGGTCGATCTGGTGCGCGCAGCGCTGGCGACCGGAACGCCGATTTTCGGATCGTGCTGGGGCCTGCAGGTGATTACCGCGGCGGCCGGCGGCAGCGTGCGAAAAAATCCGAAAGGCCGCGAGATCGGCTTCGGCCGCGGCATCAGGCTGACGGAAGCCGGCCGCAAGCATCCGATGTATGTCGGCAAGCTCGACGTGTTCAACGCGCCGACCGTGCATCTCGACGAGGTCGAGACGCTGCCGCCGGGCGCGACGGTGCTCGCCACCAACGCGGTGTCGGCGGTGCAGAGCGCTGAAATCCGCACCAACGGCTCGGTCGCCTGGGCGGTGCAGTACCATCCCGAATATCCGTTGCGCGAGGTCGCCGCGATCGTGCGGCGCATCGGCACCCGGCTGATCGAAGAAGATTTCTTCGCCGATGAAACCGACATGAAGAGCTTCGCCGAGGATCTCGATGTGCTCGACCGGGATCCGGACTGCAAGCGTCTGTCCTGGCGCCACGGCATCAGCAAGAATATCCTCGACAAGAAACTGCGCGTCAGCGAGGTCGCCAACTGGGTCGAATTCCAGGTGCTGCCGACGCGGGTCAAGCGCGGACGCGGTTAGCGCGGCGCAGGAGATTTCAGGATGGATTTTTCCGGCAAACATGTCGTGGTTACCGGCGGCACCGGCGCGCTCGGCACCGCGGTGGTCGGCAGCCTGCTGGCCGCCGGCGCCGCCTGCGTCGTTCCCTATGTGCATGAAGCCGAGGCGGAACGGTTTCCGCATCGCGGCGATCCAAATGTGACGCTGATCGGGGTGTCCGATCTCGCCGACGAGGCGATGGTGGCGAAAGTCTATGCCAGCGTGGCCGCGCCGGCGGCGCTGTGGGCCTCGATCCACATCGCCGGCGGCTTTGCCCCGGGCAAGGTGGCGGACACCGACCAGCACGCGCTGATGGCGCAGCTCGAGGGCAATCTGGTCTCCTGCTTCCTGTGCTGCCGCGCCGCGGTCAATGCCATGCACGCGGCGGGCGGCGGCGGACGCATCGTCAATGTAGCGTCGCGGCAGGCGCTGGAACCGCGCTCGGGCGCCGGCATGACCGCCTATACGATCGCCAAAGCGGGCGTCGCCACGCTGACCATGGCGCTGGCCGAGGAAGTCGCCAAAGACGGCATTCTGGTCAATGCGGTGGCGCCGTCGATCATGGACACCGCCGCCAACCGCAAGGCGATGCCGAAGGCCGGATTTCGATGCCTGGCCGAAGGTCGAAGAAGTCGCGGCGACCATCGTGTTTCTCGCCTCGCCCGACAACCGCGTCACCCGCGGCGCCGTCGTGCCGGTGTATGGGAAGGCGTAATTCATGCGCGGGAGCTAGCCCGCGATCGGGACCAGTTCGAGCGGCGGGCGCAGCAGGCGCTGCACGGCGTTGGACGCGACCACGGTGCGGCCTTCGGCATAGAGCTCGTGGTTCTTCTCGATGTCGTCGAGGTCGTACTGGTAATTGACCATCAGCCCGTGCGACTGCGCCATCGCCTTGTCGGACGTATCGGCCAGCCAATTGATGCGCTCGAGCCGCGCGCCATTGCCGAGATGGAAACGCGCCACCGCATCGACCGGCAGCCCGCGCTGCGTGCGCGCGCGCATGAAATACCAGGCCGCCGCGCGTTTCACCGGATCCTGCAACTGCGCCGCCGTTTCGGCATCGCGCCACCAGCCCGGCCGATCGAGCGCGGCGAGCGCCGCCTTGTCGGCTTCGTTCAGGGCCGCGGAATTGTCTTGCGCGCGCTCGCGCTTGAGCCAGGCCGCAAAATTGGGCGCCGGCGACAGCGTCACGAAGGTCGAGAGTTTCGGCAGCTCGCGGCAGATCTCTTCGACCACCTGCTTGATCAGGAAGTTGCCGAACGACACGCCGGACAGTCCACGCTGGCAGTTCGAAATCGAATAGAACGTGGCGGTGCGCATCTTGTCGACTTCCACCACCTCGCGGCCGGTGGCGAGGATCGGCGCGATCGCGTCCGGGATGTCGCGGGTAAGCGCGACCTCGACGAAGATTAACGGCTCGTCGATCAGCGCCGGATGGAAGAACGCATAGCAGCGCCGGTCGGCCGGATCGATGCGGCGGCGCAGATCTTCCCAGTCGTGGATTTCGTGCACCGCCTCGTAGCGGATGATTTTTTCCAAGACGATCGCCGGCGTCGACCAATCGATATGGCGCAGCACCAGAAAGCCGCGATTGAACCACGACGTGAACAGATGCACGAAATCGTCGTCGACCGACGCGATATCCTCGCGATGGTCGAGCGCATCCATCAATTGCTCACGCATGTGTACCAGCGCCGCGGTGCCGCCCGGCGCCAGATTGAGGCGGCGGAATAATTCCTGACGGCGCGGCTCCGATGCGGCATGGACCTCGGAGGCGGTCTTGTCGGAAGGCGCATCGCGCCAGGCGGCGATGGCCTGCTCCATGCGGGCCGGATCGGTGCCGAAACGCTGCGCCAGCGCCTCGAAGAAGGCGATGCGCGGCCCGGTGGTCAATTCGGCAAAGCGGCCAAGGATTTCGCGGGCCAGCGCCGTTCCGGAGGCCTCGCCGCGGCCGGACAACAGGTCTTCGCACAATTCGACCAGGCTCTCGGAGCGCGCCGACGCAGCGCCGCGGCGGTCGCGGCCACGGTCAAGCAGCGCGCGGCCGCGCTCGGAAATGGTCTGTAAAAGCTCCCCAAAGAACGAGGTGTTCATTTCAGCTCCGGCGACCGCTCACAAGGCCGAGCGGCCGCCTGTTACTTGCCGGCGCCCATCATATGATCCGGCAACCATGTGGCGATTTCGGGAAAGAAGCACAAGATCACAATCGCCAACATCATACATAGGACGTAGGGAGCCGTGCCCCACATGACAGTTGTCACCGGCACATCGGGCGCGATCGCATTGACGATGTAAATATTGAGGCCGACCGGCGGATGGATCAGGCCGATTTCCATATTGATGGTCAGGATGACGCCGAACCACACCGGATCGAATCCCGCGGCGGTGATGATCGGCAGCAGGATCGGGCTGGTCATCAAGATGATGGCAGCCGGCGGAATGAAAAAGCCGGAAACCAGCAGGAATAGGTTGATCATCCCCATCAGCACCCAGCGATTGAAATGCGCATCGGCGATCGCTTGCGCCAGCATCTGGGTGAGGTAGAGCGAGGTCAGCATGTAGCCGAACAGCACGGCGGCGGCGATGATGGTCAGGATCATCACCGATTCCCGCATCGTGTCGCGCAGGATTTGCCAAATCTGCTTTACGTTCCAAAGTCCGTAGATCAAAATCGCAAAAATCAAGCATAGCGCGGCGCCGACGCCGGCAGCCTCTGACGGAGTCGCCACGCCGCCATAGAGCGAGTACATGACGCCGAAAATAATCACCAGGAACGGCGCGATCTTCGGGATCGATTGGAATTTTTCTTTCCATGAATAACGAAAATCGATCGCGTGGGAGCGAAAACCACGCTTCCAGATAATGAAGATGGTCCAGATAATGAAAAGGCCGGTCAGCATCAGGCCCGGGATCACACCGGCGAGGAACAGACGGCCGATCGAGGTTTCGGTGGCGATGCCGTAGAGGATGAAGGTGATCGACGGCGGGATCAGAATGCCGAGCGTGCCGCCGGCGCAGATCGAACCGGTGGCCACGTCGTCCGGATAGCCGCGCCGCCGCATCTCCGGAATTCCCATCTTGCCGATGGCGGCGCAGCAGGCCGGCGACGAGCCGGTGAGCGCGGCGAAGATGGCGCAGGCGCCGAGGTTGGAAATCACTAACCCGCCCGGCAAGCGGTAGAGCCAGCGGTCGAGCGCCTCGTAAAGATCCTTGCCGGCCGGCGACGAGCCGATCGCCGCGCCCATCATCACGAACATCGGGATTGCCACCAGCGTGAAATCGTCGAGGCCGGACCAGAATGTCTCGGCGACGACGTGCATGCTGTCGATGCCGTGGAACAGCAAAAGAAAGATGATCGAAACCGCGCCGAGTCCGAAACCCACCGGGATGCCCGACATCAGCATCAGAAGCGTCGCGCCAAGAACGAGAAGCCCCTGAGTGGTAGCGCTCATAGAATGTCTCCCAACGCCTGCTTGGCCTGCGCCCGGGCAAACTCCTCGGCGTCTTCTTTCGGCTTGAGCCCAAACGGCAGCGCCCGGCCCGACAGCAGGCTCATCAAATCGGCAATGTATTGCAGAACCAACAGCCCGATCCCGACAGGCATCGAGAGGTAGGGAATCCACAAACGTGCGCGCCAAACCGTGTTCGAGCGCCAGCCTTCGGACCAGGCTTCGTACCAATACTGGGTGCAGAGGATCCACAGCACCAGGCAGAAGCTCAGCGACAGCACAATCGTGAACAACGCCAGCCAAAAGCGGGCGTTAGGCCCGAGATAGAGCGGAAGGATCTCAACATTGACGTGACCTTTTGTCATCAGCACATAGGCGCTACCGACGAATGTCGCGGCAACGATGCTGTAAGTCACCACGTCGATCTGCCAGATCGTCGGTACGTTGAAGAAGTAACGCACGATCACCATGTCGCAAATCACGAACACGGCGAGACCGATGAGAATAGCCGCGAACACGCCGGCGACGCGCGACAGGAAGACGACCGCCCGAATATATGTGTCCATGAGCCTGGCTTGTGTTGACGTCTTTCGTTGCGGGGGTGCCCCCGCAACGTCGGCGGGGCGAGACGGCGCCGGCCGGCGAGCTCACCCGCCGGCCGGCCGATTTGTCGTTTCTTCTATTATTTAACCGCGAGGGCCTCGTCGATCAGCTTCTGGCCGTTTGGCACCGCCTTGGCGAAGGTCGCGTAGGAACTCTTCTTCGCCACGTCGAGCCAAGCCTGATAATCGGAATCGCTGAGGGTCACGACCTTAACCTTGTGATCCTCGAAGGCTTTGATCGCGGCCTTGTTCACCGCGTCGGCCTTGCTTTCATAATAGGTCTGCGCCGCCTTGCCGGCCTTGAGGATTGCGTCCTGCTGCGCCTTGTTGAGCTTGTCGAAGCTCTTCTTCGACATCAGCACCGGCTCGTACATGAACCACAGCGCATTGTCGCCCGGCGCGGTGAGGCAGTTCGTCACCTCGTAGAGCCGCATCGACTGGAAGGTGCCGAGGCTGGTATCGGTCGCGTTGACGACGCCGCTCTGGAACGCATTGTAGATTTCGTTCGACGGCGGGCTGACGATGCTGGCGCCGGCTGACTCCCACATCGCGGCGAAAGTCGGCCCCGCGGCGCGGAATTTCAGGCCTTTCAGGTCACTTGGGTGCGCGAGGCAGCCTTTGTTGGCGGCCATGCCGCCGGCAAACCAGGCGTCGGACAGAACGATCACACCGCGCTTCTCGATCTCGGCGCGGATGTCTTTCATGAACGGCGAGTTGTTGATGCGCTTGGCGCGCTCCTGGCTGCGGATCAGGCCCGGCATCAGCGTCGCGCTGAAGACCGGCACCTTGCCGCTGGCGTAGTCGAGCGGGAACAGCGTGATGTCGAGCTGGCCGTTGACCATAGCGTTCCATTGGTCGTTCGGCTTGAACAGCGAGGCGCCGGGATACACTTGGATTTCGAGGCCGACATTGGCGGCCTTGGCGTCCTTGGCGATCATCTGCACCATGTCGTCGCGCACGTCGCCCTTGCCGCCGGGAAACTGGTGTGACGCTTTCATGGTGACTTGCGCGTGCGCGGATACCGACAGCAAAACGACTGCTGCGGCGCCGGCAAGAATGGTCGATAGCTTCCTCATTGGAATTCCTCCATTTGGTATTTTCTAGCAACGGTGATCCGTTGCGCTTGTTTTTCGGCCGAAACGATAGCCAAAAACGGTCTGTCGCGCCCGCGCGCACATTAGCCGCCGGTGCGGCATAGCGCCATAGCCCCGGCATAAAATCGGCCCCAAACCCGTGCTAGCAATGAACAATTCGCGGTCTGGTCAGCGCGGAACGATGCATTTATAACCCCCGGCATCGTCGTCCATTCCCCAGTGCCCCGGGAGTTTCTGCACATGCCGAAGCCGTTAGCGGGTATCCGCGTCCTCGAACTTGCCCGCATTCTGGCCGGGCCCTGGGCCGGGCAGATGCTGGCCGACCTTGGCGCCGACGTCATCAAGGTCGAGCGCAAGGGCACCGGCGACGATACCCGCGGCTGGGGTCCGCCATTCGTCGAAGGCGCCGACGGCAAGCATCTCGGCTCGGCCTATTTCCATTCCGCCAACCGCGGCAAGCGCTCGATCGAAATGGATTTCGAGAGCGAAGAAGGCCGCCGCATCGTGCGCAAGCTGGCGGCGCGTTCCGACATCTTGATCGAGAACTTCAAGGTCGGCGGCCTGGCGAAGTTCGGGCTCGACTACAAGAGCCTCGCCGCCGAATGCCCGAAGCTGATCTATTGCTCGGTGACCGGCTTCGGCCAGGACGGCCCCTACGCCAAGCGCGCCGGCTACGATCTGATGGCGCAGGGCATGGGCGGCATCATGGACCTGACCGGCACGCCGGACGGCGAGCCGACCCGCATCGGCATCCCGATGTCCGACATCTTCACCGGCTGCTATTCGGTGGTCGGCATTCTCGCCGCGCTGCACGAACGCGAGAAAACCGGCAAAGGCTGCTATGTCGACACCGCGCTGGTCGACTCCACCGTCGGCGTGCTGTCGAACCAGGCGCTGAATTATCTGGTCTCCGGCAAGGTGCCCAAGCGCATCGGCAACGCGCACGCCAATATCGTGCCCTATCAGGTGTTCCCGACGTCCGACGGCTACGCCATCGTCGCCACCGGCAACGACGCGCAATATGTGAAGTTCTGCAACGTGCTGGGCGCGCCGGAGCTGGCGCAGAATCCGGAATACAAGGACAATATCGGCCGGCTCACGCACCGCGAGGAACTGATCGGCAAGCTGTCGGCGCTGACGTCGCGCATCAAGCGCGACGATCTGCTCGCCAAGCTCGAAGTGCAGGGCGTGCCGGCCGGCCCGATCAACGACGTCGAACAGGTGTTCGACGACCCGCAGGTGGTCTACCGCGGCATGAAGCTCGACCTGCCGAGCGCCGCCGCCAAGGGCGGCACGATCCCTGGCGTGCGCACGCCGATCGTCATGGACGGCTGGCGCGCGGCCTCCGAGCGCCCCTCGCCGCGCCTCGGCGAGCACAGCGCGGAAATTCTGAAAGAGATCGGCGAAGGCTGATCTTACCGCACGCGCGCGATTGGATCAGCCGATCGGAATGACGGCCGCCAGACATTCTTCCGCGCCTTTGACGCGGGTACGATGGCCCTTGCCGTCGACATCCTCCATCAACACGCTGTCGCCGGGACCGAAATTGCGGGTCTTGCCGTCGCTTGCGGTCACCTCAAGGTGCCCCTGAAGGCAGATGAGGAACTGCTTCTTGGGCGGATTGATGGAATCGGCGGCCCAGCCGGACGGCAGCCGAATGAACTGAATGCCATCGCTCGGGTAGGCGTGCGAAACGAACATCATTGGCGCCGGCGGACGATAGTCGGCTTCGTCGAGCTTGAGCACGGCGTCTTCGAAATGGGTGTGGCCGTTCTTGTCGGCATGCAGACGGACATATTTCATGGCTTGCGGTCCCTTCCGGCCCGGCGGTCTTCAAGGCGCAGATCATGATCGGGCGCGGGAACGCAAACTGCCTTGACGTGGGTCAAAGGCCGGGCAACAAAATTTCCGCGTTCCTGTTCGACTAGGCGACCGCGGTCGGCGCCAGCCGCTCGATGTCGGTGGCGACGTCGATCACAACCGGACGGTTGGCGGCCAGCGCCTGCTTGAGCGCCGGTGCGATATCGCTGGCCTTCTCGACGCGAATGCCGAGCGCGCCCATGTCCTCGGCGATGCGGGCGAAGTTCATCGGATTGTAGGTCCACAATTCGCGCGCCGGTCGGTTTCCTCGCCGCGCCATAGGCGCGGTCGAAGCCGCGTTTCGACTGATTGCCGCCGCCATTATTGTTGACCACCGTGATCGAATTGATGTTCCAGCGCACCGCGGTTTCGATTTCGGCGATGTGATACCAGAAGCCGGCATCGCCGGTGAAAACGATCACCGGGCGGTCCGGGCACGCGGCCTTGGCGCCGATGCCGGCCGGGAACGCCCAGCCGAGATGCCCGGCGCTGCGGATGTAGCTCTGGGTGGATTTGCGCAGATCATACATGCCGCCCATCCACATGCCGGCGTGGCCGGTGTCGACGATGACGATGCCGTCGTCGGGGACGTGCTGGGTGAGTTCGTGGCAGATGCGCGCCGGATGGATCGGCGTTGCGTCCGATTCCAGCATCGACTTGTATTTGGCCGCCCATTCGCCGCGCAGCGCGGCGATTTCCTTGATCCAGGCGTCGCGCTTGGTCCCGCTCGATTTGTCGATCTGCGCCCAACATGCGCACCAGCACGGCCTTGGCGTCGCCCAGCACGCTGGCCGCCAGCGGATAGTTGCGGCCGAGCGACTCCGGCTCGATATCGATCTGGATCGCCGGCGTGCCGATCTTCGGCACCGTCCAGAAATGCGTGGTCATGCCGCCGGTCTCGGTGCCGATGAAGCAAATCAGATCGGCGCGATTGACGGCGCGGTTGGCGCTTTCGCGCGAATAGCTGCCGACCACGCCGACCGACAGCGGGTTGGTGCCGGGGATGCAATCCTTGGCATTGAGCGAGGTCGCGACCGGGATCTGCAAGGCCTCGGCGAGCGCGATCAACTCGCGGCCGGCGCCGGAGGCGCGCACGCCGCCGCCGGCGACGATGATCGGCCGTTCGGCTTTTTGCAGGAGATCGAGCGCGGCTTTGACGTGGGCGGCTTCCGGCTCGGGACGGAACGGCGGCACGCGGGCGAACTGCGGTTCGACCAGCGCGTCCATCTCGGCCTCCTCGGCGTCGACCTGGCCTTCATTGCCGCGGAATTGCAGATGCACGGGGCCGGGCGCGCCGGACGTAGCGACGCGGAACGCCTGCCGGATCATGTCGGGAAAGCGCGCGACGTCGTCGACGGTGACGTTCATCTTGGTCACCGGCTCGAACGCCGGCATGTCGTCGATTTCCTGATAGACCTTGCGAAACTTTGGTCTTCGGGTCGCGCCCGCCGGTCATGGCGATCACCGGCGAATGCGCCAGCCAGGCATCGCGCAAGCCGGCGGCGAGATTGAGCGCGCCGATCACCTGCGCCATGCAGATGCCCGGCTTGCCAGAGGCGCGGGCGTAACCGTCGGCCATATAGGCGGCGGATTTTTCGCCGTGACAATGCACGCGCGCAATCTTGGTGCGCCGCTCCATCTCGGCGAAGGTGCGCCGCAGCACCGCCGGCACCATGAACACATGGGTGACGCCATAGCCCGCCAGCATGTCGGCCAGCACTTCGGCGCCGACGCGTTTGGTATTGTGTCCGATATTGGTCATCGATGATTCCAGATGCTGGGGGTTCAAGCGGGAATGAAATTCAGCGCCACGCCATTGATGCAATAGCGCAGATTGGTCGGCGGCGGTCCATCGGGAAACACATGGCCGAGATGACTGCCGCATTGGCGGCAGTGCACCTCGACTTGCAGATCGCCATAGACCGGATCCTTCTTGGTGCCGACCGCGCCTTCGACCGGATCGTAGAAGCTCGGCCAGCCGGTGTGGCTCTCGTATTTGGTCTTGGAGACGAACAGCGGCTGATCGCAGCCGGCGCAAACGAAAGTGCCGGCCCGCGTCTCGTGATTGAGCGCGCAACTCCCGGCCGGCTCGGTGCCGAACCGGCGCATGACCATGTACTGCTCGGGCAAGAGCCGCTTGCGCCATTCGGCGTCGCTGCGCGTCACCGGATATTGCGGTTTGCTCGGCATGGCCGGGTTTGCGCCTATTTGATCGCCAGCGGATTGACCGGTGAGCCGACCGCGCCGGTGATCGGGATCGCCGGCGCCACGAACATGAATTCGTACACCTTGTCGGCGGCGCAGTCGTCGGCCAGCTCCTTGAGCTCGAAGATCTCGCCCATGGTCATGCCCATGATCGGGATGGTGATCCAGTGCCAGGGCTGGTTGATGCCCTCCTCGCTCTGGTTCGGCCGCACTTCGCAGCCCCAGGTGTCGCTGGCGAGCGCGGCCAGCGAGGTATCCTTGACGAAGTCGAGCGTCTCGAAGCCGAAGCCCGGCGCGTCGCCGCCCGGATAGCCGTCCCAGCTCCCGGCCTTCTGGCAGCGCTCCATCATGCCGGTGCGCACGATGACGTAGTCGCCGCGCTTGAGCTCGACGCCCTGCTTCTTGGCGGTGCCGTAGAGATCCTCGTTGGTCATGGCGTAGCCGTCGTCGAGCGAGTCGACGCCCTTGTAGCGCGCGACGTCGAGCAGCACGCCGCGGCCGACCATCTTGTTCTTGGTCTTTTCGATGCCGCACTTCTGCGCGCCGGCCGAGGTCACTTCGCGGCAGTCGTAGCCGTTCCACATGTAGTTCTCATAGAACACGTGGCCGAGCCCGTCCCATTGCGTGCCGCATTGCAGCGG
Organism: uncultured Alphaproteobacteria bacterium; assembly: GCA_963825015.1. Classification (GTDB taxonomy): domain Bacteria; phylum Pseudomonadota; class Alphaproteobacteria; order Rhizobiales; family Xanthobacteraceae; genus Pseudolabrys. Next base: position 71,491 of record CAWGRN010000012.1, on the reverse strand, counting down.
CATGGTCACCATGTCGTCGGCGGCGCGGATGCCGCGCTTGTCGAGCACGCCGGAATAGGCGTCGGTGCCGGTGCGCAGCATGGTGTGGATCGGATTGGTGCGGCCCATCGACGGATATTTGCTCTTGGCGCCCTGCGGACCGGTGTGGTCGAAGTTGAGCGCCAGCGAAATCACTTTGCCCTTCTTGACCAGCCGGGTGGCGGCGACGATGTCCTCCGGCGAGGTGAAGTTGAGCGTGCCGATTTCGTCGTTCGGGCCCCACTTGCCCCAGTTCTTATATTTCTCCGCGGCGTCGCGCATGTCCTGGCGGGTGATCTTGCGTGCGGTCATCGGCATTTTCCTTGTGCGGGTGTTGTTTGGCGGGATCAGGCGACCGGCGCGGAGCGAAACCCCGCGGCCAGAAACGGGATCATGTGATGAAGCGCGTCTTTGACTTTGCCGGGATCGCAGCGGCCATCGGTGAGCGATTGGATGCGGCCGGTATTGGCCATGGTGTAGAACATCGCGCCCAGCATGAAATGGAAGCGCCATTCGATTTCGCCGCGCGGCATGTCCGGCACGGCCGCGGCCAGCGCGTCGATGAATATGCGGCTCGACAGGTCGAAGGCCTTGGACAAAATCTTGCGCGCCAGCGTCTCCGGTTCGATGCCGAGCCGCGCGCGCAACTTGACGAAAGCGGGTCCGCCGAATTGCGGCTGCACGCCCAGCGTCAAGGCCGGACGCAAAAAAGCGTCGAGCACCTGCTCCAGCGTCGGCGTCGTTTGCCGCCGCCCGCACTTGTTCCAACAGCCGCAGGCGTTCCTGCGCGATCGGCGCGGCGCGCTGCGCGAACAGCGCCTCCAGCAGTCCGTCCTTGGAGCCGAAATGATAGGCGATGGAGGCGAGATTGACGCCGGCCTCCGTGGTGATGGCACGCAGGCCTACGCCCGACATGCCGTGTTCGGCGAACATGCGCTCGGCGACTTCGAGGATGCGTTCGCGCACCGAAGGCGGCGCCGCCGGCTTGCGCTCAGGCCCGGCCGCGGCTCCAATGCGCGCGGGCTTGGCATGCCGGCGCTTGGCAGGGCTCGCGCCGCGTTTTACGGGCGAGGCTTTTCGTGCAGTCGTCTTCACCCCGGCACCTTTGCGCAAACTCGACCCTGGTTTGGCTTGACTCTGGTTGGACGATTTGGGAAGAAACCGATGTAAACAGTCGTTTGTTTATTGTCAACGAACGCGTGAGAGACGGAAAATAAAATGGCCGGCAAGAGCAAGAAGACCATCCTGACCGTGGCGGTCACCGGCAATCTGACCACCGTCCAACAGCACCCCGGCCTGCCCTGCACGCCCGAGCAGATCGCCAATGCGGCGCTGGAATCGGCCAAAGCCGGCGCGGCCATCGCCCATCTGCACGTGCGCTATCCCGACGGGCAGGCCCAGCATGGAGCTCGCGCATTACCGCGAGACGGTCGAGCGCATCCGCGACAAGAATTCCGATCTGATCATCAATTTGACGACGGGTCCCGGCGGCCGTTTCGTTCCGAGCAAGGACGATCCGAGGATTGCCGGCCCCGGCACGTCGATCCTGCATCCGCTCAAGCGCGTCGAACACATCGTCGAACTCAAGCCCGAGATCGCCACGCTCGACCTCAACACCATGTGGTCGGGCTCGGCTGCCGTGATCAACACGCCCGACAACGTCACGATCATGGCGAACGAGATTCAGAAGGCCGGCGCCAAGCCGGAGCTGGAAGTATTCGATTCAGGCGACATCCAGCTCGCCAATGCGCTCTTGGAACAAGGCGTGCTGAAAAGTCCGCCGCTGTTCCAGATCGTCATGGGCGTGCGCTACGGCTTCATCTCGACGCCGCAAACCCTGATGTACGCCCAGTCGCTGCTGCCGAAGGACGCTCAATGGGCCGCCTTCGCCATCGGCCGCTGGGAATTTCCGGCGCTGACGCTGGCCTGGTTCCTCGGCGGACACATCCGCGTCGGCATGGAAGACAACGTCTATATCAGCAAGGGCAAGCTGACGCCGAGCAATGCCGCGCTGTGCGAAAAGGCGGTGCGCATTCTCGACGATCTCGGCGGCGAACTCGCCACCGCGAAGGAAGCACGGGAAATTCTCGGACTGCGAAGCTAGACCAATATCAAAGCCGGCCCACTGCCACAGTGTCGGCATAACATGCGGGAGGAACGATAAAATGATCCGGACATTTCGAATTCTGGGAGCCGGCGCCGCACTGATCGCGGCGGCTTTCGTCGCGCCGGCGCAAGCGGCCGGCTACCCCGATCATCCGGTCAAGGTCGTCGTGCCCTTCGCGGCCGGCGGCCCGACCGACGTGATGGCGCGGCTGATCGCGCAGAAACTGTCGGAAAATCTCAAGCAGCAATTCTACGTCGAAAACCATCCCGGCGCCGGCGGCAATATCGGCATGACGCAAGTCGCCCGATCAACGCCCGACGGCTACACCATCCTGGTGGCGAGCTCGAGCTTCACCGTCAACCCGAGCCTCTATGCCAAGAACCCCTACGACGCGTTCAAGGACTTCGCGCCGATCACGCTCGCCGCGGCCTCGCCGAATATCCTGGTGGTGAACCCCGAAGTGCCGGCCAAGACCGTCAAGGAACTCGTCGACCTGCTGAAGGCCAACCCGGGCAAATACAGCATCGCCAATCCCGGCATCGGCACCACGCCGCAGTTGGCCGCCGAGTTGTTCAAGCTGGCGCTCAAGCTCGACGCCACCAGCGTGCCGTTCGGCGGCGCAGCGCCGGCGGTGCAGTCGACGGTCGCTGGCCACACCCCGATCGCTTTCGCCGCGCTGCCGCCGACCGCGCCGCAAGTCCAGGGCGGCAAATTGCGGGCGCTCGCCGTCACTTCCGCCAAGCGTTCGGCGGCGCTGCCGGACGTGCCGACGCTCGCCGAAGCCGGCATCAAGGAACAGTTGTCCGAAACCATGCAAGGCGTACTGGCGCCGGCCGGAACGCCGAAGGCGATCGTCGACCAGCTCAATGCCGAAATCGCCAAGGTGATGGCGCTCAAGGACGTGCAGGCCAAATGCGCCCAGCTTGGTTTCGACGTCGTGGCCGACAAGCCCGCGGAGTTCGCCGCCTATATCAAGGCCGACGTGGAAAAGTGGGGCAAGGTGATCAAGGACGCCAACATCCCGCAAATCAAGTAGTACTTTATGCGCATGACCTTATCCGAAAACCGGTTCCCACTTTTCGGGGTCATGCGCTAATGCGCATCGTCGATATTCGCGAGACCGCAATACCGCTCAAGTCGAAGCTCGCCAATTCGAGCTTCGATTTCACCGAGATGACGACGTCGGTGGTCGCCGTGATCACCGACGTGGTCCGGCACGGCAAGCCGGTCTGCGGCTTCGCCTTCAATTCCACCGGCCGCTATGCCTGCGGCGCGCAGATGCGGGCGCGCTTCATTCCGCGCATTCTCGCCGCCGCGCCGGACGCGCTGATCGACGCCAGCGGCGACAATCTCGATCCGGCGAAAATCTTTGCCCAGATGATGCGGCGGGAGAAAGCCGGCGGCCATTCCGAGCGCTCGATCGCCATCGGCACCATCGAGGTCGCGGTGTGGGACGCGGTCGCCAAGATCGCCGACCAGCCGCTCTATCGCGTGCTGGCCGACCGCTTCAGCGGCGGCAAAGTGCCCGGCAAAGTGTTCTGCTATGTCGGCGGCGGCTGGTACTGGCCCGGGCAGACCATCAAGGATCTGCAGGACGAGATGCGCCGCCATCTCGACGCCGGCTATACGCTGGTGAAGATGAAGGTCGGCGGCCTGCCGCTCGACGAGGACGTGCGGCGGCTGGAGGCGGTGCTCGACGTGGTCGGCTCCGGCGATCATCTCGCGGTCGACGCCAATTGCAAATTCGATCGCGCCGAGGCGCTGCGTTACGCCAAAGCCTTGGCGCCGTTCAAGCTGCGCTGGTTCGAGGAGCCATGCGACCCGCTCGACTTCGCGCTGTTTGCCGAACTTGCGTCCGTCTATGACGCGCCGCTGGCGACCGGCGAAAACCTTTATTCGACCCAGGACGTCGAGAACCTGGTGCGCTTCGGCGGTTTTCGTGCCGGCCGCGATATCATCCAGATCGATCCGCCGCAGGCCTATGGCATCGGCCAATATGCCAAAACCCTCGACATGCTGGCCGCGCACGCCTGGCCGCGCACGTCGCTGTTCCCGCACGGCGGCAACCAGATGTCGCTTTCGATCGCCGCCGGTTTCGGTCTCGGCGGCGCCGAGTCCTATCCCGGCGTGTTCGGCGATTTCGGCGGCTTTGCCGACGACGCCCGCATCGAGAATGGCGCGATCACGCTGTCCGGCCGCCCCGGCATCGGCTTCGAGGGCCAGGCCGGGCTGTACAAGATCATGCGCGAGCTGGCGGGGTTTTGACGATCAATCGATAAACGTCAGCGGCCGTGCCACCGTTTCCAGCGGCTTGCGCTCGGCGGCAACGCCCCAGCGCCCTGCCACCAGTCCGCCGAGAATCATCAGAACGGCGCCCAGGAGATATCCGCCGAATACGCTGACGCGCGAGCCGGTATCGATCAGCACGCCGAACAGCCAAGGTCCGACGATGCCGCCAATGCCGGTGCCGACCGCGTAAAAGAACGCAATCGCCAGCGCACGGATTTCCAGCGGGAAGGTCTCGCTCACCGTGAGATAGGCCGAACTCGCCGCGGCCGACGCAAAGAAGAAGATCGTCATCCAGCACAGCGTCTGCGTCTCCGCCGTGATCAGATCGCGCACGAACAGATAGCCGGTGGCGGCGAGCAGCACGCCGGACATGATGTAGGTAAACGCGATCATCACCCGCCGCCCGCGCGTGTCGAACAGCCGGCCGAGAAACACCGGACCGAGGAAATTGCCCGCCGCGAACGGCAGCAGGTACCAGCCGACATGATCGGACGCGACGCCGTAGAAATCGGTGAGAATGAGCGCATAAGTAAAGAAGATGGCGTTGTAGAAAAACGCCTGCGACGCCATCAGGCTCAGTCCTACCAGCGTACGCTGGCGGTGGCGGCGGAACAGCGTGTGCGGCGACTTCTCGTAGCGGAGTCGATCGGCGCACCCGCAGCCGCACCCGCGGCAGGTCGCCCGCGGGCGGCAAATGCGCAAAGCGCGCTTCAATGCCGGCGATCACCCGCTCGGCTTCCGGCGCGCGGCCATGCGTCATCAGCCAGCGCGGACTTTCCGGAATCCACAGCCGCATGAAGAAAATCACCAGCGCGAGGCTGGCGCCGATCAGGAAAGCCAGTCGCCAGCCAAATTCGGGATCGATCACCGCCGGATCGAGCAACACCAGCGAGCCGAGCGCACCAATCGCTGCGCCGATCCAGAAGCTGCCATTGATGACGAGGTCGCTCCAGCCACGCACGCGCGCCGGGATCAACTCCTGGATGGTGGAGTTGATCGCGGCATATTCACCGCCGATGCCGGCGCCGGTGACAAACCGAAAGAATGCAAAACTGACAATGTCCCAGGACCCGGCGGTCGCCGCCGTCGCGACCAGATAGACCGACAGCGTAACGAAAAACAATTTCTTGCGGCCGAGCCGGTCGGTGAGCCAGCCAAAGCCGATGGCGCCCAGCACGGCGCCGGCGAGATAGGCGCTGCTCGCGAGCCCAATATCGGTGTTGGAAAAGTGCAGGCTCGGGCTTTGCTTGAGCGCGCCCGACAGCGCGCCGGCCAGCGTGACTTCCAACCCGTCCAGAATCCAGGTGATACCGAGCGCGGCGACCACCAAGGTGTGAAAGCGCCCCCAAGGCAGCCGGTCGAGCCGCGCCGGAATGTCGGTTTCTACGATGTCGCCGTCAGCCGCCATCGGCGCCCTCGCCATGTGCCCCCGCATGCTAACGCATCGGGCGCAGCGGCGTTCGGCAAATGCTGTCGCGAAAATGTCACATCGGAACCAATTCGCCGGGCCGGCTTATCCACAGATTCTGGCATTGGCCCGACTCAGATAGGTGTTGACTGATTCGATTGGGCTCACGGGGGATACGATGGATTTGGACGCGGTCGACTATCGTTCAACTCAGTCAGACGTGCGTACAGCTCCAGACGACAACGACACCGGGACGAGTTTGCTGACACCCGCGCGGCGGGCGGCGCTCGACGCCTTGGAGCGTGAATTCAGCGATTTGTTGAACTCGCTGCCGCGCCCGCAGGCCTGATTTTAATTCCGAAACGCAAGGGTTCGCGCCCATCGGCGCGATCGGCTATGCTGCGGCTGTGGCAATGCCGCCGCTGTTTCGGATGAAAAAAGTTCTCATCGATGGAAGCTGACGCCCTACGCCGGCTGCACTATGCCGCGGCCATCGCCTGCGGGGTATTCGCGGCTCTCGTCGCGCATATTTTGCTCACCGTGTTCGGGCTCGGGCTCGACACGGTGCTGCGCGACGCCGCCGCCGGCCACAAGCAGCAGCTGGTCTCGGCGCTGGCCTGGTGGGCGATCGGCGGCGCGGGGTTCGTCGGCGGCTGGGGCACCGGCGCCTATCTGATCGCCGCGACGCGCGAGCGCGAATTCGTGTTCCGGCTGGCGCAGCGCTTTCTGATCGCGGTGGTGTTCGCGGTCGCCACCGCCGGCGGCATCATGAGCAAGAGCGGCAATCTCGGCGGCACCGTGGACGTGATCGCCGGCCTCATCGCCTTCGGGCTCGGCGCGATCTGCGCCTTCTGCGGCGCGCGGCTGGCTTATCTCAATGCGGAGCAGGTGTAGCGGCTGGGCGGGGAGATGGTGCCCAGGGGCGGAATCGAACCACCGACACTGCGATTTTCAATCGCATGCTCTACCAACTGAGCTACCTGGGCGCCAAGTCCCGCTCCACGTGAGCGGGCCAGCAGAGTGCCGCGCGTTATAAAGGCTCGATTCCACACTGTCCAGAACGGCTCCAGCGGCCACTAAAATCACGCGTTAATGCCCAAAGCGGCGCGGAACCGCTGCTTGAGCACGACGCCGTCGCGCTCGGGCAGCACGCGGGGCGGCTCAGACGCCTCGATCGCCACACGGGCGAACAGGGTCCGGTTCAACGCCTTGAGGCGGCCCGCGAGGTCGGCCAAGGCGGCCTCGTCGCGCACGTCGAGGCACGGGTCGATGCCGCAGCCGCCGGCCACTTTAAGCAGATCGACGCCGCTCTGGGTGTGGCTCGGCTGCATGCCGGTCTCGCCGTAGACGCCATTGTCGAACACGATGACGGCGAGGTTCTTGGGGGCCTGGATGCCGATGGTGGCGAGCGATCCCAAGCCCATCAGCATCTCGCCATCGCCGGTGATGACCGCGACGCGCTTTTGCGGTTGCGCCAGCGCGAGGCCTAGCCCGATCATGGCGGCGCCGCCCATGGCGCCCCACAGATAGAAATTGCGGTCGTTGTCGCCGGCGGCCGCCAGATCCCAGCAGGTCGAGCCGAGACCCGGCACCACCAGGAGATCGTCGCCGCGATCGGCGAGCAGCGTCGCCATCGCGGCGCGGCGTTCAAGTCCGGCTTGGCTCATTTGGTCCAGACCTTTTTGCCGATCAATTCCTGCGACAACACCAGAGCGGCGATGCGCTCGTCGCCGAACACGCTCTGCACGGCGCGCTCGGCCATGCCCTCGACCTCGTCCGGCGTCCGCGCCCGATAGACTTCCGCCTCGCACAGCTTGAGCACCGGATCGACGATCGAGCCCATCGGCTGCTGCCAGGGATTGAACTCCTCCCATTCGCCGCGCATCGTGATCAGCATCAGCAGCGGAAACCGGCAGGTCCGCGCCAGCGACAGCATGTTGATGCAATTGCCCAGCCCGCTCGACTGCATCAAGAGCGCCGAGCGCTCGCCACCGAGCCAGGCGCCGGCGGCCAGCGCCACGCCCTCTTCTTCGGTGGTCAATACGATATCGCGAATGTCGGGATCGGCGCGGCAGCGGTCGATCAGGCGGGCATGGCCGGCGTCGGGCACATAACCGACCTGCCGGATGCCGGCCCGCTTGAAGGTCTCGTAGAGCCGGTCGGGCCAGCCTGCCGATGTTTCGGTCATGACTTTTCGTCCGGCGCGGCGTCGTCCGGCCGCTCGCCGTCTTCGTCGGTCTCGTCCTTGACCGGGATCGCATAGACGCCGGACAGCCATCGATTGAGATCGATGTCGGCGCAGCGCTTGGAGCAGAACGGCTTGAACGCCGCATCCACCGGCTTGCCGCACAGCGGGCAGCCGGCGGCGGACGTTTTGCGTGCGATTTCGTTCATATCACTTCCGATCTATTTCCAGACCGCAAAGCCCATGCCGCAGCCGGTGCCGGCCGCGGAACGATAACACGGGATATACTCCTGCCACGCCGTCTTGAGATGGCTGGCTGCGCCCGCCACCGTGATCCAGTTGCGAATCTCCGAACTGCCGGAATTGAGCTTCTCCGACCGGGATCGACGACAGCGCCTCGCCGTCGTTGCGCTTGCAGGCATCGAGCACGGCGCGGTCGAGCTCTTCGTCGACGGTGAAATGGCTCAAGCCGCCGGAGCCGAGAATGCCGACGCGCTCGCTGCCTTTGGCTACTCGTCACCGCGGCGCGGATCGCCTGGCCCAGTTCGTAGCAGCGCCGCGGCCGCGGCTGGTTCGGCGGGAAATAAGTGTTGAGCGCGACCGGCACGATGGGGATGATGGCATCGTCCCGCATCATGCGCTGGTGCACGAAGCCGAAAGCGTGGCCCTCGCCGTGCTCCTTGGCCAGCCGCTTGGACTGGCTGATGTCGAAGCCGTGACCGATCAATTCCTTGATCAGATGCAGTCCGAGGGCGGAGTCGACCGGATAATCGCGCGATTGCGTGGCGTGATATTGCGAACGCGCGGTGCGCCAGAATTGCGGCGCGTCCTCGTCCATGTGCAGCGGGTTGTTGGCGATCTTGTCGCCCCAGTAAATCAGGATCGCCGGCATATTGTCGTCGAAGAACTGCTCGTTCTGATCGTCGCCGATGATGATCAGGGCATCGAGTTTGGCGTCGATGAGTTCGCGCGACAGCTTCGCGATATTCTCGGTGCAGCGCGCCGAACGTTGTTCGAGAACCTTGGGCTCGATCTGCTGCTTGATCGAAGGATCGGCCTTTTCCAGCAGCTCGCCATAGGTGCAGGGCTTGCCGTTCTTGTCGATCAGCTTGCGGCCCGAGGCGTCGATGGCGGCGTGCTTGGGATAGTCCTCGGCCGGACTGTTCAGCAAGGGACTATGCGAGGTGCCGATAGCGAGAACGATGTCAGCCATTGCTTGGGGTTTCCAATCCGCGGTTGGTAAGCTTTGCGTCTAGGGTGCGCAATTCGGTTTTCAGGATTTTTCCGTAATTGTTTTTCGGCAGCGCGTCGACAAAAACATAATCCTTCGGCCGTTTAAAGCGGGCAATACGCGAAAGGCAGAGCGCATCGAGTTCCGCCGGCAACGCCTGTCCCACCACATAGGCCACCACCGCCTCGCCCCATTCCCGGTCCGGCCGGCCAATCACCGAGACCTCGTGTACATTGGGATGGGTGAGCAGCACTTCCTCGACCTCGCGCGGATAGATATTGGAGCCGCCCGAGATGATCAGGTCCTTGGAGCGGTCCTTGAGGTGCAGATAGCCCTCCTCGTCAAACGCGCCGATATCGCCGGTATGCAGCCAGCCGCCGCGCAGGCTGGCGGCGCTGGCTTCAGCGTTGCGCCAGTAGCCCGCCATGACGACGTCGCCGCGGCAGAGAATTTCGCCGCTTTCGCCGGCCGCCAGCGGAGCATCTGCGCCATCGGCGACCATGACCTCGACGCTTCGATAGGCTTTGCCGGCCGAACCCAAGCGCTCGCGCCAGCGCGGGTGATGCCGATCGGCGATGTCGGCTTTCGACAGCGTGGTGATGGTCATCGGCGCTTCGCCCTGGCCGTAAATTTGCGCCAGCCGCGGTCCGAAACGATCGAGCGCCTGCAACGCGTCCTCGACATACATCGGCGCGCCGCCCCAGATCAACGTGCGGATATTTTCCGCGCGGCAGTCGGCGGCACAGCCGACCAGGCGTTTGATCATGGTGGGCGCGGCAAACATCGAAACGCGCGGCCATGCATTGAACAGTTCGAACACTTCCTCCGGTTCGAAACCGCCGCTCTCCGGCACCACCTGCACGCCGAGCCGCGCGACATGCTGCATGATGTAGAGACCTGAACCGTGGCTCATCGGCGCGGCATGCACGATGGCGTCGCCTTGTGAAACCGGGTCGACCTCGGCCTGGTAAGCGTTGCTCGCGGCGGCCAGATTGCGGTGGGTGAGCATGGCGCCCTTCGGCCGCCCGGTCGTGCCGGATGTGTAGAACAGCCAGGCAAGATCATCGCCCGCGCGCGGCACCACGGAAATCGGATCCGCGGCAAACAGCGCCTCGTATTCCGCGCTGCCGATAGTGATCAGCCGCTCGAGACTTTTCGGCGCATGCGACGCGATCTCGGCCTCAATGCCACGCGAGGCGAAACAAACACGCGCGCCGGAATGCTCCAGAATGTATCCAAGCTCGGCGCCGTGCAGCTTTGGCATTGGCCGGCACCGCGGCGAGGCCTGCGTGCCAGACACCGTAAAGCAGCGCGAGATAGTCCGGTGAATTCTTGGCGACGATGGCAACCCGGTCGCCGGCAGCGAGACCGAAGCGCTCACGCAAAGTCCCGGCAATGCGCGCCGCGCGGCCGGCCAATTCGCCGTAGCTCGCCACCACGCGCGTGCCGCACGCCACCGCCGGCAGCGCGGCGTGGCTGAGCGCAGAGCGGGTTAGCCACAGCGCGATATTCATGTGGCCTCCCTGAGGTGCGGGAAAGCTAAACCGCGTTCAGCCAGCCGAAACGGATCGGATAACCTTCGCCACCGAGCAGGCTCATGGTTTCGTAGAGCGGCAGCCCGACCACATTGGAGTAAGAACCGACCAGCTTGACGATGAAGGTTCCGGCAATGCCCTGCGCGGCGTAGCCGCCGGCTTTGCCGCGCCATTCGCCGGAGGCGAGATAGGCCTCGATGTCCTCGGCCGACAGCCGTTTGAAACGCACGCGCGTTTCCACCAGACGCTGGCGAAACGCCTCCTTCGGCGTGACCAGACAGATCGAGGTGTAGACGCGATGATTGCGGCCCGACAGCAGGCGCAGACACTGCGCCGCCTCGTCGAGCAATTCGGCCTTCGGCAAAATGCGCCGGCCGACCGCCACCACAGTATCGGCGGCCAGGATATAGGCGCCGCGCAGCTCGTCATCGAGCTTCACGTTGTCCAGCGCCACTTCGGCCTTTGATTTCGCCAGCCGCGTGGCGTAGGCGCGCGGGATTTCGCCGCGACGCGGGGTTTCGTCGATATCCGCCGGCTTGAGCGAATCGGGATCGATGCCGGCCTGATTGATCAGGGCAAGGCGTCGCGGCGAACCGGAAGCAAGCACGAATTTGGGTCGGCCGATCATGGGGTTAGCGGCTCTGGCAGGAGATCACGAATGGCGCGGACGCTAGCGGAACGGGACTGTTTTCGCAAACCCGGTCCTCCTGTCACTCATTCCCCCGGCCCGGCTGGCCGAAGCGCTCGCGGATATGCGCCATCAACTGGTCGCGTACCTCGCGATAGGCCTCTAACCGCTGCTCGCGGCTGCCTTCGATGCCGGTGGGGTCGACGGTCGGCCAGTATTCGACATCGGCGGCGATGGTGCGGGTCAGTTCCAGCGCCTTGTGGTGCGCGGGCGGCGACAGCGTCACGATCAGGTCGAAACTTAAGCCTTCCAACTCGTCCAGTTCCTCGAAGGTCGTCGGCTTGTGGCGGGCAATGTCGATGCCGATTTCGTCCATGACGGCGACCGCGAAGGGGTCGAGTTCGCCTTTCTGCACGCCAGCCGAGCCAACATAAACGGATTGTCCGAACATCTGCCGGAGCAAGCCGGCCGCCATCGGCGAGCGGACCGCGTTCAGGCCGCAGGCAAACAGCACCGCATGGGGGCGCGAGGGGCGCTCGGCCATTAAGGAGTCAGCCCTTCCAGTGCAGCACACAGATCAAGGTGAACAGCCGGCGCGCGGTGTCGACATCGACCGTTACTTTATCTTTGAGCCGCTCCATCAGGATATCCGATCCTTCGTTGTGGATGCCGCGGCGGCCCATGTCGATCGCCTCGATCTTGTCGGGCGTCGCCGTCCGGATCGCCTGATAATAGCTGTCGCAGATCATGTAGTAGTCCTTCACGATCCGGCGCAGCGGCGACAGCGAGAACAGATGCGCCATGACCGGCGTGCCATCCTCAAGCCGAATGTCGAATACCAGCCGGTTGCCGTTGACGCTCAGATGCAGCGCGTAGGGACCGCCGTCGTGACCGACCGGCGCGAAGGTATTCTGCTCGAGCAGGTCGTAGATCGCGACCTCGCGCTCATGCTCGACGTCTTCATTGGCGCGGCCAATCGATTCCTCGTCGAGGGTGACGGACACCAGGCGCTTCTTGCCCGCGGCGGGCGTTGGTTTCGCCGGGCTCATCGCTGCGGCCTCATCGCTGATTGAGGCGGATCGCCACCGAGCGCGCGTGGGCGGTGAGCCCCTCCGCTTCGCCAAGCGCGATCGCGGCGGGCCCCAGCGCGCGCAACTGGTCGGGCCCGCATTTGAGCAACGAGGTGCGCTTCATGAAATCGAGCACGCTTAAGCCCGACGAGAAACGCGCCGAACGTGCGGTCGGCAGCACGTGGTTGGAGCCGGCGACGTAATCGCCGATCGCTTCCGGCGTGTGCGCGCCGATAAAGATGGCGCCGGCATTGCGGATTTTCGCCACCAGCGCTTCGGCGTTCGCGGCGGCGATTTCAAGATGCTCGGGCGCAAGACGATCGACCAACGCGATCGCATCATCGAGCTTCGGCACCAGAATGATGGCGCCGAAATCGCGCCACGATGCGCTGGCGACTTCCGCGCGCGTCAAGGTCTTGAGCTGGGACGCCACCGCCTGCTCGACTTGCGCCGCGAGCGCGGCATCGTCGGTGATCAGAATCGATTGCGCGCTGGCGTCGTGCTCGGCCTGCGCCAGAAGATCGGCGGCGATCCAATCGGCATTGCCGGTCTTGTCGGCGAGAATCAGGACTTCCGACGGCCCGGCGATCATGTCGATGCCGACCTGGCCGAACACCAGGCGCTTGGCCGCCGCCACATAGGCGTTGCCCGGGCCGACGATCTTGGCGACCGGCGCGATGCTCTGCGTGCCGTAGGCGAGCGCCGCCACCGCCTGTGCGCCGCCGACGCGATAGACCTCGTCGACGCCCGCGATTTTGGCCGCGGCCAGCACCAAGGGCTCGAGCTTGCCGTCCGGCGCCGGCACCACCATCACCAGCCGTTCGCAGCCGGCGACCTTGGCCGGCACAGCGTTCATCAGCACCGACGATGGATAAGCCGCGGTGCCGCCCGGCACATAGAGCCCGACCGCTTGAATCGCGGTCCAGCGCGAACCCATCTCGACGCCGAGCGCATCGGTGTAGCGCTCGTCCTTCGGCTTCTGCCGCAGGTGATAGGCCTCGATGCGGTCGCGCGCGAGTTTGAGCGCGGCCAGCGCCTCGGGCTTGCACAGGGCCGCCGCGGCGTCGATTTCAGGGGCCGTGACCGCTAAGCCCATCTTGGCGAGATCGACGCGGTCGAACTTCAAGGTGAATTCGGCAAGCGCCGCATCGCCGCGCGCCCTGACCTCGGCGATGATGCCGCGCACGGTCTCTTCGACGTCCTGCGCAGCCTCCCGCTTGACGCCGAGGAAGGCGCGGAATCGCTCGGGAAAATCGGTGCTTTGGCTATCCAGTCGCAATGGCATGGTGTGACCTACCGGAGCCTAACCCCGGATAACAGGTCAATGGGTGATGCGCCGGTTGGCGTCAACCCACTCGTTGCCGCCGCTACTTCTGGCTGGCTTTAGGCTGCGCCTGCTCTTCGACCACATGGGCCGGGCAGATCGTGGTGGTCCAGGATGGGCCGAGATCGGCCAATTCGGCCTCCAGGCACTCGACTTCGAGCCGCAGCGCGGCGCCGCCCGAGAAAATCAGGGTAACCACGCCGGACGGCTCATCGGCCGCGGCAAATTCGATCGTCAGCAGATTGAGCACCGCATCCTTGCCGGCCGGGTTCACGTTGCGGCACTTGCAGGACAGCACACGCTCGAACCGCAAGGCCGACCGGCGGCGGCGATATTCGGGGCTTTCGGCCTGCGCGCCTTCCCAGTCGAACCGGTTGAGCGCCACCACCAGGCGGTTTTCCTGCGGCCGCCACATCACGTCGGAAACCTTGACCACCGCATCCTGCAAGTGGGTCGAAACGATCTCCAAATCCTCTTCATCGAGGACGACGAATTTCAACTGGTCCAGTGCCTTATCCATGGACGTCTCGCTCCCGTCCCGTCGTAGTTAGGCAAGCCACCAGCCCCGCAAGATGCCGGCTTCATCAGAATCAGAAGGCCGGTTCCAGCCCGGCCGCGGTCCAGCGGTCGCGGGCGGCGGGATTTGTCAGGTGGCGCAGCAAGGCGGCAGCGGCCTCGCGCGAAGCGGCGCCGGCGGGAATGGCGGCGGTATAGGTATTGGCGTTGTGCAGGTCGCCCGGCAGCGTGCCAATGACCTTGGCGCCCTTTACCGGCAGGACCTCGCTGATGAAGGTGGTGCCGATCTCGGCCCGCCCTTCGGCGACCGACACCGCAACATCGTGGCCGCCGGTGCCGAGCACCGATTTTTTGCCGATAGCGTCCGCGATGCCAAGTTTCTCCAACATGGCGACAAACATGGTGCCGGAAGAGCCGCCCGCCTTGGGGTCGGTGTACGCGACCGTGCGCGCCTTGAGCAGCGCCTGCTTGAAGGCCTCGGGCGTGGAAATGTCGGGAACGGCGGCGCCGTCCTTGATGACGACGCCGGTGACGGTGCGGCCGAGATCCGTGCGGCTGCCGGGAACGAACCTGCCGGGCGTATCGAGCGCGGCAATGGCGGACTGCGACAGGATGAGGAGATCGGTGGCCTCGCCGTTCTTGATGCGGTCGCGCAACGAACCCGCGGTGCCGAAATTCAGGTTGAGCTTGTTGCCGGTCTCGCGCTCGAATTCCGCGCCGAGCGCCACCACCATGGTCTTCACGGCGCCGGCGCTCATGACTTTGATTTCAGCCACTGCGTTTACTCCCCGTTGACATACCTAGGCGCACATGTTCGGTTTTCAGTAACGGACGTTAGGAGAGTTGTCGATGCGTGCATTGAGTTCTTGCCGAGGCTTTGAAGGTTATCGAAGGCACCTTTGCCGCGGCAAAAAAACACGATTGCTATGCTCTTGCCGCGATCGTTCTCGATGCCGGCGGGCGGGTCAAGGCTTTCCAGAAGCAGGACGGCGCCTCCTTGATGCGCTTCGAAATCGCTTACGGCAAAGCCTTCGCGGCGCTGGCGCTGGGACGCACCTCGCGGATGGTGTTGCAGAAGGCGCGGGAAAAGCCGCTGTTCGTGCAGTCGATGGAACGGATCGCCGACGGGCCGCTGTTTCTGGAAGCGGGCGGTCAGCTTATTCGCGACGACGAAGGCGAGGTGATGGGCGCGATCGGCGTGACCGGCGACGTCAACGAGATGGACGACATTTGCGCCATTGCCGGCATTCGCTTCGCCGGTCTGATGGCCGACGATCATTTCGACGCCAAGACGCAGCAGCGCCTGAACATCAAGAAAAATCCGCCGCTGAAAGATCCGCGCAAGAAATCTAGTCGCTGATCCGCTCGATCGCCGCGCCGCAGCGGGCGAGCTTTTCTTCGACCCGCTCGAAGCCGCGGTCGAGGTGATAGACGCGGTTGACCATGGTCTCGCCTTCGGCGGCGAGCCCCGCGATCACCAGCGATACCGATGCCCGCAGATCCGTCGCCATCACCGGCGCGCCCTTGAGGCGTTTGACGCCTTCGATGGTGGCGGTCTCGCCGTTGAGCTGGATGTGGGCGCCGAGCCGCGCCAACTCCTGCACATGCATGAAGCGGTTTTCGAAAATGGCCTCGGTGATGTGCGAGGTGCCTTTGGCCAGCGTCATCAGCGCCATCAATTGCGCCTGCAGATCGGTGGGAAATCCGGGGAACGGCGCGGTCGTGACGTCGACCGGATCGAGGCCGGAGCCGTTGCGCGCGACGCGGATGCCTTCATTGGTCGGCGCGATCGTGACGCCGGCCTGCGTCAGCACGTCGAGCGCCGACTGCAGCAGTTCGGGACGCGCGTTCTGCAACATCACGTCGCCGCCGGTCATGGCCACCGCCATGGCATAGGTGCCGGTCTCGATGCGGTCCGGCAGCACTGCATGACGCGCGCCGTGCAGCCTGGCGACGCCTTCCACCACGATGCGCGCGGTGCCGGCGCCGGTGATGTTGGCGCCCATCTTGTTGAGGCAATCGGCGACGTCGCCAATTTCCGGCTCGCGCGCCGCATTCTCGATCACCGTGGTGCCGCGGGCCAGCACCGCCGCCATCAACGCGGTATGGGTGCCGCCGACGGTGACCTTGGGGAAATCGATTTCGCCGCCGCGCAAACCGTTTTTCGCGCGCGCGATGACATAGCCGCCTTCGATCTCGATCTCGGCGCCGAGTTTCTCCAGCGCCATGATCAGCAAATCGACCGGCCGCGTGCCGATGGCGCAGCCGCCGGGCATCGAGACCTTGGCCTCGCCCATGCGCGCCAAGAGCGGCGCCACCACCCAGAAGCTGGCCCGCATCTTGGAGACCAGGTCATAGGGCGCGGTGGTGTCGACAATGGTCTTGGCCGAGATATGCAACGTGCGGCCGCTGTTGGGGTCGTCGCCCGGGCGTTTGCCCGCGATCATGACGTCGACGCCGTGGTTGCCGAGAATCCGCTGCAGCAAGATGACGTCGGCCAGCCGCGGAACATTCTCGAGGATCAGCGTTTCCTCGGTCAGCAGGCTCGCGATCATCAAAGGCAAGGTGGCGTTCTTGGCGCCCGATATCGGAATCGTGCCGTTGAGACGCTGTCCGCCGATAATGCGTATTCGATCCATGTCGCCCAACCCGCTAGCCGTCACAATTTCCGGTCGCTTTATCTAACGCCCGATCTATGAACCGGCCGCTGTCGGTCTGCAAATAGCAATAATTTGCAGGGTTACCACCCTCGCAGGCCGAATACGGCGAAAGTCGGACCCCGCCGGATCAGGAGCATTCTTCATCGTTTGGCGTGGCGACCGGTATTGTCCCGGGCCCGGGACCTGAAGGCGCTGCCCGCCGACGTTCCTGCGCCTTGCGCCGGCGCAGGTTTTCCCGTAGCGCAGCGGCCAAGCGGGCGCTGCGGCGGCCGGATTTATTCGGTTTCTTGTCGTCTTCGCCTGCGGCTGTCATGCCGTCATTTATCCGCCACCGGTGCGGCTAAGCAAGTTGAGGCTAAGCGGGCCAAAATTCAGGCTTTGCCTTGCGTCGATGGGGGCCGATATGGCAGTCATGCGCCACCAAAGTCGCTGCCGTAGCTCAGTGGTAGAGCACCCCCTTGGTAAGGGGGAGGTCGAGTGTTCAATCCACTCCGGCAGCACCATCCCCCACGTCGGGATCAGCCCGCGGCCCTGACCACCTTTAGCTTCGGCTTAGCCCGGCGCCGGCGCGCGGCCAACCAATTCGGCGTGCTCGGCGATCGGCTTCGGCTTGCCGAGCAGGTAGCCCTGGATCTCGTTGCAGCCTTCGTCGGCAAGGAACTTGAGCTGTTGCTCGGTTTCCACGCCCTCGGCCGACACCGGCACATCAAGACCGCGGCCCAGCGCGATGACCGCGCGGATGATGGTCGCCGCCTGCTGGCTGTGGCCAAGATTGGCGATGAAGGTCTGGTCGATCTTGATCTTGTCGAACGGGAACGACTGCAAATAGGACAATGACGAATAGCCGGTGCCGAAATCATCCATCGCAATCCGCACGCCGAAATTCTTCAGGCGGCGCAGAGTCGCCACCGCGCGGTTGAAATCGCCGATCAGCACGCCTTCGGTAATTTCGAGCTCCAACCGTTTCGGCGACAGGCCGGTTTCCAACAAAACCTTGTGCACGAGATTAGGCAGGTCGCCGTGCTGGAATTGCACCGGCGACAGATTGATGGCGATGCTTAAGGGGCGCGGCCACGACGCCGCCTCGCGGCAGGCGGTGCGCAAAACCCATTCGCCCAGTTCGACAATGACGCCGTTCTCTTCGGCGAGCGGGATAAATGTCGAGGGCGGCACCAGCCCGTGGCGCGGATGGTGCCAACGCACCAGCGCCTCGAAGCCTGTGACCGCGCCTTCGATGTGGGCCTGCGGCTGATAATGCAGTTCGAGCTCGTCGTGCAGGATCGCCGTGCGCAGATCCTGTTGCAGCGCGCGCGTTTCGCGTAGCTGCTTGTCCATCGACATTTCGAAAAAGCGGATCGAGCCGCGTGCTTCCGTCTTCGCGCGGAACAACGCGGCGTCGGCGTTGGCAACCAGCGTGGTAGCGTCGAGACCGTCCTGCGGATAGATGCCGACGCCGATGGTCAGCCCGACGCGCAATGGATGATCGTCGATGCCGATGTCGGAATCGAACGCTGCGTTGAGCCGCGCGGCCAGCGCTTCGGCGGTCGCCGGCTGCGGCCCGGTCGGTGTAATGACTGCGAATTCGTCGCCGCCGACGCGCGACAGAAACGCGCCTTGACATGCGACTTCCATTCGCCGCGCGACTTGTTGCAGCAATTCATCGCCGACTGCGTGACCGAAAACATCGTTGATGGCTTTGAAGCGGTCGAGATCGACGCTGAGCACCGCGAAACTTTCGCCGGACGCCTGGGCGAGTTCGATCGTGGCGGCAATGCAGGCATTAAACGCCATGCGGTTCGGCAGATCGGTGAGCGTATCGTGGTGCGTCATGTGCGCGATGCGCTGTTCGTTGCGCTTGCGCTCGGTAACGTCGCGGATGACGCTGATGAGATATTGCGGGGTTCCGTCGGCTCCCATCACGGACAGCCGAGTCGCCGTCACGATGCGGGTCCCGTTGCCCGGCGTAGCGACCGCGTGTTCGGCGATGACCGTGGGTTTGCCAAATTCGATCAATCGGCGGTCTTCGGCTTCAATCTTCTCGGCGCTGATGGCCGGCATGATGTCGGCTGCGGTCTTGCCGATGATTGCCGTGCGATCGATCCCGAGATAATTTTCGGCGGCACGATTGATCAACAAGTATTTGAGATCAGGAATGTCCTTCACGATGATCGGCGAAGGCACATTCTCGATGATCTTGTCGAGGAACGAGCGGGTATTTTCCAGTTCGCGCAAGGCCAGTTTGCGCTCGGTGACGTCTTCGTGCGTGGCGACCCAGCCGCCGTCTTTTGTCGGCTGATTGACGACGGCGATGATGCGGCCGTCGTCCAGTTCGATATTGAGCGTGAAGGTCTTGCCTTGATCGATCGCCGCGCGCAGTCGCGCCTCGTAATTGACCGGGTCATGCGGGAATGTGCCGGCCGCTTTGCGGGCGTCGAGCAGATCGCCGACGCCGCAGCCGCGCCAAATGCGCCGCGGATCGATATTGTACATCGCTGTGTATCTCTGGTTCCACACCACCAGCCGGCTCTGCGCATCGAACAAGCACAGACCTTGAATCATGTTGTTGAGCGCAATATCGAGCTGTGCGTTGTGCGTGCTGAGAGCCCGTTTGTCGTTCAAGAACGACGCAAAACCGGCGACGGCCATGCCGACGAACCAGCCAGCAACCGCGGCCATTAGGACGGCCGAATTGGTCAGCGGCATCGCGTACGTGCTGATGAATTCCATACCGGCAAACGTCACGGCAAAGCCGAGCGCGCCAGCGATGCTGACCAGCTTCCAGTCGTGAAAACTGCCGAATTGTTTCAACACTCGGATCACGGCTCCGCACGCAGACTGCATGCGGCGCGTTCGCCCATCAGTCCGCGACGAAGCACAACCTATAAGGTCGAGGTTGCCACCGGCGTTAATGCTACGCCCGCCACAATCGTTAATTGGCCATTAATGCTACGCAGACGTAAACGCAATCACAGCAAAATGCCGTGAAAAACCAGGCCCGCGCGCCGCCGTTAGCGTGGCTTGAGAAATCCGAAATCGCAACCCTGATCGGCGCCGAGGATTTCCTGCGCATAAAGCCTGGCGTAGCCGCGCGACGGCTTTTCGGGCGCCGGCTTGGCAAGAGCGGCGCGGCGCTTGAGCTCGGCATCGTCGACCAGCAGACTGATGCTGCGCGCTTTGACAGAGAGCTTGATGCGGTCGCCGTTTTGCACCAGGCCGAGCGGCCCGCCGGACGCCGAGTCCGGCGTCACGTGCAGCACGATGGTGCCGAACGCCGTGCCGCTCATGCGCGCATCCGACACGCGCACCATGTCCTTGACGCCTTTGGTCGCGAGCTTTTTCGGAATCGGCAGGTAGCCGGCCTCCGGCATCGCCGACTCCGAATGCGGACCGGCATTTTGCAGCACCAGAATGTCGTTGGCCTCGACGTCGAGGTTCGGATCGTCGATGCGGGCCGCGAGATCGGCCAGCGAGGAAAACACCACCGCCCTGCCCTCGAGCTCGAACAGATTGGCGTCGGCTGCCGAGCGCTTGAGGATCGCGCCCAGCGGCGCGAGGTTGCCGAACAGCGCCACCAGTCCGCCTTGCGGCTCCAGCGGCGTTTTGCGCTCGGCGATGATGGTGCGGTCGACCCAAATATCGCTGGAAGCATCAAACTCCTGCTCAAGCCGCTGTCCCAGCGTCTCGCCGGTGACTGTCATGACGTCGAGATGGAGCAAATCCTTCAATTCGCGCATCAACGCGCCCATGCCGCCGGCGGCGAAGAAATCCTCCATGTAGCCGTTGCCGACCGGCTTCAAGTTCACCAGCACCGGCGTGGTGTCGGACAATTCGTTGAGCCGCTGTAGCGAGACCGGCACGCCGGCGCGGCCGGCGATCGCGGTGAGGTGAATGATGGCGTTGGTCGAGCCGCCGATCGCCAGCAACACGCGCAGCGCATTCTCCATCGACTTCTGATTGATGATCTTGTCGGGCGTCAGTTTCGAGCCAATCAGTTTGACCGCCAAAGCGCCGGTCGCTTCCGCCGCGCGCAGGCGGTCGGCATGAACGGCGGGGATCGCCGCGGTGCCGGGCAGGATCATGCCGAGCGCTTCGACCAGGCAGGCCATGGTCGAGGCGGTGCCCATGACGGCGCAGGTGCCGGCGGTGGTGGCGAGCTTGCCCTCGACCGTGTTGATTTCCTTATCGTCGATCTTGCCCGAGCGATAGGTCGCCCAGAACCGGCGGCAATCGGTGCAAGCGCCGAGGCGCTCGCCGCGGTGCCGCCCGGTCATCATGGGCCCCGCCACCAGCATGACCGCCGGCAGGCCCGCCGACACCGCGCCCATCAACTGCGCCGGCACGGTCTTGTCGCAGCCGCCCATCAGCACCACCGCATCCATCGGCTGCGCGCGCACCATCTCCTCGGTGTCCATCGACATCAGATTGCGGAATTTCAGGCTGGTCGGATTGAGGAACACCTCGCCGAGCGAGATGGTGGGGAATTCAATCGGCAGCGCGCCGGCCGCCAGCACGCCGCGCTTCACCGCGTCCAGCATTTCGGGGAAGTGGCGGTGGCAATTGTTGAATCCGGACGGCGTATAGGCGATGCCGATCACCGGCTTTTCCAGCATGGCGCTGGAATAGCCCATCGACTTGGCGAACGAGCGCCGCAGATAGAGCGAAAAATCCCGGTCGCCATAATTGGTGAGACCGTGCTCGATGCCGACAATAGGTTCGCTCATGAGGACACTTTCTGCAGGCGCGCCAAGCCGGATGCAAGCCGGTGCGACAAGGGATGTGAGGCAATGCGGTCGGACATTACCGGATAGCGCCGGACGAGCCAGCCTATTCCGATCTGGTGGAGCCAGACCATGTCCACAAGCATGGTGAGAAACCACGTCAAGAAATGATAGCGGGCGACGGCGGCACTGTAGAACAGAGCTACCGCGTGTTGCGCCAGCGCCGAAGCGCCAATCAGGCGTAGCCAGGGATCGAACGCCCGGCCGCGGACGACGACATAGATGAGGATCGCCAGGCCCGCAGCGTTCAACGGGATGGTGAAATAGGATTCGGCGGGGTTCGACAGCAGGTTCGCCACCTGCACGATGGCGCGGTTGGCGTAACCGCCGGCGAAATTCAGCGTCAGAAGTTCGCGCAGGACGGCGAGATAGGCCGACGGCGGCATGGGTAGAAGATTGGGATCGCTGGCGTTGGTGCTGAACAGCACGAAGACGCCGCCGAAATACCAATTGTGCAACGCCATCGAGAACACCGGCAGGAAGCCGAGGCAGAAGCCGATAAGCCGCGGCCATTGCCTGAGAAACAGCGCGGATAAGCCGGCGCCGCCGAGCAGCACCGCGGCCGCCGGCGCGATGATCGGCTTCATGAAGATGCCAAGCGCCAGCAGCAGCGCGCCGAACAAGGCCGGCGCGAATTTTCCATTCGGTTCCAAAGACTTGCGGCCTACGATCACGGCCAGCCCGGCGATGAACAGAATATAGGCCGCCGGATCGGCAAATCCGCGCGCCGCCCATTTCACGTAATTGGCGAAGCTGGTGCCGAACAACATGCCGAACGGAATCGCGACAAAAAGCAAAACCAACGCGAGCGACCAACGCTCGCGGCAGAAACCGGCGGAACAGGTAGAAGACCAGAAATGGCAGCAGAAGGATGAGGGATAGATAGCCGAGGTAGCTTTCGCCGAACACGATGTGTTCCAGCGCACGGAAATACCGCAGCCCAGGCCCCCCGTAATAATAGACTTTTTCGCCGCCTTCGAGCGCGCCGAGAATATCCCCGGCCAGCAATTTCTGCAGAATCATGCGTCCGTAACCGTCGTAGAACAGCCCATCGTCGCCGCCGTCGAACGGCCGTACACCGCCGATGAAGCTGCCATCGTCGATGCATCACCACCACAACCGAAAGACCGATCAGGATCAGCGGCAGCACCATGCGGCGCGCCTTGAAACGCACCAGCGCCACGACCAGCCCGAACGCCGCCGCCAGCGACAGCGCCCAGCTCGCGAACTGCAACAGGCGGACCTGCCATGGCGGCGTGAACACCATCGCCAGCGAATCCGGTTTGATGGCGATGCCGACAATGCGGCGGCCGGCGTCGGCGGGCTCGATGGTGCGGCAGCCTTGCCCGGGCCACAGCGAGAAGTGCTCGCCGGCGCCCTCCCACATCAGCTCGCCGCGCCAGCACAGCTCGCCACCGACCATCGCCGCCGGCAGACGGATCATCTCGAACCACGGCATGGTGAGACGCCAGCGGTCCAGCCCCATCCAGAATTGCCGGTTGCGCTGGGAGCGCTGCACGTCGCTTATCGGATACCAGTTGTATTTGGCTTCGTTGATGAAGCCGAGCCGCAGCCAGACCGGATCGGAAAAATCGATCTCGGTCACCGAACGCGACAGATCGGACTTGTGAAAAATCCCGTCGGCGGAAAATGCGAAGGTTCGATCGGGGAATCCGCCGCCGAGCCAGCAGCCGGGAACGGACGGCGCGCAGCGCTTGGCCGGCGGATACTGCTTGTCGAACTCAACCGCCATGTGGCGGTAGACTTCCGCCGGCAGTCCTTTCTCGAGCGCGCGGTTCGGCCCGCCTGGGAGAAAGACATTGTGCCCTTCGTCGATGCGCGGCGGTGCCAGCATAATTTGTCCGGCGATCGCGACGGCGACGATGGCCAGCGCGGCCAGCCAGGCGCGGCCATCGAGGCGCACCTCGCCGCTGAACGTGACCACGGCCAGAACCGTGAGCAGCGCATAGCCGCCGAGACTATTGATCGGCAGACCGACGGCGGCGACCGCCAGCAGCAGAACCGCCAGTTTCCGCCACCCGGAGCCGGTAATTTGGTACTCGCCCGTTGTCGGCATCGGCTTATCGTCCCAGGCCATTTCTTGAATCGGCCTTTGCCTAGCATGGGGCCGGCGAATTCGTCCCGCGGCGCCGATTTGGCGCCCGGCGTCGAGACCTTGCGCGGCTTGTGGCGATTTTTCGCCCGTTTCCGGCCGCTGCGGGTTTTGACTTTAGTCAATGCCGCACTTTGAAAAACATCCAAACTTTGCTCGACAAACCCCCTGGAACCCTTCTAAAAAAGGCGGGTCGCGTGGGGCGGGAAAGTAGTGAAATCTCATGAATTATAACGCGTTTTTCGAGTCCGCCCTGGCCACGTTGCATGACGAGCGCCGTTACCGGGTCTTCGCGGACCTGGAACGCATAGCCGGCCGGTTTCCGCACGCGCTGTGGCACTCCCCGCAGGGTCCGCGCGATGTGGTGATCTGGTGCTCCAACGATTACCTCGGCATGGCCCAGCACCCCAAGGTGATCGGCGCCATGGTCGAAGCGGCGGCCCGCATGGGCACCGGCGCCGGCGGCACCCGCAACATCGCCGGCACCCATCATCCGCTGGTCGAGCTGGAGCGCGAGCTCGCCGACCTGCACGGCAAGCCGGCAGCGCTGTTGTTCACCTCCGGCTATGTCTCGAACCAGACCGGCATCCCGACCATCGCCAAGCTGCTGCCGAATTGCCTGATCCTGTCGGATGCGCTCAACCACAATTCCATGATCGAGGGCGTGCGCCAGTCCGGCTGCGAAAAGCAGGTCTGGCGGCATAACGACGTCGGCCATCTCGAGGAACTGCTCAAAGCCGCCGATCCGAAGCGGCCGAAGCTGATCATGTTCGAGAGCCTCTATTCGATGGACGGCGACGTCGCGCCGGTGCACGCGATCTGCGATCTGGCCGAGCGCTACGGCGCCATGACCTATTGCGACGAAGTGCACGCGGTCGGCATGTACGGCCCGCGCGGCGGCGGCTACTGCGAGCGCGAAGGCGCCATGCATCGCGTCGACGTGCTGGAGGGCACCTTGGCCAAGGCGTTCGGCTGCCTCGGCGGCTATATCGCGGGCAGCAAGCAGATGGTGGACGCGGTGCGCTCCTACGCGCCGGGCTTCATCTTCACCACCGCCTTGCCGCCGGCGATCTGCGCCGCGGCGACCGCGGCGATCAAGCACCTCAAGACCTCGCACCTGGGAACGCGAACGCCATCAGGATCGCGCCGCGCGCGTCAAATCCGTGCTCAATGCCGCCGGCCTGCCGGTGATGCCGTCAACCACCCATATCGTGCCGGTGCTGATCGGCGATGCCGAGAAGTGCAAGGCGGCGAGCGACATGCTGCTCGCCGAGCACGGCATCTATATCCAGCCGATCAACTATCCGACCGTGCCGCGCGGCGAGGAACGCCTGCGCATCACGCCGTCGCCCTATCACGACGACGTGCTGATCGACGCGCTCGCGGAAGCGCTGGTCGATGTGTGGGAGCGGCTCGATCTGCCGACCCGCAAGCAGGCGATGGCGGCAGAATAATCGACTTCCGGCACGCGAGACGGCCTGGCGCGGCCGTCGTCGCGCCGCCATCCTCATGCGGCCATCTTCTGGCGAACGCGTCCTGCACCGACTTCTCGTATGCGAACAGCTTCTGGACGCTTGGCCGCCCCTTCATGCGTTCGAAGTGCGCGGCGCAGTTGGCAAAGCCGGTGAGATCGAGCTTGAACTGCAAGCCGCGGCGGAAGCACCAGAAAAAATGCGCGTCGGCCGCCGTGAAATGGTCGAAGAAATACTCGCGCCCGGCCAGCATATCGTCGGCGATCTTGTAGTTTTCAAAGAGCGGGCCGCTGGCCAGCTTGCGCACGTCCTCCTCGGTATCCGGCACGCTGCAGACCCGCGCCGGCGAGTTAAGACGCGACAGATAAGGGTGGATGCCGGACGCGCACCACGACAGCAGCGAGATCGCCTGAACTTCCTGCCAAGGATCGCTCGGCAACAATTTCGCATGCGGGAAATTGCGGGCGATCCAAAGCTGGATCGCGACGTTCTCGCTGAGCGTCTGCCCGTCGACCACCAGCAGCGGCACTTTGTGCTTGGGATTGATCTTGAGATAATCGGCCGACTTGTGCTGGTCCTTCCGAAAATTGAGCGTGCGGATTTCAAACTTGGCGTCGGCCTCGGTCAGCGTGACGTAAGGCACCAGCGAGCACGCGATCGGTGCGTAGTACAGAATTATTTCCATCGGGGTCTCCAGGAAGCGCTTCGGATTGCGGGACGTCGCTGAAGCCCGATTGTGGCACAGGCCGGCGCCGTTTGGACTACCACAGCCATGCGGGTTAATCCTGAAACGGCGGCCGCGCCAGCGGCGGCTTTGACGCCGCGGCTGCCCGTTTGAGTCGGCGCGCGTTGCGCCGTGCAACCAGCGGCATGGTCACCGACACATATAAGATGCGCGTGAGATGGTGCGCGCCGACATAGACCGGATCGAGATGCAGCGCGAGCGCCAGCAGCATCATGGCGTCGACCGAGCCGGGCGCGTAGGCGATCATCACTTCGGCGATCGGCAGCGCCAGGATGCCGACCAGCCCGACGGCGAAAATCGCCGTGATGGTCACCGCGACGGCGAACGAGCCGAACGCGGCGGCAACGTAATGCAGCAACAGACGCACCGAGGTATTGGCGAAGCGCGAGCCGGTGACGGCGCCGAATGCGATCATCGCGGTGTTGGCCACCCACCACGGCATCACCGCGTGGATCAGTCCGCTGCCGTGCAGCGCACCCGAGGTCAGCATGGCCCCGAACAGCAGGCCGCCGGGCATGCGGATCTTATCGGCGACGATCGCCGCCACGGTGGAGGCGGCGATCAGAATGCCGAGTTCGTCGAGCAGCGCCGGATTGAACGCGCCGCCGAAACTGTTGGTGCCGTGGCCGACCAGCCCGAACGCCGCCAGCGCTGCCGGCAAGCCGACCGCCACGATCACCACCCGGATGGTCTGAACGATGGCGATCGCGCGTATGTCGGCGTCGAGTTCGACGGCCAAGCCCATCACCTGCGACAGGCCGCCGGGCGCCGCCGCCAGATAGGCGGTGAGCGTGTCCCAGCCGTGCACCACGCGCAGATAGGCGGCGCCGCTGAAGCTGATGCAGGCCATGGCCACCAGCAGCACGGCGATGCTCAGCGGATAGGTCGCCATGCCGTTCAGCGTCGCCGGCGTAACCACGGCGCCGAGCGAAATGCCGATCAGCACCAGCAAAGCGCGCATCAGCGGCATCGGAATCTGCATCGGCCGGCCCGCCAGCGCGGCGCAGGCGACCGCGATAATCGCGCCGGACAGCCAGCCGGCCGGCATTCCCAACAGTCCCAACGTGATGCCGCCGAAGGCGGCAAAGCACAGCGTTTCCGCGACATTGCGGAGCATGACGGTGCGGCTGATGGCTGACGGCGCGGACAAGGATTGAGAGTTCTGGCTGGTTCGATTGAATGAGAATCAGACCCTAGCACTTTGCCCGCGCATGATCCTTTCCGACCTTCCTCCGCCCGCCGAAGGGGCTTGCGAAGGCGGGAAACCGGTTGCCAGCCGCGGATCAGGTCCGAGGGCCTGCTATGCGGGATCGTGTGCTGCGGCCCGTTGAACCGATCGATGCCGCGCGCGGCGGCTCACGTCAAATGCCGGCCGGCAGGCGCTAAAACGAGACGGCCAGTTCCGGCACCAACGTGGCCGCGCTGGCCTGGCCGCCGCCGAGCACGATCCGCACCAGATCGGCGGCATTGCGGGCGCCGATTTTCTCCATGATGCGGGCGCGGTGCACCTCGATGGTGCGCGGACTGATGCCGAGGCGCCGGCCGGCCTCCTTGTTGGAGGCGCCGCCGGCGATCTGCGCCAGCACTTCGCGCTCGCGCGGCGTGAGCCGGGCGCGTCCGGGGAACTCGAGCACGACGGCATGGCTGTCGTTGATCGGCGTGTGGCGGTTGGCAAAGCCTGCGATCGCTTCGGCGACGCGCGTGACCAAGGCGCGCGCGTCGAACGGCTTGAGCATGTAATCGAAGGCGCCGCTTTTCACCGCCTCGACGGCGCAAGCCACGTCGCCATCGCCCGAGATGATGAAGATCGGCGCCGGATAAATCTGCGCCTGCAGTTCCTTGAGCACATCCAGGCCGGACTTGTCGGGTAAATGCAGATCGAGCAAGACGCCGGACGGCGTGCGTGCGCGCGCGGCGGCAAGAAATGTTCCGGCATCGGCGAAGACACTGACCCGATAGCCGGCAAGCGTGAACACGGCCGACAGCGCATCGCGCGTCGGCCGCATCGTCGTCGACGATGAACAGTTCGCTCGTGGGCAGGATTTGTGAAGCCATGGTCGGCCATCCTTGCAGAGTGGCAGCTCAATCGATGCGTAGTTTGCACTACAAAGTACTCCCATTGGGTTAAAATAATGGAGGTATTTCAATAGCTTAAGGTATAATAGGGTGGATTGCCCCTACCCTGGTGGGTAGCGTTGCGCTTTTCAAAACAAAAGATCGCGCGTCAGATCGTCGAGATGGCGCACCGCCGACAACGATTCGCTCAACGCATTGCGCTGCTCGCGACTCAACCGCTTGACCGCGACCTTGTTGCCCGGCGGCAGGCCGTCGCGCATGTCGGCAAGTTGCTGCGTGAGGATGAGATCGAGGAACACACCTTGCGCGCGGGCGAGCGCCGGCAGTTCCTTGACGCCGCGGCCGAGCGCCGCGATCGCCGTCAGCCGCGCCGGCGTCGAGCGTTCGAGCCGGTGATGGCATATCGCCAGCACGCGCGCCGTGGTGACGATGCCGAACAGGCCGGCGCGCTTGAGATCGATGCGGCCGTTCTCGGTGCGCAAGCCGCCCCAGAGATTGAAGCCGGGCTGCACTTCGCCGGAAGCTTCCGCCAGCAGCTTGGCGAAACCGGCATTGCCGCGCGCGGCCTCGAATGCGGCGCGCCATAATTCGTTGGCCAGCGCAGCGTCGCCATGCACGCCCACCAGATCGAAGAAGATATCGACCGACAGCAGGTCGGCCGGATTGGAGCGCGCGATCCAGTCGGCGATGCGCGCGCGCCAGGTCGCCACCGAGCCGCGCCAGGCGGCATTCTTGGCCATCACCCCGCCCTTGCAATAGGGCACGCCGACTTCATGCAAAATGTCGGCGACGATGGTGCCGAGCTGCGCGAACCAGAGATCGGCGGCCTCGCCCGGCGCGCCGTCGGCGAACACGATGGCATTGTCCTGGTCCATGGCGAGCAGGCTCTCGCCGCGGCCGGCGGAGCCGAGCACGCAGAGCGCATAGGCGCAGGGCGGTCCGCCATGGCCCTCCGCCAACATCCGCCGCTCGGCCAGCACGCCGGCGCGGCGCGTGAGCGCGCCGAGTTCGCGCGAGATCACCGCGGCAACGGCGCGGCGCTTCGACGGCTTCGGCGATCAGGCCGGTGGCCGCCTGCGGCAGGCGCGCCCAGGCCGCGGCCAAGGACGGCACGTCGTCGGCCTGGTCGAGCGCGTCGCCGAGGATCGAGGCCTCCTGCGCGCGCAGCCGCAGCAGATCGCGCGACGTGACCATGGCGCAGACTTCGCCGTTCTCGTTTTCCACGCCGAGATGGCGCAGCTTCAGCCGGCTCATGCGGCCGAGCGCGCGATAGACGAAGGCGGCGGCCGGCAGCGTGATCAGCGGCTTGCTGGCGAATTGCGCGACCGGCTGCGCCGAGCGCTGTCGGCGCCCTGCTCGCTCAGCGCCCGCAAGCACGTCGCGCTCGGTGATGATGCCGGTGTCGCGCGCGCGCAGCGGCGCCGTGCCAGCGCCGACGGGCGCCACCAGCAACGATGAAATCTTGCTCCTTCGCCATGCGCTGCAAGCGCATCGGCGAGCGAGACGTCGGCGGCGACGAATTTCGGCGGCGCGCTCATGACGTCGGCGATGCGATGGCGATAGGGATAAGTATCGATGCGCGCGAGCGTGCGTTCCCGCCGCGCCTGCGGCGCCGCCACCGCCTCGCTCCCAGCCGGCGCGATGCTGGTCGTCGAGCACGCCGGTCAGCGCGAGGCAGGCCTTTTCGGCCTCGGCCAAGGTGCGGATATTGCCCTCGCGCAGCTTCGGCAGCAGCGCGAGGAAAATCTTGCCGGTGATGATGGCGTCGGCCACCGCCGAATGGCGGGCATCGATGGTCACGCCAAGCCAGCTCGCCAGATGCTCGAGCGTGTAGCCGCCGAGATGCGGCTCGGCGACCTGCGCCAGCAGCCTGGTATCGAGCGTGCGCGGCGGCGTCCAAGCGAGCCCGGCGCGGTCGCATTCGCGCTTGAGCACGGCGAGATCGAAGCCGAGCGTGTGCCCGATCAGGATCGAGCCGGAAATCGCGGCCGCGATATCCGGCCAGGCAGCGGCAAAGTCTGGCGCCGACGCCACGGCTTGATCGTCGATGGAATGGATGCGCGTCGCCACCAGCGGGATCGGCTCGCCCGGATTCACCAGCCGGCGCAGCGCCGCCGTCCGGTCGAGCTTGCCGGCCGCCAGCGGCACCGCGCCGATCTCGACGATGCGCGCCTTGCCCGGGTCAAGCCCGGTCGTCTCGGTGTCGATGACAAAGGCATCGAGCGCGATCAGCGGCGTTGCATTGCCGACCACTGTCATTCACCCCCCGGACACAACTTAAATCCACCTCAGTGTGGATGCGTCAGAACCTCGACCAGCGCTGGAACATTCGCGCGACGAACGAACACGTCGTGCACGTTGCACAAATTCGACTTCAGATAATTGTGAATGGTCGGAATGTCCTTGGCGAGCAGCTTTTCGTGGATCGGCATCGCCGCCACGTAGCGATCGATGAATCGGGCCGGGATATCCATGGCCCGCTTGACCGGATGGAAGCTCAGCAGCGCGAAGTCCTGCTCGACGCCGGCGCCGCAAATCCGCCCAGGCCTGCGCGGTCAATTGCGGCGGCACCGGATAGCGGTCGAAGGTCGGCGAGCGCGGCAGCGGTCAGGTTTTGCAGCATCACGGGACGGCGATCGCCGGCGCCCGGCCGCAGCACGCCTTCGACCGCCTCGCCGACCATGCCGAGCATCGCCGGAAACGCCAGCCAGCGCGATTTCTCGAGTTCGGCGAGGAAACTCTTGTCGTCGAACAGGATGTTGCCGTACGGGCCGGCGCGCGCGCGCGAATATTCGAAGATGCCCTTTTGCGCCAGAAAGGCCGATTGGCGATCGAGGAAATCCATGAGCGCATCGCGCGTCCCAATTGGCGCGGCGCGGCGGAACAGATCGAAAAAGCCCATGGGCGTCCCTTTTAGCCTGGCTCGCAGCCTAGACCAGTCCGTTCCCGGGAGTCAGGCGGCGTTTCGGCACGCGGGTTCAAAGCCGCCGACGATGGACCTCGACGGCTTTCTATGGTCACGTAAAGCGAGTAAAATCCTTGCCCGAGCGAGGGTTTAGCGCGATTTGGAGCGCGCATGCTGCAAGGCTGGGTCGTCATCGCCGTGGCGCTTGCCTATATCGGCCTGCTGTTCCTGGTGGCGAGCTATGGCGACCGCACCCGCCATCTTGGCCGCGACGGCCGCACCCGGCTGCTGATCTATCCGCTGTCGCTGGCGATCTACTGCACATCGTGGACGTTCTTCGGCTCGGTCGGCTCGGCGTCGCGCACCGGCTACGAATTCCTCACCATCTATATCGGCCCGGTGCTGATGATCGGCCTGTTCTCGCCGCTGCTGATGCGGATCGTGCGGCTGGCCAAGGCGCAGAACATCACCTCGATCGCCGACTTCATCGCCGCGCGCTACGGCAAGGGCCAGGCGGTGGCCGCCACCGTCGCCCTGATCGCCATCATCGGCACCATTCCCTACATCGCGCTGCAGCTCAAAGCGGTGTCGTCCTCGCTCGAAACCATCCTCGCGCATATCACGCCGGCCGCCGACGTCACCCGGCCGCTGCTCGGCGACATCGCGCTGTTCGTCGCGCTGTCGATGGCGACCTTCGCGGTGCTGTTCGGCACCCGCCATATCGACGCCACCGAGCATCAGGACGGCCTGATGCTGGCGATCGCCACCGAATCGATCGTCAAGCTGTTCGCGTTCCTGGCGGTCGGCATCTTCGTGACCTTCTGGATGTTCGACGGCCCGGGCGCGCTGTTCGAGGCGGCGCGGCAAAGCTCGCAGACCGCCGGCCTGTTCACGCGCGAGCCGCCGTTCGACACGCTGATCGCCACCACGCTGTTGTCGTTCGTGGCGATCATCCTGCTGCCGCGGCAATTCCATGTCGCGGTGGTCGAGAACAACAATGAAGGCGAGATCAAGCGCGCGGCCTGGATGTTTCCGATCTATCTGGTGCTGATCAATCTGTTCGTGGTGCCGATCGCGCTCGCCGGCCTGCTGACCTTTCCGGCCGGCACGGTCGACAGCGACATGTTCGTGCTGGCGCTGCCGTTGCAGACCGGCTCGAACATCCTGACCATCGCCGCCTTCGTCGGCGGCCTGTCGGCGGCCACCGCCATGGTGATCGTGGAATCGGTGGCGCTGTCGATCATGGTGTCGAACGACCTGATCATGCCGCTGGTGCTGCAGCGGCGCGACGGCCTGATCAGTAGCCGGCGAGAATGTCGGCTCGCTGCTGCTGACGGTGCGCCGGCTGGCGATCTTCGCCATCCTGCTGCTGGCCTATATGTATTACCGCTCGGCCGGCGACGGCGCAGCTGGCCTCGATCGGCCTGCTGTCGTTCGCGGCCATCGCGCAACTGGCGCCGGCGTTTTTCGGCGGCTTGTTCTGGCGGCGCGCCACCGCCGCGGGCGCCATTGCCGGCATGACCGCCGGCATCGTCATGTGGGCCTATACGCTGCTGCTGCCGACCTTCGCCGACATCGGCTTCATCGGCCAGCGCATCCTCACCGACGGACCGTGGGGCCTGGCCATGCTGCGGCCGCAGCATCTGTTCGGCCTCGATCTGTCGCCGCTGGTGCACGGCGTGGTCTGGAGCCTGGCCATCAACATCGCTGGCCTATGTCGGCTTCTCGTTGCGCCGCGAGCCGTCGCCGATCGAGCGCTTGCAGGCCAATACTTTCGTGCCGTCCAATTTGACGCCGATCGCGCCGAGCTTCCGGCTCTGGCGCTCGTCGGTGACGGTGGAAGAGCTCACCACCACGGTCGCGCGCTATCTCGGCGAGGAGCGCACGCGCGCCGGCTTCGAGAGCTTCGCCGGCACCCACGGCATCAGCCTGACGGCCGACGGACGAAGCCGATTTCCGCCTGGTGCGCCATGCCGAGCACATCCTGTCCTCGGCGATCGGCGGCGCCTCGTCGCGGCTGGTGCTGTCGCTGCTGCTGCGCAAGCGCACGGTCTCGACCAAGGCCGCCTTGAAGCTGCTCGACGACGCCAATGCCGCGATCCAGTACAACCGCGAAATCCTGCAGACCGCGCTCGATCACGTGCGCCAGGGCATCGCGGTGTTCGACAAGGACCTGCAGTTGATCTGCTGGAACCGCCAGTTCGGCGAAATCCTCGACCTGCCGCCGAGCCTGATCCGCGTCGGCTGCGAACTCGCCGAAATCCTGCGCTTCAACAGCCGGCGCGGCAACGTCAACGCCGACCGCATCGACGACTTCGTGCACGCGCAGATCGAGCGCTATGTCGCCGGCAGCGCGCCGTTCCTCGAGCGTTTCGCCGAGGGCATGGTGATCGAGGTGCGCGCCAACCGCATGCCGGACGGCGGCATCGTCACCACCTTCACCGACATCACCGCCAGCGTCGAAGCGGCCGAAGCCCTGGAGCGCTCCAACGAGACGCTGGAGCGGCGCGTGCGCGAACGCACCGAGGAACTCACGCTGCTCAACGCCGCGCTGGCGCGCGCCAAGGGCGAAGCCGACGCCGCCAATATTTCCAAGACCAAGTTCCTGGCGGCCGCGAGCCACGACATTCTGCAGCCGCTCAACGCGGCGCGGCTCTACGTCACCAGCCTGATCGAGCGCGGCGGCGGCGACGACCGCCGCCTGATCGGCAATATCGACGCCTCGCTCGAGGCGGTCGAGGAGATTTTCGGCGCGCTGCTCGACATGTCGCGGCTCGACACCGGCGCGATGCGGCCGGAATTCACCAGCTTCCGCATCGACGAACTGATGCGCCAGATCGAACTCGAATTCGCGCCGCTGGCCGCCGCCAAAGGGCTCGACCTCAAATACGTGCCGTGCTCGCTGGTGGTGCGCTCGGACCGCCGGCTGCTGCGCCGGCTGGTGCAAAATCTGGTGTCCAACGCCATCAAATACACGCCCACCGGACGCGTTCTGGTCGGCTGCCGGCGGCGCGGCAATGCCTTGCGCATCGACGTCTACGACACCGGCGTCGGCATTCCGGAATCCAAGCGCCGCGACATTTTCGTCGAATTCCACCGCCTCGAGCAGGGCGCCCGGATCGCGCGCGGTCTCGGCCTCGGCCTGTCGATCGTGGAGCGCGTGGCGCGCGTGCTCGGCTGCGCGATCGAGCTCAATTCGGCGCCCGGCCGCGGCTCGCATTTCGCCATCGCGGTCGCGCGCTCGAATGCCGTGCCGGTCGAGCTGCCGGCGCGCGACGACGCGCGCATCGATCCCGGCCAGCTCGCCGGCACCACCGCGCTCTGCATCGACAACGAGCCCTCGGTGCTCGACGGCATGGAAACGCTGCTGCAGGGCTGGGGCTGCGCGGTGATCAAGGCGCCGGATCTCGACATTGCGCTGGCCGCGATCGCGGAAAGCCCGATCATGCCGAACGGTCTTTTGATCGACTACCACCTCGATCACGGCAACGGCATCGAGGCGATCGTCGCGCTGCGCGAGCGCTGCGGCGATTTGCCGGCGATCCTGATCACCGCCGACCGCTCGCCGGCGGTGCGCGAACAGGCGCGCGCCGAGGGCATCCAGTTGCTGCACAAGCCGCTCAAGCCGGCGGCGTTGCGCGCGCTGCTTGGCGCAATGGCGCGTGCTGCGGGTGGCGGCGGCGGAGTAGGCTTCAGTTTTCCGCGGCGTTGGCGCTTTGCGGCCAATGACCGGCTTCGATCTTGGCGGCGGCGATCACCGCCTGGGTGCGGCTCTCGACGCCGAGCTTCTGCAGAATCGCGGAGACGTGCGCCTTCACCGTCGCTTCGGAGACGCTGAGCTGGTAGGCGATCTGCTTGTTGAGCAGCCCCTCCGACAACATCATCAGCACGCGCACCTGCTGCGGCGTCAGCGTCGCCATCCGCGCCATCAGCTCGGCCGCTTCCGCGTCGGCGCCGACGCCGAGATCGACGTCGGGCGGCGTCCACACGCCGCCGCCCAGGATGCGCGAAATCGCCGCGCGCATGGCATCGACGCCCAGCGTCTTGGGGATGAATCCGGAAGCGCCGAATCCCATGCAGCGGCGGATCGTCGCCGGATCGTCATTGGCCGACACCACGATCACCGGCACGCTCGGATATTGCGCGCGCATATACATCAGGCCGGAAAATCCGCGCACGCCCGGCATCGCCAGATCCAGCAGAACCAGATCGACGTCGCTGCCGCCGCGCTCGAGCAGTTCGACCAGGTCGTCGAACGTGCCGGCTTCCGCGATGTCGACTCGCTCCAGCAGGCCGGACACCGCTTCGCGCAACGCGCCGCGAAACAGTGGATGGTCGTCGGCTATGACCAGCCGATACTGCACGACGTTATTCAACCGGAACAATCCTTCGGGTCGATCGGGATGGCGACCATGCGCCGCAACATGGGGCGCATGATATCCAATAAACGTGCGCGCCGTCTCGCGACATTCAGGCCTTCGCCGGCGGGGTGCGGTGCAGCATCACGATGCGCCAAAAAGCTCCGGTGGGCGAATCAAAATATCTTTTTAAAAACAGTCCCTTTGATATCCTCATACGTCGAAAGTCTTATAAGGCGAAGCTAAGCTCAATGTTAGGTTAAATTCCTCAGTCCGACCTGGCTTCTCAAGACCGGGCGTGACCGCGGCAAGCTGGGGGGCCGCCACCAAGTTCCAATTCCTTCCCCCTCTCCGACCACTTCCGATCCGCGCGCGCGGGCTCGGGGCATTTCTAGGGAGGAAGGCAACACATGGCTCAATCACAAGGCAACACCGACGCACATTGGGTGAAGAACGCGAAACTTGATGTTCAAACATCTCGGGGTGTGGCTGTTCTTCGGCTACATCATCCACTTCTTCGTCGTTCCGCTGAACAAGATTCACATTCCGATTCTCGGTTTCCCGCTCGGCTTCTACATGGCCGCGCAGGGCTCGCTGATCGTATTCGTGGTCATGTTGTTCCTGTTTGCGAAGCAGCAGGACAAGATCGACCGCGAATTCGGCGTGGCCGAAGACGACTGAGGGGGAAAACAATCATGGCAACTCAAACAGCCGGCAGTTCGGATTTCATCAAAAATCTCGGACGGATGTACGGCACCTATACCGGCGGCTTCATCGGCTTCATCATCCTGCTCGCGATTCTCGAGCAGGTCGGCGTGCCGAACAGGATTCTCGGCTATCTGTTCGTGTTCTTCACGCTCGCGGTCTACGCCGTCATCGGCGTGATGACCCGGACGGCGCAAGCTGTCCGAATATTACGTCGCCGGCCGGCGCGTGCCGGCCTTCTACAACGGCATGGCGACCGGCGCCGACTGGATGTCGGCGGCGTCCTTCGTCGGCATGGCCGGCACGCTGTTCCTGCTCGGCTATGACGGCCTCGCCTGGGTGCTCGGCTGGACCGGCGGCTTCGTGCTGGTGTCGATCCTGATCGGGCCGTATCTGCGCAAGTTCGGCGCCTACACCGTGCCCGACTTCATGGCGTTCCGCTTCGGCGGCAACTTCGCCCGCTTCATCGCGGTGGTCGTGCTGGTGTGCTGCTCCTTCACCTACGTGACGGCGCAGATCTACGGCACCGGCCTCATCGCCTCGCGCTTCCTCGGCATGCAGTTCGAGATCGCGGTGTTCGCCGGCCTGGTCGGCATCCTGCTCTGCGCGATGCTGGGCGGCATGCGGGCGGTGACCTGGACGCAGATCGCACAATACATCGTGCTGATCATCGCCTACCTGACGCCGATCGTGATCCTGTCCACCAAGCACTACGGCATTCCGATCCCGGAACTGACCTACGGCACGGCGATCGCGGAAATCACGGCGCGCGAGCAGCAGATGCTGGCGACCGGGTTGACGACGGCGGCGGCGCTCAAGCCGCACATCCAGCCGTTCATCAACTACAGTCCGCTGAACTTCTTCGCGATCATCTTCTGCATGATGGTCGGCACGGCGTCGCTGCCGCACATCCTGATGCGCTACTTCACCACCCCGATCGTGCGTGAAGCGCGGCAGTCGGTGGCGTGGTCGCTGCTGTTCATCTTCCTGCTGTACTTCTCGGCGCCGGCCTATGCGGCGTTCTCGAAGCTGGAGGTGTACACCAACATCATCGGGAGAGACCTCGACGCAGGTTCGGCCCTGGCTCTTCACCTGGGGCGAACTGGGCCTGATCCAGATCTGCGGCAAGAATGCCGCAGCATCGACGCCATCGTTGCCGCCTGTAAGGCGATTGCCGGTCATCCCGGCGTCGTCCGGCTGCAGGACTTCGTCATCAATACGGACGTGATCGTGCTCTCCACCCCGGAGATCGCGGGCCTTCCGTACGTGATCTCGGGTCTGGTGGCCGCGGGCGGCCTGGCGGCGGCGCTCTCGACCGCCGACGGGCTGCTGCTCGCCATCGCCAACGCACTGTCCCACGACGTCTACTACAAGATGCTCGACCCGAATGCGCCGACCATCCGCCGGCTCACCGTGGCGCGCGTTCTCTTGTTCTTCGTGGCCGTGGCATCCGCATCGCTCGCCGCGACCAAACCGGGAGACATCCTGGCCATGGTCGGCTGGGCGTTCTCGCTCGCGATGGCCGGCAACTTCCCGGCGCTCGTCATGGGCGTCTGGTGGAAGCGGACCACGGCGGCAGGCGCGATCTGCGGGCATGATCGCCGGGTTCGGGCTCTGCCTGTTCTACCTCGTCTGCACCCGGTACTTCCCCGGCTACGGGCGTGAAGTACTTCGGCATGACCTCGCTGTTGAACCCGCTGACGGGCGCGCCGCTGGTCGATATCGCCAAGGCCATGGCGCTGCCGAATGCCATGGAGAGCCTGGCCGACGCTCGGCGCATCCGCTGGCCAACAAGGTCGGCTGGTTCGACCTCAACAACATCGCCTGCGGGTTGCTGGGGATGCCGCTCGGCTTCCTGGTGATCTACGTGGTCAGCCTGCTCGGCAAGGAACCGTCGAAGGAAATGCAGGCCTACGTCGACGAGATCCGTCAGCCGCGCGGCAAGACGGTCCTCGAGGAAAAGACCTGACCGGCTTAACCGGTCTCGATCGGAGCGGGGCCCTGCGGGGCCCCGCTTTTTTTCGGAGCCGGGCGATCGAGTAACGTCCTCAGGCCTTCGAGGACATCGTTTCGTGACATCCGCCGGATCAGTTCTGTCGTCGTGGATTTTCATGCGCCAAATTTCATTCTGGCGGCGCTGATGTACACGCTGCTCGGGCCGCGTGCTGCTCGGGCTGTTCGTGCAGCCGGATTCGCCGAATTACATCTGGCGGTTTTTCTGCCGCGTCACCGATCCGGTCGTCGCCGTCGTTGCGTTGGTGACGCCGAAGGCCGCGGCGCCGGTCGTCATCTGGCTGTTCGGCGTGGTCTGGCTGTTCTGGCTCCGCGTCGGCCTGCTCTATGTATTTCTACTGCTCGGCGCCGTGCCGCAAACCGGTTGAGCGCCGCGCCATGAACCGCAATATCTATTATATCGGCATCGCCTTCTTCGGCATGATCAACGGCATTTTCAATCAGCTCGCGCTGTTGTTTGCCGTCATTCATATGCAGATACTGGCGCCCGCGCTGCTGTTCGGCAGCACCGTCGCTCACCTTGATGTTTTCCTCGCTGATGGTGTCGACCGCCACGATCATCATTGCCGGCATTCCGGCCGCCATCTATGAGCGCTTCGTCGGCGCCAAGGACGATTCGACCGCCGGCCTCGCTGTGGATCTGGCTCA
The DNA here is from genome assembly GCA_963825015.1 of uncultured Alphaproteobacteria bacterium. Lineage (GTDB taxonomy): Bacteria > Pseudomonadota > Alphaproteobacteria > Rhizobiales > Xanthobacteraceae > Pseudolabrys. The sequence continues at coordinate 32,707 of CAWGRN010000012.1, read as the reverse complement.
GCGGTACCGCGCTGCTGACGCTGCCGGCGATCGGCAATTTTTTCCAATACGGATTGTAAAAATTAAACGGCGCTGGAACCGTTTGCCTGGCTCGGTGTTGGCCCCATCATTGGGGCGATGCTGCGGCTTTGGCACGGCATTTGCATTTTATTTGGCGGGAGGCTGGTGGTCTGAAAGGAGCCGACCGTGATCCCGTTTACGCGATTTGCGTTCTTCACCGTGGCCCGCGACGCCAGCTTCGTCACCCTGGCGGCCGCGACGATGATGCTGGCTTCCAGTTTTGAGCCGGTGCTGGCCTTCAAGATCGGCGCGACCGTGGCGTTGATCTTCTCGATCGGCCTTTTGATCCGCAGCTACTTGCTGACCGAAGAGCGCTTTCTGCGCAGCGAGGCTTGGCGGTCGTTGCGGCCCGAAGAACGGCCGATCGGCGACCACGCGCAACGGCTGGCGCGGGCGCAACTGGAACTGCTGCTGCTGCGCTTTGCCAAAGGCGCCTCCGGCATTGCCGGCCTGCTTTATTGTTCGGCCCTGGTGCTGGCGGCAACCGCGGGCCAAGGCGGGCTTTGACACCGTTTCGTGACTGTCAGGGTTCAGGATTTGCGCTAGCATTATCGAATCGGGCCGGGCGCATCCGGCTCGGGGGGCGACATGGAGGAGATGCGTCGGATCGCGTTCGAGACCGTGCAGCGAGCCTGCCTGTTCGGCTCGCTCGCAATTTTTTGCGTCATGGTCGGCATGTCTTTTGAGCCGCGGCTGGCGTTCCAGGCCGGCGGCACGCTGACCACGATGATGGCGGTGATCCTGATCTACAAGGCGCGCGAGGCGCTCACCAAGGATTACAAAAAGACCGAGATGTGGCTCTATCTGCCGAAGGATTTCCGGCCGCCGGAAGCCTATGCGCAATGGGCGAGCTCGACGGTGTTGCGCGATACCTATCTCACCTTCGCGCTGTGGACTTCGGCGATCGCGATCGCGATGTGGGCGATCGCGCTGGTCCTGTCGCTGTTCGGCGTCGAGCGGCACCGTATTAGCGGCCGGCTATTTCCGGCTGCCGATGAATTGGAAAATCACCTCGCGGCTGTGCGGCTTGCGCCGGTGCTCGATCAGATAGAGGCCCTGCCAGGTGCCGAGCGCGAGCTGGCCTTGCGAGCACCGGCACATGCAGCGAAACGCCGTTGAGCATCGCCTTGACATGCGCCGGCATGTCGTCGGGGCCCTCGACGTCGTGGATCCAGGGCGCGTCTTCCGGCGCCAGGCGATCGAGCGCGGACATCAAATCCGCTTGCACGTCGGGATCGGCGTTTTCCTGGATGGTGAGCGAAGCCGAGGTGTGGCGCAGATAGACCAGCAACGCACCCTCGCCGGCGCCGATCTGCGCGATGAAGGCTGCGGCATCGCCGGTGATCTCGGTGAAGCCGGCGCCCGGCGTGTCGACGCGCAACGTCGCGGTCGCGATCAGTTGCGGGATGACTTCGGTGATGGCGGATAATTTACCGGGCATAATTCTTTGTCGTCATGGCGCGGTGCGAGCGAACCCGGAATCGCAAGTCTCAACGCAAGTCTTAACTCTTGCGCATGATGTCCCTTTGGAAATTCGCAATCATCTCGACCAGACGCTGCCAGGCATGTTCGACCGCCGCGCGGGCGCGCTCGATATCCTCGCGCAATTTTTGCGCGTCGGCGCTCTTGTCCGAAGGCGGCGTCAGATCCGCCGGCGGCCGGGGCGGCGGCGGCGGTTCGCGCAAGACCGCGACGTCGTTCTTCAGGCTCGCGACTTCGGCCTTGAGGCTTGCGACCTGATCCTGCAGGCGCGCGATCTCCTTCTCGAGCGCGGCGCGGTCTTCCGGCACCGCCTGACAGGCCCAGCCGACGTTATGCTGGCTGCAGATCGCGACCTGCCCGCTCGCCGTATCGAGCCGCAGAAAGCCGTCGGCGACCCGGTTGAAGCTGTAGCGCGCCGGCGGGTTCGGCGGCGCGACGTCCACGACCGGCGCCTCGACCTGTCCCTGGATTTGGACCGGCCTGTCTTGGCTTCTCCTGGCCCTTGCGCGAGCGCGGGCGACGCCGCCCAGGCCAGAACGGCGGCGATGGCGAGGCTGGTTTTCCGCATGGCAATGTTCTCCGATTCCGGCGCCGGAGGGCAGAGCCTAGCACCGGCCCCGGCCGCTCTGAACCGGCCGCCGGCATTGCCTGTTGATGGCCATGCCGCAGTGCAAACCCAGGTCCGCAAAGCGCTCGAAAAATTCAGCATTTCTATAATGATATCAAATACTTATGCTAAGGACCACATTTCTTGACTCCGATAGACCCGGTCAGTATGGTCCGCGCGGCTTTTAGGGCGGCGGAACGAAGCGGGGGCCTCTTTAATCTACGCGGGTCGAAAGCATGGCTGACGGCACGCGCGGCAAAGAGGATCGCAAAGAACCACCGGACGACGAGGCCGCGCTTTCAGCGAGGCTCCAGCGTCTCGGCGAACGGATCGCAACTGCGAACCGGCCTTCCGAAAACGACACCGGTGCTCGCCAGGCCGCCGATGCCTCGGCGTTCGCCCGCGGTTTCCGGCTTTCGACCGAGCTGGTGGCGGGGGTCGTGGTGGGGGCGCTGATCGGCTGGCTGCTCGACCGGTGGCTCGGAATCTCGCCGTGGGGACTTATCGTGTTTCTGCTGCTGGGTTTTGCCGCCGGGGTTCTCAACGTGATGCGGGCGGCAGGCGTCGTTCGCAATAATAATCTGACCGACTAGAGATTCGACCAAGACCTATGGCCACCGATCCAATCGAACAATTCCACATCGTCAACCTGTTTCCGGTCGCAAAGATCGGCGGCACGGAGATCATGTTCACCAATTCGGCCGCCTTCATGCTGGCGGCGGTGGTGATCATCACCGCGTTCCTGGTGATCGGCACCGCCAAGGGCAGCCTGGTGCCGTCGCGCCTGCAATCGGCCGCGGAGATTTCCTACGAATTTGTCGCCACCACGGTGCGCTCGACCGCCGGCGCCGAGGGCATGAAGTTCTTCCCCTTCGTGTTCACGCTGTTCATGTTCATCCTGACCGTGAACTTCATCGGGCTGATCCCCTACACCTTCACCGTCACCAGCCACATCATCGTCACCGCGGCGCTGGCGATCACGGTGTTCCTGACCGTGCTGCTGTACGGCCTGTACCGGCATGGCTTGCACTTCTTCAATCTGTTCGTGCCCAAGGGCGTGCCGATCTACATCCTGCCGCTGATCGTCTTCATCGAGGTGCTGTCGTTCGTGTCGCGGCCGATCTCGCACTCGCGTGCGTCTGTTCGCCAACATGCTGGCCGGACACATCACGCTGCAGGTGTTCGCCGGCTTCATCATCCTGATGGGCGGCGCCATGGGCGCGCTCGGCTGGGCCGGCGGCGTGCTGCCGTTCGGCATGATCGTCATCCTCATCGCGCTCGAAACGCTGGTGGCGTTCCTGCAGGCCTACGTTTTCGCAATTCTCACCTGCATCTATCTCAACGATGCGATTCACCCGGGCCACTAAGGCCCGACCGGACAGGCAGAAGGAGTTTGTTATGGATCCAGTGGCAGCAAAATACATCGGTGCGGGCATTGCCTGCATCGGCATGGGCGGCGCCGGCGTCGGCGTCGGCATCATCTTCGGCAACTATCTGGCCGCCGCGTTGCGCAATCCGTCCGCCGCGCAGGGCCAGTTCGGCAACCTGATCTTCGGGTTCGCCATCACCGAAGCGCTCGGCATCTTCTCGCTGCTGATCGCGCTGCTGCTGTTGTTCGCGCTCTAAGCTTGACCAGCGTTAGCGACGATGGCAGAGCCAGCCCACAACACGAGCACCGAGCACGTTCCGGCCGGCGAACACAAAGGCGCGTTTCCGCCTTTCCAGTCGCAGACCTTCGCGTCGCAGCTCGTTTGGCTGGTGATCGCCTTCGTCCTGCTTTATGCGCTGATGGCGAAATGGGCGCTGCCGCGCGTCGGCGCCATCATCGAGAACCGGCTCAAGCGCATCGCCGACGACGTCGCCGACGCCGGAAAGCTCAAGACGCAGTCCGACGAGGCGGTCGCGGCCTACGAGAAGGCGCTGGCCGATGCCCGCGCCCGCGCGCAGGCCATCGCCAACGAGACCCGCGACAAGCAGGCAGCGGCGGCGGAAGTCCGCCGCAAGACGCTCGAGGGCGAACTCAACGCCAAACTGGCGGAGGCGGAAAAGGCGATCGCCGCCACCAAGACGGCGGCCATGCTGAACGTCCGCGCCATCGCCGAGGACGCCACCCGCGCCATCGTCGAGCGGCTGATCGGCACGGCGCCGAGCGACAAGGCGGTCAGCGACGCGGTCGCCGACTCGCTGAAGGGCTAGCGGGAACACACATGCTGATGGAAACCGAAACCTGGGTAGCGCTGGCCTTCTTGGTCTTCGTCGGCGGCCTTGGCTATATCGGCGTTCACCGGATGATCGCCAAATCGCTCGACGAGCGCTCCGCCCGCATCAAGGCCGAGCTCGACGAGGCCCGTAAACTCAAGGACGAAGCCGCCCAGCTGCTGGCCGACTATCAGCGCAAGCGGCAGGAGGCCGAAGGCGAGGCGCAGGAGATCATCTCCGGCGCCAAGGCCGAAGCCGAGCGGCTGGCGATCGAGGCCAAGGCCAAAATCGAGGAATTCGTGGCCCGGCGCACCAAGATGGCGGAAACCAAGATCGCCCAGGCCGAGGCGCAGGCCACCGCCGACGTCCGCAGCGCCGCCGCCGAAGCCGCCGTCGCCGCGGCCGAGAAGATCCTGACCCAGGAGACCAAGGGCAAGCTCGCCGGCGATCTGATCGCCAAGGGCATCGAGGACGTTCGCAATAAGCTGAACTAACGGCGGTTCCGCCCGGCGCTTAGCCGCCGCCGCTTTCGAGCCCGGCCATGCCCGGGCCGGCAATCCAGCCGAAACCCTGCCCATTGCGCGTATCGCGGGTGTTGTCCCCGCTATTCGTTTTGACCATGCCAAAAAACCGCGTCGATGGTCTTTGCCTACCTCCGTCTCCGGCTCTATCGTGGGCATCACTGATTCGCCCTTTTCGGTCGCGTATTTGTTGCGTCAGTGATTCGCCAGAAAATTTCGTGAGCGGGCCGGTAATGCCGGCCGACGCATCGGGGGACGCGTGGTCATCTTCGATTGCAACGGCGTGCTCGTCGACAGCGAGCCGCTGGCAACAGCTATCGTGTCGCAGGAGTTCATCCGCGCCGGTTTCGCGCTGACGCCGGATATTGTCGCGCGCTATTTCACCGGCCGCCGTCCCGCCGACATGTTCGCCGAGGTCGAGATCGCCGCCGGCCGCAAGCTGCCGGTGGATTTCGCCGCCACCGTCGCCGCCGAAACCCTGCGCCGGTTTCGCGCCGAGCTGCGCGCGACCAGGCACGCCGCCTACGCTCTGACCTGGCTGCGCGGGCCGAAATGCGTGGCGTCGTCGTCCTCGCTCGACCGCATCCGCCTGAGCCTGGAGTCCACCGACCTGATCCGGTTCTTCGAACCCAATCTGTTTTCGGCCGGCGAAGTCCGCAACGGCAAGCCGGCGCCCGATCTATTCCTGCATGCCGCCGGCCGGATGCACGTCGATCCGCGCGACTGTATCGTGGTGGAGGATTCAACCGTCGGCGTCACCGCCGCGGTCGCCGCCGGCATGACGGTGATCGGTTTTGTCGGCGGCAGCCACGCCGGTGGCCGTCTCGGCAATCAGCTCGGCACCGCCGGCGCCACCGCGGTGATTTCCGATCTGCGCGCGCTCAAGAGCACGATCATCGACCTGAGAGGGTGGTGAGGCTCACGCCGTCATCCGGCCTTCGGCCTGGCGGGAGGCTTGCGCCTGGCGGCCGGCTTTTTCTTTTCCGGCGGCGCGCCCACGGCGTCGAACCCGACATAGACCACATAGGCGTCGATATTCGCGAGCGGCGTCGGCATCGGGAACGCGATGTCGGAATCGACATGGGTAAAGGTGACGCGGTCCACCGCGCCGGCCACGGTCACCTGGACGCGCGCGAATTTCGAAACGATGGTCTTCGGATTGGTGCCCTCTTGCACGACCGCGATGCGTAGCGGCACGTCGACCGTGCCCGGCCCGCCGGCCGGACCGGTGATGATGCGGCCCTCGATGCCCACCTTCATGGTCATGACGCCGGCATTGACGTGGCATTCGCGCGCGGTGCGGATGATGGTGCCTTGATAGCGCAGGTCTAGCGCCGACGGTTCGCCGACCTGACCCGGCTTGTTGCCGATCATCAGGGTCGCAGCGCCGGTGCGCACTTCGACGCCCGGGCATTCGATGTCGTTTTCGGAAACGTTGCCGCCGGCGCCGGCCGCGGCATCGCCGGTGGTCGCTTTCGGCGATGAGGTGAAGAGGCTCGATGAGCCGAGCAGATTGGTGCCGCAGCCACCCAAGGCCAGCGCCAGACCCAACAGGCCGGCCATGCTTTTAACGCTTCGCATCATGTCTTCGTCCCGCTCCCCACACGCTTTTTTGCCTCAGGTTTTTCCGCCGCGCCCTTCAGGTGCTGGCGTTATAGCAAGCCAAGCGTGGCAACCCCAAGGCGGCGGGTTCCGATCCGCCTCGACCTGCCCAGCTCAACCCAAGTCATCTTGCAGCCGGGCATAGAGCAGGTGGTCCTGCCAGACCCCGTTGATGCACAAATAGCTGCGGGCGTAGCCCTCGCGCGAAAAGCCGGTGCTCTCCAACAGGCCGATCGAGGCCGCATTGCCGGGAATGCAGGCCGCCTCCAGCCGGTGCAGCCGCAAGGTCTGGAAGCAGAACGGGATCAGCGCGCGCACCGCGGCGCTCATGTAGCCCTTGCGGGCAAACGGCGCGCCGACCCAATAGCCGATGGAGCCGGCCTGCGCGACGCCGCGGCGGATATTGGCGAGCGTCAGGCCGCCGACCAGCGCATTGTCGTCGCTGCGGAAGATCAGAAACGCATAGGCCAGGTCGCTGCGCTGATCGTCGGCATAGCGTTTGAGACGGCGGCGGAATGCGCCGCGGGTCAAATCGTCGGCCGGCCAGGTCGGCTCCCAGGGCGTCAGGAAATCGCGGCTGCGTTCGCGCAAGGCCGCCCATTCGGCGTGGTCGCTGTTTTGCGGCGCGCGCAGCGTCACCCCGGCGCCGGCGATGGCCGGCATGGTTTCGGTGAAACTGACGGTGCGGAAGAACGCCATGGCGGTTTCAGATTGGCTCGCGGGTCAGGCCGCGCGCGGACGAACAAGACTTTCAGCGATCGCGGCCGTGCTTTCAAGCCCGTGGCCGGGGCCGAGCGCGGCGATCGCCGGCCGGCTGCGGCGGATCAAAGCGCGGCCGGCGGCGCGCGCGCTTTCAACCGTCACGGCCTCGACCTTGCCGACGATTTCGGCGAGCGGGATCGGCCGGCCATAGGCCAGCATCTGCCGCGCCAATTGGCCGAGACGCGCCTCGGAGCTCTCCAGCGCCATCAGCAGCCCGGCCTTCATCTGCGCCTTGGCGCGGGCGATTTCGGCCTCGGTGATCGTCTCGGTGGCGTTGGCGATCTGGTCGATCACCACCTGCATCAACTCCGGCGCGTCGGTCTCGTCGGTGCCGGCATAAAGCCCGAACATCCCGATGTCGGAATAAGGCATGTGGAAGGCGTGGATGGCGTAGCAGAGCCCGCGGTTTTCGCGCACTTCCTGGAACAGCCGCGACGACATGCCGCCGCCGAGCACGCTGGTGAACACCTGCAGGCTGTAGAGCTGGTCGTCGTTGACCGGCAGACCTTCCAGCGCCAGCGCGATATGCACCTGCTCGAGATCGCGGGTTTCGACCCGGGTGCCGCCGCCGAAAACGGCTTTCTCCGGCGCCGGCCCCGCCGGACCGATGAAGCTGGCGAAACGCTTTTCGGCCTCCTCGACGATCGCCTTGTGCTCGACGGCGCCGGCGGCGGCCACCAGCATGTCGGGGCCGCGATAGTTGCGCGACAGATAGCTGCGGATGCGCGCCGAATTGAACGAGCGCACGGTTTCCGGCGTGCCGAGGATCGAGCGGCCGACCGCTTGCTTGGGGAACGCGGTTTCCTGCAGGCGATCGAACACCAGGTCGTCGGGCGCGTCTTCGGTGGCGCCGATTTCCTGCACGATCACGTTCTGCTCGCGGCGCAATTCCTCGGGATCGAATGTCGGCTCGGACAAAATATCGGATAGCACGTCGAGCGCCAGCGGCACATCGGCCTTGAGCACGCGGGCGTAATAGGCGGTGCTCTCCACGCTGGTGGCGGCGTTGAGATCGCCGCCGACCGCCTCGACCTCCTCGGCGATCTGGCGCGCGGTGCGCCGCTTGGTGCCCTTGAACGCCATGTGTTCGAGCAGATGCGAAATGCCATGTTCGTCGGGCTTTTCATCGCGGCTGCCGGAGCCGACCCAGACGCCGAGCGTGGCCAATTCCAGATGCGGCATGCGATCGGTCACCACCGAAAGCCCGGAGGAAAGACGCGTTACTTCAACAGTCATGCCGAAACTCCTTCACGCGCCGCACGCGACGCAGACAATACGAATTTCTCGACCTGCCCCTGATCCGCCGGCAAGACGCTGACGCGCTCGGTCCGTTTCGGCAGGTCGGCAAGCCACTCGGGTAATGCGGGCGTGATGCCGCAAGCCGCCTTGACGGCATCGGGAAACTTGGCCGGATGCGCGGTCGACAGCACCACCATCGGCACCGACGGATCGCGCGTCTCCTTCTCGGCCACCGCCAGACCGACGGCGGTGTGCGGATCGGCGCAGTAGCCGGCCTCGCGCATCCAGGCGCGAATGGTGGCGGCGGTTTCCTGTTCGTCGGCCCGGTCGGCGGTGAACAAGGCGCGCATTTCTTTCAACGCCGGCGCCGGCACAGTGAAGCGGCGCGATTGCGCCAGCGAGCCCATCAAGGCCCGAATTGTATGGGCGTCGCGGCCGCAGGTCTGAAACAGCAGCCGTTCGAAATTGGACGAAATCTGAATGTCCATCGACGGCGACGCGGTCGCCACCACGTCGCGGATTTCATAAGCGCCGGTCGAGAGCGTGCGCACCAGGATGTCGTTGACATTGGTCGCCACCACCAGCCGGTCCACCGGCAGGCCCATGCGCTGCGCGACATAGCCGGCATAGACGTCGCCGAAATTCCCGGTCGGCACGGTGAAGGCGACTTTGCGATGCGGGCTGCCCAGCGCCGCCGCGGCGGTGAAATAATAGACCACCTGCGCGACGATGCGCGCCCAGTTGATCGAATTGACGCCCGACAGCCGCACGCGGTCGCGGAAGGCGTGATGATTGAACATCGCCTTCACCAAGGCCTGACAGTCGTCGAAGGTGCCTTCGATCGCCAGCGCATGCACGTTGTTGTCCGGCGCGGTGGTCATCATCCGCCGCTGGACGTCGGAGATGCGGCCATGCGGGAACAGGGCCACCACATCCACCTGATCGCGGCCGCGGAACGCCTCGACCGCGGCGCCGCCGGTGTCGCCCGAGGTTGCGACCACGATTGTCGTGCGCTCGGAGCGCTGGCGCAGCACGTGGTCCATCAGCCGCGCCACCAGCTGCATCGCCAGATCCTTGAAGGCGAGCGTCGGGCCGTGAAACAGTTCCAGCACGAACAGGCTGTCGCCGAGTTGCACCAGCGGCGCGGTCGCCGGATGACGGAACGTGCCATAGGCCTCGCGCGCCATGCGGGCGAGATCGGCTGGCGCAATGCTGTCGCCGACGAAGGGCCGGATGACCTCGACCGCGACCTCGGCATAGGGCCGGCCGGCAAAGCTCGAAATGGCCGCGGCATCGAGCGTCGGCCAGGACGTGGGGACATAAAGTCCCCCGTCGCGGGCTAAGCCGGCGAGCATGACCTCGACGAAATCGAGCGTCGGGGCTTCGCCCCGTGTAGATACATAACGCATTGAAATGTTTAGCTTTATTGTTCCGGGCCACAGGCTAGCAGGCACAGTAGCCGCGAGCGGGGGCTTTCACAAGAAACCCCCGCTCGCAGCGCTGCGCCTGCCGAAACTGCCTGAAAGGCTCTTAGGCCCTAGAGATTGGCCTCGTCGAAGGCGCGCACCCACATGGCGCAGACGCCGGAGCGGACGATGTCGTCGCGGGTGAATTCGACCAGGGGCACCGACAGCATCTGCGACTTGATCAGGTGGATGACGGTGCGCAGGCCGCTGGCGTGATCGAGGTCGCACTGGCTGACGTCGCCGTTGATCACCACGGTGCAGTCTTCGCCGATGCGGGTCAGGAAGGTCTTGATCTCGGTCACCGAGCTGTTCTGCGCCTCGTCGAACAGCACGAAGGCGTTTTTCCATGAGCGGCCGCGCATGACTTCGAACGGCACCATTTCGATGGCGCCGTTCTTGAGCGCGATCTCGTAGGCCGCCTTGCCGATCCGTTCCTTGATCGCCTCCACCACCGGCGCTGCCCAGGGCGCGAACTTGTCCTCGATCGTGCCGGGGAAATAGCCGAGCGAGCGGCCGCACGGCACATTCGGCCTGGTGAGAATGATCTTGTCGATCTGGCCGCTGCGGAAAAGATCGGCGGCATGGGTGGCGGCGATCCAGGTCTTGCCGGTGCCGGCCGGACCCAGCACGATCACCTGCGGGCTGGTGCGAAGCGCGTCGAGGTAGGAAGCCTGCGTCGGGTTAAGCGCCTTGATCGGAGGAAGAACGCGTTCAGCTTCAAACTTGGTGCCTTGAAAATCTATGATCTCGGCCGTTTCGAACTCCCTGGCACCGCGCCGCCGTTTCTTGCTGAATTGTTTGCTGAATTGCTTGGCGAACTGCTTGTTGCTGAAGTGCTTACCCAAAGGCCGACTCCTTTTTCTGGACCGAGAGGTGGTGTCAAACGCAAACAGGCCCCGCGCGCGAGCACGGAGCGATTGGACCTAGCAAGGCAGATGAGTGAGGTGAGGTTTTCGGCAGACAACAGCGAGAGCGCGGCGAACAACAGTATCCTGCATTAGGATACTTCGCTCTTCTCATTGCAGCGCAATCTTACGTGCCGTCATGCAAGAAGCAGTATAGCTGATTCTTGTGACAAATTCATGGATTGTTTTTGGGCAGCGCGCCGAAAGAATCGGCGCAGCGCCCTGAGGGTCTTAAAGATCAGTAAATATGCGGCTTGCCGGGGCCTTCACCCGGCCCGCCGGCCGGCGCCGCTGACCATCAAGTAGCCAGCGCGCCACCGTCGATATAGACGATCGAGCCGCTGGCAAAGCCGATGGTCATGAAGGCGAGGATCTGGCGGGCGATATCCTCGCCGACGCCGACACGGCCGACCGGCAGGCTGGCGGCGATCTTGGCCAGCATGTCGTTGCGTGCGGCCTCCGGCATGGCGGCGCGGATCGGCGTGTCGATGGTACCCGGCGAGACGCAGTTCACGCGCACCGGCGCGAGTTCCAGCGCCAGCGCGCGCGTCAACGACTCGATCGCGCCGTTGGCGGCGCCGACAATCGCGGAGTTCGGCCGCGGCCGAACGCTGAGGAAGCCCGAGACCAATGTGAGCGAACCGCCGGCGCGGATTTCGGCTGCGCGCGCCACCCGCCAGGCGCCCCAGAACTTGCCTTCCAAAGTCGAGCGCACGTCGTCCATCGCAACGGTTTTGAATGGGCCCGTCTTGAGCTGCGCGGCGGTGACAACGACATGATCGACCGGACCGCAGGCCTTGAAAAGATTGACGACGCTTTCGTCGTTGGTGACGTCGGTTGGAATTCCGGTGGCGCCGACCTTGGCGGCGGCGGCCTTGACCTTCTCGGCGTTGCGCGAGGCAATAATGACGTCGGCGCCTTCGGCCTTGGCGAGTTCGGCGGTCGCCAGACCAATGCCGGACGAGCCACCGACGACGACGACCTTCTTACCCTTGAGCAACATAGTGTCTCCTCCGATTTATGCGCCGCGCACTAAACCATGGAGGGCCATCTACAACAATATCAATTTGGATTTCATATTGAGAAACGTAGCGGCCAGCTTGATCGTGGTCGTGTCGGATCAGCGCCGCCGCAAACGTCCCGCCAGCCAGACCACATAGACGCCGGCCAGGCCGAGCGCGAGGCCGAACCAGGTGATGGCGTATTGCAGATGATTGTCGGGCAGCGCCACGTCGAGCTTGCCCGGCAGCGGAACGCCGCCGGGCGGCACCGGAGACTCCTGGTCGATATAAAACGGCGCAGCGCTCGCCCATTTGTGCGCTTCCGCCATGGCCTTGGGGTCGCGGACAAACCAGACATTGCCCTTCGGATCGTCGGCGGGCGTGAACAGTGCCGCGCGCTCTCCGGCCAGCGCATCACGCCGACGATGTCGACGCTGCCGTGCGGCTTGCCTTGCGCGCGCGTCGCCGGATCCTTGCGATCCTCCGGCACGAAGCCGCGGTTGACCATGACGATGCTGCCGCCGGCGAGCTCGGCCGGCGCGAACAGCCAGTAGCCCGGGCCTTTGACGTCGGGACGGAACGGCGATCCGGGGGTATAGACCAGCGCTTCCTGGCCCTCGAGAAATTCGGCCGGAAACGCCACGCGGGCGTATTCATTGCCTTCCTGCAGCAGCCGCGGCCAGTTGGCGCGTGGCGGCAGATCCTGCGGCGCACGGTTGATCCGCGCCGTCACCGTCGCGATCAGATTTTCCTTCCAGGTCTTGCGATCGAGCTGCCAGACGCCGAGCCCGATCAGGAAGGCAACGCCGACCACGGCAAAAACCGTCGGCTCGATCAGGCTTCGGCGCTTTTCCGACACGCCGCTCAAACCTCGCCCCGGTGATCGAGCCGGCCCGGCGCCGCCTTGTGATGGTATTGCAGCGCGATCAGCAGGCCCTTGACCATGCGCAGCGGCAGCAGCGTGACGATCAGGATCAGCGGCAGCCACAGCGCCGCATGCACCCAATAAGGCGGCTGATAAATGACTTCGGTCATCAGCGCCGCAAACACCACGATCGCGCCGCCGATCAGAATCACGAACACCGCCGGGCCGTCGCCCGAATCGGCGAAGCCGAAGTCGAGCCCGCAGCTCTCGCAGCGCGGGCGCAAGGTCAGAAAGCCCTGAAACAGTTTGCCCTCGCCGCAACGCGGGCAGCGGCCGCGCAGGCCGCGGCTGATGGGCAATGCGGTCGATAACGGGCGATCATCCATAGCGGCATCCTTTATGCGCATGATCGCACCAAGACCATGCGCCAAAACAAAAGGGCGGCGTCGCCGCCGCCCCTTTAGCGATTATACCGGCGGCGCTCAGCCCCCGTGAACGGCAGCTTCCGCCCCGTGGCCCCACACATATATGCAGGCGAACAGAAACAGCCACACCACGTCGACGAAATGCCAGTACCAGGCGGCGAATTCGAAGCCGAGATGCTGGGTCGGCGTGAAATGGCCCTTGAGCGTGCGGATCAGGCAGACGATCAGGAAGATCGTGCCGATGATGACGTGCACGCCGTGGAAGCCGGTCGCCATGAAGAAGGTGGCGCCGTAGATGTTGCCGCTGAAGTGGAAGGCGGCGTGCGAATATTCGTAGGCCTGCACGCAGGTGAAGGTGAGGCCGAGCAGGATGGTCAGCGCCAGTCCCCACTTCACGCCCTGGCGGTCGTTATCCAGCAAGGCATGATGCGCCCAGGTCACCGTGGTGCCGGAGGTCAGCAGGATCAGCGTGTTGAGCAGCGGCAGATGCCAGGGATCGAAGATCTCGATGCCCTTCGGCGGCCAGACGCCGCCGGTGACGGCCAGGCGCGAGACCTCGATCGCTTCGTTGGGAAACAGCGCGACGTTGAAATAGGCCCAGAACCAGGCGACGAAGAACATCACCTCGGAGGCGATGAACAGGATCATGCCGTAGCGGTGCGAGATCTGCACCACGCGGGTGTGGTAGCCGCCGAACTGGGCTTCGTTGATGACGTCGCGCCACCAGGCCACGAAGGTATAGAGCACGCCGACCACGCCGAGGCCGAACACCAGCGGCGCCGCGGCGAACATGTGGTGCATCCAGGTGATGGCGCCGACCGCCATGACGAAGGCGGCGGTGGCGCCGACCACCGGCCACGGGCTCGGATCGACCAGGTGGTAGTCGTGATGCTTGGCGTGAGCGTCGGCCATTGTCGTCTCCGTTCAAATCTCGTTTGACGGCGCCTCAAAGCTTGCTCGAATTCTTATCCGGCGCCTCGGCCACCGGCCGCTCCGTTTCGGGCAGCCGATAGAACGTATAGGACAGCGTGATGGTGTTGAGGTCGTTCTGGTCGCGGTCTTTGGCGATCGAGGGATCGACGTAGAACACGACCGTCATCTCGCGCGTCTCGCCCGGCTTCATGGTCTGCTCGGTGAAGCAGAAGCAGTTGATCTTGTTGAAATAGGCGCCGACCTGCGGCGGCGTGACATTGTAGGAGGCCTGCGCGGTGATCGGTGCGCGCGGCCTCGTTGATCACCTTGTAATGGACGGTCGCCACCTCGCCGATGCGAAGCTGGATCGAATTCTGCTCCGGGTCGAATTTCCACGGCAGGCCGGGCGTGACGTTGGAATCGAAGCGGATGGTGAGCGAGCGGTCGAGCACGTGGTCCGGCGCGCGCTCCGACACCTGAGGCGTGCCGCCAAAGCCGGTGACCTTGCAGAACAGGCTATAGAGCGGCACCGAGGCATAGGCCGCGCCGACCATGGCGGCGACGAACACGCCGCAACAGGCCGCGATCACCACATCGCGCCGCAGCGGCCGTTTGTCGTTGGGCGCGGGAGCGTTCATGGGGTCACAGCGGCCGGATCAGGACAGCGGGACCCTTCACCAGGGTCATGACGTAGAACAGCACGACCAGGCCGAACGAGCGCCAAGCCGATCGCGATCGAGCGCGAACGCCGGGCGCGCTTTTGCGCCTCGGTGAGCACGACGCCTTCGTCTTTGACCGGCTCGTTCATGGCTATTCCGTCGCTCATGCCGCCAACCGGGCGAGCAGCCCGCCCCAGCCGCGGTCGACCAGCAGTACCGCGAACAGCAGGAACAAGATACAGGATCGAGAAGGCGAAAAGATGCCGGCAGGCGCGTTCGGCCGGGCGGCGCTCGCGCAGCACCTGGAATGCCAGCAGCACCATGATCGCGCCGGTCACGACGGCCGTGGCGCCATAAAGCGCGCCGGCAAAGCCGAGCGGCCAGGGCGCGATGCCGAGCGGCACCAGCAGCAGCGTGTAGAGCAGGATGTGGCGCCGCGTCGAGGCGTCGCCGGCGACCACCGGCAGCATCGGCATGCCGGCGCGGGCGTAGTCCTCGGTGCGGTAGAGCGCCAGCGCCCAGAAGTGCGGCGGCGTCCACAAGAAGATGATGGCGAACAGCAGAACGGGTTCGAGCGACAGCGATCCGGTCACCGCCGCCCAGCCGATCATCGGCGGAAAGGCGCCGGCGGCGCCGCCGATCACGATGTTCTGCGGCGTCGAGCGCTTCAGCCACATCGTGTAGACGACGGCGTAGAAGAAGATGGTGAAGGCGAGCAGCGCCGCGGCGAGCACGTTCACCAGCAGCCCCAGCACCACGACCGCGAAAGCCGCAAGCGTCAGCCCGAAGGCCAGCGCCTCGCCCGGCTGCACGCGGCCCATCGGCACCGGACGGCGCGCGTGCGCGTCATCACGGCGTCGATGTCGGCGTCGTACCACATGTTGAGCGCGCCGGAGGCGCCGGCGCCGACCGCGATGCAGAGCAGCGCGGTGAAGCCGGTCACCGGATGCAGGCTGCCCGGCGCGACCGCCAGGCCGACCAGCGCGGTGAACACCACCAGCGACATCACCCGCGGCTTCAGCAGCGCGATGTAGTCGCCGACGCGTCGCCGAACCGACTCGGCGCTCAGTCAGGACCGGATTGCGGAGTTCTGCGCCTTCGCTGACGAGCGACATTGCATCGGTTCGCCGATCCTCGATCCGCGCTTACTTGATCCGCGGCAGGGTTTCGAACTGATGGAACGGCGGCGGCGACGACAGCGTCCATTCCAGCGTGGTCGCGCCCACGCCCCACGGATTGTTGCCGGCGACGCGCTTCTTCATGAAGGCTTCCGCCATGCCGATACAGGAAGACCAGCACGCCGAAGCCGGCGATGTAGGAGCCGTAGGACGAGACCTCGTTCCAGCCGTGGAACGCATCCGGATAGTCGACCGTGCGGCGCGGCATGCCGGCGAGGCCGAGGAAGTGCTGCGGGAAGAAGACGATGTTGACGCCGATGAAGGTGACCCAGAAGTGCGCCTTGCCGATGGTCTCGTTGTACATGTAGCCGGTGATCTTCGGGAACCAGTAGTACCAGCCGGCGAAGATGGCGAACACGGCGCCGAGCGACAGCACGTAGTGGAAGTGCGCGATGACGTAATAGGTGTCGTGCAGCACGCGGTCGACGCCGGCATTGGACAGCACGACGCCGGTGACGCCGCCGACGGTGAACAGGAAGATGAAGCCGATCGCCCACAGCATCGGCGTGCGGAACTCGATCGAGCCGCCCCACATGGTGGCGATCCAGGAGAAGATCTTCACGCCGGTCGGCACCGCGATCACCATGGTGGCGGCGATGAAATAGGCCTGCGCGCCGGTCGAAAGGCCGACCGTGTACATGTGATGCGCCCACACCACGAAGCCGATGGCGCCGATCGACGACCATGGCATAGGCCATGCCGAGATAGCCGAACACCGGCTTCTTGGAGAAGGTCGAGACGATCTGGCTGATCATGCCGAAGCCCGGCAGGATGAGGATGTAGACTTCGGGGTGGCCGAAGAACCAGAACAGATGCTGGAACAGCAGCGGATCGCCGCCGCTGCTCCGGCGCGAAGAAGGTGGTGCCGAAGTTGCGGTCGGTCAGCAGCATGGTGATGGCGCCGGCCAGCACCGGCAGCGACAGCAGCAGCAGGAACACCGTCACCAGGATCGACCACACGAACAGCGGCATCTTGTGCAGCGTCATGCCGGGCGCGCGCATGTTGAAGATGGTGGTGATGAAGTTGATGGCGCCGAGGATCGACGAGGCGCCGGCCAGATGGATCGACAGGATGACGAAGTCCATCGCCGGGCCGGGGTGGCCCGAGGTCGACAGCGGCGCGTAGATCGTCCAGCCGGTGCCGGCGCCGAGCGCGCCCGGCTCGCCTTCGACGAACAGCGACAGGACCAGCAGCCCGAACGCGGCCGGCAGCAGCCAGAACGAGATGTTGTTCATGCGCGGGAACGCCATGTCCGGCGCGCCGATCATCAGCGGCACGAACCAGTTGCCGAAGCCGCCGATCATCGCCGGCATGACCATGAAGAAGATCATGATCAGGCCGTGGCCGGTGGCGAACACGTTGTATTCGTGCGGCGACGGGAAGAATCTGCAGGCCGGGATTCTGCAGCTCCAGCCGGATGGCGATCGACATGCAGCCGCCGATGATGCCGGCCATGATGGCGAACACCAGGTACATCGTGCCGATGTCCTTGTGGTTCGTGGAATAGACGAAACGCCGCCATCCAGTCGGATTCGCATGGTGCTCGTGGGCATCATGGGCGCCGTGTGCAGCTGCATTGCTAGCCATCGCTATTGTCCCTCGACCCTTGTCGCTGTCGCGCGCATTATATTCGTCTATTGATATATGTCACTTCACGTCGCCGGCCGCGGCCACCGCGGTCGGGCGGACGCTGTCGTCGGTGGCGTATTTCTTCTTCGCCTGATCGAGCCAGGCGGTGTAGTCCTTCTCGCTGACCACCCGCACGGCAATCGGCATGAAGGCATGATCGCGGCCGCAAAGCTGCGAGCACTGGCCGTAATACATGCCTTCGCGCTCGGCCTTGAACCAGGTCTCGTTGACGCGGCCCGGAATGGCGTCGATCTTGATGCCGAATGACGGCACCGCGAAGGAGTGGATGACGTCGGCGCCGATGACCAGAACGCGCACGACCTTGTTGACCGGCACCACCATCTCATTGTCGACGGCGAGCAGCCGCGGCTGGCCTGGCTTGAGGTCCTTGTCCTGCACCATCAGCGAGTCGAATTCGAACTTGCTGTCCGGATAGCTGTAGCTCCAGAACCACTGCTTGCCGGTCGCCTTCACCGTGATGTCGGCGGGCGGCACCTTGAGTTCGTAGAACAGCAGGCGGAACGACGGCACCGCGATCGTCACCAGGATCAGCACCGGGACCACGGTCCAGAGCACTTCGATGGTGGTGTTGTGGGTGGTGCGCGACGGTACCGGGTTGCTGCGGGCGTTGAACTTGACCACCACGATCACCAGCAGCGCCAGCACGAACACGGTGATCACCACGATGATCCATAACAGGAAATTGTGGAACCAGACGATGTCGTCCATCACCGGCGTGGCGGAGCCCTGCAAGCCAAGCTGCCAGGGTTCGGGCTGGCCGCTGGCGGCCATGGCCGCGCCTCCGGCCAGAATGGTCACGCTTGCGACCACGAATGCGATCAACCGCTTAAGCACCAGCATTGTCGAATGCGCTCCCTCGACGAGAAAAACGGCCTAGAAATGGCCCCTTTTTGCCGCCCACCGCAGGCAAGATGTTCGGCGCGGCCCCACTGAGCACGCATATATGCCACGGGCGTGGCGGCTTAGGCGGGGCGGCGGGACGGGGGTAAGTCCTGGCTTCTCAAACCACAATTCCGAGCCTGCCGCAATGCACCTCGTTGCCTCTCGCATGCGACAATCGGCTTATCTTGGGGACCGTTTTGGCGCCGTATTTATGCCACGGCGCTGGCGCCTTGGATGGCCCGCAAACCGGCGGTTTCGCGCCGCAGGCGGGGGCTTGCCCCTTGCCTGACGGAACGGGCCGGGGCATGACCGAATGGAAACGAATAAAGTGCCGGCGGCCAAGCGATTCGGGACTTCGCCGGGCGGCCGAAGGCCGGCCTAAAGGATTGAGCGATGGGCATTTTCGAGCAAAGCAGTAGCGCAAATCGGGGCCGGTTTTGGCTGGCGGCGCTGGCGCTGCTGGCGGCTTTGGCCGCCGTGCCGAGCGAGCGCGCCGCTAGCCCAAGGCGCGGTCAAATCGGTCCACAAGGACTGGCAGATTCGTTGCGATACGCCCCCCGGCGCCAAATCCGAGCAATGCGCGCTGATTCAGAGCGTGACCGCGGAGGACCGCGCCAATGTCGGCCTGACCGTGATCGTGCTCAAGACCGCCGATCAGAAGAGCCGGCTGATGCGGGTGGTGGCGCCGCTCGGCGTGCTGCTGCCGTCCGGCCTCGGCCTCAAGATCGACAATGCCGATGTCGGCCGCGCCGGTTTCGTGCGCTGCCTGCCCAATGGCTGCATCGCCGAAGTGATCATGGACGACGAATTGCTGAAGAAATTGCGCACCGGCAAAAGCGCAACCTTCATCATCTTCCAGACCCCCGAGGAAGGCATCGGCTTCCCGATGAGCCTGGCCGGGTTCGGCGAAGGTTACGACAAGCTGCCTTGATCCGACCGCCCTCGCCGCTCTCTGGTCATGGCCGGGCTTGTCCCGGCCATCCACGTCTTTAGGGTGGTCAAGAATTTAGACGTCGGACGGGAGGAGAGCCGGGTGAAATCTTCGGATTTGTCGGCCTCGGCGCCATGGGGCAACTCATCGTGCCACGGCTATTGGCGGCGGGACACGCTGTCACCGGCTGGAATCGCTCGCGCGACAAGGCCGAGCCGCTCATCCAAGCCGGCATGACGTGGGCGGACACGCCGCGCGCGGTCGCCGAACAATCCGAGATCGTGTTTTCCATCGTCACCGACGCCAAGGCGGTGAAAGCCGTGGCGCTCGGCCCGGACGGCATCGTCTCCGGCCTCGCCAAAGGCGGCATCTACATCGACATGAGCACGATCGAGCCGGACGAAAGCCGCGCCGTCGCCGCCGAATTCGCCAAGGCCGGATCGATCATGCTGGACGGCCCGCTGTCGGGCTCGCCGGTCACCGTCGTGCAGGGCAACGCCTCGGTGATGATCGGCGGCGACGAGGCCGCGTTCGAGCGCGCCAAGCCCGTTCTGCTGGCGATCGGCCCGAAGGTGACGCGCATCGGCGGCAACGGCCTGGCCTGCCAGATGAAGATCGCGGTCAACCTTTTGCTGATGGTCGAGATCATCGCCTTCGGCGAAGCGGTGGCGCTCGCCGAAAAAGGCGGCGTCGCGCGCGAGGCCGCGGTCGACGCCATTCTCAAGAGCGTCGCCGCCTCGCCGGTGATCGGCTATCGCGGTCCGTTCATCCTCGACGGCAAGATGCCGGAAGTGCCGCTCGCCGACGTGACGCTGCAACAAAAAGATATGATGCTGGCGCTCAATCTCGGCCGCACGCTTGGCTCGCCGGTGCCGCTCGCCGCCGCCGCCAACGAAATGATGAATGCCTGCCGCGGGCTCGGCATCGACGCCAACGATTTCGTGGTCGCGCATCAGGTCTATCGGCGTTTGGGAGGACAAACATGACGTCATCGGCGGAAAAATTCGGACGCGCGCTGGGCAAAGCCGTGAAAGGCGCGGCCGACGTCCTCAACGAGGGCAAGAAAGACCCGGTGATGTTCCGCACCAATCTCAAGGACGTGCCGAAGGTCGAAGGCCTCAAGCGCGACGACGGCTGGGTCGACATGCAGGTGCAATTCCTGATCGACAAGAAATCCGCCGACGCCGATCACGTGGTCGGCTGGACCGTGCTCAAGCCCGGCGCGCGCCACGAGAACCATCGCCATCACAATTGCGACGAGTTCTTCATCGTGCTCAAGGGCCACGGCATGATCTACACCGACAACGGCGACACGCCGTCGGTCGAAGGCGACGTGGTCTATTCGCCGCGCGGCTGCTGGCACGGCTTCAACAACACCTCGAACGAGGACGTGGTGCTGGTGTGGGGCTGGATGGGCGCCGGCTCGATCGAGGATTTCAGGCTACGAAGTGCATCCGGAGAGTCACAAGTGAGCGTGACTTCGCGCCCGCTGTAGCGACCTCGACGAGAGCCACGCCTGGGACACCGCTCATCAAGAAGGGCATGACGGCGCAACTCGCCAAGCGCCGCGCGCGCATCGCCGCCGGCGAAAGGCCGCTCGGCTGGAAGGTCGGCATGGGCGCGCCGGCCTCGATGCAGAAGCTCGGGCTGAAGGCGCCGATCGTCGGCTACCTGATGCAGCGCGCATTGCTGTTGTCCGGCAGCACGGTGTCGCTTGACGGCTGGGTCAAGCCGGTGGCCGAGCCGGAAATCTGCGTGCGCATGGCGAGCGATCTCGGCGGCGGCGCGACGCCGGATGCGGCGCTTGCCGCGGTGAAGGAGATTTTTCCGGCGATCGAACTCGCCGATCTCGATCCGCCGCCGACGCCGGACAATCTCGACGTCGTGCTCGAAGGCGACATCTATCAGCGCCACGTCGTGCTGTGCGGCAATACGCGGTTCGGGGCTGCGACCTCCGGCCTGACCTCGCGCCTGATCCGGCGCGGCGCGGAAGTATCATCCACCACCGACCCGGAAGCGCTGACCGGCAAGCTCGCCGACATCGTCGCGCATGTCGCCAATACGCTGGCCGCCTTTGGCGAGAAGCTTGTCCGCCGGCGACGTCATCATCACCGGATCGATCACGCCGCCGGTCATGATCGAAGCGGACGAGACGGAATTGAGCCACGCGCATCGATCCGATCGGCGAAGTGAGCGTGAGTTTCGCGCGGGACGAGCCGCCTTCGTGATCCCCTGGTCTTTGCTCGATACAACCAAAGTGCCCGGCGGCAATGACGAACTGCGCCTGCGGCGGCGCGGCACCGAGTTCGCGATCATGCTCGGCGACAACCAGTTGATGAGCAGCCGTCTCAGCGCCACCGAGCAGGCGCTGGCGACAATCGGCTGCGAGAAAATCCGCACCCGAGAGAGCCCGCGGGTGCTGATCGGCGGACTGGGCATGGGCTTCACGTTGCGGGCGGCCCTGGTCGTGCTCGGAACGCAGGCCGAAATCATCGTCGCCGAACTGGTGCCGGCGGTGGTGGCCTGGGCGCGCGGTCCGATGGCGGAACTGTTCGGCGGCAGCCTGACCGATCCGCGCGTGATCATTCGCGAAGTCGACGTCGGCAAATTGATCCGCGCCGGCCGGGCGGCTTACGACGCGATTCTGCTCGACGTCGACAACGGCCCCGAAGGCCTGACCCGCAAAGCCAATGACGGGCTCTACGATCTGAAAGGCTTGCGCGCGGCCCATGCGGCGTTGCGCCCGGGCGGCGTGTTGGCCGTATGGTCGTCCAACCCGGATCCGAAGTTCACCGCGCGGCTGAGCAAGACCGGCTTCGACGTGAAGGAGATTCCGCTGCGCGCCAAGGGTCCGCGCGGCGGCGCGCGGCATTTCATCTGGACCGCGACGCGCTCGTAGAATTTAGCCTCGCACGTCGAACACCAGCTTGCCTTGCAGATGGCGGGCTTCGCTGACCTTGTGCGCCTCGGCGGCGTCGGTGAGCTTGTAGCGGTGGATCGCCGGCGGCCGGACCGCGCCGGCAGCGAGCAGCGCCAGCATGCGTTCGAGATGCGCGCGGTCGCGTTGCACGTCCGGCTTCAAGGTCTCGACATCGTCGCGCGGCGGCTGAAAGCCGTCCGGCGCGGGCGCGATCCACACCAATTTGCCGCCGGGCTTGAGCACCTTGTAGGAGCGGGCGCGGACATCGGCGCCACCGACGGTGTCGTAGACCACATCGCAGATCGGACCGATCGCGGTGAAATCCTCTTTGTTGTAGTCGATGACGCGGTCGGCGCCGAGGCTGCGCACGTAGGCGTGGTTGCCGGCGCTGGCGGTCGCGATCACGGTGGCGCCGAGATGCTTGGCAAGTTGCACGGCAAATCCGGCGACGCCGCCGGCAGCGCCCTGGATCAGAATGGTCTGACCGGCTTTGAGGTGCGCGGTATCTTCGATGCCGGTGAGCGCGGTCAGGCTGATGAGGCCGAGCGCCGCCGCTTCGGCGTGGCTCAGCGAGGCCGGCTTCTTGGCGACCAACGCGGCCTTGATCGCGACTTTCTCGGCATAGGTGCCCTCGATGCCCTGGTCGAGGACGCCGAAAACCGCGTCACCGACGGCAAGATCGGCAACGCCGGCACCAATTGCGCTGACGATGCCGGAAAAGTCGCGGCCCAGGATGTAGGGAAACTGCGCGATCTTGTAGCGGCCGGCGCCGCGGCGCACCTTGGGATCGGCGCCGTTGACGGATGCCGCGTGAATGTCGACCACCACTTCGCCGGGACCGGCGGTCGGGTCCGGCGCATCGCCGTAACGCATCATCTCCGGGCCGCCGTGACCGGTAAGCAACATCGCCTTCATGTGATTCCTCCGCAGCTTTGGGCGGGCATACTAGTGGATCAGGCCGGAATGATCTCGTCGGTCCAGACCTTGAAGCTGGCGAGCGTATTGGGGCCGAACGTGGTGGTGAGCGCGACGTCGGTGGCGTCACGGCCCCGCGCCATCAGCACGCGCCCGATCCGCGGCACATTGTTGCGCGGATCGAACAGCTGCCAGCGGCCGCCGAGATAGGCTTCGAACCAGGCGGCGAAGTCGCCCGGTCCGTAAGGCGGCAGCGTGCCCATGTCGCCGAGATAGCCGGTGCAGTAGCGCGCCGGAATGTTCATGCAGCGGCAGAACGCAATCGCGAGATGGGTGTAGTCGCGGCAGACGCCGCGGCGTTCGTTGTATGCCTCCGAAGCGGTTCGCGACGGACTGGCATGCATGTAATTGAAGGCGATGTGGTTGTGCACGTAATCGCAGATCGCTTGAACCCGCGCCCAGCCCGGCGGCGTTTGACCGAACAGGTTCCAAGCGATGTCGGATAGTTTTTCGGTATCGCAATATCGGCTGCCCAAAAGAAACACCAAGGCGTCTTCCGGCAATTCTTGAATCGAATGCTGTTGCGCATGGGTTTCGACGTGGTCGGGCTCGCCGGAATCCCGCACCACCGCGGTGTTGGTGATCGTGAAGCGGCCTTGCGGCGCCACCAGGCGGCTGCACCAGTTGCCGAAAGCATCGCGGTAGGCGGTGACGGGAACGGCCGGGGTCGTCGTGACGCGGTCGCCGACGAGAATGTCGGCCGCGCGCGTGTAGTGGATGTTGAGCACCAACAGCATCGGCGTCGGCTGCGGCAAATCGTAGACCAACTCGTAGCCAACGCTGAGATCCACGAAACGCCTCCTTTGGACCTTGGGGTCCGGGGCCCCAGCGATCCGCTTCGGCACATCTCTTACTTGTGGCGGCCGCGTACAGACTACCAGATGTCAGGCAGGCGTTGTTTGGGTGTTTTTTAAGCAGCCGGACGGGGAAAGCGCGATTTGCCAGGCAATTCGCGAAGCAATTCACGCCGCGGTCATGGCCGAGGCATTTTCCGCTCTCGATGTGTGGTCGAGGCGCAAGGTCAGGCAGCAGGCCGATCCGCCGCTGCGCAGGAAGGCGTGCAGCGGGGTTTTCGCCACCGTGTAGCCGCGCTGTTCCAGCGCGCGCCGCAGCGTCTCGCTGCCGGCCGACATCACCACCACCCGGTCGACGCAGACGGCGTTGGCGGCAAAGCGCGCGGCGTCGGCGCGGCTGAGCGCGATGCGCTGCGCCGGCGCGACGCGGTCGTGGATCATCTCGAGCGCGGCGGGCGTGAAGGCGCCGGGAAAATACAGCACGTCGCCGGTCGGAAGTGCGCAGAACGCGGTGTCGAGGTGATAGAAGCTCGGATCGGCGAGCGCGAGCGGCAGGCAAGCCACGCCGAACTGCTCCTCGATCGCATGGCGCGCGGCGAGATCCGAACGAAAGCCGGAGCCGATCCAGAACAGGCCGCGCCAGCGGTCCCAGATGCAGTCGCCGGCGCCTTCCTGCGTCACGCCCGCGGGCAATTCGACGACCTCATCGATGAGCCCGCGCGCCTGCAGCGCGCGGAAACCGGCCGCGAATACCGGCTGCTCGCGCTGGCGTTCGGGATGAAAGAACCGCGCCATCACGGCCTTGCCGTCGAGAACGACGGCGGCGTTGGCGGTGAACACCAGATCGGGAAGACCGGGCTCGGGCTCGACCAGGTCGACCTCGGCGCCGTGCTTCAGAAGCCTGCGGTAGAGGCCGGTCCACTGCCGCTCGGCGGTGGCGTGCAAGGCCTTGCCGCCGACGGCCCAGGCATTCGGGTCCATCCAGGGATTGATGCTGTAAGTGACCGCAAAATGTTGCGGACGGCACATGAGCAAGCGAGGCTGCGGGGGCTGGGCGCGCGTCGCGGATTGTTTCATCGCTCTTGAGCAGGGTCCTGGTGAATCGAACCATCCGAAGCGAATCGGCGCATCGCAAGAAGTTATCACCCTCGGGCTATTCTGGCGCCGGAGGGCCCGGCTTTACACAGGAAACGCGCCCGCCGCCCTGGAACGCCCTGCCCTCGCCAAATTGCCACAGACTGCCTATCTAGTTCCCTTGAGGGCACACCCCGGAGCAAGTTCTATGGATCCAGCCGTTTCATCTTTGATCGACCGCGCCGGTCTCGACAAGGCCAAGGTCCGCCAGCTCATCGGCCGCGGGCTGGAAGGCGCCGACGACGGCGAATTGTTCCTCGAATACAAGCAGACCGAGGCGCTGGCCTTCGACAACGGACGGCTCAAGCAGGCGACCTACGACACCTCGCAAGGCTTCGGCCTGCGCGCGGTCAAGGACGAGGCGGTCGGCTACGCCCATGCCTCCGATCTGTCGGAAGGCGCGCTGGCGCGGGCCGCCGAGGCGGTGCGCGCGGTCAAGAGCGGCCACAGCGGCAAATATGCCGAGGCGCCCGGCCGCACCAATCGCAAGCTCTATGGCGACGACAATCCGCTCGGCGAACCGGCCTTCGACGCCAAGGTGAAATTGCTCGAGACCATCGACGCCTATGCGCGCGCCAAGGATCCGCGCGTGCGGCAGGTCACCGCCATCAATCGCCGCCACCTGGCAGGTGGTGGAAATCCTGCGCGCCGACGGCGAGACCTATCGCGACATCCGGCCGCTGGTGCGGCTGAACGTCTCGGTGGTGGCCGGCGACGGCGACCGCCAGGAATCCGGCAGCTACGGCGTCGGCGGCCGCGAGGGCTATCAGCGCTTCATCGAGACCAACGCCTGGCAAGGCGCGGTCGACGAAGCGATGCGCCAGGCGCTGGTCAATCTCGACTCGGTGGCGGCGCCGGCCGGCGAGATGGACGTCGTGCTCGGCGCCGGCTGGCCGGGCGTGATGCTGCACGAGGCGGTCGGCCATGGCCTGGAAGGCGATTTCAATCGCAAGAAGACATCGGCTTTCGCCGGCCTGATGGGCCAGCAGGTCGCGGCCAAGGGCGTCACCGTGGTCGACGACGGCACCATGCAGTCGCGCCGCGGCTCGCTGTCGATCGACGACGAAGGCACGCCGACCAACCGCACCGTGCTGATCGAGGACGGCATCCTGGTCGGCTACATGCAGGACCGGCAGAACGCGCGGCTGATGAACATGAAGCCGACCGGCAACGGCCGGCGCGAGAGCCACGCCCACGTGCCGATGCCGCGCATGACCAACACCGCGATGCTGGCGGGCCAGCACGATCCGAAAGAGATCATCGCCTCGGTGAAGAACGGCCTCTACGCCGTCAATTTCGGCGGCGGCCAGGTCGACATCACCTCGGGCAAATACGTGTTCCAGTGCACCGAGGCCTACAAGATCGAGAACGGCAAGGTCACCGCGCCGGTGAAGGGCGCCATGCTGATCGGCAACGGGCCGACCGACCTGCACCGCATCTCGATGATCGGCAACGACTTCGCGCTCGATCCCGGCATCGGCACCTGCGGCAAGAACGGCCAGGGCGTGCCGGTCGGCGTCGGCCAGCCGACGCTGCGCATGGATCGCATCACGGTGGGCGGCACCGGCGTGAGCATCATGGCAGCCGACGCGCAAACACAATCTGCTGAAATCGATCGCCGAACTGGCCGGCATCGTTCTGATCGTGGCCGCGGCCAAGACCGCGATCGCCGAACCGTTTTACGTGCCGTCCGGCTCGATGGAGCCGACGCTGCTGATCGGCGACGAATTGCTGGCGACAAAATATCCTTACGGCTACAGCGCCGCCTCGCTGCCGGCCTTTGTGGTGCTGCCGACCACCGAACGTTATCTCGGCGCGCTGCCGCAACGCGGCGACGTCGTGGTGTTCCGCTGGCCGGGCGACCGCAGCCAGGTGTGGGTGAAACGCGTCATCGGCCTGCCCGGCGACCGCATCGCGCTCAACAACGGCCGCGTGTCGATCAACGGCACGCCGGTCGGCCTTCGCGCCGAGGGCGCCGGCGAGGCGGAAATCGAGGACGGCTCCAAGATGCCGGCGGCGCGCTTCGTCGAGACGCTGCCGGGCGACCGCGAACATCTGATCTTCAAACTGACGGCGAACAACCCGCTCGACAATATTCCCGAGACGGTGGTGCCGCCCGATCATCTGTTCGTCATGGGCGACAATCGCGACAATTCGGCCGACAGCCGCGTGCCGTTGCGCGAAGGCGGCGTCGGCATTGCTGCCGGTGGCCAATCTGGTCGGCCGCGTCGACGGCATCGTCGGCTCGTGGGATCTCGGCATGAAGAGCCAGCCGGTCTGGACCTGGCCCAAGGGCCTGCGGCTGTCGCGGTTTTTCTCAGGCGTGAATTAACGGCTGTCATCGCGGGCGAAGCGCGAACGCGGGCTCCCTAAGCCGCGCGCCGGCCGAACGGCAATACCCGACTTTTGCTCGGGAGCCCTTGGCATCAGCCAATCGTACGCTCAAGCAAGTCGAACCAATTTGTCGAGCCTATTTTCCGCAAGAGCGGCTCGGAATATCCATTGTCTCGCAAGGCTTGAAACAACACGGGCAAGCCGGCGGCCGATGCAATGCTTCCGGATATGACCGCGCCGTCGAAATCGGACCCTAGTCCGACATGGTCCTCGCCCAGCTTCTCGATGAGATAGTCAAGCTGACGGACCATCAAGTCGAGGGGCGTGTCCGAGCTCATCCTGCCGTCCGGGCGAAGGAAGGACGATGCGAAATTCAAGCCGACCATTCCCTTCGATTCCCGGATCGCGGCAAGTTGCCGGTCGGTCAGATTTCTGGCCGAAGCACATAACGCATGAGCGTTTGAGTGTGTCGCAACCAAAGGCGCCGTCGACAGACGCGCGACATCCCAAAATCCCTTCTCGTTGATGTGCGATAGATCGACAAGAATTTTCATCTCGTTGCAGGCCCGAACAAGCCGTTCGCCGGCGGCCGTCAGGCCTTCGCCGATATCCGGGCTTGAGGGAAATCGAAACGGCACACCGTGGCCAAATATGTTGTCCCGGCTCCAAACCGGCCCCAATGAGCGCAAGCCCGCCGCGTAAAGGACTTCCAGGAAATTCAGGTCGCCGTCGATGGCTTCGGCGCCTTCGAGGTGAACGACCACGGCCAAGAGCCTGACGTTCGATGGTGGATTTCACGTCGGCCGTCGTCTTGCAGATCGCGACGTCACCCCGGGAGGCGCGCACAATCTTCAGCAGGATCGCCAACTCCCCGACAACTGATTTTCGCGCCTCCTCCAAACTCAAGGGAGCCGGCAGCGCCACTTCACCTTGCTCGCCGGCCGTCTGCTTCTCGGTTGCGACAGGCTTGGCTGCCGACGGAGAGTACAGCGCGAACAACCCGCCGGCGAACGACCCGGCCCTGGCCTTTTTCAGGTCGAGATGGCCGGCCTCTTCACCCTCAAGAAAATCAGATACCGCATCGCTCGATTTTGATTTGTACAGACGCAGCAGAACATCGTTGTGGCCGTCGAATACCTGCGTCTGCGTCGTCATAAGTCACCCTAAAAGGTGGGCTGGCGCTACCGCACCACGCCCGAAATGCAGCACGGCTTGGTCCGCGGCCGCGTGATCTTGTCCTTCAAATAACAGCGCGCGCTGACGCTGATATAGCCCGGCCGCACATAGGTCCAGGCGCGGCATTTGTTGTCGTCGGCGCAGGCGGTCTTGCAGGCGGCGCCGGACGGATCGGACGGCGTATCGAAATGGCGGTAGTCGCCGCCAAAGCGATCGATGGAATATTCGACCGCCCCGATGCGCGGCTCGACCACGCCGGCGCCGCGCACGCCCGACACGCAGCATTTGTCCTCGACGCGCGGCGGCACCTTGAACTTCAGCCAGCAGATCGCCAGGGCATTTTCGGTGCGCGGATACGAGAAGCTCCAGGCGCGGCAGCGCGCCTCGCGCTCGCAGCGCGCGGCGCAAAGCCCGGGGTCGCCATTCTTGATCTCGAAATGCGTGTAGTCGCCGCCGCGCCGATCGAAACCGGTCTGGGCCTGCGCCGGACCAAGCGGCGTCAAGCCTGCCAGCGCCAGCGACCGCCAGGGCGAGCCCGGCCGATAGATTCACGTGTAAGTCGCATGTGCGCCCGCCCGGCTTGACCTGAGGCCCCGGCGGCATCGTACCGCAGATGCCGGCCATTGTGCAGGTGCAGCATGACAAGTCCCCGGCCGCAAGACACAATCCCGCGCGCTTCGAGGGGGAGGTCAGCCTGCCGCCGGGACCAGGACTGCCGCCACGCAGTAATGCGCTGGTGCGACTACGCGCGCGCTTGGCCGCGCGCTTGGCCGCGCACGACCGCTACGATCTTGCGGTCGGCGCGCTCATCGCCGTCCTGGTGGTGCTGGTGTTCGCCACCTTCGAGTCCTATGCGATCTCCAATGACGAGGAAGTCCAGCAGCACTATGGCGAGCTGATCATCGCCTATTACGCCAGCGGCTTTACCGACCAGGCGCTGTTTCACTACGTCAATCTCTATCTCTATGGCGGGCTGTTCGACATCGTGGCGGTGCTGGCCGAACGCGCCTTGCCGTTCATCGATCCTTATACCGTGCGGCACCTGCTCAGCGCCTTGATCGGCATCGGCGGCATTGCGGCGGCCTATGCGACCGCGCGGCTGGTGGCCGGACCGCGCGCCGGCGCCATCGCGGCCTTTGCGCTGGCGGTGTGCGGGCCGTGGTATGGCTCGATGTTCAACCACACCAAGGACATTCCGTTCGCCGCCGCCATGATGGGCGCGGTCTATTTCCTGCTGCCGCGCGGCCCGCGATCTGCCGCGGCCGCGGCAACGCGACGTGATCGGTTTCGGGCTGTTGCTCGGCGCGGCGCTCGGCATTCGCGTGCTCGGGCTTTTGCTGATCGGCTATGCCGGCCTGGCGATCCTGATGCGCATGCAGCAGTTGCGCGCCGGACCGATGCGCGACCGCTTGAGCTTCTTTGCGCAATCGGCGATCGCGATGACGCCGGCATTCCTGATCGGCTATGCGATCATGATCGCGGCCTGGCCGTGGTCGGCGCTGGCGCCGCTCAATCCGGTGCGCGGGCTGATCGATTTCGGCGCGTTCCACTATCAGATCCACACTTTGCTCGGCGGCCATGTCTACGACATGGGCGACGTGCCGCGCTGGTATGTGCCGGCCTATCTGATGATCAAATTGCCGCTGATCATGCTGGCCGGCGCCGCTGTCGCGCTGCTGTTCATTCTGGGGCCGGCGCGGGCGGCATCGCCTTTGCCCGGCCGCCGCGGCGAAACCGCCCTGCTCGCCATCGTCGCGTTCTTCCCGGTGATCTGCGAAGTGATCGACCGCGGGCCCGCATTCACGGGCTTGCGTCATTTCCTGTTCGTGGTGCCGGTGTTCGCGGTGCTGGCCGGCATCGGCTTCGATTGGCTGTTGGTTCGGTGCGCGGCCCGCCACCGCTGGCTGGCCAACGGCGCGCCGCGGCGATTGCCGTCGGCGCTGGCGTGGAACGCCAGCGAGCTGGTGCGTCTGCATCCCTACCAATACCTTTTCTACAATCCGCTGGTCGGCGGCCTGGAAGGCGCCTCCGGCCGCTATGACACCGACTACTGGGTCAACATCATGCCGGAGGCGGTCGACGATCTCGAAGCCTATGTCGCCAAGCTCGACAAGAAAGGCAGCGCTGCGCATCTCTATACCGTCGCGGTCTGCGGCGAGCGGCTGCCGTTCGAGAAGGAAGCCAACCCGCGCCTGCAATGGACCGAGGACTGGACCAAGGCGGAGTTCTACATCGCGCCGACGCACATGAATTGCGACCGCGCGCTCGACGGCAAGGTCATTGCGACCATCTCGCGCCTGGGCGCGCGCATCGGCGTGGTCAAGGACCGCCGCCTATTGGTGCAGCCGACGCTGGCCGTTCATGAGTGAACGTTAGACTTATCGCTCGGCAAAAAAGTTTGCGCCCGCCGGAGGGGCCGGCGGGCGCTTTGATCCGTCCACGAGAGGGGATGTTCGCGGCTTTCGGATCACGCGGCCGATGAGAGGGGTCGGCCGTTTCTCTGCTTATTTCAGGTGCATGATCTTTTCCGAAAACCGGTTCCCGCTTTTCGGGATCATGCACTTACATCGCGTGGCGCGCCGGCCGGTCCGTGGCCGGGCGGTGGAAACCGTTTTCCACCGGCGCCTGACGCGGCGCGCGTGCGACCCCGCGGTTCATGCGGCGTTCGATGGCGCGCTCGCGCAACAGCGCGGTCGGGTCTTCCCACAACGGCGCCGAGAAGGCGTCGCGCACATCGGCGCCGGTGATCCCGATATCGGCCAGCATATGGCGGTCGAGGCCGGCCAATTGGCGGGCCTGGCGGCGGTGGCGCTGCGCGCGCGCCAAATTCCTCAGCCAATAGGCGACCAGGGCCAGCACTGACGCCAATCCGCGCACCAGGGCGCTGCCCGCGATCGGCAAAACGGGGATATTTCTGCTCATTTCCAGTCTCCATTCGGTTGGCCGTGATGCCGCGAATTCACTCGGGAATCCGCATCGCAACCACCCGGAATACCCACCCGATTCCCGGGCAGGACCGCGTCTATATGCGCCGGGGGGATTGATTAGTGAAACGAATGTTTCTAATCTGACCTATCGCAAATGTTGATATGACCTTGAGGCCTAAAATCACTGGGTTTTCGGGGTCCGGAGCCCAGGAATTGGCCATGACAACCCTGCTCGACATCGACCAATTGCGCGCATTCATCGCCATCGCCGAGACCGGCAGCTTCACCAAGGCGGCCGAGGTCGTGAACAAGACCCAGTCGGCGGTCTCGATGCAGATGAAGCGGCTGGAGGAGCGGCTCGACCGGCCGATTTTCGCGCGCGACGGCCGCGCCTCCAAGCTCACCGAGGACGGCCAGCGCCTGCTCGATTACGCGCGCCGCATCGTCAAGCTCAACATCGAGACCATCACCGCCTTCTCCGACGCCGAACTGTCGGGCCGCGTGCGGCTCGGCGTGCCGGACGATTACGCCGACCGCTATCTGCCGGAGATCATGGCGCGGTTCTCGCGCGCCTATCCCGGCGTCGAACTGACCGTGATCTGCGAACCGTCGGTCGATCTCTTGGAGCGCATCGACGCCAACGAAATCGATCTCGCCATCGTCACCAATTGCGAAACCAAGCGCGCCTCGGAAACCTTCCGGCGCGAGCGGCTGCTGTGGGTGACCTCGAGCCGGCACGCGACGCATCTCGAGGAACGGCTGCCGCTGGCGCTGGGACGGCCGACCTGCAGCTGGCGGCGGATCGCCACCGAGCGGCTGGAGACGACCGGACGGGCTTATCGCGTGCTGTATTCGAGTTCGAATGCCGGCGCGGTCGCCGCCGCGGTGCTCGCAGGGTTAGCGGTGTCGGTTTTGGCCGAGTCCGGATTGCGGCCGGGCATGCGCGTGCTGACCGCGGCGGAAGGCTTTCCCGAACTGCCGGCCTGCCGCGTCGGGCTGGTGCGCAATCCGCACGAAAGCTCGACGCTGGCGGCAGCACTCGCCGAACACATCGTGTCGTCGCTCGATAACCTGTCGGAAGCGCAGCGCGGCGGAGTAGC
>CAWGRN010000011.1:0-171241 GCA_963825015.1 uncultured Alphaproteobacteria bacterium | reverse complement strand
GGTCATAAGCGGACAAACCCGCCGAGGGCTAAACCCCTCCGATGTCCGCTATGGTCCGAAGCAGAAATTCGCCGCATGGACCTCGATATCCAGGAGTAAGCAGAACGAGCTCGGCAGCGTTGGATGGCAAAGGCTGTAGGTTGAGCTACTTCAACTCTACCGTCATGGGATTGTATGAGTAGAGCCAGTTATTCCGGTCGGCGCCTTCATCACGACGGGCAAAGGCCGCACGCATATCCGCTTTTGTGCGCAGATGAAAAAGGCGACGGTTATCGCTCGACTGGATGACGATCTTGGCGGTACGGTCAATGCGATTACGTTGATAAAGCTGAAGCGCTTTTGGGATTTCACTTTCCATGGCCAACGCGCGCGCAAGCACGGCGCCGTCCTCAATTGCCATTACCGCGCCTTGAGCGAGATAAGGCAGTGTAGCATGCGCGGAGTCGCCCAATAGTGTGACGCGTGCAGTACTCCAGTTCGAAATCGGCAACCGATTGTGCAATGACCAACGATAGCATTTATCCTTGTCGGCTTCGTCGATGACGGTCTGAATGGTCGCATGCCAGCCCCGATAGTCCGCTTTTAGTCTCTCCCACGGCATCTTGATAGTCCACGACTCGTCGAAAATTTCGTCAGTCTCGACAATGCCGACAAAATTCAACAGCGCGCCGCCACGCACGAAATAGCATACAGCATGCCCGCCAGGGCCCATAAAGACTGACATGACAGGCTCGATGAAATTTTGCGGCAGGCGCTCAATTGGTACGGTGATGCGCCAAGCTGCATCGCCAGTGTAGCGAGCCGGCACCTCGCCGATGATCTGACGGCGGACAACAGATTTTAACCCATCAGCACCGATCAGTAGGTCACCGCGCGCCGAGGTGCCGTTGGAAAAGTTTAACTCGACGCCGTCGCCCGATTCCGAAAATCCGATAACACGGCGGTTGAGCCGCACCACGTCGGATTTTAGCTCGGAAGCTTTCGCAGCAAGAATGTTTTGAAAATCAGCGCGATGAAGTTGAAAATAGGGCGCGCCATGCAACCGCTCGTGCTCGTCCGCCAATGAGAACCGATGAATCTCCTCGCCTGTGTCATGCAGCCGGAATACGTAAGCGCCCGGTCGGACCCCGGCCTTCGCGATAGGTTCTTCAAGGCCGAGGCTCCTTAAAGCATGCATGGCGTTGGCACTTATCTGAATGCCAGCGCCCACCTCTTCGAGCTGCGGCGCCTGTTCGTAGATTCTCGACATCATGACCTTGCTTCATCAGAAACGAAGCGGCGGCTAGGCCTCCGAGACCAGCACCGACGATGAGAATTTTGTGTTCAGGCATTTTCATCAATTGCAGCGTATAGTGGCGAACCACATATGGGCGAACGTGTCGCTCGTTTGACGGTAGCAATCAAGCGGTTTTCGATCCGCGTCCACCCATGGGGGAGCTTGAGATTACCGAGTTGGTTCTGATGCAGGACGACAAAGCCGCTTTAAAGCTGCTCCGCCAGCTTAAGGGGCTCGGCGTTACTATCGCAATGGATGATTTTGGAACCGGATACTCATCGCTTGGCTATCTCCGCAGTTTTCCATTCGACAAGATCAAGATTGACCAGTCGTTTATCCGGGACTTGGCAAAGAGCAAGGATAGCCTGGCAATTCTTCGCGCGGTCGTTGGCCTTGGCCGCAGTCTTAACATTGTCACCCTCGCTGAAGGCGTCGAAACGCAAAGGCAGCTTGAGGTCCTGAGAACCGAAGGATGTATTGAAGCCCAAGGCTATTTTTTCAGCCAGCCTAGGTCGGCAGCAGAGGCGAAAGAGCTACTTAACTCGCTCGACGGGCACGCAAATGCGGCAGCTTGACCGGCTGTTGCTGTATGATCTTTCGAGATCATGCGCGCTCTGGGTCATTAGCGGAAATGACCTTGACCATTTTTGAGGTCGGCCCTCATCTCCAAAAGATGGGGTAATCGGCCGGCCGGCGTTTCGATCGCTGGAGATTTTGGGTGCTGCGCTTCAGGCTGATGGTGGAACGAGGTCCGCATTCGCGGCCTCAAGCATCAGAAGGAGAAGCGCAGCATGGACCATTCTGCCGGACTAGACGTATCAGTCAAGGAGACCAGCGTCTGCATTGTGGATGACACAGGCAGGATCGTGCGGGAAGTGAAGGTGGCGAGCGAACCGGAAGCTTTGCTGGCGGTGTTGAAGAACCCTGCCTACCACTTCAAGCGGATCGGACTGGAAGCCGGGCCGCTGTCGCAATGGCTTTACAGTGCGCTTGCCGAAGCGGGCTTGCCGGTGATCTGTGTCGAGACGCGGCACATGCGGGCGGTGTTGAAGGCGCAGATCAACAAGACCGACCGCAACGATGCACGCGGCATCGCGCAGATGATGCGGGTGGGGCTTTACCGTCCAGTGCATGTGAAGACGTTACGCAGTCAGAAACTGCGAATGCTGCTGACCCATCGCAAGCTGCTGCAGTCGAAGGCCATCGCCATCGACAACGACCTGCGCGGTACTTTGCGTAACTTCGGCCTCAAGGTCGGTATGGTCGGGAAGGTGAAGTTCGAGGCGCGCATCAAGGAGCTGGTCGAGAACATCCCCGACTTGGCTGAGCTGGTCGAACCGCTGCTCATTGTCCGGCGCGTGCTACGCGAGCAGTTCGTCATCCAGCACCGCCGCTTGCTGGCCATCGTGCGGGACGATGAGGTGTGCCGGCGCTTGATGACGGTCCCGGGCGTTGGCCCCGTGGTGTCGCTGACCTATCGAGCCACGGTCGACGTCCCCGCTCGCTTCCATAAATCCAAGTCAGTCGGGGCCGTGTTTGGGCTGACGTGTGCCAAGTATCAATCGGGCGAGGTGGAATGGAGCGGCAGAATATCACGCTGCGGAGATGAGATGATGCGGGTCATGCTCTACGAAGCAGCTCAGAGCATGCTGCGTTCGAAGAAATGGTCCTGGCTCAAGGCCTGGGCGATGCAGATCGCCAGGCGTCGCGGAATGAAGAAGGCGATCGTGGCGCTGGCGCGCCGGCTGGCCGTGATCATGCACCGCATATGGGTTGACGGCACTGAGTTCCGCTGGACCCGGGAGGTCGCAGCGGCATGAGATCTAATCAGGATCAATAGCGATAGGAGAAAACTCGAGCTCCACCGAGCGGTGGAAAGATGTCCCTCGCGGGACGATGGATGAGGTGAGTTCGCATGTCCGCTTGGACCTGCCGTCACATCTGACGGTAAGGCCGCCCAAAGATTGTTCCGCCTCGTCCTCGAATCCCATAATGGAAGGGCCTTGGTGCCG
Source organism: uncultured Alphaproteobacteria bacterium (assembly GCA_963825015.1). Taxonomy (GTDB): domain Bacteria; phylum Pseudomonadota; class Alphaproteobacteria; order Rhizobiales; family Xanthobacteraceae; genus Pseudolabrys. The sequence goes on along the minus strand of CAWGRN010000011.1, from coordinate 167,953 downwards.
ATTCCGAAGAGAAGCGCGAGCCCGTGAGCGACATCGACACTGCAGTGGTGGATAGTCTGAAAGTGCTTGACCTCAAATGGCCGCGGCCGATTAGAGAAGCGGACATTGACCGGTGGCGTATCCGCATGAAGGCGCGGCTTGCGAGGTGAGTCGCTGAGGTGATACACACGCAGTTGTCGCAGCGAAATCGCGTGTCTCGTCAGTCCGTTGGCGGCCAAGGGTATTCAGCTTAGTATCCAGGCGCCCCAGCCAGCCGGTTCAATTGAATTGAATACAGACCTCGGGCGGCGTCCACCCAAGCGGTGCGTTCCGGCGCCGGGGCCGGCATCCTGCAGTAGTTCATCGCGAAGCCGTACGATAAATTGCCGGAATATCGGCGATCTAAAACCACACATGGGGGGACTATCGAATGGAGCACGCACAACAACCGATCATGGACAAGCGCGGCGAGCCGCATGTGCAGCGTTTCAATGAGCAGCGCTGGCTCATCGACAACGTCATCCGCGCCAACGGCATCGATTGGGACCAGCCGCGCTCGATCTATTTGAACGGTCCGTGCGGCAACGAGGCCAACGCCGACTTCGCGGGTATTCGCGAGCGCGTGAAAAAGATGGCGGATATCGGACCGGCGTTCGAGGCGGTCGCGCGCCGCCGCGAGGCCAAGGCCAAGGCCGCGGAGGCGGCCGACCGCAAGGTTACCGCCCGCGACAATTACTTTATGGCGGCGATCCACTGGGCCGCGGCGCAATGGCCCTATGATCAGAACGACGAAACCAACGTCGCCTATAACAATAAGAAACGCGAATGCTACACCAAATATGCCGGCCTTTCGGATCACCATGTCGAGGCGGTGTGGATTCCGTTTCAGGGCAAGGCGATCCCGGCCTGGTTTCATCTGCCGGCGAATTACAAAGGCGGCCGCATCCCGGTGGTGATCGCAGTTCCGGGCATGGACAGCTTCAAGGAAGGCCTGGTCGCGCTCTACGGCGACCGCTGGCTCAATCGCGGCATCGCGGTGCTCGCCATCGACGGGCCGGGCCAATACGAAGCGCCGATGGTCGGCATCTATTTCAGCACCGACAATTGGGCGGCCGCAGGCCCGGCGCTGGTCGACTGGCTTGTCGCCAGGCCCGAAATCGATCCGGCGCGCATCGGCGTCAGCGGCACCAGTTTTGGCTCCTTCTTCGGCACCATTCTGACGGCGCACGAACCGCGCATCTGCGCCTGTTCGGTGATGTCGGTGTGCCACGAGCCCGGCGGCGAGACGATTTTCCAGGAGGCGTCGCCGACCTTCAAGAAACGCTTCATGTACATGTCGGGAATTACCGATGAGGCGGAGTTCGATGCGTTCCGCAAAAAGACGATGACGTGGGAAGGCCACGCCGAAAAAATACGCGTGCCTTATCTGTGCGTTGCCGGCGAGGCCGAGGAGCTCAGTCCGCTCGTGCACTCCGAGCGGCTGCTGCAAGCCGTCAACGGGCCGAAGCAGATGGTCGTCTATCAGGACTCGCGCCACTCGGTCGGCAATGTTCCGGCGGCAAATCTGGGACCGTTTCCGCCGATATTCGTCGCCGACTGGATGGCCGACCGGTTTGCCGGAAAACCTTTGGCGAGCGAGCGCTGGTACGTCACCGCGAGCGGCCAGATCAACAAGACGCCACTCTGACGAAAAAAAACGGGCGTGACGCCTCGCAGCGTCACGCCCGTCATCAACAAGCCACCCGCGCCGTTACTCGGCGGCTATCTGGCTGGAGACGCGGGCCGCGCTCTTGACCGGATTGCGTCCGACGAAGAACTCGCGGTCGTGCGATTCGGTGACCTTGATGCCCGACTTGATCAGACCGTTGCGCAGCGTCGCCATGGTGTGCATCGTTGAGCCGCGCGGTCGGCCGGCGCATCGGGCCGCCGTTGAAGCCGTTCAACCAGCCCTGATACTTCCACAGCATGCGATGCAGGAAGTTGGTCTGCGGCCATATAGGCGCTGGTGACCATGTTGGCCTTGCGCGCCGGGTTGATCTGCCAGTAGAGGCGGGTGGCCTCGTCGAAGTCGCCCTTCTGCAGCAGCTTGAAGATGTGCGGGATCATCGGGCCGAAATATTCAGTGTTGCTGGTGGCGCTGAACTGGACCGGCGCCAGCTGCGCGAGCGGGATCATGTCCTTCTCGAGCGGGTTGCTGATCACGATTTCCTTGCCGAACAGCCGGTGGCACTCGATCCAGTGCATGAAGCTCGGCATGCCGCCTTCCGCCTTGACGGCGGCGACGTTCGGGCAATCGTCGATCAGGCGGCGGATCAGCTTGGCCTCGATGTCGAACTCGTGCACCCGGTTGAAGCCCCACAGCGGCACCGGGAACAGCATCACGGCGAGATCGGTCGCGTCGCAGTAGGCCTTGGTGTAATCGTAGATGTCCTGCGGCGTCTCGGCATACATGTTGGCCGGATAGGACAGCAGCACCAGCTCGCCGCCGCTCTGCTCGGCGATCTTGCACCGCCTCGATGTTCTCCTCGAGGTCGTTGAATCCGGCGTGATGGACCAGCAGGAAGTCGTCCGTCCGCTTCGTCGTGCGACCATTCGAAGAACTGCCGGTACTCGTCGAGCGTGATCGCGACCTCCGAGACCAGCAGCGTGCCGGCGAAGCCGTATTCTTTCTCCAGGCGAATGTCGTGACGGATGCCGTGTTCGTTAAGCGCCCTTGAGGTCCTGCGTGTAGGACGGGATCACCACGTTGACGACGCCCTTGCAGATTCTCGCGCGCCCATTCGCGTGCTTCCTTCTTCTGATAGCTAGCCATGTCGCCTGCTCCTGGTTACCTGTGTTTGAAAGTTCTGTCTGTGTTGCTCAGGCCGTCCTCGTCGAAGGTAGCTCGTGATCCGCGCGTGGCGAGCGCGGTTCACTTGCCCTGCCATGGGATAAGCCGCCGCGACAGATAGTCGACGCAATACGCGAGGATGAATCCGAGCATGGCAATGACCGCGAAACCGACATACATGTTCTTCACCCAGAACACCGACCACGCCCACCAGATGCGGTAGCCGATGCCTTCGTTGGCGCCGACGAACTCCGCGGCGACGAGCAGCAGCAGAGCGACGCTGGCGCAGATGCGCAGGCCGGTGAAGATGCCGGGCAGGGCGCCCGGCAGCGCGACGGTGAAATAGATCTTCCAGCGCGACGCCTTCAGATTGTTCGCGACGTCGAAATAGATGCTCGGCACGTTCAGCACGCCGGCCATCGAGTTGATCGCCATGAGGAAGAACACGCCGATCGCGACGATGACGTATTTCGACGTCTCGCCGAGGCCGAAGATCAGCAGGATCAGCGGCAGCAGCGCGATCTTCGGCAGCGGATAGATCGCCGCGATCAGCGGCTGGAAGATCGTGCGCACCGGCGCGAACAGTCCCATCGCCAGTCCCAGCATGGCGCCGGGAACGCCGCCCATGAAGAAGCCGACGGCGATGCGTCCGAGGCTGATGCCGAGGTCGATCCAGAACTGCCAGCGTCTGCGCCATCTCGAAGGCGGTGGCGAAAATGGTCGAAGGCGCCGGGAAGAAGTGCACCTCGATCGAGCTCGAACCGGGCGCACAGTTCCCACACCAGCAGCAGCACGACCGGCGAAATGATGGCCTGTCGGCAGCACGCAGCCGCAGGCGGCGTGCCGGCGCCTTTGCCGCTTCAGTGCGCTCGGCCGGCGATGCCCGATAGAGTCTGCTCGGACATCGCTCACACTCCTTCAGTCGATGCGAGCGCCCGGGCCTTGCCCGTTGCGCCGCCGGCAATCGGCCGGCTTCGAGCGCGCGCGCCCGCTCGACCTCGTCGCGCAGCAGGTCCCAGATGTCGCGCGTCAAGCGCGTTGAACTCGGGCTGCTCGCGCAGTTCGATCAGCTCGCGCGGCCGCTCGAACGGGATGTCGAAGGCGCGCTTGAGATGGCCGGGCGCCGAGCTCATGACGATGACGCGGTCGCCCAGCAGCACGGCCTCGTCGATACTGTGGGTGATGAACACCACGGTGCTGCGGTTGGCTTCCCACAGCTTGCCCAGTTCGCCCTGCAGCAGCATCTTGTTCTGCTCGTCGAGCGCGGCGAACGGCTCGTCCATCAGCAGGATTTCCGGATTGGTGATGAAGGCGCGCGCCACCGAGAGGCGCTGCTTCATGCCGCCGGAGAGCTGGTAGGGATGGAATTTGCGGAACGCCGCAGCCCGGTCTTCTCCAGGAAATAGTCGACGCGCTCCTGCGCTTTCCTTGCCCTTCCAGGTGTTGGTCGACATGCAGGCCGTAGGCGGCGTTCTTCTCGACCGTGAGCCAGGGAAACACCGACTCCTGCTGGAAGATCATCGTCGTGATCGGACGGCTCGGCGTGTTGATGCTCGAGCTTGATCTCGCCTGTGGTGGCGGTTTCGAGACCGCCGAGCATGCGCAGCAGGGTCGACTTGCCGCAGCCGCTCGGTCCGACAATGCAGACGAACTCCTCCGGCGCGACCTCGAGATTGACGTCGCGCACGGCCTGAAATTCGCCGCCCTTGACGGAGAAGACCTTGCCGACGTTGCGGACGGAAATCTTTGTGGTCACGAGATGCTCGCTTCACTTGATGCCCTCGGTCGGCCGCCTTGTCGGCGGCAACGCGAACGTGTTGTCGACCACCTTGGCGAGGTCCGGCGTGGTCGGCACCAGCCCGCGGTCGGCGTACCAATCGAGCTGCCAGCGCAGGCCGTGCGGTCCGTCGACGTCGACTGCCAAGGTCTCGCGGCCGAGCGACAGGCCCATCTTGGGATCGGCATAAACCGCGACGCTCTTCGATGCGGCACGTGCTTCTGATAGATCGCGCGATCTCGTTGCGGCCCGCTCGGCGTCGACCGACCTTGCGCAGATGTAATGCATTGGCCTTGTGCAGGGCGCGCATGAAGCGCATGCCGAGGTCGCGATCCTTCTTGCCGAGCCGCTCGCCATACATCACGACGCCGAGGGTGAAGCCGGGCAACAGCTGCGAAAGCTTCACGATGCGCGGTGGCGAATTTCTGCTTTTCGGCGACGGCAGCATAGGGATCGAGCACCGTGCCGGCATCGATCGACTTGCCCTGGAAGGCCGCGAGCATGTCGGGATACGGCATGTTGACGATCCGGACGTCTTTCTCGGTCAATCCGCCGTCTTGAGATACTCGTCGGCGAACAGGTCGGTGAACTGACCGCGCGCGGTGATCGCGATGGTCATGCCCTTGAGGTCCTTGGCGCTTTTGACCTTGCCGCTGTCGAGCAGGTCCTGGCGCACCGCGATCGCGTTCGGGTCGCCGCCCGGCGCGGCCTCGGGTCGGCGACGCTGTAGCTGGCGACGATCGTGGCGTTGACGCCCTGCGCCATAGCGTTGTAGAGCGCGGCGCCGGGCGAGGTCATGGCGACGTCGATCTGGCCGGTCGAGAGCGCCGGCACCAGTTCCGCGCCGGAGCGGAAGAACACGGTCTCGACCTCGATCCCTTCGCTCGGCGAAGAAGCCCTTTTCCGCAGCGCCACGAAACTGCATTGGCTGCGCGCAACTGGCCGAGCTTGAGCTTGTCGGCTGCAAAGCTGGGCGTCGCGAGCAACGCCGTCCCGATCCCGATGATCGCGGCGAACGACAGCAGTTTCCTTGGGGTCGTGTTCATCGAACGTATCCTCCTTGGATTTGTTGTTGTGCGAGCAAATCTTGTTGTCTGCTTCGCTTTTGGTCCGCATGCCGCGAACGGCTACGGGGCTCATTTCAGAAAGTGTCTCCTGTCGGCTTTCTCGGTGTATTGTTGACGATCAAAGCGACTTGCGCATGAATGATATCGGTAGATCCGTCGCCAGTCCCTGCTCGACGGCCTTGGTAAAGGCCAGTTCCGCGATCGAGATATCCTGCACGCCGGCGCCGACCGATTTGAACATTGGCAGCCGCGCCTGTCGAATCCGCTTTTCGCCATCCTTGCCGAGCGCGTCGGTGAGCGACATCATCTTGTGGCCGAAGCAGACGCCGGCCGACATCGCGGCGATCATGTCGCCGGTCTCTTCGATGACTTCTTCCAGCGCGTCGCACACGATCAGATCGCAGGCTTCGACGACCGAGACGTCGATCTCGCGCTGGTCCTGCACGGTGGAGCCGATCGACACGACCAGCATGCCCGGCTCCAGCCAGTCGCCGAACAGGATCGGCTTCTCGCCGTGCGAACGCGCGGCCGCGACCACGATCGTGGATCCCTTCACCGCGGCTTCCGCGGAAGCGGTGGCGGTGCAGGGGATGCCCAGTTCGTTCTGGATCTTGGTCGCGAAGGCTTTGCGGCGCTCCGGCGTGGTGCTGAAGACGCGGACTTCGGTGAGTTTGCGCACATGCGAGATCGCGCGGGTATGCGACAAAGCTTCGGTGCCGCTGCCAAGGACGCCGAGCACCGCGTCGCCTTGCGGCGCCATGCGATCGACGGCCATCGCCGAAGTCGCGCCGGTGCGGCAGGCGGTCACGTAATTGCCATCGACGAAGCCGGCGACCGCGCCGGTCTCCTGATCGAACAGCACGATCAGATAGTGCACGCCCTTCTGCCGCCCGGCGCCGAACAGTTTGGCGCCCATGTAGCGCGACGTCGACGGCGCGGCGCAAAGCGCGCGCATCCAGGTGCCTTCGCCCCGCGTCACGACACGGCGGGGATGAGCGGCATGGGTATGGGGAACGGTATAGGCGTCGCGCAGATGCGCGATCATTTCAGGCCAGGCCAGAACCTTCTGGGTGGCTTCGCCCGAAACAAAACGTGGAACCTGAACCGCCGGCTCTGGTAGCGGCGACACCAGTCTAACGTTCATTTTTGGTTTTCTCCCTAGCCCGGCAATCAGAACCAATCGATCCAGGGAAGTCAACCGGTCCACTTAAAAATAACACCCAATCCGCTATTGTATACCAACCATTGGAAAATTGGTTGGGCTGTGCTAGCTATCAGACTTGAGAGGCTTATTCAGCGAAGCAGGACTGCAATGGATATCAGGGACGACGCCAGCAGCGAGTTCGAACTGCTCCGCCAATTCATCGAAAGCGGAAATTTTGCCAAGCAGGACCGCCTGCCGCCGGAGCGGGAATTGGCCGCTACGCTCGGGTTGACGCGCAACAAGCTGCGCAACGGGTTGCGGCGGCTCGAGGCCGAAGGCGTGATCTGGCGGCATGTCGGCAAGGGCACCTATATCGGCTCGCGTCCGGCCGATAACGGCAAGCGGTTCTCCATTTCCGAGGTGACGAACCCGCGCGAGATCATGGAAGCGCGCATCGCGTTCGAGCCGGAACTGGCGCGGCTCGCCGCGTTTCGCGGCACGGCGCGGAATTTCGCCGAGATGGACCAATGCGTGGAGAAAATGGTTGGCGCGACGCGCTGGGAGTTATGGGAGCAGATGGACACCCGGCTGCACCGCTGCATCGCCGAGGCGGCGCAGAACGAATTGCTGCTCGCCATGTTCGCGATGATGGCGGATCTCAAGTCGATCTGGGGCCGGCTACGGCAAGCGCCCGACATGCCGGCGCGCGTCCAGCGATCCACCCGCGAGCACGCCGAGATCGTGAAGGCCCTGCGCGATCGTGACGCCGAAGGCGCCAGCCAGTTGATGCGGACCCATTTGCACAACGTGCGCAAGAGCGTTTTTGGCGAAAGCTGACGGCGCTGGGATTCCTGCCCAGGATTCCCGCTTCCGGCGAAATAATTCGCTGTCGTTTTGAGCAGAGAATATTCAACTAACGCCCTGTCCGAGCGCGCTATTTGGCGGCTCCGGCGGACTACGATCTCGTTCGACCGGGTGCTGATTGTTAAATAGGCAACGCTGCGGCAAAACTGGGCGATTGAGCGACTTTGAATGTACGACCTGACGTGACAGTCTCTTTGCGGCAGAGCTTTTTGGTGCGGAAATCGGTCGTGCCCTGCGGGAGTTAGTCTAAGTGTCCGTTCTCGTCGCGCTGCATCACGTCACGGCCTACAAATACGATCGGCTGGTTACACTCGGACCCCAGATCGTCAGGCTCCGGCCTGCGCCGCACAGCCGTACCGCGATACCGAGCTATTCGCTGAAGGTCTCGCCGGCCAAGCATTTCATCAACTGGCAGCAGGATCCGCACGGCAACTGGATCGCGCGTTTCGTGTTTCCCGAGCCGACCGACGAATTCCGCGTCGAGGTCGATCTCACCGCCAATATGGCGGTGATCAATCCGTTCGATTTCTTCGTCGAGCCTTATGCCGAGGAATTCCCCTTCGTCTATTCGGACGATCTGCGCGCCGACCTCGCCGCTTATCTGACGCCGGAGCCGATGGGACCGTTTGTTTCGAATTTCATCGCCGGTCTCTCGCCCGACAAGCAGAGGACGATTCCGTTTCTGATCGGGCTCAATGCGCAATTGCAGAGCAAGGTCCGTTATCTGATCCGCATGGAGCCGGGCGTCCAGACGCCGGACGAAACGCTTTCGCATGGGCTGCGGCTCCTGCCGCGACTCCGCCTGGCTGCTGGTGCAGATCGCGCGCAATCTCGGCTTGGCCGCGCGCTTCGTCTCCGGCTATCTCATCCAGCTCAAGGCCGATGTCGATCCGCTTGAAGGCCCCAAGGGCACCGACAAGGATTTCTGCGATCTGCACGCCTGGACCGAAATCTATATTCCCGGCGCCGGCTGGATCGGGCTCGACGTCACCTCCGGTCTGCTGTGCGGCGAGGGTCATATCCCGCTTGCCGCCACGCCGCATTATCGCTCGGCCGCGCCGATCGTCGGCAATGTCAGCGCCGCGACCACGCAATTCTCGTTCGACATGCGGGTCGACCGCATCCACGAAGCGCCGCGCGTCACGCTGCCGTTTTCCGACGAGACCTGGGCCAAGCTCGACATGCTGGGCGACGCGGTCGATCGCGATCTGGTCGCAAACGACGTCCGCCTCACCATGGGCGGCGAGCCGACCTTCGTTTCGGTCGACGATTTTGAATCGGCGGAATGGAATACATCCGCGGTCGGGCCGACCAAGCGCGCGCTGGCCGACAAATTGATCCGCCGCTTGCGCGAACGCTTCGCGCCGCATGGCTTCCTGCATTACGGCCAGGGCAAATGGTATCCCGGCGAAAGCCTGCCGCGCTGGGCCTTCGCGCTGTACTGGCGCAAGGATGGCGAGTTGATCTGGACCGATCCGGCGTTGATCGCCAAGGAAGACGGCGCGCGCGACGCGACCATCGAGCAGGCCGAGCGCTTCACCGTCGATATCGCCACGCGTCTTGGCGTCGATACGGAATTTGCGCTGCCGGCCTACGAGGATTCGGCTTACTGGGTGCTCGAAAGAATCCGAACTGCCGCCCAATGTCGATCCGTCCGATCCCAAGATCGACGATCCCGAGACGCGCGCGCGGATGGTGCGGACCTTCGAGCGTGGCTTGTCGCAGCCATCCGGCTTTGTGTTGCCGGTGCAATGGTGGAACGCGGCGGCGACGGACCACCGCTGGAAAAGCGAAAAGTGGAAGCTGCGCCGCGGCAAACTGTTTCTGGTGCCGGGCGATTCACCGCTCGGCTTCCGGCTGCCGCTCGGCGCGCTGCCGTGGGTGCCCAAGGAAGAGTTCCCATTCATCACCCCGCAAGACCCGAGCGAGCCGCGCGGGCCGCTGCCGTCGCACGACCACCTGACGCAAGTTTACAATGTCGGCGGCAGTTCGGAGGAGGCCAGCGCCAATCGCCAGACCCGCATCGAGCAGGTCGCCGCCGAGGGCGCGGTGCGCACCGCGCTGTCGATCGAGCCGCGCGACGGCGTGATCTGCGTGTTCATGCCGCCGGTCGAGACGCTGGAAGCCTATCTTGAATTGATCGCGGCCATCGAACTGGCGGCGCGCGAAATCGGCTGCCCGGTCCACATCGAAGGCTATCCGCCGCCGCCCGATCCGCGCCTCAACATGATCCGGGTGACGCCCGATCCCGGCGTGATCGAGGTCAACATTCACCCCGCGACCAATTGGCGCCAGGCGGTCGAAACCACCACGGTGCTTTACGAAGAGGCCCGCCAGTGCCGGCTCGGCACCGACAAATTCATGCTCGACGGCCGCCACATCGGCACCGGCGGCGGCAATCACGTCGTGCTCGGCGGCGCGACGCCGGCCGACTCGCCGTTTCTGCGGCGGCCCGATCTGCTGCGCAGCCTGGTGCTCTATTGGCAGCGCCATCCGTCGCTGTCGTACATGTTCTCAGGCCTGTTCGTCGGGCCGACCAGCCAGGCGCCGCGCATGGACGAGGCGCGCCACGACGGCCTCTATGAACTCGAGATCGCGCTCGACCTGATGCCGAAGTCGCACGAGCCCGGCGCGGTGCCGCCGTGGCTGGTCGATCGCCTGTTCCGGAATATCCTGGCCGACGTCACCGGCAATACCCATCGCGCCGAAATCTGCATCGATAAACTCTATTCGCCCGACAGCGCCACCGGCCGGCTCGGCCTGATCGAATTCCGTTCGTTCGAAATGCCGCCCGATCCGCGCATGAGCCTGGCGCAACAGCTTCTGATCCGCGCGCTGGTGTCGTGGTTCTGGCGCGAGCCGCAATACGGCAAGCTGATCCGCTGGGGCACCGCGCTGCATGACCGGTTCATGCTGCCGCATTTCGTCTGGGAGGATTTTTCCGGCGTGCTCGCCGATCTCGCCGGCGCCGGTTATCACTTCGATCCCGAATGGTTCACGGCGCAGCGCGAATTCCGCTTTCCGTTCTGCGGCGCGGTTGAATATGGCGGCGTCAAGCTGGAGGTGCGTCAGGCGCTCGAGCCCTGGCACGTGCTGGCCGAGGAGAGCGCCGGCGGCGGCACGGTGCGTTTCGTCGACGCCTCGGTCGAACGCCTGCAGGTCAAGGCCGACGGCTTTGTCACCGGCCGCCACGTCATCACCTGCAACGGCCGCCGCATGCCGATGACCTCCACCGGCGAATCGGAAGAAGCCGTCGCCGGCGTCCGCTTCAAGGCCTGGCAGCCGGCGTCAGGTTTGCACCCCACAATCCCGGTGCACGCGCCGCTGACCTTCGATCTGGTCGACTCGTGGAATAACCGCTCTTTGGGCGGTTGCGTGTATCATGTAGCTCATCCCGGAGGCCGTAACTACGATACCTTTCCAGTGAATTCCTACGAAGCCGAAGCCCGTCGGCTGGCACGATTCCAGGATCACGGGCATACTGCCGGGCTCATTGAACCGCCGCCGGAGGAGGCTGCGGGAGAATTTCCGTTGACGCTCGATCTGCGGCGAAGCATCGGCCGCTGATCGAACCGAGCGGTCTGGAGAGACTATGAGCGCCCAAGGGCTGGCTCCAAAAAAGCCGAACGCCTGGTACGCCAACTACACGCCGTTGCCCGGCATTCCCGATGAATTCATCGGGCGTGACGGCAAGCCGCGGGCGTCGTGGCGCAATTTCTTCGACCACATCGATGCCGAGGACACCGAGCGGTCGCTGGCCGCCGCCGAACGCCACATCCGCGACATCGGCATGTCCTATCGCGTTCACGGCGAGACCAGCGAGCGCACCTGGCCGATGAGCCGGTTGCCGCTGCTGATCGAGGAAGGCGACTGGGCCGAGATCGTCGCCGGCGTGACGCAGCGCGCCTCGGTCATCGAGGCGCTGCTGGCGGACGTCTATGGCGGCGAGCGTCTGGTCAATGACGGCGTATTGCCGGCGGCGGTGGTCGCCGGCAGCCGCGACTATCTGCGGCCGCTGGTCGGCATGAAGCCGCCGGGCGGACGCTGGATGCATCATTACGCGGTCGATCTCGGCCGCGGGCCCGATGGCCGCTGGTGGGTGCTGGGCGACCGCGCGCAGGCGCCGTCCGGCGCCGGCTATGCGCTGGAAAACCGGCTGGTCATGTCGCGGGCCTGGCCGGCGCGCTATCGCAGCATGAATGTCGAGCGCGTCGCGCCGTTCTTCCGCGCCTTGCGTTCTTCGCTCGCGGAAGCTGCGGAACGCTCGCAGCCGCGCATCTGCCTGCTGACGCCGGGGCCCTATAGCGAGACCTATTTCGAACAGGCCTATCTCGCGCGCTATCTCGGCTTTCTGCTGGTCGAAGGCGACGACCTCGTCGTGCATCAAGGTCTGACCCATGTGCGCACCATCGCCGGCCTGAAGCGCGCCGATGTGATCTGGCGGCGCGTCGATGCCGATTATGTCGATCCGCTCGAGCTCAACGGCCGCTCGCGCCTCGGCGTACCGGGCCTGATTTCGGCGATGCGCAACGGCCGCACCGCGGTTTGCAATGCGCCGGGTTCCGGATTTGCCGAATCGCGCGCGCTGATGAGTTTCATGCCGCAGATCGCTCACCATCTTCTGGGCGAAGATCTGCGCATGCCGAATATCGCGACCTGGTGGTGCGGCGGCAAAGAGGCGCAACGCAAAGTCCTCGCCAATTTCGATTCGATGGCGATCGCGGGGGCCTTCGCCAATAATATTCCCGGTTTCGAAGCCGACCAGCAGGTGCTGCCCGCCAATCTTTCCGCCGCGGATAAGGCAGCGCTTGCACGATGCGGTTGCGGCGCGCGGCCTGGATTATGTCGGGCAGGAAGTCGTGCGGCTGTCGACCGCGCCGGTTTGGCATGACGGCAAACTCGTTCCGCGTCCCTTCGTGCTGCGCGTGTTCGCGACCGTGACGTCGGACGGCTGGCGCGTGATGCCCGGCGGCTTCTGCCGGATTTCGGCCCGCCCCGACGCGCGGGCGGTCAACATGGGCGAGGGCGTGCAATCGGCCGACGTCTGGGTGCTGTCGTCCAAGCCGGTCGTCATGGAAACGCTGCTGCCGCCGACCGACGCCATCAAGATCCGCAGAATTCTCGGCAACCTTCCGAGCCGCGCCGCCGACAATCTGTTCTGGTACGGGCGCTATCTCGAACGCGCCGAGGCGACGCTGCGGGTCGTGCGCTGCCTGTGCGCGCGCAGCCTCGAGATGGATCTGTCGTCCGGCGACCTGTCGCACGCGCTTGCCCGTCTCGGACATCAACTCGTCGCCTGGGGCGCGGTGTCGCCGGAAAATGAAGACGCGCAACATCTTCGCCATCGCCCGCCAGGCGCTGTGCGATGAAGACGCGTACGGCTCGTGCCTGTCGGGCGTGCGCCTGGCGCGCAACGCCGGATCGATCATCCGCGAGCGGATCTCGGTCGACGCCTCCAAGCTATTACGGCTGCTCGATAATCAGCTCACGAACATGGGCGACTTGATGAGCGAGGCCGACGTGTTCGAGGCGGCCGATCGGGCGCTGCAATCGATCGCGGCCCTGGCCGGTCTCGAACAGGAAAACATGAACCGCAGCGCCGGCTGGCGGTTCCTCGACATGGGACGGCGCACCGAACGCGCGATCAATACCTGCCGGCTGGCCCGGACCTTTGCGTCGGAAGAAGCAACCGCCGACGATCTCGACGTGATGCTCGACCTGATCGACTCGCAGATCACCTACCGCTCGCGCTACGTCACCGGCGCCGCTTTGGCGCCGGTGCGCGACATGGTGCTGCTGGACCCGTTCAATCCGCGTTCCGTCGCCTTCCAGATCGCCATGATCAATCAGCACATTGCGAGCCTGCCATCCTTGCACGAGGACGGCCTGCCGGAAGAGCCCCGCCAGATTATCGAGCGGCTATCGACCGAGATTTCCACGTCGGTTGCAGGCAGCCTCGAGACGGCGATGATCCTGGCGCTCGAACAGAAGATCGCCAGCTTCAACGACGCCGTTGCCGCGCGCTATTTCCTGCAGCGTCCGGAGATCGCGGTCGGCATGAGCGCGAGCGGACTTGCGTGATTTATAAAATCAGGCACCTGACGGCCTATTCATATGACTTGCCGGTTGCGTCCGCGAAATTGGTGTTGCGGGTGACGCCGCGCGAGGACGCCGGCCAGCATTGTATCGACCATGTTTTGAACATTCTGCCGCAGCCGTTTGTCGGTGAGCGCGCAACATGACTTCTACGGCAACGCCGTCAACGTCGTGATCATCGACACGCCGCACACCGAACTGAGCATCGAAGCCAAATCGACGGTCGAATTGACGCGTGACGCCGCGCTGGCGATCCCGGGCCCTGCATGGGAAACCGTGGCGAACGAGGCGCTGGTGCGCCGCGATCTGTCCGGACTGGCGCCGGCTCATTTCCTGTTCGCCAGCCAGCGTGTCGCTTTGTCGCTCGACGTCACCCGCTATGCCCGCGACAGCTTTCAGCCGGGCCGTGGCATTGTCGAAGCGTGCAGCGATCTGATCCGCCGGATCAAAAAGGAGTTCGCCTTCGAGCCGGAAGCGACCGAAATCTCGACGCCGCTGGCGCAGGCATTTTCGGAGCGCCACGGCGTGTGTCAGGACTTTGCGCATATCATGATCGCCGGCTTGCGCGGGCTCGGCCTGCCGGCGGCCTATGTCAGCGGCTACATCCGCACCATTCCGCCGCCCGGCGAAAAGCGCCTGGAGGGCGCCGACGCCACCCATGCCTGGGTGTCGGTCTGGTGCGGCGCCGCCATCGGGTGGGTTGGCTTCGACCCGACAAATGCCATACAAGCCGGCAACGATCATATCGCGCTGGCGGTGGGGCGGGATTTCTCGGATGTTTCGCCGGTCTACGGCGTGTTCGTGGGCTCAGGCGCCAACGAACTTGAGGTCGAAGTCGACGTCATTCCGGTCGCTCCGCTGCAGGCCGCCGAACAGGGGGCCTGACGCGGCGCCCAACGGGGCCCGTCACAGGCGATGGCCCAAGCGGGGAATTGATTCCGATCAATGTTAATATGCCCTCGAATGGCCATGTTGGCCGGCCATTCGACTGCTTTTCGGATTGTATAACATCATGACACTGTGGTTTCTGTTTGCGCTGATGACGGCGGCGGCGATATTCGCGGTGCTTTGGCCGCTGTCGCGGCGGAGGGCGGATCGCGGCGGCAGCGATATCGCGGTCTATCGGGATCAATTGGACGAAATCGCGCGCGATCGGTCGGCCGGATTGATCGGCGAGGCCGAAGCCGAAGCCGCCAAGGTCGAGGTCTCGCGCCGGCTGCTGGGGGCGGCCGAGGCCGCCGCGGCGGTCAAATCCATGAGCGATACATCGCCGGTGTGGCGCCGCCGCTCGACCGCGCTTGCGGCCCTGGTTCTGCTGCCGGTAGGCGCGGTCACGCTCTATCTCATGCTCGGGTCGCCGCAAATGCCGGGCGCACCGCTGGCGGCGCGGGTAACCGCGATCGACGAGCAGCGGTCGGTCGAAAAGATGATCGCGCAGGTCGAAGCCCATGTCGCGGCCGCTCCGAATGATGGCCGCGCCTGGGCCGTGCTGGCGCCGGTCTATATGCGGCTCGGCCGCTACGACGACGCGGTCAAGGCCTTGCGCAATGTCCTGCGGCTCAATGGCAGCACCGCGGCGCACGAGGCCGATCTTGGCGAGGCGCTGGTTTTTGCCGCCAATGGCGTCGTCACCCCCGAGGCCAAGACACAATTCGACCGCGCCTTCGCGCTCGACGGTCAGGACGTGATGGCGCGCTTCTATCTCGGCATGGCCGCCGACCAGGCCGGCAAGCGTGCCGAGGCCGAAGGGATCTGGCGTGATCTGTTGGCCAAGGCGCCGCCGGGCGCGCCCTGGGTGCCGATGGTCCGTCAAACGTTGGAGCGGACGGCACAGGGCGGCGCGGCGCCGGCCGCTGCCGGTGCGCCAGCGCCGGCCCCGAGCCCGGCCGAAGTGGCGGATGGCGCGAAATTGCCCCCCGATCATCAGCGATTCGGCGATCCTCGGCATGGTGGCGCGGCTCGCCGACCGGCTGAAAAAAGACGGCTCCGACCCCGACGGCTGGGCGCAACTGGTGCGTTCGTACCGCGCGCTCGGTCAGAACGATAAGGCCGAAGCCGCTATCGCCGATGCCCGCCGCGCGCTCGCCAACGACCCTGCCAAGCTTCTACGCTTTGCCGAAGCCGCGGAGTTAGCAGCGCCTGCAGCACCGGCAGCGCCGGCGACGCCGGCCGCGCCTGCGGCCAGTGTGCCGGGACCGAGCACCGCCGACATCGCGGCGGCTCAACAACTCGCCCCCGATCAGCAAAACCAGATGGTCACCGGCATGGTGGCGCGGCTTGCCGACCGGCTGAAAAAAGACGGTTCCGACCCCGCCGGCTGGCAGCAACTGGTGCGCTCCTATCGCGTGATGGGCCAAAACGACAAGGCGGAAGCGGCCATCGCCGACGCAAGGCGGGCGCTGGCCGCCGATCCGGCCAAGCTCAAGCAGTTTAATGAAGGCGCCGAAGCGGCCCCCCCGATGGCGCCAGCAGCGCCGGCGCCACGGGCAGCCCCTGTGGCCCCCGTAGCGCCTGCGGCCGGTGCGCCGGGGCCCAGCGCCGCCGATATCGCGGCGGCGCAAAAGCTCGCCCCCGATCAGCAGAACCAGATGATTGTCGGCATGGTGGCGCGGCTCGCCGACCGGCTGAAGCAGAATGGCTCCGACGTCGAGGGCTGGCTGCGCCTGCTGCGCGCCTATTCGGTGCTCGGCGACCGCGACAAGGCAAAAGCCGCCGCCGGCGACGCCAAACGCGCGCTTGCCGGCGATCCGGACAAGATCCGGCGCATCGACGAGCTGGTCAAAGAGCTAGGGCTGCAGGGTTAAAAACGCCGCGGCCCCAGGGCAGGGGCCGCGCCGGTACATCTCGCCATTAGCCGATAAATCAGGCGGTCAATTGTCCTTCGCGCCTTCGCGAATCCAGGCGCGAATGGCGTTGCGGTCGCAAGACGACAGCTGCTTCTTGCCGTGCGGCATGCGCAGGGCCGGCGAGGCGCGCCAATCCAGCAGCAGCATCAGGTTGCTGCTGTCCGGGTCGCCCGGGATGACCATGGGCCCGTACTTGGTGCCCTTCATCAAACCGGCATAAGTGGTGAGGTCGAGCCCGCTTTTCTCGGTGCCTTCGCCATTCGGCTGGTGGCAGCTTTCGCACCGGCCCTTGAAGATTGGCACGACGTCTTCGCGAAAGCTCATCTTCGACTGGCTGGTCGGCCGCTTATCCTGCGGCGCGCAAAAGGCGGGCGATGAAGTCGTGAGCTCCATGCCAACCGCCGCCACAATGGCCAGTCCAGCTGCCGCTGCAATCAAAAGGGGTTGCCGCTTCATCGCCGGGTCTCCTGTCATTCCAAATTTCGCTCTTTATAGATGGTTTCCCATCGTTTCCTACGAATTTTTATAGGAGATACCGGGCCTGACATTGACGCATGTCAACTGGATTTGATGGCGACCGAGCCGGCTCAAACAAAAGGAGCGGCCCGAAGGCCGCTCCCGATGCTGCAATTCAAGAGGGCAGGTTGGCTAGCGCCAGCTTACCACTTCACGCCGAAGGACAGCTGGCCCAAGACCACATCGTAGTTCGGGTTGCCGTTGCCCAGCCAGATCGAATAGGCCGTCGTGGTGTTGGTCGGGTTGACGAGATAGCCATACTGGTTCTGCAGGGCCTGCCAGGCGTCGGTCGAATTCCGCTCCCACATCACGCGGGCCTTCACGTAGGCTTTGCCCGGCGAAGCCCGCAGCTGCGCATGAAGGAGTCGTCGAGCATGTATTTCGCCTGCACGTCGACACGGTGCGTGGTGTTGGTGACGTCTGGATATATCGCCAGCGGCGTGTATTGGCAGCCGGCCGGCGTGCAGCCCAGATCCCACTCCGAGACGGCCTGGGTGTAGGTGTAGTTGGCGTCGAGGAACAGCCTCTCGGGGATCACCGTGAACTTGCTGCCCAACATGATCGTGTGGATCCGGTCGGTCGTTTCGACGTTAGCCTTCGGTATGGCTGCGTTCTCGTAGACCTGACGGTAGCCATGTTCGAAATTGTAGGAAACGAACAAGGCGACGTCACGCGTCACATTGAACGTGGCATCGGCGCCGGCGTTCCACGAGTTGGCTTTCTTGAGACCGATTTCGCCCGGTGTGATAAATTCGATATCGGTCTTGTAGTCGTCGTACTTGAAGCCGCCGTTCGGCGTAACCGTGATCATCCGCGTGACGTCGACGGCCCAGGAGGCTTGGCCCTTGGTGCGATCGCGATTGGCAAGATCCTTCATCCGGTAGGCGTCGATATTGGCGCCGTCGAAATTGATATAGTCGTTGTATCGCCGCTGACCATACTGCAGGCTCGTGCGCAACGTGGACCAGCCCCATTTGGTGTCGGCGAATATCTTGCCGGTGTTCTCGTTGGTGACGGCGACATTGCGGAATTCGCGATCCCAGCGTTCCCAATTGTAAGCCGTGCCGACGGTCAGCCATTTCACTGCGCGCCAGGCGAGTTCGGCGTCGGCGTTCTGCTTGGTGTAGTTGATCGGGAAGCGCGATTCCGACGTTGTGGTTGCACCGGTATTGGTATCCGGGTTCGAATACCAGGTCGGGAACACGGTGACCGGGGTGTCATCAGCCGTGTTGTAGTTGTAGTAGCGGTAGCGCAGCGTCGACTTCAGATCCGAAGTGATCTGCGTATGGAGCACGTTGTTGGACAGCGTCGTGCTGGCGTCGCGGCTCGGCGTCGTGAATCTGACGGCCGGCACCAGCGGATTGATCGACCACGGCAGGTTGGCGTCGTCGGATTGCATCTTGGTGTATTGGACCGTGCCCATATAGCGGCTGTTGAGCGGCAGTCCGACGCCGCCGGACAGGTTCACCGTTTGCGCCTTGTTGCTCGGCGCCAGCGAATACAGGTTGTCGACGGGCCGGTTGGCGGCGTTGACGGCGTTCCACGGATTCTGGAACGTCAGAATGAAGTATCGGAGTTGTCGTAGACCGAAATGCCGCCGCCAAGCGCGATGTTGAACGGCTTGTTCCACGGGGTGGAGCCGGCATATTCGGCTTTGACATTGCCGTCCTGCGTGACGTCATCGACCGGCTTCGGCACCTCGAAAGTCGATCGTACGGAGCCGGCGCTCGAGAACGATACCGCGCCCATCGGCTGCGTGCCTTCGCGGTGCGTATGCGAGTAGTCGACGTTGACATCCCAATTATCGGTCGGGGTCCAGCGGTACTTCGCGCTCGCTGTGTCGCGGCGATATTTGATGTCGATGTTGTTGCTGTTGTTGTCGATGATTGTCCCCGACGCCGCCGTCGGCGATCCACCGACGATCGAATCGCTTAGAGCCGATCGCACCGCAAGGGGAATCGTCAGGTTGGTGGTGCCGACGCCGTTATACAATCGTCTTGGCGTTCTGGGAGAAAACGTGCGGAGTTTCGTCCCACTCGGCGGAGAAATAATGCTGGCCCGGCATTGGCGAAATCGAAGCCGAAGGCCTGGTCATTCCAGCCAACATTTTCGCCCCAGACGGCGATATCGAGAGGGTCGTTGGTCCGATGCGCGGCAATATAGAAATTGCCGAACACGCCGGGCCGAAGGTCACGATACTCGTAGAACTTTCCTAACGTCCTCTTGTCCGGGTTGTTCAGGTTGAAGCGGCCGCCGACTTCGACGAAGCCCTCGTACCACCACGGCAGCGCTTGGATCGCCGGCGCCTTCGTGACCATGTCGGCAGCCCGTGCCGGGGAAGCGAGGCCGATGCCGATGACGAGGGCACTTGCCGCGCATGTTACTAAGAGTCCGGTACGCATTTTCATTTTCGTTGCCCCTACCTGTAAACCTGAATCGGCCGTTCTCGATTGTCGGTTTTAGCGGAGGAAGAACATCCCGTTCGGCTTGTTGGAACCGTGGATGTTGCTGTGGCAGTTGCCGCAAGCACGACCCAGCATATAGGGGGTGTTCGGGAGACCCAGTCCGCCGCCGGCAGTCGGGCTGTGAACGGTGCTATGGCATTCGTTGCACAGCCGCGGCCGCGCCACTTTCAGCAGGAACTCGTAGTTCGAGCCGTGCGGATTGTGGCAGTTCAGGCAGTTCTCACGCACTGGCGCGTGTTCCCACAGCATCGGACCGCGCTTTTCAGCGTGACACTTGTAGCAATTCTCGTTCACCGAAGCCTGGCGGATCAGTTTTTCGGTGATGCTGCCGTGTGGGTTGTGGCAGTCCGAGCAAGTCACCTTTCCTTCACGGATCGGCATATGCGACGAATACTGCATCTGCGCCCGCTTGAGATTGTGGCACTGATAGCAAGTCTCTGCCTCGACCACGGTCTTGAGCTGATGCTTGCGCGACACGTTCTTCATCACGGTGTGGCAGTTGGTGCAGGCCACGCCGCGCGTTTCGTGAACGCTGCCGGCCCAGTAGTTGCGCTCGCCCTTTTGGTGACAGGCGAGGCAAACGGCGTTTCTTTCATCGACCGGACGCGGATCGTCTTTGCCGAACGACAGGATGCCGCCGACGCCGCGTCCGCCACCGGCCTTGACGTGGGCCGAGCCCGGACCATGGCAGTTTTCGCAGTCAAACTTGCCTTTTTGAACCGTGCCGATCTTGCCCATCAGCGTCTTTTTGAATTCCGCGATCAGCGGCGCGTGGCAGGTCTGACAAGCCTGCGCGCCGATGAAGTGGGCTTCGACCGGGGCGCTTGAGCGCTTGCCGCCGGAGGCTTTGGGTGATGTCGCAGCCGGGGCATCCGAGGAGCCTTTGCCGGCCAAGAAGTCCATCAAGGTTTCCGCTTCGGCCAATTTCGGCAGCGTCTTGATCGATTCCGGTTGGGCATTGCCCAAGCGCTGCGCGAAGTCCTTCAAAGCCGACAGCGACTGATCGTCGACCTGGCGGGCGGCAGGAGCGGCCGGGCTTGCCGGCGCATCGGTCCGCGCCCCGATCTGTTGGGCAAATGCCATCAGCGTCGAAACCGCATCGTCGGCGGTGACTTGCTGACTCGGTTGGCTGGAGAGTGCCGTCGGCGGTGAGCCGCGCAACGTCGCGCTGATATCCGCGACCGTTAAGGTGGCTTCGGCTCTGGCCGGTTGCGAAACGAGAAGGGCGGCCCAGATGGCCAGCCCCGATGTCGCAACCAAAAGGAATTTTCTGTTCAGTCCGAATTTCGACTTATTCGGAGCGCCCGATGGCGATGCGTTGGTGAGACCAAAGCAGCCGTCAATACCACGATTGTTTTTCACGAAGCCATCCCCTGCCGTGCCGCCACTCACAATTCAATGAGCGTCTATATGACGCTCACTATGCGAGTACATGTTTTCGGCGAGATCGGGATTGCGTTCGTCTGCAGTTCTTATTGTAGCGGAAAATTAATCAACCCACGCATAGTCTGACTCAACTATGTCTAGGCTTCCGCCCCCTACCCACCGTTCTTAGAACCCATTCAACTTTACCGACTATAAGTCTCGGCGCAAGCGCGTTTGGGACATTGACCTGGGTCAAGATTGGAAAACTTTTTTGACTTGTGTCCACATCGCAGTTTGATCTGCGTCAACGTCGCGATTTTGCTTTTTGATAGCTTTCTCTACAGGGGACATGCGTGTGGTTTCTTGATACCCATCGAGAACGAATGCGCGTGGGCGGATTGATAAAAAGCAATTGAACATATGTGTGCAAACAACCGGCCTGGTTGTTTCGATCCGACTGATCCAACCCCACAGAGAGAACCCATATGAAACCGCGCGCAAAGACAGCTTTCGCCCTTGTTTGCGGCACCGCCGCCGCAATAATGGTCGTAGGTGCAATGTCCCTGATCGATTCTCGACCGGCCGCTGCAAAGCCGGAATTCGCTGCCCAGACTGGAAAACCGTGCGGGACCTGTCACGAGAACCCAGCCGGCGGCGGCAAGCTCAAGTCGTTCGGCGAGAAATTCAAGGCCAACGGGTTCAAGCTGTCGAAATAGTCACTGAACTTCTACAAGAAGATCGCGTTGTCTACGATGTCCAGCAAAGCATCAGGTGGAATCAACATGAAAGTGTATGCCAAGAAAGCCTTCGCCCTTGTTTGCGGCACGGCGGCCGCGATTTTGATCGCAGGCACGCTGTCTGTGACCGTTTCCGGCCCGGCCAGCGCCACACCGCAATTTGCCGCGGCAACCGGCAAGCCCTGTGGACAATGTCACCAGAATCCGGCCGGTGGCGGCAAGCTCAAGCCGTTTGGCGAAAAATTCAAAGCAAACGGCAACAAGCTCTAGCCGCGAATCGCTCTCGGGCGAGGCACAGCGCCAATCTGCTGTGCCTCGATTCGACGATGATGGCGGTTTAGCCAGCCGGTTTGCCTGGTGGTAACTGGTATTATAATGGGGCGCCCGATGTCGACGGATAACCGCCGCCGGGCCGCGATGCTTTATTACGCGACGCGCGATGGCCAATCGCGGCGTATTGCCGAGCATATTTCGCGTCGGCTGGCGGAGAGCGGCATAGCCGCCACGCCACAGGACCTGGCGGTGGCGCCGGTTTCAGCGACAGAACTGGCGCAGGCCCCGGTGATCGTGCTGGTGGCTGCGGTGCGTTATGGCCACCACTTGGCCGCACGCCGACCGTTTCATGGCGACATACGGATCGCTGCATTCGCCGCCGCCGCTGGCGCTCGCCTCGGTCAATCTCACCGCCCGCAAGCCGGCCAAAGCGACGGCGACCGGCAATGGCTATTTGCGTAAGGCAATCGCGCGCCACCGCCTTGCGCCCGCTGTGGCCGTGGCTTTTGCCGGGCGGCTCGATTATCCGAGCTATGGCTTTCTGGATCGCCAGATTATCCGCTTTATCATGCTGCTGACGGGAGGGCCGACCGACCCGCGCACCTGCGTCGAGTACACCTCATGGCCGGCGGTCGATGAATTCGCCGACCGGATCGCCGAACTGGCGCCCCGAAGCTGAGCGTCGCCGCTGCGGCGCCTTGCGTCCGAGGACCTACATCGCGATGCGGTCACGGTCCTGCACGGCTGTCGGCGCCGCCGAGAACCACATCTGATACAGGCTGATCAGCCACATGAAGCCGAAGCAGGCCGCCAGCACCATGCCGGCCAATATCTCGGCATAGACGAAGGGATGGAACACCTTGATGAGGTACCAGGAGCTCACGTCCACCATGATGGCCGCGAACGGCACCGCGACAACGGCGCATTTGAACCAAACCGGCCGCACATAAGCGTGGCTGAACATGAGGCCGGTCAGGAAGAAGATAAACGTGATCCCGAACAGGTGGATGTGTGACACCCGCACCAGCGTGGCGATCGCCGTCCCGGTATCCTTCTCCGTGACTTTCTTCAGATTGTCGTAGCCGTTGAGATTGGGCAGATGCGGATTGCTGCCGTCGTGGCAGCTCATGCAATATTTCTGCAGCAGTGGCGCCACCGATTTATCGTAGGCCGGCCGCGGCGCGCCTTCAGCCGCCCATGCAATGACGACGTTGCGCTCGTCGTGCGGCAGCATGGACGACATCGGCCCGCGCAATGCCGATTCCAGGCGCGAGCCCTTGCCGCTGCCGGAATAGGCGACGATGAGATCCTCGGCCGTGAGCATGTATGAATTGCCGCCCGCGCGTCCGGCGTAGGTGAAGTACACGTTGAGCAAGGCGAACAGATAGCCGGTGCCGAGGACGAGAAGAGCGGCCGTATAAAGAACCCGCAGGCTGTACGGCAGCTCCGAGTAATGGAGGTAATGCCGGTGCAGTGGCAATTCACTCATGGTCGAATCCCATCGGTTACGGCTTGAACTACTTCGCTTGAGCCGGCAGCGGTACAAACAGAACGGCCCGCGCTTTTTGATGCGCGTAATAGGCTGCAAGGTTTTCGATATCGTCCTCGCTCAGCCCGCCCGTCATCGCGGCCATTTCGTTGCTTTTGCGTATGTGCGTCTGGTATTCCTGCAGCGACTTCTGCAAATAGCCGGCATGCTGGCTGGCCAGCATCGGGAAGCGCGGATCGGTGCTGTTGCCGCTGATGCCGTGGCAGCGGTCGCAACGCTCGGTCCATTCTTCGGTTGTCAGTGGTTTGCGCACATTCGGCGCCTTCGGTGTCTGCGCCGCGAAATGGGCCGCCAGATTCGTCATCGCGGCGTCATTGAGCGGCGTGGCGAGAGCCTTCATCGTGTCATTGGCGCGCTTGCCGTCTTTATAGGCCTGCAGCGCCGCCACGAGGAATTTGGCATCTTGTCCGGCCAGACTTGGCGTCGCCGGACTGCTGCTCACGCCGTTGTCGCCGTGGCATCCGTCGCAACCGGCGGCGGCGGCCGCCTTGCCGGCGGCTTGGTCGCCTGCGGCCGGTGTCTTGGCGCGCGCCGGCTCCTGGAGCGCGAAATAACAGCGCGACGTTATTCATCGACGCGTCGCTCAGCGCCGCCACCATCGCCTTCATCGTGTCGTCCTTGCGCTGGCCATTCTTGTAGGCCTGCATGGCATCGACTTGGTATTTCGGGTCGAGCCCGGCCAGGCTTGGGATGCCCGGGATCTGGCTGACGCCGGTATTGCCATGGCAGCCGGCGCAGGCCGCCGAGATGGCTTTGCCGGCTTGCACCGCATCGAGCTTGGCGGGGCCTGCGGCCACGGTCGGCAGCGGCGCGGGATCGAGGCTGGCGAAATAGGCCGCGACTTTGACCAGCGCATCGTCGCTTAAGAACTTGACCGGGTCGTTCATGACGGTCTTGCCGCGCGCGCCGGCCTGATAGGCCTTGAGCGCCAGGTAAAGATAGGCCGGCCGCTGGCCGGCGATGTTGGGGACGTCCTGGCTGGCGCTGATGCCATTGGAGCCGTGGCAACTGGAGCAGTCCATGCCCGCCAGGCGCTTGCCGTCGGCGATGTCCATCGGCGTCGCCGCCAGCGTGCGCATGTCGTCGCCCGGCCGGATCGGCGTCGGCTGGGCCGACGCGCCAGGGCAATAACTCGCGATCGCGCCTGCGATGGCCGCTACGATCAGGAGGCTTTTCATGCCGCGTTGCATCGTCATTCTCCTCGATTGCCGCTGCAATCGCCCGTCGCCGGTCGGCGCCGTGTCTACCGCGCCGGCTGGCTCGCGTAATATGAGGCAATGCCCTCGATGATCGAATCGCTGTAGGGCACGCTCATGTTGTGCATCATGGAATTTCCGCGCTTGCCGTCGCGATAGGCGCGCAACGCCAGCGTCAGATATTCCTTGTCCTGCGCGTTGATGATCGGGATCGCCAGCGCCGGATTATCGAGGCCGCCGGCGTGGCACCGGTTGCACTTGTCGGTGATTTCCTTGAGCAGCACCTGGCCGTTTTCCGCAGCCTTCGATTTCTGCGTCGTATAGAACGCGACGATATTGGCGATATCCGCATCGCTCAGATCGGCGACCAGGCGCGACATCAGGGCGTGCTTGCGCGTGGTGCGGTAGGCCTTGATGGCATAGGTCAGGTATTGCGGGTCCTGGCCGGCGAGGCTGGGCGTCGCCGTATCCGTGCTCACGCCGTGAGGCCCGTGACATCCGCCGCACACGGCGGTCAGCGGTTCGCCCGCCGCCGCGTCGCCGGTCTGGGGCGCGCTGCGTTGCGCCGGCGTCTGCGACGCATAGAAAAGCGCCGTGCTTTCGATATCGAGCCTGCTCAGCTTGCGCAGCATCGGATCCATCGGCGCCGATTCGCGCGCATTGGTCAGAAATTCCTGCGTGGCCGTCACGAAATAGCGCGGCTGCTGGCCGGCGAGGGAGGGCACGCCGGCCGTCGTGCTGTTGCCGTCCGCGCCGTGGCATCCGGCGCAGGTCGCTGCCACCGCCTTGCCGCTATCGTAGGCGGAAAAGACGCTGATCTTTGCCGGCGGGAGCGGCGGCAGGCTCGCGTAGAACGCGGCGATACCGCGCGCGTCGTCTTCGCTCATGTCCGTTGCGATCGCCCGCAAGGCGGCGTGCACGCGGTTGCCGTCCTTGTATTCCTTCAGCGCCGCCATGATGTAGCGGCCGCGCTGCCCGGCCAGATTTGGAATGCCGGCAGCGACGCCTTTGCCGTCGAGCCCGTGACAGCCCTTACACTCTTTGTCGGCGATTATCCTGCCTGCGCGAATGTCCGCTGCGTTTTGCTTGTTGGGCGTGCTTTCGTCCGAACAGCCGATAAGCGCCACGGACAATGAACATGGCGAGCAGGAAATGTTTCATGAGATTCCCCGGCTAATGCAGCGTTAGTAGCTTTCAGTACGCGCCTCACCCCGCGAACAGGTGGTGGGTGAAGCCATTTATAACCATGAGGAGCAGGGCTCAGACCGCAGGCCATCAGCGTGAAGCCCAGTATCGTCGACGCGCGCGTCATCGGCTGCGATGGCGCGTCGACCAGGTATTTCGACAACTCGCCGGTTTCGACCAGGCGATTGTATTCGATCAGATGCTCGCGCTTGAATTCTTCCAGCGGCATCTTGCCGGTGAACATCAGGATATCGAGCGGGAATTTATCGGGCCGCCAGTGATTGTTGAAGAAGTGCACGGTGAACAGGAAGCCGGCGGCGAGCACCGCTTCCTCGCCGTGGAAGATGGTGGCGATGTTGAACACCCAGCCCGGCAGGTAAGTGGCGGTCAGTCCCTTGAACCACAACATGGCGCCGCTGGCGCCGATGATGGCGACGCCCCAGAACGGCGCCCAGTAGTCGAACTTCTCCCAATAGGTCCAGCGGTCGAGCTGCGGCTTCGGCGCCAGCCCGAAGAACCACTTGAACATGCCGATGGCGTCGCGCAGGTCGGCCCAACTCGGGATCAGCGAATCCGGGCCGAACCAGCGGAAGGTCTTCCAGTTACGCCCGATGCGGAAGAAGACGTAAGCGATGTGCCAGAAGAAGATGCCGACGAAGGCGGTGGCGAAGATGCGGTGCACAAAGCCGGTGACGCGCGGGCCGCCGAACAATTTGCTGATGATCGGCGCCCACACCGTATCGGAGAACAACAGCGTCATGCCGGTGAGCACCAGCATGATGACGGAGATGGCGAAGCAGAGGTGGGCGATGCGCCAGATGGCGGGCCAGCGCCGGTAATATACGACCTTCTCGCCGTTGGCGGCGCTAAGCGCCGCGGCGCGCACATGCGGCCGGTTCTTGCCCTGCTGGTGATCGCGCAATTCGCGGTAGTACCAAAGCGCCGAATGCGTCCAGAAGAATGCGAACACGCCGCCAAGCAGCGCCAGCATGAACTTGGACGCCAGCCAAACCAAGGGATAGCGCGCGAAGTCGTGGTCGTTGGCGTGGGGCTGGAAGGTCAGGAAGCCCGCGGTGGCGTCGAGATGGCACTTCTGGCAGGTCTGCTGGCGATTGGCCGGAAACACGCTCGAGGTCGGATCGCTCACGCGCTTGATGGCGTGGCTGCCGTGGCAGTCGAAGCACTTGGCCGTATAGGCGAAGCCCAGCGTGTTGACCTGCCCGTGGTAGGTCCCCATGTAGGATTTCAGCTCTTCGGTATGGCAATTGCCGCAGTTCTTGGTGATCAGCAGCCGGGTCGAGTCGAGCGATACGTCCTGCACGTCGTGGGTGGTGTGGCAGTCCGAACAGATCGCCGCCTTCGGATTGCCGTTGACCAACGTCTCCTGGCCATGCACCGAGGTCTTGTAGGCCTCGAGTTCCTTGGTGTGGCACGCGCCGCACGTATAGGGCAGGTTGAGCCGCCACCAGTTACGGTTGGGACTACCTTTCGGATAAATGTAGTGGGCTTCGTGGCAGTTGTAGCAAGTGGCGTTGGTGCGCGACTGATCTTCCTTGCTGGGCTGCGCATGGATCGACTTCATATAGCGGTCGATCATCTGCACGACGCCGCCTAGCTTGGCGATTTCGGCAGGCTTGTTGTCGTCCTGCGCGGCTTCCAACAGCTCGCGATGGCAATTGACGCAACTGACTTTGACCACGACCTTTTCGTGCGGAATCTTGGTGATATTGGTGTGGCACTCCACGCACTGGCGCTTGCCGTGCACGCTGCCCAGGAAGCGGTCCGTAAGCACGGGCGGGGGGCTGCCAGGCTCGGGTTTATGGGCCGGCGCAAATCCCTCCTGGCCATGACAGCCAAGGCACATTTCATTGGTGAGTTTAGGGGCGGCAGGCTCGGCCGGGGCGGTTTGCGCCCTCGCGGCCGATGCCCAGATGCCGGTAAATACGACGATAGATAGCGCGCAGCCGGCCATCCAGGCCGCGGACCGTGCGACACGCGCACCGGCCCTAAAGCCCAGAGCGGCCGTGCTTTGGTGCAGCTCGGTCATGAGGTTCCTATCCAAGCCAAGTGCGCAAAAAGCGTTTTCGCGCGCCGACGCAGCCGGCTGCTACCGCGGCTAGTCATAATCAATATATCGGCCCTGATTGATGGTTTCTTGATTGAAGTCAAAATTGGCCAATTGTTCGGGTAGGCCGCGCCGGCGGCGCGCGGTTGGCGTCTCTCTAGCAGATTCATAATGACGCGCCACCACGGCTAAATCCAGTCCCCTTGATCTCAATCAATGCCTCATCGCCGCAAACGGCAGGAATGTGCCGCGAATTCGCAAAAGCCTTTTCGAGGGAGGGGACCGTTATGAATGCGCCTAATCGTGCGGCTATTCGCTCAAATGCTGTAGACGATGTTCGCGGCATGGCGTTGCTGCGCGATCCGCTGCTCAACAAAGGCACCGGTTTCACCGAAAAAGAGCGCGACGAACTGGGTTTGCGCGGCCTTTTGCCGGCCCACGTGCTGCCGATGGAGGCGCAGGCCGAGCGCGTGATGACCAATCTGCGCAAGCTGCCCAACGACCTGGAAAAATACGTGGCGCTCAATGCGCTGCACGACCGCAACGAGGCGCTGTTCTTCCGCATCGTCGCCGACAACATCGATGAGATCCAGCCGCTCATCTATACCCCGACCGTCGGGCTCGCCTGCCAACGCTTCGGCCACATCTTCCAGCGGCCGCGCGGGCTGTTCATCAGCGCCAACGATCGCGGCCGTATCCCCGAACTCCTGGACAACTGGCCCTATGCGGCAAAGCTGATCGTGGTGACCGACGGCGAGCGCATCCTGGGCCTCGGCGACCTCGGCGCCAACGGCATGGGCATACCGGTCGGCAAGCTTTCGCTCTACGCCGCCTGCGCCGGAATCCATCCCAAGCTCTGCCTGCCGGTGATGCTGGATGTCGGCACCAACAACGAAACGCTGCTGAACGATCCCTATTACGTCGGCCTGCGCCAGAAGCGGCTGACCGGCGCCGCCTATGACGCCTTCGTCGATGAATTCGTCACCGCGGCCCGCGCCGCATTCCCCGGCGTGCTGATCCAGTTCGAGGACTTCGCCAACCATTCGGCGTTCCATCTGCTGCACAAATATCGCGACAAGATCTGCACCTTCAACGACGACATTCAGGGCACGGCGGCGGTGGCGCTGGCCGGCCTGATTTCGGCCATGCGGGTGACCCGCGCCAAGCTCACCGATCAGAAGGTGCTGTTTCTCGGCGCCGGCGAGGCCGCGACCGGCATCGCCGATCTGGTGGTTTCGGCCATGGTCGCGCAAGGCGCCACCAAAGAAGAGGCGCGCTTGCGAACCTGGCTGGTGGATTCGCGCGGCCTGGTCGTCAAAGGCCGCGAAAATCTCAACGCCAGCAAGCTCACTTACGCGCATGACCATCCGCCGGTCGGCGATTTCCTGACCGCGATCCGAACCATCAGACCCACCGCGATCATCGGCGTCGCCGCGGTCGGCGGCGCGTTTACGCCCGAAGTGCTCAAGACCATGGCGGAAATCAACGGCCGGCCGATCATCTTCGCTTTGTCCAATCCGACCTCGCAGGCGGAATGTTCGGCCGAAGAGGCCTACCGCGGCACGGGCGGACGCGCGCTGTTTGCCTGCGGCAGTCCCTATGATCCGGTGACGCTCGACGGTCAGACTTTCGTGCCGCGTCAGGGCAACAACTCCTACATCTTCCCAGGCGTTGGCTTAGGCGTGATCGCCAGCGGCTCGCGGCTGGTGACCGACGCGATGTTCATGGCGGCCGCCAACACGCTGGCCAACCTGGTGAGCGAGGCGGACATCAAGCAGGGGAGCTCTGTATCCGGCGCTGCCGCGCATCCGCGAAGTGTCGGCCCATATCGCTGCCGCGGTCGCCGAGGTCGCCTACAAGGACAATCTGGCATCGGTGCCGAGGCCCAACGATCTGCTGGCCTTCATGCAGTCGCAAATGTACGACCCGCGCTATTGAGGCTGAACTTTCTACGCGCTTGCTTCGGCCGCCGCCGGATCGACCGACAGCACCCGCATGATGTCGTCTTGGATCGTCCGGCGCTCGGCGTCGGAGGTCGAAGCGTCAAGCCGCGCCTCATAGGCGATGCGCGCCGGACGGTGGAACACCAGCACGCGGTCGCCGATCTCCATCGCCTCGTTGATCTGATGGGTGATGAACACGGCGGTCTTGTTGTTCTGCCGCACCAGCCGCACGAACTCGGCGCGCAGATCCCGCGCGGTCATCTCGTCGAGCGCCGAGAACGGTTCGTCGCACAATAGAATTTCCGGATTGACCGCGAAGGCGCGCGCGATCGACACGCGCTGGCGCATGCCGCCGGACAGCGCGTGCGGATAGTCGTTCTCGTGGCCGGACAGGCCGAGCCGCGCCAGCCAGCCGCGCGCCGTGTCGATCGCCTGCTTGGGATCGGTGTTGAGCACTTGCAGGCCGAGCAGCACGTTGTCGAGCGCGGTGCGCCACGGCATCAGCCGGTCGTTCTGAAACACGATGCCGATCTTGCCGCGGAAAAAATCGAATTCGCGGAACGGATCGTGGCCGACGACGCGGGCTTCTCCGGCGCTCGGCTCGATCAGCCCGGCGACGATATTGAACATCGTCGACTTGCCGCAGCCGGTCTTGCCCAGCACCGCGACGATCTCGCCTTTGGCGATCTCGAATGAGAGCTTGTCGACCGCGACGAAATCGCCGCGCCCGTCGGGACGGCGGAACGTCTTGGTCACGTCGTTGAAACGAATGATCGGTTCAGAGCTTGCCATTGGCTACATCATCCGCTCGGACACCGCGCGATAGCGCAAGGCCCAGGCTTCGATCATGTTGATGGTCTGCTGCACGATCAGCACGAACAGCACCAGTTGCAGCGTCCAGGCCATGGCGCCGGCCATGTCGAACAATTGCTGTTGGCGCAAAAGCTGATAGCCGACGCCGCCGGTGGCGCCGACCAGTTCCGCCACCACCACGACGCGGGCGGCATTGCCGAGGTTCACCTTCCAGGCGGTCAGGATGCCGGGCACGATGGTCGGCACGATCAGGAAGCGGAACATGGTCCAGCGGCTCGGCCGGAACGACATGGTCATTTCGAACAGGTCCTTCGACATCGAGCGGATGGCGTCGAGGATTTGAAACGTAAAGGCCGGCAGCGTCGTCATCACCATGATGAACAGCACGCGGAATTCGGTGCCGTGGAACCAGATGATCGCGAACACCACCCAGGACAGAGCCGGGATGCCCTGGAAGAACGTCAGCACCGGGCTGAGGAAGTTTTCCGCCGCTTTCGAGCGGGCGATCACCAGCGCCAGCAGGCAGCCGAGAATGAACGCGCCGAACAGCCCGCCGAAGATGCGGGCCGCGGTCAGCAGTACATCGACCAGCAGCGAGCCAGTGATCAGGATTTCGATGGTGCGGCTGATGATCTCCGGCACCGGCGGAAACAGAAACGGCGGCAGCACCATCGACAGAATCTGCCAAGCCGCCGCCAGCACCAACATGCCGGCGGAGGCTTGCAGAACCCGCGTGACGCGGGCGTTCATCATTTCAGCGTCTTGCTGTAGACGGTGGTGCCGGACGGCTGGGTTTTAAGATAGCCGACGTCGATGCCGGCCTTGTAGACCGCCTCGATCTGCTTGCGCACATCGTTGGCGCCGACAATGCTCATGCCGAGCCGGTCGTTGGCCTTGATCAGCGACACCAGCGCGGCCTGGTCGGGCGGCGATGATTTCGGCGCGATCAGCGCGGCGGATTCTTCCGGATGTTTCTGGATATATTCGCCGGCCGCCTTGTAGGTCGCGTACAGCTTCGGGATCAAAGCCTGATTGGCCTCGATCCAGTCGGTATGCGCGGCGACGCCGAGATACGGAATGCGGTCCGCCGCCGGCGAACGTCTGCCAGGTCGTCGCCATGCCGGTGTCGAGAATGCGCACGTCCGGCTTCTTGGCCTTGAGCAAGGTATAGGCCGGCTCCCAGAGCTGCACCGCGTCGGCGCGGTCGGCGAGCGCATAGCCGACCAGGCCGGGGGGCGCGGTGTTGACGACCTTCACCTTCGACACGTCGACGCCCTGCTGCTTGGCGAAGAACTCCGACATCACGAAATTCGTGGTCGAAGCCGCGGCCGCGAGTTCCTTGCCTTCAAGATCTTTGACGGTCTTGATGGCGTTGCGCGAGGTGATGATGGTGCCCCAGAAGTCGAACAGATTGAACAGGTACTGCACCTTGACGCCGCGCGCGTCGGCGAGGCCCACGGTCAGCACCGCGGCGCTGCCGCCGACCTTGAACTCGCCGGAATTGAACTGCGTCGTATAGGCATCCGGCGGCCGTTCCTCGAAGGTGATGTCGAGACCGTTGGCCGCGTCGAACTTCTTGGCCTTGATCACCGGCGGCATGAAGGCGCCGAGCGAGGGGAAGCCGAACACCACGATGGTGATTTTCGCCGGAGCCTGTGCCGCGGCGGGTGCCGGCGCGGTGAAAGTCGCGAGCGTGAGCGCCGCTGCGGCGCAAAGGCTCGATCGCATCAGAGCGGAAAGTCGCGTCATTGGAATCCTCCCTTTTAGATTTCGTGTTCAGCTCACGTTCTTGTCAGTGCGTTCTTGTCATTGAATATTGAACAGCCGCGCCGCCAGCCCGCCATTGATCGATGCAGTCTGCGCGCTGCTTAACCCCGCGTCAGTAACGATTTTCAACGGCTCCAGATCGCCGATCGGGAACGGCATGTCGGAGCCCATCATCAGCCGTTCGGTGCCGATCATCTCGATGACGAATTTCAGCACCCGCACGTCGTGCAGGATGGTGTCGGTATAGATCGACGCCAGCCCCGCGACCGGATCGCCGATGCCGGGCGTGATGGCGTGATTGCGCTTGAGCCGGCCCAGCACGAAGGGGAGCGCGGCGGCGCCCATCGGCGCGAAGATTTTCGCGTTCTTGTATTTCGCGACGTGGCCGGCCGAGATCAGCCGCGCCACCGCGATCACCGCGTCGGTGATGCGGCCGAGCCCATTGGCCAGGCCGAAATCGTTGACGCGAACGTCGCCGGCATCGAAGCTCGGATGAATATGGATGAAGGCAGCCGTGTCGTCGGCGGCCTGCCAGAACGGATCGAGATCGGCGGCATCGAGCGCCGAGCCGACGCCGCGCGGCAGCGTGCCGATCATGGCGCCGGCGAAGCCTGATTTGCGCGCCGCCTTCAGCACGCTCGCCGCCCGCGCGCCGTCGCCGAGCGGCACGGTCGCCAGCGGCACGAAGCGCGGCTCGGCTTTCGCCGCCGCCATCAGTGCCGTCATTGGTCAGCGTGGCCCAGGCCTCGGCCTCAGGTCCCGGCAGTTCATAGCCGAACAGATCGACCCAGCCGCCGACCACCTGCTTGTCGATGCCGTTCTTGGCCATCCAGGCGAGGCGCGCCGGGAATATCCGACAGCGGCTTCGACACCGGCCGGGTCGGCTTGCCGCCGGAAAAGGCCACCGCCAGGCTGCCGCCGTCCTCGATCTGGCGCACGTTCGGAAACTTCGCGGCGTCCTTGCGGATCGCGGTCAGCAGATCGGGCGGCACCAGGTGCGCATGCGCATCGACGATCATTTAGCGTTCCTTGCTTCTTGTGCCTCGGCGATCATATCGCCGAGCTTGGAAACTTTGATCGGCAGGATGTTGGTCGAAATGCCGAGCGGACGCAGCGCGTCGTTGATGGCATTGGCGATCGCCGCCGGCGCCCCGAGATAGCCGCTCTCGCCGGAACCCTTCTGGCCGAGCACGGTGTGAGGCGACGGCGTCTCGTGATCGAACATCTCGACCGACGGCACCTCATGCGATGACGGCAGCAGATAATCCATGAAGCTCTGCGCGATCAACTGGCCGTCGTCGTTATAGGCGAACTCTTCGTACAGCGCCGCGCCGATGCCGTGGGCGATGCCGCCCATGGTCATGCCGCGCACGATCTTCGGATTGATCTGCGTGCCGCAGTCGTGGCCGAGCCGGTAGCGCACGATCCGCGGCCGGCCGATATCGGGGTCGATGCTGACCAGCAGCAGATGGAATTCGAACGAGAAGCACGGATACATCTGCACGCGTCCGTCCGCCGTCGGCAGCGTGCCGCCGGTCGGCACCTGATAGACGTGCTCGACCGACAGCCCCGGCGGCATATCCGCCGGCATGCGGTGATAATTGCGGAACGCGATCTGCACCAGGTCGGCCCAGGAACGCTTGTGCGCCGGCGCATTGCGGTCGTGCACATGACCCTGGTCGTAGACCGCGCGCTCGAGCGGAATGCCGAGATCGTGCGCGGCGATCGCCGTCAATTTGGCTTTGAGCTTGTTGGCGGCGTGGAACGCGGCGCCGCCGAGCATGATCGCCATGCGGCTGCCGACCGGCGTGCCGCTCGGCAGCGAATTGAGCGAATCCGCCCGCGTCACGCGGATCAGTTCGGGATCGACCTGCAACACTTCGCCGATCACGGTGCCGACCAGCGTCTCGTGGCCCTGGCCGGAGGAGGTGGTGTGCATGGTGGCGGTGATCGAGCCCATGCCGTCGACGCTGATGCGGCAGGAATCCATGAAGGTCGAGGTGGTGATGGCCGGATTGAGCAGCGCCTCGAAGGTGGCGTTGCCGCCGGACGGCTCCAGACAGGCCGAGACGCCGATGCCGGCGAGCTGGCCTTGGGCGCGCAAAGCATCGCGCTCGGCCTTGAGCGCCTCGTAAGCGCCGCCGGCCAGCACCTTGCCGATGACGGTTTCATAATTGCCGCTGTCGTAGGTGGTGCCGCTCGGAATGAGATACGGGAATTCGTCGTGCTTGATCAGATTGCGCCGGCGGATTTCGATCGGGTCGAGGCCGAGCACGTTGGCGACTTCGTCCATCACGCGCTCGAGCGCCAGATTGGTCGGCGCCTGGCCGAAGCCGCGCACCGCTTCCTGCGTGGTCTTGTTGGTGACCACGGCGACCGCGCGGTATTGCACGCTATTGATCTTGTACGGTCCGACGATGGCGCCGATCGGCTTGCCGAGCTGGAACGGCGAACGTCCGGCATAGGCGCCGACATTCTCCAGCGCGCGCATCTTCATCGACTTGATGATGCCGGCATCGTCGAAGGCGACCTCGACGTCGAACAGCCGCTCCGGGCCCATGCGCATCGCCGCCGCGCATGTTCTCGAGCCGGTCCTCGATCAGCCGCACCGGAAAACCGAGCCGGCGCGACAGATAGCCGGCGAGCACCGTGTGCTTGATGCCGCGCTTGACGCCGTAGCTGCCGCCGACGTCGACGTCGTAATGCACGCGCACCGAGGTCACCGGGATCTTCAGCGCGATGCCGATCTGGTCGGCATAACGCGGCATCTGGATCGAGGCATAGACGTCGAGCATGTCGCGCCAGGGATCCCAGCTCGCCACCACGCCGAAGGTCTCGATCGGCACCGTCGACGAGCGGCCCCATTTCACCCGCAGCGATAGTTTGCGTGGGGACGCGGCGAAATCCTTGTCGACCTCGCCCCACACGAAAGTCTTGTCCAAGCAGCACGTTGGAGCCATGCGCCTCGTGCACCAGCACGCTGCCGGGCTCCAGCGCCTGTTCGGCGTCGAGAATGAAGGGCAGGGCCTCGTATTCGATATCGATCTCTTCGGCCGCGTCCTCGGCCAAAGCCCGCGTGTCGGCGACCACCGCGGCCACCCATTCGCCCGAATAGCGCGCGATTTCGTAGGCCAAAGGCCGGCGCGGCACGTTCGGCGTATCGAGCCCGGTCATCAGCGGCAGGGTCGCCGCGGCGAGCTCGGCGCCGTCGAGCACATAATGCACGCCCGGCATTTTCAGCGCGCGGCTCTTGTCGATGCTGACGATGCGCGCGGCGGCGTGCGGGCAGGTCACCAGCGCGACGTGCTTCATATTGGGCAGCACGATATCGGCGACGTAATTGCCCTTGCCGGCGACGAAGCGGCGGTCCTCGCGGACGCGGCGATCGGTCGCGACGTAACGGAAATGGTGAGGCGCTTCGCTCATTTCAAATCCACCGGCCGGTTGGCGCCGCGCATGCGCTCGGCGGCGAGCGCGATGGCTTCGACGATCTGGGCGTAGCCGGTGCAGCGGCAGATATTGCCGGAGATGGCGTCGACGATCTGTTCGCGCGTCGGCTCGGGATTGTCGGCGAGCAGCGCATGCGCCACCAGCACCATGGCCGGCGTGCAATAGCCGCACTGCATGCCGTGGGTTTCGCAGAACGCATCCTGGATCACCGACATTTCGCCGGGGCCGGGCGTGACGCCTTCGATGGTGGTGATGGCGGAGCCTTGCGCCTGCACCGCAAACATCAGGCACGAGCGCACCGCGACGCCGTCGAACAGCACGGTGCAGGCGCCGCAGACGCCATGCTCGCAGCCGGCATGCGCCCCGGTCAGCGCCAACTGATCGCGCAGGCAATCGAGCAGGGTGGTGCGCGGCTCGACCTCGAGTTCGCGAACGCGTACCGTTGATGTCGAGTTCAATGCGCATGGGTATGTCCTCCGAGCGCATTTGCCCGCGCATCGGCCACCGCGCGCGTCGCGAGCTTGACCGCGACGCGGGCGCGGTAGGCAGCCGTCGCGTGCAGATCGTCCATGCGCGTCGATCCCGGCCAGCGCCTGCGTCACCGCGTCCTTGACCGCGGCGGGTTCGAGCGTCGTGCCGGTCAATTGCGCTTCGGCGGCGCTAAGCCGCACCGGGAAATCCGTCACCGCGCCGATGCCGATGACAATGCGTTTGCACTTTGCCGTCGTCGCCCAGCGCGACCTGCGCCGCCGCCGACACAAAGGCGAAATCGCTGGCGCCGCGCGCTGACCTCGTGAAAGCCGATGCCGATCTTTTCGCCCTGCCAAACCGGGAAGCGCACGCCGGTCAGCACCGCGCCGGCCGGCAAATTCGTCACCATCGCCGCGACGAAGAAGTCGCGCGCCGCGATATCGCTGGTCTTGCCATCGGCGCGGTAGCTCAACACCGCATCGAGCGTGACCGCGATCAGCGCGCATTCCGCCGCCGGATCGGCATTGGCCAGCGAGCCGCCGATGGTGCCGCGCGCGCGGGTGGCGGCATGGCCGATATGGGGAATCGCGCCGGCCAGCAGCGGAACTTTGGCCGCGATCAGCGGGTCGCGCTCGATGACGCATTGCCTCGTGGTGGCGCCGATCGCGATCGCATCGCCGTCGGCGCGTATATAAGAGAGTCCCGCGATCCGGTTGATGTCGATCAGCTTGGTCGGCCGCGCCAGCCGCATCGCCATCATCGGCACCAGCGTCTGACCGCCGGCGATCACGCGCGCGCTGTCGTCGCCGGCCAGCATCGCACAGGCTTCGTCGATGTCGGCGGGACGGAAATACTCAAACGGCGCTGCTTTCATGGATACGCTACGCTGATCTCGAACGGATGATTGACGGGATTACCCGGCCGGCCCGGCACGCGCCCGCGTGGCCGACAGGGGCGCAGTCTGCGATATTGTCGTATAGGCACCGATATGGTTAAAGTCTCTCGCGCATTACCGCAACCGCAAAAAATCGAATTTTAAGCGGTGTGCCGGTCTCCTAACACACACGAAAGCAACGCAGAAAGCACGACAGGTAGACATTATGCCGCGTATGAAGGGTGCCGACGTCATCACCGAATTCCTGGTCGATAGCAAGATTCCCTACGTGTTCGGGATCTGCGGCCACGGCAATGTCGGCATGCTGGATTCGCTCTATGCGGCGCGCGACCGCATCAAGATGGTGTCGCCGCGTCACGAGCAGGTCGCCGGCCACATGGCGGATGCCTACTTCCGCGTGCGTCATGAGGCGGTGGCGACCTTGACCTCGTGCGGGCCGGGCTCCTGCAACATCGTGATGCCGCTGGCCTGCGCCATCACCGATTCCTCGGCCATCCTCGCCATCACCTCGAACGTGCCGACCTCGCAGTTCAACCGCAGCCCGTTCCAGGAGGTCAACACGCACTACCAGGCCGACTTCCCCAACATCATCCGGCCGGTGGTCAAGCGCAGCTGGCAGCCGACCCGCGTCGACATGCTGCCGCTGGCGCTGCGCCAGGCGGCCAAGACCATGCTGTCGGGCCGTCCCGGGCCGGTGAATGTCGACGTGCCGTTCAACGTCTACCAGGAAGAAGACGACGTCGAGGTGCCCAAGCCGGCGCCGCCGTTCGGCACCCAGCGCAGCGGCGCCTCGCCGGAAGAAATTTCAGCCTGCATCGATCTGATCGTGAAGGCCAAGCAGCCGGTGATTTTCGTCGGCCACGGCGTGACGCTGTCGGAAGCCTCCAAGGAACTGACCGAGCTCGTGCATCGCCTGCAGATCCCGGTGATCTCGTCGCCCAACGGCATGGGCACGCTCGACATGAACGATCCGCTGTCGCTCGGCTTCATCGGCCGCAACGGCGCCTATCCGGCCAACGAAGCCGGCCGCCGCGCCGACGTGGTGATCGCGATCGGCGCGCGCTTCGACGACCGCTCGGCGTCGTCATGGATCCCGGGCTATTCGTGGAATTTCCCGCAGAGCAAACTCATTCACGTCGACGTCGACCCGGCCGAACTCGGCCGCAACTATCCGCCGGACATCGGCATTCTTGCCGACGCCCGCACCTTCATCCGCCAACTGCTGACCGAGTTGGACAAACGCGGCCATAAGCGCGGCGACAACAACCTGAAAGCCTTTCACGCCGCCATCAAAGGCTGGCAGCAGCAATGGGACGAATTCACCAGGCCGAATTTCGATCTGCATTCCTCGCCGATCCGGCCGGAACGGATCGTGGCCGACTGTCAGGCGGTGATGCCGCACGACGCCATTTTGTGCTGCGACGTCGGCGTCAATCACAATTGGTACATGCAGTTCTGGAAGGCGCGTAGCCCGCAGAACATGCTCAACTCCTGGGGCTTCTCCGGCATGGGCTTCGGCGCCGCCGGCGCCCTCGGCGCCAAGCTCGCGGCGCCCGACCGCACCGTGGTGGCGATCGCCGGCGACGGCTGCTTCACCATGGTGCCGCACGTGCTGTGCACCGCGGTCGAATACAACATCGCCGTGGTCTGGGTGATCTGGAATAATTTCGGCTGGGTCTCGATCCGCGACATTCAACTCGGCATGTTCGGCGGCCGCGAACTCGGCACCATGTTCCACGAAGGCCCCAACGCCAAGCCGTACAATCCGGACTTCGCCGCCTGGGCGCGCGCCGCCGGCGTCGAGGCCATCACCGTCACCAAGTCGGAAGACTTCAAGGGCGCGCTCGAACACGCCATCAAGGCCAACAAGCCGTTCGTCATCGACGTGCATGTCGACGCCGAAGTGCGGCCGCCGGCGACCGGCACCTGGCAGTTGCCGCCGACGCCGCACAAGGAGCCGGCCTTCGGCCAGCGCTTCATGCCCGACGCCGTGCCGGCGAAGTAGCGCATGATCCCGAAAAGTGGGAACCGGTTTTCGGACAAGATCATGCGCAAAGAAAAAAGAA
Organism: uncultured Alphaproteobacteria bacterium; assembly: GCA_963825015.1. Classification (GTDB taxonomy): domain Bacteria; phylum Pseudomonadota; class Alphaproteobacteria; order Rhizobiales; family Xanthobacteraceae; genus Pseudolabrys. The sequence goes on along the minus strand of CAWGRN010000011.1, from coordinate 128,594 downwards.
TGTAAAACGATGACCGAACGCAAGGCATTCATCAAGAACATCGCCGAAGTGCCGTGGCTGGAATTTCCCAACCACTTCGGCGGCGCGCTGTCGAAGCCTTTGGTGATGCCCGACACCGCGGGCTCGCATCACATCGACTATCGCATCTCGATGTATCAGCCCAAGGCTTACGTCGAGACGCACAGCCACAAGGTGCAGGAGCAGGTCTACCACGTCATCGACGGCGAGGGCCTGATGCAGGTCGACGGCAAGGATCACCACGTGCGCAAGCACGACTTCATCTTCCTGCCGCCCGGCGTGCCGCACGCCATCTCCAACACCGGGCTGGTCGATCTGGTGTTCCTGGTGGTGACCTCGCCGGTCACCGACGACGAGAAGCCGGTCTAGGCAGTCGAGCGGCGAAATTTCATTATCGTTCTGAAGGCTAAGGAGGCCAGCAATGTCCCGGCACGCGAACTATGTTCCCCACGGCGTCATTCCGGCCGTGCTGCTGCCGTTCGAGAACGATCTGTCGATCGACGAGGCGAGCTTCCGCAAGCATCTGCGCGACGTCGCATCGGTTGCGGGGCTGTCCGCCGTCACCATCAACGCGCATTCGACCGAAGTCGCTTCTTGCACCTTCGACGAGCAGCGCCGCGTGCTCGACATCACCCAGGACGAGATCGGCGCCAAGCTGCCGATCGTCAACGGCGTCTGGGCCGACGGCAGCATGGAAGCCGCGCGCATCGCCAAGATGGCGGCGCAGGGCGGCGCCTCGGCGCTTTTGGTGTTTCCGCCGGCGCCGTTCACGCTCGGCCAGTCGCCGGCCATGGCGCTGGCGCATTTCAAACGCATCGCCGACGCCACCGATCTGCCGCTGATCGTGTTCCAGTATCCGCTGGCCACGGGCCAAGGCTATCCGAAGGACACGCTGCTGGCGTTGTGCGAGCAGGTGCCGACCATCCGCGCCATCAAGGACTGGATCGGCAACGTGCCGCACCACGAATGGCATGTTCAGACGCTGCAAAACCTGCCGCGGCCGGTGAACGTGCTGACCACCCATAGTTCGTGGCTGTTTTCCTCACTGGTGCTCGGCTGCAACGGGCTGTTGTCCGGCTCCGGCAGCGTGATCGCCGACCTGCAGGCGCAACTGTTCCGCGCCGTGCAGAGCAACGATCTGGCCAGGCCAAGCAATTGCACGAGCGTATCGCGCCGATCGCGCGCGTGTTCTATGCCGATCCCTTCGTCGACATGCACAACCGCATGAAGGAAGCGCTGGTGCTGCTCGGCAAATTGCCGCGCGCCGTGGTGCGCCCGCCGCTGGTCAAGCTCGAACGCGCCGAGATCGCCCGCATCCGCCAGGCGCTGATCGAGGCCGGCCTGCTCGACAAGAACGCGGCGCGGGACGCGGCCTAGCAGGCCCGTTAATCCCTCGTTATCCCAACGTTGCCACTATTTCGCCTAAAGCGTTCCGATAGGTGCATGTCGGCCGTGAGGGGAATAAAATGATTCAAAAAGCTCTGTCTGTCGTTTCGCTGGGCGCGTTTTGTCTGGCCTTGGGCGCATGCGCCTCGACCGGTCCGGCGGCGCCGACGCTTGCGGTCATGCCCGGCAAGGGTAAACCCTACGCCGCCTTCCAAAGAGAAGATGAGGCTTGCCAGCTGTCGGCGCAGCGGGCGATCGGCAACCAGTCGCCCGGTCAGGCCGCAAATGATGCCGCCGTCACCAGCGCCGCCGTCGGCACCGGTCTCGGGGCTCTGGCCGGCGCCGCGATTGGCTCGATGTCGGGAAACATGGGAACCGGCGCCGCCATTGGCGCGGGTACCGGTCTTGTTGCCGGCAGTGTGGTGGGAGCGGGCAAAGCCAATGAGGCCGGCGGCTCACTGCAGTCGCGCTATGACACGGTCTATGCGCAGTGCATGACCGCCAGCGGCAACGTGATTGCTCCGCAGGCGCCGCCGCCGCCCGTGGTCGTCTATGAACGCGAGCCGGTCTATGTTTATCCGCGGCCTTATTATTGGGGCCACGGCTATTATCGCCGCTACTGATCACATAATCGCAAATTCGGTATTCTTGCGGTCGGTCACCAGCATGCTGCCGGGATAATGCGTGATGCAGAATTCCGGCTTCACCGTCGCGATCACCGATTGCGGCGTCACCCCGCAGGCCCAGAACACCGGGATTTCGTCGTCGCCGATCGGCACCGCGTCGCCGTAGTCGGGCTTGGCGATATCCTTAATGCCGATCAGGTCCGGTCTGCCGAGATGCACCGGCGCGCCGTGCACCGCCGGAAACCGCGTGGTGATCTGTACGGCGCGGATCGCGTGGGCCGGCGTCATCGGCCGCATCGACACCACCATCGGTCCGTGGAACGGGCCGGCCGCGGCGGTCGCCACCGAAGTGCGATACATCGGCACCGTGCGGTTGAGCGCGATGTGGCGCATCTCGATGCCGTCGGCCATCAGCGCCTCCTCGAACGAAAACGAGCAGCCGATCACGAAGCTCACCAGATCGTCGCGCCAGAAGTCGCGCGATGTCGTTCGGCTCGGCGATCAGCTCGCCGTTGCGCCACACCCGGTAGCGCGGGATGTCGGTGCGGATATCGAGGTCGGCGCCTAGCTCCGGCACGCGCCAGTCGCCGGGCGCCGACGATCCGATCAGCGGGCAGGGCTTCGGGTTGAGCTGGCAGAAGCGCAGAAAATCGGCGGCGAGCGCGCTCGGCAGAATGGCGAGATTGCCCTGCACAAATCCGGGCGCCAGGCCCGAGGTCGAAGCCGCGATGGCGGCCTGCGCGGATCGCCAGCCGCGCCGCTAGTCCGCTGCCGGCTGCGGCTGTGTCGTCTCGACGCATGGAGCTGACGGCCATCGGCAATTCCCATTCAATCGGCGCACGCGATGCGCCTTATGCAGGCTAGCACCGGCAGGCGCGGCGGTTCGAGGGCGGCCGCCGGCCGCGAGACCGTAATACGACCATGTGAACGCGCATCCATCCATATGGAAATAGCGATTGAAACTTGCGCCGGGATCGCGTTTGCTTGGCGCAACATACAAGCCCGTAACGGGCGCATCAGGGGAGGAAGTGGCAATGTCTCGTGGGAGAACTGTGACTCGTTGGACGCTGGCCGGTCTGGCGGCCGCCGCGGCAATTGTGCCGGCTCAATTCCAGGCCTTTGCGCAAACTCCGGCCGCGCCGGCGCCGGTCAAACTCGGCATCGTATCGTTTCTCACCGGCCCGGCGGCCTCGCCGTTCGGCATCCCGGGCCGCAACGGCGCCGAGATCGTGATCGAGGCGCTCAACGCCGGCAAGGCGCCGGCGCCGTTCAACACGGTCGGCTTCGGCGGCGCCAAGATCGAAGCCAAATATGTCGACGAGGCCGGCTCCGCCGCCAAGTCGTGACCGAATATCGCAACCTCGTGCAGCGCGACAACGTCGACGCCGTGGTCGGCTATGTGTCGTCGGGCAGCTGCCTGGCGGTGACGCCGGTGGCCGAGGAACTCAAGGCGCTCACCGTGTTCTACGACTGCGGCACGCCGCGCATCTTCGAGGAGAAGCCGCGCAATTACGTGTTCCGCGTCAGCCCGCACGCCACCATGGATAACGTCGCGGCCGCGCGCTATCTGCTGGCGAAGAAGAAGAACATCACCAGCTATTCCGGCATCAACCAGAACTACGCCTGGGGCCAGGATTCCTGGCGCGATTTCGTCGGCGCCATGAAGGTGCTGGCGCCCAAGGTGACCGCCGACAAGATTCTGTTTCCGAAACTGTTCGCCGGCGAATACGGCGCCGAAGTCTCGACGCTGCTGACGTCGAAGTCGCAGGCGCTGCACACCAGCTTCTTCGACGGCGATCTCGAAGGCTTCATCTATCAGGAACAGGCGCGCGGTCTCGACAAGCGCATGACCATCATCATGACCACCGGCGAAGCGGCGATCTGGCGGCTGCGCGACAAGCTGCCCGACGGCACCATCATCGGCGGCCGCGGCGCCAACGGCCCGCTGGCGCGCCGACAACGAGTTCAACAAGTGGTTCCAGCAGATCTATACCGACCGCTACAACATCCCGCCGACCTATCCGTCCTATCAGATGGCGCAGTCGCTGCTCGGCCTCAAGCTCGCCTACGAGAAGGCCGCCAAGGCCGACGCCAAGCCGAACGCCGACGAGATCGCGGCCGCGTTCAAGGGCATCGAGTTCACCGGTCCGGCCGGCCACGTCAAGCTGGCGATCGGCGACGGCCATCAGGGCATCACCGAGACGGCCTACGGCACCTACAAGTTCAACAAGCAGAAGAAAGAGCCGGAGATCGTCGACATCGTCCGCTTCCCGGCCGAATGCGTGAATCCGCCGGCCGGCATCGATGCCGACAAGTGGATCGCCGACGGCATGAAGGGCGCCAAGTGCTGATGCAGCTTGCCGCAGCGGATGCGCTGACGCGAAAGCATTGCGGCGGGGCAGGCACGGCCTTCCCCGCCGTCCCGCCCTCATAATCGAGCGGTCTCAGCCGTGCTGACTGCCTTTGCCATTTTGACCGACGGCCTCGTCTACGCGGCCTATCTGTTCATCGTCGCCATCGGCCTGACGCTGATCTTCGGCGTCATGAAGATTTTGAACGTCACGCACGGCTCGTTCTACGCGTTCGGCGCCTATGGCGCCGCCACCGCGGTCGGCATCTATACCAACGCCGATTGGCCGGCGGCGGTCGGCTTCCTGTTCATGCTGGTCTTGGCCATGGCGATCGGCCTGGTGATGGGCATCATCCTCGAGCGCGGCCTGCTGCGGCTGGTCTACGGCAAGGACGAAGTGATCATCGTGCTGGTGACCTACGCGACCTTCCTGATCCTCGAGGACGTCATCGTGCTGATCTGGGGGCCGCAGTCGTATGCCGGCCTATCAGCCGATGGTGGCGGCCGGCAATATCGAGATCGGCGGCCTGGTGCTGTCGAACTACGACATCGTGCTGGTGGCGATCGCGGCGCTGCTGGCGGCGCTGGCCTACTGGGCGCTGAAATTCACCCGCTACGGCCGGCTGCTGACGACCGTGATCTTCGACCGCGAAACCGCGGCGGCCTTCGGCATCAACGTCACGCTGGTCTACACCGTCGACCTTCATCATCGGCGCCATGCTCGGCGCGCTCGGCGGCGCGGTGATGGCGCCGAAGATCGCGGTCACGCTCGGCATCGGCGTCGAAGTGATCGTGCTGGCCTTCGCGGTGGTCGCCATCGGCGGCATGGGCTCGATCGAGGGCGCGCTGGTCGGCGCGCTGATCGTCGGCATCTGCCGCGCCGCCGCCGTGCATCTGGTGCCGCAGATCGAACTGTTCGTGATCTACGGCGTGATGGCGCTGGTGCTGGTGGTGCGGCCCTACGGACTGTTCGTGCGCGCCCAGCCGAGAAAGATCTGACATGACCGCGCGCTGCGCAATGGGCCGGCGGCCTCATGTTCATCGCCGCGGCGGCGGCGGGCCCGCTGCTGCCGGATTGGGTGGTCTCGCTCACCACCATTGCGTTCGCCAACGCGCTGGTCGTGCTCGGCCTGGTGGTGCTGTGGCGCGTCGGCCTGGTCTCGTTCGGCCAGGCGCTCTACTACTGCATCGGCGCCTATACGGTGGCGCTGACCGCGCGCTGGACCGGTTTCACCGACGCGTTCGCGCTGGTGCTCATCGGCGGTCTCGGCGCCGGCATGGTGGCGTTCTGGATCGGCTTCCTGCTGGCGCGCTATCGCGAAATCTTTTTCGCCATGCTCAGCCTGGCGTTGTCGATGATCCTGTACGGCGTGCTGGTGAAAACCGAGTCGCTGGGTTCGACCGACGGCTTCAGCGTGGCGACCCCGACTTTCCTTGGGCTATGCGCCGCACCGCGAGGCGCTCGGGCTGTCGCTGTACTGGCTGACGCTCGGCGTCGACGCCATCGCCGCATTATGCATCGCCGGCTATTTCCGCTCGGTGGCCGGCTCGCTGGCCGCACCGATTCGCGACAACGAAATTCGCGTCGAATTTCTCGGCGTCTCGGTCAACAGCATCATCCACACCAAGGTGGTGATCGCCGGCATTCTCGGCGGCCTCGGCGGCGCGCTGGCGGCGATGTCGATCGGCCATGTCGATCCCAACATGTCCTATTGGACGACCTCGGGCGGCTTCGTGTTCGTGACCATCCTGGCGGGCTCCGGCTACGTCGCGGCCGCCTTTGTCGGCTCGCTGGTGTTCGAAGCGGTGCGCTCCTTCGCCTTCGACGTCATGCCGCAATTCTGGCAGATGACGCTCGGCTCGGTGCTGCTGCTCACCATCCTGTTCCTGCCGGACGGGCTCGGTTCGCTGGTCGGCCGGCTGCGCCGGCGCGGGGAGGCGAAGCCATGACCGAAACGCCATGAGCGACAGCGTCAGCCCCATCCTCGCCGTCCGCGATCTGGAAAAGACCTTCGGCACACTGGTCGCCGCGCACGACATCACCGTCAGCGTGCCGGCGCAACAGACCGTCGGCGTGATCGGCGCCAACGGCGCCGGCAAGACCACCTTCATCAACATGATCACCGGCCATCTGACGCCGACCAAGGGCAGCATCTGGTTCGAGGGCAAGGAGATCACCGGCAAGCCGTCGCGCGAGATCACGCGGCTCGGCATTTCCCGCTCGTTCCAGGTGGCGCAGATTTTCCCGACGCTGACCGTGTTCGAAAACATGTGCATCGCCGCGGCCATTGCCCGGCGCTCCGGCGGCGTCTTGGGCAACATCACGACGCCGGTGAAATCGGCCGCCGCCACGGCCGAAGCGGAAGCGACGGTCGAACTGTTCCAGATCGGCCGCTATCGCGACGTGCCGGCCAATACGCTTGCCGCAGGGCGTGCGCAAGCTTTTGGATATCGGCATGGCGGTGGTCGGATGGCCGCGCCTGCTGCTGCTCGACGAGCCGACCAGCGGCATTTCGATCGAAGAGAAGTTCGATCTGATGAACGTGGTGATGGCGGCGCTCAAGACGCGGCAGATCACCGTGCTGTTCGTCGAGCACGACATGGAGATCGTGGCGCAGTTCGCCGACCGGGTGCTGGCGTTCTACGACGGCACCGTGATCGCCGACGGCACCGCCGCACGAGACGCTGGATAACCCGCGCGTGCAGGAACTGATCAGCGGCGTGCGGCTGAAGACCGCGAGGCCCGGCCATGCTTAAGGTCGAAAACCTCAACGTCTCGATCGGGCCGATCCCGATCATTCGCGACGCCTCGCTCGCCGTCAACGAGGGCGAGATGTGCGGCCTGATCGGCCGCAACGGCGCCGGCAAGACCACGCTGCTGCGCGCGCTGATGGGCGCGATCCAGGCGACCGGCAAGGCCGAGCTCGGCCATGTCGATCTGCTGGCGCTGCCGCCGCACCGCCGCGTCGGCCACGGCGTCGGCTACATGCCGGAAGACCGCCGGCTGGTGCCCGAATTCACCGTCGAAGAAAACATCCTGCTGCCGACCTGGTCGACGCAGGTCGACGGCGTCGAGACAGCGGCTGCAATGGATTTTCTCCATCATGCCGGAGATCGAGCGCTTCAAGTCGCGCCGCGCGCTCGAATTGTCCGGCGGCCAGCAGAAAATGGTGGCGCTGGCGCGCGCGCTGATGGCCGGCACGCGCATTCTGCTGCTCGACGAGCCGTTCGAGGGCCTGGCGCCGGCGCTGGCGCGCAGGCTCGGCGAGGTGCTGGCCAATCTCAAGACCGAAGGCGTGTCGGTGCTGATCGCCGAATCGAACGAGATCCACGTGCTCGATCTGTTGGCGCGCGCCTATTTCATCGAGCGCGGCGCGGTCAGCGATAAGCGGTAGCAGTGACGAACGCCTATAGGTTCCGGCGCAGGAAGTCGGCGATTTCCGTTTCGATCCGCCGGTGGATGGCTGCGCGGTCAACGCCGGGAGCATCCTTGCAGATCTCCGGTGCTTCCGTCGCAAGCGCAGCGGGGCACGGATCGACAAATATGAAATGGCCGCCCGGCGTCGTTTCCTGCCGTGGCGGACGCGGCAACGCCGTCGCGAGAGCGAAAATGTTGGCGTCAGCTTTAAGGTCGCTGCTTTGCGCGCGATAGAGCAGCGTCGGCATCTCGACCGATTTCAAACCGTTCTGATCGAACAATGCGCCGAACGGCTCCATGAGAACGAGCGCCTTCAAGGAAAGCGCATCCACGGACTTCTGGCGGAGTGCATCGGCGGCCGCGCCGTCCGTCGGCGCGCCATCGCAGGCTCTTGGATCGTCTGCGCGACCTCGGCAATAGTCCGACAAGTGCGCGAAGCTCGGCACCGCGCCGGCGAGGACAAGTGCCACGGCCCCGCCAAAAGAAAACCCCATCGCGCCAAGCCGCGCGGGATCGGCATGTGTCGAGAAGCGTCGGTCGGCCAAGACCGCGTCGAGCGCCTTGTGAAGCTGTCTCGGTCGATCCTCCAAAGGTCGACGGGTGCCGGGGTGAAATGGCGCGACAACGATGAAGCCCTCGCGCGCCAAAAACGTGATGAGGTCGCGATGAATGAGCGAGGTGCCACCGTTGCGTCCATTGCCGTGCGAGAACAGGACGACCGGAAAAGGTCCTGCGGACGCAATCGCTGCGTCGCGGCTGCCGGTGATTGTGAAAGGCCCGGCCTGAAAAGGAGCTTCAGCGGCGTCTGTTGGATACGCAATCAATGTGGTGAAAGGGACGGTGTCCTGCACCGTGATCCGAACAATGCCGGCGTGGAATGGCTGTGGTGCGGCAAAAGCGGAAGATATGCCGGCAACCAATAATGCAAGTACGAGAAAGACAGAACGCATGAGCCCGCGCCTTAATCGCACCGCACGCTCATGCCGCCGTCGACGATGATCTCCGTGCCGGTGACGAAGCGCGCTTCGTCCGAGGCGAGAAACAGCGCCGCGTTCGCCGTGTCGCGGCCGTCGCCCATGAAGCCCATCGGAATCCGCGCCACGCGCTCTTTGAGCAGCGCCGCGACATCGCCGCCGGCGCGCTGCTTGGCGAGCCGTGCTTCCACCATCGGCGTGTGCAACTGGCCCGGAATGACCGTGTTCACGCGGATGCCCTTGGGCGCATATTGCACGGCGATGGCGCGCGACAACTGGATCACGCCGGCCTTGGACGCGGCATAGCCGACCTGGAACGCGCCGGTGAAGCGGATGCCTGAGGTCGAGCCGAGATTGACGATGGCGCCGCCGCCTTGCTGCTCCATCACCGGCAGCACGTGCTTGCAAGTCAGGAACACGCTCTTGAGGTTGGAATCGATCTGCGCATCCCAGACCTCTTCGGTCATTTCCACCGGCCCGCCATGGGCCGAGCCGCCGACATTATTGACCAGCACGTCGATGCGGCCGAACCGCTTGACGCAGGCCGCGACCATATGGGCGACCGAGGCGCTGTCGGTGACGTTGCAGGCCATCACCTCGATGTCGCCGCCGACGGCTTTGACGCGTTCGACGGTCTCGGCGACGCTGTCGAGATTGCGGTCGACCGCGAAAATCTTGGCGCCTTCCTCGGCAAAGCGCACGCAGGTGGCGCGGCCATTGCCCCAGCCGGGCCCGACCGAGCCTGCGCCGGTGACGATGGCGACGCGGTCTTGCAGACGTCCGCTCATAATTTGGCTCCTCTCGCGGCAAATCCATAGAAGCGCTGCGGATTGTCGACCATCAGCGCCTGCAATTGCGATGGCTGCGGCGCGATCTCGGCCAGGAGATCCACCAGCATGCCGTCGTCGGGTATATGCGTGTGATTGGGATGCGGCCAGTCGGTGCCCCAGACGCAGCGGTCGCCGAATTCGGCCACCAGTTTGCGCGCGAACGGCACGGCGTCGGCATAGGGCGGACCCAGCCTTGAGGCGCGGTCGCAGCCGCTGACTTTCACCCAGACGTTTTTGTCGTCCATCAATTTGAGCAGATCCTTGAAGGCCGGCTGCTCGAGCCCGCGCGAGGCATCGATGCGGCCCATGTGATCGATTATCACCGGCACGGCGGAACGCTTTATCGCCGGCGTCAGTTCGCCGATCAGGTCGGCTTCCATGTGCAGCTGCAAATGCCAGCCGATCGCGGCAAGCCGCTCGCCGAACGCGATCACCGCGTCGATCGGCGCGGCCTTGGCGAGGTGATGCATGTAATGGAAGCGCGCGCCGCGGAATCCGGCGGCGTTGAGCCGCTTGAGTTCGGCGTCGGCGACGTCGACCGGCACCAGCGCGATGCCGCGATAGGCGCCGCCGGTCGCGGCCAGCGCGTCCTCGGTGGCGGAATTGTCGGTGCCGTGGGCGGCGGTGTGCACGATGACGCCGTGATCGATGCCGAGCCACTTGTGCAGCGCGAACAGCGCCTCTTTCGGCGCGTCGGCGGGCGTCGCCTTGCGGTCCGCCAGATAGGGAAACCGGCTGCCCGGGCCGAACACATGGAAATGCGCGTCGCAGGCGCCGGCCGGCAGCTTCAGCTTCGGCTTGCTCGGCTGCAACATGCGGGTCGGCGGCAGATCGGGGATCGCGCCGGCGGTGATTGGGTCAGTCATGGCGATTGCCAGTCTTAAGTGTTGGGCGCGCGGGTGCGTTCGTATGCCGGTTCGTTGGCGGCGAATGCCGCAAGCCAGGCCGCAAGCCGCGGATGCTGGTCGCGCCAGGTTACGGGCTTGCGCCAGTCAAGATAGGCCAGCGCGCAGGATAGACCAATCGCCACGATGTCGGTCTTGTTCGGATCGGGGGGAGCCGCTTCGAACGCCGCCAGGGCGCGGCCGATCTTGCCGCTCTGGTGCGAAAGCCAGCGCTCCGAATAAGTGCCGGGATCGCGGAAGCGCTTTTCATAGACCATCAGGATCGCGGCGTCGGTGATGCCGTCGGCGAGTTTGGCCAGCGTCAGCGCCGTAAACCGCGCCGGCCCGCGCGCCGGCAGCAGCGCTTCGCTGCCCGCCACGTCCTGCAGATATTCGATGATCACGCCGCTGTCGTAGATCGCTACGCCGTCGGCCAGCAGAAGGCAGGGCATTTTGCCCAGCGGATTCTGCTGGCGCAGCGTGTCGTTTACGTCGAGCGGGTCGCCCGGCACCACGTCGATGCGGTCGGAAAGCCCGAGCACCTCGATCGCCATCCGCACCTTGCGGCCGAACGGCGATGTCACCGTCGAACGCAGCACGAACTTGTTCCGGTCGACGGTCATGCTGCGGCTTCGACGTTTCTACTTTTGAGTTTGGACGCCGGCGTCCTTGATGACCTTCGCCCATTTCGTGATTTCGCTGCCGATGAAGGCGCGGAACTGGTCGGGCGTATCGCCGACCAGGATCGCGCCCTGGCTCGAAAGCTTGGACACGACATCGGGGTCCTTCAGGGCCTCGACCGTCGCCTTGTTGAGCGCCGCGACGATCGCCGGCGGCGTCTTGGCCGGCGCCACCATGCCGTACCAGTTTTCGGTCTGCAGGCCAGGCATGCCGACTTCGGTGGTGGTCGGAACGTCGGGTGCGCTGGGCACGCGCGTTCGGCGTGCCGACGGCGATCGGCTTGAGCTTGCCGGCCCTGATCTGCGGCAGCAGGATCGGCAGATCGAGGAACACCATCTGCACCTGCTGGCCGAGCAGATCGTTCACCGCCGGCGCCGCGCCGCGATAGGGCACGTGGGTGATGTCGATCTTGGCGGTCAGCTTGAACAGTTCGCCCGCCAGATGCGGCAGGCTGCCGGGGCCGGACGAGGCGAAATTGAGCTTGCCGGGCTGCGCCTTGGCCAGCGCCACCAGTTCCTTCATGTTGTTGGCCGGAACGCTGGTGGCGACCACCAGCATTTCCGGCACCTTGGCGACCAGCGTGATCGGCTGCAGATCCTTCAGCGTGTCGTAGGCGACCTTTTCCATGCTCGGCGAGATCGCCAGCGCGCCGGCGCTGGTGATGGCGATGGTGTAGCCGTCGGGCGCGGCGTTGGCGACCACGTCGGTGCCGAGCACGCCGCCCTGGCCGCCGCGGTTGTCGATCACGATCGGTCTGCTTGAGAATTTCCGACATGCGCTTGCCGACCACGCGCGCGATGATGTCGTTCGGCCCGCCCGGCGGGAACGGCACGATCAGCCGGATCGATTTCTCCGGGAAATCCGCGCCTTGCGCCAAAGCCGGCAGCAGCAGACAGAACCCGATCGTCAAAAGCTTGAAGATTTTCACGGCAATCCTCCCAATTTATCTGCGGCGGAACACGATCCGCCGTTTTTGTCGTTGGCCGAGGTTAGTTCACGCCGGTCTCTATTGATAGTTCGGCAGCGATACTTTCTCGGCATGGCGATGCGGGTGCGTTCAACTCAGCTTGGCGCCGGCCCAGGCTTTGCTGCGCACCAGCGAGCGGCACACTTCGTGCAGCAAGGCGCTGGTCTGCTGCGTCAGCTTGGGAAGCTGCTTGTCGCGCAGCGTGACGATGGTGACCTTGGTCGACAGCGTCGGCCGCACGATCGGGTAGACCGTCAACTTCTTGCGCTCCACTTCATCCTGCACCGCGGCGTAGGTCAGGATGGTGTAGCCGAGGCCTTTCTCGACCATGGCCTTGGCGAAGGCGACGCTGTCGGCTTCGATCTTGATGCGCAGCCGCACGCCGTGTTCGAGCGCGGCATGTTCGACCAGCCGCCGGTTGGTGTGCGCCATGTTCGGCAGGATCAGCGGCAACTCGCCGAGGTCGCGAATGCGGAAACTCGCGGGATGCCGGCCGGCCTTGAGGTAGCGCGCCGGCGGTCCGATCACGCACATCCGCTCGGTCAGAAGCGGGCTGATATTCAAGGCTTCCAGATGCGGCGGATTATGCAGAACCGCGATATCGATGCGCTTGTCCAAGAGCCATTCCTGCAGCGAACTGGCGACGCCTTCGCGCATATGCAGCGTGGTCTGCGGCCATTCCTTCTGGAAGCGTTCGGCGAAGGGCGGAATCAGCAGTCTGCCCGCCGCCGGCGGCACGCCGAGCGTGATGCGGCCGCCTTCCGGCGAGCGGTCTTCCCGGATCTCTTCGCCGGTCTGATGCACCAGGAGCGCGATCGCTTCGGCGCGCTCCAGCAGCAGCGATCCGGCCGAACTCAAGCGCACGCCGCGGCCGTGACGGGCAAACAGCGAAACGCCGAGCTCGTGCTCCAGCTTCTTGATCTGGCGGCTCAGCGCCGGCTGCGCCAGCCGCAATTCCTCGGCCGCCCGGCTGACGCTGCCGGCGCGCGCGACGCGCATGAAATTTCTCAGCTCGCGGAGTTCCATTTATGGCTCGAACCGTCCTATGCTTTGGAAGCATAGCTTACGTTATTTGGGTTCGCGGTCAAATTGCCTGGCGTCGTGTCGACGCCGATCGGCCGCGGCTGGGCCGCATGGCCGCGGCGAAATAATCCGGCTATATCAGCGCTGCCGCTTCGTCGGGCCGAGGGAGAGACGTTTTATGACCTTGCGAATTCTGGTGCTGGAGGGCGATGGCATCGGCCCCGAGATCACGGCGGCGACGCTCGCTGTGCTCAAGGCCGCCGACGTCAAGTTCGGCCTCGGCCTGAGTTTCGAGAGCGCGGCGGTCGGCTGGGCCGCGCATAAGGCCGCCGGCACCACATTCCCCGATGCGGTCGAACTTGCCGCGAAGGCGGCCGATGGCGTGCTGCTCGGCCCGGTGTCGCACAATGATTATCCGCCGCGCGGCGAGGGCGGTCTCAATCCGTCCGGCGAATTGCGCAAGCGGCTCGATCTTTACGCCAACATCCGGCCGGCGCGCTCGCGCGAGGGCTTTCCGCCGCGCTGTGGCAAAAGCGTCGATCTGGTGATCGTGCGCGAGAACACCGAAGGCTTCTACGCCGACCGCAACATGTTCCAGGGCTCCGGCGAATTCATGCCGACGCCGGATCTCGCGCTGGCGGTGCGCAAGGTGACGCGCGACGGCTCGATGCGGATCGCCGAGACCGCGTTCAAGCTCGCGATGCAGCGCCGCAGACACGTAACCAGCGTGCACAAGGCCAATGTGCTGCGCGTGTCGGACGGGCTTTATCTCGAATGCGTGCGCGCGGTCGCGGCGCGCTACCCGCAGGTTCAATACGAAGAGCGCATCATCGACGCCATGGCGGCGCTGCTGATCCGCGACGCCAGCGCGTTCGACGTCATCGTCACCACCAATATGTTCGGCGACATTCTGTCGGACGAGGCCTCCGAGATCGCCGGCAGCCTCGGGCTGGCGGCTTCGCTCAACGCCGGCAAGGACTATGCGGTGGCGCAGGCCCAGCACGGCTCGGCGCCCGACATCGCCGGCAAGAATCTCGCCAATCCATCGTCGCTGATCGGTTCGGCGGCGATGCTTTTGGCCTGGCTCGGCGAGCGGCGAGGGGACGACAAACTGGTGAAGGCGGCGCAGGCGATCGAAACGGCGCTTGACCGCGTCATCGCGACGCCCTCCGGCCGCACGCCCGACATGGGCGGCAGCCTTGGCACCGATGCCTTCGGCGCGCGGGTGGCGAAAGAGGTCGGGTAGGCGAGCGCATCGTCGACTTCCCCGCTTTCCCACAGGGGAGCGGGCGAAGGCTCGCGGGACGACAGAAAATTCTTCGCCCGCCTATTGACTATATTCCCAAGGTATGTAATCCTGCGTCGTCTGATTCATCGCGGGCGCTCTCATGAGGCGTTCCGATGGTGGAGCAGGACGCGGCACGCCGACAATGCGTGCCGCTGGATGGAGCGCCAGGAGGGCGCAGCGTCTCTTCGCAAGAGACGCGCGCGCCCTCGCAAGGCGCGCGGCGGCCCGATCGCAAGGGCTTAGCCAAAGGGGCCTCGCAAGCCCCTGGCGCCCTCCCGGCGCTCCATTCCCCCATTTGGGGAAACGGAAAAAGGGACGACGGCTTCCCCGGGGCCGCTAAAGAATACGGGCGATAACGCATGTCCGGTTCTTATCCCTCCCCTGAAAGGGGAGGGTGGCCCGCCGAAGCTTTAGCGAAGGCGGGTCGGGTGGGGTTTACGCGCCGCAGAGAAACGCCCCCACCCGCCGCCTTCGGCGGCCGCCCTCCCCCGCAAGCGGGGGAGGGATAAGAAGAGGCCAGCTGGACCTCCCGTCTTTTGGCAGCAATTTTGCATGCAATTCGGAAAGGACTTCACGCATGGCCGCTCCTCCGCTCGACGACTTCATCGCCGCCGCCGCAGCCGCGCTCGATCTGCCGCTCGAGCCTGCCTGGCTGCCCGCCGTCAAGGCCAATCTGGAGGTGACGCTGCGGCTCGCATCCATGGTGGCCGATTTCGAATTGCCGGACGCGGCCGAACCCGCGCCGATCTTCAAGGCCTGATGTGATGGCGCACGATTTGGACTGGGCGACATCTGCCGACATCGCCAAGAAGGTCAGCTCGGGGCAGGCGAGCGCTATCAGCGTCACCGAAGCGGCGCTGGCGCGCATCGCCAGGCTCAATCCGGTGCTCAACGCCTTCACCGCGGTCACCGCCGAACGCGCCCGCGCGCGCGCCAAGGCGATCGACGCTTCCGATAAATCCAAACTGCCGCTCGCCGGCGTGCCCTTCGCGGTCAAGAACCTGTTCGACATCGAAGGCCTCGCCACCGTCGCCGGCTCCAAGATCAACCGTGCGCATCCGCCGGCCAAGAACGATTCGCCGCTGATCGCGCAGCTGGAAGCCGCCGGCGCGGTGCTGGTCGGCGCGCTCAACATGGGCGAATACGCCTACGACTTCACCGGCGAGAACGTGCATGACGGCCCGTCGCGCAATCCGCACGACATCACGCGCATGAGCGGCGGTTCGTCCGGCGGCTCGGGCAGCGCGGTCGGCGGCGGCCTGGTGCCGCTGGCGCTCGGCTCCGACACCAACGGCTCGATCCGCGTGCCGTCGTCGCTGTGCGGCATTTTCGGCCTGAAGCCGACCTACGGCCGGCTGACGCGCGCGCGCACAGTTTCCCGTTCGTCGCCAGCCTCGATCATCTCGGTCCGTTCGCGCGCTCGGCCCGCGATCTCAGCATCAGCTACGACGCCATGCAGGGCTTTGATGCCGAGGACGCGGCTTGCGTCGATCGCGGCATCGAGCCGACGACTGCCGTTGCTCGACAAGGGCATCGACGGCTTGCGCATCGCGGTGGCCGGCGGCTATTTCCGCAAAGGCGCCGCGCGCGAGGCGCACGACGCGCTCGACCTGGTCGCCAAGGCGTTGGGCGCGCGCCACGACATCGAAATCCCGGAAGCGGCGAGGGCGCGCGCCGCGGCTTATGTCATCACCACCACCGAAGGCGCGGCGCTGCATCTCGACCGGCTGCGCAAGCAGGCCAACGATTTCGACCCCGCGGTGCGCGACCGGCTGATCGCCGGCGCCATGGTGCCGTCGACGCTGGTCGTGAAGGCGCAGATTTTCCGCCGCTGGTATCGCGACCGCGTGCTCGAATTGTTCAAGAGCTGCGACGCCATTCTGGCGCCTGCCACGCCGGTCACCGCGCCCAAGCTCGGCCAGGTCAACTTCTCGCTCGACGGCGTCGAACTGCCGGTGCGCGCCAATATGGGCATCTACACGCAGCCGATCTCGTTCATCGGCCTGCCGGTGGCGGCGGTGCCGGTGCCGCTCAAGCCTTTGCCGATCGCGGTGCAGGTCATTTGCGCGCCGTGGCGCGAGGACATCGCGCTGCGCATCGCCCACGCGCTGGAACAGATGGGCGTCTGCGCGGCGACAAAACCCAATCTTTGAGGAGAGCGAAAATGGAAATCGACCTGCCGGAGGTCGTGGCCGAAGTGCGGGCCGCATTCGACGCCTACGAAAAGGCGTTGGTGGGAAACGACGTGCCGGCGCTCAACGCGATGTTTCGCGACGATCCGCGCACCATCCGCTACGGCGCCGGTGAAAATCTTTACGGCTATGACGCGATCAAGTCGTTCCGCGTCGCGCGCTCGCCGGTCGGCCTCGGCCGCACCATTTCGAAAACCGTCATTACCACTTATGGCCGCGAATTCGCGATGGCCTCGACGCTCTACGACCGCCCCTCGGCCGCCGGCAAGCTCGGCCGCCAGATGCAGACCTGGGTGAAATTTCCCGAAGGCTGGCGCGTCGTCGCCGCGCATGTGAGTCTGATCGATCCGCCGAAAACCTAGCGGATGCTTTCAAATAAAAACGCCGCGGCACGAATGCCGCGGCGTGAATATTCAGCAGGCGAGGGATCACTCGATCGAAACGCCGCTCGCCTTGATCGGCACCGCCCACTTGGCGATTTCCTCCGGCACGAACTTGCCGAGATAGGCGGGCGTGCGGCGGTCCGGCGCGACGATCTGGGCGCCGATGGCCTGCAGGCGGTCCTTGACCGCCGGCGTTTCCATCGCCGCGACCATCGCGTCATTGAGCTTCTTGACGACATCGGCCGGCGTGCCCTTCGGCGCGAACAGCGCGTTCCAGGTGTAGGCCTGCACGTCGAGACCTTGCTCGCGCGTGGTCGCCAGGTTCGGCAGAACCGGCGAACGCTCCGCGGTCATGATCGCCAGCGCGCGCACGGTGCCGCCGTCGATCTGCGGCTTGGCGGTGGAGATGATCTCGCACAGGAAGTCGATGCGGCCCGCGACCAGATCCTGCATCGCCGGACCGGTGCCCTTGTAGGGAACATGGGTGATGTTGGTGCCCATCGCGGTGTTGAGCACGACGCAGCCGAGATGGGTCGCAGAGCCGGCGCCGGCCGAACCGAATTGCATCTTGGCCTGGTTGGCCTTGGCGTAGGCGACGAATTCCTTGAGGTCCTTGGCCGGCAGATCCTTGCGCACCAGCAGCGCGATCGGCACTTCGGCGATCAGGCCGACCGGAGCGAAGTCGGTGACGGCGTTGTAGAGCGGCTTCTTGTAAAGCGTCTGGCCCTGGGCCTGGGTGCCGACCGTGCCGAGCAGCATGGTATAGCCGTCGGGGCTGGCCGTCGCCGCGCGCTTGCCGCCGGTCATGCCGCCGGCGCCGCCGATGTTTTCGACGATCACGGTCTGCTTGAGAATCTCGCCCATGCGCTGGGCCATGATGCGGCCGAGCACGTCGGTCGGTCCGCCGGCGGCGAACGGAATGATCATCGTGATCTGACGGTCCGGGAATCCGGCAGCGCCGGCCGATCCGGTCAACGCCAGCATCATTGCCAGCGCCGCGCCGAAGATTGTTCTTTTCATGGGGGTTCCTCCAAATGAGGAGGAACCCATACGCTTTACGCCGGGCCGGTCAAGCCGGGTGCGTCAACCGACCTCGACAATCTCTTCCGGGAACTGGTGCAGCCGGTCGCCGGGGCCGTTGCCGCCGATCAGGTAATTGTCGCACAGCCAATTGAGGTAACCGGCATGGATATAGGTCGGATGCACAACGATATTCATGTCCTTTTCGATGGTCATGGGCTCATCGCTGCGCACCAGCGGGCGCTCGACCAGATCATAGCCCTGGCCGTGGCAGTAAAGCCGCGACTCCATCGGCCGGCCATTCTTGCGCATGAAGGCGTTGAAGCCGTCCCACACGTCCTTGCTGGGCGTGCCGGGCTTGAGCAGATCAAGCGTGAACTTGCGGGATTCCATGCAGAAGGCGAGTTCGTCCTTCATCGCCTGTGGCACTTTGACGCCGACCACGCAGGAGCGTCCGAGTTCCGTGTACATGCCGCCGGGTCCGCTGTCCTCGACCAGGAGCGCGATCTGGTCGCCGTTCTGGATCACGCGGTTCTGCATGTGCTTGTTGCCGAACTTCGACGGTTTGCCGAGCGGCATCGAGGCGCAGAGATAAATCCCGTTCTCGCTGCCGTGGCTGACGCTGTAATGCTGCGCGACCGCGGCGACTTCGGTGTCGCGCATGCCGGGTTTGACCGCTGCGAAGGCGGCGCGCATGGCGCCGTCCTGCATCAGCGCCGCGCGCTTGATCAGGTCCATTTCCTCCGCGCTCTTGATGACCTTGATGCGGTCGATCATGTCGGAGGCATCGACATACCGCGCCTTCGGAAACGTGCGCTTGACGAAATCGAGCATCGCAAACGACATCTGATAGGTGCCGACATAGCCGATGGTGGCGTTGCGGAACGGCTCCAGCGCCTTGGCGGCGAGCTCGGGGTCGTAATCCTTGGTGTAATGCGCCGAGGCATAGCTCGGCGTCGTCAGGATCTTCTTGACGCCGCGCCAGGTCTGGTCGCCCTGGGCGGTGGGTTCGCCGCCGCCGAACGGTCCCTGACACACCACGCTCATTTCATCGTCGCGCGGAAACACCACCGTAATGGGGTAACCGTTGGTCGCCGGCATGTCGGTGAAATAGCGCACATAGCCGCCCATGTGATCGTTGTTGTTCTGCATCAGCAGAACGTCGATCTTTTCTGCGGCCATGGCGGCGCGCACCGCGCGCCAGCGCCGCTCGAGTTCGGCGGTGGAGATCGGCGTGTTCAGGCGTTCAGACAAAGCCATGGTTCTCTCTCCCAAAAAATCTCACCAAGAGGCGGGCTTGCGCACGATGTTGATCATGTTCTTCAGATCGCCGCTCAGGAACTTGCCCATATTGCCGGCGATGGTCGGCATCGCGCGGTCTTCGTAGCCGTGCGAATAGCCGCCGAGATGCGGGAAGATCGTGATGTTCTTGGTCTTCCACAACGGACTTGTCGGCGGCAACGGCTCTTCCGCGAACACGTCGAGCGCGGCGCCGGCGATGGTGCCGGCCTCAAGCGCTGCGATCAGAGCCGGTTCGTCGACCACGCCGCCGCGCGCGACGTTGACGAGAAAGGCGGTCGGCTTCATGGCGCCGAGCACCTTGGCGCCGATAATGCCGCGGGTCTCCGGCGTCAGCGGCGCCAGCGCCACCAGATAATCGAGCTCGGGCGCGAGTTTTATCAGATCGTCGCGCGCCACCATGCGGTCGAAGCCCGGCGCCGGGCGCGGGCTGCCGCTGATGCCGACAACCGTCATGCCGAATTGTTTGCAGAGCGGCGCCAGATATTCCGCGATCAGCCCGACGCCGAGAATTCCGACCGTCTTGCCGGCGAGCAACTGCGCCGGCCAGCGCTTCCAGGCGCCTTTGTCCTGCGCCCGGGTCGAATTCGGCAGGTCGCGGGCCAGCGACAGCATATAGGCGATGGTCGCCTCCGACACCGGCGCGCCATGGATGCCGCGGATATTGGTGACGATAACGTCTTTGCCGAGCGAGGGCAGGTCGACGATGTTGTCGACGCCGGTGCCGAGCGCCTGGATCCATTTCAGCTTGGGCGCGTCGCGCACCACATGGTCGGCCATCGGCGGCGAAAAGCACATCAGGATGTCGGTGTCGGCGATGTAGGGACCGACGTCGTTATGATGCCCGACCACATTGATGGTCAGTTGCGGGAACTGTTCCAGCAGCATGGACTTATAGCGGGCCCGTATCGATTCCTGGACTTCGGTGAGGATAAGGAGATTTGTCATGCGGCGGCAGGTATAGTGCTAAATGGGGTTCGGGCAAATATCCCTGGAAAATTCTGTGACCCGCATCGCGGGTCTGTACTAAAATGCCCGCGGCGGGCGGCCATGCCGTTACGGAGGATAAGACCGGATGCCGATCGATCTGGCGCAAGTGGACTGGCTTTATGTCGCCGTGCTGGCGGTCTTCGTTTTGATCTCCACCGCGGTTGGCAACCTGCTGTCGTTCAACCATCGCGGGGCCGCCGCCGTGCTGTCGACGGCGCTGTTTGTGGCGATATTCGTGGCCTGGACCTATTATCCGCACGGCCTGCCGCTGCCGACGTCGTTGGCGGGCTCGAAGCCCGCGGCCGTTGCGCCCGCGCCGGCGGTTCCGGCAACCCCGGCAGCCCCGGCAAGGCCGCGCAACCCGGTCACCGACATCACGCCGCCCGCGACCCCGGCGCGCTAGCGCATGCTGTCTTGACCTTTCGCGGCGGCCATAGTCCATGTAATGCTTGTCTGGTCCGGGAGAGTGGTGGGTCTCTATGAAGAAGGTTTATCCCGATGCACGCGCGGCTTTGGCCGGTGTGCTCAAGGACGGCATGTTGATTTGCTGCGGCGGGTTCGGTCTCTGCGGCATCCCTGAAGTCCTGATCCTGGCGGTCCGCGATTCCGGCGCCCAAAACCTCACCTTCGTCTCGAACAATGCGGGTGTGGACGGCGCGGGCCTGGGCCTGTTGCTGGAAACCCGGCAGGTCAAGAAAATGATCTCGTCCTATGTCGGCGAGAACAAATTGTTCGCCCAGCAGTATCTCGCCGGCGAACTCGAGATCGAGTTCAATCCGCAGGGCACGCTGGCCGAACGCATCCGCGCCGGCGGCGCCGGCATCCCGGCCTTCTTCACCCGCACCGGCGCCGGCACCGATATCGCCAAGGGCAAGGAAGAGCGGATTTTCGACGGCGAAAAATACATCATGGAGCGCGGCATCGTCGCCGACCTGTCGATCGTGCACGCCTGGCAGGGCGACACCGAGGGCAACCTGGTCTACCGCAAGACCGCGCGCAATTTTAATCCGATGATGGCGACCGCCGGCAAGGTGACCGTCGCCGAGGTCGAACATCTGTTCGAGCCGGGACAGCTCAACCCCGACCACATCATCACGCCCGGCGTGTTCGTGCAGCGCATCGTCCACGTCCCCAACGCGAAAAAACATATCGAGCAACGCACCGTGCGCAAACGCGTCCCCGCCGCAGCCACAGGGGAGGAAGTCTAATGCCCTGGACCCGCGATCAGATGGCCGAACGCGCCGCCAAGGAATTGCGCGACGGCTTCTACGTCAATCTCGGCATCGGCATTCCGACGCTGGTGTCGAACTACATTCCCGACGGCATGAGCGTGCAGCTGCAAAGCGAGAACGGCATGCTCGGCTTCGGCCCGTTCCCTTATGAGGGCGACGAGGACCCGGACCTGATCAATGCCGGCAAGCAGACCGTCACCGAAATTCCGACCACCAGCTATTTCTCCTCGGCCGATTCATTCGCCATGATCCGCGGCGGTCACATCGACATCGCGCTGCTTGGCGCCATGCAGGTGGCCGAGAACGGCGATCTCGCCAACTGGATGATCCCCGGCAAGATGGTCAAGGGCATGGGCGGCGCCATGGATCTCGTCGCCGGCGTCAAGAAGGTGGTCGTGATCATGGAGCACACCGCCAAGGCCAAGGACGGCAGCGTTTCGCCCGAAGCTCTTGCATAAGTGCGACCTGCCGCTGACCGGCGCCGGCGTCGTCGACATGGTGATCACCGATCTGGCGGTGTTCAACATCGACCGCACGGGCGGCGGCATGACGCTGATCGAACTCGCGCCCGGCGTGACGGTCGACGAGGTCAAGCAGAAGACCGAAGCGAGCTTCAAGGTCGACGCGAAGCTGAAGCATTAGGTTTCGGCGATGGAGGTCAAAGGCGCCGCGTTGCTGTACACGGTGGCGACGCTGGCGATCACCTTTGCAGGCTTCGCCGCGCTGCTGCTGATTGTGCGGCAGCTCGCCGGCGGTAGCTTGACCGCGCTCGACCGTTTTCTGGCGCGGACCGTGGTGGGCCATTGTGTGTGGTTTGCCGCCGGCGCTTTGATTCCATCCACGCTCGCGCTGTTCGACCTGCCAGAGCCGTTGGTCTGGAAGCTGTCGGCGCTGTTGTTTGGCTTGCCCATGCTCGCACTGCTTTTGACGTTCCCGCGCAGACGCATTGCCGCGACCGGTCACGGTGCGCCTCCAAGCGTCCTTGTCGTGATGGTCGGCCTTGGGTCTCTAAGCCTGGTGGCAATGATCGCTGCGTCTTTGCCGGCTACGCTTATGCAGGGGCCTACGCCGCCGCGCTACTGTTCAACTTCCTGGCCCTGGCCTTCGCGTTCGTCGTCGCTTTGGAAGTGATCTTGCGCGAGCGCGACGATCGCAAGCCATAGTTGCTAAAGCCGGATCAGCCGCTTGCCGAGGTTCTCACCGCGATAGAGTTCGGCGATGGCGCTCGGGCAATGCTCGAGGCCGTCGAGGATCTCTTCGCGGTAGCGAAGACTGCCGTCGCGCACCCAGGCCGCGAGCCGCGCGATCGCCTCCTCGTAGCGGTGCTGGTAGTCGAAAATCAGAAAGCCCGGCATGCGGGCGCGCTTGACCAGCAGTTGCCGCTCGACGCGCGGGCCCATCGGCGGCGGGTCCCAGCTCGCGACCGACGCGGTGCCGCAGATCACGACGCGGGCGCCGACCGCGAGCTGGCTCATCACTGCATCGCTGATCGCACCTGCGGTGTTGTCGAAATAGACGTCGACGCCGCGCGGGCAGGCCGCTGCCAGCGCTTCGGCGACATTGCCGGCCTTGTAGTCGATCGCGGCGTCATAGCCGAAGGCTTCCTTGCACAGTGCCACCTTTGTCCGCGCCGCCGGTCAGTCCGACGGTGCGGCAGCCCGAGAGCTTCGCGATCTGGCCGACGGCCGAGCCGACCGCGCCGGCGGCGGTCGAGACGACGACGGTGTCGCCCGGCCGCGGCGCGCCTGCGTCAAGCAGTCCGAAATAAGCGGTGACGCCGTTGAGCCCGAGAATGCCCGAGCGACAGCGACAGCGGCAGGTCGGTCTCCTTCACCTTGCGCGTGATGTTCGTGCCGTCGGAAATCGCGTAGTGCTGCCAGCCGAGCATGCCCATCACCTGGTCGCCTTCGGCGAAGCCGGGGTGGCGCGAGGCGACGACGGTGCCGGCGGCAAACGAACGCATCACCTCGCCGATGCCGACCGGATTGGCGTAATTGGCGACGGCGCTGACCCAGCCGCGCATCGCCGGCTCGACCGACAGGAATTCGTTGCGCACCAGGAACTGCCGGTCGACGAGCGCGGGCAGGGTGGCCTCGACGATCTCGAAATTGTCGGCCTGCGGTATACCGCTCGGCCGCGATTTGAGTCGGACCTGGCGGTTTGTCGCTTGCATGTCAGCTCGCGGCCGCGTGCCGCGGCTTCGCCAATTCCGACTTCTCGCGCGGCACGTAATCGCCGGCGCCTAGCTTGCCGACCAGCTTGCCGTCGCGCACCACGAACTTGCCGCGCACCATGGTCGAGACCGGCCAGCCGGTGACCTCGATGCCTTCGTAGGGCGTGTAGTCGCGAGCCGCCGTGCATCAGCGCTCTGCGAAATCGTCACCTCGCCGCTTCGGATCCCAGATCGCGATGTCGGCGTCGGAGCCGACCGCGATGGTGCCCTTCTTCGGATAGAGCCCGTAGGTCTTGGCGTGGTTGGTCGCGGTCAGCGCGACGAATTCGTTGAGGCTGATGCGGCCCTTGCCGACGCCTTCCGAGAACAGGATCGGCAGCCGCGTCTCGACGCCGGGAATGCCGTTCGGCACCCAGCGGAACGCTGGTGCGGCCCTTCGGCGCGAGCTTGCCGTGCGGGTCGTCGTAGCGGAACGGGCAATGGTCGGAGGAGAACAGCGAGAAGATGCCCTGCTGCAAGCCTTCCCAGCACGCCTCCTGGCTCGCCTCGTCGCGCGGCGGCGGCGAGCAGACATATTTCGCGCCCTCCATGTTGAGGCCTTCCATGTCCTTCGCGGTCAGCACCAGATATTGCGGGCAGGTCTCGCCGTAGATCTTCAGGCCGCGCTGCTGCGCGCGGCGCGATTTCCTCCATCGCCTCGCGGTTCGAGACGTGCACGATCATGATCGGCACGTCGACGATCTCGGCCAGCGAGATGGCGCGATGCGTCGCCTCGCGCTCGACCGGGATCGGCCGCGACGCGCCGTGATAATGCGGCGCGGTCTTGCCGGCGCGCTCCAGCCGGTCGGTGAGGAAGCGGATGGCGTCGTAGTTCTCGGCATGCACCATGACCAGCGCGCCGGTCTCGCGCGCCACGCTCATCACGTTGAGCATTTCCATGTCGGAGAGCGCCAGGCCCTCATAGGTCATGAACACCTTGAACGAGGTGTAGCCGTCGTTGACCAGCGCCGGCAGTTCCTGGCCGAGCACGCGGTCGGTGGCGTCGGCGATGATGAGATGGAACGAGACGTCGACGTAGCACTGGCCGTCGGCCTTGGCGTGATAGTCCTTCACCACCTCGCGCAGGCTCTCGCCCTTCTGCTGCATGGCGAACGGCAGCACCATGGTGTTGCCGCCGAACGCGGCCGAGCGCGTGCCGAGGCGAAATCGTCGGCCATGACGATGCCGGGGCCGGACGGCTGGGCGATATGGACGTGGCTGTCGATGCCGCCGGGCAGCACCAGCATGCCGCTGGCGTCGACGATCTCGGTCGCGTCGCCGAGGTTCGTCGCCGAGCGCGGCGATCCGGCCGCCGCTGATGCCGACATCGCAGGAGAACGTGTCGGATGCGGTCGCGACCGTGCCGCCGCGGATGATGGTGTCGAAGGCCATGGTCTCTTTTAACATTTCTGCTTTGCGCTGCCAGCGACTTTGGCTCCCGGAAAGGGTTGATTTAAGAGGGCGTTAGGCGACATGGTTGCGCTGCGCCCGCGACCGGGGCCGGACGGATTATCGCATGCATAAAATTGAGGCGCTCAATACCCGCATCGAAACGCTGGAAACGCGGCTCGCGCACCAGGATCGGATGCTGGAAGATCTCAACGCCACCATCACCGATCAATGGAAGCAGATCGAGCGTCTCACCCGGCAGATCGCGCGCTTGGATGAACAACTGCAGGACGTGCGCGCCAGCGCGGGCCCGGCCGGCGAGCAGGAACCGCCGCCGCACTATTGATTTCGAATTCCGGCGGGTTGCAAGCCTGCCGCCGGAAACGCTACAGCATCACGGCAAAGAAACCGGGAGGGACGACCAATGCTTTCCAATGCCGACCGCAGCAAGGCGGCCGATATTCTCATGGCGGCGCAGAAGGAACGCAAACAGGCGGTCCAATTGTCGGTGACCTTTCCCGGCATCACCATCGAGGATTCCTATGCAATCTCGACCGAAGTGGCCAAGCGCAAAATGGCCGCCGGCGCCAAGCTGATCGGCCACAAGGTCGGGCTGACCTCCAAGGCGATGCAGCGCTCGTCGATGATCGACGAGCCGGATTTCGGCTTCATCCTCGACGACCAGATGATCGCCGACGGCGCCAAGGTGAAACACGCCGACTACTGCAAGCCGCGCGTCGAGGTCGAACTCGCCTTCGTCATGGGCAAGCGCCTGATCGGTCCCGGCGTCGGCCTCGCCGACGTGCTGCGCGCCACCGAATACGTCATCCCGGCGATCGAGATCGTCGATGCCCGTCTCCAGGACCAGCGCAAGATCTTCGACACCGTCGCCGACAACGGCGCCGCCGCCGGCATCGCGCTCGGCGGCCGCCCGGTCGGTCCGCTGGACGTCGATCTGCGCTGGGTCGGCGGCATCATGTACCGCAACTCCGAAATCGAGGAGACCGGCCTCGCCGCCGGCGTGCTCGGCCATCCGGCGCTCGGCGTCGCCTGGCTCGCCAACAAGCTCGGCACGCGTCGGCACCGCGCTCGAACCGGGACACATCGTGCTCGCCGGCTCGTTCACCCGCGTCGTGTTCGCGCAAAAAGGCGACACGCTGCATGCCGATTTCGGTCCGCTCGGCGGCATCGCCATCCAGTTCATCTGATAAAAAGACAACGAGGAAACGACCATGACCGAATTCAAGCGCAACGCCTTCAAGCACGATCTCGCCGCCGGCAAGCTGCAGATCGGCCTGTGGTCGAGCCTGTGCAGCAACATCGCCGCCGAGATTATTTCCGACTCGGGCTTCGACTGGATTCTGCTCGACACCGAGCATTCGCCCAACGAAATTCCCGATCTGCTCGGCCAACTTCAGGCCATGCAGGGCAGCGCCACCACGCCGATCATCCGCCCGGCCTGGAACGACGCGGTGCTGGCCAAGCGCGCGCTCGACATCGGCGCGCAGTCGTTGCTGTTCCCCTATGTGCAGAATGCCGAGGAGGCCCGCGCCGCGGTCGCCTCGACCCGCTATCCGCCGCAGGGCATTCGCGGCGTCTCGGTCGCCGCCCGCGCCAGCCGCTACGGCCGCACGCCGGGCTATCTCGGCAAGGCCAATGACGAGATCTGCGTCCTGGTGCAGGTCGAAACGCGCGCCGCGCTCAGCGAGCTCGAAGCGATCGCCGAGGTTCACGGCGTCGACGGCGTGTTCATCGGGCCGTCGGATCTGGCCGCCTCGCTCGGCCATCTCGGCAATCCGCAGCACCCGGACGTGCAGGCGGCGATCAAGGACGCCGTCGACCGGCTCAAGAAGGTCGGCAAGCCGGCCGGCATGCTGACCGGCAACGAGGAGGAGGCCCGCCGCTATATCGACTGGGGCTATCTGTTCGTCGCGGTCGGCGCCGATGTCGGTCTGCTCGCCAAGAATGCCGACGCGCTGGCGAAGCGGTTCAAGGCAGGCTAGCGCGCGGATTTCGTCCGCGCGGTCATGGCCCTGCTTGGCCCTGTCTGGCCCTCATTTGGCTGACAAATAGCTGCGTGTCGCCTCATCGTATTGGGCTACGTGCGTGAGCGTGCTCATCAGCGCGCTCGAAGCGACATTCTTGATCTGGGCGGGACTGGTGCCCTCGCGCAGCGCTTTCATCGTTTCGTAGACGGCTTGCACAGCCGCCATGATGGGCAAGTGACCCTGGAGAGATATTCGCACACGGTGCGCTGAAAGATCGGCGTTCGCTAAATCGCCGCGCGGTATTGCCGAGGATCAGCGGCAATGTCGTCGCGGCAGCGACCGCCGAAAGCTCCGCCAGGGTTTTCATGCCGACGATGAAAAGCGCGTCGACGCCCGCTTGTTCATAGGCGCGAAGCCGCACGATCGTGTCATCGATGTTGGAAATAAGTGGCGCGCTGGTGCGCCCGATGACGGCGAAGGCCCGATCGGGACGCGCCGCGAGCGCGGCGCGCATCTTGCCGACTCCTTCGTCCGGCGAGATCAATCCGGATTTGCCATTGGCTCCGAACGGCACCGGCAAAATCGTGTCTTCGATGGTCGCGGCAGCGACGCCGACCGTCGCAAGCTCCTCGATGGTGCGGGCGACATTCAAGGCATTGCCGTAGCCGTGATCGGCATCGACCAGCAAAGGCAGGCTCATGGCGCGACAGACGCGCTGCGCCTGCTGCACGAACTCACTTGCCGTCATCAGCACCAGATCGGGCGCGCCGAGGACGGTCAGGGACGCGGTCGAGCCTGCCATCATGGCCGAGTTCGAATCCGAGATGTTCGGCAATTCGCGCCGAGAGCGGGTCGTACACCGACGCCGGGTGAACACACGCATTGCCGCTTAAAATCGCGCGAAATCGATCGCGGCGGGCCTGCCATTGCATCACGTTTCTCCTAAGGGGTTATCGGGAGCCTGCTTCGGAAGCTTGTCGGCGGAGTGTCGGCCGGATAGCGCCTTTGCGCTAGATCAAAGCGCCGCCGCGCCGCTTGCCAGACTGTTGCGCAAGCAACCAGGGAGGCGGGCATGGCGGCGCAGGCCGAACCACTTCACGATATCGCGCATCTGGGCAGCGTCGAGTTGTTCACGCCCAAGCCCGACAAGAGCCTTTGGTACTTCCGCGATCTGCTCGGCATGGAGCCGGTGCATGAAACGGCGGAATCGGTCTATCTGCGCGGCTATGGCGACTACGCCACCTCGACCCTCAAGCTGACCACGGCCGACACCAACGGGGTCGGCTGCGTCTCCTGGCGGGCCGACAGCCCGCAGGCGCTCGAGCGCCGCGCCAAGGCGATCGACGAGGCAGGCCTCGGCATCGGCTGGACCAATGGCGATTTCGGCCGTGGCCGCGCCTACCGCTTCCACGATCCCGACGGCCATACGATGGAAATCTATTACGAGGAGCAGAAATACGTCGCGCCGCCGGAATTGCATTCCAACCTGAAAAACCTGCCGCAGAAATTCACCGGCCGCGGCGTCGGCGTACGCCGCATCGATCATCTGGCGCTGCTGGCAAAAGACGTCGAAGCCAACCGCAAATTCGCTCAAGAAATTGCTCGGTTTCCAGCTCCGCGAGCAGGTCCGTTTCGACAACGGCAAGACCGAGATCGGCTCGTGGATGAGCCCGACCGCGATCCACCATCAGCTCGCTTACGTCGTCGACGTGAAGGGCGCGCATGGCCGCCTGCATCACTTCTCGATGTGGGTCGACAATCGCGACGACGTGCATGCGCGCCGCCGATATCCTGACCGAGAACGGCATCTTCATCGAAGCGGGCCCGTCCAAGCACAACAATTCGCAGGGCTTCTATCTCTACAGCTACGAGCCCGGCGGCAA
The DNA here is from genome assembly GCA_963825015.1 of uncultured Alphaproteobacteria bacterium. GTDB lineage: Bacteria > Pseudomonadota > Alphaproteobacteria > Rhizobiales > Xanthobacteraceae > Pseudolabrys. The sequence continues at coordinate 99,561 of CAWGRN010000011.1, read as the reverse complement.
CCGCGTCGAGGTCTATTCCTCGAGCTTCCTGGTGGTGGCGCCGGATTGGGAGCCGGTGACATGGAACGAGGAGGAGCGCGGCACCGGCACCTATTGGGGCGCGACGTTGCCCGACAGCTTCATCGAATACGCCACGCCCGATGTGCAGGGCGAGGTGACGAAGGCCCCTGAGGTTCTTAAAGAGGCGATCGCGTCACTGTCGTGACTATTCGCCAATATCGCCAAACGCGAGGCCGACGCCGCGGCCGGCGCCTAGGCCTATGCGGTCAACCGCGGCCGCACGACACAATCATGACGGCGTGGCCCGATCGCTGGTTAATTTATTGGCAAAATCAAGCCTTTAGTAGGCCTTGCCGCCCCGTGAAAAGATGCGGACAATAGGATCAGGGCGGAAACGCGTCATGAATGACGACATGATCCTCGAAACCGAGGATCTTACGAAAGAGTTTGCCGGCTTTACGGCCGTCGGCGGCGTCGACCTGCGGGTCAGGCGTGGCACCATCCATGCCTTGATCGGGCCCAACGGCGCCGGCAAGACCACCTGTTTTAATCTGCTGACGAAATTCCTCAGCCCCACCCGCGGCCGCATCATGTTCAAGGGGCAGGATATCACCGCCATGCAGCCGGCCGACGTGGCGCGGCTCGGCCTGGTGCGCTCGTTCCAGATCTCCGCCGTTTTCCCGCACATGAGCGTGCTGGAAAACGTGCGCATCGCGCTGCAGCGCAGCCGCGGCGGCTCGTTCGATTTCTGGCGCTCGACGGCTGTGCTCGATAGCTTCAATGAGCGGGCGATGGAATTGATCGCCGATGTCGGTCTTTCGGAGTTCGCCGACTGGATCGCGGTCGAATTGCCTTACGGCCGCAAGCGCGCGCTCGAAATCGCCACCACGCTGGCGCTCGATCCGGAAATGCTGCTGCTCGACGAACCGACCGCGGGCATGGGCCACGAGGATATCGACCGCATCGCGCAATTGATCAAGCGCGTCGCCGCCGACCGCACCGTGCTCATGGTCGAGCACAATCTTTCGGTCGTCGCCGATCTGTCCGACCAGATCACCGTGCTGACGCGCGGGCGCGTCTTGGCGGAAGGCGACTACGAAACCGTGTCGAACAATCCGGAAGTGCGCGAAGCCTACATGGGGACCGGTCATGCTTGACGTGACCGCGCCTCTGCTCGCGATCAAGGACCTGCAGGCCTGGTATGGCGAGTCGCATATCCTGCACGGTGTGAATTTCGACGTGCGCGAAGGCGAAGTGGTCACCTTGCTCGGCCGCAACGGCGCCGGCAAGACCACGACAATGAAATCGATCATGGGCATCGTCGGCCAGCGCACCGGCTCGGTGCGTTTCGAAGGCCGCGAGATGATCGACCTCATGTCCAACCAAATCGCGCGCGCCGGCATCGCGTTCTGCCCCGAGGAACGCGGTGTGTTCGCCAGTCTCAGCGTCGAGGAAAATCTGCTGCTGCCGCCGGTGGTCAAGCCGGGCGGGCTTTCGCTCGAGCAGATATTCACGCTGTTTCCGAACTTGAAGGAGCGGCTTGGCTCCAGCCAAGGCACGAAGTTGTCCGGCGGCGAGCAGCAGATGCTGGCGATCGGCCGGATCCTGCGCACCGGCGCGCGGCTGCTGCTGCTCGACGAACCGACCGAAGGCCTTGCGCCGGTCATCATCCAGCAGATCGGCAAAACCATCCGTTCCCTGAAGGAACAGGGCTTTACCATTCTGCTGGTGGAACAGAATTTCCGCTTCGCTTCGACGGTTGCGGATCGTTACTACGTCATGGAACATGGACGTATCATCGACCAGTTCGCCAACGCGGAACTGGATGCCAATGTCGAAAAACTGCACGACTATCTCGGTGTCTGAACAAGACTATCCGAGACAACAAGGAGGAAACTAGCCAATGAGAAAGACCCTAGGGCTGGCGGCACTTGCCGCGGTTCTTGCCTGCGGCGGGGCTAATGCCCAGCAGGTGAATGTTAAGATCGGCGTACTCAGCGACATGTCGAGCCTGTACGCCGATATCGGCGGGCCTGGTTCGGTCGTCGCCGCCAAAATGGCGATTGCCGACTTCACCAAGGATCATCCCAATGTGAAGGTGGAACTGATCAGCGGCGATCACCAGAACAAGCCGGACGTCGGCTCGCAGATCGCCAACCAATGGTTCGACGTCGACAAAGTCGACATGATCATCGACGTGCCGAATTCGGGCGTCGCGCTGGCGGTCAGCGAGGTCGCCAAGCAGAAGAACAAGGTGTTCATCGTCTCCGGCGCTGCTGCCTCGACGCTCACCGGGCCGAAGTGCAACGCCAACACCGTGCACTGGACCTACGACACCTGGATGCTTGCCAACGGCACCGGCAAGGCGATGGTGAAGACCGGCGGCAATACCTGGTTCTTCCTTACTGCCGACTACGCCTTCGGTCACGCGCTCGAAGCCGATACCATGGCGGTGGTCGAGAAGAACGGCGGCAAGGTGCTCGGCAAGGTGCGCGTGCCGCTCAACACCAACGACTTCTCGTCGTTCCTGCTGCAGGCGCAGGCGTCCAAGGCCAAGGTTATCGGCCTTGCCAATGCCGGCGGCGACACCATCAACTCGATCAAGCAGGCGGCCGAATTCGGCATCGTCAAGGGCGGCCAGAGCCTGGCCGGTCTGCTGGTGTTCTCGAGCGACGTCAACGCCCTCGGTCTGCCGACCGCGCAGGGCCTGGCGCTGACCGAGACCTGGTACTGGGACATGAACGACGCCAACCGCGCCTGGACCAAGCGCTGGACCGCGGAACGCGGTGCGGCCAACAAGTATCCGACCATGATCCATGCCGGCGTCTATGCCGGTATCTTGCACTACCTGAAGGCTCGGTTGGCGCTGGGCGCCGGCGAGCATGACGGCAAGTCGGTGGTCGACAAGATGAAGTCGATGCCGACCGACGACCAGCTGTTCGGCAAGGGCACGGTTCGCGTCGACGGCCGCGTCACGCACCCGGCCTATCTGTTCGAGGTGAAGAAGCCGTCGGAATCGAAATATCCCGGCGATTTCTACAAGACCCGCGCCACCATCCCGGCGGACGAGGCGTTCCGTCCGCTTAAGGAAGGCGGCTGCCCGCTGGTCAAGGGCTGATCGGCGAAACGAGAAAAGAGGGGCGGGCGCCACAGTCCGCCCCTCGATCTCGGAGCGAAAGCATGTTCGAGATATTCGGCATCCCATCGAATGCGCTTTTTGGCCAGCTCCTGATCGGGCTGATCAACGGCTCGTTCTATGCGCTGCTCAGCCTCGGCCTTGCCGTCATCTTCGGCATGCTCAACATCATCAATTTCAGTCACGGCGCCCAATACATGATGGGCGCCTTTGCCGCCTATCTGCTGCTGAAATACACCGGCCTCGGCTACTGGCCGGCGCTGATCGTAGCGCCGCTGATCGTCGGCGCCTCCGGCATCGTCATCGAGCGCCTGTTCCTGCAATGGCTCTATAAGCTCGACCATCTTTACGGCCTGCTGCTCACCTTCGGCCTGGCGCTGATCATCGAGGGCGTCGCCCGCAACGAACTCGGCTCGGCCGGCCTGCCTTATGTCGTGCCCGACGCGCTGCAGGGCGGCCGCAATCTCGGCTTCATGTTCCTGCCCAATTATCGCGCCTGGGTGATCGTGGCCTCGCTCTCGATCTGCTTCGGCACCTGGTTCGTGCTCGAGCGCACGCGGCTCGGCGCCTATTTGCGCGCCGCCACGGAAAATCCGACTTTGGTGCGCGCCTTCGGCATCAACGTGCCGCTGATGATTACGCTGACCTATGGCTTTGGCGTCGCGCTGGCGGCTTTCGCCGGCGTCATGGCGGCGCCGATCTACAACGTGTCGCCGCAGATGGGCTCGGAGCTGATCATCGTGGTGTTTGCGGTGGTGGTGATCGGCGGCATGGGTTCGATTCTGGGCGCCATCGTCACCGGCTTCGGCCTCGGCATCGTCGAAGGCCTGACCAAGGTCTTCTTCCCGGAAGCCTCGAACACCGTGATCTTCGTCGTCATGGCGATCGTGTTGCTGGTGCGGCCGGCCGGCCTGTTCGGGCGGAGGGCGTGATGGAACAGCGCGTCGCCGAACCGGCCGTGCAGCCGCCTTCCGCGATGCGGCGCCAGGCCGAGACCATCGCTTTCGTGGTCATGGTTGCCGTGCTGATCGTCGCGCCGTTCTTCACCTATCCGTTGTTCCTGATGCAGGCGATGTGCTTTGCGCTGTTCGCCTGCGCGTTCAACCTGCTGATCGGCTACGTCGGCCTGCTGTCGTTCGGCCACGCGCTGTATTTCGGCTGGGCCAGTTATCTGTCGGCCTATTCGGCGAAAGCCTGGGGCCTGACGCCGGAACTCGCGATCCTCACCGGCACGGCGACCGCGGCCTTGCTCGGGCTTTTGGCCGGCTCGCTCGCGATCCGCCGCCAGGGCATCTATTTCGCCATGATCACGCTGGCGCTGGCGCAGATGATGTATTTCTTCGCGCTGCAGGCGAAGTTCACCGGCGGCGAGGATGGCATCCAGGCGGTGCCGCGCGGCCACCTGTTCGGCCTGATCGATTTGAAGAACGAGACGGCGATGTATGTCGTCGTGCTGGTGATATTCCTCGCCGGCTTCCTGTTCATCTACCGCATCATCCATTCGCCGTTCGGCGAGGTGCTCAAGGCGATCCGCGAAAACGAAACGCGGGCGATTTCGCTCGGCTACAAGACCGACCGCTACAAGCTCGTCGCCTTCGTGCTGTCGGCCGGGCTGGCGGGCCTCGCCGGCTCGACCAAGGCGATCGTGCTGCAACTGGCCTCGCTCACCGATGTGAACTGGCCGATGTCGGGTGAGGTCGTGTTGATGACCCTGGTCGGCGGGCTCGGCACGATTTTCGGGCCGATCGTCGGCTCATTCGTGATCCTGTTCATGCAGTACAAGCTCTCGATCGTGGGCGAGTGGGTGCTGGTGATCCAGGGGGTAATTTTTGTCGCCTGCGTGCTGTTGTTCCGCCGCGGCATCATTGGCGAACTGGCCAACAAACTGCGCATTAAGCTGTAGACAAAGAATTGCCGGATTCCGCGCGGCGAGGGCGGCGGCGGTTTCACGGCGCGGGGCCGTTACTCTAGCCCCTTTTAAACATTGGCGAATCAGCTTACACAACAAGAGTTATCCACAATTGTGAGTCGGCGTTTGTGTGCAACCGCTGATCGTCACCGGTCTAATCCAGATCGGGCGTTTGACGATTCGGAGCTCGTCACGGACCATGCCGGCAATCCCGACCGCACCACGCCTCGATGAAATCGCGCGTAAATGGCGCGATCTGGCCGATCGCCGGCTTGCGTATTTCACCGAGCTTTACCGCAGCGGCCGCTGGAAGCATTACTACACTCCCGACGATTTCCTGGTGCGGATGCGCGACGTGATCAAGGCGGCCAAAATCTGGGGCGATCTTGCCGGCCGGCCCGCGACGGATCAGCCGTCGGCGGAGCAGGCCTTCAATGACCAGCCTGGGGCGCGCGACGATCGGATGCGCCCCGCGGCATGAATTTTATCCCTGCCATTGTCGCCACGGCCTTGCTGCTGGCGGCGATACAACCGGCCGCCGCCGAAGATCTCAAGCTGGGCCAAAGCCTGCTGGCCCGCGATTGCGGGCACTGCCATGCGGTTGGCCGCACCGACAACAGCCTGGACAAGGCGGCGCCGGCGTTTCGCAGCCTCGGCAAGCGCTATCCGATCGAATCCCTGGAAGAGGCCCTTGGCGAGGGCATCATGTCGGGCCACCCTGACATGCCGGAATTCAAGTATGACGCCAACGATGTCGGTGCCATCATCGCCTATCTGAAGTCCATCCAGCAGCCCTGAGCTTGCGCATGATCCCGAAAAGCGGCTACCGGTTTCCGGCTAAGATCATGCGCCGACAATAAGCCCGGCGCCCCACCTCCGAAGATCGGTTCATCCCCATGAGCAGTGCGCTGTTTTCGCCTTATAAACTGGCTGGCTTGGAGCTTGCCAACCGCATCGTCGTCTCGCCCATGTGCCAGTACTCGGCCAACGACGGCTGCGCCAATGACTGGCATTTGATGCATCTCGGCATGCTGGCCAATTCCGGCGCCGCCCTTGTGGTGGTGGAGGCAACGCATGTCGAACGCCATGGCCGCATCACCCATGGCTGCCTGGGGCTGTATTCCGACGACAACGAAGGAGCCTTGGCGCGCGTCATCGCGAGCGCGCGGCGCGCCGGCACCGCCAAGTTCGGCATCCAGATCGCTCATTCCGGCCGCAAGGGCTCGGCGCAAAAGCCCTGGGAAGGCGGCGGCTCGCTTAAAGCGGGCGCCGACCCGTGGGAGACCATCGCGGCTTCGCCGATCCCGTTCGGCGACAACTGGCACACGCCGCGCGAGGCGACCGAAGCCGACATGAACCGCGTGCGTGACGCTTTCGTCTCGTCCACCCAGCGCGCGCTGCGCATCGGTTTCGACGAGGTCGAGCTGCACTTTGCGCACGGCTATCTGGCGCACGGTTTCATGTCGCCTTTGTCCAACAAGCGCACCGATCAATATGGCGGCTCGTTCGAGAACCGCATGCGGTTTCCGTTGTCGGTCGCGCGCGCGGTGCGCGCCGTGGTGCCGAAAACCGTGCCGCTCGGCGCCCGCATCACCGGCAGCGATTGGCGCGAGGGCGGCCTGACGCCCGATGACGCCGTCGCCATCGCAAAACTGCTCAAGGCCGAAGGCCTCGATTTCATCTGCGTGTCGTCCGGCGGCGTCGCCGCCGATATCCGCAATCCGACCGCGCCCGGCTTCAACGTCCCGATCGCGGAGCGGGTCAAGAAGGAAGCCGGCATTCCGACACGCACCGTCGGCCTGATCCTGAAGCCCGAGCAGGCCGAGGCGGTCGTCGCCAACGGCCAGGCCGACATGGTGGCGCTGGGGCGCGGCTTCCTCGACGATCCGCATTGGGGCTGGCACGCCGCCAAGGCGCTCGGCGCCGACGTGGCGCGGCCGGTGCAATATGCGCGCGCCGGCCCCAAGCTCTGGGCGCCCGCCGCCGCCAGCGCCTGACCGGCCGGCATGGAAAACATTGTTTTCCTCGCCGTCCTGTTCGCAGCCCTCTGTCATGCCGGTTGGAATGCGCTGATCAAGGTCGGGCTCGACCCGCTGTCGGCCACGACGCTGATTTCAATCGGCTCCGGCTTGGTCGCGCTTCTATTTCTGCCGCTCGTTGGCGTTCCGGCTTCGCCCGCCTGGCCGTGGCTGATCGCCTCGGTGGTCATTCATCTGTTCTATTTCGCGGCCCTGATCGAGGCCTATCGCAGCCGGCGACCTTGGCCAGGTCTATCCGATCGCCCGCGGTTCGGCGCCACTGATGACGGCGACGGCAACGACATTCCTCGTCGGCGAAAAATTGAGCCTGATCGGCTGGGGTCGGAATCGTCGCTTCTGGTCGCCGGCGTCTTCCTGCTGTCGGCGCGCGGCGGCCGTGAACTGACCAAGTTCGACCGCCGTTCAGTCGGCTTTGCGCTGCTGACGGCATTGACCATCTGCACCTACTCGGTGGTCGACGGCATCGGCGCGCGGCTCGCCGCCAATCCGAATGCCTATTCGCTCTGGCTGTTCGTCGGCATCGCGGTGGTGATGCTGCCCTATGCGCTCTATCGCGACGGCCGCGACGTCATTCCGGCGATGCGGACTCTATCTGGCGGCGTGGTTTTGTCGGCGGCGCCTTGCAGGTGTTGTCTTACGGCACGGTGCTGTGGGCGATGACGCTGGCGCCGATCGCGATCGTCGCCACGCTGCGCGAAACCAGCGTGCTGTTCGGCGCGGTGATTGCCGTGGTGGTGCTCAAGGAGCCGTTGCGCGCGGTGCGCATCGTTGCCGCATTGCTGATCGTCTGCGGATTGGTGCTGATCCGGCTGCAGTGAAGGCGTCAGCATTCTGCTCGCGGAATAGCCGTAGGCGCGTGCCAGCTTCGCCGGATCGGCGCCGAAGAAAATACTCAGCCGCAGCCGCCACATCAGCAGCATCGTGCGCAGCGTGCCATGCTTGCGCCAGCGCCGCGGCGAGGTGGTCACGCGCGCGCGCAAGGCCAGCGGCCGGCCGATGCGCTTGAGCCGCGCCGACAGGGCGACGTCCTCCATCAGCGCAATGGCCGGAAAGCCGCCCACGGCCTCGAACGCCGCGCGGGTGACGAACATCGCCTGATCGCCGGTGGCGATGCCGGTGAGGCGAGAGCGCGTGTTCATCATGGATGGCGATCAAGCCGAGCAGCCCGCCGCCGTCGATGCGCACGTCGAAACGGCCCCAGACGCGGCCCGAACGGGCGAGACCATCCAGCACCAGGCGGTCCGCATCGTCCGGCAGGCGGGTGTCGACGTGCAGGAACATCAGGACGTCGCCGCGTGCGTGCGGCCGCGCCGGCATTCATCTGCATGGCCCGTCCAGTCGCGCTCGGTCACCACCCGGTCGGCGAGGCCGCGCGCAAGCTCCGGCGTGCCGTCGCTGCTGCCGCCGTCGGCGACGATCACTTCGACGCCGCGCCGCCGGTAAACCTGCAGCGCCGTCAAGCGCCGCTTCGACTCTCGGCGGCCTCGTTGAGCACCGGCATGATGATGGAAAGCTTCATGGCGCCGCCCGCGCCAGCAAATAATCGGGACCATCGACGATACGCGCGTGGTACGACGCATGCGCCGGCGAACCCTGCGGCCAGCGCGCCAGGAAGCGGTCGAGAAATTCGCTGCTGGTCGTAGTCGACCGCCAGCGCATCGATATGGATGCCGTCGCGTTCCGCACCGTAGAGCGGCCGGTGCGGAGATGGCGATGTGGCAATGCGCGTGATGACGCCGAACCGGGTGCCGCGGAAATTCGGCATGCCCGCGGCGCCGTTGTTGATCACGGTCAGCCGTCCGCCGGGCAGGGCAAAGTCGCGCAAGGCCGCGAGACACGTATGCGTCGAGGCGAACACATCCACCTTCGCGGCGGCGTGGACATCGGCGAGCCAGGCGCGCCGCTTCGGATTGTCGAGTTCGTCCTGGGCAAAGCGCCAGCCGGCGAAGCGCGGCCGCATCGCCATGCACAATGCCGATCCGCAATCTCGCCGACGCGCGCGACCAGGTGCATCGGCAAGCGGCCCAGCCGCTCGCGCGCGGCAAGCGGCGCCGCCGCCTGCAGCTCGGCCAGAATCTCGTTGGAGCGCGTGACTACATCGCCGGATACGCTGTCGGGATAGGCGCAGCCGCAGCCGGCGCCGATATCGCTGGCGCGCGCGACCTCGCTCTCGACATTGCCGCGCAGCGCGCGATGGGGCGCGACGCCGCGCTCGATGGCTTCAAACCATGCCGGCTCGGCATCGAACCAGTGGTAATCGCCGTTGAACACGATCGTCGGCGGCGTGCTCTCCTGCGCCGCCAGTGTCTCGATCGCCTCAAGCGCGGCCAGATTGCCGTAAAGCCCGCCGACCACGTAGAGCGTCTCAGCCTCGACGTCCGGTGCGCGCGCAAAGACGGTCGGCGAATAGGTGTAGTCGATCGGACAAACGCGTCCCGCCGTCTTGATCCCTTCCCGCTGCGGGGAGGGTCGGCGAGCGGAGCGAGCCGGGGTGGAGCGAAATTCATTCCGCGGCCTCTTTCAGCGCGCCGCCGCAGCTCGAGCCCTGGCCGGCGGTGCAGCCGAAGCAATGGCCGGCGACGCGGATGCCGTTGCCCTCGATATTCGCGTCGAGCAGCTCCGACAGATGCACGCGCTCGGACGCGCCATGCATCAGCGGCAGATCGAGCATCTGGTTGAAGTCGCAGTCGTAGACGAAGCCCTTCCAATCGACCGAGATCAGATTGCGGCACATGACGCCGTCGAGATTGGCGTCGAGATGCGCGTCCTGCAGCAGTCCGAGATAGCCGTCGAATTCGCCCTTGCTGACCAGCATCGAGCCGAAGCGCTGGATCGGCATGTTGGCGAGCACGTAAAGCTTGTTGAACACGATGCCGTAGCGCTGCGCCGAGCACGCGCTTGTAGTCGGCTTCGAGCGCGACTTGCGACGGCGGCAGCGCGGGCCCTTGCGGATTATAGACCAGATGGAGCGCAAGCCGCGGATCGCGCCCGTAGCCGAGCGCATTGAGCTTCTGCAGGCCGCGGATCGAAGCGTCGAACACGCCTTTGCCGCGCTGTCGCTCGACATTGTCCTGGAGATAGCACGGCATCGAGGCCACCACCTCCACCTGATGCGCGCAGAGGAATTCCGCAAGGTCTTCCTGGCCCGGCTGCTCCAGGATGGTGAGGTTGCAACGGTCCATCACCTTGGCGCCGAGCTTGCGCGCCGTGGCCACCATGCGGCGGAAATGCGGGTTGAGTTCGGGCGCGCCGCCGGTGATGTCGAGCGTGGCGATACGCCGGCGCTTGACGAAATCGAGCACGACATCGGCGACGTCGCCGGTCATTTCCTCAGGTCGCGTCGGCCCGGCATTGACGTGGCAATGGAAGCACGACTGGTTGCAGCGATAGCCGACATTGATCTGCAGCGTATCGAGCTTGGTCCGGCGCAGCGCGGGAAACGGAATCTTGTCGAGCAAAGGCAGCATGTCGCGCATTGTGCGGGTCTCTTTCAGTGGCAGAGCCAACTTGCCACGAGGCGCGCCTCCGCGTCACCCCGCCTAAAGACGCAGCGGGACAAAATGCCGTGACGCGATTGTGATTAGCGCGCGAGCGCGCTGCCGACCGGCGATTCGACGCCGATGCGGCCGAATCCCGGCAGCTTCACGCCGGGATGGCGCAGATCGAGCCCGGCGACCAGTCCGAGCAGATTGACCTCGATGCCCTCGGCCCAGGCGAGCTTGAGGCCGGCAAAGCCGCGCAGATTGAGTTCGACGCCGGTGCCGCTGTCGGTCAGGCCGGCATAGAGGCTGTCGCGGAAATCGCGGCCGACCGCGTTCGGCGGCAGCGATACGCCGAGTTCCGGCACCGCCCGCAGAATGGCCGCCGTGAAGCTGTTGCTGTTCGGCCCCGGCCAGATGCGATAGTCGCCGGCGCGGTTGTAGCTATAGGCGCGCACCGCGGCCTCGACCTTGGGGATCAGCCGCTCGGCCTCGGCGCCCGATACATCCGCGATCGCCACCGGCATGTTGCCGAACCAGCGTCCGTCCGCCGGCCAGCCGTTGGTCCGCAGCGGATTGCCCCAGCCGACGACGTCGTAGCGCGTCCAGTTGCGCGCGCCTTTCGGCTTCAGGACGACCCAGCTGTGCACGGCGAATACGCCCTTCCAGCCGCCGGTGGTGCCGGTGAACACGACCAGCCGCGCCGGCTCGAATTGGCGCGCGGGCGGAAGTGCGCCGGTGCTCGACCAGTCGGCGTCGCGATAGCTGCGCGGTCCGTTGCCGACGGCGTAAAGCGCGGCGCGGGCGATGATCGGGGCAAGGAACAGGGCAAAGATGATGAGCATGATTGTGGTGCGGCGCTTGATCCGGCGGGGGGACGGCATGGCCGCTATATAGGGGCGCTTTCCGGCCTAAACGTGGCAGGTCTCACCGCAGCAGCGCAGGAACCGGCTTCGCGGCGTCCGCCAGGTCGTGCGAGGCGTCAGCGTTGGCCGCCTCCGCCGGTTTCCGCGGGCCGCGCGCGACCAGCGGCACATGCACGAAGGCGGCGAGGCGCGGACCTTTGTTGCTTGCCGGCCGCCTCGGCCGCGCGCCAGCACAAGTAATTGCACAAATAGCGTCCGGCATCGCGCGACAGCCGGGCCGGCACGCCGGCCTTGCGGACAGCCGCCAGCAGACGTTGCGCCGGCATCGGCATGGCTACCGCCGCCGGTTTGCCGGCAGCGATCGTGCCGCGGCGCGGCGTTTTGCCGGCCGCATCGGGCAGCAGCGCCAGCGCATTTTGCGCGCGCGTCTCGATGCGCAGTTTGCGCGCCCGCGTCGCCAGCCCGAACATCAGCAGCGCGTCGGGTTTGTGCTCTGGCGATCAGCTTCGGCAGATCGCGGTCGACCGCGGCATAGCTGGTCTCGAAAATATGCGTGACGATTTTCACGCCCGGCCGCCGCAGCCGCGCCAGCCGCTTCACCAGCGGTCCGGTCGGATTGAACGGCGCGCCGGGGAAGGGGCCGAAGCCGGTGATGAGGATGGTGGGCAGCGGCAGTTTCCCGATTTTCGAGTTTTTGGAAGGCCTCGGCTACTGTGCCGATCTGACGTCGCCGCTCGAACTGCCGCCGCCGGGGCCGGACGGACCGGTAATCGTGCTATTGCGGTGTGGCGGATTGGGCAAGGGCGCAGGCTGAAGCTGTTCCTGGTAGGGGCGCGGTGTCGGATTCTCGGTCATTCGCTGCGGCACCGGGTTCGCGTCAATGCACGCCTGGGATATCGGCAGGCACTGGTTCGTTTCCTTTTGTTTGGCAAGCCGCAAGCCGCATGCTGTCGCACGCATGCCGCATAGATAGACCCTGGCGCACTCCATGAATGCCTCGCTTTGCGACGCCACAGTAAGCGGCAGTTCGCAATTCGGAGAGGCGGTTTCACCAGATACGTTCCAGCGCGGGTCTAGCGGATCGAAGTAGGCGAATAATGAGGGGACCGTGTTGCGCGTAACGCGCGTGAGCTCGCGCTCGTCGACGGTGCTGATGTCTTTCTCGACCATGTCAGTGAGCGAACGGAGCAACACTGTATCCTTCAAGCATAGTGCAGCGTTGCGCTTGAAGTTAGATTGCATGTTCTGAAAATAAGGCACGCAGGACTGCCCGGCTTCTGGCGATGGGGGCGGGTTGGCACGATAGGGATCGGCCGTTTTGGAATCGAAGTTCGGGTCTTGAGACGCGCCGGTCGCCTGCCGCGGCGTTGACGCGATTTGCCCGGATCTAACCTTTCCCAACTCGTCGATGATGTTGCCGGCCAGCGCGGCCTGCTGCTCGACGGCGGGCGCGCCTTGAGGACGCAGGCGTTGATTGCGGCAGGCTGCACTTGTGCCTGCGACCGTTTTTGTGTCGGCTCTACGGCCGCCAGGCTTTGCTTTCGCGGCGGCGGACAATTCGCGCGCGACGGCCGGCCTCCCTTTGTACCAGTAATGTCGCTGCAGGATTGCCGCCGCGACGAGTTTGCTGCCGCGGTGCCGGACGCGGTCTTTTGCTTCGTCGGCGCGGCCGCATTCGGTGTGTCGGATTTGGGTTGCTTGGCCGCCGCCGCCCGCCCTCCGACGCGGGTCGCGACGACACCGCTGCCCTGCATTGTGTTGGCGCCGACCAACGTTGCCGAAAACTGCCCCGGCGGCCCCGAATTGCTGAAGAGATAGGTGTTGCCGCTGCAGGTCCAGCTCTGTACGGCGACGCACATGGGGCATTTCGGATATGCCTGTCCGTTGGCGCTGACGGTCGTGATACCGCCGGGGTAGACCCAGGTGCCCACAAATTTGTGCGCGCAACTTGCCGGTGGCGCGGCGAAGGCGCTGTTCACAGGAACAGCCATAACCGCGGCCGTTATGATCAACCATCGACCTAAAAGACTCATGCCCGTCCCCCAAGCTTAGCGGCAGAATAGTACAAACCGAACTGACATCCTGAAAGGGGCGGCAGTCACGCGGCAAAGCCGGCGGTCTTTAGGCCCCCAGCATAGCCGCGATCTCTTCCACCGCCAGAGTGGGTGCCAATTTCCCGGCGGCGACCGCGGTTTCCGCCGCCTTGACCTTGGCGCGCACCGCCGGATCGCTGCGCAGCCGCGCGGTGAGCCGTTCCTCCAGCATGGTCCACATCCATTTGACCTGCTGTTCGCGCCGCCGCTCGGCCAATTCGCCGGACGCGGTCATCTTCTCCTTGTGCGCGAGCACCTGCGACCAAAGCTGCGGAATGCCATTGCCGGTCAGCGCCGAATAGGTCGTCACCGGCGGCGACCAGGTCGGCGAGCGCGGGCTGAGAATGTGCAGCGCGCCGCGATAGTCGGCGGCCGCCGATATTGGCGCGGCCGATATTGTCGCCGTCGGCTTTGTTGACCGCGATCATGTCGGCGAGTTCGACGATGCCCTTCTTGATGCCCTGCAATTCGTCGCCGGCGCCCGCCACCATCAGCACCAGAAAGAAGTCGGTCATGTCGGCGACGGTGGTCTCCGACTGGCCGACGCCGACGGTCTCCACGATCAGCACGTCGTAGCCGGCCGCCTCGCACAGCAGCATGGTCTCGCGGGTCTTGGCCGCCACGCCGCCGAGCGTGCCGGAGGAGGGCGAGGGCCGGATGAAAGCGTTCGGGTCGACGGCAAGCTGCGCCATGCGCGTCTTGTCGCCGAGGATCGAACCGCCGGTGCGGCTCGACGACGGATCGACCGCCAGCACCGCGACCTTGTGGCCGAGGCCGGTGAGGTACGTGCCGAGCGCGTCGATGGTGGTGGATTTGCCGGCGCCGGGCGCGCCGGTAATGCCGAGCCGTATCGCCTTGCCGGTGAGCGGCAGCAGTTCCTGCACCAGATGTGCGCGGTTTTGCGGTGGTCGGCGCGCTTGCTCTCGATCAGCGTGATGGCGCGCGCCAGCGTGGCGCGGTCGCCGTCGCGGATGCCGCGGGCAAGATCGGGAACGGGCTGGGTGCGCGACGCCATCGGGGTCCTATAGCACGGCGCGGGTGGCGGGCTAACGCCGGCGCTTGGCCGGGCGCTTCGGCTTTTCCGAGCCGTCCGGCAGGCGGATCACCAGTCCGCCGTCAGGCTTTTGCCGGGCCGCAGTGGCGCGGGCGAAGTCGAACAGCTGATCGCGCGTCGCGATACGGCAAGGCGAGGCATCGGTTTTGCTGCCTTTGCCGCAATGCGCCGTGCGGGTGGCTTCGTCGGCGTCCGCTTCGTCGATCGGGAGCACCTGATAGACGCCGTCGGCGATTTTGTGCAGCAGCGCGTATTCGCTGATGCGCGGGTGCCGCGCCGGTACGTCCTGGATGATGTAATCGCCGGCCTCGAACGGATGCACGGAGAACGCGCTGACGTCGCGCATGCCGCCGCTGGCATGGGCATAGAGCGCGCCATTCCAATTGAACGTCGCCTGCTCGGGATCGTGCGCGAAGCCCTTGCGCAAGGTAAAGAATTGAAGTTTCAGGCGCTGCCCGAACACCGGTTGCGCATCGGTCAGAATGGGATCGGCGGAGTCGATGCAGCCGGTCAACGTGAGAGCGCAAAGCGCGGCGATCGCGGCGCGGATGGCGAGTGATCTCACTCCGCCGCCTCTTTGCCGTGGCCCAAACGTTTGTTGAGCGTCTTGAGCAGCTTCTCGGCCGCTTCCGAAATCACCGTGCCGGGCGGGAAGATCGCCTCGCAGCCGGCCTTCATCAAGGCGTCGTAATCCTGCGGCGGCACCACGCCGCCGACCACGATCATGATGTCGTCGCGGCCTTGCGCCGCCAATTCTTTCTTGAGTTCCGGCACCAGCGTGAGGTGGGCTGCGGCGAGCGACGACACGCCGAGAATATGCACGTCGTTTTCCACCGCCTGGCGCGCGGCTTCCTGCGGCGTCGCAAACAGCGGCCCGATATCGACGTCGAAGCCCAAGTCGGCGAAGGCCGAGGCGATGACTTTCTGGCCGCGGTCGTGGCCGTCCTGGCCGATCTTGGCCACCAGCAGCCGCGGCCTGCGGCCCTCGGCGGCTTCGAAAGCTTCGACGGCAACGCGCACCCGTTCGACGGCGCCGGTCATGCCGACCTCCCGCTTGTAGACTCCGGTGATGGCTTTGATCTCGGCACGATGGCGGCCATACACCTTCTCGAGCGCCATGGATATCTCGCCGACGGTGGCCTTGGCGCGGGCGGCTTCGATCGCCAGGCCGAGCAGGTTGCCGTTGCCGCCGTCGGCGGCCCGCGTCAGCGCGTCGAGCGCCTCCTGCAGCGCGGCCGGATCGCGCTCGGCGCGCAGCCGCTTGAGCTTGTCGAGTTGCATGGTCCGCACGGCGGTATTGTCGATCTTGAGCACGTCGATCGGCGCTTCGTCGGTCGGCTGATATTTGTTGACGCCGATCACCGACTGCATCCCGGCATCGATGCGGGCCTGCGTCTTGGCCGAGGCTTCCTCGATGCGCAGCTTCGGAATGCCGGCCTCGATCGCCTTGGTCATGCCGCCGAGCGCCTCGATTTCCTCGATATGGCCCCAGGCCTTGCGCGCAAGATCGTAGGTGAGCTTCTCGACGTAATAAGAGCCGCCCCAGGGATCGACGATGCGCGTGGCGCCGGCCTCCTGCTGCAGCACAATTTGGGTGTTGCGGGCGATGCGGGCGGAGAAATCGGTCGGCAGCGCCAGCGCCTCGTCGAGCGCATTGGTGTGCAGCGACTGGGTCTGGCCTTGGGTCGCCGCCATCGCCTCGATCATGGTGCGCGAGACGTTGTTGAACACGTCTTGCGCGGCAAGAGACCAGCCCGAGGTCTGGCAATGCGTGCGCAGCGACAGCGAACGCGCGTCCTCCGGCTTGAACGGCTTCATCAGCTTCGCCCAGATCATGCGCGCGGCGCGCATCTTGGCGATTTCCATGAAGTAGTTCATGCCGATCGCCCAGAAGAACGACACGCGCGGCGCGAACTGGTCGATGGTCAGGCCCGCCTTCAATCCGGCGCGGACATATTCGACGCCGTCGGCGAGCGTATAGGCGAGCTCGAGGTCCTGCGTCGCGCCGGCTTCCTGCATGTGATAGCCGGAAACCGAAATCGAATTGAACTTCGGCATCTCGGCCGAGGTATAGGCGAAAATATCGGAGATGATGCGGATGCTCGGGGTGGGCGGATAGATGTAGGTGTTGCGCACCATGAATTCTTTGAGGATGTCGTTCTGGATCGTGCCCGACAATTTGGCGTGCGGCACGCCTTGTTCCTCGGCGGCGACGATATAGAGCGCCAGCACCGGCAGCACCGCGCCGTTCATGGTCATCGACACGCTCATCTGGTCGAGCGGAATGCCGGAGAACAGCGTGCGCATGTCGTAGATCGAGTCGATGGCGACGCCCGCCATGCCGACGTCGCCGGCGACGCGCGGGTGATCCGAGTCGTAGCCGCGATGGGTGGCGAGATCGAAGGCGATGGAGAGGCCCTTCTGCCCGGCGGCGAGGTTGCGCCGGTAGAAGGCGTTGGAATCTTCCGCCGTCGAGAAGCCGGCATATTGCCGGATGGTCCAGGGCTGCGCCGCGTACATCGCGGGGTAGGGGCCGCGCAGGAACGGCGCCTTGCCGGGATAGGTGTCGAGGAAATCGATGCCGGCGAGGTCGGCCTCGCTATAGGACGGCTTCACCGGGATGCCTTCCGGCGTCATCCAGGGTGCGGCCGCGGCGCCTGCCGGAGCGGGCGCGGCGTCGGCGAAATCGACGCTGGCGAAGTTCGGGACCTTGCTCATTTGACCCCCAGAATATCATGGGCGGCGCGCAAGGTCGAAACCACGTCGCAGCCCACGAATACGAAGGTTTTGACCCCCGCCGCCGCGCAATGCGGTCTCTAGATCGCCCGGCCGGCCGGCGAGATGGACGATCGCCCCCGCCGCGGTCAGCGCCTTGGCGGCCTCGACTGCCTGTTCGGCATAGACTTTGTCCGACGAGCAGAGGCAGGCGAGCTTGGCGCCCGATTTCTTGAACGCCGCGACCATCGTCGGCCTGGTCCTTGTAGCCGTCGCCGCTCAGCGCCTCGATGCCGCCGGCCTCGTAGAAGTTCTTGGCAAACATCGCCCGCGCGGTGAATTCCGGCAGCTTGCCGAGCGTGGCCAGGAACACTTTCGGCCGCGCGCCGGTCGCCTTGAGCATGCGGTCGGAGGCATCGCGCAAAGCCTCGAACGGCTCGGCCAGTCTAATGCTCGGCAGCGGTTCGATGGTGACGGCGACGACGTGTTCTTTCGGCATGACGACCGGCGGCACGTCGAGCACCGCTGCGGGCCTTTCCTGCAAATTCGGATATTCGCTGCTGCCGGTGATCGCGTCCTTGCGCCGCGCGACGGCCTTTTCGCGCTCGGCGCGCACAGTAGCGACCTCGCGCTGAATGAGCCCTTGTTCGAGCGCAGCCCAGGCGCCGCCGGCCTTGTCGATGGCCTGAAATTGCGTCCATGCGGCGCCGCAGAGTTTGCCGGTGAGATCCTCGATGGCGCCGGAGCCGGCGCCCGGATCGGACACTTTCGCCAGATTGGATTCTTCCAGCAGAATGAGTTGCGTGTTGCGCGCAACCCGGCGGGCGAAAGCGTCGGGCAGCCCGCACGCCGCGCTGTGCGGCAGAACCGCGATATTGTCGGCGCCGCCAAGACCGGCGGCCGTGACCGCGATCGTCATGCGCAACATGTTCACGTCGGCGTCGCGCTTGGTCATCATCCGCCAGGCCGTTTCGGCCGCGACCGTGGTGGGCTTCGGCGTCAAGCCGCAGGCCTGTCTCCACGCGCGCCCACAATTTCCGGATGGCGCGAAATTTCGCGATGGTGAGAAACTCGTCGGCGTCGGCCGACAGCCGGAAATAGATCATGCCGCGCGCGGCATCGAGCGGCATGCCGCCGGCTTCAAGCGCGCGCAGGCAGTCGACCGCGGCGGCGATGGCGAAAGCCAGTTCCTGCGCTTCCGAGCCGCCGGCATTGTGGATGATGCGCCCGTCCGCCACCACCAATGGGCCGCGAAAGCCCTGATCGGCGAAGCCCCGCACCTGCTCGGCGAAGTATTTCGACAATTCGCTCCACGGCCGTGGACTGGTCCCAGAAGCGGCAAAGCCGCCGATCGGGTTGAGACTTCCGCGCATGTCGACGGAAGCCGGCGAAAGTTTGCGGCTTTTCACCAGCGCCGCAAAGTGCTGCACGGCGGTGCGCGTCGCCGCGCTGAGATTGAAGTCGATGGTAATGCCGGCATCGAGTTCGACGTCCTTGAGCACGCGCTCGATGACCGCCGCCGATGCGTCCAGACCATAGCCGTTGGCGTTGAGCGAACCGGCGAACACCAAAGTCAGGCCGGTCGCCCCGTTTTCGAGGTCCTCAAGCGCCTGCTTGTTCGCCGCCGCCGGATCGGGGTGGTCGATCCGCTGCATCAGGGTCCAGGCCGTGCCGGGCTCGCGCCCGGCGACCGGCATGGCGCCGGCCGCGCGCGGGTAAAGCGGCTCGACCCGCAAGCCGTCATAGGTCTGGGTCACCAGGCGCTTGTCGAACGAGGCGCCTTTGAGCGCCGCCTCGACAAGTTTGCGCCATTCCGCCTGGCTGGTCGGCGGAAATTCGGTGGCGAGGGCGAGTTCGTCGGTCATGGTTCGAAAATGGCACAGTACGGCAGGCTGGCGCTATTGAACGGCAAGCAAATTATATGCCCGGGACGGGTGGCAGCCGCTTGATCCCGGCGGTATCGACCTTGGCCAGCGCATCCCGCACCTTCTGCCCGGCGATGATGCGGTCCGGCGCGATCTCGGCCAGCGGGCGGAGCACGAAGGCGCGCTCGAACAGCCGCGGATGCGGCAAAGTCAGTCCGAGTTCGTCAAGTTCGAGGTCGTCATAGGCAATGATGTCGATGTCGGCGGTGCGCGGGCCCCAGCGCTTTTCATGCGCACGGTCGCGCCCGAGCTGCAGTTCGACGCCTTGCGCGCGCGCCAGCAAGTCGCGGGGACTGAGCGTCGTTTCAACCGCAATGCAGAGATTGACGAACGGCGCCTGATATTTGAACCCCCAGGGCGGGGTGAGGTAATCGGCCGAGCGCGCGGTCAGCCGCACGTCCTTGCCGTCGCACAGCAGGGTCACGGCGCGGTCGAGGATGGCCCGGCTGTTGCCGACATTGCCGCCAAGTGCGAGGTAGGCTTGCGCCAGCAGCGCCTCGGTCATGATCGCGGTCGCGCTTGCGCACCAAGCGTCACCCCGACGTCGCTGAAGATCGCGGCGATCGGTGCATGCGGCTTGTGGATGGTGACCTGCAATCGACATGCACGCGCGGGAATGCCGCCAGCACGGCGTCGGCGACATGGCCGGCGGCGGCTTCGATCAGCCTGTAGCGCTGCGCGCAGAACACCTCGCTCGCGCACTCGACCACCTTGTCGTAGGAGACCGTGTCCATCACCTTGTCCGAGCGTGCGGCGGCCGACAAATCGATCTCGAGTTCGAGATCGATGGCGAAAGCTTTGCCCGACCTTGGCCTCGTAGGCCATCACGCCGTGATAGGCGTGCAGCGCCAATCCCTTGATGAAGATGCGGTCGGTCATCGTGCGCTCCCAATCGCGGCTGCCACCCGCAGCGCCTGCACGGTTTCCTTGACGTCATGCGCGCGGATGATGGCCGCGCCATTCTCGACCGCCATCAGATGGCTGGCGATCGAGCCGCCGATCCGGTCGTCCGGCGCCGACGGCGCTACCGTGTTGATGAAGCGCTTGCGCGAGGCCCCGACCAGGAGCGGCAGGCCGAAATGCTTGAACGCGGCCAGCCGCGCGATGCAGAGGATGCTTTGTTCCGGGGTTTTGCCGAAGCCGATGCCGGGATCGAGCACGATCTTGTGGCGCGCGATGCCGGCGCGGTCGGCGATCTCCAGCGAGCGGGAGAAAAAGGCAGCCACCTCGGCGACGATGTCGAGCGTTTCGTCGGCGCGCTCGCGGTTATGCATCACGATGACGGGCACGCCGCGCGCGGCGACCAGCGGCGCCATGTCCGGATCGCGCTGCAGGCCCCAGACATCGTTGACGATCGCTACGCCCTGGTCGAGCGCCCAGGCCGCGACGCTGGCCTTGATGGTGTCGATCGAGACCGGCAGGCCGAGCTTGACCACCGCCGGCAGCACCGGCGTAAGCCGCGCAATCTCTTGCTCCGCCGAGACCGGCACCGCGCCGCCATAGGGCCGCGTCGATTCCGCGCCAATGTCGAGGATGTCGGCGCCTTGTTCGGCCAACGTCGCCGGCGTGCGCAATCGCCTTGGCCGGGTCGAGAAATTGGCCGCCGTCCGAGAAGGAATCCGGCGTGACGTTGAGGATGCCCATGACCAGCGGCCGGCCGCGTTTAAGCAACGCGGAAAACGCGTCCGGCGCCGGTTTCGACGCGGTTTCGGCCGTATGCGCGACTGTACGGGCGAGCCCCATGCCGGTCGCTTTGCGCGGTCCCGGAAACGCTGTCAAGCGGCCGAAGTCAGTACGTAATCTTCAGCGGCAGCTTCTTGGCGTGCTCGATCCAGCGCTCCACCACCTTCTCGGACGGGAGAAACCGCACCACCTTGCGCTTCTTGTTGGCGTCGGCCATCGCCTTGGCGAGATTGGCCGGATTGCGGTACTTGAGTTCCTTGACGGTATCGACGCCGGCGGCGTGCAACAGCTCGGCATATTCCTTGCTGATGCCCTTGACCCGCATGCGGTCGGCGACATTGGCCCAGCACAGCAGTTGCTTCTCGTCGAAGCAGGTCTTTTCGGCCAGAGCCTTGCGGCCCTTCACGGTGCGGGCAGCCTCCAGCAGCCGTAAGGTCGACCGGATTCCTACCGACTTGAGGGTCGAGGCCGCTTCGCCGTCAATTCCTTCGATATCGGTGATTGGGTAGGACATCCGTGTCTCCTCGTCTGCTTCTAATCGTGCCGTCTAACTCGGAACGCGCCGCTTAAATGAACTGACTCAAGCCGGGAATGGCGCCGACGATCTCGCCGATCTGATCTTCGCCGGCCTTTTCGCGGGAATAGGCAATGACTTCCTTGGTGACGCCCTGCACCTGGCCCATGCTCAAGCCGGCCGCCATCATTTTGGTGCCGGCGCCCATGATGCCGCCCATGGCGAACATGCCGCCGCCACCGGCGTCGGCTTGCTGGGCTTGCAACAAGGCTTCCGCCCCGGGAAGCCGGTCGATGAGGGCTTGGACTTTGTCGGGAGGGCCTTCCTTGCGCAGGAAGTCGAGAATGATGCCGACGGATTTTTCCGCAGCAACCCGATCGACGCCGACATTGGCGACGAGACGCGCGATTAATTCTTCCATGATCCCCTCACGACCCCGCACTGTTGGCGGGTTGTCGTTATATTGAACGTCGTTGACGAAGATGACAAGCGTGATGCGCTGTCGCGTGCGTTTGTTTTTTGTTGCGCGTATCCATTGCCGCGCTCGCGTGTCAAGTAAAATGACAAGCATGATGCGCAGCGAAAAATTTTAAGTTGGAGTCTTCGCGCGGTCGCTACCGATTGTTTACCGCGGCTATGTCGTCTGCCGGACAGTCGAACGTGAATATTATTTTGTATTGGCCGCGCAACGGTCGCCGGCAATATTGGAAAGTTGGACGTGCCACCGTGTATTACCATCGGTTATATCAGTAGAATTACCATCAGTAGGATTTCCGGTTGGGGGCCGCCGGCGGCGCGTGTATGCTTACAAAATCATTAAAGAAGTAAGGGAAACCGTGTAGGCCAGGCAGGCCGCGATCTTTGCTTGCGTCGCACAATCGGGGTCAAACGGCTGGTTTCGGTTCAGTTGCGGAGAGTTGCGTCATGAAATCGATCCAACGCGCGCATATTGTCGTGGTCGCCGACAGCGATCACGGACTTGTGCTCGCGGCGCAGCTTCGGCGCATGGACGTGGCGCGGGTAACGGCGGTCACCGGTTTCGATGAGGCGAGGGCCATGTGCCGGTTGGGCGGGATCGATGCCTGTATCGTTGCGTTCGACGATACGATGCCCGACGCGATGCCGACGGCTGAACAAGATGCGCCCGGGCGCGGCATCAGCGTTCCCTCGCTGATGCTGGTGGCGGCGGTTACCCCCTATTTGCGTAAAATGGCCCGCCGCCGCGGTTATTTGGCGGCGGTTCCCGCGAGTATTGTCCCGCAGATGCTCTATCGCCGCATCAGCGCGGCGCTGCAGTGGCGGGCCGCGGCCCGCCGCCGGCGCCGCATGCCGGGCGGCATCGCTGTGCCGGTCGCCGGAATTCTGCTGCCGGCCGCACTCGGCAACACGACTCTGCACTAACGGCGCTTTTCAGCCCGCGATGGCGTTGCTATGGGATAGGTCACCCCATAGGAGCGAGCCCGTCATGAGCACACTCGACGCGGTACTGAGCCGCATCGACCAGGATATCGACCAAAGCGTCGAGCGGCTGTTCGCGCTGCTCCGCATTGCCTCGGTATCGACCGATCCGGCCTTCGCGCCGCAGTGCAAGGCCGCGGCCGAGCACGTCGCCGCCGATCTCACATCCATCGGCTTTACCGCCAGCGTGCGCCCGACCGAGGGCCATCCGGTGGTGGTCGGCAAATCCAACGGGGTTTCCGGCCCGCGCGTGCTGTTTTACGGCCATTACGACGTGCAGCCGGTCGATCCGCTGAACCAATGGAAGACGCCGCCGTTCGAGCCCCGCATCGAGACGCTGCCCGACGGCCGCAAGATCATCGTGGCGCGCGGCGCCTGCGACGACAAAGGCCAGGCCATGACCTTCATCGAGGCCTGCCGCGCCTTCAAGGCGGTCACCGGCAAGCTGCCGCTGCCGATCACCATGATGATCGAGGGCGAGGAGGAGTGCGGCTCCGCAGCATCTGTTCAAATTCGTGCGCGACAATGCCGAGGAGTTCAAACTCGACCTGGCGCTGGTCTGCGACACCGCCATGTGGGACCAGAAGACGCCCGGCGGTCACCACCTCGCTGCGCGGTCTGGTCTATGAGGACGTCAAGATCACCTGTGCCGACCGCGATCTGCATTCCGGCGTGTTCGGCGGCGCGGCGCAAAACCCGATCCGGCTGCTGGCGAAGATCCTGGGCGCGATGTGGGACGACAATGGCCGCGTCACCATCCCGGGCTTCTACGACGGCGTGAACGAACTCCCCGCCGACATCAAGGCCGACCTCAAGGCGCTCGATCTGACGCCGGAGAAGTTCCTCGGGCCCGATCGGGCTGAAAACTTCATCCGGCGAAAAGGACCGCATGCTGATCGAGCAGATCACCACGCGGCCGACCGCGGAGATCAACGGCATCATCGGCGGCTATACCGGCGAGGGCGCCAAGACCGTCATTCCCGGCCAGGCCTCGGCCAAGGTGTCGTTCCGTCTGGTCGGCCAGCAGGACCCGCAGAAAATCCGTGACGCCTTCCGCGCCTTCGTGAAGGCGCGGATGCCGGCCGACTGCAAGCGTCGAATTCGGCAATTTCGGTCTGGCGGCGGCGCTGCAATTGTCGTTCGACAATCCGGCGCTCAACAAGGCGCGCGCGGTATTGGGCGAGGAGTGGGGCAAGAAGGCGGTGGCGGTCGGCGCCGGCGGCTCGATCCCGATTGTCGCCGACTTCAAGAGCGTGCTCGGCATGGATTCGCTTCTTGTCGGCTTCGCGCTCGACGACGACCGCGTGCATTCGCCGAACGAGAAGTTCGACCTGACCTGCTACCACAAGGGCATCCGCAGCTGGGCGCGGATTCTGGCGTCGCTGGCGGAAGCTTAACCGCCTATCCGACTTTCGAACGGCTTCTACCGACATATTCGGGCTGTACCGGAGCACAAACCGGTCTACAGCGCGGGCTGGCTTTGCGCCTGCCCGGGCGCGCCGCAATCAGGTTCAACAAGAAACGACATGGCTCCCCCACTTCTGCAACTCAAAGATATCGCGCTGACCTTCGGCGGCACGCCGCTGCTGACCGGCGCGGAACTGTCGGTCTCGACCGGCGAGCGCGTGTCGCTGGTCGGCCGCAACGGCTCCGGCAAATCGACGCTTTTGAAGATCGCGGCCAAGGTGGTCGAGCCGGATCGCGGCACCGTGTTCGTGCAGCCGGGCGCCGTGGTGCGCTACCTGTCGCAGGAGCCGGACTTTTCCGGCTATGCCTCGACCTTGGCTTATGTCGAAGCCGGCCTCAAACCCAGCGACGATCCCTATATCGCCCGCCACCTGCTCGAGGAACTGGGCCTTACCGGCCAGGAAGATCCCGCCCATCTGTCCGGCGGCGAAGCGCGGCGCGTGTCGCTCGCCCATGTGCTGGCGCCGTCGCCCGATATCCTGCTGCTCGACGAGCCGACCAACCATCTCGACCTGACCACCATCGAATGGCTGGAGACGCGATCTCGATGCCCGCCGCACCGCGCTGGTGATCATCAGCCACGACCGGCGCTTTCTGTCGACGCTGTCGCGCTCGACCGTCTGGCTCGACCGCGGCTGCACCCGCCGCATCGAGCGCGGCTTTGCCCATTTCGAGGAATGGCGCGACATGCTGCTGGCGGAAGAAGAACGCGAACAGCACAAGCTCGACCGCAAGATCGTCGCCGAAGAGCACTGGATGCGCTACGGCGTCACCGGACGGCGCAAGCGCAACATGCGCCGCGTCGGCCAGTTGCAGGCGCTGCGCGAAAACCGCCGCACCTACCGCGCCAGCGCCGGCGACGCCACCATCACCGCGGGCTCGGCGGCGCCGTCCGGCGCGCTGGTGATCGAGGCCAAGAACATCGGCAAGACCTATGGCGATCGTCCGATCGTCAGCGATTTCTCGATCCGCATCCAGCGCGGCGACCGTATCGGCATCGTCGGCCCGAACGGCAGCGGCAAGACCACGCTGATCAGCATGCTGACCGGCATCCTGGCGCCCGACACCGGCACGGTCCGCCTCGGCTCGACTTTGGCGATTGCGACGCTCAACCAGCACCGCGACAGCCTCGATCCCAATATCACGGTCAAGCAGGCGCTGACCGGCGGCGAGGGCGACACCGTTTCGGTCAATGGCGTCAGCCAAGCACGTCATCAGCTACATGAAGGACTTCCTGTTTTCATCCGAGCAGGCCCGCACCCCGCTCGGCAAGCTGTCGGGCGGCGAACGCGGCCGGCTGATGCTGGCGCAGGCTTTGGCCAAGCCGTCGAACCTGTTGATCCTCGACGAGCCGACCAACGATCTCGACATGGAAACCCTCGACGTGCTCGAGGACATGATCGGCGAATATCCCGGCACCGTGCTGCTGATCAGCCACGACCGCGATTTTCTCGATCGCCTGGTCTCAGGCGTGATCGCGCCGGAAGGCAACGGCGTCTGGACCGAATATGCCGGCGGCTATAGCGACATGCTCGTGCAGCGCGGCGCCGATCTGACGCGCGAGCCGGGCAAGGCGGATAAAGAAAAGCCAGCCAAATCCGCGAACGGAGCCGCCGAGGCGAGCGCCCCCAAGCGCAAGATGAAATTCAAGGAAAAGCACGCGCTCGAAACGCTGCCCAAGACCATGGCCGCCTTGAACCAGAAGGCCAATGAACTTCAGAGCAGGCTCGACGATCCGCAATTTTATCTGCGCGACCGTACCGGCTTCGAGAAAGTGACCAGCGACCTCGCCGAGACCCAGCGCAAGCTGGCCGCGGCCGAAGAACAATGGCTGGAGCTGGAGATTTTGCGCGAGGAACTCGCCGCGAGCTAGAGCATGATCCCGAAAAGTGGGAACCGGTTTCCCGCCTTCGCGAAGCCCGCTTCGGCGGGCGAAGCAAGGTCGGAAAAGATCATGCTCAAACGGATCAAGCCCTAGGATGCCGGCCGCAGGCCTTAGCAGGCCTGCGGGTAAGGCCGGCCAATCGTCTCGCCGCTGTTACGTTGAATTGAACGATCCTCTATTTTGACGATGAACTTTGCCAGTCCGTAAGCCAGGAATGCCACGCAGCTTCCGGCGATGAGGTCGGTGAAATAGTGCGCGCCCTCGGAGACAGTGCTGCCAAGCATGGCCGCATCCAAAATCAGCAGGCCGACGAAAATGAGCGGAAAGCGGCGCAAGGTCAGCGGCGTCAGGATGGCGATGGTTGCGTGGAACGAGGGAAAGGTGGCGATGCCGCCCGGCACATCGTTCAGAATCAACGGCCCGGGCGCGCGCAGCATCGTCAAGTGATCGAGCGGCGTCGCGCCGGTAAACTGAATGAGATGGAAGGTCGACCGATCGACCGCCATGATCGGCCCGGCCGCCGGCATCATCGCGGAAATGACAATCGTGATGGCGAAGGCGAGCGCAAAGGCGACAAGATAGACACGGACTTCGTCCAGCCGGCTTGCGAAGGCCAAAACGACGAGCGGCAACGCGATCTGAGCCATCACGGTGTGATAGGCGAAATGGAAAATCTGCTGGACGATGAAGTGCCGATCGACCCAATGGACGTAAGCCGACCAATCCAGGCCCAGCGCCGCATCGGCGCTTGCCAAATTCTGGTCTTGCAGCGGAAAGGCGAAGCGTTGCAACGCATAGGCGGCGATGGCGCCGCATAGGCTGGTCGTCACCAAATACAGGATGCCATAATTGACGGTGTGCACCGCTTCGGCGATCCGCGTTCGCGGCGTGAATTGACTCGCGACATCCACCACCATGACGGCGACCACCAGCGGCAGCATATTTGGCAGACACGTGATCATGAATTTCGTCGCGATCGAAGCGCTCACGCCGATCGTCGCCAGCAGACATGTCAAAAGAATCGCAGGGCGCGAGATCGGGCTCAAACGGGATTGGATCAATGCGCCGCGATAGTCACGCGCGAGCAGGCTGAAATTCATTGCCAAGATGCCCCTCAAGTGCTGCGAAGATCACGCGTGTTTTGGCGGTTGCTCGGCGGGTTGGCCGCGAAAATTGAATTGCCGCCGACCCTAAGCCAGCGTGATTAAAGTTCTCTTTACGGAAATTATCGAACGGCAAACGCCGCACGTGATAGTAAATCGAGCTTCTAATTCAACGCCTTGCCGGTGTCGATTTCGTCCTAATTCTTCAGCCGGTAGCCGGTCTTGAAGATCCACCAGACGATGGCGAGGCAAACGACCAGAAACAGCAGCGTCATGGCGATGCTGACGGTCGGGCTGACGTCGGAAATCTCGAAGAAGCTCCAGCGGAAGCCGCTGATCAGATAGACCACCGGATTGAACAGCGTGACCTTCTGCCAGAACGGCGGCAGCACGCTGGTCGAATAGAAGGTGCCGCCGAGAAACGTCAGCGGCGTGATGATCAGCAGCGGAATGATCTGCAGCTTCTCGAAGCCGTCGGCCCAGATGCCGATGATGAAGCCGAACAGGCTGAAGGTGACCGCCGTCAGCACCAGGAACGCCAGCATCCAGAACGGATGCGCGATCTGCAGCGGCACGAACACGACACGACGTCGCCAGAATGATCAGCCCGAGGATGATCGACTTGGTCGCCGCCGCGCCGACATAGCCGAGCACGATCTCGAACGCCGACACCGGCGCCGACAGGATTTCGTAGATCGTGCCGGTGAAGCGCGGGAAATAGATGCC
This sequence comes from uncultured Alphaproteobacteria bacterium, assembly GCA_963825015.1. Classification (GTDB taxonomy): domain Bacteria; phylum Pseudomonadota; class Alphaproteobacteria; order Rhizobiales; family Xanthobacteraceae; genus Pseudolabrys. The sequence goes on along the minus strand of CAWGRN010000011.1, from coordinate 71,509 downwards.
GAACGAGGCGTTCATCGTGCTCTGCGTCAGCAGCGTCAGCATGATCAGCCCGGGCACGATGAAGGCGCCGTAGTTGACGCCCTCGATCTGCGGTGATGCGCGAGCCGATGGCCGCGCCGAACACCACGAAATACAGCGAGGTCGACAGCACCGGCGACACGATGCTCTGCCAGATGGTGCGCCCGGTGCGCGCCATTTCGAATGTGTAGATGGCGCGCGGCCGCTCTGAAATTCAGTGCATCGCTCGCTCACCAGGCCGACGAAAATATCCTCCAGCGAACTCTGCGTCGTCTGCAGGTCGCGGAACCGGATGTCGGCGCGTGTTGAGCGCGCTCAGCAGCGCGGTGACGCCGGTGCGCTCGGCCTGGGTGTCGTAGGTGAAGATCAGCTCCTTGCCGTCGGAGGCGAGCGTCAGATTGTGCCCGGCGAGCGCGGCCGGCAGCGCCTCGAGCCTGTTCTGCAATTGCAGGATCAGCTGCTTCTTGCCGAGCTTGCGCATCAGCTCGGCCTTGTCCTCGACCAGGATGATCTCGCCCTTGCTGATGACGCCGACGCGGTCGGCCATGTCCTCGGCCTCTTCGATGTAATGCGTGGTCAGGATGATGGTGACGCCGGAGGCGCGCAGGTCGCGCACCACCTGCCACATGTCCTTGCGCAGTTCGACGTCGACGCCGGCGGTCGGCTCGTCGAGAAACAGAATCTGCGGCTCGTGCGACAACGCCTTGGCGATCAGCACGCGGCGCTTCATGCCGCCGGACAGCGTCATGATCTTGTTGTCTTTCTTGTCCCACAGCGACAGTTCCTTCAGCACCTTCTCGATATGCGCCGGGATTGCTCGGCTTGCCGAACAGGCCGCGGCTGAAGGTGACGGTTCGCCCACACGCGTCTCGAAGGCGTCGGTGGTCAGTTCCTGCGGCACCAGCCCGATCAGCGAGCGGGCGGCGCGGTAGTCGTCGATGATGTCATGGCCGTCGACCGTGACGGTGCCGATCGTCGGCTTCACGATGCCGCAGACGATGCCGATCAGCGTGGTCTTGCCGGCGCCGTTGGGCCCGAGCAGCGCGAAGATCTCGCCGCGGCGGATGTCGAGGTTGATGTTCTTGAGCGCCTGGAAGCCGGACGCGTAGGTCTTCGACAGATTTGCGATGGAAATGATGGATGGCATGAATGGGGCGGGCCGTGGCAAATAGGGCGGGTGGCGAAACCGGGATATAGGCGCTGCGCGGGCCCGCGCCAGCCCCCGCAGGGAACCCGTTAGCCTAAAGCCGCAAGCCCGCTCAGGTCGGCCAGCGTCCGTTTCGGCGGGAAATCGAGATACTCGTCCGGCATTTTGCTGCGGTTGACCCAGAGCGCGTTAAAGCCGACCGAAATCCCGGCCATCACGTCCCAGCGGTTGGAGGACACGAAGGTCACGTCGCCGGCGGCGCATTTGTAATGGTCGGTGACCAGGGCGTAGACCTCCGGCCGCGGCTTGAACATCTTCAGCACGTCGACCGACAGCACCGCATCGAGATCGCCGCCGATGCCGGCATTGTCGACCGCGCCTTTGAGCATAGTCGGGCGAGCCGTTGGAGAGAATGCCGGTCTTCTTGCCGGCGTCTTTCAGCGCGCGCAACGCGGCGCGGGCGTCGGGGAAGGCGTCCAATTTGAAATAGGCATCGAGCAATTGCGGCTTGAGCGCCTTGGGCACGCTCGGCACGCGCGCGAGCGCGAAATCCAGCGCCCGTTCGGTCAGCGTCCAGAATTCCACGTAGTGGCCGGCCAGCGTCAGCGTCCAGGTATATTCGAGCTGCTTGGTGCGCCAGATTTCCGACATGCGGTCGGCCTCGGGCCCCGCATCGTCCCGGAACCGCGCAATCGCCGCGTGCACGTCGAACAGCGTGCCATAGGCATCGAAGACGAAAATGGACGACATACTATCCTCCCGGCGGGGATCATGGGCTATGGTTGCAAAGCACGCCGCGAAGCGCAAGAAAGGCGCCGCAAAAAGAATTTAGGGAGAGAGTGGAATGGCGCCGGGGCCGGACTGGTCGAAGACTTGGACGTTTTACAAAGGCGATTGGCACGAGGGCAATATCCCGATCATGGGGGTGCGTTCGCATGCCGCCTGGCTGTGCTCGTCGGTGTTCGACGGCGCGCGCACCTTCGAAGGCGTGACGCCCGACCTCGACCTGCATTGCGCCCGCATCAACGCCTCGGCCGCCACCATGCATCTCAAGCCGGTCGTCACGGCCGAGACCTGGGAGGGGCTGACCCGCGACGGCATCAAGCGTTTCGACAAGGATGCGGCGCTCTATATCCGCCCGATGTATTGGGCCGAGCGCAGCGGCGCGCTGCTGGTCGCGCCCGATCCGGATTCGACCGAATGGTGCCTCAGTCTCTATGAGGCGCCGATGCGGCCGTCGGATGGTTTTTCCATCACGCTGTCGCCGTTCCGCAAGCCGAGCATGGAAACCATGCCGGTCGACGCCAAGGCCGGCTGCCTTTACCCGAACAATGCGCGCGCGCTGATGGAGGCGAATGCGCGCGGCTTTGCCAATTGCGCGGTGCGCGACATGCTCGGCAACATCGCCGAACTCGCCACCGCCAATCTGTTCATCGGCAAGGATGGCGTGGTGTTCACGCCGGCGCCGAACGGCACCTTCCTCAACGGCATCACCCGCCAGCGCGTCATCAAGCTGTTGCGCGACGCCGGCGTCAGCGTGGTGGAGACCACGCTGCAATACAGCGATCTGGAAAATGCCGACGAGATCTTTTCGTCCGGCAATTACTCCAAGGTGATGCCGATCAACCGCATCGACCAGCGTTCGTTGCAGCCCGGCCCGCTCTATCGCAAGGCGCGCGAATTATATTGGGCGTTTTCGCACGGCTGACACGCAAGCGCCGCGCGATCGGCAAAAAATAAACCGGGCGGCGATTAGGCCACCCGGTTTAACGTTTGCGTGCCGCGCCCGTCAGAAGAACTTGTAGTTCAATCCGACTTTGACGAGATGGCTTGTCAGGCTGACGCTCGGCGTCGTCGCGGTGAGGCCGCCGCCGGTGCTCAGTGTCTCGGTGATTGAGCCGAAGCGGAGATAGTTATATTCGATCTTGGCCGAGAGATTGTTCCAGAAGGCGTATTCGAGCCCGGCGCCGAGCATCCAGCCGTTGCGGTTGAAGGTACCGTTGGCGAAGCCGCCGGTGCCGTCGGTGACGTCGATCTTGTCGCGCGTCCAGGCCGCGCCGCCTTTGGCGTAGATCAGCGTTCGATCGAAGGCGTAGCCGAGGCGAACCGCCGCCGTGGCGAAGTAGTCGTTCTTCAGACTGGCCGAACCGAGGCCGGTGCCGAACGGATTGTCGACGGTCTTCTTGACGTCCGCCCAGGAGTAATCGCCCTCGACGCCGATCACGAAGGCGCCGATTTGATAGTTGTAGCCGAGCTGCGCGCCGCCGAGCCAGCCTCTGGCGTTGGTCGTCGAACTGCCGGCGACCGGGTCGGTTGCGGAGAAATCACTCCAGCCGTAGCCGCCGTGAACGCCGACGTAGAAGCCGGTCCACGTAAAAACCGGTTCCGGATTGTAATAAGCCGGCGCTTTGTAGACGGGACGGGGAAGGTCGGCTGCTGACGCTACGGAGGAACAGGCTACTAACGCACCACATACCCACACAAACGTGGATCGGCGCATGATTTAGTCCTCAATGTCAGGAATCCTCACCATAGGTGATTCGCTGCCGATGGCAAAAAATTTTCGGGAAATTTATGCCGCGCGGCGTCGCTCGGCCGGCCACCGCGCAGCACCTATTTTACAGTCGAGGACGCGTTTATACTCAACGAAGTCCAGACTTGTACGTTACCTGCGCGCATGTTGATCGGGGAGTTCGGCTTTTGCGTCGGTGGGTTCTGCGTTTTGTTTGTGCCGGCCTGGCCGCAGTCATCTGCGGTCCGTTCGCTTATGCCTACGAGGTCGATTCCGCGGTGCAGGCCGCTTATGGCGGATTGTCGCTGTCGCTGCCGTCGCCGGCGGGCATGACCGTGTGTCATGGTTTCGGCTGCAGGGCTCGAACCGAAATCGCCTTCTCCGCCGCGGATCGAACGAAACTGGCGCAAATCATGCGGGCCGGGCAGGCGTCGGCGGTGGCCGAGCGCCGCGCCATCGCCGAAGCGATCGCATGGCTCGATCGGCGCGTCGGTCCTGAAGCCGGCACGCAGCATCACGTGGCGAGAGGCGGACTGTTTCAGATGGCCAATCCCGAATCGCAGTTCGATTGCATCGACGCCAGCACCAATTCGACAAGCCTGCTGCTGGTGCTCGACGAGCTGCATCTGCTCAAGCACCATCGCGTCGAGCAAACCGTGTCGCGCGGCTTTCTGCTCGACGGCCGCTGGCCGCATGCGACCGCCGTCATCGCGGAATTGGCAAGTCAGAAAGAATGGGCGGTCAACTCTTGGACCCACCCGGCAGGCGAACGGCCGGACATCATGCCGCTGGAGCAGTGGCTGGCGAACAGCCATTAGCCTGCCTGCTATGCGCCGTTAGCGAAAAATCGTGCGGCGCACGCGAACGCAGCGTTGTGCCGGAAGAGGACGCGACAGCCAGGCGTCAAAATAAATCTCAATTTGCACCGCGCACTTGATCGATCAGCGCTATAGGATCGGTCGGCGGTGCATCGCCGCGCCAGGCAACATGCCCATCCGGACGCACCAACGCCATCCGCCGGCCGTAAAGCGAGGTGGCCTCGGGCTCATCCAACTCTATTGATGTGAGCGGAACATGGCGTGACTGTGCCGCTTGCTCGATCGACGGCGCCGGCGGCGCGCCGGGAAATCGGAGCAGCACGAAACCATGGCCGTAGAGGTCGAGCACCGAGCGGCCATCGCGAAGCCAGAAATGGGGTGCGCGGGCACCGGGGCGAGCGGACGGCAGGTAGCTTTCCGGCGTATCGGCCGGCGCCGGCGTTCCATCCGCAACGCATATGGGCGATTTGTCGTAGTGATATCCAATTTGTAAGCCCACCGTCCTGAACTCACGCCCCACGTCCTGAACGAGCTTTGCTCCGATTTCGCGGCGCAACCGCGCGCCCTCTGCGCTGTCTTCGTTGATGTCGCCGCCGCCTCTCGAAAACGCTTCGACGCCCGCGTGGAAATTGGTAGCCATGCGGACATTGCGGCCACCCGCTGGCCGCCGCTCGAGGTCGTAGCTGTCGAGCAGTCTAGGCCCGCCCCAACCGTTTATCACCGCCGCGAGCTTCCAGCCGATATCTACCGCGTCAGCGACGCCTGTGTTCATGCCCAATCCGCCAGTCGGCGAGAGCTGATGCACGGCGTCACCGGCAAGAAATACACGGCCTTTCCCGTAGCGCGCGGCAAGAGCGCTGCGGCGACGCCACACATTGACGTCAATCCATTCAACGTCCAGCGGCAGCCCTATCGCGCGGCGCAAATAGAATTCGCGGTCGATAGTCTCCGGCGTTGCACTGCCGTCGGTATCGTCGACCATGATCCGCCAAACACCATTGACCGGATCGATAATCCGGATGTTGCCCCAAACTCCGTTGCTATCGATGCCGAGGAAGAAGGTCGCAGGTTTTCTGCCGCAAAGATCGAGCAATCCCGGTTTTCGAAAAAATAGGTTGATTGGGTTTCCAATCGTGCCTTCACCGATAAGCTCAATACCCAACGCGCGGCGCACCGAACTACTTGCGCCGTCACAGCCAACCAAATAGTCGGCCTCGATTGTTTCGGTATGGCCACTCGCCAAATCCGAAATCGTCGCCATGACGCCCTTACTCGATTGCTCGAATGCATCCAGCCGGCAGCCGTAACGCAACGCTACCGTGGGAAACGAACGCGCAAAGTCCCTCAGGATCGGATCGAACCAGATTTGCGAGCAGGCTTGCAGCCGCATCGGGCTCCAGGGATCCGGCTTCTGGCTATTGCGCGGTGGGCGCGGCAGACGGCCAAGTTCGTAACCCGACAGACTGGTCACGAAGGCGACATCCATCGGGTAGTCGGCTGGAAACGGGCAATTCAGGACGCGATCGGCGATGCCCCAGCGCCGGCAGAATTCCATGGTACGGATGTTGACTTCATTCATCTTCGGCGTGCCGATGACGCCGTTGCCCTGTTCGACCAATACGCAAGAGATGCCGTGATAACCAAGCTCGACGGCAAGCGCGAGACCAACCGGGCCTCCGCCAACGATGAGGACCGGAATTTTACGTGACTTGGCCATTGTTACTCCGGCGAATTATTTTTCGGCTTCAACAATTTGCAATCGTTGAGCCTCGGATTCGGGCCGAGCTTATTGTTCGACCGGGTAGCCGTCTATTGGGCAACGATGTCCGGTGTGGGTTGCTCGCGACCGACCGTTTCAACGCCGGCTCCCGCCAGCGGCCCTGTCGCCGTCACGGCGGCGGCATGGTCAGCAGGTTCGGCGTCGGGCGGCCGCGCAGGTCGTAGACCGTGGCATAGACCACGCCCTCGCGTTCGACCGTGGCCATGATCGGCGCCTGCAATTGCCGGCAATAGAACGCGCCGAGCGACATGACAAAGTCCGCCTGCTTCTCGTCGAAGGTGGTTTCGAATTGCGGCCCGAGGTCCACCTCGGCCGCGGCTTGCGGCCCGCAGATCGCCACCACCCAGCGGCGGCCTGTCGGCGGGTGATCGCTCGTGGCTTTAAGCCGGGCGCGCAAGCCGATCGCGGCTTGTTTGAAGGCGAGCCCCCAATAATCCAGCATGTATTTGTCATGCGCCGCGCGCACGCCGCCGGAGACCCAGTTGAACGCCGTGTATTGGTAAGGGTGCAAGCGCACCATATCGATGACCGGCAATGTGATGCCGCCGATGAATACCGCGCCAAGGACGGCAAGCGCGGCCTTGTTCGGCACACGCTCCGCCAGCCAGGCGGCGGCGAGGCCGCCGAGCACGGCGATGGCCGGCACGATGAAAATGAAATGACGCAGCCCGTTATAAAGCGCCGGCCGCGTCACCATGGCGATGGCGACCGGCAAGATCGCGGCCAGCATCACGACCAGCAGACCGGCGCGGCGCGGCAGCGCGATGCCCCGGTAGATCGACGCGATCGCGGCGCCGATGCCGCCGGCGATGCCGAGCGCCAGCATGATTTCCGGCAGCTTGAGCGACAATAAATGCGGCACATAGGTCGCCGGCATGTCCGGCACCGAGACCAGGACGCCTTCGTAGAGTTCGTCCCACGGCTTCTCGAAGAAGTGTTTGAAATATTCGATCGCCAGCAGCGGATTGAGCGGCGAGACGATCGACCAGGGCCATAGCAGCCCCATGATCAGATAGGCGATCGGCAGCGCCGGCAGCAGCGTCCAGACGAATTGGCCGAAGCGCGCGGCCGCGGCGCGCGGGCCGATCATTTGCATGTCCTCGACCACGATCAGCACCAGGCCGGCCGCGACGTAGACGCCCGCCAAGACCGCGAGGATGCGGGAACCGAATGCGGCGCCGAGCGCGACGCCGACCAGCACCATGCTGCGCGGCGAGGGTTGCGGATATTCGTCGAACGCCCGCACCATGGCGAACACGAGGACGATCATGGCGGTCGCGAAGGGGCCATCCTTCGGGTTCATGAACATGTGGCCGTAATAGAGCGGGCAGGCGGCGATCAGCGCCAGCGCGCATAAGCCGGCCAGCGGGCCGCCGAGCCTGCGGCCGAGCCGCCAGGTCGTGAACATGCCGAGAATGCCGACCGCGGCGCCGACCAGCCGGCGCGTCTCGAACAGATCGAACGGCAGCACCTTGGCGGCAAGCGCCGCCAGCATGTCGAAGCCGCCGCCGTACATGATAGAGATTGACGAAAGACAGCGCGCGCTGGTCGGCAAAGCCCGAGCCGTAGAGCTTGAGCAGCAGGTCGCCGTATTGCGAATGGGTGTAGTCGTCCCAGCCCAGCCCGTAGTCTCTGAAGGTGAGGGCGGCGACGATCGCCACGATCGCCAGGACGGCGATGGCCATGCGGTCGGCCACAGTGTTTGCCGACCGCATGGCAATGCATCGGAGTAAGTCCGAGGATGTTACTTGCCGGCGGCGAGGAACAGCTCTTCTACGTACTCCCAATTCACCAGGTGATCGAGAAAAGCCTTGAGATAATCGGGCCTGCGGTTGCGATAGTCGATGTAATAGGAGTGTTCCCACACATCGCAGCCCAGAATCGGCGTGCCGCCGTGCACCAGCGGATTTTCACCGTTCGGCGTTTTGGTGACGCTGAGCTTTCCGTCTTTCATCGTCAGCCAGCACCAGCCCGATCCGAACTGGGTGGCGCCGGCCGCGGCGAAGTCTTCTTTCATCTTGGCGACGCCGCCGAGATCGCTGAATCGATCTTGGCCAGAAGCTTGCCGGGAATCTTGTCGCCGCCGCCGTTCGGCTTCATCCACTTCCAGAAGTGCATGTGGTTGTAGTGTTGTCCGGCATTGTTGAAGAGGCCGGCGTTCTTGCCGAACGAGCCTTTCACGATCTCTTCGAGCGATTTGCCTTCCAGCCCGCTGCCTTCCAGCAGCTTGTTGCCGTTGTCGACATAGGCCTTGTGGTGTTTGTCGTGGTGATATTCGAGCGTTTCGCGCGACATATAGGGCGCGAGCGCGTCATGGGCATAAGGCAGGTCAGGCAGCTTGAACGACATCAGGTCCTCCTCGATTTCACAAACGATGACGGCGGAATAAACCAGCCTCTGGATGAAACCGGCACGTCCCAGGCGAGTTCCTCAATTAAGCTAGTTAGGCGCTGGCGCGGGCCGGGGCAACCGGGTGAAGCCGGCGGCAGGATGGCCTCTGCCGGTGATAAATTACCGCGATTGCCGCGCGCAAGGCCGGCCGGGGCGCCATTCGGCTCAGCGTTAATGAAACTTGAAGGCATTCCTTGGTATTTTAACATTAACAGTTGCCGTCAATGCGGGAAAAAGACAGAATTCCCCATGGTTAGAAGCATTTAGCTGGTAGTTCTGGTCCGAGCGAGCAACTCGGTGGTTCACGAGAGGATTGTAACGCGTATGTCGGGTCCGTTGTTTGCCGTTGGCGCCGTCGCCGTGGTGGTAGGCGCTGTGATGATCGGATTTGGCATTCCGGTCAGCGAATTCAGCTTCGGAAACACACTGATCATTGCCGGGGCGATCGCCATCGTCGGCGGCTTGATTGTCGTCGGGCTCGGCGTCGTTGTGGCCCAGTTGCACCGGATCGCGGAAGCCCTGGCGACACGGGCGCCGATCCGATCCAGCCGGCCGCTCGACATGTTCGATGCCGCCGCCGGTTCACGCGCAGCGCCTGGCCGAATTCCGTTCCCGCCCAAGCCGAGATCCGATGCCGTCGCGCGCGAGCCTTTTACGGCCGAGCCGCCGGTAAGCGCGACTTCGACCCCGGCCGACGAGCAGCCCGGCACAGTCCTTCGCGCCGACGCTGCGCAACCCGGACGAATTCCCCGTTGACGGTCGAAGACGACGTTTCGCTGTCGCCGCAGCATCCGGCACCGGCCGCGGTCGATCTCGACAAGCTGGTCCCGGTCGATCTCGACACCCCGATGCGGCGTCCGCCGTCGTTCGAGCGCCATGAATCCGAGTTGGCCGAGAAACGCCGTGAGCCCATGCCCGATTCCGGCTGGCGGTCGGGCCCGCTCGCGGGCGCTCCGGCGCCGTCGCGCAACACCGCCTATTTCGATGCCATGTGGCCGGCCAAGGGTCCGGCAAGCCGGCCAAGAGCCGCATGAGCCCGGCCGAGGCCGACACCAAGCCGGTGGAAACCAAACCGGACGACAGCAACGCCTATGTTCCGGCGTTCGAGCCGTCGCAGGAACCTGCTGCCGCGCCGCCTGTGAGCGCCGAACCGGAACTGCCGATCGAGCCTCCGGAACACGAGCCGCGCGCGGTGGCTATCCTGAAATCCGGTGTCGTCGACGGCATGGGCTACACGCTCTACGTCGATGGCTCGATCGAAGCCGAACTGCCGCAAGGCACGCTGCGATTCGCCTCGATCAACGAACTGCGCGCTCACCTCGAAAAGAACGCGTAAAGCCGATTTGGCGCGGACTTAAGGCCGCCTGCGGGACCCCGCGGGCGGCATTTGTTTGTCTCGTCTATTCAATAACATCACAGCAAAAACCCAAGTCAAACCGGGGCTCCGGCCAGGTTTTTCTTGCGGCGAGTGAAGTCCAATAGTAAAGTTCAAATATAGGATCGGTCGAAATTCATTAGGGCAGCCTCGATGAGCGACACCGCGGCCAACGCAAATTACATCGAGCTGACGGCGGAAATTGTCTCGGCCTATGTGAGCAACAATACCGTTCCGGCCAGCGAAATTCCCAGCCTGATCAATCAGGTGCATGCCGCGCTGGCCCGGGTATCGGGAAATTCCGGCGATGCGGCGGCCGAGCCGCTGAAGCCCGCGGTCTCGGTCAAAAAATCGATCACGCCCGAACACATCGTCTGTCTCGAGGACGGCAAGAAGTTCAAGTCGCTCAAGCGGCATCTGCGCACGCAGTACAACATGACGCCCGAGCAATACCGGGAAAAATGGGGTCTTGGCGCCGACTACCCGATGGTGGCGCCCAATTATGCGGCCGCCCGATCGCAATTGGCCAAGGAAATGGGCCTCGGCCAACAGCGCCGCCGCCGCGCCAAGTAGGGCGTGCACTCATAAATTGATGCTAGTGAGCAACGGTCAGCCAAGGTCTGCTTTGCACCCGAAAGCGGACTCTCGACCGCATTTGCGCAATGTCCGCTAAGTGCCAATTCCAGACGAGTACCCTGAGCACAAGGCGTCACTCGGATGTTGCGACTGTCTCATGCAGCCGGCCGAAATTGATTTGAAAGCGGCCAGATTTCGACCAGCTAAAGACATCTGCAAAGCGGTGGTTCCAAAGTATTTCGTGCGCCGGATAGCTGAAATGGCCGCAGACTGGCACCGCTAGCGTCTCATCAATGCCGGTGATGGCAACGCATATTTCCGCGTTTTGTGCGATCAGGTCCTCACGACTCAACCCCCACAGCGGGCTCGATTGATCGATCCGGTGCATCAAAGTCCACGTCAGCGTCCAGAATGGAGTATGGCTCCGCACAAATTTGAGGTCTTCGAACCGCCGCATAACTCCGCCGGAGTTATCAAGCACATCATGCGTGATCATGGAGGTCGCCTCAGCATCGATGACGAGGTTATTGCGTTGATTGGCGACGCGGATCATCAAAGTTGGCTGATCACCGGATGTAGTAATGACCGCCTGATGACTAAAGACAGTGCCGGCCTTAGGGCGTGAAAAGCGGGCAAATACGAGGCTTGTGATCAGGGCAATTATGACCAGGCCGCACATGATTTCGCCGGTTACAAGAAGATCGGCGTAAAAGTTTGCGGCATGAATATCGCGGTAGCCTTGCGCAGCCATGGCATGCACGCTGAAGAAAAATGCGTCTGTGACAGAGCCGGGCTGCGCGTTGGCAAGGCTTCCCGGCACGATGATATAGAGCAAGCCAAAAGCGAAGTTGAAAGCAACATACGCTGCCGCCAGTATTGCAAAGAAAACGGGCCAGCTGACCGCCATGATGTGATGATAGAAATCGAAGCCCGCCACTTGGCGGTGCGCCAGCCGCTGCATATTGCCCATTTCTCTGACGGTCGGAAATCGTTTTTCAGTGGGTTGCGCCTGAGTTTGCTGCATAATTTTTCCCCAATAAACTTCAGATCGTAGATCGAAAGATAATGCGGTACGTGCCCCAGATTGACTAGTGGGCGGCCGTAACCCTGAGTCCGCTTTGGGTCAAAAGCGGACGTGATGCCCTCTAACCCAGATGTCCGCTATGCTCGCGACAACGGACAGCGGCCACCTATTTCAGCATTCGGCTGACTTTTACGAGTCCGCGCCCAGTAGCGCACGTTATCTGACATAATTCCTATTTTGCTTGCGCCCGCTGACATCCTACGGTAGGCTAATAGTCCTGCATAGGAGATCTGTCAGTGATGACGAACGCAAAGTCCCGAAAAATGCCGACCGCTCAATCGCAGCAGCCATCCGTCGACCGTTTCCGCGGTCGGCACCTTGCCTTGGCGCAACGGCAGATCGCGACCGAAGATGGCCACGCCAACGTCACGGTCGATGAGTCCGAAAGCCCGCTGGCTTGGCTGGCGCGCCGGCGCGGTCGCGACGGTCGCGCCATGATCGAGCCGCATCAATTGCAGGCCGGCGAGCGGCTGCGCATCGATTTCACCCGCGCCAATTTGATGCCGCGCACGACCTCGAATTGGGCAAGCCCGATTGCCTCCGATCGCCGCGGCGAGAGCAATCGCGCCGGCGATTTCACGGAAATCGATGATCTCGGCGCGTCAGCGCGTGCATGAGGCCCTCGATGCGGTCGGTCCGGAATTCTCCGGTCTGCTCATCGATGTCTGCTGTTTTCTCAAAGGCCTCGAGGATGTCGAACGTGAGCGGCTATGGCCGGCGCGATCGGCCAAGATCGTGCTGCAACTCGCGCTCGACCGGCTGGCCCGCCACTACGGCTACGCCGCCCAGACCAAGGGACGCAGCCACGCGGCCATCCGCACCTGGCTGGCCGAGGGCGCGGCGTTCAGTGTGGAATGATGCTCGACGGCGCAGCTAGGCCGCGGCCGCGAGCGCCGCACTGGCTTCCGCGCGAATGCGCTCGACCATCGAGCGCAAACCGTTCGAGCGTTGCGGGGTGAGGTTTTCACGCAGGCCGATGCGGTCGAACAACGCCAGCGCATCGGTCGCCAGGATTTCGCGGGCCGGCTTGCCGGACATGAGCGCCAATAAAATGGCGACCAGACCGCGCACAATATGCGCGTCGCTGTCGCCTTCGAACGTGAGCACAGGCCCGGCGGCGCCGTCCGGCTGCACGTGCGTCAGCAGCCAGACCTGGCTGGCGCAGCCTTGCACCTTGTTGGCGTCGGTGTGGGCGCTGTCCGGCAGCGGCGGCAGACTGCGGCCGAGCTCGATGACATAGCGATAGCGGTCGTCCCACTCGTCGAGCAGCGTGAAGTTTTCAACGATCTCGTCGATTGAATTCATGCTTGCGGTCTTGCTCGAGGCTGTGCGCTGTCGCTGGGGCCACGAAATTGTGCCCTTGCGCCCAGATATATAGGCTCGGCTGCCGCCAAGGCCAAAATGAATTGCGGGCGGCGCTAAACCGCCGCCACTACCGCGATAATCGAGGCTGGTTAGGCCGATGGCCGGCCGGCGCGGGCCTCGCGGCGCGGCGGCAACGGAACCGGCGCATGCCAGGCCGGCGCCATATCGCCCTGGGTCAAGGTTCCGTTCAGATTAGCCTGACCGGTCGCCAAGGCCGGGACCAGCTTGGCCGTCGCCTTGTCGGCAATCGTCTTGTCGGGACTTGCCGACTTCTCGTTCAGCTTGGCGGAGATGAATTCATAGAGCGTGCGCGCGCCGGCTTCCGCCTTGTGTCCGAGTGCGACGGCCACTTTGCCGCCGACCTCGCAAGCATCGGGCTGGCGGTCGCAGAAGCCGCGCATGTCGGAAACGGCGGCGCCCGCCAACGATGCGGCCTGCATGGCATCGATCTGTGCATCCGGCGACGTCGATTTGGTGCCGCCGCTCGGCAGCAGCACACAAACGACGCCCAACCAAAACGCCATTCGCAACAAAAAGAACATGACCCTACCCACTATCCCCGACAGCTTTTCCCGCCGTCTTGAATTAAATCTAGCAGACAGGCTTGAAGCTGTCGTTGGCGATGAAGCGACGTTTTTGGGCAAAATCGACGCGAATAAGACACGAATTTTCGTAAAATTGGACAAGATCGAATTTGCCTAAAATTTTAGGGTTCGCCGCGCCGTGCTGTCGCACCGGATTTTTGCACGACGCGGCATGGTTACTGCGGCGGTAACAATTCTCCGCGAAGCGTTGGATTTGCCTAAATGGCAACCGAAATTTCACCATGACCGCCGAATGGCGTCGCGGAGCGCGCCAAAAGCCCACAAGCGCGGCTTCGCGCCGCCTGCGGCCGTCTCGCCTTAGCGTTCGCTTAAGTGGCCTTGGCCTAAAGTTTCCCTCGAAAAAAGGGACGCGTCGGAGTCAAAGACGTGGGACAGGGATCGTGAGTTTCCTCACACCAGTGTGGAACTATGTCGATGCGTTGGTGCACCCGGCGGCGCAGAGCGATGCGTTGACCGCGGCGCGCCATCGCGCCTTCATTGCGCCGCGCCTGCTCGGCAGCTTCGCCGCGCTCGCGTGCTTCCCGGTCTATATTGTGTTTCGCGGCGTGCCGAGCGCGCTCGAAGTCGGCGTGTTCGGCTGGCTGGTTGCGCCGATCATGGTCGCCTATTTCCTCTCGCGCACCGGCCGCTACGAAAACGCCCATATTCTATCCTCGCTGTCGCTGACCGGTCTGGTGTCGGTTGTCGCCTGGTGCACCGGCGGTATCGGCTCGTTCGCAGCGATCTGGCTGGTGGTGGTGCCGCTGGAGGCCGCGCTCTCGGCGTCACGCCGTGTGGTGGCTCTGGCCTCGACCATCGCGCTCGTTGCCGCCGGATTTCTCCTGGTGCTCACCGCCATCGGTCTGGTTCCGCCGCCCACGCCGGTGGCCACCGAACACGGCGCGCTCGCCGCGCTCGGCATTATCTCCGCAGCGCTCTACGCCACCGGGCTCGCGCTCGGGGCCGAGTCGCTGGCGCGCACCAGCTTCTGGCTGCTTTATGCCGAAGAAGACCGCTACCGGCTGCTGGCGCGCAATATCACCGACGTCATCACACGGCATGGCCGCAACGGCGCGGTGCTGTTCGTATCGCCGGCGGCGGAGCCGTTGTTCGGGGCTCGGCCGAGCGAGCTTGCCGGTCACGGGCTTTTCGACCGGGTCCATGTCGCCGACCGCCCGGCCTATTTGACCGCGCTGGCCGATGCGGCGACGCAGGGCGAGAGCCGTTCGGTTGAATTCCGTATTCGTCGTGACGCCGGGCCGCATGCCGGCCACTTCGTGTGGGTGGAAATGCGCTGCCGCCCGCTCGATCAGGCGGCCGTGACGCCGGCTGCCGGCGAGCGCGAGGTGGTCGCGGTGCTTCGCGACGTCAGCGACCGCAAAGTGCAGGAGCGGGCCGTCGAAATCGCGCGCTCGGAATCGGAACGCGCCAATTCAGCCAAAAGCCGCTTCCTCGCCACCATGAGTCACGAGCTGCGCACGCCGCTCAATGCCATTATCGGCTTTTCCGACATGATGATCGATGACTCGCTGGTGCTCGATGCGGCGCGCAAGCATGAATACGCCAAGGTGATCAACGAATCCGGCCGTCATCTGCTGGCGGTGGTCAATGGCATTCTCGACATGTCGAAAATGGAAACCGGCAATTTCGAGATCACGCCGGAACCGTTCGTGCCGGCGCAGGCGATCGGAAGCTGCTGCGATCTGTTGGCGCTCAAGGCGCGCGATGCCGGCGTTGAGCTCAAGACCCGCATCGCCGCGGATTTGCCCGAAGTCGTGGCGGACCGCCGCGCGCTCAACCAGATCCTGATCAACCTCATTTCGAACGCCATCAAGTTCACGCCGCGCGGCGGCCGGGTGACCGTCAGTGCGCAATGCGACGGCTCGAAGTTCACCGTCGTCGTTGAGGATACCGGTGTCGGCATTGGCGAGGACGACCTGCCGCGTATCGGCGAGGCCTTCTTCCAGGCGCGCGCTTCCTATGACCGCCGGCATGACGGTTCAGGCCTCGGCCTCTCGATCGTCAAGGGCCTGGTGCAACTGCATGGCGGCGATATCGACATCCGCAGCCGGGTCGGCGAAGGAACGCGTATTACCGTGCGGTTGCCGGTCGACTGCGAAGGCGGCGGGTCTGCCGTCGATCCGATCAAGCTTGTCACGAAGCGGGCCGGCGAATTCGCCGCGGTCGCCAATCTGCTGGTGAAGAAAAGTGCGTAAACCGCGTCATCGCGAACCGATCGTGGAATCTGGTGGTGGTGGAAGACTAGCCGCCGCAATCAGCCGCCACCCCCGCGAATTTGTCGGCATCGTAATGGCGACCATCGCAACTTTTGCGATCTTCACCAATGCGCTGTTTCTGCAAAAGGGTCCGCACCCGGCGCCGATTTTCGCGACGCGGCCGTTGCTGAAACAAGCGACGCCCGTTGTGGCGCCTCGGCCGGCGGTCGCGCCACCTAACTTGGCGCCCGAAACTGTGGCGCAGAGCCGCGAACAGCTCGTTGCCAGTATCCAGCGCGAACTTGGCC
Source organism: uncultured Alphaproteobacteria bacterium (assembly GCA_963825015.1). GTDB lineage: Bacteria > Pseudomonadota > Alphaproteobacteria > Rhizobiales > Xanthobacteraceae > Pseudolabrys. The sequence goes on along the minus strand of CAWGRN010000011.1, from coordinate 55,335 downwards.
GTCGCGGCTTCTATGATGGCGCAGTCGACGGCATCTGGGGCGCCAAGACCGACGCTGCGACCCGCGATTTTGTCCAATCGGCCGGCGTGAAGGTCAATCCGGAAGCGAGCGACAGTCTGCTGCACGCCATATTGTCGTCTGGTGCGAAAGTGCAAAGTAGCCGCGTTGCGCCGTCCGGGCCGGTACGCAATGATCCAATTGCCGAGCTCATCGCGCCGTCCAAGCGCATACTCGCGATCCAGCGCGCCTTGGCCGATTTCGGCTATGGCCAGATCAAACCCACCGGAGTTTACGACCCGGACACGCGAACAGCGATTGAGAAGTTCGAGCGAGACCATCGGCTGCCGGTTACAGGTCAGATATCCGATCAGGTTGTGCGTGAACTCGCGGCCATGACCGGACGTCTCCTTGAGTAAAAGGCCGTCCGGCTTTTGTGCTAGTAACGCTTATGCGGTTGAAATCAGGCATCTGGGTTGCGGCCTATGTACGCCGTTGCCACATCGAAGGCGCATTCGCCGCGGTACGCCGGCGCGGGGCCGACGAGGCCGGCGCGGTCTACATCAAGGTAAATCGGCTGGATGGCACCGGTATTTTATACGGTCCGGCGCCCCAAGCGGTATTTGACGAGGCGCAGCCGGCGGACCGGATATTCACTGTGATCCTCGGCCGCGAGACCCCCATGCCCGATGCCGATATCGAGGCGCGTCTGGTGCGGGAGATCCGCTACGATCCGGATGTATGGATCGTCGAAATTGAAGACCGCGCCGGGCGAAATTTTCTCGACGATGCGGTGGTCTGAAGTCGGCTAACGCTCGCCGGTCTTGAACCGCGATGGCTGTTCGTCGCGGCCCGCGGACGCTGCGCCGCTCGGTGGGAGGCAATCGCGATCGGGCGCCATGGCGTTCGTCATCCCAATGGACCGTCTCGTGAACGGGCGCCGCTGGCCGGCCGGCTTTTTGCCACAGCGTCAGCATGCGATCGGCGGATTCCTGCGCGAGGTCGTCGAAGAAGCGCGACAGATCATGCACCCGTTCCACAGATTGTCCGATGGCCGGATTGAGGAACAGCAATACACGCTGGACCACGGCGGCGGTCATGCCAAGCGCTTTGGCCGCGATAATTATCGGCTCGCCGGAAGGATCGCGCGCGATCCGTTCAGCCAAGCGGCGGTTGATGCCAAGCGCGCGCTCGAGGATGCGGCCGAATTCGCCGGCATTGTGCTGCAATGCTGCGGTCTCCAACCGGCGAATGACTTCGCTTGATGTCGACGCTCGGCGGCGCGCCGTCGCTGGCAGGCCGGCATCGAGAGTGGCGAGTATCAAGCGCCGTTCTTCGCTCACCGCTGCGAAAAATACCTCGACGAGGTCATCGGTATTCGCCTCGACCGCGGCTGAATTGTCCGAAATGGCCTGAGATTTATCGGCGCTGAGCTTGTGCCAGATGGCCGGCGGGACGGCAGGATAGTTGGCCAGACTGGCAGCGACCGCGGCGCGGGTAGTTGCATCGACGGTCTCAAGCAAGCCGAGCGCGAGTTCGATATATTGGGTTTCTTCCTCGGCACTATGCGTGCGTTTCTGGACGTAGAGATCGGTAAGGACGCGGAGCAGCGTCGGGCGGATATCGACGCCGTCGCGGCATGCCAGATCGAAAAGGCCGTCGAGGGCGGGGTAGGCCGACGATTTCATCATGATTGCTACGCTTTACCGATACGCGATGCCTCACATTAGTCAGCGCGCGTTAGCAGAGCGTTAACCTTGCAGCCCCTTTAATTGACGTGCCGATCCTGGCTTTGAGTTGGGACGGAAAGGGGACTGAAATGGGCGAAGTCATCCAATTTCCCGACGACGCGGGATACGCGCGTGGACGATATGTGGACGCCACCAGCGAACCTGCGACCGTTATCATTCTACCGGTGATCCGAATCGAGCGCGACCCGAACGGCCTCGAACCGGACACGGGCAATAGTGCGGGCCGTCGCCGCCGCCGCCGAATCGCGCGTTGAACTGAGCCGTCCGCCGGACCACGCGATGCACGCTCCGCCGCCTAAGTCGCTGCGGGTGCCGATTTGGCGCCGCCATTTGGCTGCGCTGGCCGCCCTGGCGCTCCTCTCCGGCTGCGCCACGAACGGCGACTTTGGCGAAGTTAATCCTTCGCTGGTACGTGACGACATACACGACTGGCTGGGTCGGGATGTGACCGCCGGCACCGCCTCATTTCCTTCCACCTTCCAACTGACCGACAGCGAGCGCCAGCTTCGCGACCTCGCATACCCGTTGATTGAACAGCCCTTCGATCGCCAGCAACCCTATTCGGTCGCCGGAGAATACGGGGTTATCGGGTCCAACCATAGAATGGCCTTCGACCGGACCGATTATGCGAACGACTTGTTCGGCTCGCGCGCTCGTTCGCCCGCGGCGCGTTACGCACATATTACCGACGACATCCGCAACGACATCACGCGTCTGCCTCAATTCTTCGAAACTGCGACGTACGTGCTCGACATCGATCAGAAGCGGCGTAAGAGCCTGGCCTATATTTCCGGACTTTCGTCGTCGGAACGGAACAACGCGCTTCGCCGCATCAACGAAAATGCTTCGCTTGTATCGCTGGTGCGCGCCAAACTGGCGCAGCGCGTCTCCGCTTACCGCTTCGCGCTTGAGCGCATGGTGGTTATGACGCCGTCGCCACAAGCGGTCGACGTCGAACGCTCTCTCAATCAGTTGCAAGCTCAAATTACGCGTTACCGAAATCCCACTGCGCCCTGGGCCCGGGAGCAAAGCCTGGCATCGGCGCGCTGATAAACGCAAAAATTCTTTAAAGCGATGGTTTGGGTTCAACCTGCTGTTCGCATCGGGCAGCAGCGATGCTGCCTTGAGCCATCGGCATCAACCCAGGATCCGGCGCGAGCGCCCGGATAGCGATCAGGCCTGTCAGCGTTGGCGATTTCACAATAAGCCGGTCGGCAGCGGTAATATCTTCGTCTTCCGGCAACTGATTGTGTTGCTCTGCGGTCATCAGTTCGAGTTCGATAACGCGCCGGCCCGCAGCCCGATCGTTGATCGCGTAATAGGCCACATCATAACGCGTGTAGAATGAGACCGATGTGTAGGCCAAACTGACCGGCACTGTGAGTTTCAACGGACCTTGAGAAAGATCGTAGCGGCAGACCGCGGTGGCGAATGCCGGATCCATGAACGGCATCGGCGCGGATTCCGGCGTGGGTGCGGGCAGGGCGGCCACCGTGTTAACCGGAGCGATCCGCGCCAAACGAGAATAAGCATCCTGCGTCGCCGTGCGCGGCATGATGATGACGGTCGTGAGATGCACGATGCCGCCAAGTAGAGCCCCGCCTAAAAACAAGAGCAGCCACCGGATCATGGGCAGCCCCTGACGCTAACGGACGGCATCGGGACTTCGCGGCCAGCCCGGGTCGAAACTCCAACCGCCGTGTCATAAAAGCGCAGTACCAGGCTGTAGCGTTCGACACCGCCGGTCGGTAACCAGTTGCCAGGATTTGCCCGTGGTCCGACCGCGATCTCGAAGCTGCCATCGGCATTGCGAACGATTTCTTGGCTGGTAAATCCGTAGCGGCTAACCGAATTGGCGACGAGTTCGCCGTTCATATTATAGAGCGACAAGGTCCAATATCGCGCTGCCGGGGTGACGCCGGAGAGAATCACATCGCATCGTCCGTCTAAAAGCTTGCCGTTGTCGTCCGCCTGAGCCGTAAACGACACCCCGTCGCCGAGCGCGACCGGCAATCGCCCGGAACGTGAGATTTCGGCGCGCGCGTAGGGATCGGCTTCCACCGTTCCGGTTTTCGGCCAAGCGGTCCAACTGCCGATCGAAAGCTCACCGAATGCCGCACCGCGAGTGAGCGCGAGGTAGGTCGCACCGAGTCCTACGACTGCAGCGACAGCAAGGGCAAACAGCGATCCGAGAAGCAGCCGCACGATCGATCCGCTGTAATTTGAGGGGCGTTGATTCGCGTAATGGAGACTACGCTGGCGTCGGCGTAGCGGCTAATCAGTTGTGGCCACCGAATGCTTGGCCTTCTAACGCTGAAGCGAGGGCGTCGCCTTTTTGCGCGCCCGCAGCTTGCTTCTTTCTCTCAGTCGAAACGGTCGGTTGAACAGGCCCTAATGCCCGATTGGCAGTATCTAGCAAATGCTCCACTCGGACCAGGATGTCGGCGCCCCGCTTGGTCAACGCGGCAGGGTGTGGCGCAGGCGGCGGCACGTTGGATTTTGATTTTGCGTCCGCAACGGTCTGTTGCCGCGCAGGCGGGACCGCCACGCCGGGAAGTTGTTTAACCTCAATACCCTCATGCGCATATTCCATGATGGTATGCCATGTCATTGCCGGAAGCGCGCCACCGGTCATTCGATTGGTCGAGGTATAGTCGTCATTGCCGAACCATACGCCGCACACGAAGTTGCCCGTGTAGCCCATGAACCATGCGTCGCGATAATTATTGGTCGTGCCGGTCTTGCCGGCAGCGGCAATGCCATCGAGCCGGGCGCGGCGGGCGGTGCCGTTTTCGACCACGCTATTCATCATTTTAATCATGTCGCCTGCGACCTTCGGCGGCAGCGCGCGACGCGGTTTCGGCCCGTCGCGATCGTATCGCCAGACCAATTCGCCGGCACCAGTGCGAACTTCAAGGATCGCATGCGGCTTAACTGCAATTCCGAGATTCGGGAAAGTGGCGTAGGCGCCCACATGCTCAAGCATCGTGACGGCGTCGGCGCCGATCGGCAGCGAAGGCGTATCAGGCAGCGGCGTCGTGATGCCCATGTCGCGCGCCGTTTTAATAATGCGCGCCCGGCCGAGCTTGGGGTTGCCATCGCCGACAGCGACCGATAGGCGGACGGCGATGGTGTTGATGGAATGCGTGAGGGCGCTGATCAGCGTCATGGCGCCGCGATACCCGTTGCCATAGTTGTGCGGGCACCAGTTTCCCAGGCAGATTGGCGCGTCGACCACAATGGATTCCGGCTTGAAGCCGTGCTCCAGCGCGGTGGCATAGACGTACGGCTTGAACGATGAGCCGGGCTGACGCATCGCGTCGGTAGCGCGGTTAAACTGGCTGGCGCCATAGTCTCGCCCGCCCACCATGGCGCGTACCGCGCCATCCAAATCCATGAGAACAGAGTCGGCCTGGCTCGCATGATATTCCTGGCCATATTGGCGCAGTGAATTTTCAACCGCGGCGTCCGCTGCCTTTTGCAGATTGGTGTCGAGTGCGGTGCGCACCACGAACACGCGCTCGGTCATCGACCTAGGTAGAGTATCGACAAGCTTCTTCATTTCATCGAAAGCCCAATCGAGATAGTAATTTGGTGCGCGCTCATCGCGGCGATCGACGGGGGTGGCGGGATGGCGGCGGGCGCCGAACACCTGACCTTCGGTCATGAATCCGGCGTCGACCAGATTATCGAGCACCACGTTGGCGCGCGCGCGCGCGGCCGGCAGATTGACGTGCGGCGCGAATTTGGTCGGCGCCTTGAACAGACCGGCGAGCATGGCGGCTTCGGCAAGGTTCACGTCGCGCGCCGACTTGTTGAAATAATACTGAGCCGCCGCGTCGACGCCGAAGGCACCGCCGCCCATATAAGCGCGATCGAGATAGAGCTTGAGAATTTCATTCTTGGTCAGGCGCGCTTCCAGCCACATGGCGAGGAAAGCTTCCTTGATCTTGCGGTCGAGGGTGCGCTCGTTCGACAAGAACAAGTTTTTGGCGAGCTGCTGGGACAAAGACGAGCCGCCCTGCACGACGCCGCCGGCCCGCGCATTGGTCACCAAGCGCGCGCAACGTGCCGCCGATATCGATGCCGAAATGGTCGTAGAAGCGCCGATCCTCGGTGGCGAGCACCGCCTTGATCAGCGCATCCGGGAACTGGTCGAGCGGCACCGAATCGTTATGCCGGATGCCGCGGGTGCCGACCTCGTTGCCGTAGCGGTCGAGAAACGTCACCGCCAGCTCGGATTTCTTCAGCCAGTCCTCGTCCGACGTCATCTGGAACGCCGGCACGGCCAAAGCCAGCATCAGCAGCATGCCGACGGTGCCCAAGGTCGCGGCTTCCGACAACAGCTCGGTCAGGGCGCGCCGCCAGCCGGCGACGTGGAAGCGGTCCATGAAGGTGGAAAACCGCTCCCAGCCCTCGCGCGTGCCCGAGGCCGAGCGGAACAGGCTGAAGTCGACCCAGGCGTCGAGCCCGAGCAGGTGCTTCTTCAGGTTCGGTCGCCAATCCTCGGGGAACAGGTCGCGCAAGGCTTTGTCGCTCTTTCAGACGGGCGGACGGCGCCGCGAACCGGCAATTTAGCCGATCCGCGCCAACGGGGCCAATGCCGCGGGCCGGTTAATGCACGCCAAGGTGAACGCAAATTGCGGTGAAAAAGCGCCAAGTTCCGCAGCTTTCCGGCCATGACGCGCCGGGTCCGCAGGGTCTACAAGGGCGTTCGAGAGGATTCCCGTTAAAAATGCCCGACGAAAAAGCCCCGTTCTGGCGCACCAAGGCCATGGCGGAAATGACCAAGAAGGAGTGGGAGAGCCTGTGCGACGGCTGCGGCCGCTGCTGCCTCAACAAGCTGACCGACGTCGACACCGGCGCCACCGTCTATACCGACGTCGGCTGCAGGCTCCTGGACGGGCAGACCTGCCGCTGCACCGACTATGCGCACCGCCAGGCCAAGGTGCGCGACTGCGTGCGGCTGACGCCGCGCAACGTCAAGCGGCTGACCTGGCTGCCGCCGACCTGCGGCTACCGGCTGGTGGCGGAGGGGCGCGATCTGGCCTGGTGGCACCCGCTCAAGTCCGGCGACCCCGACACCGTGCACCAGGCCGGCATCTCGGTGCGCGGCCGCGTCGCGGCCAGCGAAAAGGACGTGCCGGACGAGAAGCTCGAGGAATACATCGTCAGTTGGCCGGGGAAGTGGCCCGAAGGCGCCAAGCGCAAGCGGGCGGTCAAAGGGAAATGAGGGCGGGGGACGCGGCGAAGCGGCCTGCGCAAAAATGAGACTGGGTAGTCTGCGAGTCGTCAAGTTCAAATCTAAGTGTACGGACTATTCCGCGCGGCTCAATTCAGGCGCGGAGCCTGTAACTCTTCGCAATGCGCAAGAATATGTCCCCGGCTCTTTCCGGCTTATCCGAGAGCTGGTCGAATTCCTCACTGAGCTTACGAAGGATGAATATCGCGACGTGCGCTGGGTGGTTGCGCGCGCTCTACGAGGACAGCGCCGTGCCGGTCGCCAGATCGCGGCGCTCGGCCGGCGTCACCGAGCGCACGATCTACAAATATGCCGCCAAGCACGGCTGGAAGCGGCGCTATCGCTGGGCGCCGCGCGGCGCCGATCAGGGCTTGCTGCCGCCAATCGCGGACGGCGCTGGCGGCCGTCGCCAAACTTCGCGCCGGTGAAGGGCGCAGGCGCGCGTTTCGTTCGCCGCGCGGATAAGGGCAAGCCTATCGCTGTCGGGCTCAAGGCCACCGACCCGGCCGGCGCCGCGCGCGCCGATCGCCGACTGCGATGCCGCCGCGCATCGCGCCGCCGCCGCGCTCGCCGAGGCGGAAGAGGAGCAGATGTTCGAGGAACGAATTTGCATGTTCGAGTTCATCAACAAACAATTGGCAGACCTCGAGCCGCTATCTCGCGCAGCCCGGCAGCCGAACCTCTCTCATTCGCCCGCGCCCGACGCCATGCGCGATCTGTACCTGCGTAACGTCGCGTGGGGGTTCGAAGTATTGGAGGATCTCCGGCAGGAGCACGCGGCTAGCGTGGCGCAATCGGAACATCGAACGCCCGCGGCGGACGCGGCCCATAAGTGAAGTGCCACCATTCGCGGAAATAATTCTTGAAACCGCGCGCCCGCATCGCGGCAAGCAGCGTTGCCCGCGCGCGCTGCTGCGCGGCGTCGATGGCGCCGCTCGCGGTGTGGCTCTTTGCGTCGAAGCAGTCGAAGCCGGTGCCCATGTCGAGGCTGTTGTCGGGCGCGCGCGCCGCTTGCGGCCCGGTGCAGGCGCCGTAGCGCATCGCCGGGTCGTAAGGCGCGGCCGGCGCTGCCGGCCGCGGCACCAGCGTGAGATCGACCGCGGCGCCGGTCGAGTGCACCGAATGCGCGGCGATGTAGCCTTGCGCGAACAGCGTGCGCTTGGCCAGCGCCGGATAAAACCGCTTGGTCGGGTTGTTGACGGCGCCATCCTGGGCCCAGCGCGCCATGGCGGCGACGGCGCGGGTCGGCCGATAGCAGTCGTAGACTTTCAGGCCGAGCGCGGATTTGGCGAGGTCGGCCTGCACGCGCTTGAGCGCGTGCGCCACATCGCGCCGCAGCAGGCATTCGGCGGCGCCATAGCCGGGCAGCGGATGGCCGACGAAATTGTCGGCGCCGGCATAGCGCATGTCCTGGACGATGCTGGCGTCGATATCGCGCAGATAGACGAAGACCTGCAGGGCAGGGGCACCGCGCGCGGCGGCGGCGGGCGCACAGGCCAAAAGCAGCGCGGCCGCGCATAGCTTGATTATGAAAGGCTTGGCAAAAAGCTGGGTTCGTTTCAGCATCGGGAACCACTCATAGCACACCCGCGTCCGCCCCCATTGCATTGCCGGCGCAGGCGCGGCATCAAGCGCGTCCCATGAGTCCGAAGCACGAACACGCCAAGTCCGCGCCGGCCAAATCCGCGCCGGAAGGCCCGAGCCGCGCACGCTGACCCATCCGGAAGTCCGCGCCATCGTGCTCGGCATCATGCTGGCGATGTTCATCGGCGCGCTCGACCAGACCATCGTCGCCACCGCGCTGCCGACCATCGGCCGGCATTTCAACAATCTCGCCGAACTGTCCTGGGTGGTCACCGCCTATCTCTTGACCGGCACCGCCTCGACGCCGCTCTACGGCAAGCTGTCCGACATCTACGGCCGGCGCATCGTGATGCTGACCGCGATCGGCATTTTCATCGCCGGTTCGGTGGCCTGCGCGCTGGCGCCGAGCATGATGGCGCTGATCCTCGGCCGCGCGCTGCAGGGCCTGGGCGGCGGCGGGCTGATGGCGCTGGCGCAGACCATCATCGCCGACATCGTCTCGCCGCGCGAGCGCGGCCGTTACCAGGGCTATATCGGCGGGGTGTTCGCGGCCTCGTCGATGGGCGGGCCGGTGCTCGGCGGATTTCTGACCGAGCATCTCGACTGGTCGCTGATCTTCTGGATCAATTTGCCGCTGGGTTTCATCGCGCTCGGCATGACCTCGAACGCGCTGCGGCTGGTGCCGTTCCATGCGCGCAAGCATCGGCTCGACGTGCTCGGCGCCGCGCTGATGATGGCGGCGTCGGTGGCGCTGCTGCTGGCTTTGTCCTGGGGCGGGCGGTACTACGACTGGATCTCATGGCCGACCGGCGCGCTGCTGCTCGGCTCGGTGACGCTGTGGGGCCTGTTCGCCTGGCGGCTGATGTCGGTAAGCGAGCCGTTCCTGCCGCTGTCGGTGCTGGGCAATCCGGTGGTGCGCTGCGCTGCGCTGGCGGGCGCCTGCAACATGGGCACGCTGGTCGGCATGACGATCTTCGTGCCGCTGTATTTCGAAGTGGTGCAGCATTTGTCGGCCGGCCAATCCGGCCTGGCGCTGATCCCGCTGATGGGCGCGACCGTGTTGTCCTCGACCGTCACCGGCCGGGTGATGATGCACGCGACGCATTACAAGCGCATGCCGCTGATAGGCCTGGCGATCGCGATCGTGACGCTCGGCCCGCTGGCGATCTGGCCGGCCTCGATGCCGATCGCTTTGGTGCTGGTGCTGCTGATGGTAATCGGCGCAGGCCTCGGCACCGTGTTTCCGGTCTCCACCGTGTGTCTGCAGAACGCGGTGTCGCGCTCGCAGATGGGCGTCGCGACCGGCGCGGCCAATTTCTTTCGCGCGCTGTTCTCGGCCTTGATCGTGGCGGTGCTGGGCGCGATCGTGCTCGGCGGCCTCGGCGGCGCCACCGGCATGTCGGTCGAATCGCTGGCGCGCGCGGCCTCGGCGCCCGAATTGAGCTTCGCCTTCCGCTTCGTCTATCTGGCTTGCGCGCTGGTGCTGAGCTTCGGCATGGCGTTCCTGATCGCGATGGAGGAACGGCCGCTGAAGGGGCCGTCGACGCCGTCGGCGGGCGCGACCGCGCCGACGGCGCCGGCAACGCCGATACCGTCGGAGTAGGGCGCGCGTCGCGGCAATAGCGCAGTGCGCGCCTACGATTTGACCAGTTTGATTTTGGCGTTGTCGGGGGGCCGTGTCGCCGGCAGTGTCTTGCGGAACTCTGCGAGAATATTCAGCGCCGATTTCAGACGCCGGCATCGGCCGGCCAAAGTAGAAGCCTTGCACCTGGTCGGCATCGGCGCCTTGGAGAAAGTCGGCCTGGTTCATGGTCTCGACGCCTTCAACCGTTACCCGCATGTGCAGCTCCCGCCCGAGCGCAATAATGCTCTTGACCACCGTTTCCACATCACGGCCCGATTCTTCGAAGTTCTGCATGAAACTGCGATCAATCTTGATCTTGTCAAACGGGAATTTCCAAAGATAGCTGAGGCTCGAATAACCGGTGCCGAAATCGTCCATCACGATCGAAACGCCAAGCGCCTTGAGCGTCGGTCAGCTGTTGCATGGTGCGTTCGTTGTTGCCGAGCAGGAGCGTCTCGATGATTTCCAGCTCAAGCCGATGCGGATCCAGCCCCGATTCTTTCAGCACGCCGGCGACAATTTCGGTGATCGTCCCGGACTCAAACTGCGTTGGCGACAGGTTGACCGCAACCGTCAACTGCTTCGGCCACGCCGTGGCCGTCCGGCACGCCGCGCGCAGCACCCAAGCGCCGAGCTTGTCGATGAGATGCATTTCCTCGGCCACAGGAATGAATTTGTCCGGCGGAATCAGCGTGCCATCGTTCGCGGGCAATCGCACCAGCGCTTCATACCCGATCAGTCGATTGCGGCCGATTTCGAACACGGGTTGATAGTGCAGAACGAACCCGTCGTTTGCGATGGCGTCCCGGATCGCCTTTTCGAGCGTGAGATGGGCCTGGAGCGCTTCGTCCATTTCAGGCGCGAACAAGCGGATGCAGTTACGCCCGGCGCCCTTACCATTATAGAGCGCGAGATCCGCGCTCTTGAGCAAATGCTCCGAGGTCGTGCCGTCGGTCGGGGCGAGCGCTACTCCGATCGTGACATTGGCCTTTATTTCCTGCTCCTTGAATATCATAGGCTCGCTCAGAACAGCGGCGATGCGCCGTGCAAAGTCTTCGGCCTGTCCTTTGTTGCTCACTCCGGTCTGAACAGCGACAAATTCGTCGCCGCCAAGGCGGGCTACCAGATCTTCGAGCCGCGTCAGCTCACTCAGACGCTGGGCGATGGTCTTGAGTAGGAAGTCGCCGGCGTCGTGCCCCAGCGAGTCGTTCACGGCTTTGAAACGATCGAGGTCGATGAAATGCAATGCGATCTGGCCGCCGGTCGATGGCAGTGACGCGAGCGCACCGTCCAGTTTTTCTATCAAGCGCGAACGATTTGCCAGCCCGGTCAGGGCGTCGTGGTGGGCCATAAATTTAATGCGCCGGTCGGCTTGCTGCTTCTCCTTGGTGCGCCTGTACCACGCGATTGCCGGCAGCCCGAAGGCAATTGCCGTCAACAGGCAGAGCGACACCGACGCGGCCAGGAAGGTCCGGTAGAAACTGTCGCGCTCGGTCGTCTGGTCCACGTAGGCCGCGACGATAGCGACCGGCTGGCCATCGACCAGGACCGGGATATAGGCTTCGGCGAAATACGCCGGCTGCCCGGGCATGCTGCCTTCTTTCGCATCGACGATGGGTTGGCCGTCATTGATCGAGCTGGCGGCGATAGCGCTATGTTCCGACAAGTCGACGATCGTGATCTGGTCGCGGTCGGATACCAGGATCGAATAACCGTACCGGTTGAAGACGGTATAGCGAAATACCTCGCCGGACTTGCGGGTAGCCTTGAAGAACGCCAGGCTGGCCGAAGACGGCGTCTCGCCGGACGCTATCTGCTCGAGGTCGCTGACATTCGCCGCCAGAAATTGCGCCCAATTCTGCGCGGCGCGAGTCGCGTTTAGGTAAAGCAGATGATCGGTCGTGGTCTTGACCGTGATCCACGTTCCGCCGACCAATATGCCGAGGATCAGCACCAGCGTGCCGAGGTAGCGCCAGACTGATTGATTTTCGAACATTGCCATGAGCGACCTACTGATCTGAGCGGATATTCGACAGTTCCGTTTCGACCATCGTCTTGAGCTCGAGATTGTGGGCGCTTTTTGCGGCCCAGGCGTCGATCATGGATCGATAGATCGCCTGCGCGACTTTGAAATCCAAAGGCGAGGGCTCGACAACATGGCGTGCTGGGTCGACCTTGAGCTTGTCGAGCAGCCGCTTCTCCTCGGGCTCCGAATGATTCGATCCAGGCCGCGGCCGCCCACTCGCCGCTATACTTACGGATGATGGTCTTGACTGCTTCGGGCAGGCCGTCGAATGTCTTGCGGTTCATCACCAGGACCAGCGGCGCGGTGCCGCCGCGCAGGAGGTAATGGTTCGCCGCGACCTGGGATACACCGAAGTCGAACAGGCCGGTCGGACTCAAGGCGGCGCCATCGATGGCACCCCTGCTGATCGCGTCCACGAGTTTCGGTGTCTCCAGAACGGTCGGCATAGCGCCCAGGCGTTCCAACGCCTCCGCCTCGGTCGGGTTGTTGGCGCGAATCTTCTGGCCCTTGAGGGCGGCAAGCGATTCGGTCGGTTTGCGGCTGTGGATGATGGTGGGGTCGGTCGTGTAGGCCCCGATCACGAAGAAGTCCTGGTATCCGCGCAGCGCGTTACCCGCGATCAGGCGGGTATAGGCGAGCGTACCCTCCCGCGCGTCACGAAACAGACCCGGTTGCTCGAGCAGCTCGTTGTCAGGAAATCGATACGGCGTCACGCCGGGAACGACCCACGCGATGTCCGCCACACCGTCAAGCACGAGTTGGGGCTGCTGGGCCTGCACCTTGCCGAGCGCGCCGTTGGCATAGACTTCGATCGCCAAAAGCCCCTTTCCCTCGGCGTTGACCGCATCCACGAACGGCTTGATCCCGGACCGGTATGTGTTCGAGTGATCGGATCCGAAGAACGACAGTTTGAGCTGGATCGGCTCCGCCGTTGCGGCGAGCGGCATCAGCGTCAGCAGCGCGGCTGCGAGTTTCGTGATTGCCTTGATCATCGTTCCACGGCTTTCCTTTTCATGGCAGGCCGCATTGCCTCGCGTGACGTCACGCGAAGCCGGAGAGCGGTCGAACCGACACCAATCCGCGTCATGGCGAGGACCGGATTTTTGCGAGCTCGGCCTTCACCATGCCGAGAAGCTCTCGGTTGTGTGCGCTTTTCCCGGCCCAATCCTCGACCACGGACGCGTAGATTCGCTGCGTGCTTTCCAGGTCGGATGGTGACGGGAACGTCACTTTTCGCCTGGGATCGGATTTCAGCTGTTCGAGGATCTGCTTGTCCAATTCGGCCAATCCCGCCGAGCAACGTTCCGCCAGCCATTGGCCGCTATATTTGCGGATGATGGCTTGCGCTGGCGGCGGCAGGCTTTCGAATTTCTTGCGATTCATCACCAACGCGACCGGGGCGCCACCCAATTGGATCATGTAATGATTGCTGGTGACGCGCCCGATTCCGAACTCGAACACCATCGAAGGCGGGAAGGCGGCGCCGTCGATCTTATCGCGGCTGATAGCATCGGTCGTTTGATTGATGGCGAGAAGCAAGGGTATTGCGCCGAGCCTTTCAAGCACCGCCGCTTCGGTTCGATTGTTCGTGCGAATGGTCAGACCCTTGAGGTTTTCGTTTGCGGCAATTGGTTTGCGGCTGTGAATGGTTTCCGCTCCGGACACGAAAGCGCCGACCACGAAGAAATCGCTGTAGCCCTGAAGCGCCCCGGCTTCGATCAGACGCGTGAAGACCAGGCTGGCCTCGCGCGAATCGTGATAGATGCCCGGCAGTTCCATGACGCCCGTGTCGCCGAATCTGTCCGGCGTTTGTCCCGGCACGATGATCGCGATATCGGCGGTGCCGTCGGCGACCAGTTGCGGCTGCTGGGTCTGCACCTTGGCGACAGCGCTGCTGAAATCCACGTCGATCTCGATCAAGCCTTGGCCTTCTTCATTGACCGCATCGACGAACGGTTTGGCCTGATATCTGGTAGACTTGCGAGCGGTCGGAAGTGAAAAACGGCAGTTTGAGCTTGATCGGCTCGGCGTTCGCGGCGAGCGGCAGCATAATCAGACCGATCACTGCGAGCGCCGAGCGTTTGATCATGCGGCGCCGGTGTAATCCGTTCGCGGGAAACGAGATCGTTACTTTCCTACTCATCGGGGCGCACCTTCGCGAGTTCCGACCGCAACAATGCGAGTTGTCTGGCCTTCTCCGGGTCGGTTCCGGTCCAATCCTGGATGACGCGATCGAACGCGCGTTGGGCGATCGCGCGGTCTGCGGGCGAGGGCATGACCAGTTTGCGCTTCGGGTCAGAAGCAAGCTGCTCCGTGACAGAGGCGTTGAGGGCTTCAATCGTGTCGACGTAACGATCCGCTGTCCATGCACCACTATACTTCTGGATAATTTTCTGCGCGTCGACCGGGAGCCGTTCGAACGATTGACGATTCATCGCAAGCAGCATCAGTGCCGCGCTGGTGCGGATCATGTAGTGGTTGTTCGTCACGCGGCCGATGCCGAATTCGAACAACATGGCCGGCGGCACCATTGCCGCGTCCAAGGTTCCGTCGCTGATGGCGTTGGTGGTTTTATTGATCGGGAGCAAGACCGGAATCGCGCCCAGTTGTCCCATCGCCGCCGCTTCGGTAGCGTTATTGACGCGAAGTTTCAGACCTTTGAGGTCCGCCAGCGTCGCAATCGCCCTTCGGCTATGAACGCTTTCCGGTTCCGAGGTGAACGCGCCAAGTACGACAAAGTTGTCGTAGCTTTTGAAGGCGTGCCGAGCCGCAAGCCCTGTGTAAACGAGAGTGGCTTCCCGGGCGCTGTGAAAGAGGCCCGGCAATTCGACGACCGAGCCGTCGTAGAACACTTTCGGAGTATAGCCCGGAATCATGAACGCGATATCGGCAGCACCGTTGAGCACTAATTGTGGCTCCTCGTCCACCGGGCCGAGCGCGCTGCTGAAATAGACCTCGATATGGATGAGATCTTTCGCTGCTGCGTTGACCGCGTTGACGAACGGTTTGATGCCGGCAAGATACAAGACTGAGCGGTCGGACGAGTAATATGCCAGCTTGAGTTTGATAGGCTCGGCGGCTGCCAGAGTGGGCGCCGTAATCAGCAGGGCTGCTATGAGTCGCAGGATGCGTAGAAACATTTTTTGCCTCGACGCGGCCGTTGTTGAGCTTTGTTCAGCGGCGCCGCAAATAATTAAAGTTTAAAGCTTTCAGTCTGATTAGCGGATTGGTGAAAATTCGCGCCGCAAGCATCAGTCGGTAACGGGCTTGCGCGCACTTGGGAGCGAAGCTCCATCCGCCGCGCGCAACGCGGTATAGCAACACCGCCGCGTGCGTTTAATTTCGTTTGATTCGCATCAATATCGTTCGTGGCTTTTATGGTATGAAGTTCCAGTCGAGCGACTCCAACGTGCTAATGCCTGAGTTTTCGAGCGGGGGGCAAAGCAACAGAGAGGACGTCATGACAAATCGAGCTTATCCTGGGTGCGGCGGCAGTGCTTGCGATCAGCCTTGCGCCGCTTGCGACCGCGGCATCGGCCGCGCCGATCACCGATACACTCGCGATCAAGAACGCTGCGCCAACGAACTATCGAGACTGTGCAATGGCGCGGCCGAGGCGGCCGGTCCTGGCACGGCAGAAGCGGCCGAGGCTGGGGCGGGGGCGTTGTTCCCGGAATCATCGGCGGCGCGATCATCGGCGGCATGCTCGCGGGGCCCCGCTATTATGGCCCCGGGCCTTATTATTACGATTATGAACCCGGCTACTGGCGGTAACGCAGTGGGCTACTGCATGCAGCGGTTCAAGTCCTACGATCCGGGCAGTGGCACTTATCTCGGCTATGACGGCCTGCGTCATCCCTGTCCGTAAGCAGGTAACTGCGGCGCGCGGCGCGTTTCGGCGTCTGCATTTTAAAAAGACACCCACGCGGCGTCAGCCGCGCGGGTGTGTTTCTGCTTCGCGATGGCCGCGAAGCTGTGGTCTTCAGCTATTGTCTTGACGCACGAAGCCGGTGTGACGGTCGACGATGAAGCGCTGGACCAGGGAATTGTCCTTGGTGACGATATCGGCGGTGATCGTGTCGGCGTCTTTTTCCTTCACCTCGCCGACCTTGAGCCGCGGATTGTCGCGCCGGGCCAGCCAGCGTTCCATGCGGCTCTTCACCTCGTCGGTGGTGAGATTGAGTGTCTGGTTCGCCTGATTGCCCTGAACGTCGGCGCCGGAGCGATAGCCGGGGCCGTAACCCTGCATCATGCCGGGGCCGTAGCCGCCGCCCCAACCGCGCATGTGATAGCCAGGGCCGTAGCCTTCGCCGTTGTTGCCGGGCCCGAAGCCGCGCATGTGGCCGTAACCGGGGCCGTAGCCATTGCCCGGACCGGAACCGTCCATCATGCCCGGGCCGTAACCGCCGCCCATCATGCCAGGGCCATAGCCGCCGCCGTACTGGGCGTGCGCGGTGAAGCTGTAAGCGCCAACACCGGCCGCCAATGCGGCCGCAACGCCGAGGCCGATCAAAGTTCGCGTTTTCATGGAATTGCTCCTGTTGCTCGCAACGGTATCTGCCGTCGCTGAGTGGGCCATTAGGAGCGCTGCCTGTCACTCAAGTTTGTCAGGGGCGGCGCGATTGTGTGACCAAATGTGTCAGGGCCGCTATCCGCCAGACATTGTTACATCTTTTTTGCCCCAAGCGGCCCGGCCCGAACTAGATTTGAGACATGAATGCCGGTCCGCACATCCTGATTGTCGACGACCATCGCGAGATCCGCGATCTGGTGTCGCGCGCGCTCGCCAAGGACGGCTTTCGCGTCAGCACCGCCGGCGACGGCAAGGCGATGCGCAAGGTGCTGGCCGATGCGAACATCGACCTGATCCTGCTCGACCTGATGTTGCCGGACGAGGACGGGCTGTCGCTGTGCCGTTCGCTGCGCGCCGACAGCGATATTCCTATCATCATGCTCACCGCCAAAGGCGACGAAGTCGACCGCGTGATCGGGCTGGAAATGGGCGCCGACGATTATCTGCCCAAGCCTTTCGGCAGCCGCGAACTGGTGGCGCGCATCCGCGCCGTGCTGCGGCGGCAGCGCACGCGCGAGCCCGCGGCCGATCAGGACAAAGCCAAGCGCTACCGCTTCGACCGCTGGGCCTTCGACGTCGACCGCCGCGAATTGCTCGGCGATGACGGCGTCGCGGTGCCGCTGAGCACCGGCGAATTCGATCTGCTGCTGGCGCTGGTCGAGCATCCGCAGCGCACCTTGAGCCGCGACCAGCTGCTCGATCTGGCGCGCCACCGCGCCGCCAATAGTTTCGACCGCAGCATGGACACGCAGGTCAGCCGCCTGCGCAAGAAGATCGAACGCGATCCGGCCGATCCCGTGATCATCAAGACGGTGTGGGGCGGCGGCTATATCTTCACGCCGGACGTGAGGCGGGAATGAAACATTTCATCGCCCAAAAGTTTTTTGCCCAAGAGTCTATTCGGCCAGACGCTGCTGATCCTGCTGATCG
The DNA here is from genome assembly GCA_963825015.1 of uncultured Alphaproteobacteria bacterium. Taxonomy (GTDB): domain Bacteria; phylum Pseudomonadota; class Alphaproteobacteria; order Rhizobiales; family Xanthobacteraceae; genus Pseudolabrys. The sequence continues at coordinate 37,608 of CAWGRN010000011.1, read as the reverse complement.
GGCTGGTGGTCTCGCATCTGATCGGCGCCTGGATCTATGCCGGCGCGCGCGAGCAGGCGGTGCGCGCCATCGGCGGCTTTGCCGCGGCGCAGCGCGTCGCCAACCTGTCGCGCCTGGTCGACGAGGCGCCGGCCGACTGGCGCCCGCGCCTGGTGCAGGCGCTGAGCGATCCGACGTTCCGCGTCACGCTGTCGTCGCAGCCGCCAGAGCAATTGCCGGACGACGCCGACGGCCCCGCCAAGGCGATCGAGGACTATGTGTTGCAGCAGCTTCCCGACCGGCCGGATCGCCAGGTGCGGGTCGCGGTTTTCGGGCCGAGCGGTCCGCCCGGCGCAGGGCCGTTCGAGCCGCCGTTCGACCGCCGGCCCGGCTTCGGGCCGATGAACGGCATGGGCGGCATGATGCAGCACGGCATGATGGGGCCGGAGTTCGGCGTGTGGCGCGGCCTGCGCGTCGCGGTCAAGCTGAGCGACAGCCAATGGCTGGCGTTCGCGACGGTGTTGCCGCAAGGCGGGCCGGCGGTGTCGTGGCAGTTCATCATCTCGATGGCGTTGATGGGCGTGATCGTGCTCGCGGTCTCGGTGTGGGCGGTGCGGCGCGTCACCGCGCCGCTTGGGCTGCTCGCCGGCGCCGCCGACCGGCTCGGCCGCGACGTCACGGCGGAGCCGCTTGCCGTCGCCGGCACCATCGAGATGCAGAGCGCCGCGCGCGCCTTCAACCGCATGCAGGAGCGGCTGCGCCGGCTGATCGAGAGCCGCACCCAGATGCTGGCGGCGCTGTCGCACGATCTGCGCACGCCGCTGACGCTGCTGCGGCTGCGCACCGAGGAGGTCGCCGACGCCGAGGAGCGCGACAAGATGCTGGCGACGATCGGCGAGATGAACGAGATGATCGGCTCGACGCTGGCTTTCGCCCGCGACGAGGGGCGCGCCGAACCGCGCCGGCGCGTCGACGTCGCGGCGCTGATCGCCAGCGTGGTCGACGACATGGCCGACGCCGGCCTTGGCCGTGAGCATGGCGCCGGCTGCGCCCTTGATCCTCGATTGTCAGCCGGGCGCCTTGAAGCGCGCCATCACCAATCTGCTCGACAACGCGGTCAAGTACGGCAAGTGCGCGCGGGTGACGACCGCCGCCGCGGGCAAGGCGATCGAGATTATCATCGACGACGACGGGCCGGGAATTCCGGAAGAGGAATTGCCGCGGGTGTTCCAGCCGTTCTACCGGGTCGAGGATTCGCGCAGCCGCGACACCGGCGGCACCGGGCTGGGGCTCGCCATCGCGCAATCCATCGTGCAGGCGCACGGCGGCGAGTTGACGCTCGTTAACCGGACGGGCGGGGGCTTGCGCGCCAGCATCAGGCTGCCGGTGTAACGCCGCGTCAGCGCTGCACGGCGTCGGCGTCGCGCAGCACGACGTAGATCGCCGGGATCACCAGCACGGTCAGCAGCGTCGACGAGGCGAGGCCGAACAGCAGCGAGATCGCCAGGCCCTGGAAGATCGGGTCGAGCAGAATCGTCGCCGCGCCGATCATGGCGGCGAGCGCGGTCAACAGGATCGGCTTGAAGCGGACGGCGCCGGCTTCCAGCAGCACCTCGCGCAAGGCTTTGCCTTTGGCGGCGCCGTGGCGGATGAAATCCACCAGCAGGATCGAGTTGCGCACGATGATGCCGGCGAGCGCGATGAAGCCGATCATCGAGGTGGCGGTGAACGGCGCGCCGAACAGCCAATGGCCGATGACGATGCCGATCAGCGTCAGCGGGATCGGCGTCAGGATCACCAGCGGCAGCAGGAAGCTGCCGAATTGCGCCACCACCAGGATATAGATGCCGACGATGGCCACCATGAAGGCCGCGCCCATGTCGCGGAAGGTGACGTAGGTGATCTCCCATTCGCCGTCCCACAGCACGGCCGGCTTGCTTTCGTCCTCGGGCTGGCCGTGGAAGCGGATTTCCGGCTTGCCGAGCGCGCCCCAATCATGCGCTTCGATGCGTTTGTCGACGTCGAGAATGCCGTAGATCGGGGCTTCGTATGCGCCGGCCAGTTCCGCCATCACCATGTCGGCAAAGCGGCCGTCGCGGCGGAAGATCGCCGGCGAGCCGAGTTCCTTGGTGACGCGCACGACGTCGCCGAGTTCGACCACGGTCTTGTTGCCCGGCACGCTGTTGGCCGGGATCGGGGTCGAGGCCAGCAACTCGCTCCAGGACAGATCGCGCTTGGGCAGCTTGCACCACGATCTCGATCGGGTTGCGGCCTTCGCCGCGGTGCGAATAGCCGACCGCGGTGCCGCCGAACAGCGCCGCGATGGTGTCATAGACGTCGCGCTGCTCGACGCCGAAGAATTCGAGACGGTCCTGATCGATCGAGATGCGCAGGCGCGGCCGCGGCTCGCCGATCGAATCGTCGATGTCGGCGATGTAGGGCACGTCGGCGAAGATCTTTTTCAGCTCATGGGCGACGGCGCGCCGGTTGGTCGAACTCGGGCCATAGACTTCGGCCAGCAGCGTCGCCATCACCGGCGGGCCGGGCGGCACTTCGACGACGCGGGCGACCGTGCCGGCGGGCAGCGTGACGGCCTTCAGCTTGGCGCGCAGATCGAGCGCGATGGCGTGGCTCGAGCGTTTGCGGTCGTCGCGCGGCGCCAGATCGAGATTGAGTTCGCCCAGTTCCGGCGCTTCGCGGGCGTAATAATGGCGGACCAGGCCGTTGAAATTGAACGGCGCCGGCGTGCCGGCATAAGTCTCGATGGCGCGGATTTCCGGCAATTGCCGCACGACGCCGGCAATCGAGAACAAGGTCCGCTCGGTGTCCTCGAGCGTCGCGCCTTCCGGCAGATCGACCACCACGGCCATTTCCGACTTGTTGTCGAAGGGCAGCAGCTTGACGGTGACGCTGCGGGTGACGAACAGCACGCAGACCAGGAGCGTGGCGACGCCGACCGAGATCAGGAAGATCCAGGCCGATTTGCGCGAGCGCACCACCGGCGTGGCGACGCGGCGATAAAGCCGGCCCAGAATGCCTTCGCCATGCCCGGCCTCGTGTTCGTGAAACACCTTGCCTTCCGGATGCAGGCGCAGCATCAGCCAGGGCGCGACCACCATGGCGACGAAGAACGAGAACAGCATCGCCGCCGAGGCGTTGGCCGGGATCGGCGCCATATAGGGGCCCATCAGGCCGGAGACGAACAACATCGGCAGCAGCGCCGCCACCACGGTCAAGGTGGCGACGACGGTCGGATTGCCGACTTCCGCCACCGCCTCGATGACGGCCTGCTGACGCGGGCGGCCGTCCTTCAGCGCCCAATGCCGGGCGATGTTCTCGATCACGACGATGGCGTCGTCGACCAGGATGCCGATGGAGAAGATCAGCGCGAACAGGCTGACGCGGTTGATGGTGTAGCCCATCAATTTGGCGGCGAATAACGTGAGCAGGATGGTGGTCGGAATGACGACCAGCGTCACCAGCGCCTCGCGCCAGCCGATGGCGAAGGCGATCAAGATCACGATCGACACCGTCGCCAGCCCGAGGTGGAACAGCAGTTCGTTGGCTTTGTCGTTGGCGGTTTCGCCGTAGTTGCGCGTCACCGTCACGTTGACGTCGGCCGGGATCAGCCGGCCTTGCACGGTCTGCAACCGCGCCAGCAAATCCTCCGAGACCACGACGGCATTGGCGCCGGCGCGCTTGGCGAACGCCACGCTGACCGCAGGCACCCGGTCCCAGTGACCGGCCTGATCGGCTGTGTCCATCCAGACGCGGTGTTCCTGCGGGGAGGGGCCGATGACGACCGAGGCCACGTCGCGCAAATAGACCGGGCGGTTGTCGCGGGTGCCGACCAGCAGCAGACCGATATCGGGAACGCCGTTGAGCGTCTGGCCGACCGCGACGTCGCGCACGGTGCCGCTGTCGCGCACCGATCCGGCCTGAAACGAACGGTTGGCGTCGCGCACTTTGGCGACCAACTGCTGCAAGGTGACGCCGAACAGCGCGAGCTTTTCCGGGTCGGGTTCGACGCGGATCTGTTCCGGATTGCCGCCGGAAATATAAGTCAGCCCGATATTGTCGGTCTTCACCAGTTCGGAGCGCAACTGGTCGGACAGTTGATAGAGGTCCTTGTCGGTCCAGCGCGCGGCGGCTTCCGGCTTCGGCGACAGCGTCAGCACGACGATGGCGACGTCGTTGATGCCGCGGCCGACGATCAGCGGCTCGGGGATGCCGACCGGGATGCGGTCGATATTGGCGCGGATTTTCTCATGCACCCGCACGATGGCTTCGTCGGCCTTGGTGCCGACCAGGAAGCGCGCCGTCACCATGACGCGGTCGTCGACGGTCTGGCTGTAGACGTGTTCGACGCCGTCGATGCCCTTGATGATGGCTTCGAGCGGCTTGGTCACCAGTTCGACCGCGTCCGGCGCCTTGAGGCCGTCGGCGTTGACGCGGATGTCGACCATCGGCACGCTGATCTGCGGCTCTTCCTCGCGCGGAATGGTCAGCAGCGCGATCAGGCCGACCGCCAGCGCCGCCAGCAGGAACAGCGGCGTCAGCGGCGAGCGGATCGTGCTTTGGGTGAGATGTCCCGAAAGTCCGAGCTTCACGGCCGCACCAGCACGTCGCCCGTTTTAAGTCCGGAGAGGATTTCCAGCGCGTCCGGCATGTCCGGCCGCGGCAGATCGCGGCCGCGCTGCACCGGGACGTCGACCGCCGGAATCTTGGCGTCCAAAGTCTTGGCGTCCTTGGCGACGCGGGCATAGTCGATGCCGAAGCGGGTGGTGATGAACGAGCCCGGCACGATGAAGCTGGTGCGCTCGCCGGCCGAAACCCAGACGCGGATGCGCTCGCCGACGAAATAATCGCCAAGCCCGGCAACCGTGGCATCGGCGGTGACGCGGCCGTCTTCGATTTGCGGATAGACCAGACGGATGGTGCCGAACTGGGCGCCGCTTTTGCCGAGCTCTTCGCCGTCGATACGAACGGAATCGCCCGCTTTAAGAAATTGTGCGTGGCGCTCCGGCACGCGCAGCCGCAGCACGAAATTCTGTTCCGCCACGGTGGCGACGGTTTCGCCGGACATAATGACCGTGCCGGTGGTCACCGGCACTTTGAGGACGCGGCCGGCGGCCGGCGCCAACACGCCGCCTTCGGTGACTTGCTGCTGGATGACCGAGCGTTCGGCGGTGCGCGACTTCAAGGTATTGGACGCCACGTTGAACGCGGTACGCGCCTCGTCGAGGCGGGTTTTGGGAATGGTGCCGCGGGAGAACAAATCTTCGCCGCGGTCGAGATCGGTCTTGGCCTGGGCCAGTTGCGCTTCGAGGCCGGCGATCTGGGCGTCGAGCGATTTCATCTGCAGCGCCAGCTTCTCGTCGCCGATGGTGGCGACGATCTGGCCCTGCTTGACGGCATCGCCTTCCTTCACGGCCAGTTCGACCACGGTGCCGCCGATGCGCGCGCGCGCCGGCACCACATTGCTGCTTTCGACCGTCGCGAAAACCGCCTTTTCGTCGGCTACCGTCTTCGGCGCGACCACAAAGGTCTGCTGGGCGAGGGCGGCCGGCGCCAACAAAGTCAGCGCGGCTGCGACGAGAATACCGGCACGCATCAGTTGTTTTCCTCAATCATCGGAACACGCGATCTTAGTGTGGCGCGGCGCGCCAGCGCGGTCATTGATTTGACGCAAGCGAGCGGCGCCGCGCCGCAAGCGGTGTCCGGCGCCGCGCTTTCGCCGGCGAGCCCGGCGCGCAATAGGCCCGATAGAGCGCGCCGACCAGTTCGCGCGCCGGCGCGCTGGCAATGGAATACCAGATGGTCTGGCCGTCGCGCCGCGCCGTCACCAGACCGTCCTTGCGCAGCAGCGCCAGGTGCTGCGACACGGTCGAATCGCGGACCTTCAACAGTTCCGCCAATTCGCCGACCGAACGCTCCTTATCGCTCAGCTGACAGATGATGATCAGGCGGTGGCGGTTGGCCAGCGCCTTCAAGAGGGCGCTGGCCTCGTCGGCCGCGGCCAGCATGTTCTCGACCTGTATTTTCATAGTTGCGTATATACGAAGAAGCGTATATATAGTCAAGAGCGGGCCGCCACCGGTCCTCAAAGGTTCCTAGAATCGGGAGTGACATTCATGAACGTCGATCGCGCCGTTTTCGCCATGGCGGGCAGCATGGTGCTCATCAGCATCGCGCTGGCCTGGCTGTTTGGCCCCTATTGGCTGCTGCTCGCGGCTTTCGTCGGGGCCAACATGTTGCAGGCCGCTTTCACCGGCTTCTGCCCGGCGGCCATCATCTTCCGCAAGCTGGGATTGAAGACCGGCTGTGCGTTCGACGGCCCGCAAGGCGCGCGCTGAGCCAAACGAAAAACCCCGGCCGTTCGGCCGGGGCTTTCCTGATTTGGCGTGACGCGATGCCGCGGACGGCTATTCGCAGAATTTGCAGGGCGGGATAGTCGCGGCTGTAGACCGGCTGCTTGAGGAATGCGGCCTTGCCGTAGGTCCAGAACTGGCTGACGTTCGGATAGGTCTTGATCACCGTGTTCCAGAGCTCTTCTTTGTCGTAGCCGAACATCTTCTTCTTCTCGACCTTCTTGATGTAGATGTTCTGGATCGGGTTGCGCATGTCGTCGAACGAGACCGGTCCGCGCGGCGCGTCGATCTTCAAGCCGGCCATGATCTTGATGAACTGTTCGGCGCCGGGGAATTTACCGCCGGTCTTCTTCATCACTTCGTGAATCAGCGCCGCGGTGGTGTAGTTGGTCTCCGAGAAGTAGGACGGCGCCTTGCCGTATTTGGCGCGGTAGGCTTTCACGAAGGCCGCGTTCTTCGGCGTGTCGATCGCGGCGCTGTATTGCAGCGCCGAGACGTCGCCGATGGCCTCGTCGCCCATGAAGGGCAGGGCGAACTCATCATAGCTGGTGCCGCCACCGATGATCGGCTTCTTGAAACCGGCGGCGCGCAACTGCTTGGGGAACTGGATCACCATCGGCCCGACCATCAGCGAGAACACCGCGTCGGCGTCGGGCTTGATGGAAGGGATGTAGGGTCCGAAATCCTTGGCGCCGAGCGCCGGCCAGATCTTCTGGATGATCTTGCCGCCACATTCCTCGAAGGTTTTCTGGAAACCGCCGACCGACTCGTAGCCGAAGGCGTAATCGGCGGCGACCGCGACGATTTTCTTGTAGCCTTGTTCGCAGGCCCATTTGCCGAGCGGATGGGTCGGTTGCGACGAACTCCAGCCGGTGCGGATCATGTAGGGATATTTGTCGAGTTCACGCTGGGTGAGGTCGTCTGCGGCCGGGACCGACGGAATATAAACGGTTTTTTCCGCGGTGCTGACCGGCGCCAGTGCGTAACCGGTCGAGGCCAGCACGCCGCCGACGATCATCTGAACCTTGTCGCTCAGGATCAGCTTCTTGGCCTTGGTGACCGCCGGCGTCGGGCTTGGCCTGATTGTCCTCGACGATGAATTTCACTTTGGCGCCGGCGAAGTCGCCTTTGACTTCGTCGAGATACATTTGGAAGCCCTCGACCATGTCTTTGCCGACCTGGGCAAAGCCGCCGGTCATGGGCGCGATGAAGCCGATGCGCAGTTCTTCCGCCTGCGCCGGCGCATTCAAGCCGGCAACCGTCAATGCGGTGCCGAACAGCAGCGGTGTAACAGCTCGCGATAGTTTCATGTTGGTAACCTCCCGATTATGCGGCCCGTCATCCCTGCTTTATCGTGGATGATCGAATGCCAATTGCAGCATGTTCCCGAGGCGGAACGGTACCATTCTGCACCCGGAGGTAAAAGCCCACATATTTTGCACGCCGGGGCAGGCTCGCCATGGCCGCAACGGCAAAACAAAACCCGCCGGCTTTCGCGGCGGGTCCTGGCCTTGTTTCATTGTCTGAAAATATTAGGCGCGGATGAACGTACCGTTACGCAATTCGGCGACCGCCTGTTGCAGTTCGGCCTGGGTATTCATCACGATCGGGCCATGCCAGGCGACCGGTTCCTCGATCGGCTTGCCCGACACCAGCAGGAAGCGGACGCCGTGCTCGCCCGCCTGCACGGTGACTTCGTCGCCTTGGTCGAACATGATCAGCGAGCGGTCGCCGGCCGGTTCGCGGAAGACGATTTCTTCGCCGCCGATTTGCTTTTCGGTCAGGACGCCGAACGGCTTCGAGGCATAGGCGAAACTGCCCGAGCCCTCGAACACGTAAGCGAAGGCATGCCGCTCGATCTCGACCTTGAGCGTCTTGCGCCGGCCCGGCGGCACGGTGACGTCGAGATAACGCGGATCGGCGGCGACGCCTTCGACCGGACCTTTCTGGCCCCAGAATTCGCCGCAGACGACGCGCACGTGCGTGCCGTCGTCGTCGGTGACTTCAGGAACCTCGGCGCCCTTGATGTCCTGATAGCGCGGCGCCGTCATCTTGAGTGAAGACGGCAAATTCGCCCAAAGCTGGAAGCCGTGCATGCGGCCTTGCGCGTCGCCCTGCGGCATTTCCTGATGCATGATGCCGCGGCCGGCGGTCATCCATTGCACGTCGCCGTCACCCAAAGTGCCGCGGTTGCCGAGACTGTCGCCGTGTTCGACGGTGCCCTTAAGAACATAAGTGATGGTCTCGATGCCGCGATGCGGATGCCACGGAAAGCCGGCGAGATAATCCTGCGGCCGGTCGTTGCGGAAATCGTCGAGCAGCAGGAACGGATCGGTTTCGGCGGTGTCGCCGAAACCGAAGGCGCGGCGCAGCCTGACGCCGGCGCCTTCCATGGTGGGTTTGGATTGGACGATACGTTTGACGGGTCTAATCGACATGAGGACCTTCCTCTTTCCTTCTTAGCTGCTTGGTGTCTGGCGTCAGGCGGCGGCGCGGGGCGCAGTCCGGTCGTTGAACTTGGCGGCGAAGACGGCGAACTGGTCGACGAAGGCCTGCAGGAATTTGCGCACGCTCTCGTCGGCAATGTTGCTCTCGGCATCGACCAGGTCGGGCTTGTAGGTGATGTAGGCTTCGCCGCCCATGACGTTAAGGCCGAGATCGTTCAGCACGGCTTTGAGATGCTGCTGCGCGATCGCCGCGCCGATGGCGCCCGGCGAGGTGCCGATGATGGCGGCGGTATTGCCGGGCCATGAAGTCTTGCCGTAGGGGCGCCCGCCCCAGTCGATGGCGTTCTTGAGCACCGCCGGCAGCGAGCGGTGATGCTCGGGGGTCACGAACAACAGCGCGTCGGACTCGGTAACGTGCTTCTTGAAGCGCGCCACTGTCTCGGGCACTTCGGCTTCGAGATCCTGATTGTACATCGGCAGGTCGTCGATGCGGATGAAGGTGGGCTCGAAGGCGGCGTGGCCGAGCTTGGCCAGGGCCTTGGCCAGCTTCAGATTGATCGATTCTTTGCGGTTGCTGCCGACGATGATACCGAGCTTGAATTTGGACATGGCTGCCTCTAGATGTTGGTTACAATTGGTTACTGAGGCTAGATAGATGACCAAGAAATCCGTGCAAGTAGGCACAACCCTGATACCGGGGAACCTGGAAGTGGCCGACGACTGCCGCGCGGTCAGCGAGGTGCTGTCGCGGGTCGGCGACAAATGGACGGTGCTGGTGGTCTCGACCCTGGGCGATGGACCCAAACGCTTCAACGAATTGCGCCGGGCGCTGGGCAGCATTTCGCAACGCATGCTGACCCTGACGCTGCGCGCGCTCGAACGCGACGGCCTGGTCACGCGCACCGTGTTCCCGACGGTGCCGCCGCGGGTGGATTACGAATTAACCAAGCTCGGCCGCTCGCTGCTCGAGCCGGTCAGCGCGCTCGGGCTTTGGGCGCGGAAAAACCGCCCAGTCATTCAGGATGCGCGGCGGCGCTTTGACGGCGGCGAAAAAGCACAAGCTTAATCGGTTCATTGCGCGCCGGCCCTTTAGCAGGCGGCGCTTGATTTCGTGCCGTCAATTGAGTTTGCTAGAAGCGTGGAACCTGCAAGCCCTCGCATTCGAAAAGGGCCGCCGCTTGCCCCGCTATTTTTTCCATTTTTCAGATGGGAAGCGTCAATTCTCGGATAGCTCGGGGATTGAATTGAGCGGTATGGCGGCTGCGCGGGCGAATGCCACCAGGCAGGTCCGCGAACTCAAAGTGGCGATGTGTCATCCGAACGTTCAGGATCTGTCGACCTGGACCATGACGGTCACCGACGCGAAGAAGAGGCCCATTTTCAAGTTGCCGTTCGACAACAAGCGGCCGCGGTCCGAGGGCTAGTTCTTCGGCTTAGCCAAGAACCGCCGCCGCCATCATCGCCAGGCACGTCGCCAATCCCGCGACCGGAACCCATAACGGGACGCGCGCATGCGGGCCGTGGCTGTGGACGTTACGTTGGCGCAAACGCAACAGCGACAGATTGACCAGCGCGAATACCGCGAGCGTTGCGAGCGATGTGCTTTCCGCCAGGCGTTCGAATGGCACCAGTAAAGCCAGCGCAATGGTCGCCAAGCTGATCAGCGCGGTGGCGATCACCGGCGTCGCGGTCAGCGGATGCACGCGGCCGATGGCGCGCGGCAGGTCGCCCTGCTTGGCCATGCCATAGACCACGCGCGCGGCCATGGTGAGCTGCGCCAGGATGGTGTTGAGCGTGGCGACGATGGCGATGGCGCTGATGGTCAGGGGGCTGACGTCGGCGACGGCGTGAAATACCATGCTCAATGGCGCCGGCGAGGCAGCCAACTTATCGATCGGCACGGCGGTGACCGCGATCGCCGCCACCGCCAGATAAAGCGCGCTGGAGATCAAAAGCGTCAGCACCATGGCGCGGGGAATGTCGCGGTGCGGCACCTTGGCTTCTTCCACCACATTGGCGAGATCCTCGAAGCCGATAAAGGCAAAGAACGCCAGCAGGCTGGCATAGCCGATGCCGGTAAGCGTCGCGGCCTCGAACGGCGGCGGCGTCAGCATTGTTTGGATGAAGGGCACATCGGCGTGCCAAGCGGCGGCTACGATGATGATCAGCCCGCCGGCCTCGATCAGCGTGAACAGGCTGGCCAGCAGCACCAATTCCAGAATGCCCCAGCAGGCCACCGCGCCGAGTACCACCACCACCAGCACCACGATGGTGCTTTGCGGCCAGCCGATGAACTGCCCGATATAGCCGGCGGCGCCGAGCGCGACGGTCGCCGACGACACGATGCCGATCACGATGGTCATCAGCCCGGTGAGCGTGGAGGCCAAGCGCGAGCGGAACGCGGCGCGCACGTAAGCCGCTTCGCCGGCGCTGACCGGAAAGCGCGTCGACAATTCGGCATAGGAGCCGACGGTGAACGCCATCGCCAAAGCGGCCAGCGCGAACGACCACGGCGCGTAACGGCCGGCGTGGCCGGCGACCGCGCCGATCAGCACATAGATGCCGGCGCCGATGGTGATGCCGACGCCATACAGCACCAGCAGCGGCAGCGACAGCTGGCGGCGCAGGGCAGGCGTGAGGTCGAGCACGGGGTCTTTGTCCACCGCGGCAGTGTAGACGGTTGCGGGGGCGGGGGATTGAGGCGGGTCAAACCCAGCCATGGCGGCGGATCGATCGCGCTCGCGCCGGCGGCCGAAATCGGCTAGACTTCAGTCTATGCAGCAGCGCATCGCCGCCATTTTGTGCCTGATCGCCGTCGCACTGGCGCTCGGCGGCTGCACCAAATGCGGCTTCTTCTGGCAGGACAGCGGCCGCGCCTGCCATTCCGACACGACGCGCTAAGCCTTTGGGCTGAAATTATTTTCCGCCCGCGCCGGCGGAGTTATCCACAGGCCGGAATTTCCAACAAATAATCCTAGGAAATTAACCCTTGACAGCGTGACGCTGGTCCGCTATGGTTTGGGCATGCTCCACAGTTGGGTCTTGTTTCCGGCGCCGTCAGCGGAACGGTGCGGCGCGCTCTGGCGTTGACCTTGCGACTGCGGTGGCCGTCGCCACCGCGCAGGAGAAACGGCAATGCCGGAAATCCAACAAGGCCGCGTGGTGGAGACGCCGACCGAGGCACGCGCAGGTGTCACTGGGCACGGGGTTCGCTTTGTGCTTGTGTTCGGTACGCTCGGCGTGATTGTTTTGTTCGGCTTGGTCTTCTTGTACTACTTCGCATGAGCGGGTCTGCCACAATAGGGCGGCTGCATCGACGATGCCGTATACCGACAACCCTGGCGACAACAATAGCGGCCGGCCGCCGCGTGTCGCTGCCGCAGATCGCCTTGATTGTCGCGATCCTGGTGTTGATCGTCATCGCCGCGATGACGTTGCGCCGATAGCGCGCAGCCTACGAGTCGCGTTCGCAAGTTCTGTTCACAAGTCCTGTTCCCATTCGCAGCGCCGGCCGCAATGCCGGCGCATTTTTTTTGGCGGGAGGTTCGCCATGGCAACGCCCAAAATTCAGATCGCGCCCGAACTCGTCGCCGAGGGCCGGCGGCTGTACGAGACCACCCTGACGACCATCGCCGACATCGCGGGGCTCATGGGCCTCAAGCGCCGGACGCTGGAGAACCGCATCGTCGAATGGAATTGGAAGCGCCGCCGGCAACCGAACGGCGCGTTCGATATTTTCCACGCCGTGCGCGGCGCCGCGATCGCGACTGCGACCGCCGAGGCGGCGGCGCCGAACGCCGCGCCGATCGCGCCGGTGACGGAGCAACAGCGCTTCGCCATCGCGCAACGCATCATGACCGTGGTCGAGCGCCAAATGGAGGCTGCGGACTGCATCGTCAAAGCCATCAAGCCGAACAACCTGGTCGAAGCCGATCACGGCGCGCGCGCGCTCGCCAGCGTGTCGCGGACACTGCTCGAGATCAAGGCTCTCACCGTACCGGATCAAGTGACGCCGCCCAATGAAACCGACGACGACCCCGTTCCCCGCGATATTGACGAGTTCCGCTATGAACTCGCGCGCCGCATTCGAGGATTTATTGAAGCAAGACGAGCTCGCGATGGTCGAATTTCTGATGAGCCTGAAGGCTCACTGGAATGAGGCGATCGGCGCGGATTTCGTCCCGCTCTCGCACGAACATCAACTGCCCCCCGAACGCGCCAACAGCGGCGCCGACTGGGTGACCTGGCTCATTCTCGGCGGCCGCGGCGCCGGCAAAACCCGCGCCGGCGCCGAATGGGTGCGCGACATCGCGCTCACCGACAAACATGCGCGCATCGCGCTGATCGGCGAGACCGAGCACGAAGTGCGCTCGGTCATGGTCGAGGGCGTCTCCGGGCTGCTGGCGGTGCATCGCCGCGCCGAGCGGCCGGAATGGCAACCGACGCGGCGGCGGCTGCAATGGAAAGACGGCGCGGTGGCGGAACTGTTTTCCGCGGAGAGTTACGAAAGCCTGCGCGGCCCGCAATTTTCGGCCGCCTGGTGCGATGAGCTTGCCAAGTGGCGTCATGCCGAAGCTACTTTTGACATGTTGCAGTTCGGACTGCGCCTTGGCCAGCGGCCGCGGCAAGTGGTGACGACCACGCCGCGGCCGATCGCGATCATCCAGCGGCTGATGACCGATCCGCGCACCGCGGTGACCCACGCCGGCACTGAGACGAATGCTTTCAATCTGGCGCCGGCCTTTGTCGAGACCGTGCTGACGCGCTATCGCGACACGCGGCTCGGGCGCCAGGAGATCGACGGCGAGGTCATCGAGGAGCGCAATGACGCGCTGTGGTCGCGCGCCGGCATCGAGAGCTGCCGGGTCGACGCCGCGCCCGCGCTCATGCGCATCGTGGTCGCGATCGATCCGCCGGCCTCGGCCAAACGCGGCGCCGACGCCTGCGGCATTGTCGCCGCCGGCAGAGCCGCCAACGGCACGATCTACGTGATCGCCGACGAGACGGTGTCGGGCCTAACGCCGCAAGGCTGGGCGCTCAAAGCCGTGGCGCTGTGGCGCCGGTTGCAGGCCGACAGCCTGGTGGCGGAAGTCAACCAGGGCGGCGACATGGTCAAGGCGGTGATCGGCGAAGTCGATGCGGAAGTGCCGGTGGTTTCGGTGCACGCCACCCGCGGCAAGTACCTAAGAGCCAATCCGGTATCGCAGCTCTACGAGCAAGGCCGCGTCAAACACGCCGGCCGATTTCCGGCGCTGGAAGACGAGATGTGCGACTTCGGCATCGACGGTCTGTCGTCGGGCGCTCGCCGGACCGCTTGATGCGCTGGTCTGGGCGGTCAGCGCCTTGACCTTCGCGGCGCGGGGCGAGCCGAGGGTGCGGGGGTTGTGAATATTTAAATCGACCCGTTCGCGCACAAAGATGTTAAATTGGTTTTGAGCCGAGGAATGTTCGCGGTTTGGAAGACGACTTGTTCCACCTTTAGCTCCTGGAGTGCACCATGATGATCGCAAGCCGGGAGCTGACACTGCGCGCCGCGAATGGCGAGCTGAAAATTCCCATTCACATCTTTGCCCCGGAGAAGGAACAAGACGGAGCGTGGTTCTGCCGATATGAAATCGGCTGGCCGGACAAAAAGTCCGAGATGTCGATTGGCGGCTTCGACTTTGCTCAAGCTATGGTCCACGCGCTGCAGACCGTCGGCGCCGAAATTTACTCAAGCAGCTATCATAAATCCGGCAAACTGTTCTGGGACGAGCCAGGAAAAGGCTACGGATTTCCGGTGGTGCCGACGTATCGCGATCTGCTGGTCGGCGACGACGCGAAATATCTCTGAGTGCGCGTCGAGGGCTCCGCGACAACAGCGCTGGACGCCGCTCGCCGGGTGCGGGGCTATCGTAAGCTTTACGCTTAACGTTATTTAGTGAGCTTAACCAACGCATGGGGATCGTCGCGGCGGCAGCAACAGGATACAGGCGAAGAGCATTCGATCTGTCACAAAGGATCGATTGCACACCGGAGACGCCTGATCCGCGGCCGCAAACCGCTCCTCGTGCATGGTGGTTCATTGCTGAAAAAATCTGTTTTCCTGGTCACCGCGATCGTTTCGATCGCAGCGGCGGCCACAGCTGACGCCAAACCGAGACACGGACATCACACGCGGCACCAGGTCAGCCGCGCGACGATTGTCTGCGATCTGCATGGCTGTACGAGCCGGCCGTCGGCGCGCGCCACGCGTCATGTTGCCAGGGCGAAAGTCCGGCAGGCGGCGCGCAAGCGGGTCCACATCGTTCGCGCCGCTAGCGTCTGCGACTGGGGCGGCTGTTTAGGCCGCGCGCCGTCGGCGCGCCAGACCAGGCGCGTCGCGGCGAAGACCCGGCACGCGGCTCGGCAAGAAAGCCGACAAGAACGTCGGCAAGTGAGCTGGAAAGCGCGCCGGCAAGGAATTCGACAGGAACATCGCGGGCGGCATCGCGCCGCCAGCGCCATCATCGTCTGCGATCTGCACGGCTGCTCGGACCGGGCCATGGCCGCTCGCGCCGAAGCGCCGCGCGCCGCGCAGGCCGCGCTGGTGACCGACGCCAACGGCAATAGCGTCGTCGTCGGCGGCCGGCCCGCCGGGTGCCCGCACGCGTTCTGCGGCTGCGAGGCATCGCGTTATGTGTTCGGCGAGATCCGGCCCGAACTGAATCTGGCGTCGAACTGGATCAGGAAATTCCCGCGCGCCGAGCCGGCGTCTGGCATGGCGGCGGCGCGAAGCGGCCACGTCATGATCCTGATCAGCCATGCCGGCGGCAACGACTGGCTGGTGCATGACGGCAACTCCGGCGGCGGCCTGACCCGCGACCACGTCATGTCGATTAGCCGCTATGTCATTGTCGATCCGCACGGCGCGCGTTCGGCCAATCGGTAGCGCAACGCGCGCCGCCGAACTCTCACATCCAATCAGAAGGGCCCGCTCACGCGGGCTTTTTTCATGTTCAACAGACTTCGAAACTATCCTCCGCCCCGCGGAGCAAAAAACTCGCGCACGTCGCGCCTGATCGCCTTCGAATCCGGTGGCCGGGCGCGCTGGACGCCGCGCGACTATGCGGCGCTGGCGCGCGAGGGCTACACCAAGAACGCCATCGTGCATCGCGCGGTGCGGCTGACCGCCGAGAGCATCGGCGCGCTGTCGTTCGTGTTGTACGAGGGCGCCAACGAGTTGACCGCGCACCCGCTGCTCGATCTGATCGCGCGGCCGAACCCGCGCCAGGACGGCGCGTCGTTCCTGGAAAGCGTCGCCTCGCATCTGCTGCTCGCCGGCAACGCCTATATCGAGGCGGTCGGTGTCGCGGGCGAGGGCCGGCGTTGCGCAGCCCGGCCAGCAGGCGCGCGAACTCTACGCGCTGCGGCCCGACCGCATGAAAGTGGTGCCGGGGCCGGACGGCTGGCCGCAGGCTTATGAATACACCGTGGCGGGATCGACCGTGCGCTTCGACCAGGATGCCGCCGCTGCCGTCGGTCATGTTCGGTCCGGTCGACCAGCTCACCACGCCGATCAGCGCGGTGCCGGCAAACACCGGTGCGCCGGAATCGCCGGTGCAGGCGCCGAGGCCTGCGCGCGCGCCGCCGGTTGCCGGATCGACCAGACGGATTTGCAGATTGCCCGGTCTGCCGGTGACGGAAAGCCGCGCCGCGCGCAGCGTGCCGCCGCTCTCTGCCGTCGCCGCGCACCGCGACGCCGTAGCCGATCACGGTCAGCGTGTCGCCGACCGCGGCGCGGCGCGCCGTTGCCGAGCGCTACGGGGATGATGTCGGCCGGCAGGGGGCGCGCCATCTTCAGCAGCGCGACGTCGGCGGTCGCGCGGTGCGCGAACAGCGTTTTCAGATCGAACTGCGGATGGCGCGCGACGTCGCGCACGTCGAGCAGTTGCGGCTGCCGCGCGGCGTCGAACTCGACCAGTTTGTAGGTCGTGTTCGGCTCGATGCAGTGGCCGGCGGTCAAGACCAGATCGCGCGCGATCGCGGCGCCGGTGCAGGACGTGCCGTGCGAGCCGACGATCAACACCGCATTGCGGCCGTCGGGCAACGCCGACGGCGCACCGCCGGTGATGGAAGGCGGGCTCGACTGGAAGGCGATGTCGCTGTCGCCCAAGGACATGGACTTCATGGAGGCCAAGCATTCGGCGGCGCGCGAGATCGCGCTGGCCTTCGGCGTGCCGCCGATGTTGCTCGCGATCCCCGGCGACAATACCTATTCGAATTATCAGGAAGCCAACCGCGTGTTCTGGCGGGCGACCGTGCTGCCTTTGGCCAATCGCATCGGCTCGGCGCTGACGCAGTGGCTGGCGCCGGCTTTCGGGGCGGGCTTGAGCCTCGCGGTCGACACCGACCGCATCGAGGCGCTGTCGCCCGACCGCGCCGCGCTGTGGGAGCGCGTCACCAAGGCGCCGTTCCTCACCGTCAACGAGAAGCGCGCGGCGACAGGCTACGGCCAGGTCGCGGGCGGGGATACGTTCGGCGCCGGTTAGTTGCCATGCCCGATCTCATTCAAACATTCGCCGCGCGCGGCGATCTCGCGCATCTGGCGCTGCTGATGTGGGCGCTGTCGTCGAGCGCGCTGGCCTGGTTCGGGTTGCGCGAACTGACCGCGGCCAGCCGGCGCTTCGACGATTTCGTGCGCGAGCTGGCGCGCTTCAACGAACATTTCGGACGACATACCGGAGATCATTGATGGATACGCTTCATTCCGTGCTGCGCTCGCTTCGGCCCAAGACAATGAACGAGACCAAGAGCCGGCGCGATCATCTCGACGTGTTCCGCGAATTCCTCGACCACCTCGACCGCGCCGCGCGCCGCCGTAGCGTCGAGAAGCAGGCCAAGGCGCCGAGGCCAAAGGCCAAGCGCGGCAAGCGCTAGTCCGTTCCGTCATCGTCAATTCGTCCGCACGGCGTCCCTTTCCAAACGGGGAGGGCGAAGGAAGACTTCCCCGGCGACACGTCCGGCACCTGGCTCACCGACGGCGGTGCCGGACTTCGCATCGGCATTACGCTCGCCGCCGGATCGTCGCTGCAAGGCGCCGCCGACGCCTGGTCCGGCACCTGGCTCACCGACGGCGGTGCCGGACTTCGCATCGGCATTACGCTCGCCGCCGGATCGTCGCTGCAAGGCGCCGCCGACGCCTGGTCCGGCGCCGATGTCATGACGACGTCTGCGCAGACCAACCTCGCCACGACCGCGAGCGCGACATTCGACGTGACCGCGCTGTGCACGTTCGGCGGCATCGAATTGCCGGCGTCGAGCCGGGTGCCGCTCCTGATGCGGCCATTCCACGAGGCGATCGAACACAGCAAGCGCTATTGGCAAAAGAGTTACGATTCCGCCACCGCCCCAGGCACGGCAACATACGTCGGCGGAATTGATACGAACTACGGAGCGGCCGGCACCGCGACAATGTCGCAAACGGTGAGATTCAATCCGGCGATGCGGGCGACGCCGTCAGTAACGCTCTATGACGACGCCGGAAATGCAGGCAAGGTCTACCGCGGCGGCTCGAACAAAACAGGCTCTGCAACGAATATTTGCTCGAGCGGATTTTTCGCCGTGTGCTCGGACACAACGTCGACGACGGAATTTTTCTTCCACTACGTCGCTTCCAGCAGACTCTAAGGCCGCTCGCCTAAAATCTGGAACATCGAAAATGCGCCAGTCAGGTCGGCATTAGGCGGGAGTGCCTTAATCGCGTCGTTATACTGCGGATGAAACACCTGCTTGGCGGTCAAGGCGTTTGCCTCCAGCGATCTGACCACATCGGCGGGGTGAAACGGTCTCTCCATCACAACACCACCAGGCCCAGGATTCGTGGGACAAGTGGCGTATCGATAGGGCCGTTCGATGAGCATCTTCGTCTTGGCAAACTCGTCGATAGTATTCGCCAGCATCTCGCCAAACAGACCAGAAGTGTTTTTAGCCAAGCAATCAATCTCGCTGTCGGTTAGCGACGGCTGCCGTTGCCGCGCGATGCGCGCGCGACGTTCAATATAAGGGACTGCGACGACGTCGCGCTCTGTCTTTCGTCCTTGCGGACCGTTCTCCCAGGCATCCCAAACATCGGGAAGGCCTTTGCGCATAGTTTCGTTGGCGAGATTGTTGCCATCCGAAATCAGAACATGACCCTTGGGTCGCAATATCCGAGCAACTTCGGAATAGAACGTTTCGAGGTAGGCGAAATTAATGTGACTGATGACTTCGTTGACGATCACGAGATCGACGGTTTGAGGTTGAAGCTGCAACAAACCGCGCTCGCTGCGCAGATGTTGTGAACTGGCGTATATCGCACCGAACACGCTATTGCCGGCGCTGAGATATTCGTCCTCTACGTCGACGGCGATTACGCTCTGCGCACCAAGGGCGAACAGCAGCGGGATGGTGTGACCGTACTTCGCGCCGAAGTCGAGAACGGCTTTGCCTTTCAACGAACCCGGAACGAGGCTGATTAGCTGGTGATCATAGTTCCACGCACCGGCCGCGTAGTCGGCAGTGCGGCCGATAAACCCGGGGGTGGCGCCGAGGTTGGCTTCGCTCGCTTGCAGCTTGGCGTACGCGGCAGTGATTGCTGCATTCTTATCCTGTCGCCAAAACGCCATCGCATGGTCCCGTAAAGAGGCGAACGCCGCAAACACGTCGCCGTCACCAAGCCGTAGCATTTGGGCCAAGCGGCTTCAATATGACCGTGACGCTAATCGTTGCCGTTCGCAGCAATCACCCCCAATCGGGTGGCGGCTGACCCCAAACTGTGAACCGGGCTTGTCACGGGTTTTATCGGCGATGAGACAAGCCACCGAGAAATATGGATGACAAAATCTGCCTATGACGATTCACTGCGCCGCCTGCTGGCGCACGAAGGCGGCTACGCCAATCATCCGTCGGATCCGGGCGGGCCGACCAATTTCGGCATCACGATCTACGACTACCGCAAATACGTGAAGCCGGGCGCGACCGCGGCCGATGTGCGCGCGATGAAGGTCGAGGAAGCCAAGGCGATCTACCGCGCCAAATATTGGGACGCCCAGCGCTGCGACGAACTGCCGGCCGGCGTCGACTACACAGTGTTCGACTACGGCGTGAATTCCGGCATCGGGCGCAGCGGCAAGGTGCTGCGCCGCTGCCTCAAGCTGCCCGACACCACGAGCGTCGTGAACGACGCAGTGATCGCCGCGGCGCGCGCGGCTGAAGCCAAGACACTCATCGCCGCGATCTGCGACGAGCGGCTGCGTTTCCTGCAGTCGCTCAAGACCTGGCGCGTATTCGGCGGCGGTTGGGGGCGTCGGGTCGCGGAAGTGAAATCGGTGTCGCTGGCCATGGCGAGCGGCGCGCCGTCGCCCGACTTGCAAACATCGACGTGCCGGCGGCCGCGCCGTGGTGCCGGTTGCCAAGGCGGCGCAGCAAGGTTCGGCCGGCGCGGTCGCTGCCGCGGGCGCTGCTGCGGCGAACCAGGCGCATGCGTCGGGCGCGGGCGCGGCGGCGATCGCCGCCATCCTCGTCCTTACGGTCGCGTTCGCTATCGCCGGCTGGCTGTTCTGGCATTGGCGGCAGCGGCAGCAACAGGAAAAGCCGGCGTGACCGCGACGCGGGCTATGCGCAATTTCGAAGGGAACTCAGATCATGTTGGACAAGATCAAAGCCTGGTTCAAATATTCGGTGACCATTCTGTGGGCGCGCGATGGTCGCGCTCGCCGGGCTGCTGCTGGCGGCCGGTCAATCGCTGCTGGCCGACCCGAACGTGTCGTCGGCCATACAATCGATCCTGCAGCCGAAATTCATTCCGTACTATGTGATCGCGATCGGCCTCGTCACCGAGTTGGCGCGCCGGCGCACGGTAGGGAGCGCATGATCCCGAAAAGTGGGAACCGGTTTTCGAAAGATCATGCGCAATCAAAAAAGGTTTCATAGATGTTTGCGACCGTCCTCGGCTGGCTCGGCAATCTGATCGGCGGACCGTTCGCGAAAGCGGCGGTCGACGCCTATCGCGCCAAACTCACGTCCGAAAATACCTCGGAGAAGATCGCCGCCGATCTGGCCGCGCGCGAACTCGATGTCGAGAGCCGCGAGCGCGAACTGGCCACCCAGGTGGTGATCGCGGAGCAGGGGCGCTGGTACACGGCGCTGCCGCGGCCGCTGTTTGCCTTTGCCTTCATTATATATGTCTGGAAGGTGGTGGTCTGGGACAAGGTGTTCGGCCTCGGCAGCACAGACGGCCTTAGTCCCGAACTGTCGCAGTGGGCGCTGATTATCCTCACGGCCTATTTCGGCGGACGGAGTATCGAGAAAGTGGCGCGGATTCTTTCCCGCAAGTGAGCGGGTGCGCTTGGCACCGGCAGTGCCAGCCGCCACACTCTCCGCGATTCTTCGTGGAGATAAAGCCAATGGACGTGTTCGACGCCGTCGCCTCCCGCTATTCCTGCCGGGCGTTCCTGCCGACGCCGATCCCCGAGGCCACGGTCCGCGACATCGTCGAACGCGCGGCGCGGGCGCCGTCGGCCGGTAATATGCAGCCGTGGCGCGTCTATGCCATCGCGGGCAAGCGTGTCGAGGAGTTGAAAGCGCTGCTGGCGCCGCGCATGGCCACCGAACTGCCGCGCGGTGAGGGCACCGATTACACAATCTATCCCGAGCCGCTCGGCGAGCCTTACAAAACGCTGCGCTTCCAGGTCGGCGAGTTGCTCTACAAGTCGATCGATATTCCGCGCGAGGATAAACCCGCGCGCTACCGGCAATATGCCCGCAACTATCAGTTCTTCGGCGCGCCGGTGGCGTTGTTCTTTGCGCGCGAGAAGGCCCATGGGCCGGCGCAATGGGCCGACATCGGCGGCTATCTGCAGACGGTCGCCCTGCTGGCGCGCGGCTACGGCTTGCACACCTGCCCGCAGCAAGCCTGGGTGTCGTTCAACCGCACCGTTCGCGAATTCCTCAAGCTGCCCGATCATTTGATGATTTATTCCGGCATGGCGCTCGGCGTTGCCGACGACAATGCCCCGATTAATTCCTGGCGCTCCCCGCGCGAACCGCTCGACGCCTTTGCGTCGTTTGACGGTTTCGAGGGCTAGGGGGCCCAAACCGCTGAACCTTTGCGTTCAGCCCGCGTTCACCGGCGCGCCGCTATCACCCCACCATGCCGGTTTCCCGACGTCTTCCCGCCTGCCTCCTGCTCGGCCTGCTTGCCGTTCCGGCCTTGTCTGGGCCGGTTCTGGCCGCCGAGGCTTCCGAACGCCCCTGCCTGACCAAGGCGGAACAACGCGCCGCGGTCGCCGCCAAAAAGGCCATCCCCTTGGCCCAGGCCATCAAATCGCTACGCGAGCACCGCAAACACTCCGAGGTGGTTCGGGCCCGGCTTTGCCGGCAAGGCGAAAAACTGGTCTATGTGCTGACTCTGCTCGGCCGCAGTGGCAAGGTGGTCAGCGCGACCGTTGACGCCGCCGATGGCGAATTTCGTATCGGCGGTTAGACCGGAGAATGATGCCTTGCGCCTGCTCGTCGTCGAGGACGACCCAGATCTCAATCGCCAGCTCTCAACCGCGCTGACGGACGCCGGCTATGTCGTCGACCGCGCCTTCGACGGCGAGGAGGGCCATTTTCTCGGCGACAGCGAGCCCTATGACGCGGTCATTCTCGACATCGGTCTGCCGAAAATGGACGGCATTTCGGTGCTGGAATCCTGGCGGCGGGCCGGCCGCGCGATGCCGGTGCTGATGCTCACCGCGCGCGACCGCTGGAGCGACAAGGTGCAAGGCTTCGATGCCGGCGCCGACGATTATGTCGCCAAGCCGTTCCACCTCGAGGAAGTGCTCGCCCGGGTGCGGGCGCTGCTGCGCCGCTCGGTCGGTCATGCCACCAGCGAGTTCGAATGCGGCCCGGTGCGGCTGGATTCGCGCACCGGCCGCGTCGCGGTCGACGGCAATCCGGTCAAGCTGACCAGCCACGAATACCGGCTGCTGGCCTATCTGATGCATCATTCCGGACGCGTGGTGTCGCGCACCGAACTGGTCGAGCATCTCTACGACCAGGATTTCGACCGCGACTTCAACACCATCGAAGTGTTCGTCGGCCGCATCCGCAAGAAGCTCGGCGTCGACATCATCCAGACCGTGCGCGGCCTCGGCTATCTGCTCGCCGCGCCGGGCGCATAAATAGATGCGCGCTAATTCCCTCGCGCTGCGGCTGTTCCTGTCGGCGACCGCCTGGGCGGTGGTCATCCTGGTCATCACCGGCGTCGTGCTGTCGTCGCTCTACCGGCAAGGCGTCGAGCGCGCCTTCGATCGCCGGCTCGGCGTCTATCTGCGCACGCTGGTCGCCGACGTCGCCTCGCCCGAAGAGGCATCCGACAAGTTTCCGCAATCGCTCGGCGAGCCGTTGTTCGAACTGCCGCTGTCGGGCTGGTACTGGCAGGTGACGCGGCTCGATCCCGACAAGCCCGAGGTGCGGGCCTCGCGCTCGTTGTGGGACGGCGGCCTGCCGCATCTGCAGGATCAGGGTGTTCCGGCAAGCGCGAACGGCTCGCGCGAGGGCTATGTGTCCGGACCGGAGGATCAGCGGCTGCGGCTGGTCGAGCGCAATATCGACCTTGGCGACGAGGGCCATTATCTGGTCGCGGTCGCCGGCGATGCCGCCGAGATCACCGACGAAACGCGCTCCTTCGATCAGGCCCTGATCATCACGTTTTCGATTCTGGCCGCGGTCTTGCTGCTCACCACCATGTTCCAGGTGCGTTTCGGCCTGGCGCCGCTCAAACGCATCAGCGACAGCCTGATCGCCATCCGTTCCGGCAGCGCCGAGCGCCTGGCCGGAAAATTCCCCGAAGAAATTGCCCCGCTGGCGCGCGAGACCAACGCGCTGATCGACGCCAATAAGGAGATTGTCGAACGCGCGCGCACCCATGTCGGCAATCTGGCGCACGCGCTCAAGACGCCGCTGTCGGTGATGGTGAACGAGGCGACCGCGCGCGGCCGCGATCCGTTCGCGCTCAAGGTTCTTGAGCAGGCCGATATCATGCGCGACCAGGTCGCCCGTCATCTGGAGCGCGCGCGGCTGGCGGCGCGTCTGACCGTGGTCGGCTCGGTCACCGAGGTTGCACCGGTGGTCACGGCGCTGGCGCGCACCATGGAAAAAATCCATCGCGACAGAAATATCGCCATCGAAGTGCATGCCGACGAACAGGCGCGCTTTCGCGGCGAGCGGCCCGATCTCGAAGAGATGATCGGCAACCTCGTGGACAATGCCTGCAAATGGGCATCGTCGCGGGTCATGATCGAGGTCGTGCGCGAGCAGCCCGACCCGGCCAGCGCCGGCCAAGTGCGTCTTGTGGTCGACGACGACGGCCGCGGGCTGTCGCCGTCCGAGCGCGAGCAGGTGGCCAAGCGCGGGCGGCGGCTGGACGAAACCAAGCCCGGCTCCGGTCTCGGCTTATCCATCGTGGTCGAACTCGCCGCGCTTTATGGCGGCGGCCTGACCCTCGGCACCGCCCCGATCGGGGGCCTGCGCGCCGAATTGGTGCTGCCGGCGGGGTGAAGCCGCCGCTATCCGCCGGAGTTTTGCCCCAATCCTCCCATCTCGATAGACTGTCGGTTCGCCGCCCAGGCGGTCTGGTGCAACAAGTCGATTTCCGGGGGTCCTCAATGTCCGCTTTCAAATTCGCCGCCATCGCCGTGGCCGGTTTGTCGCTTGCTGCCTGCGCCGGCAGCCCTGATGGCACCGGACCTGGACCGCGGGAAAACACCGGCACCTTGCTCGGCGCCGGCACCGGCGCATTGGTTGGCGCGGCGGTCGCCGGCGGCGGCACGGGCAATCGCCTGGCTGGCGCCGCCGTCGGTGGATTGCTCGGCGGCCTGATCGGCAACCGCATCGGCGCCTCGCTCGACGACGAGGACAAGCGGCGCGCCTATGAGGCGCAGATGGATGCGCTCGAACGCGGTCCTTCCGGCGCCCCGGTGTCGTGGAAGAATCCCGATTCCGGCCGTTACGGCACCATCGTGCCCGGGCCGTCCTATCAGGAATCCGGCCGCAATTGCCGCCAGTTCACCCACACCATCTATATCGACGGCCGGCCGCAGACCGCCCGCGGCACCGCCTGCCGCAATCCGGACGGCACCTGGACGTCGCTCGGCTAATTCTAGAAACGCCTGGCCGAAACAGCCCGCCCGCGGATTTGAGCCGCGGGCGGCATCGGCTTTCGATTTAAATCATCCGCGAATAAGCGCCAAATCATACTTAATGAATTGTTAACGCGCACCGCGTTACCTGTCCGCTGGATATACACGCGGATCGCGCTGCGATGGCGGACGCCGACACGATCGAACGGCTGCGGCAATTCCTGCGCGAGCTTGCGCCCTCGGCACGGTCGCTGCTGATCGGCGAACTCGAGCGCAGCTTGCTGCGCAGCGAGGACGTCGCCGACGCCGATCTGGCCGGCGCCGCATCTGGTGTTGCAGGAACTGCGCCGGGTCGTGCGTGAACAGCGCGAGGGCGCGCCGCGCGTCGGCAACGCCGCCCGGCTGTTTTTCAAACCGCTCGAACCGTTTTTGGTCGACGACCGCGGCGACCACAAGCATCCCGGCCGCATCGCGCGCTCTTCGCTGGACACGCTATGGACCTGGATCCGCCGCGACCTGTTGCCCGACGAAGCCAAGATCGTGACCGACGACGTGATCAACGCGCTGCTCGCCGGCGACGAGCCGAAAGCCAATCGCATCGCCCGCGGGTTCCAGGATCGTGTCGGCGCAGCGATCGCGGCGGCGCTGGAATCCGGCGCCTCGGATGAAAGCGTTCACCGCCGCATGCTGGCGCTGGTCGGCACTAAACGGCCGGGCGAAGACTTGGCCACGCTGAAATCTGTGCTCAAGGGCCGCGACACGCTGACGCGGCTGGCCGCGCATCTCCCGCTTCGGATCGGAAAGCTGGCGAATGCGCAATTGGACGAATGCAAGGTCCTGATCGAAAGCACCGCAGCGTGTGACAATCAGTTGTTTCTGTACGCGCTGCTGGCGGTGATGGATCGGATGGCGGCGCCCTGGCAATTGGTCCGCTTGGGGACCAAGGCTGCCCGCAGCGATACCGCGGCGCGCGTTGCCGAAACTCAATACAGCGTCGCTGTCACCATCGTGCTTGCCGACCTGGAGCGGATGGTGGGCGAATTGCGCGATGAATTGCAGAGTGGCCGTGCAGTCGCGGTTGCCGCATTGCTCAAGACCATCCACGAACTCGGTGCGGGGCTTGCGGACCGAGCTGGCCCTGCCGATCGACAGCACCTGGGGCAGGGCGCTCGCGGCTATCCGTGCGCAGGTTGCCGACCTGCTGCGATCCGAAATCGATGCAATACCCGGCCGGGTCCGGCGGCTGTTGCGGCCGCGGCCGTCCACTGAAATTCCGCCGAATTCAGTGCTCAAGCCCGATGAGGTGGCCGAGACCGAGGCCTTGGTCGAATTTGCCGGCGCCTGCCGGTATTTCGCCGGCGAACTCGCCATCAACGAAATAACCCAGCGCAGCTTCTCCGAACTTCAGCAATACCTCGACGGCGGCATGCAGGCGCTGCTGGATGGGGTTCGTCACGCCGGGTTGGCCGACCGCAGTTTCCGGCAATCGCAGGTCGATGCCGCCGTGCGCTTTTGCGCCAAGGTGTTTGGCCAGGAATACGCCTCGCTCCTGGGCAAAGCCGCGGAAGTCGCCGGAACGGCGGAACGCAAGGCAGCAAAAGCCTGAAAAAGCTGTCATATTTGGGCCCAACCCGAACTATTTGATCTCGATCATTGTCGCCACAATTGCGGCTGATGTATTGGATCAAGGGCTGGCTCGCGCCGGCGACGTGATGCCGCGGGGTGGTGGCGCGCGAGAGGGGTCTATATGGTGCGCGGCGAGCGCGGCAACGCGTGTGCCGCATAAGCTCGGGGGACGCTGGCCAGCGGTCCCGCCCAGCTTTACCGCATCGCGGACTTTACTGAATGCCTTGGGCTCCAAAACCTTGGGTCCGAAGGTTGAACAGGATTTAACGTGCAATGACTCGCAAGCAGCGACGCCTGATTCTGATCGGTTCCAGCCTTGGCGTGCTGGCCTTCGCCGCCGTCCTGGTGCTCAGCGCGCTCAGCGATTCCATCGTATTCTTCAATTCGCCGACCGATATTGCCGAAAAGCATCTGGCGGCGGGCACGCGCATTCGGGTGGGCGGACTGGTCAAGCCCGGCAGCCTGGAGCGCGGCGCTAATCTTCAGGTCCGTTTCGAGGTTACCGACGGCAAAAGCGACATCCCGGTGCGCTATCAGGGCATCGTGCCGGACTTGTTCCGCGAAGGGCAGGGCGTGGTCGCCGAAGGCAAGATCGAAAACGACGGCATTTTTGTTGCCGACACGGTGCTTGCCAAGCATGATGAGCGCTATATGCCGAAGGAAGTGGTCGACGCCTTGAAAAAGACCGGCCGCTGGCAGGAAGGCGCCGACGGCGCAGGAGGCACCCCGCGATGATTCCAGAACTCGGCCATTACGCGCTCGTGCTGGCGCTGGCGCTCGGCCTGATCCAATCGGTCGTGCCGGTGTTAGGCGCGCGCAGCCGCGACGCGGCGCTGATGCAGTTGGCCTCCACCACCGCGCTGATGCAATTCTTCTTCGTCGCGTTCTCGTTCGCGGCGCTGACGATCTGCTACGTCACCTCGGACTTCTCGGTCGCCAATGTCTTCGAGAATTCCCATTCGATGATGCCGCTGATCTACAAGATCACCAGCGTCTGGGGAAACCACGAAGGCTCGATGCTGTTGTGGGTGCTCATCCTGTCGCTGTTCGGCGCGATGGTGGCCCAGTTCGGCAGCAATCTGCCGGCGACGCTGAAAGGCCATGTGCTGGCGGTGCAATCGTGGATCGCTTGCGCCTTCTATCTTTTCATCCTGCTGACCTCGAATCCGTTCGTGCGGCTGGCGCAGGCGCCGCTTGAGGGCCGCGACCTCAATCCGATCTTGCAGGACATCGGCTTGGCGATCCATCCGCCGCTGCTCTATCTCGGCTATGTCGGCTTCTCCATCGCCTTCTCCTTCGCCATCGCCGCCTTGATCGAAGGCCGGATCGACGCCGCCTGGGCGCGCTGGGTGCGGCCGTGGACGCTGGCCGCCTGGATTTTCCTTACGCTCGGCATCGCGATGGGCTCGTACTGGGCCTACTACACGCTCGGCTGGGGCGGTTTCTGGTTCTGGGACCCGGTGGAGAACGCCTCGCTGATGCCGTGGCTGGCCGGCACGGCGCTGTTGCATTCCGCGGTGGTGATGGAAAAGCGCAATGCGCTGAAGATCTGGACCATGCTGCTCGCGATTCTCACTTTCTCGCTGTCGCTGATCGGCACGTTCCTGGTGCGCTCCGGCGTGCTCACTTCGGTGCATTCATTCGCCAGCGACCCGACCCGCGGCGTATTCATCCTCGCCATTCTGGTGTTCTTCATCGGCGGCGGTCTGTCGCTGTTCGCTTGGCGGGCGTCGGTGCTCAAACAAGGCGGTCTGTTCGCGCCGATCTCGCGCGAAGGCGCATTGGTGTTCAATAATCTCTTCCTGACCACCGCTTGCCTGACGGTGTTTGTCGGCACGCTGTACCCCTTGGCGCTGGAATCGCTGACCGGCGAGAAGATCTCGGTCGGCGCGCCGTTCTTCAATCTGACCTTCGGACCGCTGTTCGTGGCGCTCATGTTCGCCATGCCGTTTGGTCCGTTGCTGGCCTGGAAGCGCGGCGACGTATTAGGCGTGGCGCAGCGCCTGATGATGGCGTTCGGGGTCGGCATCGTGGCGATCGCGGTCACGTTTGTGGCCGCCGGCGCAAAGTCCGTGCTGGCGCCGTTCGGAGTAGGCCTTGCGTTTTACGTCATGGCCGGCGCGGTGGTCGATGTGGTCGAACGAACCGGCCTGTTCCGCATGCCGCTGTCAATCGTCGGCAAGCGTGCGGCCGGTTTGCCGCGTTCGGCCTGGGGCACCGCGGTGGCGCATTTCGGCATTGCGGTGTCGATGCTCGGCATCATCAGCGCGGGTACCTGGGGCACCGAGCGCATCGTCGCATTGAAGCCGACGCAGACCGTTTCGCTGTCCGGTTACGAGTTGAGCTTCGATGGTCTGGTGTCGCGGGCGGGTCCGAATTTCAGCGCACAGGTGGCGACATTCACGGTTCGCAGCGGCGGCACGATTGTCGGCGTAATGGAGCCGTCGAAGCGTAATTTTGCCTCGCGCGAGACCACGACCAACGAAGCCGCGCTCATGATCCGTGGCGCCGGTCAACTTTATCTGTCGCTGGGCGACACCAATCCCGACGGTTCGGTGGCGATCAGGCTCTATTACAAACCGCTGGTCATGCTGATCTGGCTCGGCGCCTTGGTGATGATGTTCGGCGGCGGGCTATCGCTGTCCGACCGCCGGCTGCGGATCGGCGCGCCAAAACCAGCGTCGAAGGCCACGCTGGTACCGGCGGAGTAGGGGCGCATGCGGGTGTTCGCGCTGATTGCACTGTTGGCCGCGCTGGTTCTGCCATCGGCTGCGTTGGCCGTGACGCCGGATGAAATGCTCAAAGACCCGGTGCTGGAAGCACGCGCGCGCGACCTGTCGCGCGAATTGCGCTGCATGGTGTGCCAGAACCAATCGATCGACGATTCCGAAGCTTCGCTCGCCAAAGACTTGCGGCTGCTGGTGCGCGAACGGCTGACTAAGGGCGACAGCGACCAGCAGGTGCTCGACTTCCTGGTGGCGCGCTATGGCGTATTTGTGCTGCTCAAGCCGCCGGTCGAATATCACACGCTACTGCTTTGGGGCTTGCCGCCGGTGGCGCTTGTTGTTGGCATGATGGCGCTCTTCATGGTGGCGCGCCGCCGCAGGTCGGTCAGCGTAGAGCCGCCGGCGCTCAGCGGCGAAGAGCAGCGAAAGCTTTCGACTTTGGTCGAGCCCTAGACCCGTGCGCCACTGATTAATCTATTGATTTTCAAGCGAAATTAGCTCTCCCCACGTTACGGAAGTTTAATCCCCCCGTCAGGACGCTGTAAGGCGCGGCACCCCATCTTCAGGTTCGAAACGGCGCGCCAGCGCGCCACGAATTGAGATGGAGATTACCTGATGAACCCGAGCCCTCCTCCCGCTCGCGAAACTCCCCCGAATATCAACAAGAAGCGGCGCGTACTCTCTGCTCGCCGCATCGTGCTGCTAGGCACGACCATCGCCAGCCTTGGCGCGGCCGCGCTTATCATCGGTCCCGGCCTCAATTTGCCGGGCGGCTATCCGGCCGCGCTCGCGCAAAATCTGAGCGAACAGGCTCACAAGCTGCCGGCGCCAACCGGCTTTGCCGACATTGTCGCGAAGGTGAAACCGGCGGTTATGTCGGTCCGCGTCAAATTGGACGGCGGATCGCAGACCACCGGCCTCGGCGGCCAGAACATGGACAACATTCCGCCGGGCTTGCGCGAATTCTTCCGCCGCTTCGGCATGCCGGACGGCCAGAACGGTCCGCAGGGCCCCGATGGCATGATGCCGCGCGGTCACGGCGGCCGTAACATCATCACCGGACAAGGCTCGGGATTCTTCATTTCCGCCGACGGCTATGCGGTGACCAACAACCATGTGGTCGAGAAGGCTGAAAGCGTCGAAGTCACCACCGACGACGGCAAGAACTCATTCCGCCAAGGTTATCGGCACCGATCCGCGCACCGATTTGGCGCTGATCAAGGTCGACGGCGGCTCGTTCCCCTACGTGAAGCTGTCCGACGGCACGCCCCGCATCGGCGACTGGGTGATTGCGGTCGGCAATCCGTTCGGTCTCGGCGGCACCGTCACAGCCGGCATTGTTTCGGCCCGTGGCCGCGACATCGGCGCCAGCGCCTATGACGACTTCATCCAGATCGACGCGCCGGTCAACAAAGGCAATTCCGGCGGGCCGACGTTCGACACCGAAGGCAACGTGATCGGCGTCAACACCGCGATCTTCTCACCGTCGGGCGGCTCGGTCGGCATCGCCTTCGCGATCCCGTCCGATACGGTCAAGAGCGTGATTGCGCAGCTCAAGGACCACGGTTCGGTCACGCGCGGCTGGATCGGCGTTCAGATCCAACCGGTGACACAGGACATTGCCGACAGCCTGGGCCTCAAGAAGGCCGAAGGCGCGCTGGTCGCCGAGCCGCAGGACAACAGCCCGGCGAAAAAGGCCGGTATCGAAGCCGGTGACGTCATCACGGCCGTCAACGGCGAACAAGTGAAAGACGCTCGCGATCTTGCCAAGAAGATCGGCGCGCTGGCGCCCAAGGCCGCGGTCAAGCTCTCGGTCCTGCATAAAGGCTCCGAGAAAACCATCAGTCTGACGCTCGGCGAATTGCCGAACAGCAAGCAGGCGAGCGCCAAAGCCAACAATAGCGATGACAACGGCGCCACCGAAATGGGCAAGCTCGGGCTGACCTTGGCTCCGGCTTCCCGCGTCGCGGGCGCCGGCGGTGAAGGCGTGGTGGTCACCGGGGTCGATGGCTCCGGTGTCGCTGCCGAACACGGCTTCTCGACCGGGGACGTGATCCTTGAAGTCGCCGGCAAGTTGGTTTCGACCCCGGCCGACGTGCGCAAGGTCGTTGCCAGCGCGCGCACCGAAGGCAAACGGACCGTCCTGCTGCGGGTGAAATCGGGTGACAACACCCGTTTCGTCGCGCTGCCGGTCGGCCAGGGCTGAACGAGCGAAGGCAAAACGAGTTTGAGGCAATCCACCGGCATCCGTCGCCCCCGCCGGTGGCCGACCTCAACGGGGCGGGCTTCGTGCCCGTCCCGGCAATTTAACGGAAGAGCGTGCGGACCGCCGGACGCTTTTTCCAACCGAGCTTCACCCTGGCATCCGTCGCCCCCGCTGGGGTGGGGTCGTTGAGGGGGTGGCGGGCCAATCCCGCCACCCCCTCGCGTACGATAGAGGCGGCAAATCGATGCGGCCCCAGAGGGGACCGGCTAATTCAGGGGACGGCCGAGCCAGGTAGCGACGTTCTTAAGTCGAGACCTGCCACCGAATTGACTGGAATTGGTGTAACCGATGCCCACTTATGCGGATATTCAAGGGGCTCGCGCCTCCGGCCGGACGGCCGACGCACAACCGGATCGGGTCACCATGCGCCTTCTGGTCATCGAGGACGACCGCGATGCCGCTGACTATTTGGTCAAGGCATTCCGCGAAGTCGGCCATGTCGCCGACGCCGCTCATGACGGCGACGACGGCTTGGCGCTGGCGCTCGATGGCCAATATGACGTTCTGATCGTCGATCGCATGTTGCCCAAACGCGACGGCCTTTCCGTGATCGGCACGCTGCGCACCAAGGGCATCGAAACGCCCGCCCTTATTCTTTCTGCGCTCGGCCAGGTCGACGACCGGGTCAAAGGCCTTCGCGCCGGTGGCGACGATTACCTGCCCAAACCCTATTCGTTTTCCGAACTGCTCGCCCGCGTCGAGGTACTGGCGCGCCGCCGCGGGGCCGGCCGCGAGGAAACCGTGCTGCACGTCGGCGATCTCGAACTCGACCGCCTGTCCCACCAGGTGCGCCGCGGCGCCGAAGAAATCACCCTGCAGCCGCGCGAATTCCGCCTGTTGGAATACCTGATGAAACACGCCGGCCAGGTGGTCACCCGCACGATGCTGCTGGAAAACGTGTGGGATTACCATTTTGACCCGCAAACCAATGTGATTGACGTCCACATCTCGCGCTTGCGCTCGAAAATCGATAAAGGTTTCTCCCAGCCGCTTTTGCACACGGTCCGCGGCGCGGGATATATGATACGTGACGGCGCTCGGTAAACTCTTCCGCACCACCACGTTCAAGCTGACGCTGGTCTATTTGACCGTGTTCGCGCTGTTCGCGGCGTTTCTGCTCGGCTATTTCGCGCTCAACACCCGCCGCCTGATCACCGAACAGATCACCGATACCATCGACGCCGAAATCACCGGCCTATCGGAACAATACCGGCTGGGCGGCATTCGGCGTCTGGTCATCGTGGTCGACGCACGGGCGCGGCGGCCCGGCTCCAGCCTCTACCTCGTCACGACCTTTGCCGGTGAGGCGCTCGCCGGTAACGTCACGGCCCTGCAGTCCGGCATTCTCGACAGTCCGGGCTGGACCGAAACCGCCTACCGGCGGCTCGACGAAACCGAAGCACCCGAGCACACCGATCATCCCGAGCGGCCTGAGCACCATGCCTTGGCGCGAGTGTTCCAGCTTCCCGGCGGATTCCGCCTGCTGGTCGGCCGCGATCTCGACGAGCGCGAGCGGCTTTATCACATCATTCTCGGCGCCGGACGCTGGTCGATCGCCATCGTGCTGGTGCTGGGCCTGGCCGGAGGGTTGTTCGTCACGCGCCGCGTGCTTCGTCGCGTCGACGCGATGACGGAGACGTCCCGTACCATCATGGCCGGCGATCTCGGCGAGCGGCTGCCGGTTGCAGGGACCGGCGACGAACTCGACCGGCTAGCGGAAAACCTCAATGTCATGCTGGAGCGCATCGAAGCGCTGATGCACGGGTTGAAGGAGGTTTCCGACAATATCGCCCACGATCTCAAGACGCCGCTCACGCGCCTGCGCAATCGTACCGAGCAGGCGCTGCGCACCGGCAAGAGCGAGAGCGAATATCGCGCCGCATTGGAATCGACCATCGAAGAGTCCGACAACCTGATCGCGACCTTCAACGCCCTGCTGATGATTGCGCGCGCGGAATCCGGGCAGGCGCGCAGCGATATGATCGAGTTCGACGCCGCCGATATCGCCAATGACATTGGCGAGCTCTACGAGCCGCTGGCCGAGGAGAAGGGCATCGCGCTCAAGGTCGAGGCGGCTGAACCGGCGCCGGTCAAAGGTAACCGCGAACTGGTGAGCCAGGCGCTGGCCAATCTGGTCGATAACGCAATCAAATATGCCGAGCCGCACGATCTTCTGGATAGCGGCCAGCCGGTCAATGGCGCCACGGCCGCGGTGCCGGAGATCGTGGTGCGGGCCCAGAACGACAGCGATCGTATCCTTCTCACGGTCGCCGACAACGGGCCGGGCATTCCGGAAGCCGACCGCAGCCGCGTGGTCGAGCGGTTCGTGCGGCTTGAGCAAAGTCGCTCGAAACCCGGTTCCGGGCTGGGTTTGAGCCTGGCCTCGGCAGTGGCGCGGCTGCACGGCGGCGAACTGACGCTGGAAGATAATCATCCAGGCCTCAAGAGCATCATTGCCTTGCCGCGCGGGGGGCCGGTACAAAGTGCGGGATGAAGCGGCCCGCCAAAAAGAAAGCGCCTGCCAAAAAGGCCGTCAAAACGGCAGTTCGCGCTAAATCCGTCGCCGCCGGCACGTCAAAAATGCCCACCGGCACAACGCTGGCCGACCGGGTCGTCACGGCGCCGGAACTGGTCGATCCCAAGCTTGCGTGCGGTCGCGTCGTCGAATGGCTCGCCGGTTTGCCGGCGGCCGAGACCAAAAACCTCAAAGCGCTGCTCGCTGCCCACCCAATCGTCAACACGCTGCTGGAAAGCCTGGCGGAAAACTCGCCGTTTCTGTGGGATCTGGCGAGCCGCGAACCCGAACGGCTACTCCGGTTGATGGGCGCAGACCCCGACCGGCATCTTGCCGACCTGCTGGCGGATACCAGCAGCGCTATTGCATCGACCGAGAACGAAGCCGATGCGATGCGGCTCTTGCGCCGCATGAAAGCGGAAGCCGCGCTGCTGATCGCACTCGCGGACATCGGCGGCGTGTGGCCGGTGATGCGGGCGGTGCGCGCGCTCACCGACTTGGCCGACACCGCCGTTGCTGCCGCGGTCCGCTTTGTGCTCGCCGAAGCCACCCGCGCCGGGCGCCTGGCACCGAAAGACAGAGCCCAGCCGCAAGTCGGCAGCGGCTATATCGTGCTGGCCATGGGCAAGATGGGCGCGTTCGAGCTCAACTACTCCAGCGATATAGATCTCATCGTGTTTTATAACCCGGCGGCACCGGCCTTGCCGAAGGATGCCGTGCCCGCGCCGCTGTTCGTGCGCATCACCCAGCGACTGGTGAAGCTTTTGCAGGAGCGCACGGCCGACGGCTACGTCTTCCGCACCGATTTGCGATTGCGGCCCGATCCTGCGTCGACCGCGATTGCGATTTCGACTGCGGCGGCCTTAGACTACTACGAGAGCGCCGGGCAAAACTGGGAACGCGCCGCCATGATCAAGGCGCGCGCCTGTGCCGGCGATATTCCGGCGGGTGAAGCGATCCTCAACGAATTGTCGCCCTTCGTGTGGCGCAAATATCTCGATTTCGCTTCGGTGGCCGACGTGCACGCCATGAAGCGTCAGATCAACGCCTTTCGCGGCCATGGCGAGATCGCGGTCGAAGGCCACAATATCAAACTTGGCCGCGGCGG
The DNA here is from genome assembly GCA_963825015.1 of uncultured Alphaproteobacteria bacterium. GTDB lineage: Bacteria > Pseudomonadota > Alphaproteobacteria > Rhizobiales > Xanthobacteraceae > Pseudolabrys. Next base: position 2,446 of record CAWGRN010000011.1, on the reverse strand, counting down.
CATTCGCGAGATCGAGTTCTTTGCGCAAACCCAGCAATTGATCGCCGGCGGGCGCAATCCGGCGTTGCGCGATCGCGACACTCTCACGACGCTCGACAAGCTCGAGCAGGATCGCTGGATCGATGCTGCCACGTGCGACGACATGAAAGCGGCCTATTGCTTCCTGCGTAGCGTCGAGCACCGGCTGCAGATGGTCAATGACGAACAAACCCAGGCGCTGCCGGCCGAGCCTGCCGATCTCGAACGGTTTGCGCGGTTTCTCGGATTCGCCAGCCGCGATGCCTTCGCCAAGGTCTTGGTCGGCCACCTCGAAAAAGTGCAGCAGCATTACGCTCGCTTGTTCGAGACGGCGCCGGGCGCCGACCAGCCGGCCTTGGCATTTCCGGCCGGCGCCGATGACCGCAAAACGCTGGATCGACTGGCCGAACTGGGATTCCGCTCGCCGCTGGAGGCCTCGGCCATCATCCGCCATTGGCTCAGCGGCGGGCATCCCGCGCTCAAGGGTGAGGCGGCGCGCGGCCACCTGCAGGCGTTGTTGCCGGCGCTGGTGGAGCAGCTGGGACGGAGCGACAATCCGGGCGCCACATTGGTGCTGTTCGACCACTTCATGGCCAATTTGCGCGGCGGAGCGCGGTTGTTGTCGCTGCTGCGGCAAAAACCGGATCTCATAGCGCTGATCACGCTGGTGCTTGGCATTGCGCCGCGGCTTGCCGATACGCTGGCGCGCAATCCGCAAGTGATGGACGCGTTGGTCGATCCGAGCTTCTTCGGCACCTTGCCCGACGAAGCCGAACTCGGACGGCGGCTCGATGCGGCGCTATCGCAATCGCGCTACGACGAAGATCTGCTCGAGCGCATTCGCATGTTCGGGCTCGAATATATGTTTCTGATCGGGGTGCGGATTTTGTCCGGCACGGTGACCGCGCGGCAGGCCGGCGAAGCCTTCGCGCGCCTGGCGGATGTGGTCATCCGCGCCGTCCACCGCGCGGTCGCGGATAACGTCGCCGCCACGCATGGGCATATGCGCGGTGAACAGACCGCGGTGCTGGCCATGGGCAAACTTGGCGGCCGCGAGATGACCGCGACATCCGATCTCGATCTGATGTTGGTTTACGACTTCGACGAGAAGCACCCCGGAGTCGAGCGGCAAGCGTCAGCTTTACGGCGGGCATTATTTCGCGCGCCTGACCCAGCGGCTGATCAATGCGCTGACGGCGCAAACAAACTATGGCGCGCTATACGACGTCGACATGCGGCTGCGGCCGTCGGGGCGGGCAGGGCCCTTGGCCGTGCAGATCGCTGGATTTATCAGCTATCAGCAGACCGAAGCCTGGACCTGGGAGCATATGGCGCTGACCCGCGCGCGGGTGGTGTCGTCATCGCCGGCGTTCGGCGCGCGCGTTGAGAAAGTCATCCATGAGATTCTGCGGCGTCCGCGCGACGCGGCATTGATTGCTGGCGACGTGGTTGAAATGCGCGGGGCCATCGCCAATGAGAAAGGCGACCGCGAGCGCTGGGACCTCAAATACGCCGCCGGTGGGTTGGTCGACCTGGAATTCATCGCGCAATATTTGCAACTGGTGCACGCCAATAGGCTGCCGGATATTCTCGATACATCGACCGCGCGGGTGCTCGACAAGGCCTGGCAATTGCAGGTGCTGCCGGTGGAAGAGGCGGAAGTTCTACGCCCGGCGGTGCAACTCTATAACGACTTGACGCAAATTCTGCGGCTGTGCCTGGCGGGGCCGTTCGATCCCAAGACCGCGGGCGCCGGTTTGCTGCGCCTTTTGGCGCGTGCCGCCGACGTGCCGGATTTCGCGACCCTCGACGCCACACTGATCGAAACGCAGGCTAAAGTGCGCGCGAGTTTCGTGCGGATTTTGGGCAGGGCGCCTTAGCGCGCCGGTAGCGTCAGGCGGCTGCTTCCTTCGGCAGCGGGCATTGCGGCTTGAGCGGCAGGCGCACTACCACCAGCGTACCTTTGCCGAGCGTGGAGCGGATGCACATGCGGCCGCCATGCAGTTCGACCAGCGATTTGGCAATCGCCAGCCCGAGGCCGGAGCCTTGGTGGCTTTTGGTGAGTTGGCTTTCGACTTGCTCGAACGGCAGGCCCAGCCGCGTCAGTGCATCCTTGGCAATGCCGATGCCGGTATCGGCGATGCCGAGCACGAGGCACGCGTCTGTCGCTCGCACACGCACCGTGATGCATCCGCCAGCCGGGGTGAATTTCACTGCATTCGACAGCAGATTGAGGGCGATTTGCTTGATGGCGCGGCGGTCACCCCGCAGGTGAAGATCCGGCGCTATTCTGGCGGTGACTTCGAGTTTCTTCTCCTCGGCTTTTGCCGATACCACGCGCATGGAACCGGCCAGCAGCGTATCGAGATCAAGGTCGTCGAAATCGAGCCGGATGCGGCCAGCCTCGATTTTCGACATGTCGAGAATA
>CAWGRN010000010.1:0-33352 GCA_963825015.1 uncultured Alphaproteobacteria bacterium | reverse complement strand
CATGCCCTTTGCCTGGACCCTCGGCAAGAGTCCCTTCATCGAACGTGCGCGGTTCCGGACACGATTGCTCGTTCCGGCGATCACTGACGTATCACCGCGTAAGTTTGCGAAACTCACGCAACTGTCCGTACGAATGGGTCAAATAATTCGTACGCGCGGTCATTAGAAAAACCAGTTTGCTTCAAGATCGAACCGATAGCTGGACCCATGCAGGAGCCAACTAACAACAACGCATCATCAACGCGAAGCCCGAAGGCCTCTTGCCGATGAATTGTCTGGAGAGTGCGCAAAATCGCCTATCCACCGGCTCAGCGTTGAACTTGCGTTCAAGCCGAACTGGCTTCCATGCGATCGCTCGGAACGATCTCCTCTTCACGATGTCAGACAACACGCGCATGCGTACGTCTCGATGACGCAGACGTGCTTGCGCGAATTTATGTTTCTTACGGACGAGCTTAAAGCGGTCACAGATCCGGCGATCGCCGCTGGTGGAGCCAGACGGGATCGAACCGACGACCTCCTGCTTGCAAAGCAGGCGCTCTCCCAACTGAGCTATGGCCCCGCTAGTGCGGCACCAGCCGAAGCGGGAATTGGTGGGCCTGGGAAGATTTGAACTTCCGACCTCACGCTTATCAAGCGCGCGCTCTAACCAACTGAGCTACAGGCCCAAGAGCACACGCTCTGTCGCCCGCGATATCCCGAATGACCGCGGGCAAAAGGATGCTCCAACGACCTTGGGAATAGCGTGGGCTCGTCCGAGAAGAAAGAGAAACGAAGACGGCGAAATCCCGCCTAAGGACATGCCAGTCCTGAACTGACCGGCCCCGATGTGTTCCTAAGAGATCCGATAGGACGAAGCGGATGCTTCGCTCTGAAGGATCATCCTTAGAAAGGAGGTGATCCAGCCGCAGGTTCCCCTACGGCTACCTTGTTACGACTTCACCCCAGTCGCTGACCCTACCGTGGCCGGCTGCCTCCTTGCGGTTAGCGCACCGTCTTCAGGTAAAGCCAACTCCCATGGTGTGACGGGCGGTGTGTACAAGGCCCGGGAACGTATTCACCGCAGCGTGCTGATCTGCGATTACTAGCGATTCCAACTTCATGGGGTCGAGTTGCAGACCCCAATCCGAACTGAGACGGCTTTTTGAGATTTGCGAAGGGTCGCCCCTTTGCATCCCTCTGTCACCGCCATTGTAGCACGTGTGTAGCCCAGCCCGTAAGGGCCATGAGGACTTGACGTCATCCCCACCTTCCTCCGGCTTATCACCGGCAGTCCCCTTAGAGTGCCCAACTAAATGATGGCAACTAAGGGCGAGGGTTGCGCTCGTTGCGGGACTTAACCCAACATCTCACGACACGAGCTGACGACAGCCATGCAGCACCTGTGTTCCCGTCCAGCCGAACTGAAGGACTCCGTCTCTGGAACTCCATGACCGGGACATGTCAAGGGCTGGTAAGGTTCTGCGCGTTGCTTCGAATTGAACCACATGCTCCACCGCTTGTGCGGGCCCCCGTCAATTCCTTTGAGTTTTAATCTTGCGACCGTACTCCCCAGGCGGAATGCTTAAAGCGTTAGCTGCGCCACTGACGAGCAAGCTCGCCAACGGCTAGCATTCATCGTTTACGGCGTGGACTACCAGGGTATCTAATCCTGTTTGCTCCCCACGCTTTCGCACCTCAGCGTCAGTATCGGGCCAGTGAGCCGCCTTCGCCACTGGTGTTCTTGCGAATATCTACGAATTTCACCTCTACACTCGCAGTTCCACTCACCTCTCCCGAACTCGAGCTTCCCAGTATCGAAGGCAGTTCTGGAGTTGAGCTCCAGGATTTCACCCCCGACTTAAAAAGCCGCCTACGTGCGCTTTACGCCCAGTAATTCCGAGCAACGCTAGCCCCCTTCGTATTACCGCGGCTGCTGGCACGAAGTTAGCCGGGGCTTATTCTACGGGTACCGTCATTATCTTCCCCGTTAAAAGGACTTTACAACCCTAAGGCCTTCATCATCCACGCGGCATGGCTGGATCAGGCTTGCGCCCATTGTCCAATATTCCCCACTGCTGCCTCCCGTAGGAGTCTGGGCCGTGTCTCAGTCCCAGTGAGGCTGGTCATCCTCTCAGACCAGCTACCGATCGTCGCCTTGGTGAGCCATTACCTCACCAACTAGCTAATCGGACGCGGGCCGTTCCTTTGGCGATAAATCTTTCCCCGTAAGGGCTTATCCGGTATTAGCTCAAGTTTCCCTGAGTTATTCCGAACCAAAGGGCGCGTTCCCACGTGTTACTCTCCCGTCTGCCGCTGCCGTATTGCTACGGCCGCTCGACTTGCATGTGTTAGGCCTGCCGCCAGCGTTCGCTCTGAGCCAGGATCAAACTCTCAAGTTGGATGAGATTTTGATCCCGGCAGGTCACGTTTGCGCATGACAACGTTTGACGTTGTCCTTTGACGAGGTCCACCCACTGATCGATCACTCGCGTGAGCCCGACAAGCAATGTCAGCGATGTACCTTAAACGTGACCGCCGAAGTCTCTTCCAAAGCCGTCCCTCTTGAAGAATTGCTTCTCCACGCGAGAGCGGCCCGCAAGGACTCCGCCGTCCACGTTTCTCTTTCTTCCGATTCACTTGTCAAACAGCCCGGGGACCATGGCGGTCCCCACCCCTCCGGTGACCCGAAGAGCCGTCGAAGCCCGTGCATCCGAGAACTGTCGGATGCCGTTTCACTGTTCCAGTGAGGAGCTTCAGAGGCGCGCCATCGCGCCGTAAGCGGACGGCGCGCCGATGGGTGTATATAGGCTTCGGCCCTTCGCATTGTCAACCGAAAACGCCCATTTTCATTGGTCCATATTGGCGATTTCAGCAGCGCCGCGACCGACGACTTCCGGGCTCGACAGATAAACGATGCCTTAATCGATACCGCGCCGCACTGAGGCCATATTCCTGCGTCGTCCTTGGTCGCATTCGAGGGACGGAATCGCAACGGGGGCCTTCAGCCGCCGTCGTCAGGCCAGTTAATCGGGGTTCGGGTCCGTCATTGACGGGTCATGGAGCCAACCGGCATCGTGCCGGCCATTGATTTAGCGGCCTGCCGACGGCTTTGGGGCGATTTGGTTGCGGCAAGCCACCTTCGATCGGAGGCGCAGGGGACGGTGAGCTTGGACCAGGCACGGTCGCGCGGCGCACATCGATCGAGCAGGCCGACGCCATCGAGCTCGGCAACGAGCCGCCGCTGTCGGTCGACGGCGGCATCGGCGGCTTTGTCGATCGCCGCCGCGTCTCGGTGCAGTGGTTTGCCGGCACGATCCTGACCGCATTGTGCGGCGCTGCTCTCATGGGCGGCGCCGTTTTCACGTCGCTCGACGGCGAGACCAATTTCGCGTCGCTGCCCGAGCGCGTCGAAGTCGCGCTGCGCGGCGCGCTCGGCGCCGGCGCCGAAAAGCCGGCGCGCGCAAGAGCGACCGGCTGCCGACCGCGGAAGAGCCGACCTTCGCCCGCCAGGTGATCCGCGTCTCGACCACCACCGCGTCGGCAATCATGAAGTCGTGCGCGTGCGTCCCTTCGTGCGCATCGCCGGCAACCTGTCGCTGACCGTGTCCGATCTCTCCGCCAATATCCCGCCCTTCAATCCGCAACGCCTGCTCGCCGAGACCGCGCCCGGCGGCACCGCCGCGCCGGACGATGCGCCGGCGGCCGAGCCGGACGCCGAAGTCGCCTTCGTGATGCGCGATCTCGCGCCGATGATGCCGCGCCTCAAGATCGCGCTGCTGACGCCGAACGACGAAGTGATGGCGCGCGTGCGCGAAGCCGCCGAATGGAGCGAAAAGGCCGCCAATCATCTGCCGATCGCGACCAACATCACCGGCATCAAGCTCGCCTACGCCGGCGACGGCGCCGCCGATCCTTACGCCGGCTTCGAGGCGCGCATCGTTCCCGAGAACATCACGCTGCTGCCGAAGACCACCAACCAGACCACCGGCGGCAACGCGTTCAACGAAAAGCTGTCGTCGCCAAGAAGGGCGACAGCGTCGCCTCGATCCTGCGCGATCTCGGCGCCACGCCGACGACATCGAGCGCGATCATCGCGCGTGCTCGGCCCGCGCGGCCGCGACGGCGGCATCAAGGAAGGCCAGAAGCTGCGCATGCTGATGGCGCCGATGTCCCGGCGGCCAGCGCTGCAGCCGATCCGCGTCATCGTCGCCGGCGACACCGGATCGACGCGGTGGTCGCGCTGTCCGATACCGGCAAATACGTGTCGGTCGACGTGAAGAACGTCGATACCGATGTCGCCGAAAACTCCGAAGACGCACGACGAAAACGACACGTCCGGCGTGCGGCTCTATCAGAGCGTCTACGAGACCGCGCTGCGCAACCAGATTCCGCGGCCGATCATCGACGAACTGATCCGCATCTACTCCTACGACGTCGATTTCCAGCGCAAGGTGCAGCCCGGCGATTCGTTCGAAGTGCTGTACGCCGGCGAAGATGAAACGCCGACCGCCGACAGCCGCAACGACGTGCTGTTCGCCGCGCTCACCGTCGGCGGCGAGGTCAAGAAATTCTATCGCTTCCAGTCGCCCGACGACGGCCTGGTCGATTACTACGACGAGAATCGGCAAGAGCGCGAAGAAGTTCCTGGTGCGCAAGCCGGTGATCGCCGGCATCATGCGCTCCGGCTTCGGCCTGCGCCGCCATCCGATCCTCGGCTACACCAAGATGCACACCGGCGTGGACTGGGCGGCGCCGACCGGCACGCCGATCTATGCCGCCGGCAACGGCGTCGTCGAGAAGGAAGGCTGGGAGTCGGGCTACGGCAAATACATCCGCCTCCGCCACAACAACGGCTACGAGACCGCCTACGGCCACATGAGCGCCTATGCGCGCGGCGTCGACGAAGGCAAGCGCGTGCGTCAGGGCCAGGTGATCGGCTTCGTCGGCTCGACCGGCCTGTCGACCGGCTCGCACGTGCACTACGAAATCCTCGTCAACGGCCGCTTCGTCGATCCGATGCGCATCAAGCTGCCGCGCGGCCGCGAACTGGACGGCACGATGATGGCGAGCTTCGAGCAGGAGCGCGACCGGCTCGACGGCATCATGGCGCGCAAGCCGGCGCGCGTCGCCTCGAACGCGAAGTTAACGCCGTTCCCGGATCCTGCAATCGACGAATCACCGACGTTCATGCTTTGTACGAAGCATGAACATCGCGACGCCGATCTGCCGCTGACGCCGGCCGATTATCTCGGCCAAGCTCAATCCCGAGCAGCGCCGCGCGGTCGAGCACGGCGGCTGCGCGCTCTCGGAACGAGGCCGCGCCGCTGCTGATCATCGCCGGCGCCGGTTCCGGCAAGACCAATACGCTGGCGCACCGCGTCGCGCATCTGATCGTCAGCGGCGTCGATCCGCGCCGCATCCTGCTGCTCACCTTCTCGCGCCGCGCCGCCGCCGAGATGCAGCGCCGCGTCGAGCGCATTGCCGCGCGGTGCTTGGCGCGCAGACCGGCGCCATGGCCGGCGCCAGCTCAACTGGTCCGGGCACCTTCCACGCCATCGGCGCGCGGCTGCTGCGCGAATATGCGCGCGACATCGGCATCGATCCGGCCTTCACCATTCACGACCGCGAGGATTCCGCCGACCTGATGAACTCTGGTGCGGCACGAACTCGGCTTGTCGAAGACGCAGCAAGCGCTTTCCGATGAAGGGCACCTGCCTGTCGATCTATTCGCGCGCGGTCAACGCCGACGACGCCGCTCGACGAGGTGCTCGGCCGTTCTTTCCCTGGTGCGCCGAATGGGAGGCTGAACTGCGCAGCGCTGTTCGCCGCCTATGTCGAGGCCAAGCAGAAGCAGAACGTGCTCGATTACGACGACCTGCTGCTGTACTGGGCGCAGATGATGACCGAGGGCGCGATCGCGCACGAGATCGCCGCGCGCTTCGATCATGTGATGGTCGATGAATATCAGGACACCAACCGGCTGCAGGCCTCGATCCTGCTCGGCCTCAAGCCGAACGGCCGCGGCCTCACCGTCGTCGGCGACGACGCGCAGTCGATCTACTCGTTTCGCGCCGCGACGGTGCGCAACATCCTCGACTTTCCCGGGCATTTTACGCCGCCGGCCGCAGGTCATCACGCTGGAGCGCAATTACCGCTCGACGCAAGCCATCCTCGCCGCCGCCAATGCGGTGATCGAACTGGCCAGCGAACGCTTCACCAAGAACCTGTGGTCGGACCGCGCCTCGGCCGAGCGGCCGCGCATCGTCAATGTCGCCGACGACGTCGGCAGGCCGCACTACATCGTCGAGAACATCCTGGAGAACCGCGAAGCCGGCATCGCGCTGCAAAGCGCAGGCCGTGTTGTTCCGCACCTCGAGCCACAGCGCCGGGCTGGAGAGTCGAGCTGACGCGGCGCAATATTCCCTTCGTCAAATTCGGCGGCCTGAAGTTTCTCGAAGCCGCGCACATCAAGGACGTGCTGGCGGTGCTGCGCTTCGTGCAGAACCTGCGCGACCGCGTCGCCGGTTTTCGCGTGGCGCAGCTGCTGCCCGGCATCGGCCCGAGCGCCGCCGGCCGCCTGCTCGACCGCATCGCCGCAGAGCGGCGATCCGATGCGCGCGCTGGCCGAGTTCAAGCCGCCTGCGGCGGCGAGCGAATGCTGGCCGGACTTCGACGAAACCATCGGGCTGTTGCGGCGCAACGCCGTCGGCTGGCCCGGCGAACTCGACGCTGTCGTGCCGCTGGTACGCGCCGCATCTCGAGCGCATGCACGAGGACGCGTCGGTGCGCGCAGGCGCGACCTGGCGCAACTGGCGCAGATCGCCGCGACCTATCCGAGCCGCGAGCGCTTCCTCACCGAACTGACGCTCGATCCGCCGGGCGCCACCAGCGACCAGTCCGGCCCGCCGCTGCTCGACGAGGACTATCTGATTCTATCGACGATCCATTCCGCCAAGGGCCAGGAGTGGACTTCGGTCTATGTGCTCGAACACCGTCGACGGCTGCCTGCCGTCCGACCTGTCGACCGGCTCGACGCCGGAAATCGAGGAAGAGCGGCGGCTGCTCTACGTCGCGATGACGCGGGCGCACGACCAGTTGCATCTGATGGTGCCGCAGCGCTTCTTCACCCACGGCCAGCACGCAAGCGGCGACCGCCACGTCTATGCGCAGCGCACCCGCTTCATTCCGAATTCAATGCTGAAGCATTTCGACCACCGCTCATGGCCGCCGCCGCGCGCGGCGCAAGCCGGCGCGCCGCCGCGCGCCGGTCGATGTCGGCGCCCGCATGCGGAATATGTGTGGCAAGAAGAGGCGCCCCGTTGGTACGGAGCGCCCGATTTTTCGTCGAGCGTTCGACGTCTTACGCCGCCTGCGCCAGCTTGCCGTTGAAGGTCAGAGCCCCTGCTTGCCGGCCGAGACGTTGACCGTCTCGCCGTCCTTCACCGTGCCGGACAGGATCATCTCGGCGAGCGGGTCCTGCACCGACTTCTGGATCACGCGCTTGAGCGGACGCGCGCCATAGGCCGGATCCCAGCCCTTGTCGGCCAGCCAGTCGCGCGCCGCCGGCTCGAGCGTGATGGTGATCTTGCGATCGTCCAGCAGCTTCTGCAGCCGCTTCATCTGGATGTCGACGATCGCGGTCATCTCCGACTTCTTGCAGCCGGTGGAACAGGATGATCTCGTCGACGCGGTTGAGGAATTCCGGCCGGAACGCCGACGCGCACCACGCCCATCACCTGATCGCGCACCGCGTCGGTGTCCTCGCCTTCCGGCTGGTTGACCAGATAGTCGGCGCCGAGATTCGACGTCATGATGATCAGCGTGTTGCGGAAGTCGACCGTGTGGCCCTGCCCGTCGGTCAGGCGGCCGTCGTCGAGCACCTGCAGCAGGACGTTGAACACGTCCGGATGCGCCTTCTCGATCTCGTCGAACAGCACGACCTGATAGGGCCGGCGCCGCACCGCTTCGGTGAGCGCGCCGCCTTCCTCGTAGCCGACATAGCCCGGAGGCGCGCCGATCAGGCGGGCGACCGAATGCTTCTCCATGTATTCCGACATGTCGATGCGGATCAGCGCGTTCTCGTCGTCGAACAGAAACTCGGCGAGCGCCTTGGTCAGCTCGGTCTTGCCGACGCCGGTCGGCCCTAGGAACATGAACGAGCCGATCGGCCGGTTGCGGATCCTGCAGGCCGGCGCGCGCGCGGCGCACCGCGGTCGACACCGCCTTCACCGCCTCGCGCCTGGCCGACGACGCGCTTGGCGAGCTCGTCCTCCATGCGCAGCAGCTTGTCCTTCTCGCCTTCGAGCATCTTGTCGACCGGCACGCCGGTCCAGCGCGACACGACGCCGGCGACGTGGTCGGCGGTCACGGTCTCCTCGACCATGGCGCCGCGCTTGGCTCGGCTGGCCTCGATCGTCCTTCAGCTTCTTCTCGAGCTCGGGAATGCGGCCATAGGCCAGTTCGCCGGCGCGCTGGTACTCGCCCTTGCGCTGCGCGTTGGCGAGTTCGTGCGCGCACTGCGTCGAGCTCGGTCTTGAGCTTCTGCGCGTCCGACAGCTTTTCCTTCTCCGACTTCCAGCGGCTGGTGAGGTCGGCCGACTGCTTCTCGAGTCGGCGCAGCTCGGCTTCGAGCTTCTTCAGCCGGTCCTTGGAGCCCGGATCGGTTTCCTTCTTCAGCGCTTCCTGCTCGATCTTCAGCCGCACGATCTCGCGGTCGATCGTGTCGAGCTCTTCCGGCTTGGAATCGACCTGCATCTTCAGCCGCGCCGCCGCCTCGTCGACCAGGTCGATGGCCTTGTCGGGCAGGAAGCGGTCGGTGATGTAGCGGTTCGACAGCGTCGCCGCGGCGACGATCGCGCGAATCGGCGATGCGCACGCCGTGGTGCTGCTCGTATTTGTCCTTCAGGCCGCGCAGGATCGAGATCGTGTCCTCGACCGTCGGCTCGGACACGAACACCGGCTGGAAGCGCCGCGCCAGCGCGGCGTCCTTCTCGACGTGCTTCTTGTACTCGTCGAGCGTGGTGGCGCCGATGCAATGCAGTTCGCCGCGCGCCAGCGCCGGCTTCAGCAGGTTGGAGGCGTCCATCGCGCCGTCGGCCTTGCCGGCGCCGACCAGCGTGTGCATCTCGTCGATGAACAGGATGATGCCGCCCTCGGCCGAGGTGACTTCGTTGAGCACGGCCTTCAGCCGCTCCTCGAACTCGCCGCGATATTTCGCGCCGGCGATCAGCGCGCCCATGTCGAGCGCCAGCAGCTTCTTGTCGTTGCAGGCTCTCCGGCACGTCGCCATTGACGATGCGCAGCGCCAGACCCTCGACGATGGCGGTCTTGCCGACGCCGGGCTCGCCGATCAGCACCGGGATTGTTCTTGGTCCGGCGCGACAGCACCTGGATGGTGCGGCGGATTTCCTCGTCGCGGCCGATCACCGGATCGAGCTTGCCGTCGCGCGCCGCCTGCGTCAGATCGCGGGCGTATTTCTTCAGCGCGTCATAGGCGTTCTCGGCCGACGCCGAATCCGCGGTGCGGCCCTTGCGCAGGGCCTCGATCGCGGCGTTGAGGTTCTGCGGGGTGACGCCGGCGCTTGGCTCAGGACCTTGCCGGCCTCGCTGTCCTTCTCGAGCGCCAGCGCCAGCAGCAGCCGCTCGACCGTGACGAAACTGTCGCCGGCCTTCTCGCCGGCCTTCTCGGCGGCGTCGAACACGCGCGCCAGCGCCGGGGTCGAGATAGACCTGGCCGGCGCCGCCGCCGGACACTTTCGGGCGCTTGGCGAGCGCCGCCTCGGTCTGCTGCAGCGCCTGGCGGGAATTGCCGCCGGAACGGTCGATCAGGCCCGCCGCCAACCCTTCCGGGTCGTCGAGCAGCACCTTCAGCAGATGTTCGGGGGCGAATTGCTGATGGCCCTCGCGCAGGGCCAGCGATTGGGCGGACTGCACGAAACCGCGGGCGCGGTCGGTGTATTTCTCGAAATTCATCGTCTCAACTCCCTCGGCCCATTGAGGCGCCGGTTGAATGCAGGCCCCACGGAGGCGGCCTGTCGAGCCATTATGTGGGGGCCATTATTGCCGGTTTGAAGGGCCGGCCGGCTTGATATAGGTCAGGATCAACCCCTCCGCCCGGCATGGTTGCCATGACCAGACCAGGCCCGTATCGAGGCCATCTACCGCTACCCGGTTAAGGGCCTGTCGCCGCAGACGCTGCCGCGGGTCGCGCTCTGCCGCCGGGGCTGACCCTGCCGGCCGACCGGCTCTACGCCATCGAGAACGGCCCGACCGGCTTCGACCCGGCCGCGCCCGCCTATTTCCCCAAGCAGCGCTTCCTGATGCTGATGCGGAACGAGCGGCTGGCCGCGCTGCGCACCGACTACGACGAGGCGAGCCACACGCTCACGATCCATTGGCCGAAGGCCGCGAGGCCGTGCGCGGCGACCTGCGCACCAAGGAAGGCCGGCTGGCGGTCGAGGCGTTCTTCCGCCACTTCATGCCGGCGGAACTGCAGCGGCCCGCCCAAGGTGCTGTCCGGCGAAGGCGCGCCGGGCGCGCCGCACAGCTTTTCCGACGTGGCCAAGAAGGTGGTGTCGATCATCAACCTCGCCTCGGTCGCCGCGCTGGAAACCGCCGTCGGCCAGCCGGTCGATCCGCTGCGCTTCCGCGCCAACCTCTATGTCCGCGGCTGGCCGGCCTGGCACGAGTTCGACCTGCTCGACCGCGAAATCCATGTCGGCGGCAAGGTCCGGCTCAAGGTGGTCAAGCGCATCGTCCGCTGCGCCGCCACCAATGTCGATCCGTCACGGCGGCCGCGACCTCAACATCCCGAAGACGCTGATGCAGACCTTCGATCACATGGACTGCGGCATCTATGCCGAGGTGATCGAAGGCGGCGACATCGCCCCCGGCGATACGCTCAAGGTCTGCGCGCTGGTCTAGCGCACCATCACCCGCCCGGCGGCGTCGTTCTCGACGCGCACCTCGCGCTGCCGCGGCGCTTGCAGCCGCGCTGCTTGCTGCTGCTCCACCGTCGGCTGCTTCGGCACCTGAGGCTTGGCGACCGGCGCGCGTTCCTTCAGGCCCAGGAATTCGGCGAGCGCCGGATCGAGCGGCACGTCGCGGCGCGCCTGCGACGGCGGCACCGGGCGCGGTTCCGGACCGGTACCGCGCGGACGGCCCTTGGCTTTGTATTCGGCATCGATGGTCGCCAGCAATTCGGTGATCGGTGAATCGAGTTCGGCGCCGTTGCCGCGCGGTGGCGCATTGCGGCTCGCCACCTGCGTCGTGGCGCGGCGATCGGTTGGCATCACATAGGCGATGACGCGCGAGCGCGGATAGATCGCCTCGCCGACCTTGCGGCCGTGATTGCCGGAAATGATGATCGGATTGCCGTTGGCGTCGATGCCGGAGACGACGCCGACATGGCCGCCGGTCTTGCCACGCGTCAGCACGGCGATGGCGCCGACGCGCGGCTCGCTGACGCGGCGGCCATATTGCGCGAACGACCGCGCCGCGTCGGAATTGGTGCCGGCATACCCGGCCTTGGCGAGAACCATGTTCATGAAGGTCGCGCACCACAGCCGCGAACGGTCGGTCGGGTTGGTGCCCATGTATTTGCGCGCCTCGCGCACCAAAGTCGGCCAGCCGGTCGCCGGCGCCTTCGGCGGCGCGGCCAGCGCGAAGCTGCGCAGACGTTCGGCGTTGTCGTGCCGCCGCGCGCGATGCGCGAGCGACTTGTTCTTGATGTGCGTATTCTTGATCTGCGTATTCTTGATCTGCGAATTCTTGGCTTGTGCGATGGCGGCCTTCGGCTTCGCGACCGGCAGCGGCTGGCTGAGGGCCGGTCCGCAGATCGCCAGAAGCGCGGCGCCGCTGAGCGCCATCATTGTCCGCATGGTCCACATGGGCATTCCCCGATTCCCACTGTTCGCAGCGCGCGGCGCAATGCGCCGCCGTAGCAATGGAATAGCACGACGAATTTTCGGAAAATGATCCGTTTGAATTAACGGTGAAGTGGTTTACGCGGGCACCGCTTAACCATCGGCGTAAACCACGCGCTTGAATTCCGTCGTCGCTCCGCCAAGGCGGCGGCGCCCCGGAAAGGACCATCTTCTTAACGGCGGCGAGGTGAGGTTTTCTTTGCCTTCACCGCCCGTCTTTCCTATCAATGGCCGGCCATGACGACGCCGCCCAAAGCCCCCGACCTCACCGAGCTCCGCAAGGACATCGACCGCATCGATAAGTCCGTGCACAAGCTCCTGATGGAGCGCGGCGACATCATCGACCGCCTGATCCAGGTCAAGAAGAGCCAGGAAACCGGCTCGGCGTTCCGGCCGATGCGCGAGGCGCAGATGATGCGCCGCCTGGTCGAGCGCCATAAAGGCATCCTGCCGCTCGACACCGTCGAGAGCATCTGGCGGGTGATCATCTCCACCTTCACCTATGTGCAGCAGCCGTTCTCGGCCCATGCCGACTTCTCGGCCGGCGACGCGCAGATGCGCGATTCCGCCCGCTTCCATTTCGGCTTCACGGTGCCGCTGGTTCCGCATATGGGCGCCGCCGGCGTCGTCGCCGCGGTGTCGGAATCCAAGGGCGATCTCGGCCTGGTGCCGGTGCTGTCCTCGGTCAGCGCCGGAGCGTGGTGGAACGCGCTCGAATTCGACGCCGCGCCGAAGATCATCGCCCGCCTGCCCTTCGTCGAGCGCCATGACCACCCGGCCGCCCTGCCCGTTTTCGTCATCTCGCGGGTCGCGGACGATGCCCGCGCCACCGAGGTCGAGGTCTGGAGCGTGCGGGTGTCCGGCTGGAGCGCCAAGGCGGCGCAGACGTTGACGACCCTGGCCGAGTTTCTGGCGGTGCCGGACCGCGCCTTCGACGGCGCCGCCCTGCTGGTCACGCTGCCCCACGGCCAGAACATCCACGATATCGCCCAGGCCCTGGGCAAGGCCGGCGCCACGGTCCGCTCGATGGCCCTCGTCGGCAGCCACGCAACCCGCTATACGGTTGCCGCCGACAAGGCCTGAGCCACTCCGGCCCACCCTCCCGGCTCACTTCCAGCAATGGCTTGAACATGACTGCCACCAAGTCCCCTTTGCGTCCCGTCCCGCGTCCCGGCGTGCTCGACATCGCCCCTTACGTCCCCGGCAAAAGCAGCGCGCCGGGCGTCGCCAAGGTCTTCAAGCTGTCGTCGAACGAGACCCCGCTCGGGCCCGAGCCCGAAGGCGATCGCCGCCTATCGCGAGGTCGCGGAGCATCTCGAGGACTATCCCGACGGCGTCGTCGACCGAACTGCGCAAGGCGATCGGCACGGCCTTCGGTCTCGATCCGGCGCGCATTGTCTGCGGCGCCGGCTCCGACGATCTCCTCAACCTGATGGCGCGCGCCTATCTCGCCGACGGCGACGAAGCGATCCACGCCACGCACGGCTTCCTGATCTATCCGATCGCGACGCTCGGCGGCCGGCGCAAAGCCGGTCGTGGCGCCGGAAAAGAACTACACCGCCGACGTCGATGCCATCGCTCGAGCGCGGTGACGGCGAAGACCAAGATCGTCTTCATCGCCAATCCGAACAATCCGACCGGCACCTACATCTGCCGTTCGACGAGATCAAGCGCCTGCACGCGGCTTGCCGCCGCATGTAATGCTCGTGCTCGACGCCGCCTATGCCGAATATGTCCAGCGCAACGACTACGAGGCCGGCATCGAACTGGTCGCCACCTCGCGAGAACGTCGTGATGTGCCGCACCTTCTCGAAGATCTACGGCCTCGCCGCGCTGCGGCTCGGCTGGATGTACGGGCCGGCCGACATTGTCGACGCCATCAACCGCATTCGCGGGCCGTTCAACGTCAACGCGCCGGCGATCGCCGCCGGTGTCGCCGCCATTCGCGACACCGCGCATGTCGAGCGCGCGCGCGCGCATAACTCGAAGTGGCTGCCGCTGGCTCAGCGAGGAGCTCGCCAAACTCGGCCTCAAGGTGACGCCGAGCGTCGGCAACTTCCTGCTCATCCATTTCCCCGAAACGCCGGGCAAGACCGCGAACGAGGCCGACGCCTTCCTCACCAAGCGCGGCCTCATCCTGCGCCGCGTCGACCGGCTACAAGCTGCCGAACTGCCTGCGCATGAGCATCGGCACCGAGGAAGCGAACGAGCTGGTGGTGGCCGCCCTGAAAGAGTTCATGGGAACCAAGGCGTGAGCAAACCGGCTCCTCTCTACAACCGGCTGGCGCTGATCGGCGTCGGCCTGATTGGCTCGTCGATCGCGCGCGCCGCAAAGGCACAGGGCGCGGTCGGTTCGATCGTCGCCACCGCGCGCTCGGAAGCAACGCGCCGGCGCGTCGCCGAGCTTGGCATTGCCGATCAGGTGGTCGAGACCAACGAGGCCGCGGTCGAGGGCGCCGATCTCGTCATCGTCTGCATTCCGGTCGGCGCCTGCGGCGCCGTAGCGAAAGACATCGCGTCGCATCTCATGCCGGGCGCGACCGTATCCGACGTCGGCTCGGTCAAGGGCTCGATCGTGCGCGACATGGGCCCGCATATTCCGGAGGGCGTGCATTTCGTGCCGGCGCATCCGGTAGCCGGCACCGAATATTCCGGCCCCGACGCCGGTTTCGCCGAACTGTTCGTCAATCGCTGGTGTATCCTGACGCCGCCGCCGGGCCAGGATCAGGCGGCGATCGACAAGCTCGCGGCGTTCTGGAAACTGTTAGGCGCCAATGTCGAGACCATGGCGCCGGATCACCACGATCTGGTGCTGGCGGTGACCAGCCATCTGCCGCATCTCATCGCCTATACGATCGTCGGCACCGCCGACGAACTGCAGACGGTGACGCGCTCGGAAGTGCTGAAATTCTCCGCCGGCGGCTTCCGCGACTTCACCCGCATCGCCGCGTCCGATCCGACGATGTGGCGCGACATCTTCGTCACCAACAAGGACGCCGTGCTCGAGATGCTCGGCCGCTTCAACGAAGACATCTCGATGCTGACCAAGGCGATCCGCAACGGCGACGGCCAGACCTTGTTCGATCACTTCACGCGCACGCGCGCGATCCGCAAGGGCATCGTGCAGATCGGCCAGGACTCGGCCTCGCCCGACTTCGGCCGCGCCCATGCCGGGCTGCCGCACGAGCCGCTGCCCAAGCCTTACGCGCCGGACGAGACCTGAGCGGCCGAAGCCATGGCGGACGCGATCACCATCCGGCGCTTTGTCGAGACCGACGCGCCGGCGGTGCGTGAGCTGTTCGTGCGCGTCAACAGGCTGCTGGCGCCGCCGCCGATGAGGGAGGCCTTTGAGGCCTACATCGCCTCCTCCATCGCCGAGGAAATCGGCCGCATCGCCGACTATTACGCGGCGCGGCAAGGCTCGTTCTGGGTGGCGGAGGATGGCGGCCGGCTTGCCGGCATGTTCGGCCTGGAAACGACGACCGGCGGCGACGCGATGGAACTGCGCCGCATGTATGTCGAACCGGATCTGCGCCGCCGCG
Organism: uncultured Alphaproteobacteria bacterium; assembly: GCA_963825015.1. GTDB lineage: Bacteria > Pseudomonadota > Alphaproteobacteria > Rhizobiales > Xanthobacteraceae > Pseudolabrys. Next base: position 17,904 of record CAWGRN010000010.1, on the reverse strand, counting down.
GCATCGCGCGGGCCATGTTGGTCTTCGCCGAGGATGAATGCCGGAGCCTCGGCGTGAAGCGTCTCGAATTGAGTACGTCGGAATTGCAGGAGGCGGCGCTCGGCCTCTATCGCGCCAGCGGCTATCGGCTCGACCGCGAGGAAGTCGCCGCCACGGCGAGCAACAAAACGATCGGCGGCGGCATCCGCCGCTTCTATTTCAGCAAAGCGCTCTGACGTCACCGCGCGCGAACGCGAGCTTGGCGCCGAGTGCGACGAAGGCCGCGGCGAACGAGCGCCGCATCCAGGCCATCACCCGCGGCCGCGTGATCACATGGTCGCGCACCGCGGCGGCGAACAGCCCGTAGCCGACGAAGACCGCAAAGGTCATCAGCATGAAGACGGCGCTCAGTTCGAGCATGCGCATCACCGGGTGCGCTTCGCCGGCGCTGACGAACAGCGGCAGGAAGGCGAGAAAGAAGATCGACAGCTTCGGATTGAGGATATTGATCAGAATGCCTTTGACCGCGATCGCCGTCGCGCTGCGGCGATCGGTGGTACCGGTCACACTCAGGGCCCCGCGTTCACGCAGCGTACCCCAGGCCATGTAGAGCAGGTACACGCAGCCGGCATATTTGAAGATCTCGAAGGCGAGCGCGCTGGTATGCAGCAGCGCGGCGAGCCCGAGGATCGCCGCGGCCATATGCGGCACGATGCCGAGCGTGCAGCCGAAGGCGGCGGCGACGCTGGCGTTGCCGCCGCGCGACAGCCCGGCCGCTAGCGTATAGAGCACGCCGGTACCCGGCGAGATGACGACGATGAACGACGTGATCAGGAATTCGAGCGACATGCCGGCTGCCTCCAAGGGGATCCAGCGGCAAGGCTAGCGCATGATCCCGGAAAGCGGGACCCGATTTCTGACAACGCGCTTGGCTAGAACAGCGCCGGCGTCTCGCCGAGCGGGATCGGCCCGAGGAACATGCGGCCCTCGTCGAAGCGCAGCGGCAGCGACACCGCCGGCCGGCCTTCGAGCGTGGTCTTGCGGCCGAGCATGTTGATCCCGGCCGAGAGATTGGCGCCGACCTGCTCTTTCGCCGCCTGGCCCAGGCCCGGCGACAGGCGGTCGAGCGCGTTGGCCAGCCGGTTAACCGAAGGCGCGCTCTGCACCATCTGTTCGGCGTTGATGGATTTGAGGAAAGGCTCGAGGCCGGCGATCGTCAGGCTCGAGCTGGCCCTGCAGATGGCCGCTGGCGCTGATCGACAGGTTGCCGGCGCCGACCGCCAAGGTCTCGCCCTGTACCGCGCGGAACTCGGTGACCTCGATGCGGCCGTTATTGGTGGCGATTTCGCGGAACCGCTCGGACCAGGGCTTCGGCGCGAAGTTGGTGAGGCCGCGGAACACCATGTCGAAAACGGCATCGACCGGCTGTGCCGCGAGCGCCGGTATTCCGGGCACGAAGGCGCCCCGCGTTCGCACCCCGACCTCCAGCACCGGATGATCGCTGACCAGGCCTTCGAGCAGCCGGCCGTGCAGTTCCAGATGCTCGGCGCGCAGCAACGGATGGGGCGCAGAGCCGTTAACCGCGTCGAGCGCCGGCTTGTCGAACACCAGCGACACCCGCTCGGGCGCGGCCGGCGTGCCGCGCACGCTCGACTGGAACAGCTCCCAGTTCATCGTTAGTTCCGGCGGCTTGCCGGGCGAGGAGATCGTCAGCGGCCCTTCGAACTCGCTGATCAGGAGGGTGGGCTGATAGACCTGCGAAACCACCAGCACGCCGCCGACCTTGGCCTCGATCGGCGGACGGCTGTTCTGGAACAGCGCGGTCGCGTTCCGGCAGCGAAACTCGAAGCGGAACGGATAGCCGCCGACGCTCTCCTTGCCGCATTCGTAGAGGCGGCCGGCCTTCGCTTCGCGCGCCCGCCAGCCCTCGAGCGCGGTCTGCGCCTTGCCGGCGGCAACATACCAGAAGGCCGACCAGCCGCCGATCAGGGCGACGACCAGGACGAGAAGCACGACATAGCGCCGCGTGGACGAGCGGCGGACGGGTTCGGACATAGTCATATCGGGATTGTGAAACCTGCCAAATGAGGCACTTCTGCGCCCAAGCTTCCGATCGCTTGCCTCCGCGTCCTCTTTGCGCAGGCGCGGCTCGAACTCAAGGTCCGATTCAGCGCCCGATGAAACTTTCCCCGGAGGCCCATTGCGCCGGCGAAGGCCGCTTGGTACGCGACCGCCCGGCTCCGGCTTTCCGACATTCGGTCATGAACCCCCCGCCCACAGACGACAGCGGCGAATTCTGGGTCTTCGGCTACGGCTCGCTGATGTGGCGGCCGGGCTTCGAGGCGCTGGAACGGCGCCAGGCGCGGCTGGTCGGCGCGCATCGCGCCCTTTGCGTCTACTCCTTCGTCCATCGCGGCACGCCGGAAAAGCCGGGCCTCGTCCTCGGGCTCGACCGCGGCGGTAATTGCCGCGGCATCGCCTACCGGGTGGCGGCGGAAAAGCGCGAGGAGACCATCGCCTATCTGCGCGCCCGCGAGCAGGTGACGATGGTGTACCGCGAAGCCTGGTGGCGGATCTGGCTCGACGACGATCCGCAGACCAACGTCCGCGCCCTGTGCTACGTGGTCGATCGCGGCCACGAGCAATATGCCGGGCAGCTCTCGATCGCCGAACAACTGCATTACTGCCGGCAGGGCCACGGCCGGTCCGGCGCCAACCGCGATTACGTCGTCGCCACGGTCGCCGAACTGGAAAGCCTCGGCGTGCGCGATCACGACCTGCACCTCCTGGCGCAGCAGCTCAAGGGCGGCGGCTACGAAGGATCCTGACCGCGATCAGCGACGCTGGCCATCTCGCGGCGCCCCTCTTCGATCAGACGCGCGGTCGCGGTTTCGATCTCCGACTGCAGCGTGTCGAAGAACATGTCCTCGTCGAGACCGGGCGGAATGACGTCGAGAATTTCGACGATCACCGTTCCCGGATAACGCCGGATCGTGCGGCGCGGCCAGAACAACCCGGAATTCAGAGCGATCGGCAGGCAAGGAACGCCGGCGCCCTTATAGATATGGGCGACGCCGTATTTGTAACGCGGCTCGGCGCCGGCCGGACGCCGCGTGCCTTCCGGGAAAATGATGAGCTGGCGATTCTGCCTGAGTTCGTAGTGCGCCCGCTCGGTCATGGCGCGCAGCGCCGCCGCGCCGCGGCCGCGATCGACCGGCACCATGCGGCCCTTGATGGTGAACCAGCCGAAGATCGGGATCCATTGCAGTTCGCGCTTGAGGATGAAGACCGGATTCGGAAACAGCGTGACGAGCGCGAAGGTCTCCCAGGCCGACTGATGCTTTGAGGCGACCAGCAGCGGCCCGTCGGAAATTTTCTCACGGCCGCGGATCTCGACCTTGACGCCGCAAATCACCCGCAGCAGCAGCAGATTGATCTTGCCCCAGATCCGCGCGATCTCGACGATGGCACCAATAGGGCATGAAGAAGGTCGGCAAGGCGAGCACCAGCCACACCGCGGTGTTGAGATAGAACGCCACGTTGAACGCGATGGAGCGAACGAGGATCATCACGAGTGGGCGGTCCTTACGGGGTGTCCGGATCGAGACGCATGCGGACGAGCGCGAACAGGTATTTCAGATATTCGGCCGCGAGAAAACGCGCGGTGCCGATATTCTCCCACCACGGCTTGGTCCTGACCGTCTCCGACATCACCGGATAGGCGATCAGCGTGACGTCCGGCAATTGATGCTCGATTTCCGCCATGGCGCGCGGCATGTGCCAGTTCGAGGTCACGACGATGAGCGACGTGAAATTGTGCTCGCGCGTCCAGCGCCGCGTTTCCAGCGCGTTGCCGAATGTGTTGAGCGCCGAGCGGTCGAGATCGATGCAGCAGGTGAAAAATCTCGAGTAGAGCGGCGTCAGCCGCGCGATCTCGCTCGCCGAGGTAGCGCGGTGCACGCCGGTGATCAGCAGGCGCTTGCCGCGCTCGGCCGCCAGCAACTCGATCGCGTCGGGGATGCGCGGCGCCGCCGCCGGTCAACACGACGATGCCGTCGGCGTTGCGGTCCAGCATGACTTCGTCGCTCGCGATCTGCGACGCAAACCAGAAAAATCCGCCGGTCAGCACCAATCCGCCGACCACCGCGGTCAACATCGTCAAAAAGCCGATCCAGCGGGCAAAACCTGCGAACATCTCGTCGTCGATCCAATCACACCGCGGACGACATAGCACTATTGCCCGGGCGTGATCTACGCGCAAAACCGCCGTGGATAGACCGAAACGGACCCATTGCGGCCAGCCTAGTCAATGGCTTCGAGCGTGCGGTTGACCGTGTGCCGCGAGGTCAGCGCGGTGACGACCGCGCTGAGCACGATCTGCGCCAGCACGGCGGCGTAGCCGAAGAACCCCAGGGAAAACGAGCCGAACAGCGCCGCGCTCTGATCGCCGGCGGCGCTGCCCGCGGTCCAGCGCCCGATCAGCGCCGCGATCAGGAAGATCAGGATCGCCGCGCCGCCGCCGATCGCGCCGCCCTGCAGCCCGATCACCAGGAAGTGGCGCTGAAAATTGCTCGGCGATGAAGCCATTTTTCGCGCCGACCAGATGCAGCACCTCGATGACGTTCTTGTTGGTGGCCATCGCGCCCCGCGTCGCGAAGGTGACCGACAGCACGGTCGCGGCGACGATCAGGATCAGAACGGCGATGCCACCGCCGACGACCGATCCGGCCATGGCGCGCATCCGCTCGATCCAGCCGCGGTGGTCGTCGAGCGTCGCGCCCGGCGCCTGCGCGGTGAGCAGCTGCTTGAGCTGCGCCATGTCCGCGCTGGCGCCGGCGGCAAGCCGCACCACGATCAGGCGCGGGATCGGCAGTTCGTCGAGCTTGAGGCCGCTGCCCAGCCACGGCTCGAGCAGCTTGCCAGACTCCTCCTTGGTAAAGACGCGGACATCGGCAATGCCGGGGAATGCGCGCGCGATCGCCGCGGCCTTGTCGACGAGGGCGTCGGTATCGCGGTCGGGCGCCGGCACGACCTGGATGGTGACCTCGCGGGCGACATCGGCCTGCCATTCGCCGGCGGCCTGGCCGACGAGAATCGCGGCGCCGGTGGTGAGCGAGGCCAGAAACGTCATGATCGCGACGACGGCGATCAGCGCGCTGCCGGCGATCGAATTGCGCGGCACCACCGGCGTCTCGAAGCGCGGCTTCGCCGGCACCGCGATGCGCGGCGACAGGGTCGGGTCGTGCCTGACGTCGTCCGCGATGGCCATGATCAATCGTAGATATGCAGCCGGCCGTCGTGCAACACGAGACGGCGGGCGTCGTACTGGTCCATCAGCGCGATGTCGTGGGTCGCGATCACCACCGATGTGCCGGACTTGTTGAGTTCGACGAACAGCCGCAACAGCCGCTGCGCCAGGCTCGGATCGACATTGCCGGTCGGCTCGTCGGCGAGCAGCAGTTGCGGCCGCGCGATCACCGCGCGCGCGATCGCCGCGCGCTGCTTCTCGCCGCCCGACAGCACCGGCGGCAGCGCCCACATGCGGTCGCCGAGATCGACCCAGTTCAGCAATTCGATCACCTCGTCGCGGTAGCTGTCTTCCGGGCGGCCCATGACGCGCAATGGCAGCGCCACATTTTCGTAGGTCGTCATGTGATCGAGCAGCCGGAAATCCTGGAACACGATGCCGATGCGGCGGCGCAGCGTCGCCACCGCGTCCTTGGACAGTGTCGCAACATCGTGGCCGAACTGCGTAATCAGCCCGCGCGTCGGCTTCAGCGACAGGAACAGCAGCTTGAGCAGCGAGGTCTTGCCGGCCCCCGAGGGCCCGGTCAGGAACTGGAAGGAATGCGGCTCGATGCGGAAGGTCAGGTCGCGCAGCACTTCGGGCCCCAGCCCGTAGCGCAAGCCCACATTTTCGAATCGGACCACGCCCGCCTCCGCTTCGTTCCATGCGAGCCGTCCAACCTGGCCCGAAGCCTGCGCCCCCGCCGACCGGCCCGCCCCGCCCGGATCGGCCGCGCACATGCGCGCTAACGTCGGTTTTACAGGAGAATCACGCGCCCGCCATAGGCCGCGACCGTCAAAAACGCAGTCCGGACCCGGGCCAAGAAGGTCCGCATGGTTTCCGGTCCATTAACGGTCGGCTGCTAGGGTTGAAGGGCCCGAAAAGCCGCAGAATCGTATGTTGATCGTCTGTCCCAGCTGCGCGACGTCCTACATGATCGATCCGGCCTCGGTCGGCCCGAACGGCCGCGCCGTGCGCTGTGCCCGCTGCCGCTCGACCTGGTTCGTCAACCCGGCCGAGGCGCCGAATGTTTCCGCTTTCGTCAGCGGCGTCATCGCCGAGGCCGAAGCCGACGCCCAGAACGGCAAGACCACGTCGCCGCCACCGGTGTTCGACGCCTCGCCCAGCACCGCGCCGGAGCCGCCGGCGGACGAGCCGCCATCGCTGGTGCCCGGGGCCGAGGCGGCTTTCGATCCGCCGCCTGACGCGCCATCGTACGAACCGCGGTCTTTCGACGCACTGGCCGACGAACACGCCGACGCCGCGCCGCCGGTCGTCGCCGGCGACGCGTTGGAACCGCCGACAATTGCCGATGCGCCGTCGCTGGTGCCGCCGGACGACCAGGACGCGCTCCTCGGTGCCGGAACCGCGGCCGGCGACAGCGACGACAGCGCCAACTATGCCGCGCGGCGCGCCCGCATGCGGGCCAAGCAGCAGAAAGACCGACGCAACTCGCGTTGGACCATACTCATCCTGATCCTGTTCGGCATGAATATCGCGATCATCGCCGGACGTCATCAGATCGTGCGCTATCTGCCGCAGACCGCGTCGCTATTCGCCTCGATCGGCCTGCCGGTCAATCTGCGCAACCTCGAATTCGACGACATCAAGATCTCGAAGGAAACGCAGGACGGCGTCTCCATTCTCATCATCGAAGGCAAGATCGTGAACACCGCCGGCACCGCGACCGATGTGCCGCGCCTGCGGTTTGCCGCGCGCAACGCCTCCGGCCAGGAAGTCTATACCTGGAGCATGCAGCCGACCCGCAGCATCCTCGGCCCCGGCGACAGTCTGCCTTTCGTCAGCCGCCTCGCGGCGCCGCCGGCTGATGCGGTCGATATCCTGGTGCGGTTCTTCACCAAGCAGGATGTCGCGAGCGGGATGAAGTAGGCGCGCTTGCTTATCCCTCCCCGTCTTCGGGGAGGGATAACGCAAGCGCGGGCCCGTTCGATGGAGTGAAACTCAAAAATCCTTGAGCAACCGCTCGATGTAATCGAGCTCGAGCTGCGGGCGATAGCTTTCGCCGAAGCGCTTGCGCAGTTCCTCGAGAATGCGGCGCGCGCGCTGCGCATCGATCTGGCCCGGGACTTTCACGTTGTTGTCGTCGCCGTAATCGCGGCCGCGCAACGGACGGCCGAGCGGATCGGTGTTCTGTTCGGCGCGCTGGCGGCCGCGGCCGGGCTGTCCGTTCGGACCGATGCCCTGCCCCTCACCCTGCTGCATCTGCTGCGCCAATCCTTGCGCGCCCTTGCGCATGGCCTCGAGCGCCTTGCCCTGGCTGTCGACGGCGCCGTCGGCGTCGCCCTCGCCGAGATTGCCTTCGGCCTCGCCCATGGCCTCGCCGGCATCGCCGAGCTGACCCATGCCATTGCCGTCCTGCTGGCCCTGCTGGCCTTGACCCTGCTGGCCTTGGCCCTTCTGGCCCTGCTGGCCCATGCCGCGCTGACGCAACTGCTCGAGCAGCTTGTTGAGCCGGTCCTTCAGCGCCTGCTGATCCTGCTGCAGGTCGCCCATCTGCTGATTGCCCTGCTGACCCTGCTGGCCGCGTTGCCCGCGCTGCCGGTCGCGCCGCTGATCCTGACCTTGCTTGAAGGTCCGGTCGCGCAATTGCTGCTGCTTGCGGATCATGTCGCTCAACTCGTCGAGCGCCGAGTTCATGTCCTGGTCGCCGTCCTGCTGATTGGCGCCCGGCCGCGCCATCTGCAGGTTCTCCATCATCGCCTGCAACTGATCGAGCAGCGCCTTGGCGGCGTCGCGATTGCCCGAGCGCGCCATCTGTTCCATGCGGTCCATCAGGCTCTTGAGATCCTGCTGGCTCAGCGCGCGGCTGTTGCGATCGAGCGGCTGCTGCAAGGCCTGCGGATTCTTGCGCATCTCCTCGGCGAGCGCCTGCAGGAACTTGTCCATCGCGGCGCGCAGCTGATCCATCAGCTTCTTGAGTTCTTCGTCGCTGGCGCCGCGCTCCAGCGCCTCGCGCAGCGCGTCCTGCGCCTGACGCAACGCCTGCTCGGCCTGGCTGACATTGCCGTCCTCGAGCTGCAGCGCCATCTGCCACAGCCGCGCCGACCACGTCGCGCAGCTGGTCGTCGGTCTTGGCGCTGCGCAGATCGAAATAGATCGAGCGCAGCCCGAGATAGACGCCGGCCTCGGGCGTGAAGCGCTCCGGCGCGATCGTCAGCGTGTCGAGCGCGGTCAGCACCAGCGGCTTCTCATTGGCGTCGAGCGCGAGGATGCGACGCTGCTCGACCAGCGCGCGTGCCAGCGGCTTGACGAAGATGCGCTGCGGCAGCGTGACTTCGCGCGGTTTGCTGCTGCCGACATTGCCGGCCTCGTCACGAACGGTCAGTGTCACCATCACATCGCTGCCGGCCCAGGGATGTTCGGTGAGATCCTGCGTCGTCTGCGCAGCGCCGAACGCGTGCGCGCCTGCGGCAGCGTCAGCGCGAATTCCGGCGCCGGGAACAGCGGATGCCGCGGCTTGCCATCGCCCTGCCTTGGCGTCGCCGGCCTTGGCACGTCGTCCTGTTTGCGCGGCGTCCTTGAGCGCGAATGTCGCCTTGCCTTCGACGATGCCGTAGTCGTCGTCCATCTTGTAGTCGAGGCGCAGCGCGCCCGCGCCTGACGCTCCGGATCCTTGAGGAATGCCACCGTCGGCGCGCGATCGGGGATGGCCGAGAAGGTCCACACCGGTTCGCGGCCGCCGACACCGTGCAGGGTCACCGAACCGTCGGACTTGATGACGAAGCGCTGTTCGTCGGTGCCGGCCGGCAGCACATTCTTGGGATCGCGCGGCACCGGCTCGATGGCGCCGACGCGGACGGTGTCGAAGGACACCTTGCCGGTGGAGCGGACAATGAGCTGGCTGCCGGCGGGCACCGAAATCGGCGCGCCGGCGAGATCGGCGGTCTCGGTCGCTTCGCCCGGCCGCACGCCTTGCAACATCACCGGCGGACGGCCGGTGTAGAGCGGCGGCGTGACCCAGGCGTCGATACGGAAATTCGCCGGCGCGACGACGCCCTTCCAGTCGAAGGCGGCGGTGATGCGCTTCCAGCGCTCGCCGCCGGCCGACACGAACGCCGCGACCGCGAGGAGCACGACGAGCGCGCGCAACGCCATCGGGTCGCGCAGCGACAGCCTCGGTTGCGGCCAGCCGGCCTTGAGCTTTTCCGCCGACAGCAGCGCGCGCTCGACGTGCGCCTGCCACAGCGCCTGCGCGACCGGATCGGTGCGGTTGGCGGAGATATTGTCCGCGATCGCGGTGGCCGGACGGTGCGCGGCGCCGCTGCCGCGATCGAGACGGCGCAAGCCATCCCGATCCGTCGGCAATCTGCAGCCGGAACAGCGGGATCGCGGCGACGGCGAGAATGCCGACGAAGACGACAAGACCGACGATGCGCCCGAGCGGCGGCAAGGCGAGCCACAAGCCGGCCCAGGACAGCGCGAGAAATAATCCGAGTGCGGTCGCCAGCGCCGCCAGCGCGGGCCAAAGCCGCTCCCACAACAGACTACCGCGCGCCCGGCCGATCGCGCGGCTCAGCGCGAGGCGCGCGCGCTGCGGCCTTCCGTGCGCCGAATGATCCTGTGCGTCCAAAGGCACTCCGCCGTCGCTACCGGGGCCGAAAATCCTGCCGACTTTTCAAGGCTAACACCCCAGCTAACACGAAGCAAGTCCCAAGCCACGTAACAACGGCGTCGGGACCGTATGCGCGCTTAAAGCCATTCCGGCATGCGATCGAGCGCAATCAATTGGTCAACTTCAAGGCGAGGCCGCACCAGCGCCCATTCGTCGCCCTTGACCAGCACTTCCGGCACCAAAGCCCGGGTGTTGTAGGTTCCAGCCTGGACCGCGCCATAGGCGCCGGCGGTCATGACCGCCAGAAGGTCGCCGCTGCGCGGTTCCGCCATTTCCCGTCCCAGGCCGAGGAAATCGCCGCTTTCGCAGACCGGGCCGACGACATCGGCGCGGATTCGCGGCGCCGCCAGCGCTGGAAGCGTCACCGGCCGGATCGCGTGATAGGCCTCGTACAAGGTCGGACGGATCAGGTCGTTCATGCCGGCATCGACGATGACGAAGTGCTTGGCCTCGCCGTGCTTCACGAACAGCACCCGCGTCACCAGAATACCGGCATTGCCGACCAGCAACCGGCCCGGCTCGAAGATCAGCCGGCAGCCGAGATCCTTGGTCGCGCGCTTGACGACATCGGCATAGGCATCCGGCAGCGGCGGCGGCTCGTTGTCGTCGCGATACGGAATGCCCAGACCGCCGCCGAAATCGACATGCGAAATCGTGTGGCCATCGCCGCGCAAGGTGCCGACGAATTCGGCGAGCAGAGCGAAAGCATTGCCGAACGGATCGAGATCGGTGATCTGGCTGCCGATATGCATATCGACGCCCGTCACCTTGATGCCCTTGAGCTTCGCGGCATGGGTATAGACATCGCGCGCGCGGCTGATCGGAATGCCGAACTTGTTCTCGGACTTGCCGGTCGCGATCTTGTGATGGGTCTTGGCGTCGATATCCGGATTGACGCGCACCGACACGTGCGCGGTGCGCCCCTTCGCCGCGGCGATATTGGCAAGCAGATCGAGTTCGGGCTCGGATTCGACGTTGATACAGAAGATGCCTTCGTCGATCGCCAGCGCCAGTTCCGCCGCCGTCTTGCCGACGCCCGAGAACATGATCTTGTCCGCCGCAATTCCCGCGGCGCGAGCGCGCTTCAATTCGCCGCCCGAGACGACGTCGGCGCCGGCGCCCAGCTTGGCCAGCGTCTTGATGACGGCCTGGTTGGAGTTCGCCTTCATCGCGTAGCAGACGAGCGCATCGACGTCGGCAAAGGCCGAGGCGAACACCTTGTAGTGACGCTCGAGCGTCGCGGTCGAATAGCAATAGAACGGCGTGCCGACCTTCTCGGCCAGCGCCACGAGGTTCACCGCCTCGGCATGCAGGACGCCGTCGCGATAATCGAAATGATGCATCGGATTGACTTTTTGATCGCGGAAATCTGACGCGCGAACCGGCTCGCGCGCGAATTAGTTCAGCAGCACGTCGAGCGGGATCGATTTCTTCGGCGCCCTTCGGGGTCTCCATGGCATCGGCGCTGCCGCCGGTTGCCGCCGCCGCCGAACGGCTGCACCGCCACCGGATTGAGCAGCGACGGGTTGTCTGCGCCGGTTTGGCTTCGCCTTCGAGCGAAGCGCCCGGCGGCGGGTCGAGCGGACCTTTGCGGCCGCAGGCGGCAAGGCCGCAGCGTAGCGACCAGCGCGCCGATCAGGGCGAGTGCGGAGAAAGGGGTGATCGCGAAATGAGGACAAGCTGTGAACTCCGGATATGACGCGCATCTTAGCAAAACCGAGATAAAAGGCGAAATCGGGTCGGACGCATCAAATGGACTGCCGGCCCGGCCAGCCGCCGCTCCGGCGCCTCGATGCCATGAAGCCGTTCGCGCTGGGCTTCGAGCCAGGCCAGCCGCTTGAAGGCCAGTTTCCGGTCGTTGGAATTGGTCGCGCGCGTCGAACCGCCATTGGGCGCCTTCGATCAGCAGGTTGAGCTGCGCCAGCGAGAGCTTTTCGGCCTCGGCGTCGGTATTGGCGCCGCCTTTAAGTCGGCCCATTTTCGGCTCTGCCACGTCAGGCCTTCTCTTTTTCCAGTTTCTTCAGCCAGCGCTTGGCCTGCGCCTTGACGTTCTTCGGCGCGGTGCCGCCGTAGCTGACGCGGCTCTTCACCGAGCGGTCGACCGACAGCACGCTGAACACGTCGTCGGTGATTTTCGGCTCGACCGCCTGCATGTCGGCGAGCGGCAGGCGATGCAGCGGCACGCCCTCTGGCCGACGCCTCGGCGACGATGCGGCCGGTGATGTGATGCGCCTCGCGGAACGGGATCTTGAGAGTCCGCACCAGCCAGTCGGCGAGATCGGTCGCGGTGGCGTAGCCGTCGCCGGCGGCCTTCTTCATCTTGGCCGCGTCCGGCACCAGATCGCTGACCATGCCGGTCATGGCGGCGATGGCCAGCGACAGCGCGGAGAGCGCGTCCATCACGCCTTCCTTGTCCTCCTGCATGTCCTTGGCATAGGCGAGCGGCAGGCCCTTCATCACGATCAGCAGGCCGTTGAGCGCGCCGATGATGCGGCCGGTCTTGGCGCGCACCAGTTCGGCCGCGTCCGGATTGCGCTTCTGCGGCATGATCGAGGAGCCGGTGGTGAACTTGTCCGACAGCTTGACGAGCCCGGTCAGCGGCGACGTCCAGATGACGATCTCTTCGGCGAAGCGCGACAGATGCATCGCCGTGATCGAGGCGGCGGCGAGCGTCTCCAGCGCGAAGTCGCGGTCGGACACGGCATCGAGCGAATTGGCCGTCGGCCGGTCGAAGCCGAGCGACTTCGCCGTCATGTCGCGATCGAGTCGGAAACGAGGTGCCGGCGAGCGCGCCGGAGCCGAGCGGCAATTCGTTCAGGCGCTTGCGCGCGTCGGCGAAGCGGCCGCGGTCGCGGCCAGCCATCTCGACATAGGCCAGCAGATGATGGCCGAACGTCACCGGCTGCGCCGTCTGCAGATGCGTGAAGCCCGGCATCACGGTCGCCGGCATGCTCGAGCGCCTTTTCGGCCAGCGCGATCTGATAGGCGAACAGCGCGGCATCGATGCGTGTCGATGGTGTCGCGCACCCAGAGCCGGAAATCCGTCGCCACCTGGTCGTTGCGCGAGCGCGCGGTGTGCAGGCGTCCGGCGGCCGCGCCGATCAGGTCGGTCAGCCGGCTCTCGACGTTCATGTGAATGTCCTCGAGCGCGCGCTTGAACGTGAACTTGCCCGCTTCGATCTCTGACAGGATCGTGTCTAGACCGTGAGCGATCTTTTTCGCATCGTCCGCCGCAATGATGCCTTGCTTGGCCAGCATGTCGGCATGGGCCTTGGACGCGGCGATGTCCTGGCGGTACAGATGCCGGTCGAAGTCGATGGAGGCGTTGATTTCCTCCATGATGGCATCGGGACCGGAGGCAAAGCGCCCGCCCCACATCTTGTTGCTCATCGTGCCGCTCGTATGGCCAATACTGTTCGTGACGTCACAATCCACTACCCTAAAAAGCGCAGCCGATCATGACCGAATCCGCCCAATCCCAGACCCGGCTCATGCCAAGAAACGTCTCGCCATGGTGCTGGCGGGGGGCGTCGCTGGGGTGGCCGTCGGACTGGCCGGGGTATACGTGATCACCACCTTGATAGGCAATAAAGGCGCTTCCGGCGCCAATGCCGCCTGCCGGCCGGCGGTCGAGATCGCCAAGAAGGTCGCGCCCTTCGCCCGCGGCGAGGTGGCGGCGGTCAACGTCGCCAAGGCGCCGCTCAAGGTGCCGGCGCTGGCGTTCCATGACGCCACCGGCGCCGCCAGGACGCTGGACGATTTCCGCGGCCGCACCGTGCTGCTCAACCTGTGGGCGACCTGGTGCGTGCCGTGCCGCAAGGAAATGCCCGCCCTCGACGCCCTCGAGCAAAAGAAGGGCAGCGCCGATCTTCCAGGTCGTGGCGGTCAATATCGATACGCGCGACCCCGACAAGCCGAAGGCCTTCCTGAAGGAGATCGGCGTCGAGAAGCTCGCCTATTACGCCGATCCGAACGCCAAGGCGTTTCAGGACCTCAAGGCCATCGGCCGCGCCTTCGGCATGCCGACGACCATGCTGGTCGATCCGAACGGCTGCGAAATCGGCACCATCGCCGGGCCGGCCGAATGGGCGAGCGATGACGCGCTCAAGCTGATCGATGCGGCAGTCGCCGGCGCCAAGAAGGGCGGCTAGGGCCGCGCCAGCGCCTCAGGCGGCGATATTGACCGAGCCGCCGTTCGAAATATTTGAAGCCGAACTCGAACTATAGGCCTTCTGCGTGGCGACCAAGGTCGCCTGGGCGTCCGCCAAACGCTTGTCGCGCGCGGCGTTGGCCGCCTTGATTTGCGCGCTGAGGCGCGACACCGCCTGCTGGGCCGCCAGCTGCGCCTTCCCGGCAATTTGATTTGTTGCGGCGCTGGCGAACAAATTGCTCGCCGCGTTGAGCGCCGACTGCGACGAGGTCGCATCAGTTTGCGAGGCGCGCCCGGTGCGCCTTGATGCTCTGATACGCCGAATTCTGCGCGTTCCAGCCGAGCTGGACACCGATCTGAAACATGGCGTTACGCCCCCGTAACGGATCGAGCATGCGGGCAGACGGTTAACTGAAGCTGAGGGCCCGGCCTTTCGGCCTGCGCCCTCTTGACGCAGCCCGCCTCGCCTCTATACTTAACCACATGGTTTACTATTCAGCCGCCTCGCTCGACCGCACCTTCGCCGCCCTCGCGGACCCGACGCGGCGGGCATTGCTGGCGCGGCTGAGCGAGAGCGAGGCCGTCAGCGTCAGCGACCTCGCCAAGCCGTTCGCGATTTCGCTGCCAGCGATCATGAAGCACCTCGATGTGCTGAAGGACGCCGGCCTCGTCACTCGCGAGAAGAACGGCCGCATCGTGTCGTGCCGGCTCAACGCCGAGCCGATGCACGACGCCAATGAATGGCTCAACCGCTACCAGCGGTTCTGGACCGACCGCCTCGACCAACTCGAAGCCTTACTGGAGGAAAACTCATGGACACCGCCGTCACCGCCAAGCCAAGTACCTCGCCAAGCCTCACCATCAAGCGCCGATTCAACGTCCCGCCCGAAAAGGTCTTCGCCGCGTGGACCGATCCGCAAAAAATGATGCAATGGATGGGGCCGGGCAAGGTGACACGCTGCGAGGTCGCCAACGACCTGCGCGTCGGCGGCCGCTACGACGTCATGGTGCTCGCCGACGGCGAGGAGCACAATGTCGGCGGGGTCTATCGCGAGATCGTGCCGAACGAGAAGGTCGTATTTACCTGGGCCTGGCGCTCGACGCCGGAGCGCGAGTCGCTGGTGACCATGACGGTCAAGCCGGACGGCGACGGCTCGCTGATGACGCTGCTGCACGAACAGTTCTTCGACGACGCCGCGCGCGACCGCCACAACATGGGCTGGACCGGCGCGCTGCTCAAGCTCGGGACCTTCCTGCACACCGACGGAATGGAGAAGCCGCACGGCAAGTTCCTCTGGAACGAACTGAACACGCGCGATGTCGAGGGCGCCAAGAACTTTCTCGGCGCCGCGCTGGGCTGGACCTTCGAGGCCAGCCCGATGCCGACCTTCACCTACTGGATCATCAAGAAGGGCGACGAGCGCATCGGCGGCATCTTCGATCTGAATTCGGATGAGCGCTGCAAGGGCGCCCCGGAGCACTGGCTCACCTACATCGCCGTCGATGACGTCGATGCGCGCCTCACGGCCGCGCTCGCGGCTGGCGCCAAGGAAGGCCGGCCGCCGCAGGACATTCCCGGCGTCGGCCGCATGGCGGTGTTGCAACAGCCTGGCGGCGCGATGGTCGCGTGGCTCACGCCGAAACCGATGTAACGAGGACAACAACCATGAAGCTTTACGGATTTCCGCCGTCGCCGCGCACCTGGGCGGTACGCGCCGTCGCAGCCCAACTCGGCGTGCCACTCGACTTCGAATTCGTGGACCTGACCAAAGGCCAGCAGCACGCGCCGAACTATCGCGCGATCAATCCCACCGGCCGCGCGCCGACGCTGGTCGATGGGGACTTCAAATTATGGGAAGCGATGGCGATCATGCACTACCTCGCCGGCCAGAAGCCCACCGCGCTGTGGCCGGACGACATGCGTATCCGCGCCGACATCGTGCGCTGGCAGAGCTGGAAGTCGCGCACTGGGAGAAGGAATCCTGCGCGCCGCTGCTGTTCGAGCGCATCGTCAAGCAACTCGTCGGGGCGGGTGCGCCGGACGAGGCGGTCGTGGCCCGCGCGCTCGACAATTTCGCGCGCGACGCCAAGGTGCTCGACGCGCATTTGAGCCGGCAGCTGTTCCTCGTGGGCAATGCGCTGACACTGGCCGACTTCTCGGTCGCCGGACCCTTGTTCTACGCTGAGCGCGCGGGCCTTCCGGTCGCCGATTATCCGAAACTCCGCGAATGGTTCGGCCGCGTCGCGGCGCTTCCGTGCTGGAAGGAGACCGCGCCCCAGGTCCCGGCCGCGGCGGCGTGAGGCCGCTTACCGCGTCGGCACCGGCTTGTCGCCGCGGTAGTCGTAGAAGCCGCGCTGCGTCTTGCGGCCGAGCCAGCCGGCTTCGACGTATTTCACCAGCAGCGGGCACGGGCGATACTTCGAATCCGCCAAGCCTTCGTGCAGCACCTGCATCACCGAGAGGCAGGTGTCGAGGCCGATGAAGTCGGCGAGCTCGAGCGGCCCCATCGGATGATGCGCGCCGAGCCGCATCGCCATGTCGATGGCCTCGACGTTGCCGACGCCTTCATACAGCGTGTAGATCGCTTCGTTGATCATCGGCAACAGGATACGGTTGACGATGAAGGCCGGGAAATCTTCCGACACCGCGATCTGCTTGCCGAGCGTGCGGACAAATTGCTTGGAAGTTTCGAACGTCGCGTCATCCGTCGCGATGCCGCGGATCACTTCGACCAGTTCCATCAGCGGCACCGGATTCATGAAGTGAATGCCGATGAAACGCTCCGGCCGGTCGGTCGTGGCGGCAAGCCGCGTGATCGAGATCGACGAAGTGTTGGTGGCGACGATCGCTTCCGGCTTCAGCGAGGGGCAAAGCTCGGCGTAGATCTTGCGCTTGGCTTCTTCCTTTTCGATCGCCGTCTCAATGACGAGATCGCAGGCGCCGAGATCGTCGTATTTCTCGGCGCCGCTGATACGGCCCAGGGCTGCCTTGCGGTCGTCTTCGCTGATGGTCTTCTTCGAGACCTGCTTGGCCATGTTGCCGTTGATCGTGGCCATGCCGGCCTTGATGCGGTCAGCCGAGATATCGTTGAGCTTCACGTCATAGCCGGCCAGCGCGCAGACGTGGGCAATGCCGTTGCCCATCTGACCGGCGCCGATTACCCCGACAGTTTTTATAGTGGCGGCCATTTCTGATCCGATTTGTTCCGATGCCTGGTGAGGCAATCCCCCACCCGAAACCCCGTTTCTACGACGAACTGCGGTATGACGCCACAGACGCCGTGAACCGGCGTTGAACGGCCTCAGCGGCCGACCTTGCCCAATTCCTCGGCCAATTCCGGCAACGCCTGGTAGAGGTCGGCGACAAGACCGTAGTCGGCCACCTGGAAGATCGGGGCTTCTTCGTCCTTGTTGATCGCCACGATGACCTTGGAGTCCTTCATGCCGGCCAGATGCTGGATCGCGCCCGAAATGCCGACGGCGATGTACAGCTCCGGCGCCACCACCTTGCCGGTCTGACCGACCTGCCAGTCATTCGGCGCATAGCCGGCATCGACCGCGGCGCGCGAGGCGCCCATCGCGGCACCCAGCTTGTCGGCCACCGGCTCGATGTACTTGGTGAAGTTCTCGCGGTTCTGCATCGCCCGGCCGCCGGAGATGATGATCTTGGCCGAGGTGAGTTCGGGACGATCCGACTTCGAAAGTTCCTCGCCCACGAAGGACGACACGCCGGGATCGGCCGCCGCCTGCGCCGCTTCGACCGGCGCCGAGCCGCCTTCGCCGGCGGCCTGGAAGGTCGAGGTGCGCACGGTGATGACCTTCTTGGCGTCGGTCGACTTCACCGTCTGGGGGCCG
>CAWGRN010000009.1:0-173021 GCA_963825015.1 uncultured Alphaproteobacteria bacterium | reverse complement strand
ACGTCGATGCGGAATTATTCGCGAAAATTATTTCTGAATAGACTGTCGTAGTCGATGCGCCGCCCGATGTCCGCTACTGGGGCAACAACGGACAAAATCGGCACGGAGGCTCGAATAGATACGCGAATGACCCAGAAGCGGACAACAAGATTTTTCTGGATTTATCTTGGTGGCGCCCGGCCACGCTCCCCCGATGCAGACAGATCGATTTTAGGCGGCTAACGCTCGACTCTGATGTGATTCTTTTGCGCCACGGCGGTCCAGCGAGCGATTTCGTTTGCGACTAGACGACCGAGCACCTCCGGCCGGCCGCCGTCTATAACGATTCCCTGCTTTTCGAGTTTCGCCGCAGTGTCGGGTTCGTGGATGATGCGGTCGATTTCGCCGTTGAGACGGGCGACGATTTCAGGCGGCGTCCCGGCAGGTGCGAAAATGCCGACCCAGGTGACCGCTTCGAGGCCGGGATAGCCCGCTTCGCTGAAAGTCGGCACGCCTGGAAAACTGCGGTCGCGTTGCGAACTGCCGATGGCCAGGGCACGCAGCTTCCCGGCTTCTACCTGCGGCGCGGCGAGTAGGCTCGACATCACGGTGAACTGGACGTCCCCGCCAATCGTTGCAAGCATAGCCGGCGCGCCGCCACGGTAGGGAATGTGCGTGGCCTCGACGCTGGCCATTATTGTCCACTGTGCGATGACGAGGTGCGCTTGGCTTGCCAGACCAGGCGTCGCGAAGGAGAATCTGTTCGGATTTGCTTTGGCAAGCGCGGAAAATTCCCGCAAGCTTGTTACCGGCACCTGCGGATTGACCAGGAACATCATCGCGTTTTTTCCGATCAGGATGATTGGCGTGAGGTCCTTCTCTGTATCAAAAGGCATATTGGCCTGTACCGCCGGATTGACGGTATGTGAGGCAGGCACAACGACGAGCGTGTAACCATCCGGAGGTGATTTCGCGACGAAATTGGTGCCGATGATGTTGTTCGCGCCAGATTTGTTCTCGATCACAATTGCCTGTTTCAACGCGGCCGTGAGCCCAGGCTGGATCAGCCGGGCAACGATGTCGTTGACGCCGCCCGGCGCCGTCGGGACGATCAGTTTGATCGGATGGTCTGGAAAATCCGCTGCGCGCGCCGGCATCAAGAGCGCAACCGCCAGATTGAAAATTACAAAGGTCCGTCGGATCATTGACCGGTCACTTTCTGCACAATCGCGTCGGCATCTGACGCCGTTTCTCCCGTCCATGCGACATGTTGATCTGGCCGCACCAAGATCAATGGCGCGCCGTAGTTATCCCGCGCCGAAGACGCCATGTCATGCACGATCTTGAGCGGAACCCGGCGCGCGCGCGCCGCCTGTTCGAAACCGCTGCTATCCGCCCCTAACGCCAAAAGCGTAAAGTTCCGTCCCAGCTCCTCGAATACGTTGCGGCCATTCGATAGCACCTGCGGCGACAGATGGTGGCCGGCACGCGCCCGCAGGCTGTGCACGCCATGCGCCGTGGTTTTGCCGCCGGGTGTACTGAAGACGATCTCAGAGGCTCCATAGTGTGGCTCATAAGCCCTACGGCGTGAACCGACATCGGTGTCGCGCGCCTTCCATGCCGCCTCAAACTCGCCGCGGTCGCGTGCCGGATTATAGCGGCTCAGAAATGTGCCATCTTCGCGAATCCGTGCAGCGATGAAATCTTCCGCGACGTCGCGGAATATCGGCTCTCGTTCGCGAGAATAGGTGTCGAGGAGGCGCTCGCCGCCCCAGCCGGCGAAGCGGGCGGCGAGTTTCCAGCTGAGATTGGCCGCGTCTTCCAGCCCATTGTTGAGGCCGTAGCCGCCGTAAGGCGGATGGCTGTGCGCCGCATCGCCGGCGATGAAGATGCGCCCGTTCTGATAGGTGGCGGCAACCGCGTTGCGCAGCTCCCAAAAGCCGGCATGCTCAACTTTGAACGTGAATTCGAAGCCGGCCGCATCGAAAAGTACCGCTTTAAAATCCGCGTCCTTACCGCCCATGTCGGCCTTCACCGGCGCGTGGAAGAAAAAGCCTTCGTTGGCATCGACACGCCCAAAAAATTTCCAATAACCATGCAGGTCCGGATGCATAACGCGGTAGGTCGAGCGTTCGGGAAAGCGTTTGAGCTTCTCGTGCAGCTCGCGCGAGCGGAAAACGACGAGTGCCATGGTTCTGGTTGAAGTCGGTGCCGCTACGTGCGATGCCAGACGCCTCACGCACCATCGAATGGCCGCCGTCGCAGCCGACCAGATAATCCGCTTCGAGTGTTTCGGGCTCGCCACGTTCGTTGGTGACCGTGGCGCGCACCCCCTCCGTCGATTGCGCGACCCCGGTCGCCGTGACGCCGACGCGCAGCTGAACATTTTGCAAAGTCGCCAATTTGCGCCGCAGCACCGCCTCCATCCGGTATTGCGGCAAGCGCTCGGGCTTCTGGTAGAAAAATTCTCCGACCACTTCACGGCCGGCCGGGGCCTGCCAATATTCGCTCGTGAGACTGCCGTAAGTGGTAATCTCGCCGATCGGATAACCGCGCGGCATCGTCCGTGCCGCGCGCAGTTCCTGGTCGAGGCCCCAGAAATAAAAATGCTCGAGCGTACGCTGGGTGAGTCCCTGCCCCTTAGGAATGTTTGAGAGCGTGGTCCGGCTTTCGACGACAATGCTCGAAACGCCGCGCAACCCGAGATCGAGGGCGAGCGCCACGCCGACTGGGCCGCCTCCTACGATGATAGCATTTGGACGTTTCATTGCTTGCATGTTAAGCGAACCACCGGCGCGCCGAAAATGCAAACGTGGTCTTCGGGGGCCTTATCATTGCAGGGTTCAATCTACTCCACGCTTGATCGCTCAAAGTTGTGGCGCTGAGAAAAGAGGTCCGGCCACCGCGCCGGGCACTCAGCGGCCAAAGGTCGGCGCTGGAGCTAAATCGCTCAGGAGCGAATGACCCGTGGCAGACGTGCGCTTTCGAGGTCGTCCTATATCACCATTAAATCCTTGCCGACGATGATCTCACCCTTGAAGAATTTCGCGACTGGATCGCGCCAAGTATCGTCGCTGAGGCTGTCGATGGCCGGGGTAAGGTGCGAGAGCACAAGCGTTTTGACGCCTGCCTCCTGAGCGATGCGGCCGACATCTTCGGACGGTGTGTGGTCGGCCTTCATATGTGCCATGAATGCCTCGAATTTCACCGGCCGTCCTTGGGCGATCTGGGCTTTGATATATTTCTCGACCGCCGGAACATACATCGTCTCGTGCACGAGGACGTCGGCACCCTTGGCCATCTTTGCCACCGCTTCGAGCGGTGCGGTGTCGCCGGAAAACGCGATAGAGCGGTCCTTGAAGTCGAAGCGGTAGGCTAGTGCAGGCTTAACCGGGGGATGCTCGACCAGGATCGAGGTCGCCCTTGACGTTGTCATCTTGCGTCACCGGGCCGGCGCTGGAAACTTCCTGCACATTGACCGAAACCAGCGGCTTCATATGGAAGTCCTCGGCCCAGAAATCGACGGTCTGCTTGTAGGCGCGCATGAAATCGTCGGTCATTTGCTTGAGCGGCGGTGGACCGAAGGTACGAATGTCAAGCGGCATGCCCTGGATCCAGCCGAGAATGAGCAGCGGGCCGTATTCGATATTGTGGTCGGCGTGGTGATGCGTGAGGAAGATCGACTTGAGCGCGGAGAACGGGATGCCGGTGCGAGCGTAATTGTCGGTGACGCCCATGCCGCAATCGAGCACATAGGCGGCGCCGTTGCTCAACATCACATGCGAGGTCATCTGCCGCGAGCGCCCTGGCAGCGGGCCGGCCGCGGTGCCGAGGAGCACAAGCTTGGTATTCTTAGCGTCCTTTAACGCCGCTTGTGCCTGCTGCGGCGTCCATCGCGGTCCCGCTGTCTGCGCAACACCTTGTTCGGCCGAGGCAGCTACGATAGGCGCCGCTGCTAATCCAGCCAGCAGACTGCGGCGGGAAAGGCTGGATGGGCCCGTTGTGTCTGTCACCGTTTCTCTCCCCTTGGATGTGCCGATGTTGCCCATCGTGCATTTTGTGTCGGCCGATACGATATCGGCTGCTTATCCGCCTTTCAATGGCCACCGCAAATGTCTCCAATTGGCGGCCGGACATCGGAGAGGCGCTCGTTTCGTGTAAGTTCCAATTTATGCTCACTCTCAAGCCGACCGGCTTCGGCCAAAAAGGCGACCGGGAAGCCGCCTTCGGCATATTTGATCGCCGCTTGAAGTGCTCGACGCCCATGCCGCCCTGATGCTTCTGCGGCCCGCGATCTGCCGACCGTTTTCAGAGCGACGACGCACCCAGTCAGGCTCGCGATCAGCCTGCGATCCCCATGGCTTTGGCAAAGGCGCGGCGCACGTCGGCTGGCTGGCCATAATGATGACGAAAACCGGCAAGCCGTTCGCGCAGCAGCGGGTGTTTCTCATAATCGGTGAGCGGCACGCCCTCCACATTGTATTTGCGCATGACGTCGGGTAGCGGCACGCAGGCTGCCGTCGCCGGATCGCGCAAAATGCCAGAAGGGTCCTGGCCGACCGCTATTTTTTCCAGATCGTCGAAGAAGCGCTTGCGCATCTGGGTGATGCCGATGTCGCTCGAGCGCAAATTCTCTTTCGTGCGGTCGGCGATGGGGCCCTGACCCACCCAGCCAACAATATCCTGGTTGATAACATGGCTGACGATCCATTTCCCGTTTTCGTCGCGCACCGGGCTCACCCAGGTCGGCACCTCGTCCTGTACGAAAGGTTCGCGGCCCGTCGGCACGCGCATGAAGAACCAGGAAATGCTGAGCGTGTTCTCATCGTCGACCGGCACGCGCCATTCGAAATGCATGCCGAGATAGAAGGCGTTTGGCCACAGCGCCACCCGGCCAATCGACCAGTTCGGATCGCCCTCGTTGCCGCCCTCGCGGACGCGCCGATAGATAAAACCGTGCTCGAACTCGTCATAGGCGATCTTGAGATGGCGAGCGGACTGCGCGTCCTCGCCGCGCAGCCGCGCGCTCCAATTGTCGTGCATCCATTCGAAATGCACGGGATCGATAGAGTTTTCCTGGCACTGGAACCAGTTGCAGGGCACCTCGGCAGTGACGATCTCACGAAAGCCGTTCAAGAAAGTGAACGGCTCCCACACCGGCAATTCCGGCGCAGGCGCAGGCCCCATATAGGTCCACAACAGGCCGGCAAGCTCGCGCACCGGATAGGCGGCGATGGCGCAGCCGTCACGGCTCTTCGGATTGCGTTTGGCAACTTCCTCATACGGCTGCTCGACGCAGGCGCCGCCCTGGTCAAATTTCCAGCCGTGATAAAAGCAACGCAGGCCGGTCTCTTCGACGGTGCCACAAGACAAGTCGGCGCCGCGATGCGAGCAGTGACGCGCGACCAGGCCATAGCGGCCACCGAGATCCTTGTAGAGCGCAAGGTCCTCACAAAGGAGCCGGATCGGCTTGATGCGGTTGACGGCGAGCTCGCTGGCACCTGCAATCGGCATCCAATAGCGCCGCAGCAGATTGCCCATGGGCGTGCCGGGTCCCACGCGGGTGAGCATATCGTTTCTTGCCGGGGTCAGCACGACAAATTCTTCCTGCGGCGCGAATTCTGGGCTCGCGTTCTTAACCGGGAATCCAAAGGTGGCTTCCGAACAGGTTTGAATATCGGCGCTTCCCGGCCCTCTGGCAAGACAGAGGCGCGGTTCGAACGGCTACCGTCCGAAAGCCGGCACGACCAAGGCATTCACAACGCGTGGCATCAACCGATAGAGGGCAGCCAAAACCAGGCGATCGTTATTTGTGAAAGCTGACTTCTTCGGTGAACTACGCCGCAGCACATTGAGCTGATGGCGCAGCGTTAGGACCTCCGCCTCAAGCGAAGCCCTCGATCGGAAAAGCTCGACGACCGCCCGCCAATCAGCTTGAAAATATCGCTCATTGAGCAGAAGCATCACAGATTCGGCGTTACTCGCCAGCCAAATGGAGTTTGCGGTAGGGACAGCTTCGCCGTGAACTGACCGCGTCCTTTTTCGGTTTGATGACGCGCACTTACGTCTAACAACCTGTCCTTTCCGAAAATCATATCCGGACGTATTGATGATTTAATCCGGCTAAGATCGGAATGGCGACGATGGCACCAGACCGCTGGACTGCTCGATGCAAAGGCGCATCTTTCTGTAATGCCAATTGCATTGCAAAGGGAAGTCGGCTTGGCCCAATCGGAATCTAAATTCCGACAACCGAAAGGACTGCAAGAAAGAGGATGAGAATGTAAATGTAGGGAAGCGATCCCTGCACGACATCGTTAAACGCGCTTCCCCCGGAAATGCCGTGAATGACAAACAGGTTCATTCCGACAGGCGGCGTCAGCAAGCCGATTTCAATTAAAATGACCAACGTTATTCCAAACCATATTGGCGAAAAGCCAAGGGCGTCGACGATTGGAAAAACAATCGGAAGCGTCAGAACAAGAATGGAAATTGGATCTAGGAAGCATCCCAGAATGAGATAAATAATGTCGATTGCAATCAGGAAGTTATATTTCGATAGATTGAGCCCGACGATCCAATCGGTAATTTGATGATTGAGCCCGGTACTGACAAAAGAAAACGCCAGTATCTGCGCGCCGATCATAATAGACAAAAGCATGCAGGTTGTTTTGACGGTATTTTTCAATGCGGCATTGGCGCCTTTCCACCAGCCGCTCCGCATATAATAAATATTAAGAAGCGTGGCACATAAAGCTCCGATCGCCCCCGCTTCCGTCGGAGTCATCACGCCGAAAAATATTCCAAGAAAAATAATGACCGCGATCAGCAGAATCGGAACGACATCGGCGAGACCGGCGACGGTCCGTTGCCACGAGTACGTGGTGTCATCTTTTGGGATCAGCTGAGGTTGGAAAAAAACTCGAATACCGATATAAATCATGAATATTATGGTGAGTACGATGCCTGGGATAATTCCCGCGATAAAAAGTTTGACGACGGACGTTTCCGTCATGGCCCCGTAAATGATCAATGGGATGCTCGGGGGAATAAGGACCGCCAGCGTACCGCCGCCAGCGAGAGAGCCGAAAATCATTCTATGATCGTAGCCGAGGTGCTTTTGACTCGGAATCGCAACCGTGCCCAATGCGGCGGCTGACGCGACGCTGACACCGGTCAAGCTGGCAAAAAAAGCAGAAGCTATAATATTAACCTGGAGGAGGCCTCCCGGAATTCTATTAAACCACACGCCCAAACTTCGATAAAATTTAGCGCTGGCCCCGCTCTGAAGGATTAGTTCCCCCATCAGGATGAACAAAGGAATTGCGGTCAGATTGAAGTTGTTATTCGAATTCCAAGCGACGTAGCCTAATGGCCTCAGTCCTTCCAAGCCGCTGTCCCAAACGATGCCGAAAATTCCGGAAAGTCCGAGCGCAAAGACAATCCACTGTCCGCTCGCAAGCAAAAAAACTAAGACAAATCCAATTAGAAATAAATTGACTTCCCAGCCCATTGGCGTCGCCCCGCTATTCGCCGACGTCTATGTTTTTCGGAATCAAGGCAAACAGCGCATCTTTAATCAGCTGCAATCCCAGCAACGTGACGCCTATCGGCATTGCCGCTTGTGGGATAAAAAGAGGCGTTTCTGAAAAGCTGGTCGATTTTGTACCTTTGAAATACGATGAAGCGACAAATGAAATTAGCTGATAATCAAATAGAATCACAAAAACGATTGCGAGCAAAAGACAAACAAACCTCAGTGTCTTTTGATGATTTTCGCTCAATCTGGCATAAAATATCTCGACGGTAATGAACGCATTGTCTTTGTATGCGCTCGCAAGACCTAAGAAGACGACATAGACAAGCATATAGCTGGTCCATTCTTCCCCAACGAGCGTCGAAACGCCAAAAAACGTCCTACTGAAGACTTCAGTGCTCACCAGCAAAGTCATCGCGACGAGGCTGGTGAGCGCGACGTAGTTCGCATAGCGTGCGAGGCTATCGATGATCCGGGCTAATATTCGAATCAATGTTTCCTCCTGCTCCCGGCCAGAGCGGATCGCAGATTGGCTTTAACCGGAAGCTCGGCCGAAGCGCCTATTTTAGGAAGCCCGGGCATCGCGTGATGCAGTGAGCATATGCGTCACTTGTTTATGGCCTGACGAATTTTCTGAAGGACTTCAACAGCGCCTTGTCCCTTCGATTTTGCCCATTCATTCCAAAACGGAGTTATCTTGGCTCTCGCTTGCTCGATCTCACTATGGGACGGTTGAACAATTTTGATGCCGAACTTTTCGAAATCGGCTTTGCTTTTGCTTTCCAAGAGATACCCTAGATCGGTTCCCTTGTTTGTATACTTGGCTCCAAGCTCGTCGAGAGCGGCTTTGATGTCCGCGGGCAGTTTGTCGTATACGTCCTTGTTGATCACCGTGAGGTTGAATACCCCGCCGGAATCTATCTCGTATGCCCAATTGCATAGTTCGTACCACTTCGTCGCGGCGAGGAAGACATAGGCACCGGAGGTTCCGTCAAGAGTTCCTCGCTGAATTGCTGTCGGAACATCTCCCGGATTGATGTTGACCGGCACCATTCCCAGACGAATGAGGAATTCGGATCCGATCGGTCCGGGAAATCTGATTTTCTTTCCCGCGAGGTCGGCCAGTTTGCCCGGTGCCTGGCCTTTTCCCATGATTTTTCTGGGAGGCCATCCGTACCACCACAAAATTTTTGCGTTATATTTTTCTTGAATTACCTTATCGAGGTACGGGATGAAAATTTTCCCGGCTTTGTAGGCTTCTTCCTTTGTGTCCACCATGAGAGGCATTGAAACAAGGGGCGAAACAGGTATGTCGCCGGCGATGTAGGAAACTTCGGTGTTCGCCATCTCGACCAAACCTTTGGAGGTGATCGATACGGCGTCGCCGGGTTCGTAGGGTAATTCGCCTTGAGAATAGACTCTGATGTCCAGTTGGCCTTTTGTCAGCTCCTTCGCTTCCTTCGCGAAGTCAACCATAAGTTGGGTCACCGGGTTACGCGACGCGGTGAACCCGTAATATTTCCATTTGTTGGCTTGAGCCCAGGACGGCGCTGGAACGCAAAGAAATAGCAGTCCAAACGCCGACAACGTAAAGAACAGTGCCCGAAAAAAATCTCTCTTAGACATTTTCCCTCGCTCCCTATGCGAACCGTCTTTTGTTGCAGCAATCTTGAGTTGCTGGCCTCGCTTTTGCTGATTGAATTGCCAATGAGGTTAGGACCGCCTTGAAGTAAAGCCTAGGTTTATTTTTTATCTCCAGCAAGCGAACGTTTCAGCGCTTAGTTTCACGTGAGCGTCTGCAAATAGGCAGCCAGAGCACAGCTGTTATCTGCAAGCAGGGTAACTGTTTGGGGTCCGAAAAAGCGTGTGGCTTGTCGGTTCGCTCCTGAGCGGCCATCTCACTCCTGAGGCTGGTTAGCGAGGCGAGAAGCTCCGCAGCAAAGCACGTGTCGAATAACATTGTCGTTACGCTGTGTTTCATTATAGCATTAATATTTGACGCGATATCGCTGGGACCGGCTAATAGCAGCCAGATCGGCCGACGGTCATCGTTCGGCAAGAGGTGAATTATGAGTGGGATGGGCGGCGCACCGCAAATGCGGCGGTGGAATGAACAGCGTTGGCTGCTGGACAATATTATCCAGGCGGTTGGTCCCGACTGGGATGCGCCGCGTTTGCCGCATCTCAATGCGGCTCTTGGTCCCGAGTCCACCGCTGATATCAATGGCATCCGTCAACGCGTAAAAAAATTCGCCGATATTGAAGGTGCTTTCGTTGCGGTCGCGCGCCGCCGAGAGGCCAGGGCGAAGGCCTCCGAGGAATCTGGAGAATTTGTTACGGCGCGCGAAAACTACTACATGGCATCCAATTATTGGGCTTCGGCGCAGTGGCCGATCGACGAGAGCAATGAACAAAATCATTTTTATAACGGCAGGAAGCGAGAGTGCTTCGAGAAATTTGCCAAGTTTGCCGATCACCATATCGAGGCGGCTTGGATTCCATTTCAAGGCAAGAAGCTTCCCGGTTGGTTCCACTTGCCCGCCAACTACACAGGCGGACGCATTCCCGCGGTGGTCTTTATCCCCGGCATGGACGGTTACAAGGAAAGGTCGGTGCCGCTCTATGGCGATCCTTGGCTTAATCGCGGGATTGCGGTGCTCGTCGTCGAGGGCCCGGGGCAATACGAGACGCCGCTGCTTGGCATTAATGTGAGCATGCCGGCTTGGTCGGCTGCCGGACCCGCGATTATGGAGTGGTTGTTGCATCGCTCTGAAATTGACCCGGAGCGCGTTGGCGTCACAGGCCGAAGCTTCGGCTCGCTGTTTTCGACGATCGCCATTGCGAATGAGCCGCGGTTTCGTGCGTGTGCGGTGACCGCAGTCTGTCTGGAGCCCGGTTGTCACACCATCTTTGAAGAGGCTTCGCCCACATTCAAGAAACGATTCATGTGGATGGCCGGATACACCGACGAGGCCGCTTTCAATGAGTTCGCCAAGTCGCTCACCTGGGAGGGGTATGCTGAAAAGATCAAGCAACCATTCCTCACGATCACAGGTGAATCGGATGAATTGAGCCCGCTTATCTATACGGAGCAATTTGCAAAGGCGCTGCCGGGACCGAAAAGGCTAGTTATTTACCAGGATTCTCGCCATACGGTTAGCGGCGTGCCTTCAGTCAACTTCGGGCCTGCGCCTAACGTGCTGATTAGTGAGTGGATGGTCGCGCAGCTTGGTGGCAAATCCTTCCCGAATGAACGCTGGTTCGTTAACGCCTCGGGACAGGTCGATAAGACGCCGATTTGACCGCGGGCCTGCGAGGCTAGAAGGACGCGCCGGACGTTAAATCACAACGGCTGACGTCGGACAACGATACGCATGTTGTGATGGCGGAGAATGCGCATATTCTGTGCTGACTAGTTGCGAGCCACGTAGACGGTGATGGGCTGCCGCCGGCCGGCTTCGACGCTCGGGCTGAGCCGGATGGCTCAAGCCGATATTTCGAGATCTTTCGCTACAAGTCAGCGGCAGAACGTCGTCGATGAGGCGTTGCTCGAACTCGCACGGCTCGTCGGACGTCTGAGTGCTGGCCCGAGCGAGCCGCCGGCGCCGGCCCCATTCAGCGGACTGAAATCATCATTTCACGCCCGGTCCTTGGCGGGCTTCATCACCACTACGTGCGGGATTAGACTTTCGGTACGCTCAGTTGCCCACTACGAGACTTGCTTCGCGCAGCTGCCACCGACGCGTCAGACGCCGCATTGAACGGCGCAAACCCGTGTCGCTTGATCCAGGCCGGCGTCTGTAGCGCCGCCTCAATCTGCATGGCGGCCTCCTTGAGGATCGCCAGATCGCTCTTTATCTGCTCCGGGCGCGGCGGGCGCGGCGAAAACCGATTGATGTTCAGCGCCGCAATCACTTGCCCTTGGCGGTTTCTCAGCGGGATCGCGACGCCAACGATTCCATCGGTGTACTCGCCTCTATTGACCGCATAACCGTTGGCCCGGACACGGGCGAGACGCGCCAGAATCTCGGCCTCTCCGGCGACTGTGGTGTCGGTAAATCGCACACGCTTGGTTTGCCGCAGATAGTTCTTGATCACAGGGCCCGGCAGCCACGCCAGGAGGGTTGGCCCCAGCGAGCCGACATAAGCGGGCATGCGTCCTCCCGCCACGGTGAAGGTGTTGCGCATTCGTCTGCTCGGCACGCTTGCCACGAACAGCACCTGCCAATCGTCGAGGATGGCGAAGTGCGAAGCGCCGTCGGCGGTCACCGCTATTTCCTGAAGGATAGGCTCGATCAACTCCTCAATTCCCGCCGACGACAGATAGCCATAGCCGATGTCGAGGATGCGCGGCCGCAGGAAGAATCGTTCGTCTTCGACCCCGACATAGCCAAGGCTTTGCAGCGTCATGAGATGGCGGCGCACGGCGGCGCGGCTGAGCTTAGTCAACTCCGCGACCTCGCTGGCGCGCAAACGCGGGCGCTCGCGGCTGAACGCGCGCAGAACGAGCAGTCCGCGCGCCAGGGATTCCGAGAACCAGCTCTGGCCCCTGGCCGCGGGCTTGCCCGGGGCCGGGTGCAGGGCCGGCAATAGTATTCGCGGCAACATTGACACTTGGGCTCCGCTTCGTTCAGAATTCGAATATAGCACAATTGTGCGATTATCGCACATTGGCAACCGCCGTCCAAGAGGAGATGTACCGAGCATGGCTTTGCGTGACTACGAAACAGTGAAGGTGGAACGCCAAGACGGCATTGCGTGGATCACGCTGAACCGGCCGGATAAGCGCAACGCCATGAGCCCGCAGATGCACTTCGAGATGTGCGAAATTCTCGACGAATTGGAATTCGACAGCGCGTCCAAGGTTATTGTCCTCACCGGGGCCGGCGACGCCTGGTGCGCGGGGCAGGATTTGAAGCTGTTCTTCCGCGATCTCGAAGACAAGCCGGCTGCCAGCGCGCGCGCACACACCGCCAGCCACTATTGGCGCTGGCAGAAGCTCTTCCCTTACCCGAAGCCGACCATCGCCATGGTGAATGGCTATTGCTTCGGCGGCGGGTTCACCCAGCTGATCGCCTGCGACTTCGCCATCGCCGCCGAAGACGCTTCTTTCGGCTTATCCGAGGTCAACTGGGGAA
This sequence comes from uncultured Alphaproteobacteria bacterium, assembly GCA_963825015.1. Classification (GTDB taxonomy): domain Bacteria; phylum Pseudomonadota; class Alphaproteobacteria; order Rhizobiales; family Xanthobacteraceae; genus Pseudolabrys. The sequence goes on along the minus strand of CAWGRN010000009.1, from coordinate 160,367 downwards.
TTCTACCGGGCGGTTTTGTCAGCAAGTCGCTGACCGAAGTCCTCGGGCTGCGGGATGCGATCTGGTACGGCCTTACGGGCGAGACCTTTGACGGCCACACCGCCGAACGCATCCGGCTGATCAACCGCGCGGTGCCGAGCGAGCGGCTGCGCGAGGAAACCGTCGCGCTGGCGCAACGCCTCATGAAACTCAATCCGCAGGCGCTGCGCGGAACCAAACAGGCGATCAAGAGTGCCAGGCTGATGTCCGAGGCTCCGGCGGTCGATTATCTCGCGGCCAAAACCTTCGAATTGCGGTTTCTCGATGCCGAGAAGGGGCGCCAGGAAGGCATGTCGCAATTCCTCGACGACAAGACCTATCGCCCGGGCTTGGGCCCCTATCAGCGGGCCGCCGATTAAGACCGTCAAACGGTATCGAAAAAACAAACAAGGGGAGGATTGAACCATGGCCACCATCAGGATTTTTGCGGCACTGGCGTTGCTATCATCATTGCAGGCGGCGCCCGCCGCCGCTGAGGATTACCCCAGCCGGCCGGTCAGGGTCATCGTGCCATTCGCACCGGGCGGACCGGTCGACGTGCTGGCTCGCGCCATCGGCGAGGGCTTCCGCGAGCGTACCGGGCAAACCATGGTGGTGGAGAACAAGCCGGGCGGCAACACCAGCATCGGCGCCACCGCCTGCAAGAGCGCCGAGCCGGACGGCTACACTATCTGCATGCTGACCAGCAGCACGGTGACGCTCAATCCATTCTTGTATTCGTCATTGACCTACGATCCGGCCAAGGATCTGGAGCCGGTTTCCAAAGTCGTTATCGCGCGGCAAGTTCTGCTGCTCAACGCGTCGGTTCCGGTCAAGAGTTTTGCCGAGCTGGTGGCCTACTCGAAGAAGAATCCCGACAAGCTCACCTTTGGCTCATTCGGTACCGGGGGCGATTCGCATCTCATTATCGAGTGGCTGAATAAGAAGACCGGAATGCATTCGCTGCATATCCCCTATCCGGGCGCGGCGCCTGCCACCATCGCGTTCGACCGCGGGGACATTCAGCTGATGTTCCCGGTCTCCGACCCGGCCAATTCTCGACCGTATTAAGTCGGGCAAGGCCAGGGGCTTGTTGGTCGCCGGCAACAAACGCGATCCGAATCTGCCCGACGTTCCCACCTTCAAGGAAGCGGGTTTGCCGGATCTCGGCTATGAAACCTGGTTTGCGCTTTTCGCGCCCGCCAATATTCCAAAGGACCGCCTCGCCAAGCTCGGAAGCGAAATCGCAGCCATCGTGCATACGCCGAGCTTCGTCGACAAATATGTCGTCACCGCCGGCTTCGATGCGGTCGGCAGTCTCCCGGCCGCGTTCAAATCCGAACTGGTGCAGGACATGGTCAGCGGCCGCAACCTGGTGGCGATTTCCGGCATAAAGATCACGCAATGACCGGCGGCGCGCCCGCGTCCGGGGCCAAGGTGGGCTGCGAAGTCAATGCCCGCGGCATCGCCACCGTGCTCCTGCATCGGCCGGATCGAGGCAATGCCCTCGATCCGGACATGCTGGGCCTGCTAAGCGAGATTTTCGTGAGCTTGCGCGACCGTCAGGACGTGCGCGCAGTGGTGCTGCGCGGCTCCGGACGGCACTTCTGCACCGGCATGGACGTCGCGGCGATCGGCAAAGCCGGCGCCGCGTCGCCAGAGGTTCCGGATATCGGCCAACTCTGCCTCATGGCGGACCAAATGCCGAAGCCGATCATCGCCGCGGTTCATGGCGCCGCCCTCGGCGGCGGCTGTGCCCTGGTGGCGTGTTGTGACATCGCGCTGGCCACGCCGGAAGCAAGCTTTGCGCTGCCCGAAGTCAGGCTGGGGCTTGCGCCCAGCGCGCTGTCGCCGTTCTTCATCCGCGCCCTCGGCGCCCGACAAGCCCGGCGATACATTTTGTCCGGCGAGACGCTGTCGGGCGCCCAGGCCGCCGTGCTCGGTTTGGTGCACGAGATCTGCGACGCCGAAAACCTCGACGGTAGAATTGCCCAGATTGCCGACGCGTGTCTGCGTGCGGCGCCGGGCGCCTTTGCCGTCGCCAAGGCGTCGCTGCGCATTCTCGATCCGCGCGCGATCGACCAAGCGCTACTGGCCGGCCTGGAGCGTCAATTCGGCCGCAATGCCGGGGGAGCGGAGGCGCAGGAAGGCAAGGCGGCGTTCCGCGAGAAACGCAATCCCAGTTGGTACGTCCCAAACCCCTGACGCTTAGACGCGTTGCTATTCAAGGTGTGCGATGATCCTCGGCGACCTCATCAAGCGCAACGCGGCGCTCTACGGCGACCGCCCCGGCCTTATCTTCGAGGGCCGGCGTTACACCCATCGGCAGTTCGCGCACCGCGTCTATCGCGCCGCCAATATGCTGCTGGCGCACGGCATTCGCCCGCAGGAGCGGGTCGCGATCCTCGCCGCGCAACTGCAGCGAAGTTCTCGAAATATTCGGCGCCGGAGAGGTCGCCGGCTTCATCACCGTCAACATCAATAACCGCCTGAGCGTCGCGAAATCCTGGACGTCTGTAGCGACGCGCAGCCCGGCTGCGATATTCTTCGAAGCGGAATTTGGCGCAGCAGCCGCCGCAGTGCGCGCTGAGATCAAAGGCATCCGAGCTTTCCGTGTGCATCGGCGGCGACGCCGAAAACGCGCTAAGCTATGAGGCCGCGATCGCGGCCGCATCGGATGTCGAGCCCGCGGTAGCGCCCTCGCCGGACGACATCGCCTACCTGATCTACACCAGCGGCACGACCGGCCGGCCGAAGGGCGTCATGTTTGCGCATGGCGCCATGGTCGAAGCCGCGCAGGCCTTTGCGCTCGAAAGCGGCGCGGCCGAGCCGATCACGGCACTGATCGTGATGCCGTTGTTCCATGTCGGCGCGCGCATCGAATCCATGGGATTTCCTGTTTCTGGGCGGCACAATCGTGCTGCACCGCGCGTTCGATGCGCGCGCTGTTCTCGACCACGATTCAACGCGAGCGCATCACGGCGATGCATGTCGCGCCGATCATGGTCCATCGCATTCTCGAACGTCCCGATCGCGCTGAATTCGACCTCGAGTCGCTGCAATGCGTGCATTACGCATCCGCGCCGATGCCGGTGCCGCTGCTGCGGCGTGCGATCGAACCATTCGGACCGATATTTCGTCCAGGTCTACGGCATGACCGAGTGCCTCGGCGGTACCACGCTCAAGGCGCACGACCACAAGCTCTCCGGCAACACGCGGGAAATGGCGCGGCTTTCGTCGGCCGGGCAGCCCTATGTCGGAACGGACTCACGCGTCGTCGACATGGACGGCCGTGACGTCGAGCCGGGCGAGATCGGCGAAATCCTGCTGATCAACACCGGCGACGATGAAGGGCTACTGGAACAATCCTGCGGCCAGCGACTGCGCAAACACTGCGTGACGGCTGGCTGCACACCGGCGACCTCGGCTGTCTCGACGACGACGGTTTCCTCTTCATCGTCGACCGCAAGAAGGACATGATCATTTCGGGCGGCGAGAACATCTATTCCTGGGAAGTCGAGGAGGCGCTGCGCCATCACCCGGCCGTGGCCGAGGTCGCGGTGATCGCCGTGCCCGATCCGGAGTGGGGCGAGGCGGTCAAGGCCTGCGTCGTGCTTTGCGAAGGGATGCAGGCCAGCGAAGAAGAACTCATCGCGCACTGCCGCAGCCGTATCGCAAGCTACAAGAAGCCGCGCAGTGTCGACTTTCATCGACGCCTTGCCGCGGCTGTTCAACGGCAAGATCGACAAGAAGGCATTGCGCGCCACATTCTGGCGCAGACAAGACCGCCAAGTCTAATGAACGCTGATTTGTGTACTTGTCCTCTCCGATAATTTTATCCAGTCTGGATTTATCGTAAGGCAGAATCATCGCATCATTGAAAGCTATGTTTGCGATCCTGCATGCGTTCGGCACGTTCGTCGCTGATTTGTTCAAGTCGCGGCGTCGTGTGTGTACCGGAAAATCTCGTTCGCTAAAGATTTTGGATTTGACCGTGAGAATTCTCGGTTCCTGAAACCGAATTCGCTGTTCCACCAAAAAGAAACCGCCGAACTCCTCGGTCTTCAGCCGCAAACGGTCAAGATACCTCCGTCCGCGAAGTGGAAAAATAACAGCCGCGGTCATGCCAGGTTCCTGCGCAGGCAGGCTACGCGCTCCGTACTGTGACCGGCTTCTCCAGGTCGACGAATTCCTTGTCGCCCTGGCAGCCGCTGCGCACTTTCTGGCTCGGCATCAGCATTGGACTTACTTCGTGGGAGCGGCGCTGCACTGGTAGCTTTGAGCTTCTCGCCAGTCTACCAAGACGTGTGTGTACCGAAAACCTTATCCGCTTTGATTGGCCGAAGGATTCACCTAACGTGTGTGGACCATGTTCGGATTGTTCTGCTTCGTCCTGGCCGTCTTGGCCTCGCCATTCAATTAGAAGAATTCGACTTGACGCAGAGAATGCGGTTCTCCGGCATCAGTTGATCATTCTGCGACGTAAGGTGCCGTGCCAGATCCGGCTGACGAACAGCGACCGCTGGTTCTTGATCCAGCTATATCGATGGTTCCCGTCGATTTTGCAGATCCTCACGATTGTCCAACCTGAGACGCTTGTTCGGTGGCACCGGACCGGCTTTCGTCGCTACTGGCGTTGGAAGTCGTGCTCCCCAACGACATTAGAACGCACCGGTCATTGGACAAAGATGCGCCGGTCTCTCGTCTGGTTCAACGGACCGGCATCATCAGTTCACGCCCGATCCTTGGCGGCCTTCATCACCATTATGTGCGGATTTAGGTTTTCGGTACACGCAACCACCGTGTCCCTGGCCCTATGTCTGCTCGTGCGCATCAATCGCGGCGAGCACTTTCGGCGGCGACATCGGCAGCTCGGTCAGCCGCCGGCCGACCGCGCGCGCGATCGCGTTGGCGATGGCCGCCATCGACGGACAAATGTTGACCTCGGCGACGCCTTTGGCGCCGAAGGGGTGGTCGGGGTTCGGCACCTCGACCAGGATCGGCTCAATCATCGGCAGGTCGGATGCCACCGGAATCCGATAGTCAAGGAAGCCCGGATTTTCCAGGCGCCCCCGGGCGTCGTAAATGTACTCCTCATTGAGTGCCCAGCCGATGCCTTGCGTGACCCCGCCTTGGATCTGCCCCTCGACGTAGCTCGGGTGGATGGCGCGGCCCACGTCCTGGGCCGCGACGAAGCGCAGAATTTTCACCTTGCCGGTCTCGGAATCGACCTCGACGTCACAGAACTGGGTGGCGTAGCCGGGGGCGACGGCGGCGGGATTCACGCCCGCGGCGGCGACGATCGGCCCACCGGTCTGCGCACGTTTGCCTGCAATCTCCTTGATCGACATCGGCTTGAAATCGCCGACATTGCTGCTCGCAGGCTTGGCATGCCCGTTCTCCCACACCACAGCCTCGGGATCGACGCCCCAGGTCTTGGCCGCCCGCTTGCACATATCCTGGATCACGATCTTCGTAGCCTCGACTACGGCAATTCCGGTCGCGAACGTTACGCGGGAACCGCCGGTCAGGTGGGTATAGCCCACCGACGCGGTGTCGGCGACGATCGGGCGGACTTGGTCATAGTCGACGCCCAACGTCTCGGCCGCCATGATCGCCATCGAGGCGCGAGAGCCGCCGATATCGGGGCTGCCGGTGGCGACCACAACGGTGCCGTCCTCGTTGACGTGAACGGTGGCACTCGATTCGCCGCCGCCGTTGAACCAATAGCCGGAGGCGACGCCGCGCCCCTGGTTCTTCCCGAGCGGCGCCTTGTAGCCCGGATGGCTGAGCAGCGCCTCGATGGTCTCGGCATATCCATTGTGCGCAAGTTTGGCGCCAGAGAGCATCTGGGTTCCAGCCTTGGCAGCGTTCTTCAGGCGCAATTTTAGCGGGTCGATGCCGATCTTCTGAGCCAGAACATCGAGCACGCTCTCTACCGCGAAGGCGCCGATCGGCGAGCCCGGCGCGCGATAGGCCGCAACCTTCGGGCGGTTGCACACCACGTCGTAACCGACAGCGCGGGCGTTCGCGATGTCGTAGGGCGCAAACGCGCACATGCATGTGCCGATGAACGGCGAGCCCGGAAATGCGCCGGCCTGCAACTTAAAGATCCCATCGGCGGCGACAATCGTACCGTCGTGTTTGACGCCGATTTTCACCGTCATGGACGAGCCGGACGTCGGGCCGGTGGCTTTGAACACATCCTCTCGACTCATCACGATCTTCACGGGATGGCCGGATTTCCGCGCCAGCATGACGGCCACAGGTTCGACATAGATCACGGTCTTGCCGCCGAAAGCGCCGCCGATCTCCGCGGGATAAACGCGCAGGTCACCGAGTTTCATGCCGAGCAACTTTGCGGTGTAGGCGCGGACGACGAAATGTCCCTGGCTCGAGCTCCAGATCTCGCCCTGGCCGTCGGCGTCGAAGCGGGCCACGCAGCCTTGTGGCTCGATATAGGCCTGATGCACGGGCGCTGTCTTGAACGACATTTCGACGATTTCATCGGCGGCCGCGAAGCCGGCGTCTACATCGCCGAGCTTGAACTCGTTTCGTTTCGAAATATTGGACGGCGCCGGCGGCGGTTCGATACCGCGGGTGATCATATCGGGAAACAACAAGGGCGCATCCGGCTTCATCGCATCGTCGACGTCGATGACGTGCGGCAGCACCTCGTAGTCGACTGCGATCAGTGACAGCGCCTCGTCCGCGATAGCCTTACTGACGGCCGCCACGGCGGCCACGGCGTGGCCCTCATAGAGCACTTTCTCGCGCGCCATGATGTTGCGCGTCATGTGCCAGAAATTCAGCGCAACGCGTTCCGGGCCGACATACTCAAACTTCTGCTCGGGGAAGTCCGCGGATGTCACCACCGCCTTGACGCCGGGCAGTGCCGCCGCCTTCGAGGTGTCGATTGATCGGATGCGCGCATGGGCATGGAGTGAGCGCAGAATTCGGCCAACCAACATGCCAGGCATCGCCAAGTCTGCGCCGAACTGCGCAAGCCCCGTCACTTTCGGCACGCCGTCCGGACGAACCGGCCGGGTTCCGACCCATTTGAACGGTTTTGCTGTATCGCGCGAGATTAAATCGTTCACAGCTACCTCGCCTGATCGCCGCCCTGCGGTTGCCTACGAGGCAGGGTCGCGCGGGCTGCGAGCAAATGCAAGTCGTTCTGCAATCAGATTAGCCATGCGCTCGTAGCCGTCGCGAAGTCTTGCTTCGACCTAGACCGCCAGCCGGCGCTGGACTAGCGTCCTGCTTGGCTAATGCGGGAGACGCCAATCTCATGCTCAGTTATATAGCCCCGTCGACGGTCGAGGAGGCCATTCGTATCTTGGCCGGAGCCTCCGGCGTTGCGAAGGTAATGTCCGGTGGCACCGATCTGCTGGTTCAACTCCGGTCCGGCCGAACCAAGCCGGACCTGATTGTCGATATCAAGAAGATTCCCGGTATCTCCGGCATTCACGAGCGAGATGGCGTGTTCGTAATCGGTGCGGCGACGCCTGGTGCAGTGATCGGCGAATGTGAAGCCCTCCGGCAGGTCTGGCCCGGGGTGGTCGAGGCCGCCAATCTAATCGGCTCGACCCAGGTGCAGGGGCGGGCGTCACTCGCCGGCAATCTCTGCAATGCGTCGCCGGCGGCTGACAGCGTCCCAGCGCTGATCGCCGCGCGCGCGACCTGCGTGGTCGCAGGTGCAAACGGGCGGCGCGAGGTTCCCGTGGAGAGTATCGCCACCGGTCCGGGGCGTACCTCTCTGGGGGCGGACGAGTTCATCATCGAGTTTCAGTTGCCCAAGCGGCCGCCACACTCGGCGGACGCCTACCTCCGCTTCATTCCGCGGACCGAGATGGATATTGCCGTGGTCGGCGCCGGGGTCAGCGTTACGCTTGACTTCAGCGGTGCCTGCACCGATGCGAGGGTCGTGCTGGGTGCCGTGGCGCCAACCGCGATCCTGGTTCCCGAGGCCGCTGCCGCTCTGATCGGGCGCACGCTCGACGAGACAGCGCTCGCGGCGCTCCACCAGGCGGCGCGGCGCGCCTGTAAGCCGATTGACGACAAGCGCGGGACGATCGAATTCAGGACCAAGGTTGTCGGCGTAATCGCACGCCGGGCGGCGGTCGTCGCCTATGACCGCGCGGGAGAGCGTCGATGAACAAGCATCACGTATCCACCATCATCAACGGCGAGCCCACCGAGTTTCTGTGCGAGCCGCAGCTCACGCTTCTGGATGTGCTGCGTGACGAGCTCCATCTGACCGGAAGCAAGGAGGGATGCAGTTCAGGCGACTGCGGCGCCTGCAGCGTGATCCTCGACGGTCGCCTAGTCTGTTCGTGCCTGATGCTTGCGGTGGAAGCCGAAGGTCACGCGATCGAGACGATCGAGGGCTTGGCACGGGGCCATGATCTGCATCCGCTGCAACGGAAATTCCTCGAGCATGCGGCGCTCCAGTGCGGATTTTGCACACCGGGCGTGCTGGTCGCGGCCAAGGCTCTGCTGGACCGCAATCCGAACCCGACGGAAACCGAGACGCGCTACTGGCTCGCCGGCAACCTCTGCCGCTGCACCGGCTACGACAAGATCATCCGAGCCGTTCTCGCCGCCGCCGCCGAACTGCGAGGAGAGTGAGTTCGTGAACGCGTTCGTCTAGTACCTGTCTGTACCGAAAACACCATCCGGTGATGAATTCGAGTTAGCAGTTCGAATTCCCTGTTCTTCCGCCAGAATTCCCTGCTCCGCAGAAATAATTCCCTGTTCCGCTGAGTAGGGAATTCGGATGAAAGCCTTTGAATTTGCTCGTGTGTTTGCTTTCAAAATTGCGCGAAGTGCGCGGATTTGACTGAATTCCCTGTTTATTTCCCTGTTAGCAGGGAATTCGGCAGTGGAGACGCGTTCGACTGCGACTGCGTCCGCCACCACGCAGTCCACTTTGTCCCGAAAGTTCTCTAGCCCCAGCCTAAAGGCCCACAAACGGCGGGCTTTTGCACGTTTAAAAGCAAGGAGACTTGGTCTCTGCCGCTCGCCAGTCGCGCATACTGCTACGGCCGTTGAAAAACCGCAGTTCCGCTGGGCATCCTGCCTGTTTCATGGCGTGATGTTGAAAGTCGAATTTGGCGTAAAAGCGGCGTATTCGCCGAATGGCAGGTTACGGAATATGCGTCCGCATAACACGCTTTGGAATTCTGCGCCGGATGGCCTCACTGCTCGCTAGCGAGCCGCTTGCGGCCGCTCAAATCAACCTGAATTTCGCAATTATTTACGCCTCAGGTGACTTCGGCATTAAGTCGAGACATCCCCTTCGGAACTCGGGCCCGGTAGCGCTGGCGAGGGCCTCGATCGCCGCATCGATTTCGGCCTGCGGACGACGGCTCGCCCAAAACATAGGACCGCCGCGCTGCGCTGGAAAGCCATAGCCATGCACGAGAACGAGATCGATATCCGATGCGAGCCGGGCAACACCGTCTTCCAGGGCCAATGCCGCTTCATTGACCATCGCGGCTAGCGCCCGCATCTGGATTTGCTCGGGCGTGAATGACCGGCGCATTATTCCGGCGGCGGCGGAAACCTCCGCGATAAGGCGCACGACGAATTCGTCCGGCTCGCCTTTCTTTGCGCCGGCCGGATAGCGGTACCAGCCGGCACCGGTCTTGCGCCCGAGGCGTCCGGCTTCGCACAGCATGTCTGCAATCTTACAATAACGATGCGCTGGGTTGCGGGCAGCGGCCTGCCTGTTGCGATTGCGCCATGCAATGTCGAGACCGGAAAGATCGCCGACCGCGAAGGGGCCCATGGCCAAGCCAAAAGCTTCGAGCGCTGCGTCGACCTGTTCCGGCATTGCGCCTTCCTCGACCATGAACTCGCACTGGGTGCGGTAGGCAGAGTAAATTCGGTTGCCAATGAAGCCATCGCCAACGCCGGAAACTACCGCGACCTTGTCTAAATTTCGAGCAAGGCCAAGCGCCGTTACCAGCACATCCGGCGCGGTCTTCTCGCCTTTGACGACTTCAAGCAGGCGCATCACATTCGCCGGTGCGAAGAAGTGCAAGCCGATAACGTTCTCGGGCCGCGCGCTCGCTGCCGCTAATGTATCGAGATTGAGATACGACGTATTCGAAGCGATGATCGTCCGTGCCGGCAAGGTCGGCGTAATTTTCCGCAACAATTTCTGCTTGACGTCCATGTCTTCGAACACCGCCTCGATTACGAGGTCCACGTCAGCAAGCGCCGATAAATCCGTCGCAGGCTGGAGGCGCGCCAGGCGTTGTTCGGATTTATCGGCGCTAACTCGTCCGTTCGACACATTGCGTGCTTCGATGTTACGAATTCGGCTAATGGCGGCCTGCAGCGCGCCGGCGTCCTGCTCGACGAGTACGACCGGATAGCCGACCGCTAGCATGCTTGCCGCGATGCCAGAGCCCATTGTGCCTGCGCCGACGACGCCGACGCGCGACAGGAGTTGGCTCTTAACGTCCTTCAACTCGAGAAATCTTGTTGCCGCGCGTTCGGCGAAGAACAGATGCCGCATGGCGGCGGCGCCCTCGCTGGCGCGCAGGCGGTGGAATACCTCGCGCTCCATCGCAAGCGCCGCCTCGAATGGCATGTTTTCCGTCGCGCGGATCGCATCGACCGCCTCACGAATTGGGCGTCCACGGGGCTGCCGCTGCGCCGCCGCGGCCGCCGCCTCGATGCGTTCGGCAGGCTCGTGTGGAAGCGGCACATCGCGCAGTCGACGCTTGCGGCCGTCAAGGCTGTGCGCAAAGGCAATGGCGGCAGAGCGTAAATCGCCTTCAGCAATCTGGTCGACGATGCCGAGGCGCGACGCCTCCGGCATCTTCACATGACGCCCGGACGTGATCATCTCGATCGCTGCGCTGACGCCGACAAGCCGCGGCAGACGCTGCGTGCCGCCAGATCCGGGAATGATGCCGAGCCGCACCTCCGGCAATCCTACCACCGCTTTTAAAGCTGCGATCCTTGCATCGCAGCCGAGCGCCAGTTCAAAGCCGCCGCCCAGACAGGCACCATCGATTGCCGCCAAAACGGGCTTGGGGCACGCCTCAATAGCGGCGATCACGTCGGGCATTTGGGGGTCGGCCAGCGGCTTGCCAAATTCGCGGATGTCAGCCCCCGCTACGAAAGTGTCATGCGCGCCGATCAACACGCAAGTATCGATCGCAGCGTCGGCGGCGAGGGTGGCAATCGCTTGCGCGACGCCCGATCGTACGGCCCAAGACGCAGCGTTGACCGGCGGATTGTCGATGATGATAAGAGCGACGCGGCCTTCACGTTCCAACCGCACGACGCTTTCGATAGGCGCGGCCGTCTGGTGTTTCGAAGCTGCCGGCATTTACAAGGCGTCCTTGTGAAAGGCGATAGGCATGTCCGTTGTCATATAAATTGCGAGAGATAGCGACGTGATTTTATCGGAGGCTTCGGCTCATAGCACCGATGATTGTATGATCGACGAACCGGCCAGTGCTGGCCTTAAGGTCACCTGGTAGATAATAGTTTTCCAGCAAGGGGCCGTTTTTCAGCGTCTGATGCCGGCGATCGATCCTACCCTGTGTCTGCGGATGAGAGATCGCTGCATCGATGATGACCCTACTGCGACCTTCTGGCGGTCACTCAGGGCTTAGTCCGATCTCGCGGATGACTTTACCCCACAGCTCATATTGGTTTTTCTCGAACAGCTCTGCCGCCTCGGGCGTATTGACGTCTTCGGTGAAGAAGCCGAGGGCGTCAAGCCGTTTTACGACGTCCGGATCCTTGAGGATTGTGCCCAATTTTTGGTTCAGCTGTTTGACGACGTCGGCTGGCGTGCCCTTCGGCGCAACGATCGCGAACCAGCCGGTGACTTCTACTCCCGGATAGGTTTCGGAGATTGTTGGGACCTTCGGATCTTGCGGCAGCCGTTTCGACCAGCTTACGGCGATTGGCTTGAGCGTTCCGCTAGCGATGTGCGGCGCCGCTACTGGGATAGATACGATCACCTAACGTCAGCGGACGATGTTCGCGCTATTTTACTTTATCCTGGCCGCCTTGGCCTCACTATTCAAGTCGAAGAGCCGGCTTGAGGCATAGAATGCAGTTCTCCGACATCAGTTGATTGTTTTGCGGCGCAGGGTGCGGGGCCGGGTCCGGCTTTCAAACAACGACCGCTGGTTTAGTGGTGGCCTATTCTCTCAGGCTCGGATCGTTGGTGTCGGTGATGACCTCCAGGCAGTGCTGTTATGCGGCACTACCGCAATGCAAGTGGCGCTAACTGCATTGAAGATAGGCAACCGAGTTCGCCTACTCGCCCAATGTCTGCGTTCCAAAGCGGACTGGCTATCGCTTTTCTATACCGGCCTTGTCAATTACCTGCTGCCATTTGGCGACGTCGCTCTTGATGCGCTTGCTCAAATCGGTGGATGCCATGCCATGCGCATCCATGCCAGCGCCGTTTGAGAACCTCTGCACTTCGGGAGACATCAGTACTTCGTTCACGGCGCTGTTAAGCGTCGCGACGATGTCGGCAGGCGCACCAGTTCGGACAGCGAGTCCGTTCCAGCTTGTGACCTCGTAGTCGCTCAGCCCGCCCTCGATCACGGTCGGGACGTTCGGCAGGTTGCTCGCGCGTTCGCGGCCGGTCGTAGCCAGAACCGTCATCTGGCCATTGGTAACGGATGACTGGAACCCGACGTAATATTCGAACGCGACGTCGACGTCGCCGCGCAAGACGGCGTTCGCTAGATCCGGCGTCGTCTTGTACGGAACGACGGTGACATCGATACCGGCCATGATTCGGAACAATTGCGCCGAAAGATTTTGCGCGCTGCCGGCGTTGATCGTGCCGAAGTTCAGGGAGCCGGGCTTGGCCTTGGCGGCGGCGATGACGTCCTGGATCGTCTTGAACCGGGAGTTGGCTTTGGTTGTGATCACCAGCCCATAGGATGCCGTGGTGGTGATCGGCGTGAAATCCGTCTCGATGTCGTAGGGCAAATGCTTAAACAGTCCCTTGGCGATGGTGAGACCGCCGCCAATCATCGTCAGGGTGTAACCGTCGGCCGGGGCGTCCTTAGCGGCCTGCAAGCCGACGACGCCGGCCGCTCCCGGTCGGTTTTCAATGAAGAATTGCTGGCCGAATTTCTTGCTGAGGCGGTCGGCGACGAGCCGCATGGTCACGTCGGCAATACCGCCCGGGCCGTAGGGAACGATAATGCGTACAGGCTTGGACGGATAGGTTTCCGCCGTCGCCAGACCTGGAGCCAGCGCGGCGCCAAGTAAGCCCAGTGCGAAGATTGTTTTCACCGGTGCCAAAGAACGGCGCATCGTGGAAAAGCTGAGATTTGGCATGTTCCTCCTTTGGGCTTTGGTGATGAGGATCGGTGCTACTTGCCACTTGACTCGTTGTCGGCCGTCTAGGCGCCATCCGACTTTCCGTCGGCGCGACTCTGATCCTCAGCGGCTCAATCGTCCGCTTGCGTGCAGGTATAGGTGACGCGGGCGGCATAAAAGATATCAGAATTGCCCATGCATGCCTGGAATCCGCCGCCGTCGGTGCTCAGCGTTTCGGCTGCAGCCGATGCTGCGTTAGGCCAAGCATATCCAGCGTCGTCTCTCCGGCCTGAAGCCGTTTCATGGTCACGGCTTCCTTCTCGGTGCGCTGCCGGGCGGCTGCGAGCGTGCGCGCAACCTCGGCCTGCGGGATCGAGAGGACGCCGTCGGTATCGCCAACAACAAGGTCGCCGAGCGCGATGGCTACACCGGCGATGACAATCGGCTCGCCGACGGAAGGCGCATGGAATTTCACCGTGCCGCGCATTCCGATGCCGCGGGCGAAGGCGGGAAACTTGCGCCGCTCAAGCGCATCGATATCGCGCAAGCCGCCGTCGATGATGATGCCGGTAAGGTCGCGCGCTGCGGCGGCGACGGTCAGCACTTCGCCCCAATAGCCGGCAACGTAGCCGGAAGCGTCAACCACCAAGACATGGCCCGGCGGCGCGGCATCGACGGCGATATGGATCGCCAGATTGTCGCCGGGGGCGCAGCGCAATGGATACGCAGGCCCTGCAACCGCGGCGCCGGACCAAACCGGACGGATGGCGTAGTCGAGCGCGCAGGGCAATTTGGATGCCTCGCACAACGTCGATGTCCCGTGGCGCAGTAGCTCGTCGATGATGTCGTGATACGGGGTCATCTCGCTAATCCCATGCAGGTGCGGGCGGCGGCATTACGTCGCCGCCGCCGGACGGTTGTCTAAGACTTTTTAGGCGATACGTCGATACGAGAAACGTATCGGCTCGATCACGGCACCGGCTCCGGCCGGCTCGCGGTATTCTTCGGCACTGTCGTTTTTGCCATCTCGGTGCCGAGATCGATGGCGATTTCGACAATCGCCGGCACGACATCCTTTCGGCGCGTCGGATCCCATGCGGCCGCGATTGTCACCACCTCGATCGTCTCGGCAAGCGGTCTGAATACGACGTCGCTGCCGCCAAACCGCATCGAGCGGCTTGGCACCATCCCGACCGTCGCCGTGCAACCGACGAAAGCGATCTGCGAAACCACCGATCGGACCTCATGGACGACGCGCGGCGAAAAACCGACGTTCCGGCAGGCGCTGACAACCTGATCGAAAAAGCTCGGGCTGAGCCGGCGCGGCGACATAACCAGATTCTCGTCCGCAAGCTCGTTCAGTGCCACGCGATCAACCTTAGTGAGCCGGTGGTCAATCGGAAGGACGACAACAAGCTGATCCTTGACGATCGGTCGAATTTCCAACGCTCTGAGCGGCTGATCGAAGCGCGCCAAGGCGATATCGATCTCGCCATTTTGCAACGCGGAAAGCGCTCTGGCGCTATCCATTTCCGAAACCGACAGCGACAAATGCGGGTAGCGTTGCTTCGCGATCCGCGTCAACCGCGGCATGATGTCGAAAAGCGCTGCGTTGACGGCGCCGATGGTTACCGACGTGTCGCGACCCTGGCGCGCATCCAAAACCTCCAGCTGCAGCCGCTGTGCATGTTCCATGAATCGCTGCACCGGGCCCATGATCTCGGCGCCTTCCTTGGTCAATCGCACGCCATGCCGCGAGCGCTCGAACAACTTTAAGCCCAGGGACTGCTCGAGCACCTGAATCTGCTGGCTGAGGGGCGGTTGCGACATTCCCAGGCGTTTTGCGGCCTTGCCGAAATGCCGCTCTTCGGCGACCGCCAGGAAGTACCAGAAGTGCCGCAATAACCGAAAATCGATCATGGATATTTTCCAGATATGAGCGTCACAAGGCCAAAACCGTGCAGTTATCGCAACCTGCGGCCTATCCTGCCTCGTTCATGACGTTTTGGATATCAAAACGTGAGCCTATTCGGAATGGACTTAGGGCGTCCATTTTCGCTCTATCCGGCCAGCGGCATGATGATCGTCAAGATCCCCGGCCACCGCCGGAAGCAAAAGCCGCAGGAGGAAGCAATGAGGAGTTTCAGCGCACGCGCGCGTGCAATTCTTTCGGTTGCGGTCGTTGTTTTGGCGCTCGCCGCGGGTGCGAGTATCTCGCTCGCGCAATCAGGCTATCCGGACAAGCCTGTCCGCGTCATCCTGCCGTTTGGTCCGGGCGGCGTCGCCGACGTCACGATGCGCCTCGTCGCGCAAAAGCTCAGCGAGCGGTTGGGGCAGAACTTTTTTGTCGATAACCGGCCCGGCGCCGGCGGAATTATCGCAGCGAAATCCGCGCTGTCGTATCCCGCCGACGGCTACACGCTTTACCTCGCCGGCAACGGCACCGCGATCAGCCAGACCCTGTTCAAGGATCTGCCCTACAGCATCGTGAAAGATTTCGTGCCGGTCACATTCCTGGCACAGTTCGACATGCTGCTTGCGGCCAAGGCGGACTCGCCGCATGACTCGGTGCAAAAACTGGTCGCTTACGGGAAAGCACATCCTGGCAAGCTGAACCTCGGCACCGTTGCGCCCGGCAGCACGCAGAACCTTTCGGCCGAATTGTTCAAGCTGCTCACCGGAGTGGATGCGACCATCATCACCTTCAAAACTACGCCTGAACTGGTGACGGCGATCATTCGCGGCGATATCGATGTCGGCTTCGATTACCTGGCGGCGTTCCGCCCGAGCATCGCCGGAAAGCAGATCAAGATCATCGCCACCGGCGGCGATAAACCGAACGCGGAGTTGCCGGGTGTGCCGACGGTGAAGGATAGCGGCTACCCCGAGTACCTGGTCACAAGCTGGAATGCATTGCAGGCCCGAGTCGGGATTCCGCCGGCGATCGTCAAAAAGCTGAATGAAGAAGTCAACATCGTGCTGAAAATGCCGGACATTAAAGCGCGAATGGCCGATCTCGGAATGGAACCGATGCTCGGCACGCCCGAACAACTCGGCGAGCGCATGAGGAGCGAGATAAAAAGATGGGCCGTTGTCATCGAGAAGGCCGGCATTCCCAAGAAATAGTGCGACGCCAGAGAAAGGTCCTGTTGTGAACGTGCAAGAAAAGACGATGAAAGTGCCGACCGGCGCCGATCGCCCGCGGCTGAAGATCGCCATCGGCACCTATGGCCACACCGCCGCCGTCAAGGACGGCAGCATCCCGATCGAAGGCGTCGATGCCGACATGATCGAGGTGAGGCCGATCATCCAGGCGTTCCGGCGCATGGTGCGCGACGTCGAGTTCGATATCTGCGAAATGGCGCCGACCACCTACATGATCGCGCGCGCCTTGGGAGCGCCCTATATCGCGCTGCCGATCTTCGTCATGCGCCGCTTTCATCACGGCGGCTTCATCGTGCGGCCCGACGCCAATATCAGGCAGCCCAAGGATCTCGAGGGCAAGAGCGTCGGCGTTCGCGCCTATTCGGTGACGACCGGGGTGTGGACGCGCGGCATCTTCGTCAACGAATACGGCCTTGATTCGTCCAAGGTGACCTGGGTCGTCGACGACGAGGAGCACGTCACCTCGCTGAAGCTGCCGCCGAACGTCGTTCATGCGCCGGAGGGCAAATCTCTGCAGAGCATGATGGCGTCCGGCGAGATCCAGGCGGGCTTCACAGGTCCGGCCGGCGTCGGTCGCGCCGGTCCGCCGATCGGAAATTGGGACATGAACGCGCCGACCGGCGTGGCCGCGGGCACTTATCCGGAGCTCATCGCCGACGTGGAGCAGGTTGAAGCCGACTGGTTCCGCCGTACCGGGATCTATCCGATCCACGGCCTGATCGTGGTGAAGGACGAACACATCAAACGCTACCCGTGGCTTGCACGTTCATTGATGGACGCGTTCACCACGGCGAAGAAGCCATATCTAGAGGGCCTCAAGCTCGGCCGCGGCGACAGCCCCGAGGACATCCGTTATCGGAAGTTCTTCTCGTTGATGAGCGACCCGCTGCCCTACGGCATGGCGGCAAACCGCCCAAGCATCGATGCCCTGGTGACCTATGCGCTGCAGCAGAAGCTGATCCCGGCGCGGCCGCAGCTCGATCAGGTCTTCATCGACATCGATCCGTAAATCTTTATTCCGACCTCAAGAGAGCGCCAGCCATGTCATCCGTTATCGATATCCACCCGCACATCGTCTCGCCGGACACCAAGAAGTATCCGCTCGATCCGCTCGGCGGCACCCAGTCGACCTGGTCGACCGAGCGTCCGACCACCTATGACGATCTGCTCCGCGCGATGGACGATGCCGGCGTCGCCAAGGCGGCGATCGTGCATTCTTCGACGGCCTACGGCTACGACAACAGCTACGTTGCCGACGCCGTAAAGGCCGTACCGACGCGCTTCACCGGCGTGTGCTCGATCGACACGCTGGCGCCGGACGCGGTGAAGACCTTCGACTACTGGCTTGCCCGCGGGGCCACCGGCATGCGTCTGTTCACCACCGGCAGCACCCTGCCGGGCCAGGCAACCTGGTTCGCCGATCCGAAGACTTACCCTTTCTGGGAGCACGCGGCGGCCAAGAACATTCCGGTCTGTGTGCAGATGACGCAGGAAGGCATCCCGCTGCTGCGCGGCATCATGGATAAGTTTCCGAAGGTGACGATCATTCTCGATCACCTGTCGCGCGCGCCGTTCGCGGAAGGCCCTCCCTATGCCGGCGCTGCCGACTTCCTGGCGCTGGCCAAGTACAAACAGGTCTACCTCAAGATCACGCCGATCAACGTCACCCCGAAGAACTGGGGCAAGGGAACGCCGGAAACGTTCTTCGGCAAGATGATCGATACCTTCGGTGCCGAGCGCATCGGCTGGGGCTCCAATTTCCCGAATTCTGTCGGGACGTTGAAGGAGATCCTTGGTGCCGCCCGGAAAGCGTTCTCCTTTGCCAAGGCCAGCGACCAGGACTGGATCTTCGGCAAGACCGCGCAGTCGCTCTATCCCAGCCTGAAGGATTGAACGCCACCGATGCCCGGCAGCAAGAAGCTGACGACGCTTATCGGGACCTATCCGCACACCGCGCCGCTGAAATCCGGCGCGGTGAAGTCGGACCAGATCGACTTTGCCTTCACCGAGATCGTTCCGGTGTGGGACGGCTTCAAGGGCATGATCCGCGAGGATCGCTACGATGTCTCGGAAATGGCGGTCGTCACCTATCTGATCGCCAAGGCGCACGGCAAACCGCTCGCGCTGCTGCCGGCGGCCATGATCGGGCGTTTCCAGCACCCTTACGCCATCTACAATGCATCGAAGGGAACGATGCGGCCGTCCGATCTCAACGGCAAGCGGGTCGGCATTCGATCCTTCACCACCACCACCGGCGCCTGGATTCGCGGCATTCTCGCCAACGACTATGGGGTCGATCTCGACAGCATCGAGTGGGTGACCTTCGAAGATCCGCATGTGGCGGAATACAAGGACACGACCCAGCGCGCGCCGGCGGGAAAGAAAATCGTGCCGATGCTGTTGGACGGCGACCTTGACGCCGTGCTCGGCGAGTTGTCGAACGATCCGCGCGTGAAATCGCTGTTCGGCGATCCGCAAGCCGAAGCCCAGCGGTGGTACGCCAAGCACAAGACCGTCCCGATCAACCATCTCGTGGTCATGCGGACCGGCGACGTGACGGCCGACCCGGACACGGCGCGCGAGGTCTACCGGCTGCTGCTGGAAGGCAAACGCCTCGCCGGGACGCCCGCCAGTCCCGACCCCATTCCGTTCGGCATTGAGGCCAACCGGCCGAGCCTGGCGCTGATCGCCGAATACGCATACCAACAGAAACTTATCCCAAGCCGCATTTCGGTCGATGAGATGTTTGCCGAAACCCGCGACATTTTTGGCGGCTAGCGCCTAACGCTTTCGATATTCAACGCCTTGACCAGGACTAACACCATGATCATCGACTGTCACGGACACTACACCACCGAGCCGCAACAGCTTCACGATTTCCGCAAAAAGCAGACCGAGGCGGCGAACAAGCACGAGCACCTGGCGCCGTGGGACCTCAAGATCACCGACGATCAGATTCGTGAGAGCCTCGAGGGGGCGCAGCTTAAGTTTCAGCGCGAGCGCGGCACAGATCTGACGATTTTTTCGCCGCGCGCGGCCGGCATGGGCCATCATATCGGCGACGCACGCACCAGCATGGAATGGACGCGGCTGTGCAATGACCTGATCCATCGCGTCTGCACTCTCTATCCGCGCAACTTCATCGGCGTCTGCCAGTTGCCGCAATCGCCCGGCGTCTCGCCGGAGAATTGCATTGAGGAACTCGATCGCTGCGTAACCCAATACGGGTTCGTCGGCTGCAATCTGAACCCCGATCCATCGGGCGGCTTCTGGCAGACCAAGTCGCTCGCCGATCGGTGGTGGTATCCGGTCTACGAAAAGATGGTCGAGCTGGACGTGCCGGCGATGATCCATGTCAGCGCGTCGTGCAATGCCTGCGTCCACACCACCGGCGCGCATTACATCAATGGCGACACCACCGCTTTCATGCAGTTGATTCTGTCCGACCTGTTCAAGGACTTCCCGACGCTGAAGTTCATCATACCGCACGGCGGCGGCGCGGTGCCCTATCACTGGGGCCGTTATCGCGGACTTGCGCTCAACAACGGCAAGCCGGAATTGACCGAGCATCTGATGAAGAACGTCTTCTTCGACACCTGCGTATATCACACGCCGGGTATCGAGTTGCTGACCAAGGTGGTCCCGATCGAGAACATCCTGTTTGCTTCTGAAATGGTGGGTGCTGTTCGCGGTATCGACCCAATGACCGGACACGAGTTTGACGATACCAAGAAATATGTTGACAAGGTGTCCTGGCTTACCGAGGCGGACAAGTCGAAGATATTCGCTGGCAATGCGCTGCGCGTCTATCCACGCCTGCAAGGGCGTCTGAAGGCGGTTGGTCTGTCGGCGTAAGCGCCAGCTCCGGTTTTTCTTAAAACTTCAGCAAAGGTCCAGCAATGGCAACGTCCGGCAAAGTGAAGCTCTTCACGCTTCTCGGGAGCTATCCGAATACACTGCCAATTAAGCAGGGTGAAGTTAAATCCGATCTCGTTGAATTCGAGTTCGCCGACATCAAGGTGGCGAACAAGGGATTCAAACCGTTGGTTCGCGAACATAAGTTCGACCTCGGCGAACTCGCGATTGTGACGTTCCTGCAGGCTAAGGCTTATGGAAAGCCCTATGTGCTGATGCCGGCGCTGGTGGTGGCGCGCAGCCAGCACCACACGCTCGCCTATAATCCGGAGCGCGGCGAACTGACGCCCGGCAGCCTCGCCGGAAAGCGCGTCGGCGTCCGCGCCTATAGCGTGACGACCGGCGTTTGGGTGCGCGGCATCCTGAAAGAGCAATACGGTTTGGACCTCGACAAGGTCCATTGGGTCACATTCGAAGACCCGCATGTCGCCGAATATACCGATCCCTCGACCATGGAACGTGCGACCGTGGGCAAGGACATGGCGCAGATGTTGCTCGACGGTGAGCTCGATGCCGCCGTGGTGGGAGACAAGCTGCCCGATCCGCGGTTGAAAATGCTCATCCCGGATAGTGAAGCCGCGGCCCGTGCCTGGGCCGAGAAGCACGGCGATCCGATCAACCACATGCTGGTGATCCGCAGCGAACTATCGGCGACGCGACCGGACGTCGTGCGCGACGTGTTCCGGATGTTCAAGGAAGCCCGGGATATCGCGGCCGCCGGCGGCAGCAAGAACGCCGCGCAGTTGAAATTCGGCGTTGATGCAAATCGTCCCTCGCTCGAAGCGATCATCGATATCGCCTATGATCAGAAGCTGATCCCGAAGCGCTATAGCGTCGACGAGTTGTTTGACGACACGACGGGCGGCTTAGCGTGAGGGTGAACAGAAGAAATATCATTCACCGTTTGATGTAAATCTAAAATTCGGATCGACAGTTGAGCCCAGTTTTGTCAGCAATGCTTGAGTGGCGAATCCGATGATTCCACCCAAATGGTCTGGTCTTCGGATGCGGTTCACGCCCGGTTCTTGGCGGAGCGCTCTAAGAATGACTCGATTTCGGTAGTTGCCATTGCAGCCCCTGCCCGCCAGCGACGGCGGGCAGCCCATTTTCAATCGCCGACGCTCAGTTCGTGGCGGCGAGCGAAGCGAACGGACCCTCGGCATAAACCGGGTGTCCGCCGAGCATCGTCAACAGCGAGTGCAACTTGCCGACCTTTTCCACCGGCACGGTCATGTAGTCGTCGGTCAGCACCGCGAGATCGGCGTATTTGCCGGGCTCGAGCGAACCGCGCTTCTTCTCGTCGAATGAGAACCACGCGGCGTTGATCGTATACATGCGCAGCGCTTCTTCACGGCTCGGTGATTGCTCTGGCCCGCGCATCTGCGTGCCATCGATCGCTTTGCCGTCCAACAGCCATTGCAGGCTGACGAAGGGATTATAGGGCGCGACCTGGTCGGAGTTGGTGCCGGCTGCGACCTTCAAGCCCATCTTCAGGCCGCTCTGGATCGGCGGCGCGCGCAAGGCCGCCGTCGGGCCCAGCACTTTGAGGAAGATCGGGCCGGCATAGAGCAGCCGGTCCTGCACGCTCCAACCCATGTTGAGCGCCTTCATGCGCTCGAGCGTCTTGTCAGTGGCATTCTCGATATGGGTGATTTGCCAGCGCAGCGACGTGATCGGCGTTTCCTTGTTGATCCGTTCGAAGATGTCGAGGATCAGCGAGGCGGCGTGATCGGTGGCGGCGTGCTGATGAACCGTCAGCCCGTTTTCGGCGGCCCACTTGGCAGCAACATAGAACTCTTCGCGGTCCTTATCTGTCGGGTTGAAGATCAGACCGACGGTGCTGCCGTCATACATGCCTTGCGTCACTGATTCGCCGATGCCGGCGAAATGCAGCATGTCGTCGCCGAAACCTTGCGGCGAGAATTGCGCATAATCCTTGAAGTTCTCGAGCTCATGCCCGCGCGCGTTGGACTGGAAGTGGAAGGCGACGCGCATCGTCATGGCGTGCTGGCGCCACAAATACTGCACCGGCTTGTAATGCACCGGATGCATGCCGCCGCCGGTAACGTCGTTGACGCCGGTGAGGCCGAGGCGGTTGAGTTCGCGGAAATACCTCTTGGTGCCTTCGACCTGCTGCATGAAGTCGGGCGAGGACGTCTTGGCGACGAGGAAGTTGTAGGCTGCGTTGCCGCCGGTGAACACGCCGGTAAGATTGCCGTTGGCGTCCTTCTCCGCCTTGCCGGCGGGAATGACCGTGTCCGGCGTCAGCTTCATCGCCTTGATGCCCTCTGGCGAAACCCAGGCGGTGTTGTAGAGGCGCTGCACATATACCGGATAGCCCGGCGCGGCGGCGCTGATTTCTTCGACCGTCGGTCCACGCTTTTCCTGGAATTGCATATCGGTCCAGCCGCCGCCGACCTTGATCCAGGTGCCGGGGCGAGAATTGCGCGCGGCTTCGCGGATCAGGTTCAGACCCTGCGCGAGGCTCGGAACGCCGATCCAGCTCACCTCGGTGCTGTAGGTCAATCCGGCGCGAAGTGCGTGAATGTGCGAATCCGTCATGCCCGGGATGACAGTGCGGCCGCCGAGATCGATCACCTTGGCTTTGGCGTCGGCGTGCTTGCGCACGTCCTCGTTGGAGCCGGTGATCAGGATCTTATCACCCTGAAGGCCGAGTGCCTGGACGACAGAGGATTTGCCGTCGAGCGTGATGATCTTGCCGTTGATCAGGACGGTATCGGCGGTCTGGGCGTGCGCAGAGCATGCCCAGGCGGCGAGCACTAAAGCGGCTCCTAATGAGCGCATTTTCATGGAACGTTTCTCCCCCGTGGGAGGGGTGGACCCCTCGCCATTGATTTGTTTTCCGCGCTCTCGGTTTTTATGGCCGGAGCGCGGGTTCAAGAAGCTTACACAATTCGCTGCTGTCGACCATAGACTTTGTTATGCCGGCCGGCTCGGCGCCGGTCGTCACAGGCTGGTTGAGGCATCCTCCCGGTTGCGCGCCTGCATCAGGCGGCTTAACGGGCGTTCGCCAAAGCGGCGGAAAAGCAGGGGGGTCAGCACCGTGTCGATGAGTGTCGCGCCGATCAGCCCGCCGAACACGACGACCGCGACCGGGTAAAGGATTTCCTTGCCCGCCGCATCGGCTTGGGCAAGCAGCGGGAGTAGGGCAAAGCTCGCCGCCGCTGCCGTCATGGCGACCGGCGTCAGCCGTTCGAGGCTGCCGCGCAAGATCAGGGCATCGCCGAAGGGCACGTTTTCCGACAACGCAAGGTTGAGATAATGGCTGACCTTCAAGATTCCGTTGCGCACGCTGATGCCGGCGAGGGTGACGAAGCCGACTGCCGCGGCCAGCGACAGCGGCACGTTGGCGATGGTCAGTGCGACGACCCCGCCGATCAACGACAAGGGCACATTGCTCATCACGATCAGGGCCAGTGCGCTTGAGCGGTAGCGGGCAAAAAGCACAAGAAAGATTGCCGCGAGCGACAAGATGCCCAAGGCCAGAATGCGCAACATCGCCTGTTCCTGGCCGGCGAAGGTGCCCTCGAGCGTGATCGAGTAGTCCGGCGGCAGGGTTTGCCGCGCAATGACGCCGCGAATGGCGTCTATCGCGCCGGCCGCATTGGCGCCCTCGATATTGGCAAAGACCGCGATCCGCCGCCGGCCATTTTCGCGGTCGATCTGGCTCAAGCCCTCGGCCTCCGCGACATGTGCGATCATGCCGAGAGGGATGCGCCCGCCCGGCGTTTCCACCAGCAGATGGCCGAGCGCGCCGCGGTCCTTGTCGTCCAGCCGCAAGGCGACATCGGTCCGCCGCGCGCCCTCGACGAATTGCGACAATGTGCGTCCGTTGGAAAGAATCGCCACCGTGTCGGCGATGGCAGCGGGCGTGGCGCCATACAGCGCGGCGCGCCGGTCGTCAGGCCGCACTTCGATGGTGGGAACACGCGCCCGCCGCTCGACCTGGAGATCCGCTAGACCGGCGATACCCGATAGATCGTTGCGCAGCTTCTCGGCGATGACTGCCGATGTATCGAGGTCCTCGCCAAACACCTTCATCACGATCTCGGCGCGCACGCCGGACAACAGATGATCGATGCGATGGGATATCGGCTGCCCGATATTGAGGGCGACTGGCAGTACAGCCATTCGACGGCGGATGTCGCGCACGATCTCGGCGCGGGATCGGCCGGATGGTTTCAGCGCCACGTCGATTTCGGTGGTCTGTACGGCTTGCGAATGCTCATCGAGCTCGGCGCGGCCGGTGCGCCGCCCGGTCGACGCAATTTCGGGAACGCCGGCGAGCAGGCGTTCCGCCAGCACGCCTAAACGGCTCGAACTCGGTCAAAGTGATGCCGGGCAGCGCCGAAATCTCGACAGTCAGCGAACCCTCGTTGAACGACGGCATCAGCGAGCGCGGCAAGGCGACGAGCAGAGCGACCGCGACGGCAAACGAGACACCGATACCGCCGACCACGACGCCGGTGTGTCGGAACGTCCACGGCAGCAGGCGTGAAACGCCGCGTTTGAGCAAGCGCGCCAGCGGCGCTTCCGCCCGGTCGAGTTGCCGCGAGCGCGGAAGCAGCACCGCGCACAAAACCGGCGTCAAAGTCATGGCGGTCAGCAGGCTCGCCACCAGCGCCGCGAGATAGGCGAGCGCCAGCGGCGCCAGCAGCCGGCCCTCGATACCGGAAATGGCGAAGAACGGGAGCAGCACGAGAATGATGACAAGCGTGGCGTAGAGGATGCCCGATCGCACTTCCTCCGAGGCCCGGGCAATCACCTCGAGCGCCGGTCGCGGCATCGCGCTGGCGCGGTTTTCCTTTAGCCGACGAAACACATTTTCGACGCCGACGACGGCGTCGTCGACCAGTTCGCCCATGGCGATGGCCAGACCGCCCAGCATCATGGTGTTGAGCGATAGTCCGAGCCCGCGAAACACCAGCATGGCGGCGAGCAGCGAAAGCGGGATGGCGACCAGGGAAATCAGCGTGGTGCGGATATTGCCGAGGAAGAGGAAGAGAACGACAGCCACGACCAGTATCGACTCGGCGAGCGCGCGCCCGACATTGTCGAGCGCCGACACGATGAAATCGGCTTGTTTGAAAATGACCTGATCGACCCGCACGCCCGCCGGCGCCGATTTCTGCAGGTCGGCGAGAGCGGCATTGGCCGCGCGGGTGACCGCCAGAGTGTCCGCGCCCGGCTGTTTCTGCACCGAGAGGATAACCGCGTCCAGGCCGTTGAGACCGGCGCTGCCGCGCGCCGGCTTGGCGGCGAGGCCGACATGCGCCACTTGCCGCAACAGGATCGGCGTCGCATCGCGTTGCGCCACGACCACGTTCGCGAGCGCGTTGAGGTCCGGTGGCGGCACCACCGCGCGGATCACATATTCCGTGCCGCCCCGATCGACGATGCCGCCGCCGGCATTGACGCCGTAACGCGCGATGGCCCGCTCGATTTCGGCTGCGGAAATGTCGAGGCCCGCCATCAAGGCGGGCCGCGGCGCGACCCGATATTGCCGCACTTCGCCGCCGATCACGATGACCTGCGATACTCCCGCGATCGCCGCCAGGCGCGGCCGCAACGTCCAGTCGGCCAGCGCGCGCAATTCCATTGCGTCGGCATGTCCGTCCGCGGTCACGGCGATTAACATGATCTCGCCCATGATCGAGGAGACCGGCTGGATTTGCGGCGCCACGCCGGAGGGCAGTTGATCGCGGACGCCGGTCAGGCGTTCCGCGGCCTGTTGCCGGGCGGCGACGACATTGGCGTCCCAGTCGAGCTCCATGTTCACGATCGATAGGCCGACGGCCGAACTCGAACGCACGCGCAGCGTCTGCGGCAGGCCGGTCAGCGCCAATTCGATCGGCCGCGTGACCAGGCTCTCCACTTCTTCCGCGGCGAGACCGGGCGTTTCCGTCATCACCGTGATGGTCGGCCGGTTGATGTCCGGCAGCACATCGATGTCGAGATTTGCCCCGGCCAGTAACCCGAGCAAGGCCAGCGCGGCCGCAAGCGCCATGACCGCCAGGCGGTGGCGAAGACTGGTGCGGACGAGGGCGCCGGTCATTGCCGTTAGCGGACTTGGCTGATCGAATTGGCGCCGGCAACGACGAGATGCATGCCGGCTTTGACGTCGCCGGTCACGATAACGCGTGCGGCATCGAGCGGCACCACCTTCACCGGATGCGCGATGAAGATTTCGGGCGCACTATGTTCCCAGACGATCGGCACGGCGCCGGCGCCGCGCTCGATCGCCGCGGCCGGCAGAACGATGCCCTTGGCCTTGTGCGTGTCGCCGAGAAACACGCGTAACGGCGTGCCGAATTCGATGTTCGACGCATCGTCGGCGATGCGAAAGATGATCGGCGTCGCCTGCTGGCGCAGCATCGGCCCGCGGCCGACAAAGCCGAGATGCAGGGTGCGTCCGTCCTCGGTAAGCGCCGTTGCGGTCGCGATGCTCTCCGGCCGGACCGGATCGAAGCTCCATCCCTCCACCCAG
Source organism: uncultured Alphaproteobacteria bacterium (assembly GCA_963825015.1). GTDB lineage: Bacteria > Pseudomonadota > Alphaproteobacteria > Rhizobiales > Xanthobacteraceae > Pseudolabrys. Next base: position 133,441 of record CAWGRN010000009.1, on the reverse strand, counting down.
GCGGCGGTACGGTCGACGATTTCGAACAGCGGATCGCGCGCGGCGACGACTTGCCCGATATTGACCAGCGCCGACGAAATCACGCCGGCAATCGGCGCCTTGATCTCAATTCTTTGATTGAGCGCGGCGGCGACGATGTCCTTTTGCCGCGTCAAGGATTGCGATTGGATCTGCAATTCCTCGCAGCGCCGATGCGGTCGCCTCGCCCATCGGCATGTTGGGATTGATCGTGGCGATGGCGTCCGCGCGCGGAACCAGCAGCGCCATATCGCGCTCGATCTGCGCCAGCGTTTGCTTGAGCGTCGCCTCTTCGGCGCTGGACAGCGTCGGGATCAGATAGGCCAGGACCTGCCCTTGCGTCACCGGCTGGCCGAGATGCGGAAACCCTTGCGGCCCGGCTTCGATACGGCCGTCGCGAACGGCCTGGGCGCGGCCCGACCGGTTCGGATCGATGACCACGCGGCCGGCGATTTCGATACTGGGCGCCGCTTCGCTCTCAATCGCAATGACGGTGCGGATGCCGACGAGATGCTGTGTTGGCTTCGACAGGAAGACCGAGCCGTTGCCGTGACGATGCGGCGCCGCGCCGCCCGCCGGCGGCGCCGAGGCGGGCTCCGCGTCGTGACCCATCGCCGTGCTCGCCATCAGCACGGCCAGCATGGCCAAGCTGAGCGCGATGCCGCCCCAGCGTTGCCGCCCCGGGCGGAATGCAACGAGCGCGATGCCGAAGCCGAGGCCGGCCAGCGCAACGCCGCGCACCCATAGACTGGAGCCGTGCTGTGGTGCGGCGGCGGCAGGCGGGCCAGCGCCGAGTGTGCCGGTGAATTGTTCGCGGTCGTCGCCAGCGGTCACCGTAACGGTCACGACATGCGCGCCAGCGGTTTGGATCCAATCGGCATCGGCAATGTAGGTGCCCGGATCGGACTGCTTAGCAGCGGCAGTATGGCCTTCGCCTTCGATCATGACGGCCGCGCCGGCGATCGGTTCGTTGTTGTCGGCCCGATCGAGGTAGATCGTGATCTCGTGGCCCTGGGATATCATCACCAGGTCGAAAGATTTGCTTCGCGCAACGATCCGTTGATGATCGGCGGCCTGCAACGCTTGCGGCGGCGCCGCCGCCGCGTGATCGTGGCCCTCATGCGCAGCCAGAAATGGAAAGGGGATAGCGACCAGCCATGCTGCCAAAGCGAGCCAGAACTTTATTCCGGCAGCCGGTGTGTTTACCTTTGACACGTTCGCAATCGCCTCGGGTGATGCTGCATGGTGCTTATCGTTCGATTGGCCGGCGCGCATAGGCGGTCGGGGACGAGGTCGTATCGGCTCGTAACCAGACCCAACCAGATCCGAGTGAACGTTAGCATTCTGCCGGGGGTACACGGAAGCCATAAGGCGGCGTTGCCACCCAACCAGACGTGCCCGAGACGTTGTCGGAAGCGCAGGCGCCCAAGGTGTGAATGGGCGCTCAAGAGTGGCGCGCGCAATTGCGCTTGCGCCTATTTCGCTGGGATGATCGGCAAGAGCAAATAGGACTGCTGCAAGCTTCCTGAATGAAGCGACACTTTCCCGCCGAATACGTTTGGCGGCCGGTTGTCGGGGTCGTTATGGGTCATGCCACCGGTGCCGCGGGTCGCGTAGTGGAACTTCTTGCCGAAGTCCGACAATTCGCCGGTATACTCATAGTCCTTGCCGCGTACGCTCAGCGCCAGCCGCCAGCCCTTGGGCACCACGATGCAGCTCGATACGATCTCGACGTCGGCTTCGTAGACTTCGCCCGGCGTTAGCGGTTCCACCTTGTCGTGCGGATGATAGGGCCTGTACGGCGTACTCTTGGTCCGATCAAGCGCCCGGTGAGAAACTCTGAGCCAGCCGTTTGCGATCGGCGTGTTCGGATCGGTGGAGCCCATGAAGGTGAGCTCCTTGCCCTGCGGGTCGAACACGCGGACGACCAGGAACAGGTCGGCGTCTATCGTTGACGACGAGACGAACAGTTTGGCCGCCATCGGCCCGGTGATTTCGGTATCGTGTTCCAATGGCGGCAGCCAGAAAGTCACGCCGTCGCCAAGCGCGTCATATTCGATCTTGGCTTGGGTTTCGACCGGCGTGCGACTGAGCGTCTTGTTTGCGGCATCGAGGTAGAACTTGGTCCATTGCGTGCGTGCGAGCGGCCACTCATTCTCATGTCGCAGGACGAATTTTTCCCCCGGATGGCGGACGTTGAGAGTCACCGCCGGAGTCGTTTCCCACCCGTTGGCGATGCCTTTGAGGAAGTGGTCGAAGAAGCGTTTCTGCAGTGCCAGGCCGTAACCCGACGAGAATAGCGCCCAGTGAGAGTCGCCGTGAACTTCGAGCCACTTCTGCTTCGACGCCCCCTCGATGAAGGCATTGAAATTTCCACGCGGGTGAATGCCTTGCCCGCCCCAATTGGCGCAGGACAGGAACGGCACCTCGACCTTTGACAGGTCGGTGGTATTGCCGCGATGCCATTCGTCGTAGAGTGGATGTTGCTTGAGTGCGTCGTATGGATTGATGCGATTGCGGGCGAGTTCGTCCTCGGACAACGTGACCGGACCCGCTACTGATTCGCCTGTATTGGGGTTTTTCTTGGCGTGCTCGCCTTTGCCGTATTGGATATTGACCACCTGGTGCTTTGCCCAGAGCTCCTGAAACTGACTGAGAATGCCGCCGTGGTAGCCGGAATCGCGGTAGCGATCGTTCTGCCCTTCCCACGGAATGATAGCCGCCAGGTGCGGCGGGTGCTTGGCGGCAACACGCCACTGGTTGCTGGCATAGTAGGAGATTCCGAGCATGCCGACTTTGCCGTTGCTCCACGGCTGGGTACCGGCCCATTCGATGCACTCGTACAGGTCCTCGATCTCGCGCGGTGAATTGCAGTTCATCACGCCCGGCGACCAGCCGGCGCCACGCGAATCGACGCGGATCACCACATAGCCATCCGGTACCCAACGCTCAGGATCCGTGACCTCCCAATTTTGGTACTTGTTGGTCGACCCTTCCAGTATCTCCGGATGATCTTCGACCATCTTGTTCCACTGTTGCGGATAGCCTTCCTGATAGGACAGTCCCTTGGCATAGACGCCGTAGGTGAGGATCACCGGATAGCGGCCGTCCGCGATCGGGCGGAAGACGTCGGCGCGCAACACGAGACCGTCGCTTGCCTCGATGCCCTCGTGCCACGTGATCTTCATGCCGTCCCGTATCTCCGTGCGGGACTCGACTTGGGCACTCTGAGTCATTGTGTCTCCCCCTTGGCGCCATGCTTTATGTTTTGCCGAAGCATAGCATGCGTGCGCGAATGAGGCGCCAGAGGAAAACCGCGGTTGCGAAACAGTTCGCCGCCAATCCGCTCGCGCCGCGATATGGCAGCTTGTCGTTGCAATACGTAAAGACTGCACGCATCCTTGCGATCGGCGAGACGAAATTCGATAGCGCGTCGGCGGCGTAGCGCGCCGCTGTGACTTGCGCAATAATGCCGCCACCGGTTCCGGGATGGAAAGAACAATGACAGACACAATGGTTGACACGCAGTTGCTGATCAACGGCTCCTGCGATCCTGCATTCGCGTCGGTTCGCGAAGCATTCGCGGACAATTTCAAGCGCCGCGGTGAAATCGGCGCGGCCGTCTGCGTCTACAAAGACGGCAAGAAGGTCGTCGACCTGTGGGGCGGCCACAAGGACGTCGCCAAGACCGAGCCGTGGCAGGAAGACACCATCGTTATCATGAACTCGATCGCCAAGAGCATGACATCATTGTGCATGCACATCCTGATCGATCGCGGCAAAGTCGACTTCGATGCGCCGGTTGCGGACTATTGGCCGGAATTCGCGCAAGCCGGCAAACAAGGCGTCCTCGTCCGCCATATCCTCTCGCATACCGATGGCGTGATCTTCTGCGACCACACCACGCCGGGCTCCTGGTATCACTGGGAACAACACATCAAGGCGCTGGAGAAGCAGGAGCCGGCTTGGGCGCCCGGCACCTATGGCGCATATAACTCGATCAATATTGGCTATTTGCTCGGCGAAGTGCTGCGCCGCGTCACCGGCGAAACCGTCGGCAGCTTCCTGCGCAAGGAAGTGACCGAAAAGCTCGGCGCCGACTATCAGATCGGCCTGCGACCCGATGAAATCGCCCGCGTCAGCGACATGCACCAGAACCCGAAGAACGCTTTCTTCCTGGTCGCCGCCGATCCGACATCGCCGCTCGGGCGCGCCTTCAAGTCGGCGCCGAACACCGGCTACTTCCAGAACAGCCGTGAGATCCGCGAGATCGAGGTGCCGTCATTCGGCGGCCACGGCAATGCGCGGGCGATGGCGCGCATCTACGCCATGCTGGCGGGGGACGGCACGCTCGACGGCGCGCGTATTCTCAGCCCTTCCGCGGTCGAGCGCACGCGCTGGCTGGTGTGGGAGCGCGACTGCATCATGACCAAACGCTTCCTGCGCATGGGCTTCGGCTTCATGCACAACGAGCCGAACACATTGCCGATGGGCGTGAACATGGCGGCCTATGGCCACTCCGGCACCGGAGGCGCGTTCGCCTGGTGCGACCGCGACCGCAACATGTCGTTTTCCTATTGCACTAACTTCCAGCGCGAAGGTCCCGGCATTGGCGCGCGCGGCGCGGTGCTAGCGTTAGCTGCCGGTGGCGGCACGCCGCCGGCGTGGCTGGCCTGACGCCACATCGGCCGCGTGGTGTTGTTCCGCGGTGCGCGCGGCGCGTGCAATCGTCGGGAATGACGCGGAATTCACCGCAATAGCGCGCCAGCAGCAGCAGCAGCAGCAGTTGCAACATGACCGGAGCGCGAATTGACCCGCGCGCTCCGGATTGGCTTGAAAGCCTCGCGGTTTTTCGGCTTACTGTTGGATATCGGCGCATGGACCAATTCGTGCGACCCAAAAATGAAAAAGTGTCCGGGGGAGGACCGCGATGAGTGTCGAGGCCATTGGCCGTTCGACGACCGCGCAGACGGCCGTGGCGCGTCCATCGGCGATGATCGACGTTGTCCGCGTCGAAAAAATATTCACCACGGTGCGCCACGAGCGCATTCACGCGCTCAATAATATTTCGTTGTCGGTAGGCGAGCGGGAATTCGTCAGCATTGTCGGCCCGAGCGGCTGCGGCAAGACGACATTGTTGAAGATTCTCGCCGGCCTGCAACGTGCCAGCGCCGGCAGCATCACCGTCGCCGGTACGCCGGTCATGGCGCCGCGCCGCGACATCGGTATTGTGTTCCAGAATCCGATCCTGCTGCCGTGGCGCACCGTCATGGAAAACGTGCTGCTGCCGGCCGAGGTGCAGGGTATTCCGCGCGACAAGGCGCGCGCCCACGCCCGCGACTTGCTGGCGATGGTCGGCCTATCCGAGTTCGAGAACAAATACCCGATGGAGTTGTCCGGTGGCATGCAGCAGCGCGCCGCCATCAGCCGCGCCTTGGTGAGCGATCCGAGCATCCTGTTGATGGACGAGCCGTTCGGCGCGCTCGACGCCATGACGCGCGAGCAAATGAACCTCGACCTACAGCGCATCTGGCGTGAGAGTGGCAAAACCGTCGTGCTGATCACCCACAGCATTCCGGAGGCGGTGTTTCTCGGCGACCGCGTCATCGTCATGACGCCGCGGCCTGGCCGTATCGCCCGCGTGGTCGAGGTGCCGATGCCGCGGCCGCGCGGCCTCGATGTCATGGGCGAGCCGCTGTTCGGCAAGCTCACCAGCGAAATCCGCAGGCTTCTCTATGGTCACCGCGATGGCGAGACGCCCGCGGTCGGTGGAGGAATCACATGACCGATATCGTCAACGAAGGCCTGCCTGCGGAAGCGCCGGTGGCGCCGCCGAGCGATTTCCGCATTCTGATCCGCACGCGGCCGGAGCTGATCCTCGCCCCGGTCCTGCTGGTTGTCATTCTCGTCGTGTGGGAATGGGGCGTGCCTTACTTCGAAGTGCCGAACTATGTGTTGCCGACGCCGAGCGCGATCGGCATGGCGTTGTGGCGCGGGCTCGATGCCGGTCTGTTCGATCGCGGCGGCTACTGGCTGCACACCGGCGTCACCGTGGCGGAAGTGCTGCTCGGATTTCTTCATCGGCAGCGCCTTCGGCCTTTTGCTCGGCACCATCATCTCGCAGTTCCGCATTCTCGAAGCGACGCTGCGGATTTATCTGGTTGCGATCCAGAGCCTGCCGAAAATCGCCCTGGCGCCGATCATCGTGCTGTGGTTCGGGTTCGGATTGACGTCGAAGGTGGTGATCACCTGTTTGCTGACGTTTTTCCCCCTGCTGATCAATAGCATGGCCGGCTTCAAGGCGGTCGATCCGGAGCGGCTGGAGTTGATGCAGGCGCTCGGCGCCAACCCGTGGCAGATCTTCTGGAAGGTGCGCCTGCCGAGCGCGATGCCTTACATCTTCGCCGGCCTCGACATGGCCGCGGTGTTCGCCGTGGTCGGTGCGGTGGTCGGCGAGTTCGTCGGCGCGCAGCGCGGGCTTGGCACGCTGATCCTGTCCATGAACGCGCAGATGGATATTTCCGGCACGTTCTCGGTATTCATCATCCTCGCCCTGGTCGGCATCGTCATCCACAAGGCGCTGCGCATGGTCGAGCGCCGCGTATTGTTCTGGTCCGGTGAAGAGCAGCGGCTGACGGGGACGTGATCAAGAAAGTGTGACGGGGAATGCAATGAATAGCCGCAAAGACGATCCTGCCTTTCTCTACTTTCCGACGAATTACCGCTGGTCGATGGGTTTGCTCATCTGTCTGGGCGGCGCGCCGTGGACCGGTGTCGAGATTGACGAAGTCAACCGGGTTGGCCGCGCGCTGCTCGACCGCGTCGGCGATGACGATGCCTGGTTTGATGAGTGGGTCGCCATGGGCGACAAGATCGAGGCGCGCGGACGCACAGCGGAAAAGGAAGGCCACAAGCTCACTGCCGCATCCTGCTACATGCGTGCGACGCGCTACTACCAGACCGGCGAGCGCTTCATTCATCCGCGCTCGCAGCGGAGCATGGACGTCTACGCCAAGTCGGTGAAGGCGTTCCGCGATGCGGCGGCGATCATCCATCGCCCGCGCATCGAGTCCGTGGAGATCCCCTATGAGGGTACGACGCTGCCCGCGCTCCTGGTGCATCCCGATCCGGAAGTGGCCGGCAACCGGCCGGCGCCGGCGATGGTGTTCTTCGACGGTTTCGATGTCACCAAGGAGTTGCAATACGGCTACGGCATTCCCGATCTCGCCGCCCGCGGCATCGGCTGCCTGATCGTCGACGGCCCGGGCAATGGCGAGAGTGTGCGCTTCCGCAATCTGCCGCTGATCGCCGAAACCGAACGCTACGCGACGCCGGTCTACGACTATCTCGCCGGCCGTCGCGAATTCGATCCGAAGCGGATCGGCGTCATGGCGCTCAGCCTCGGCGGCTATTACGCGCCGCGTGCGGCTTCGCTCGAACCGCGCTACGCGGCCTGCGTCGCCTGGGGCGCGCAGTGGGACTATCACGAAATCTGGCGCAAGCGCTTCGAGGATCTGGATTCGGGAAAAATCCTCTCGCTGTCGGTGCCGCCGGAGCATCTCGCATGGGTGCTGGGCGTAGCGGACCGCGCTGCGGCGATGAAGAAACTCGAAGGCTTTCGCCTCGACGGCATCGTGCAGAAAATGAAATGTCCGTTCCTAATGCTGCACGGCGCCGGCGACGAGCAGATATCGCTATCGCTGGCGGAAAAATGTTTCGCCGCCGTCGGCTCTAAACAGAAGACCTTGAAAGTGTTCAGCCGCGAGGAAGGCGGCTTCCATCATTGCCAAGTCGATAACGTAACCATCGGCGTCCATTTCATGTGGGACTGGATCGCCGACGTACTCAAGCCGGGGGCGTAATGCGGGAGAACTCGCTCCGTCGCGGCAGGCACGCTGCGGCGGAAACGGACAAACAGGGAGTAAGCACAAATGATCAATCGTCGCCAATTTAATACGCTCGTGGGCTCGACCGCCGCCAGCTTGGTGGCGGCGCCGCACATCGCGCGCAGCCAATCGATACAGATTGTCCGTCTCGGCAACGCCGCCGGCATCATCGATCCGCAGCTCGCCTTCCTCACCATGGGCCAACACCCGAAGCTCAAATATTACGAGGAAGAAGGCTGCAAAATGGAGATCATCAACATGTCCGGCTCCGGCCAGACGTTGCAGATGATCGCCACGGCCAATGTCGAGACCTCGGCCATTTCCCCGACGGTGTTCTTGCCGGTCTATGCGAAGAATCCCGATATCGATGTCATCTTCCCCTATATCTGGCTGCGCCAGCCGCATTGGTCGGTCGCGGTCAAGCCGGACTCGCCGATCAAGTCGCTCGCCGAGCTCAAGGGCAAGACCGTCGGCATCCGTAACCAGGGTGACACCGGATATTTCGGCGCCCGCGCCATGTTCCGCGAAATCGGCATCAATCCGGACAAGGACGTCGAATGGGTGTCGGTCGGCGAGGGCGGCCCGGCCGGCGAGGCGGTCTATCGCGGCCGCGTCGATGCCATGGCGTTCTGGGACGGCAGCTTTGCCCGTATCGAGATCGCCGGTTTCCCGCTGCGCCACCTGCCGAATTCGCCGGGCATGAAGAAACTGTTCGGCAACGGTTACGCGGTGCGCCGCTCCGATCTCGCCAAACGGCGCGAACTCTATGTCGGCTTTTTCCGCGCCATGGCGAAGTCGACGGTGTTCGCCTATGCCAACACCGATCTCGCCATCAAGATGCACTGGGACCTTTATCCCGAATCCAAGCCGAAAGGGAAAACCGAGGCGGAAGCCCTGGTCGAAGCCCGCAAGGTGATGGATTCGCGCAAGGACAAGTGGTTCCCCGGCGCATGGCAGGCCGACAAGCGGTTCGGCGGCCAGTCTCTGGAAGAATGGCAGGCGCAGGTCACCTTCGCCGGCCTCGACGGCAAGGTGAAGGACCTTAACAAGATATTCACCACCGAAATCCTCGACGAGGTCAACAAGTTCGACCGCAAGGCGATCGAGGCCAAAGCCAAGGCGATGAAAGCCTAGCGGCTCGGCTTGCCGATGGGTATCAAGCTGTTTTCTGGGATGACTGGATCCCGGATCGTCCCATGCGGGCGGTCCGGGGTGACAAAAGGATTTGGCTAAAAAATGCTCCACGCGCCGATTTACCTGACCGAGGCGGACGTCGCCCGCCTTGTCACCGTCGGCGATACGATCGCGGTGCTCAAGGAGGCCTTCGCCACCTGGAATGACAATGGCACGACCAATCTCACGCGCCAGCGGGCGCCGCTTGCCGCCGGCACTTTTAATCTGATGGGCGCGTCTTATGGCGCGAAGGGCGTGTACGGCGCCAAGGCTTATTTCGGCGGCAAGAGCGGCGCGCGCTACCACACGTTTTTGTATGCGGCCGACGGCGGCGCGCTGCTGGCGATCATCGAGTCCGATCTGTTCGGCCAATTGCGCACCGGCGCCGCCAGCGGCCTGGCCACCGAATTGCTCGCCAATCCGGCGGCACGCTCGCTCGCCATCATCGGCACCGGCAAGCAGGCGCGGGCGCAGGCCTTGGCTGTCTGCGCGGTGCGGCCGATCGCGCAGGTGCGCGTTTACGGCCGCAACGAGGAGCGGCGCAAAGATTTCGCCAAGGCGCTGGAAGCCGAGCTGTCGATCGAGACGCGGCCGGCCGACACCGCGCAAGCTTGCATCGAAGGTGCCGACGTCGTGGTGACGATCACCAAATCGACCGAGCCGGTATGCCGCTCGGAGTGGCTCGCCGACGGCGTCCATATCAACGCGGCCGGCGCTAATTCCGCCGGTCGCCGCGAGCTCGATGCCGCCACCGTGCTGCGCGCCGCCATCCTCGTCACCGATGACCGCAAGCAGGCGCGCGAGGAAGCCGCCGAGTTTCGCGATCTGGCCGCCGACGGCCGCCTGAACTGGGACAAGGTGCTGGAACTGGGCGATCTGGTCACCGGTAAGGTTGCCGGCCGTACTTCACCGTCCGAGATCACGTTGTTTAAGTCGCTGGGCATCGGGCTGGAGGACGTCGCCTTCGCCGAGTTGGTCTATCGGCGCGCTCTTGAGGCCGGCGCAGGGCGCGCTATCTAGCGGCCACTTGATCGAGCGGGCAAAGTGATAAAACTATCGACGCGGATATTTCATAGCTTCCCGCGAACATAGCCGAGGAAGTCGCGTGCCGCCGGCGGCAGCGGCGCGTAGTAGGCGCAGCGCAGATCGAGGTCCCTTGGCCGCGTCGCGAGCTGGACCGCGACCAGCGTACCGGCCGCGACCTCCTGATCGACCGCGCAGGACGGCAGAGCCGCGACGCCGTGTCCAAGACGCACCATCTCCTTCACCGAAGCTGAGTCCTGCAACTCCATCGCCACGTCGAACTGCGCGATGCCGACTTCCTTCAAGGCCAGTCCCACCATTTGCATGTATCGTGAATTGCGTAAGCCCGTGAAAAACGGGTAGCGCAGCACCTCGTCCGGCTCGACTTTCTTGCGCCGCGCCAGCGGATGATCGCGCGACACCACCAGCCACAGCGGCACCTTCGATAACATGTCGGATTTCAGCCCGGACACCGGCCCGGCCGAAAGCACGATCGCCAGGCTGACCACGTGCTCGCGTACCAACGCCACGACGTCCTCGATCGTGCCGGTGCGGGTGACCATTCGGACTTTCGGGAAACTGCGCGTGAAGCTCGCCAGATGCGTGGCCATCACGTGCGGTGCGACGTCACGATGCAGCGCGATCGACACCTCTCGGGTCTCGACCGAGCGCAAATCGCTGAGTGTGACGGTGGTGGCCTGCGACTTTTCCAGGAAGTCGACGGCGTAAGCATAAAGCGTCTCGCCGGCCTTGGTCAGTTGCGGCCGGGCGCCGCGGTGGCGGAAGAAAAGCTTCTGCCCGATCTGGCCTTCCAGCGACTTGATATGCGCGCCCACCGACGGCTGCGCGATGCCGAGCCGCACCGCAGCCGCGTTAAAACCACCGGCATCCACCACCGAGGTAAATACGCTGAGCCGACGGGCGCTTGCCGAGATCACGGGGCCTCACACAGGGCTGCAACTTATAGCCATATGACTTTAAGTATTAAGCCTCAAATCCCATTGCTTGACCAGAGCCTTCTCCGCAAATCTGCGGCCGGACCTTCGGAGCTGAGCGGCTCCGGCAAAGCAATAACTCACGGCTTCCGGCTCTAGTCGGAAACAACGTGACGTTTCAGGGATGCATTCGGCAAGGAGTACGGCACGTGATCGTCGTCGCGATCGATATCGGTGGTACGTTTACAGACCTGATCGGGTTCGACGACCGCGCCAAGCGCTTTGTCGAGGCCAAGAGCCTGACGACGCCGGCTCACTTGGTTCAAGGCATCATCGATTGCATCCGCAAAAGCGGGCTGGAAGCCAGCGCAATCGACGAGCTAATTCACGGCTCGACCATCGCCATCAACACGCTGATCGAGCGCAAGGGCGCCAAGACCGGTTTAATTGTCACCCGGGGCACCCGCGACGTTTATGCCATCGGCCGTGGCAACCGGCCGGAAGCCTACAATCTGCTGTTCCACCGCCATCGGCCATTGGTACCCCGCCATCTCACCTGCGAGGTCGACGAGCGCATCCAGGCGGGCGGCGCGGTCTACCGGTCGCTCGATCCCGCCAGTCTGCAGGCGGCCTGCGCGACACTCAAGGCCGAAGGCGTTGAAGCGGTCGCGGTCTGCTTCCTGCACTCCTACGTCAATCCCGAGCACGAGCGGCTGGCCGGCGAGGCGATCAGCGATGCCATGCCCGGCGCCTATCTGTCGCTGTCGCATAAGATCCTGCGGGAATACCGCGAGTTCGAGCGCACCTCGACCACCGCGGTGAACGCCTATATCGGCCCCAAGGTCGGCGGCTATGTGAAAAGCCTGAACGCCAATCTCGGCGGCGTCGGGTTCCGCGGCGCGCTGTCGATCATGCGTTCCAATGGCGGGGTGATGACGCCGGAGGTTGCTCAGGAACGTCCGGTGGCGATGATGGAATCCGGACCCGTCGGCGGCATCATCGCCGCCGCGCGCGTCGGTCAGGCGCTCGGCCTACCAAATGTGATTTCGTTCGACATGGGCGGCACTACCGCCAAGGCCAGCCTCATTCGCGACGGCGAACCGACCATGGCGCCCGGCTACTATGTCGGCGGCTATGCCAGTGGCCATCCCGTAATGGTGCCGATGATCGACGTGGTCGAGGTCGGCGCCGGCGGCGGCTCGATCGCCTGGCTCGACGACATCGGCGCGCTCAAGGTCGGCCCGCAGAGCGCCGGCGCCGATCCCGGCCCGATCGCCTATCGCGGCGGCGGCACCGAGCCGACCATTACCGACGCCAATGTGGTGCTCGGCCGGCTCGATCCGGACAATTTTCTCGGCGGCCAGATGAAGCTCGATGCCGACGGCGCCGCCAAGGGCATAAAGCAAAAGATCGCCGAACCGCTTGGCATGAGCATGATCGCCGCGGCGCAGGCGATCGTCGAGATTTCCATCAACAAGATGTCGCTGGCGGTACGCGAAGTCTCGGTTGAGAAGGGCTACGACCCGCGCGACTTCGCATTAGTAGCATCGGGCGGCGCCGGTCCGCTGCACGTGCTGGCCATTGCGCGCGAATTGCACATCCCCAAGGTGATCGTGCCGCTGTTTCCGTCGCACTTCTCGGCGCTCGGAATGCTGCTCGCCGATGAGCGCCATGATTTCATCCGCACCTCTTATGCCGATCTAGCCACCCTCGATTTCAAGAACCTGATCGCGATTCACGAGGAGATGGCCAAGGAGGCGATGGCCGGCCTGCGCCATTCCAAAGGGCGCGGAACTGCAGGTGCATCTCGACCTCCGCTATGTCGGCCAGGAATTCGCGCTGTCGGTCCCGGTGACGCTGGCGCAGTTGAAAAAGGGCGATCACCGCGCGATCCGCACCGCCTTCGATAAGCTCTACGAGCACCGCTACGCGCATCATTCGCCGGACGAAGCGGTCGAGATGGTCAACATCCGTCTCGCCGTGGTCGGTAAGCGGCCGCGGCTGAAATTCCCGGCGCTGAAGAAAGCGACCAAGGCGGTGCCGGTGCGAACCCGTAAAGTCTATTTCAACGATCCGCGCAAGCCAGCGACCTGTCCGGTTTACAAACGGCCATCGCTCGGCGCCGGCGTGAAAATCGTCGGCCCGGCGCTGATCGAAGAGCACGGCACCACGACGGTACTGTTCCCGGGCGATGTCTGTAAAGTGGCGGCGTCGGGCGAATTGATCATCGCGGTCGGAGGCGGAAAATGAGCAAACCAAAAACCAAATCCGCCAAACGTCCAGCCAAGCGATCGGTCGGCAAACTGGACGCGGTCACCCTAGAGGTGATCCGCAACGCGCTGCCGGCGGTCGCCAATGAAATGGCCGCCGACCTGCAGCGCACCTCGTACAACATGATGATCTATGAGGTCCGCGACTTCTGCACCGCGCTGATCGATCCGAATGGCGAACTGATCTCGCAGAACGTCGGCGGCGTGTCGCATTTCGTCGCCGATCTCGGCGTCCTCATCGTCGACGGCATGAAGCGTTACGGCACCAAAGGCTTCAAGCCGGGCGATGTCATCATCACCAACCATCAGGCGGTGGCCGGTCAGCACCTAAACAACGTCGTGATCTACATGCCCTATTTCTACAAGGGCGAATTGCTGATGTTCTCGATGGTGCGCGCGCACTGGATCGACATCGGCGGCACCTCGACCGGCTTCGGCGCCGGTCCGCAAGTCGCCGATCCGTGGTTCGAGGGCCTGCAACTCGATCAACTGAAGATTTACGAGGGCGGCGTCCTCAACGAGACGCTGTACCGCGTGGTCAAGGACAATATCCGCTTCCCGGAATCCTCGCTCGGCGACATGAAATCGCAGATGGCGGCGTGCCGTCTTGGCGGCCGGCGCATGGACGAGTTGTTCGACAAATACGGCCGCGATACCATTCTGGCGGCGATCGATCAGATTTTCGACGAAACCGAACGCAAGTGCCGCAACGTGGTCGCCAAGCTTCCCGACGGCGTCTACGAAGCTTCGGCCTCGATCGACGATGACGGCGTGCGCAAGGGCGAGCCGGTGCCGATCCACGTCAAGGTCACCATCAAGGGCGGCGGCATGACCATCGACCTGTCCGGCTGCTCGCTGGAGCGCAAGGCCGGCATCAATTCGCGGACGCTGGCCGGCGCGCGCGTGGCCTATAAGGCGCTGACCGGTCCGCTCGATCCGGTCAACGAAGGCTCGTTCCGCGCGCTCGACGTGATCATCCCGGAAGGCAACATCATGATGGCGCGCTTCCCAGCGCCGATGGCTGGCTGGAGTGCGATCGTGCCGACGGTGGTCGACACCATCGTCGCGGCGCTGGCCAAGGCGATGCCGGACAAGGTGCCGGCCGGCCATCATGGTCTGCTCGGCGGCGCCGTCGTGTTCTTCGGCATGCATCCCAAGACCAACAAACGTTTCGTAGTGCAGAGCCTGGAAGGCGGCGGCTGGGGCGGCCGGCCGTATGAAGACGGTGAATCCGGCACCGTGTCGGTCTGCCAGGGCGATGTGCGCAACGGCTCGATCGAAGGCATCGAATTGAAATGCCCGGTCATGGTCGAGAGCCGGGCGCTGCGTCGGGATTCCTGCGGCGCCGGCAAGCACCGCGGCGGCCTCGGCATCGACATGCAGGTGCGCAACCTGGTCGAGGGCCACTGGAATTTCGAGCAGACCCGGCGCACCAAATGCCCGCCCTGGGGCCTGTGGGACGGCACGCCCGGCGAATCCGGCGGCTATCTGCTGAAGCTGCCGGATGAGAAGGAGTTCCGCCAGACCGGCGGCAACCGCCTGCCGGTGCCGATCGGCGCCCAGGCGATTGTGCGCACCGGCGGCGGCGGCGGCTGGGGCAATCCGCTGGAGCGCGAGCCCGAGCGAGTGCAATCTGACGTCCGTGAGGATCTGGTCTCGCGCGAGGCGGCGCGCGATCTCTACGGGGTGGTGGTCGACGAGAACTTTTCTGTCGACCTGGCCGCGACCACCGAACTTAGGAGCAAGCTGCAAGCGGCGAAAATAGCCGGTCGCAATGACGACGCGGGCGGTTAGGATAGGCGAGCGAGCGATCGCGACAAAAAGCTGCGGCCGGAATTTAACCGGCTGAACGGCTGGCACGAGGGGAGGATGCGGCGATGAAGAATTGGCAAAGGGACGGTTCTGCAACCCGCCGCGCGTTGAGCGCGGCCGTATGGGTAGCGCTCTCGCTTCTGATATTGGCAATCGCGCCGGCGAGCGCCGAGACGCTGCGGGTCGGCAAAGCCGGACGCACCGCCTTTTCGTTCGTGCCGGTCGACGTCGGCGTACAGACCGGCATCTTCAAGCGCAACGGCCTTGATATTGAGATTTCCAGCTTCGGCGGTGATGCCAAGGTTCAGCAGGCGATGGCCGCTGACGGCATCGACATCGGGCTCGGTTCGGGACCGGGTCTTGCCTTCATCGTCAAGGGATCGCCGGTGAAGGGCATCGCCGGCATGGCCGGGCCGCCGCTGCTGTTCGCTCTGGTCGTGCGCAACGACGGCAGCGTCAAATCGATCGACGATCTCAAGGGTGCCAAAGTCGGCATTTCCACCGTCGGTTCGGTGACGAGCTGGATCATCAGCGAGGTGTCGCGGCAGAAAGGCTGGGGCACCGACGGCATGACGCAGGTGCCGATCGGCGAGGATGCGGCGCGGGTTGCTGCGCTCAAGGCCAAGGCGCTCGATGCGGCAATCGTCAATCTCGGCGTCGCGCTTAATTACGCCGACCGTGGCGAAGGTCGCGTCATCCTGCGCTTCGGTGATCTGGTGAAGGACTTCCACATCCACGTCATCTTCGCGACCGACAAGGCGATCGCCGGCAAGCCCGAGGCCTTGCGAAGGTTCATGAAGGGCTGGCTCGAAAGCATCGCTTTCATGCGGGCGCACAAAGACGAGACGGTAAAGATCGCCATGCAGGTGATGGGCACAGACGCCAAGATCACCTCCAGCATTTACGACGAACTGATGCCTATGTTTTCCGACGACGGCCGCTTCAATCCCAAGGCCCTGGCGGTGCTGAGGCGCTCCTTCGTCGAGATGAAGACGCTGCCGTCGGAGCCCGATATGGCGGCGCTGACTACCGAGGCGTTTCTGCCCAAACGATGAACGAAGATTACAACGTAAAAAAATGAACACCGGAGGATTACCCATGCGCAAGTTGCTCGCGAGTTCGAAGCCGCTGCATCACGTGGCGCAGCAGTCCTCATCGTCGCCGCCGGCTTGCTTGGCGCCACGTCGAATGCCGATGCCCAGACCAAGCTGCGCGTCGGCAAGGCGGTGCCGGAAGCGTTTTCGTTCGTGCCGCTCGATGTCGGCATCCAGCAGGGCTTCTTCAAGAAGCACGGCCTCGACGTGGAATCGATCGCATTTGCCGGCGACGCCAAGTTGCAGCAGGCGATGGCAGCCGACGGTATCGATATCGCGCTCGGCTCGGGCCCAGGCATGGCCTTCATCGCCAAGGGCTCGCCGGTCAAGGCAATCGCCGCCATGGCCGGCCCGCCGCTGCTGCTTGCCATCGTGGTCCGTCCCGACGGAGCGAAATCGGCCGCCGATCTCAAGGGCAAGAAAGTCAGCGTCTCGACCGCCGGCTCGCTCACTTATTGGCTCGTGAGTGAAACCTCTCGTTTGCAGGGTTGGGGTCCCAAAGGCATCGAGATCCAGCCCATGGGGGCGATGCCCGGCCAGATCGCGGCGCTCAAGCGCGGCGACGTCGACGGTGTCATCATGGACGTCGGCAACGCCTTCGACCTCGAGAAGCGCGGCGAAGGGCGCATCCTGGTGCGCTTCACCAACATCAAGGACTTCATCATCCACGTCATCTTCGCGACCAACAAGGCGGTCGCCAGCCGGCCGGACGACCTGAAGAATTTCCTCAAGGGGTGGTTCGAGACCATTGCTTATATGCGCTCGCACAAGGCGGAAACGGTGAAGATCGCCGCCGCCGTCATGCATAAGGACGCGGAAATTTCCGCACGCACTTATGACGAACTGATGCCGATGTTCTCCGATGACGGAAAGTTCTCGGCAAAGGCGATGGCGGTGCTGACCAAATCCTACGTCGAAATGGGAACGCTGCCGAAGGAGCCAGACCCCAAGACGCTCTACACCGAAGCCTTCCTTCCCAAGTAACCCGGCGCGGCCGGAATCCTCCATGCTGGGGTCGTTCCGGCCGCCTCGTTTTGAGGCCGCATGATATCCGCCGAAGCCGCCATCTGCGTCCGTCACGTCTCTCACCAGTTCGGCGAGGCCGGAGCGACGCGCCACGTACAGGCGCTGATGGACACGTCGCTCGACGTGAGCCGCGGCGAGCTGCTGTGCCTGATCGGCCCGTCGGGCTGCGGCAAGTCGACCCTGCTCAATGTCATGGGCGGGCTTTTGACACCCACAACCGGCACGGTGACCGTATCCGGCAAGCCGGTGCACGGGCCGATGCCGCGCGATCTGTCCTTCATCTTCCAGGAGAACGCCCTGTTCCCCTGGAATACTGTGTTCGAGAATGTCGTGCTCGGCATGACCTTCCAGGGCGTGCCGAAGTCCGAGCGCAATGACCGCGCCCGCCGCGCGCTGGAGGCGGTCGGCCTCGACGAATTCGCCGAGCACTATCCCAGCCAGTTGTCCGGCGGCATGCGGCAGCGCGCCGCGCTCGCACGCGCGCTCAGCCTGCAGACCGAGATCCTGCTGATGGACGAACCGTTCGGCGCTCTCGACGAGCAAACCCGCATGGTGCTGGGCGAAGATCTCTCGGTGCTGCTGTCGCACTCGCGCAAGACCATCGTCTTCGTCACCCATAGTCTGGGCGAGGCGGTGTTCCTGGCCGACCGGGTGGCGGTATTTTCGGCACGTCCCGGTACCATCAAGCAGATCATCACCGTCGATGAGCCTCATCCGCGCAAGCCGGAGTTCATGACGTCGCCGAAATTCCACGCGCTGCGCGATCAGCTCTATTCGCTGCTGCACGACGAGATTCGAAAATCCATGTCGGAGACGTCGCTTGGCCGCCGCCGCTATGGCGAAGCCACCGCCGCCGCGAAGGCCGGGGAGGGCACATGAGCCGCGGCGGGGGCCAAGCGGTCGCGGGCGGATTCTGGAGCCGCATGGTCCAACTCGCGTTTCTTGCTGGCTTGCTGTTGCTGTGGTTCCTCGCCACGACAGAATGGCACGTCAGCCACCTGCTGCTGCCCAATCCGGCGAACGTATGGCACCAGTTCGTCGACGTCATCAGATCGGGTGAGTTCGTCGCCGACCTGTGGGTGACGCTCGGGGAGCTCGCGGTGGCGTTTGCCATCTCGACCACGCTCGGCGTCACGCTCGGCTATCTGATCAGCCGCTCGCCATACGCGATCAAGGTTTTTGAGCCGCTGTTAGCCGGCATCTATTCGATCCCGATCATCCTGTTCTTGCCGCTTTACGTGTTGCTTTTGGGCCTCGGCCCCGCCTCGAAGATCGCGCTCGGCGCCACCATCAGCTTCTTTCCGATCGTGCTCAACACCATTGCCGGCTTCGGTTATGTCGATCGCACCTTGATGACTGCGGCGCGCTCCATGGGTGCCAATGACGTGCAGATGTTCCGCTACGTGCTGTTCCCGGCGGCGCTGCCGGTGATGCTCGCCGGTCTGCGCATGGGCTTCACGGTCGCATTGCTGTCGGTGATCGGCAGCGAGACCATCGCCTCGCTCGCCGGCCTTGGCCACCGCATCGTCAATCTCGCCGAGAACATGGAGATGGCGAGGATGTTCGCCTACATCGTCTTCGTGGTGGCAATCGCGGCCTTTCTCAACACGGTCGTATCGACGCTGGAGGCGCGCGGGCGATGGCAGTGAGCGGCACAGGGGCCACGGCCATGCTCGCGCCCGCCGGCGGCGGCGCGCGACGGTGGCTGCTGCGCCACCCCGGCGTCGTACGGCTCGGCGTGGTGGTGATGCTCATGATCGTCTGGGAGATTGCCGCGCGGTTCTTCGTCGACCGCGACTTCCTCAGCCCGCCGTCGACAGTGCTGTTCTCGCTCGGTGACGTATTCGGCGAGCCCGGGCGTGCCGGCGGCCTTGTGGCTCACGCTGTACGAACTCGCCATCGCTTTCGTCCTGGCGGTGATCATCGGCGGCAGTATCGGCTTGGCGGTCGGGCTCAGCCGCTTCGCGCACAAGAGTTTCATGCCGATCATATTGTTGATCTACGGGTTGCCGCAGATCACCATCCTGCCGATCTTCATACTGCTGTTCGGGATCAATGCGGCCTCGAAGATAGCCTTCGGCGTCAGCCACGGCATGTTCCCGATCATGATCGCGGTCGCCGCCGGGGTGCAGAACATGAAGCCGATCTTGCACGTCAGCGCGCGCTCCATGGGCGCCAGCCACGCGCAAATCCTGCGCTACGTGATCTTCCCGCACATGATCCCGAGCTTCTTTTCCGGCATGCGGCTCGCCATGACCGGCGTACTGCTCGGTGTGCTGCTGGCCGAGCTCTATGTCTCGACCGCCGGCATCGGCTACTTCACCAGCATCTTCACGCAGAACTTCGACCCGACCAAACTCATCGGGCTTGTATCGTTGCTCGCGGCCATGGCGATCGTGCTGAACGAAATCGTGCGCCGCGCCGAGTTGCACTTTGCGCGCTGGCGCGACTAACCGCAGAAGGACAAGACAATGGCAAAGCTCAAACTGACGGTCGCCTGCGGTGATTACGATATTGTTCGGGCGTTCAAGGAAGGCGCCGTGCGAGGCCGACGGGCTCGACCTCGTATTTCCTCACCGAGATGGGGCCGCGCGAACGCCACTGGCGCATGGGCCGCAAGCACGAATTCGACGTCTGCGAGGAGAATGTCGGCGCCTACTACATGATCCGCGATCAAGGCGAGCCGCTGACGCGCCATTCCGGTGTTCATGCATCGCCGTTTTCGCCACGGCTTTGTCTTCGTCAACACCGCCGCCGGCATCAAGGAGCCGAAGGACCTCAACGGCAAGACGGTCGGCGGCACCAACTTCCAGCCGGCGTCCAACATCTGGATGCGCGGTATCCTGGAGGAACATTACGGGCTTCAAGCATCGATCGATCACCTGGCTGGTCGACCGCAGCGAGGACATCCCGTTCACGCCGCCGTCCGATCTAAAGATCGAGATGAAGACGTCGGCGAAGCCGCTGAGCGACATGCTGGCCGATGGCGACATCCCGGCGATGATCTCGCCGACCTTGCCGACGCCGTTCGTGCAGGGCGACAAGCGTATCGCCCGGCTGTTCTCGGACTACAAAAATGTCGAGATGGACTATTTCCGCCAGACCGGCATCTTTCCGATCATGCACGTCACCACGGTGAAGCAAGAGATCGTCGATAAGTATCCTTGGGTCGCGACCAATCTGGTCAAGGCATTCGAGGCGTCAAAACAACTTGCCTATAAGCGCGTCGCCAATCCGCGCATGGTGCCGCTCGCCTTCGTGCGCACCGCGGTCGAGGAGCAGGAGGCGATCCTCGGCAAGGATCCGTGGTCCTACGGACTGACGCCCGCAGAACCGCAAGAATCTGCAGACGGTTCAGCGCTACTGCGCACCAGCAGGGCCTGATCAAGACCATCGTTCCGCTTGAGGCGCTGTTCGCCGACACCGATCTCGGCGATGCCGCCGGGTCCGAAGAGTTCTGACGGCGCCGGATTGCGGGCCGGGGGCCGGAGCATGACTTTCGACGAGACGACTCGCGGAAATCTTCCGGCGCATGAACGAGCGCAAGCTGGACCGCATTGTCGCGGTGCATGACGGCGCGCATTTTATCGAGAAGCCGGATCCGGTGCTGGTGCTGAGCGGCTTCAAGTCGCTGGGGCCGCTGCGCGGTCGTATTGGAGCGCGGCGGCGCGCGTCACGCTGGTCGTGACGCCAGCCTGGGATGCCGGCGCGGGCGGCGACGGGGCGGCCCGGACTTGCGGATTGTTGCGGCTGATGATGTGGTCGATGGACTCGCCGGCGTGCTGGCATCGGCGCGCGGCAGCGACCGGCAGTCGTCGGCTTCGCCGTGGCGCCATTCGGCATCGCCGCAGCGGATCGCGCAGCTCATTCCTCGATGCATTGCCGGCGGACGATGTCGTGTTCGGCGCCGCGCGGCCGCAAGACCGACACCGAAATCGCCAATGCCCGCGAGGCGACGCGCATCGCGGAACTCGGCTACGCGCCGTCTGCTCGAAATCGCGCGGCCCGGCATCACCGAAGACGATCTCGCGGTGGAACTGCGCTGGCATTCCAAGTCGCTCGGCGCCGAGGATAATTTCGTCGCTGCTGTGCGCCGGCCCGCACAACAAGGCGGTGGCGCCGTCGCACGGCCGGCCGCTGCAGGCCGGCGACATCATCGTCGTGCGAATTGACGCCGAGCTATCGCGGGCAACTGGTGCAGATCTGCCGCACCATCGCGGTCGGCGAGGCGAGCGCGACGCTGCGGCGAGAAATACGCGCTTGTGGTGGAGGCGATGCACGCGGGCATCGCAGCGGCGCAGCCCGGCAGGCCGATGGCCGATGTCTGCCGCGCCATCAACGAGGTGCTGGAGGCGCGAAGGTTATGGCGAATTCTGCCATCCGCCGCATATCCGCCGGCGCGGTCATGGCCTCGGCTTCGGCTCGATCGGGCCCGGCGATGTCGCGCTCGACAACTTGACGGTGCTGGAACCGGACATGTTGTTCATGATCCACCCGAACCAGTACCTGCCGGAGACCGGCTATCTTTTGTGCGGCGAGCCGGTGCTGATGACCGCGCAGGGCGCGGTTGCGTTGACGGCGCAAACGGCGACGCTCGCCGAAATCAAGCTGTAGGGCGCGCTCATGCGGACCATGCATCCCACGCTGCTGGTAGGCCCTGCCGACTGGGACGCGTCGCGCATGCCACGGGAGGAATTCCAGGCCCGGCTCGACAGCGCTGTGGAGCGATGACCGGCAGGCCGGCGGCGCCATCGTCTATGGCGACGCGGCCGATCACGCCGCGCTCGCCTATCTGACCAACTTCACGCCAAAGCTGGAGGCCGGCGATCGCGCTGTTGTCGCGCAATGGCGACGCCAAGCTGCTGGTCGGCGGCGGCATCAACATGATCCCCGCCGCGAAACCGCTGACCTGGATCGACAACCTGCTGCCGCTGCGCAGCGCCGCCAAGGCCGCGGGCGCATGGTCGTCCGCTTTGCCGGACGGCAGCGGCGTGTTGATGATCGCCGGCGATGCGATGCGCTATGCGATGCACGGCGAGGTCGTCGCTGCGCTTGGCGCCCGCGCGATGCGAGACGCGACGCCGATTTTGCAGGCGCAGATGCGCCGCAAGAGTCCGCGCGAGCGCAATGCGATAAAAACAGCTTGCCAAATGCTGGGCGAGGCGGTCACGGCGTTGCGCGAGGCCAAGGACCGTGGCGTCACTGCCGCCGTACTCGCCGCCGAGCACGTCGCGTGGCGCAGCGGCGCGCAGGACGTGCGCAGCCTGTTCAGCCTGGATGGCGGTCGCACCTTGCTGCCGTTTGATGTTCCGGTCGAGGCGGCAGTCGACCCGCTGCAGGTCTATCTCGCGGTTCGCCACGCCGGCTACTGGGCCGAAGGCTTTGTCATGTTGAGCGCGCAGCCGCATGCGCCGTTGATCGCAGCCGAAGCGGCGCTCAAGGCGGCTCTCGCGCGGCTCAAGCCGGGTGCGACGCCCAACACAATAGCCGAGACACTCGCGACCGCTTTATCGGCGTTCGCTCCACATCCTATTACGGCGCCATCGCTGGTGGGGATCGGCCTGGCATTGCAACAAGACGTGCCCGCCGACGCACCCTTGATCGTCGGTGAGGTGCTGTCGCTGCGCGCCGGGGTTCGGGATGAACGGCAGGGCGCGGCGATGGTGTCGGCGATGGTTGCCGTTACCGAGAATGGCCATGATATTTTGTGGAGCGGCGTATGACGGCGATCGAAACACTTGCGACGTTCCTGGCCGAGGGCCTAGCGGTTCCGCCCGCGACCCGCGTCAATGTCCAGCGTCACCTGACCGACACGGTCGGGGCATGGGTGGCGGGCGCGGCGACGCAAGAGGGCAAGGCGCTGCTCGCGTTCCGCCCCGCAGGCGAGACCGACATCGGCACGGCGTCGGCGCTGGCGCGGTTGAGCGAGCTCGACAACATTCATCTGGCCTCCACGACGACGCCCGGCGGCATCGTCATTCCGGCGGCATTGACGCTTGCGGCGGCGCGCGGCACCGGCGGCGCGGATCTGGCAGCCGCAATCGTTGCGGGCATCGAAGCCATGGTGCGGCTCGGTCTCGCGATCGACGGACCGCGGGTGATCTATCGCGGTATCTGGCCGACTTATTTTGCCGCGCCTTTCGGAATTGCGGCGATGGCAGCGCGATTGCAAGGCTTCGACGCCAAGCAGACCGCGCATGCGCTGGCGCTGGCGCTGACGTTTGCAGCGCCCGGTGTCGGCCACCACAATTCGGTGACAACGTCGCGTTGGTTCGCCATTGCACAAGCGGCACGCAACGGCCTCGTCGCGGCGCGTGCAGCGCAGGCCGGCTTCACGTCGGATACCGGTC
Organism: uncultured Alphaproteobacteria bacterium; assembly: GCA_963825015.1. Taxonomy (GTDB): domain Bacteria; phylum Pseudomonadota; class Alphaproteobacteria; order Rhizobiales; family Xanthobacteraceae; genus Pseudolabrys. The sequence goes on along the minus strand of CAWGRN010000009.1, from coordinate 109,854 downwards.
TGCTCGATGGCGACTATCTGCACGGCATTTATGGCATCACGCCCAATCTCGCCGCATTCACCCAAGGGCTAGGCGAAGGCTTTGCGCTCGACCAGGCCTCGTTCAAGCCGTGGTGTGCGGCGCGCCAAACCATGGCGGCAACGCAAGGCCTGAAGGAGATCCTGGCGGAAGGAGTTTCGCCTGCGCAAATCACTGCGATCGAAGTCGCCGTGCCGCAGCCTTATCTAAAGATGACCAGCCACGGCGTGGTGGCCGGCGACCGCGCATCGCATCTGACAAGCCTGCCGTATCATCTCGCCATCGCCGCCTGCGCTCCGGACGCCGAGTTCGATATCGCGCAGTCGCCGCCGTCGATCTCCGAGCCGGTGCGCGCCGTCATGGCCAAGGTCACGGTCGCCGCGGACGCGGCACTGCTGGCGCATTATCCGGCGGCGTGGCCGGCGCGTGTTGTGGTGCGCACCGCCGACGGCACGCGTGAGCGCCTGGTATTGAACGTGCCCGGCGATCCGGCGCGCCCGCTGACGGATGCGGCGCTTGCCGATAAATTCCGCCGCGTCGTCGCGGCGGCGGCCGGTGCTGCGGCGGCGGAAAGCTTGCTGGCTGCGTGCGGTCCCGTTCTGGAGACGACCGGCGGCGCAACAAAGCTCGTGACGCAGATCGAAGGCCTGTTCGGCGCTATTGCGGCGTGACGCCGGCGCCGCGACCCGTCCCGGACGCTAATCCAGCGAGATATGCGCCGCGCGCGCCACCTCCGTGTAGACGGCGATCTGGTCCGCGATAAAGCGGCGCGTCTCGTCGCTGGGGCGGCCTTCCGGAATGACGGCCAGCGTCTCCATGCGCTGCTGGACGTCCGGGGATTTGACGACGCGGATCAATTCGGCTTCCAGTTTCTTCACGATGGCGGGCGGAACGCCAGCGGGCGCAAACATGGCGCTCCAGAACGAAATATTCATGTCGGGAAACCCGGCTTCGGTCATGGTCGGCACATCGGGGAACTGGTGCGAGCGCGCGGCCGAGGTGATGGCGATGGCGCGCACATTGCCGGCTTTGATCAAGCCCGCCGCCGGGCCGGTATCGACCAGCGCCGCGATTGTGGTGCCGGCCATCACGGAGGTCATCGCTTCGGTGCTGCTCTTGTAGGGGATCATCTGCAACGCCATGCCGGTCTTCAATTTCAGCTTTTCCATCACGAGCTGGAACGCGACCGATGGTTCGGCGTAGTTGGCTTTGGCCGGGTTGGCCTTGGCATAGTCCACAAATTCTTTCACCGAATGGATGGGCAGGTCCTTATTGACGACGAGGACAAGGGGGAAGGACGCGACCAACCCGACCGGCGCAAAGTCGCGCAGCGTCGAATAGCCGAGCGTCTTTTTGATCGCCGGACTGATCGCCATCGAGCCGCTGGCGGCGACCAGCAGCGTGTACCCGTCCGGTGCGGTATTCTTGACATGGACCGGGGCCAATTCGCCGCCCGCGCCCGGCCTGTTCTCGATGATGACCGGCTGAGCCAGGCCCTCGCTCATCTTTTGGCCGATCAGCCGCGCCAGGATGTCGATGCCGCCGCCGGCGGCATAGGGGACGACGATGCGGATCGGCCGATTGGGATAGTTTGCCGCCGGATCCTGGGCGGCCGCGCCGTTCGTCATCAGCGCGCCGGCGAGGGCGATTGCGAGTGCGGCGATGGCCAACAATCCAAAGCGGCTTGCCAGGTGTTTGATCATTTTATCCCTCGATCTCTAGGTTCGTTTGAAGTCTTCCACGGCTGCGGTCCTGTGCCAAAGACACCGGCCTGCAGCACCTTAGCCTTATGAACAGGGATTTGCACGGCAAGCTGCCGCCATAGCAAATCATGCTTTCGCACTAAAGCGTGCAGGCGGGTGCTGGAGCGTCCAATACAAATCATGCTTTCGCATATAACTTTTGCGACTAGCCGCGGAACCGATGCCGGACTATTTCCTGGCTTTGGCTTGATCCGCCAGAAAATGGCGCAAGCGCTCGCGGACTTCGTCCGCTTGCTGCGGCGTCCAGCGGCGAAAGCCCTCGCCGGTTTTCATCCCAAGTTGGCCTCGCGCGACCTTGTCGCGCAGATAGGGATGCGGGCCGGCCGTACGATCGAGGTGTTCGATAAGCGCTTCGTGAATGTCGAGCGTGAGGTTCAAGCCGACAAGGTCCGACTGCTCCATAGGCCCCAAGACCGCCATGCGGGCGCCGAATCCGCTTTTGACCACATCGTCGATGGTTTCGGCATCGCATACGCCGTCGGCGACCAGCGCGATCGCTTCGCGTTTCAGGGCATGCTGCAGTCGATTGCCGATGAAGCCGGGAATATCTTTACGCACATGCACCGGCTTGAGCCCGGCGCCGCGCAGCAAATCCATGGTCCGCGCGATCACCGCGTCGCTCGTCTTCTCGGTCTGGATGACCTCGACCAGCGGCACCAGATGCGGCGGGTTCCAGAAATGGGTGCCGACCACGCGCTCGCGGTGCTTGAGGTGACGGCCGATCTCGGTCGAGGGAATGGCCGAACTGTTGCTGGCGAGAATCGTGTCGGGCGCGACGACCGCTTCGAGATCGGCAAAGAGCTTCTGTTTGAGCGCCAGCTTCTCCGGCGCGGCTTCGATCACCAGCGCCGCATCGCCCACCGCGGCTGCGAGTTGGTCATGTACCGAGACCCGTCCGACGCAAGCGGGGTCGCCGCCAGCAGATCGACTATGGCGCGCAGCCGCGTCGCAAGCGTTTCCCGCAATTCCGCGGCAGGCTCGAAGATGCCGACCTCATGACCGGCCGCGGCAAATCGATAGGCGATCCCGTGGCCCATCAGGCCGGCGCCGATGACGCCGATTTTCTCTTTCGACACGGCCGAACCTCCGCTGAAACTCAGCCGGCAGTATAACCGCCGTCGACATACATCACTTGCCCGGTGCAGAAATCGGAAGCCGGCGACAGCAGGTAGATCGCCATGCCGATCAGATCCTCGACCTCGCCAAGCCGGCCGAGCGGGATGCGCGAGAGCGAGCGCGCCTTGGTCGCCTGGCCGACCTCGTCGTCACCATACATCCAGGCGGTGAGCTTGGAGCGAAAGACGGTCGGCGCGATGGCATTGACGGTGATGCCGTATTTAGCCCATTCGGTCGCCAGCACGCGCGTGAGAGAATCGGTCGCGCCCTTGGAGGTGCAATAGCTGGTGTAGCCGGAATAGTTGCCGTGCCGGCCGCGCACCGAGGACATCAGCAGCACCTTGCCGCGCACCTTGTTCTCGATCCAATAGGTGCCGACGGCCTTGGCCATGAACCATGGACCGCGAACATTGGCGTCCATGACCTTCTGCCAGTCCTCGTAAGCGAGGTCCTGGATGAAGCCGGCCTTGTTCATGCCGGAGGCGACCACAAGCTGGTCGACGCGGCCATAGGCGTCGAGCGCCGTCTTGAGCATGGCCTGAGCGTCGGCAAGGCTGTCGGGCCGCGCGATCATCGTGGTCGCTTCGGCGCCGATCTCCTTGATTTCGGCATTGAGGGCCGCGAGCTCGTCCTTGCTGCCCGACACCAGGACCAGCTTGGCGCCGAGCGCGCCGAGCGCCAGGGCGCAACCGCGCCCGAACGACCCCGATGCACCGGTAATCAGTGCGACCTTGCCCTTGACGTCGAACAGCGACAGCGGATTACGCAGCGGTTCGGAGATCATTCGTCATTGCCCCGTTGCAAAGCGGAAAGTCTGTTTGGGATCGAGCACCGCAACGACCCGCAGCGCGCAACCTTCGCCGTCCGGCCAGCGCCACGGGAACGCGAAGAAGGTGCAACGCTTGCCGGTGATCTTATCGAGATCGCCGTTGATGTTTTCGATGCCGGGAATTCCATTGGTCATCATGATCTTGTGCGCGGGCTCCCAGTACGGGAAATCCTCGATGATCTCGCGCCCGGTTTCGGCCTTGTATTCGGTCAGCAAATGCGGCTGCGCCGGGCCGGGGCCGTGCGGTCCGAGGAAGGTGCCGAGCGGATGATCGAGCGCCTGAACGTCGACGCCGACGAGCTTGACCTGGCGTTCGACCAGCCATTCGGCGGCTTCTTTGTAGAGGCCGGGCGAATAAGCGTAGTAGTCGGGATTGTCGCCGTAGTTGCGGTGACTGCCGGTGTTGATCATCACGATGTCGTTCTTGCGGATTTTCGGCTCGGCGTTCTCCAGATCCTTCGGCGTGATGACGCCCCATTTGCCTTTCGGGATGGAAACGGCGACGCCGGTGCCGAAAAAGCGCCAGAGCGGATAGCCGGTGATGGTCGGCTGATTCTCCTGCACATGGATCGGCGCATCCATATGCGTGCCGCGATGCATGATGCCTTCGAATTGCTGGACCAAGAATGCCGTCTTTGGCGTGGAACTCCAAGGTCCGCACGTTCAAATTGGCGCGCGAGGGCCATTGCGGCATGCCGTGGCCCCAGCGCGTGCTGAGGTCGTAGAATTGCAGATCCTCGGTATTGAGGGTCATTTGATCACCTGATCTCGGCAGTTCTCGTTGCGCAAACAGCAATGGCTTGAGCGCTGGCCGCGCATGTCTCGCCTGTTCAGGTCCCGCGTGCCCGATTCCAGCCGATAGTTGCCCGGACGGATCGAACATCGCCGTGAGCCGGATCACGCAGGCGTCGCCTTCGTGCCATTTCCACGGGAAGCCTTGAAACGTGCAGCGCTTGCCGGTGACCGCGTCGAGATCCGCGCCGACATTTTCGATGGTGGGAATTCCGGCGGCGAGCAGCGCGCGATGCGCCGGATTCCAATCCGGGAAATCGGCGATGGCCTCGCGTCCGGTCGCTTCCTTGTATTCCGGCAGCAGATATTTGATCTGCGGGCCGTTGCGATGCGGCCCCAAGCGAGGTGGCGAGCGGATGATCGACGCAGGCGGTGTCGACGCCGACCAGCTTCACCTTCTTGTCGACCAGCCATTGGGCCGCGGCCTCGCTCAGAGCCCGGCGCATGGCCGAAATATTCCTTGCTGTCGGCGTATCTGCGATGCCAGCCGGTATTGATCAGCACGATGTCGTCGGCGAGCACGGCCGGCGTCGCCTTTTCCAGATCTTTTGGCTCGACCAGTTCCCACTTGCCTTTCGGGATCGATAGCGCGACGCCGGTGCCGAAAGAAGCGGTCGAGCGCCAGGTCGCCGACGGCGGCGGCTTCCGGGATCAAATGGATCGGCGCGTTCACATGCGTCGAGGTGTGGAAGATCGTGATGATCTTGTGCGTCAGCACGCCATGCTTGGAGTGATGCGTGATGCGCTCGAGCTTGATCTCCTCATAGCCGGGGAAGATCGGGGTATACATGCCCCACGGATGGCTCAGCTCGACAAAGGCGAGCCCGCTCTCCGGATCGACCACTTGCGTCATAGAATGCTCCCAGCCTCGTCATGGCGCGCAAACCGATCGATCCGCGCGACCTTCAAGGCTCGACTGTGCGGAGCCTGGAGCTATTCGTCCAATTCCTTGTCCGGCCGGCGGCATGAAATTTGGTGATGGCGTCCGCCCGAGGCGCGGCTAGACCTGCACGTTGTCGGCGATGCGGCGCTGGCTCTGCCGGGCGCCGGCGAATTGCGTCCGCACCAGCGCGCAAAATGCGCTGACGGCCGGAGCCGGCGACTTGGTCGCCCGGTAGGCGATCCCGGCGGGCGCTTCCCATAGCGTGCCGCGGACGGCCAGTTTTCTCATGCCGAACATCTCGGCGTAGGGCAACATCATGGTCGGAATATTGAAGATGAAATCGTCTTCCCGGAGCAGATTGAGCGCCGCCGAGATCGAGGTAATCTCGACGCCGACGCGCGGCGGCTGCAGCTCATTGGCGGCAAAGAATGAGTTGACGCGGCTGGTGCCGACATAGTCGTTCACCAGCGCGAGCCAGGGATAGTCGAGCAGGTGCTTGGCCGCGATTTCGCGGCGGCCGGCGAGCGGATGCTCGGCGCGTGCGATCAACACATGCTGAAAATCGACGAGCTGTTCCTTGACGAATTCCGGATGCGCCGGGAAGTCGAGCGAGGCGCAGATCACATCGAGTTCGCCACCGAGCAGCGCCGGAACGAGGGTGTCGATGACGCCGGTGCGCAGCCTGATCTTGACCTTGGGGTGCTGGCGGCGGAAGGCCGCGATGATCGGCGGCAGGATTCGCACGGCCCAGACCGGACCGGCGCCCACATTGATGATCCCGCCGGTGCCGCCTTTGATCGCCTGAATCTCGGCGACCGCATGCCGGTATTCGAGTTCCATCAGCCGCGTGCGCCGCGCCAGGATTTCGCCGAAGCGGGTCGGGACCACTCCGGTCGGCAGCCGCTCGAACAGTTCGACGCCGAGAATTTCCTCAAGCTGGTGGATGCTCTTGGTCAGCGCCGGCTGGCTAATGTGCAGTTCGGCCGCGGCCGCGCTCATGCCCTTATTATCGACCACCGCAAGAAAATGACGCAACAGACGCGAATGCATAAGCCCGGTCCCGACGTGTGACGTTTCCAATGCGGCCGATTGTTTGGCTACGGCTCGTAGACGCTCAGAATAGAGCTATTTTCGCGATTTGCCTATCCTGGAACGTCTGCCCGGTTCCAGCCCTTGGCGCCTCAACGCATGGTCGATGGCAGCCAGGTTACAAGGATTGGGAAGGCAACCAGCACGATAACGCGCACAATGTCGCACAGGATGAACGGCAGCACGCCGCGTACCACATCGCGGGTTTTCAGGTCTTTGGCGACGCCGATGATGACGAACAGGTTCATGCCGATCGGCGGCGTGATCAGCCCAATCTCGACCACCGTGACGATGATGATGCCGAACCAGATCGGATCGAAGCCGAGCGCCTTGATCACCGGGAACACGAACGGCACGGTCAAAAGGATCATCGACAGCGCGTCCATGAAGCAGCCAAGCACGACATAGAAGGCGATGATCAGCACCATAATGCCGAGCGGCGGCAGGCCTGAGGAATTGACCGCTTGGATCAGCAGTTGCGGAAGCTGGGTGGTCTCAATGAAAAAATTGAAAACCGCGGCGCCCATCATCACCAGAAACAAGGTGCCGCTGATCTCGATGGTCTCCATGATGCTATCGCGCAGCACGTCACGCTTGAGCGCACCGCGCACCACCGCCACCAGCACTGCGCCGGCGGCGCCGACCGCCGCCGCCTCGGTTGGCGAAAACCAGCCGACATAGATGCCGCCCATCACCAGTCCGAACAGCGCCAGCACCGGCCACACCGCGCGGGTGGCGCGCCAGCGCTCGGACCAGGTCGAGCGCGGGCCGGCGGGCCCGAGTTTCGGGTTGACCCGCGTCATGACCATGACGCCGATGGAATACAGCACGGTGCCGAGAACGCCGGGAATGATCGCGGCGACGAACAGCCTGCCGAGCGACTGCTCGGTCAACAGCGCGTAGACCATCAGGATGATGCTCGGCGGAATCGAGAATTCCGAGTGTGCCGCCGGCGGCGATGGCGCCGGCCGCGAGTTTGTCGTCATAGCCGTAGCGTCGCATTTCCGGCAGCGCCACCGGCGTGATGGTGGCGACGGTGGCCAGAGACGAGCCGCAGATGGCGCCGAACCCGGCGCAGGCGCCGATCGAGGCGATGGCGAGGCCGCCGCGCAGATGGCCGACAAAGGCGTTGACGAAAGCGAACAGATCGCGCGAAAGCCCGCTGCGCGCGGCGAAGACGCCCATCATCAGGAACAGCGGGATGACCGACAGGCCGTAATTGCTCACCGAGTTCGAACACCGCGGTGCCGAGAACGTAACCCATCGCGCCGGTGCCGTTGATCGCCGCGTAGCCGATGGCGCCGACGAGGCCCATCGCGATGCCGACCGGCAATTCGAACGCGATCAGCACCAGCGTGGCGACGAAACCCAACAGGCCGATGATGGGACCGGACATAAACCGATGCTCACTCGTATTCGTGGTTGATTTCGGCCACCGGCGGGCGCCGCAGGTGGACGGCGCAGGCGAATGCCGACAGACCGCTGCCGATCACCACGGGAATCCAATACCACCACACCGGCAGGCTGACGGTGGCCGAGACGACGCCGGAATAGAATTGGGTCTGGCCCTGCACGCAGGCACGCACGAAGCACGCCGCCATGAACAACAGACACAGCGCCCAGCCGATCCGCAACGCCACGCGCCGCACCCGGACCGGCAGCATCTGTCCGATCAGATCGACGCCGACGTGGGTGCCGCGAAGGAAGGTGACGGCGATGGCGAGGTGCGCGACCGTTATCAGAGTGAGTTCGACGTAGTCGACCGTGCCCGGCACCGCCGCGGGAACGAACCGGCCGACCCCGCCCGGCAGCCGCGACAGCAAGCGCAACACGATGTCGATGCAGGTCACGGCGATCATGGCGCTGAGCGCGATGAAGGCAATCAGCGCAAACCCGCGTGTCAGGCGAACCATTCGCGGCCAGTCCTCATGAACAAAAGCAGGATGCCCCGCCGGTGCGGGACATCCGGTTGAAATCAGTTAGCTTCCGACATTATTTCTCGTAGCTCGCGATCTTTTCCTTCATCTTAGCGTAGATTTCGCGAGCGTTTTTGATGCCCTTGCCTTCAAGGCCGGCGAGGTATTTCTCGACCATCGGGTTCAGCGCCTTGACCCACTGCGCCCGTTCCGCCGGCGACAGCGTGTCGATCGGGTGCTTGCGTTGCTTGACCAGATCGAGGCCGATGCGGTCCCACTCGGTCCACCACGGACCGAATTTCGGCGCCAGCGCCTTGCCGGAAAGCTTGTCGACGCAGGCCTGCACGTCCTTGGGCAGGCCGTCGTAGCGCGCCTTGTTCATCGCGAACCAGAAGGTGGTTACATAGAATTGCGCGTCGAGATGGTATTTGGTGATCTCGGCGAGCTTGAACGAATCCATGGTGTCCCAGGTGAAGGCGGCGCCGTCGATCACGCCCTTCTCCATATTCTCGTAGACGGCGCCGGGCGGCAGGCCGACCGGAACCGCGCCGAGTTGCTCAAGCATCAGCTTGATCGCTTCCGACGGGAAGCGGATGCGGAGACCCTTGAGATCTTCGATGTTGCGCACGCGCTTGGATACCGTGTGGATCTGGCCGGCATTGGGCGAATGCAGCGCCAGCAACTTCACGCCGGAGAAGTCCGGCGCCAGCAAGGGTTCGAGATCCCACAAGGTCTTTGCCGCGGCGTCGGCCGTCTTCACCATGAACGGCAGTTCCATCAGGCGAACGCGCTCGAAGCGGCCGGCGGGAATGCCCGAGAGACCGTGCGCGATATCGACGACGCCGGTCTGCACTTCCTCGTAGAGCCGCGCGATGTTGGCGAGCTGAGTGCCGGCCGGATAAATCGTCACCTTGACCTTGCCGCCGCTGCAGGCCTCAAGATCGTGCGCCCACGGCTCGAGGAAATCCTTGTGGATGCCGTTGGCGGTCGGCAGGAAGTGAGCAAGCTTGAGTTCGATCGGCTGCTGCGCGACGGCGCGATTTGGTCCGCCGAGCATCGCTGCGCCAGCGAAACACAGCGCGAGCCCGGCGCATGTCCTCAATACATGCAACTTTTGATGGATCAGCATGAGTGCCCCTCCCAATGGGAATTGTTATTGTCGACGCGGCCGATCCGCGGTGGACGATCCGACCATCCGGTGTCTGCAGAAAGCGACACGCGATGGTTTTGAAATGATATGATCATGCGTGCCAAAGCCGGTCCAATTACTTCCGAAGCCGAGGCTATAACCGGGTATCATCATGCTGCGGCGGTGGCCCAAGTCGGGCCTCGTGGGGCGCGGCCAGTCGAAAAAGTTATGAGCATGCGAGCGGTTTGTATTGGACGCACCTGGCGTCGTCCCGCACCCTCCAAAGTGCGATAATCCAACAACAATTCAGCCGGCGACGATTGCGTTGGCGCGGGAGAAAGTATGTTTAGGATCGACACCCGGGGAACCCGAAGGCTCGCCGTCCAGGCTTTGCTGAGCGGTATTTTGCTGGCCGGTCTCGCTGGGCCGGCCGCGGCTCAGACCATCGAACTCAAGGTTTCTCATTTTCTTCCGCCCAATCACACGTTTCAGAAGGCGCTGACCGCCTGGGGCGAGGAACTCGACAAGCAATCCGGCGGCCGGTTGAAGCTCCGCCTCTACCCGGCATCGCAATTGGGGCCGCCGCCGCGCCAGTTCGATCTCGCGCGCACCGGTGTTGCCGACATCGCAGTCGGGCTGCATGGGCTCACGCCCGGCCGCTATCCCCTGACGGAACTGGTGACCTCGCCCTACACGGCGCCGTCCGCCGGTACGCTGAGCGGCGTCACCTCGAAGCGCCTGACTGAACTTGCGCCCGAATACCTGGCGAAGGAGCACGAGGGATTGCACATCCTCTGGATGGCGGTGACGTCGCCGTTGATGTTCATCTCCAAGCCGCCAATCCGCACCATTGAAGATTTCAAAGGCATGAAGGTTCGCTACGCGGGAGCGAACTGGAAGGCGATCATCGATAAGCTCGGCGCTGTCGGACTGCCGGTGCCGCCGACGGAAGCCCAGGACGCATTGGCCAAGGGCATCGTCGACGCGGCGACGTTTCCTTACGAAGGCGCCGCGAGTTTCGATCTCGGCACTGTGGCGAAATACGCGCTGGAGCCCGGCGTGAGTTCCGCCACCTTCGCCGTGGTCATGAACAAGGCGAAATACGATTCGCTGCCGGCTGATCTCAAGGCGCTGATCGACAAGACCACTGGGCCGGCGCGCGCCGAGTCGTTCGGCAAGCAGTGGGACGAGGCCGAAACCGCCGGGAAGAAGAGCCTGGAGGCCAAAGGTCTGCAAGCCATCACCATGAGCGCCGCGGAATTTGCTAAAGTGAAGAAGGCGCTGGCGCCGCTGACCGAGCAGGCTATTTCCGATGTCGAGAAGAAGGGTCTGCCGGCCAAGGCTTTCTACCAAGCCTACACGAAGTAACCGTTGACGCGCGCTGCGCAGTACGTGTCGAGGACGCGGGATCAACGCGCTGCCGTGCCGGCGCGAAGTGGAATAGAGTGAAAGTCTCGGATGCATCCCGTGCTGACACGTCTCCAGCGTGCGCAACTGGCTTTGGCCGGCTTGGCGCTCACCGTGATGACCTTGGTTACGGTGACCGACGTGTTCATGCGTTACGTGTTCAATCGGCCGGTCCGCGGCTCATACGATATTGTTGAATGCGCGCTGGTTGTCTTCGTGTTCCATGGCATGGCGTCCGTTTTCCTGCAGCGCCAGAATATCGTCATCGACATCATCGACTCGCTCGCCGGCAAGAAATTGCGCGACGTGCTGATCCGCTGGTCCGACCTGGTGTCGATCGGCTGCCTGTTGCTGCTCGGTTGGGCGATGTTCAGCCCCGCCTGGCAGGCCTACCTCTATGGCGACCGCAAGATCGAACTCGGGCTGCCTTTGTTCGTCCTATGGATTCTCGCCGGCACGGGAATGATCGGCACGATCCTCTGTGCGATCGGCGCGTTTATTGCGGGCCCGGCCAACGGCGACCGTGAGCAGCCGTTATGAGCGCTCCGATGATCGGCGCGCTCGGGGTGCTTGCGCTGTTCGCGCTGCTGTTCCTGCGCGTTCCGGTCTGGGCATCGTTGACGCTGGTTGGATTCTTCGGCAATGCCGCGGTTGGCGGCTGGCCGAGCGCCTTCGCCCTGGCCGGGACGACGCCATTCGATTCGGCCTCGGCCTATACGCTGTCGGTCATTCCGCTGTTTGTCCTGATGGGCGAGGTCGCCTCCAACACCCGGCTATCGGCCGATTTGTTCGTCGCTGCGCGGGTGATGCTGTCGGGGGTGCGGGGCGGATTATCGGTGGCGGCGCTTGCCGCGTCCGCCTGCTTCGGCGCCGTGTGTGGCTCGTCGGTGGCGACCGCGGCGACGATGACCCGCATTGCGCTGCCCGAGATGCGCAAGGCCGGCTATGACGACGGCTTGGCGACCGGCTCGCTTGCCGCAGGCGGCAGCCTCGGCATCCTGATCCCGCCGTCCATCATTCTGGTGATCTATGCCGCGATTGCCGAGCAATCGGTGCCCAAGCTGTTCGCCGCGGCATTGTTTCCAGGGCTGGTGCTGACCGCGCTCTATATCGCGGTCGCCGTGACCATCGCTCACCTGCGGCCGCATTACGCGCCCAGCGCCGAGAGCGCGACGTTGCGGGAGCGGCTCTCGGCGCTGAGGAAGCCTTGGCAATTCATCGCACTGTTCGTGGCCACCATCGGCGGCATTTATGCCGGCATCTTCAGTCCGACCGAGGCGGCGGCGGTCGGCGCCTTCGGCGCGGTGATGCTCGGCGTGCTCGGCCGGCGCATTACCTGGGAGAAACTGTTCGAATCGATCAGGAGCTCGGTTGTCATCAGTTGCGTGCTGTTCGCGATCATCTTCGGCGCCAATCTGTTTTCCTATTTCATGGTGCAGACCCAGTTTCCGTTGCTGCTGGCGGATACCGCCAAAACCTTCAATCTTCCCGGTCTGGCGGTGATGATCCTGATTATTGTCTCCTACATCGTCATGGGATGCTTTCTGGAAGGCATCGGCATGGTGATGATCACGGTGCCGGTGTTCCTGCCCATCATCACGAAATTCGGCTACGACCCGATTTGGTTTGCGGTCATCGTCGTGATTGTGGTTGAGGTCGGGCTCATTCATCCGCCGGTGGGGATGAATTTGTTCGTGATTCAAGCGCAAGCGCCCGACATCAAGATCACCAGCATCTATCGCGGAATTATTCCGTTCCTGATCGCGCCGATTGTGCTGATCTTCATCATGTTCATGTTTCCGCAGCTCGCGCTGTGGTTGCCGCAGGTTCTTTATCGATGACACCGGGTCTACCGCCAGATGACCGCCCTGAAGCGACCGTGCCGCACACGAACGGCATCGGCCAGCCGGTGCGCCGAAAGGAAGACCGCAGGCTTGTCACCGGCGCGGGCCGATACAGCGACGATCTAGGCCTGCCTAACCAGGCCTATGCGGCCATGCTGCGCTCGCCGCATGCGCATGCACGAATTGTCAGCATCGATACGCAAGCCGCCCGCGCGGCCGCGGGCGTCATTTGCGTGCTGACCGGCATCGACGTTGAGGCCGATGGCCTCAAGCCCATTCCGCCCGATTTCCTGTTTCTCGGCAGCTTGGAATTCCAGCGCTCGCTGCCGGATCCGATCTTGATGAATACCGACGGTTCCCAAATCTTCGACAGTCCTTATCCGCTGCTGCCGAAGGATCGGGTTCGCTATATCGGCCAGGCCGTGGCCATGGTTGTTGCCGAAACGGTTGCCGCCGCAAAGGATGGCGCCGAGCTCATCGAGGTCGAATACGAAGCATTGCCCGCGGTGACCGACACGGCCGCGGCAGCCGATCCGAGCGCGCCGCGCCTGTGGGACCACGCGCCGTCGAATGTCTGCCTTGATGCCGAGGTGGGCGATAGAGCGGCGGCGGACGCTGCCTTTGCCCGCGCCGCCCACGTCGTCTCGCTGCGCACTTGGATTCAACGCGTCACCGGCGTGCCGATGGAAACGCGCTCCGCTGTCGGCAGTTTCGACGCCGCGACCGAGCGCTACACGCTTTACGCCGGCAGCGGCGGCGTGGTTCGGCAGAAGCGCGAGATCTCGGAAATCCTCAACGTTCCCTTCGAGTCCGTCCGCGTCGTTGCCGGCGACATCGGCGGCAATTTCGGCACCAAGAATTCGGTGTTTCCGGAGCATCCCATGCTGGTGTGGGCTGCGAAAAAAGTCGGCCGCCCGGTGAAATGGACGTGCGAGCGCAGCGAAGCTTTCCTCAGCGATTACCAGGGCCGCGATCTCGTCAGCGAGACCGAACTGGCGCTCGACGCGCGCGGGACGTTCCTGGCGTTGCGCGGCTCGAACCTGAGCAACATCGGCGCCTATGCGGCCTCGATCATCCCGCTGCGCAAGGGCGTCGGCATCATGAGCGGGCTCTACCGCATTCCCGCCGCGCATTTTCGCGCGCGGGCGGTGCTCAGCAACACGCCGCCGACGATCCCCTATCGCAGCGCCGGGCGGCCGGAAGCCATGTTCGTGATCGAGCGGCTGATCGACATGGCTGCCGACCTGCATGGCTTCGACCCGGATCGAACTCCGACGGCGAAACCTGATCCGCGCCGACGAGTTGCCCTATCGCAACCCGACCGGCGTGACATACGACAAGGGCGAGTACGAGCGCGTCATGGACCATGCTTTGCGGCTGGGCGAGTGGAGCGCGTTCCCGCAGCGGCGGAAGCAAGCCAAGAAACGCGGCAAGCTCAGAGGAATTGGCGTCGCGAACTACATCGAGCTCACCATGGGCAACCCGCGGGAGCGCGCCGAGGTCATCGTGCGGCCCGACGGCGGCGTGGACGTGATTGTCGGCACCTTGTCGAGCGGTCAGGGGCACGAAACCAGCTTTACCCAATGCGTCAGCGAGTGGCTCGGCGTCCCATTCGACAAGGTGCGCCTGGTGCAGGGCGACACCGATATCGTGCCGGTTGGCGGCGGCTCGCATTCGGGCCGTTCGATGCGCTTTGCCGGCATCGTCATGGGCAAGGCGACGGACAAGGTCATCGATCGCGGCCGCGAGATCGCGGGCCTTCTGCTCAATGCCGGCAACAAGCCGATCACCTATGCCCAAGGCCGCTTTCGCGTTGCCGACACCGGCGGCGAGATCGGCATCTTCGAGGTGGCGCGCGCCGCGGCGGATCGCGAAGATCTGCCGCCGCACCTGCGCGGGCCGCTATCCGCGGAGCACGATGAAGTCTTCAAGGTCGGCGGCTTTCCCTATGGCTGCCATGTCTGCGAAGTCGAGATCGATCCCGAGACCGGAAACACGGATATCGTTCGCTACGCCGCGGTCGACGATGTCGGCCGGGCGATCAATCCCATGATCCTCGATGGCCAGACCCACGGCGGCATCGCGCAGGGCGTAGGGCAGGCGCTCTGGGAGCATTGCGTCTACGAACCCGGCTCCGGGCAACTGCTGTCCGCCTCGTTTATGGACTATGCGATGCCGCGCGCCGGGAAACTGCCAAGCTTCATCACCGCGCTCAGCGAGGTGCCGGCGCCGGGCAATCCGCTCGGCGTTCGCGCCGGCGGCGAGGGCGGAACGACGCCGGCGCTCGCGGTCGTCATCAACGCGATCGTCGACGCCCTGTCGGAATTCGGCGTCACGCACATGGAGATGCCGGCAACGCCCGAGCGGGTCTGGCGGGCTATTCATGACGCTAAACTCAACCAACGAGGCATGCCATGACCGACGCGGTCCAAGCGGAACAAAAAGGGGCGGTATACGCGATCACCTTGAACCGGCCGGAGACCGGCAATGCGGTTTCGGATGCGGCGATCGTTCGCCTGGGCGATTTGCTGGAAGCCGTCGATCCTGCGGTGCGCGTGATCACGCTCCAGGGCGCCGGATCGGATTTCTGCGTCGGGCGGGAGCCGCCGCCGCCGGGTGCTCCGCGCAAGCCGATGGAAGCGCTCGAACTCCGCCGCGCCCATGACATCGTATTCCGGGTCTATGGCCTGATTCGAAACGCGCGCGTTCCGGTCGTTGCGGTCGTGCGCGGGCGGGCATTGGGCTTTGGTTTCGCGCTTGCCGCCGTCGCCGATATCACGATCGCCGCCGACGATGCGACCTTTCAAATTCCGGAATTCGCGCACCACATCATGCCGACCATGGTGATGTCGGCGCTGATCGACCGCGTGCCGCTGAAAGCGCTCATGCACCGCGTCTATACGGCGGCAACCTTCGACTCCGATGAAGCCTTGAGAATCGGTGCGATCAGCGAGATCACGTCGCCCGGCCATCTCGATGGCGCGGTCGCGACATTGCTGGAGCGATTGCTCGCTGCTCCCACGCCGGCCTTGCTGGCGGTCAAGGAATTCGCCCGCAACGCCCAGGCCATCGATATGAACAAGGCGGTGGAATATGCGCGCGCGCTCCATGCCGTGATCAATACTTCGAGCGAGATGCGGCGTGGCTAACCGATCAAAGTGGCGAGAGGCATAGCATGAAACGTCAAGTCATCATCACCTGTGCCATTACCGGCGGCGGCGATACCGTCGGCAAGCATCCGGCTATTCCCGTTACTCCGGAGCAGATCGCAACCTCGGCGCTTGAAGCGGCCAAAGCCGGCGCGGCGATCGTTCATATCCACGTGCGCAATCCGCAGACCGGAAAGCCCAGCACCGAATTTGAACTCTACCGCGAGACGACCGAACGCATCCGTGCGGCCAATAGCGACGTCATTATCAATCTCACCACGGGTCCGGGCGCTCGTTTCATTCCGTCGGCGGAAAATCCGGCCGTCGGCGGGCCGGGCACGAATATGATGACGCCGGCGGCGCGCGTATACCACGTCGAACAGTTGCGCCCCGAAATTTGCAGCCTCGACATCGCGACCATGAATTTCGGCGAATTCGCTTTCGTCAATATTCCGGAACATATCCGCACGATGGCCCGTGCGATCGACGCCGCCGGCGTGCTGCCCGAACTTGAGGCCTTCGACGTCGGGCATCTGCGGTTGACGCTGCATCTGCTCGAAGCCGGGGCGGTGAAGCTGCCCGTCCTGTTTCAGATCTGCCTTGGCGTTCCGTGGGGCGCACCGGCGACATCCGAGACGATGCTGTTCATGCGCGGCATGTTGCCGAAAGATTGCGTCTGGACTGGATTTGGGATCGGGGCTCAACAATTCCCCATGGTCGCGCAGGCGGTCCTGCTCGGCGGACACGTCCGCGTTGGCTTTGAGGATAATCTGTACCTCGAACGCGGCGTCTTGGCGCCGAGCAATGCGGCGCTGGTTGAAAAGGCGGTCAAGATCGTGACCGCGCTCGACGCCGCCCCGGCAAGCCCGGCGGATGCGCGTCGTATCCTCGGCCTGCCGCTGAAAAAATAGTCTGCCGGTTCTATTTGAAGCAATGCAGCGCTGCTGATTATCCTGCGACCGGCCCGCTGGCTAGGATCGGTTTGCGCTAGATCAAAGCTGGTCACGTGAGAATCGACTAGGCTTTTTCAAGCGCGCCCTATGATAACTATTTTACATGGGGGAAGGTCTTGCCAAACATTCAAGACGCCGACCACCGTTGGCGGAATATGTGCGAGATGCTCGATCGGCTGGGCTTGGACGCCGCGGCGCTTGCTCATGGACGCCTTGCCAGCGACCTTCGTACTGCGGTCAGTAATTGTCAGTCCTGCGGTGCGGACCAAGTGTGCCAGGATTGGCTGATGCGCGCGCCGGAAAGTCTCGAAAAGGCGCCGGCGTTTTGCCCGAATTCAGAGCTTTTCGCCTCCGTACGCGACCTGATCGATCGCGGCATCGATGATGGCGGATAACTTGAACGCGAGATGCGCGGCTTGCGTGACCGTGCCGGCTAGGTTCCGAACCTAAATATTATCAATGGGTTGTTTTGGACGCGGGCAATTTGCCCGGCGGCGGCCACGGTACTAATTGCGCCATATCAATACATCGTCGCGCGCGCGGCACTAATTTTCGGACCAATACCGAAATATGTCGCGGCACGATCGGGATATTGACGATGTTTCAAATCCGCATCCACGGTCGAGGGGGCCAGGGCGTCGTTACGGCGGCGGAAGTCCTTTCCGTCGCGGCGTTCATCGAGGATAAGCACGCCCAGGCCTTTCCAAGTTTTGGCTCGGAGCGCATGGGCGCCCCGGTCGTCTCCTTCTGTCGCATCGATACGAAAGAAATCCGGCTGCGTGAGCCGGTCCTCGCGCCGGATGCGCTGATCGTCCAGGACGTCACCTTGTTCAAGGCGATCGACGTCTTCCAAGGCCTTACGAATAACGGCTACCTGCTCGTCAATACCAACCGGAGTTTCGGCGATCTTCAGCTTGACGCGGTCGTGGCCAAACTTCCGGCCGGCCACGCCGTAACGGTGCCGGCGACTGAGCTGGCGCTCAAACACATCGGACGGCCGGTTCCGAATGCGGCGCTGCTCGGAGCATTTGCCGCTTTGACAGGAATGGTCCGCCTCGAGTCGGTCGCCAAGGCCATCCGCGAGGCGTTCCCCGGAGCGATGGGGGACGCCAACATTGCCGCTGCCACCGAAGCGCATGATGCCGTTGTTGCGCGGGTCAGGACTGCGGCATGAGGGAAATGCGATGCTAAAGCAGATTGAAGGTTCCCACGCCACGGCCGAAGCCATTGCCTTGTGCCGCCCCGAGGTCATCTGCGCTTATCCGATCACGCCGCAGACCCATATTGTTGAAGGGCTCGGCGAAATGGTTCGATTGGGCGAACTGAAGAATTGCGAATTCATCAATGTGGAATCGGAATTCGCGGCCCTCTCGGTCGCGATCGGGGCCTCGGCGGCCGGCGCGCGCGCCTATACCGCGACCGCGAGCCAGGGCCTGCTGTTCATGGCTGAGGCGGTCTACAATGCCTCTGGCCTTGGTCTGCCGATCGTGATGACGCTTGGCAATCGGGCCATCGGCGCGCCGATCAACATCTGGAACGATCATTCCGACGCGATGTCGATGCGCGATGCCGGGTGGCTGCAACTGTTTGCGGAATCCAATCAAGATTCGATCGACCTGCACATCCAGGCGTTCCGGCTGGCCGAGGAACTGTCGATGCCGGTCATGGTCTGCGTCGACGGCTTCATCCTCACGCATGCCGTCGAGCGGGTGGACGTCCCCGATCAAGCCGACGTCGATGCGTTCCTGCCGCCTTATGAGCCGGTGCAGGTACTCGATCCCTCGGATCCGATTTCGATCGGCGCCATGGTCGGGCCGGACGCGTTCACCGAGGTGCGTTTCCTGCAGCACTACAAGCAGACCTTGGCCCTGCAACTGATACCCGAATTGTCGGCGGAATTCAGTGCGCGATTTGGGCGCGATACCGGCGGCCTGCTGCGAACTTATTGTGCCGACGATGCGGAAATGCTGGTGGTCGCCATGGGTTCGATCAACGGCACCATCAAGGACACCATCGACGAAATGCGTGCCGACGGTTTCAGCATCGGGCTCGTGAACATCGTGTCGTTTCGGCCGTTTCCGACCGCGGCATTGCGGCGGCTGCTGGCCGGCAGAAAACATGTCGTCGTCGTCGAAAAAAGTTTCGCGGTCGGGATGGGCGGTCAACTCGCCAATAATGTCGATCTTGCCTTGCGCAATACGCCGGCGGCGCCCCAGGTCCACTCGGTGATCGCCGGGCTGGGCGGCCGCTCCATCACGCGGGCGTCGCTGCATCGCGTGTTCCGCCGCGCCGTGGCCCAGTCCTGGGAGGGCGCGCATTTTCTCGACCTCAACGAGGACATCATCGGCAAGGAACTGCACCACGTTCGCAAAGTTCGCCGCTCCGGGCCGACCGCCGAAAACCTGTTGCGCCGGCTCGACCAGGCCGCGCAGCACGCGGCTGCGGAGTAAGGGGACATCCGATGACAGACCCAGCCGCAACCGCCGCCGCCAACCAGAAGCTTCACTTCTATCAAAAAGGCACGTTCACCGTCGGCAATCGGCTGGTGCCGGACACCGCGCGTTCGGTGCAGGCCTCGATCGATCGATCGAACGCGCTGACCTGCGGGCATCGCGCGTGCCAGGGATGCGGCGAGGCGTTGGGCGCGCGTTACGCCATGGACGTGGCGATGCGTGCGACCGGCGGCAACCTGATCGCGGTCAACGCGACCGGATGTCTGGAAGTCTTCACCACGCCTTATCCGGAAACCTCGTGGCAAATGCCCTGGCTGCACTCGCTGTTCGGCAATGCCGCGGCGGTCGCCACAGGCGTCGCCGCAGCCATGCGGGTGAAGGGGCGCAAGGAAGTGCGCACCATCGCTCAGGGCGGCGATGGCGGCACCACCGATATCGGATTTGGCTGCCTGTCCGGGATGTTCGAACGCAACGACGACGTGCTCTACATTTGTTACGACAACGAAGGCTATATGAACACCGGCGTGCAGCGCTCCTCGGCGACGCCGCCGACCGCGCGCACGGCGACAACGCCGGCGATGGGTCCCGAACCCGGCAACGTCTTCGGCACCGGCAAGAGCCTGCCCAGGATCGCCGTTGCCCACGGCATTCCCTACGTCGCGACCGCGACCGTCGCCGACCTGCATGATCTCGAGCGCAAAGTGACGAAGGCCATGGGGATTCACGGCGCGCGTTACATCCAAATTCATGTGCCATGTCCGCTCGGCTGGGGCGCTGCCTCGCATGACACCATTCGTCTGGCGCGGCTCGCGGTGGAATGCGGGATGTTTCCCGTCTTCGAAGCCGAGTATGGCGTCATCACCAACAGCCGGAAAATTCGCCGCCCGGTTCCGGTGGCCGAGTATCTCAAGCCGCAGCGGCGCTTTGCGCATTTATTCAAGGCCGGCGGCGACGCGCAGCGTCTCGGCCATCTGCAGGCGATCGCCGACCGTAACATCGCCGAATACAAGCTGCTCGAGCTTGAAGAGGAAGCGGGATGAAACACCCTTTCGCCATCACGCTCGACAGCGGCAGCAGTCTCGCCAATCTCACCGGCTCGTGGCGCACCGAGCGTCCGGTCTACATGGACCGCCTGCCGCCGTGCAATCATGCCTGTCCGGCCGGCGAGAACATCCAGGCGTGGCTCTACCACGCGGAATCGGGTGACTACGAAAGCGCGTGGCGCGCGCTCACCCAGGACAATCCGATGCCCGCCGTGATGGGG
Organism: uncultured Alphaproteobacteria bacterium; assembly: GCA_963825015.1. GTDB lineage: Bacteria > Pseudomonadota > Alphaproteobacteria > Rhizobiales > Xanthobacteraceae > Pseudolabrys. The sequence continues at coordinate 89,249 of CAWGRN010000009.1, read as the reverse complement.
CGGGTCTGCTATCAGCCCTGCGAGACCGCCTGCAACCGCGCCAAGGTCGACGATGCCGTCGGCATCAATTCGGTCGAACGCTTTCTCGGCGACGAGGCGATCAAGCGCGGCTGGCGTCTGACGCCGCCGCAATCCGAAACCGGCAAACGCATTCTTGTGGTTGGCGCGGGTCCGTCAGGCCTGTCGGCGGCTTATCATCTGCGCCGGCTGGGCCATACGGTGGTCATTCACGAGGCCGGGCCGGTGGCGGGCGGGATGATGCGCTTCGGCATTCCGAAATACCGGTTGCCGCGTGACGTGCTCGACGCCGAAATTCAGCGCATCCTCGACCTTGGCGTCGAACTCAAGCTGAACGCCAAGGTCGACAATATCCGCGATACCATGACGGCGGGCGGCTTCGACGCCGCCTTCCTCGCCGTCGGCGCCCATATCGCAAAGCGCGCCAATATTCCCGCCGGCGCGGCGGCAAAGATTCTCGATGCGGTTCAAGTGCTGCGTTCGATGGAAGGCCAGGACAAACCGCTGTTCGGGCGCCGCGTCGTGGTCTATGGCGGCGGCAATACCGCGCTTGACGTCGCACGCACGGCCAAACGCATGGGCGCCACCGAGGCGATCATCGTTTACCGCCGCACCCGCGAACGCATGCCGGCCCATGACTTCGAGGTTGAGGAAGCGCTGGAAGAGGGCGTCTTGATGCGCTGGCTTTCGACCATCAAGCGGATGGACGAGGGCGTGCTCACGGTCGAGAAAATGGTTCTCGACGACAAGGGCTTTCCGCAGCCGACCGGCGAGTTCGAGACGCTGGAGGCGGATTCGCTGGTGCTGGCGCTCGGCCAGGACGTCGACCTTGCGCTGCTCGACGGCGTGCCCGGCCTGGAGCTCAAGGACGGCGTGGCGCAGGTGGATGCCAACATGATGACCGGCTACGCCGGTATATTTGCGGGCGGCGACATGGTTCCCTCCGAGCGCACCGTCACGGTCGGTATCGGCCACGGCAAGAAGGCCGCGCGTCATATCGACGCTTGGCTGCGCGGCACGGTTTACGTTCCGCCGGAAAAACACGAGTTGGCCGATTTCGACAAGCTCAACGTCTGGTACTACGCCGATGCGCCCAAGACCGTGCGGCCGACGCTCGACATGGCGCGCCGCAAATCGACCTTCGAGGAAGTGCAGAAAGGGCTCGACGAGTCCAATGCGCTCTATGAAGCGCGGCGTTGCCTGTCATGCGGCAATTGTTTCGAGTGCGACAACTGTTACGGCGTCTGCCCGGACAATGCGGTGATCAAACTGGGTCCGGGCAACCGCTTCCAATTCAACTACGACTATTGCAAAGGCTGCGGGCTTTGCGAGGCCGAGTGCCCCTGCGGCGCCATTAAAATGGTCCCGGAAACCATCTAGCTTTGCGCCAGGCATTGCCCGAGGCGGGCAAGAACTGTCTCGACGCTGCATGGTTGTGCGTCGAGCGGCCGGACAGTTCGCAGCGATAGGGCGTTGGCGAACCGCGGCGGTTGACATGCCCGAAGCCGGCGGCAATCATTAAAGTCAAACGCGCTGTACCGTATTGCAATACGCGCCAATTCATCCTTAGCGGATTTGCAGCGGTCAAAAAAGCCGTCACCGAAGGGGAGGGATTCGATGTATCGAAATATCACGGGTGCCGCGCTTGCCTTGACGCTGTTGGTGACGCCGGCTTTGGCCGAGACGGTAACGCTCAAATTCAATTCGCCCGCGCCGCCGCCGTCGTTCCTGCATACCAACGTGTTCAAGCCGTGGATCGAGAACGTCGAAAAGGCGTCGAACGGCACGCTCAAGATTCAGCTCTTTCATGGGCGGCACGCTCGGCAACTTCAATGTCAACTATGACCGCGTCGTCGACGGCGTCGCCGATATCGGCTTCGTCCTGACGTCGCTTACCGGCGGCAAATTCAAGAAGCTTGACGTCGCCGAACTGCCGTTCCAATCGAAAAACTCGGTCGAGGCGGCCTACTCGTTGTGGAACATCTATGCCAAAGGCCTGGTCGATGACGAATTCGACAAGGTCAAGCCGTTGGCGATCTGGACGTTCCCGAACGCCGCTTTGCATACCAAGACGAAGATCACGACCCTCGACGACGTGAAGGGAATGCGGCTGGCGACGTCGAACGTGTCGACGTCGAAAATCGTCGAACTGCTGGGCGGTGTGCCGGTCACCTTTTCTCCGGCAGACACCTACGAGGTGATCAGCCGCGGCACGGCGGCGGGAACGCTGATGCCCTTCACCGGCATGAGAATCTTCAAGGTCAGCGAGGTGACCAGTTTTCACCTCGACGAGCCGCTCGGCGCCGCGACCGCTATGATGTTCATCAACAAGCGCAAATACGATTCGCTGCCGCCGGAGGCCAAGGCCGCGCTCGACAAGTACTCCTATTTGCCGCTGTCCGAGATCACCGGCAAAGCCGTCGACGTCGATTGGGCACAGGCCCGCGCCGGGGTCGACAAAGGCACCAATGTCCTGTCGCCGCAGGAAGAGCAGAAATGGCAGGAGAAAACCCTGCCGGTGGTGGCCGACTGGGCTCGCAGTGTGCCGCAAGGCGCGACGGTCCTCAAAGCGTTCCAGGACGGCATCAAGGAATTTCGCGGCAAGGCATCGACGAAATAGCCGCGTTCCAAGTACGGCTGACGCACCTTCAACTCGGCGGACAAATAAGTGGCCAGAGCAAACGACGCTGCGTCCAAATCGGAATTTGCGGTGAGCGAATTCCTCGACGTTCTCGACCGGCGAATGACCTTACTGACCCGGCGTATCGCATTCGCCGGCGTTCTCGACGATGTTGATCCCTCGCCTTCGGCACCATCGCCGACGTTTTGTTGCGCTGGCTGTTCAATTCGCCGATCAGCGGGTTCAACGAAATTCTGTCGATGGGCTTGGCGGTCGCGATCTCCGCCACGTTTCCGGCCGGCGCCGCGCAGCGGGTCAATCTCACCGTCGATTTCCTCAGCCGCCGCATCACGCCGCGCAGCCTGGCCTGGTTGAAGGTCGGCGGCGCGGTCATGCTTTTGGTGTTTTACGCGTTGCTGTCCTGGCGTATCGGCGCCTACGCCTATCAGCTCAGCGAGCGCAGTGCGGTCACGGTCTATCTGAACATCCCGCAGGGGCCGGTGATCGCCCTGGTCTCGATCTTCGTCGCCGTCAGCGCGTTTGTGCAACTCGTCGCCCTGCTGGTGGCGATAAAATACGCGCTCCACGGCATCCCCGAGCCGGCGGGCTGGGGCATCGTCCAGAGCGATGCCGCCGACGACCGCCAAGCAGACGGAAACCGTTCCGGTCAGCGGACGGCGCCATCCTATTCACGTCGCTTGCGGATTGCCGCGTTGGCGTTCCATCGTGTTCGTAGCGCTGGTCGTGGCCTTTCCTCACCTCACAGCATTGGCGCATGAGCATCCGACCGCGTTGACGCTCATCGTTCTTCTCTTGTTATGGGCGATGATGGTCCTCTACGTGCCGCTGACGTCGGCCATGGGCCTGCTCGGGCTTTTCGGCACCATGCTGATGATCGAACCCGGCCCGGCGCTCAGCGTCCTTGGGCAACGAAGCGGTGCAGTTTCTCACCAACTCGCAGGTCGCCGTGCTGCCGATGTTCCTGATGATGGGCAGCTTTGCCGTCGTCGCCGGACTTTCCGGCGACATCTATGAATTGGCGCACACGCTGTTATCGCACCGTCGCGGCGGTTTGGCTTTGGCGACGATTGCCGGATGCGGCGGTTTCGGTGCGCTGACCGGCTCGTCGCTGGCGACGGTGGCCACGATCGGGCGCGTGGCGCTGCCGGAAATGCGCGTCGCGCGGCTATTCGGTGAGCCTGGCAACCGGCTGCATCGCGGCGGGCGGAACGCTCGGCGCGCTGGTCCCGCCGTCGATCCCGCTGATTTTCTACGCGCTGCTGACTGAGCAGTCGATCGGCATCCTGTTCGTCGCCGCCGTCGTTCCGGCCGGGATCGCCATCTGCTTTTATCTGCATAACCGTGGCGGTCTATGTGCGGCTGGTGCCGAATTCGACGCCGCCCAAATCCAGCCGCGCGACGATGGCGGAAATCGGCCTGGCCTTTAAGAAAGCCTGGGGCGCCGTGCTGCTTCTGGTTCTGGTGGTCGGCGGCATTTACAGCGGCATCTATACCGAGACCGAAGCCGCGGCCGTCGGCGTCGGCGCCGCCTTTCTGTTCGCCTATTTCCGCGGAAAGATCACGCCGAGCAGGATTTTCCAGGTGATGAGCGAGACCACGGCGACGACGGCGATGATCTATCTGATCATTTCCGGCGTTTTGACCTTCTCGTTTTTCATCGGCGTCACCGGCTTGCCGCAAAAGATGACGTCGTTGTTCGACGGCGTCGCATTGGCGCCGATCGTGATCATCATCATCATCCTGATCGGCTATCTGTTTCTGGGATGCATCATGGACTCCCATTCCGTGCTGTTCATCACCATCCCCATCATCGTGCCCTTGGTCGCGGCGTTGGGCTACGATCTGGTGTGGTGGGGCGTCGTCATGCTGATGGTGCTTGAAACCGGGTTGATATCGCCGCCGTTCGGCATCCACGTCTTCGTCCTGAAAGGCATTGCCGGGGACGATGTGCGGCTTGGCACGGTGTTCCGCGGCGTGATGCCCTTCGTCATCGCCGATCTGGTCAAATTGGCGCTGGTCGTGGCGTTTCCCGCGCTGGCGCTGTGGCTGCCGTCGACCATGGCCGCGCACTGACGCGCAGCCCCTTCGACGGCTCAGCCCGCGCCGCTTTGGCCAGCGCGCCCGGAACGCGGAACAGCGTCGCGGCATTTTTCCAGATGATCTTGGCCTTGTCCTCATCGGACAGGCGGGTGGACTTGTTGACGAACGCGACCGGCTCTTCCTCGCCGACCGGAAAATCCGACCCCAGGATGACGCGGTCGGCGCCGACCTTCTCGACCAGATGTTCGAGGATATCGACGTTGTAAACGCAGCTGTCGTAATAGAAAAAATTCAGATACTCGCTCGGCGATCGGGACATGTTGATCTTGGTATAGGGCTTCTCCATGTAGTTCCGGTCGAGCCGGCCGATGTAATAGGGCAGGTAGCCGCCGCCGTGCGCGACGCAAATCTTCAAGTTCGGAAAGGCATCGAGCGCGCCTTCGTACATCAGCGACGCCATCGCCATGGCTTCCTCGAACGGCTGGCCGATCGAATTCCAGATCTGCCACGGCCATTGCCGTGCATCGATGGTTCCCGACGGATGCAGATAGACGAGCGCGCCTAAGGCCTCGGCCTTTTCCCAGACCGGCCACAGCCGCTTGTCGCCGAGCTCCATATCGCCGGCCGAGCTCGAGACCTGGACGCCGATGAATCCGAGTTCGTTCATGCAGCGCGTCATTTCCTGGATCGCCAAAGCCGGGCTGTGCAGCGGGATTTCACCCAGCCCCGAGAAGCGGTCCGGGTGCTCGGCCATCATTTCGGCGATCCGGTCGTTGAGCTTTTGCTGCATCTTCAGGGCCTCCTGGGGAGGCGCCCAGCAGGTCGGCGACATGACGCTGCTCGCCGACAGCGCCTGCACATCCACACCGGTCCGATCCATGATCGCCAGGCGTGTCGCCATGTCGCTCATGGCCTTGCCGTTCTTTGTGCTCCAGGCGACGGTCTCCTTGCGCATCTCATCGGTAATGCGCTCGGCCGGCGGCTCGAGGTGGACCACACCATGGCCTTTGGCCCATTCCATGACCGCAGGAACGTTCATGTGGGCGTGAATATCGAACGAGCGTGTGGTGGCAGGACTGGTTTTTGGCGTCATGTCGCAAATTCCGTGGGTTGAAGGTGCGGTTCGCTGATTATTGCATCATCGTCTTCGGAAGCCATATGGCGATCGCCGGAAACAGCACCAGCAGCACCAGTTTGATCAGGTCGGCGACCACGAAGGGCATGACGCCCCTGAAAACCGTGGCCAGCGGCAGTTTGCTGCCGCCGATGCTCTTCATGATGAAGACATTGAGGCCGAACGGCGGCGTGATCATCCCGGTTTCCATGACGCAGACCATGACGATGCCCCACCAGATCAGATCGTATCCGAGGTGCTGGATGAACGGCGCGATGATCGGCACGGTGATCAACATGACGGGGAATGAATCCATCACGGCGCCGAGGACGATGTAGACCATCAGCAGCAGGAAAATCGTCGCCATCGCAGGCAGTTGCAGGCTGGAGAAGAAATTGGTCAGCAGTTCCGGGGCGCCGGTAAGCCCCATGAAGAACGAGAAATTCACCGCGCCGAAGATCAGGATATAGAGCATCGCGGTGGTGGCGGTGGTCTCCCCCATGACGCGGAGGAAGTTACCATCCCGCAACTTGCCCCGCCACAATGCCACAATGAAAGTGCCGCCGGCGCCGAAGGCGGCGCATTCGGTTGCAGTGAAGATGCCACCATATAGACCGCCGAGCACCATAGCGAACAGCGCCAGCACTTCCCAGGCGCTGCGAAACGCGCTGACGAGTTCTCCGAATGTTACACGCCGCGAATCCGGCGGCACCGAACTCGGCACCCACCACACATAGATCATGACGGTCAGCAGATAGAGCGCGATCGCCAGCATCGCCGGCATGAAGGAGGCGATGAACAGGATGCCGATCGATTGGCTGGTCAGCAGCGCGTAAAAGATCAGCGGCACCGATGGCGGCACCAGCGCGCCAAGCGTGCCGCCGGCGGCGATGCATCCGGTGGCAAGTTGCAACGAATAACCGCGCGCTTTCATTTCCGGCAGGGCGACCCGGCCGATGGTGGCGGCGGTCGCCATCGACGATCCCGTCAGAGCGCCAAAGCCACCGCAGCCGGCGATCGTGGCCAGTGCCAGTCCCCCGCGGAAATGGCCGATCAGTTTGTGCGCAAGATTATAAATGTCGCTCGACAGCCCGCCGGCGACCGCAAAGCTGCCCATCATCAGGAATAGCGGAAGCGTGGCGACCTGCTCATTGGTGAGAAATCCGGTGGATTCGGTTGCCAGCACGCTGAGCGCAGGGTCGGTGCCGGCCAGCATGATCGAGCCGACCAGGCCGACGAGGGCCATGGCGGCGCCGAGCGGAAACACCAACAGCACCAGCAGCCACATCAGCAGAAACAGTCCCACGCCCACGATCGCGCCATGCGACATCGCGGCGCCGCTGGCGGAGACGGCAAGCGCTTGCGTGCCGAAGGTCAGCGCCATCGTGAGCGCCAGCGCTATGATCGAAGCCGGCACCAACACGCGATTGGAAACCCTCGCTCCTACATCGGTCGCCTGTTCGCTACCGCCGAAATCCGAGAAGCCGGTCGCTGCGGTGATAGGCGCGCCCGGCAATCGCATTTCGCAGATCGACCAGCGCGACCACGATCTGCACCAGAGTGGTCAGCGCGAAAAAGAACGCGACCGTGAAGATGAACGGGGCCTGCGGCCAGCCGAGGATCACCGTGGTCACGCCGCGCCCGGAGAGCTGATTGGCGTAGAAAGAGATACGCCAGGTCAACAGCGCATACATGATCAGCAGGAAGAACGCGCCGAACGTCCGCAGCCACAACAAAGCGCGCTCGCCGAAGCGGCTGGCGAGAATGTCGACCGCAAGGTTGATGCGGCTGGCCGCGCCGGCCGGGAAGGTCGAGGATATGGTGGCGGCTAGGCCCATCGCCAGCAATTCGTTAAGGCCCGGCACCGAACCGCCCCACAGCCAGCGCGACATGACGTCCACGACCGTCAGCGCAGTCACCGCAAGCATGCCGAACACGCCGACGAACGCGATGCGCCGGGTGACCGCAACGCATCTTGTGTCGAGATAATCCAGGATATCGTTCAATTTTTACTCGCGCGGTGGCACGGACGCAGCGAGCAGCACCCCGCTCGCGCGTCGTGAGGCAGTTGCTGCGCCCTTCCAAGGCCGGAGGGGCGTAATCTTGATCGCGCGTCGTGCCTACTTGTTGTGCTTATATTTTTTGATCAGATCGGTGTAGGCCGCGAGGATCTTGGCGCCGTCCGGTGTCGTTTTGACCCAGTCGTCGATGACTGGCTGCAGAAGCTTCTCCCATTTAGTTTGCTGCTCAGCGCTGAGGTTTTTGATGACCTGGCCGGGCAGGGCGCCGATCTTCTTGGCCGAGGCATCGCCATGCGCGCTGGTGTTGTTGCCGAGCGCGCGCGAAAAACCGAGACCGGAATTGTCGTCGATCGCCTTCTTGGCTTCCGGCGGCAGCTTGTCGTAACTCGCCTTGCTCATGAACACATAGGCGGTGGCGACACCGAGATTGGCCACCAGATGGTGCTTGGTAATCTCATAGATCTTGAAGTCGTCAATGCCAGTCCAGGGCATCACATTGCCCTGCAGGACGCCGTTGGCGATCGCCTGGTATTGATCCGGCGGCGCCATGGACACCGGCGTTCCGCCCAACGCGGTCAGCGTTTGCGCCAGGATTTTTGCCGACACCGCGAACTTGCGGCCCTTGAGATCGTCGACGCTGGCGACCGGCACCGTGGCGTGGATTTGATTGCCTGGGAAAGCGAAGAACGCCAGCACCTTCCAGCGCTTGTATTCCTCGGCGATCGTTCCGTTTTCGTAGAGCGTCCATAGTGCCGGCGCGACTTCGGCCGGATCGCCGCTGATGAACGGCAATTGCGCGACGTCGGTGCGGTGGAACGGCTGTCCGGTCGGGCCGAGCAGGCCGAAGCCGATATCGACGACGCCGTCGAGAATACGGTCGATCATGTTGCCGAAATTCGCCAGCCGCGGCCCGACGAAAAACTGTATCGCCACGGTGCCTTTGGATTCTTGCTCGACCTTTTTCGCCCAGGGGATCAGCACTTTCTCGTAGTGCTCATCATGCGCGGCACCGGGCATCGCGAATTTGAGTGTGGTCGTCTCCGCGCTAGCGACGGTTGGAACCGCTAAGGCCAAAGCGGTCAGCGCGCCTAAGAGTCCGGGTATGAGTTTCATGTGTCCCACCCTGTGTCGTCTTATGAATTTTTTTGACCCATAACGATATCTTTTGGGGCGCTTGACCGCAAGATGGGCGCGCTGGTCCACCATGCAGGACAGCGTTCGCCCGCCGACCAAAATTAAATTTCTGGTTGCGGCGACACGCGCAGCGGCCGCCGCGTGTGGAAATAAAAAATACGCGAGTGACTACCGCGCCAGCGGGATCACCGGAAGCAGCAAATGCGAGGGATGTTTCTCGTCGTGATAGATTTTGTGCACCACCGTTTTGCTGCTGCAGAGATGATAGGGCGCGTATTCCACATCATGTGCGCCGGCAAGTCCGCTCGGCAGATCCATGCTGGTGATATCGATGCAGATGCGATGACCGGCCTTGAACATATTGGCGGTCGCCAGAATCTCGATCGCATATTCGTTGATCGCGCCGGGCACGACCTTCTTTTGCGCCTTGCGGGTCTGCGGATGCCAGGGCTTCCACGGTGTCGAGCGGTTGACGTCGAGGGCGCGATGCGAGGCTTTTAACCAGCCGCGCGTCAATTCGCGCTCCGGCAAATCCTCCGGCACGTCAACTTCGCCGGGACGCGCGGTGCGTACCGAACCGTCCGGGCCGACATCCTTCAGGACGACGATCCAGTTGGTGTCGTCCTGATCGATCGCGGCATGCAGATAAAGCGCGATCGGTCCGATCACCAACGTGTCGTTGGGTAGCGGATCGGTCATGAATTGCAGCCGTGAGATTTCGTTGGTCTGGGTCGGCGGCATCTGCGCGAACGCGTCCGGTTCGGCGCGGGCGTTGCGCGCGCCTTGCGTAAACGGCTCGGCCTTCAGACGTCCCCAACTGGCGAGATAAAGCTTGGTCCATTGCGTTTCCGGCAACGGCCAGTCGTCGCCATAACGCCACTTGTTCTCGCCCATGACCCAGACTTTGACGGGCGGCTCGTCGAGAATGCCGGTGTCCTTGCCCTTCAGCCAATGGTCGTACCAGCGCAGGATTTCGTCGTGGAAGGCGTGGAACGGCCGCTCCAGATGCGCCGGTCCCGTCAGCAGCATCTTTTTCGGGACGCCCTCGATCTTCTGAAAATATTGCTGCGCGCCCTGAAGGTGCAGCTTGTAAGTGTAAGCGTACCAGCCGGAACCAGTATAAAATGGAATCTTGATCTTCTTCAGCCGCTCTTCGGACTTCACGGCAAGGTCTTCGGGATCGTAAGGATCGATCAGCCGGTCGAAATAAGCGGGCATGGTCTGCCCTTTCTCGACCAGGATGTTGAAGACGTTCGGATACATCATGTAGTCGGGATTGTTCATCGCCTCCCGCCACTTTTCATCTCTGTCGGCAGGAAGTGATCCCGGCTGGCCGCGCGTCATGTGATAGACGCCGCCCGGATCGAGCAGATAGTGCATCGTGTGCATCACGCCACCGGGATACATATCGCGATACATGCCAGCGCCGTAGCAGCCGCGCGGGTCGTACGGGAAGATCGCTTTCAGTGCGGGTGGTTGCAGCGCCGCCGCCTCGAATTGTGCGCCGCCGAAAGCCGAGATGCCGATCATGCCGACGCTGCCGTCGCACCACGGCTGCGCCGCGATCCATTCGATCAGATCGTAGAGATCCCATTCCGGCGAGCCGCCGCCCTCGGACTTGCCGGTGCCGCGTATATTGCCGCAGACGTGTACGTAACCGCGTCGCACCAGATAGTCGGTGTCGCCGCCTTCGGCGCCGCCGAACCACATGCGCGCCCAGGCCGGCTGGGCGCCTTGCGCCGCGTTGGCGAATTCCGGCGTCTGAAATTCCTTGTTGTGCGGCGCGATCGCCAGCAGCGCAGGAAATTTTCCGGGCATGTCGGGCTGGTAAATGTCGACGCACAGCCGCTTGCCGTCGCGCATCGGCACCATGACGTCGCGCTGCTCGACGATCTTGTCGCAGACGATGGGGGGCGAATAATCGACTGGAGGATTGTGCGAATCCTGAAGCGTCAACGACGCCGACATGCCTCGCACAGACAAGTAATCTTTTGTCATTGTTAGTTCCCCCAAAATCGTTCTTTTAACGCTTCACTCCCTGCGATCGCGGGCCGCTAAGCTCACCGCAAACGGCATCTCTCTTTAACGCCAAATGCGGCCGCAGAGAACTCTCTAATTTTTCGAACCGTACCTGTGCATTCGTCACAAATGAGACGTGCTGCACCGCCATGCGGGCACGCATCACGTGCTTGTCAGAATTTCATCGTTGGCGTAGGTTTTTGCCGCGTGCGCCGTTCAACATGAACTGCGATGGTCGCTGGTCTCTTCTCGACGAAGAGATTTGAGATAGGTTGAGCATGGCTCCCGCATCAAATTTTCCTCCGCTTCGCAACCTGCGCGATATTGAGGCATTGGAACGCGAGCCGTTGCAAAGCCGCCTGCTGTCGGAGAACGCCAATGATTGGCTGCGGCGCGGGCTTGATCTTGCGCCGCAAAAAATCGCAATTCACTACGTCAATGATGGCGATCCAAGCGGTACGCCAGTTACGGTCACCTACGCGCAACTTAAGCGCGACAGTTTGCGCTATGCAAACTTGTTTCATGCGCTCGGTGTCGGCTCGGGTGATGCCGTGCTTTATCTGCTGCCGACCATTCCGCAGTTCTATCCCATCACCATCGGTGCGATGGCCGCCGGCATCGCCTGCAGCGTGAACTGGATGCTGGAACCGGCGCACTGGATCGAACTGATCAAGGGCTCGCGAGCCAAGGTCGTGGTCGCGCTCGGGCCGACGCCGGACTTCAATATTTGGGAAAAGCTGCAGAGCGTGCGCGCGGAAATTCCCGCGTCGGTGCGTGTATTGTCGTTGCAGGGACCAGGCGGCACTGTGCTGCCGGATTCCGACATCGCATTGCTGGCTGCAAGCCACCCGGACGACAAGTTGACCTTTAATCGCGTTTGCACCGCCGACGAGGTCGCGGCTTACATACACTCGGGCGGCACCACCGGCTCACCGAAGTTGGTACGGCTCACGCACGGCGGCCTGTCGTACAAATTCTGGGCCAATACGCTGGTGATGGCGCACAGCGCCGACGATGTGATATTTGCCGACTATCCGATGTTCCACATCGCCGGCTTCTTCGGCCGCGGCATTCTCGCCATCGCCGACGGCATGTCGGTGGTGATCCCGTCGCCCATCGGCGCGCGCGACAAGCGCTTCATCGAGAACTACTGGAAGTTCATCGATAAGTTCAAGATTTCGGTCTTGTCCGGCGTACCAACGACACTGGCGCAACTATCGAAAGCGCCGCCCAAGGGCGAAGACATCAGTTCGCTCCGCAAATATGCGGTGACCGGCTCGACCGCGTTTCCCGCCGAAGTGGCGCGCCGGCTCGAAAGCCAACTCGGCGTGCGCATGTTTGGCTCCTACGGCGCCACCGAATACACCCAAAACGTCGCGCAGCCGCCGCGCGACGGCGAAGCTAAATATGGCTCGGCCGGGATTCGCTTGCCGTATTCGCAGATCAAGATCGTCGAACTCGACAGCGCCGGCAAGATCGCCAAGGAATGCGCCACCGACGAAATCGGTCTGGTCGTCGTCAAAGGCCCGAGCGTCACGCCCGGTTATGTCGACGACAAATATAACGCTGGCGTCTTCACCGCCGACGGCTGGTTCAATTCCGGCGATCTTGGCCGTATCGACGCCGACGGCTATCTATGGCTCACCGGCCGCGCCAAGGACGTGATCATTCGCGGCGGTCACAACATCGATCCCATGGTCATCGAAGAGACGCTGCTCAAGCACGGCGACGTGTTGCTGGCGGCGGCCGTCGCCAAGCCGGACTCTTATGCCGGCGAACTGCCGATTGCCTATGTTCAGCTGGTTGCCGGCGCCAAGGTCACCGCGGAGGATCTGATCGCATTTGTGCAGCAGCATATTCCTGAGCGCGCCGCGACTCCGAAGGAAATCGTGCTGCTCGATAAGATGCCGTTGACCGATGTCGGCAAACCGCAGAAACCGCAGCTTCGCCTGGACGCCGCGCGGCGCGCGTTTGCCACGGAACTGGCGGATACTGCGGGAAGCCGCGGCAAGATCAGTGTCGAAATGGTTCCGGATTCGAAGAAGGGCAATATGGCTGTAATCTCGGTCACGTGCGGCGGCGCCGCCGATCGCCCTGCGATCGAGACCGCCATCGGCGAGAAAATGAAGTTCTATTCGACCCCGTATGTCGTGCGCTGGGCGGAGCCGGAAAGTGTTGATATCGCGCCATGACCCGTGTCTGTGGCCGTACAAGCGGCGAATGACTAACAAGACAAAGCGACAAAAATAGCATCAGGGAGGATTATTCATGTCTCAGTTCCGTCGTCTTACCTTCGCGCTCGCCTGCGCGGCAACACTCGTCGGTTTTTTGCCCGCACCAGCCGTTGCGGCGGATAGCTATCCGTCGCGGCCGATCCGTATCATCGTGCCGTTGCCGCCGGGTGGCGCCATTGACGTTTTTGTACGTGCGCTCAGCAGGGAATTCGAAGTTCGCACTGGCGCAAAAACGATCATTGAGAACCGGGCGGGCGCAAACACGATCCTCGCGGCCAATGCCTGCAAAAGCGCCGCTCCTGACGGCTACACGTTCTGCCTTTTGACGCGCAGCACGATCTCGATCAATCCTGAGATTTATCGAAAACTGTCGTACGATCCGCTGAAGGATTTCGAGCCGGTTACCAACGCCTTCTTTGGCCAGCAGATTGTCATCCTCAACAAGGACGTGCCGGTAAACACGTTCAAAGAGCTGGTCGAATACTCCAAAAAGAATCCCGACAAGCTTAATTTCGCTTCGATGGGACTCGGCGGCGACTCTCACCTCATCATGGAGTGGCTCAAGCACGAGAGCGGCGCGAAGATCACACACGTGCCATACAAAGGCTTCCCCGAGGCGATAACTTCTTTCAAGGCCAACGACGTGCAGTTGATTGCGCTGCTGGTAGGCAATCCGGATCTGGCGCGCCAGATACGCGACGGCGAGGTGAAGGGATTGCTGCTGCCCGGATCGACCCGCTCGCCCTTGGTGCCGGCGGTGCCGACCTTCGCGGAGTCGGGCCTGTCCGGCGACGAGACCGCATTCACGCCGTGGTTCGGCTTCTTCGCGCCCAAGGGCACGCCCAAGGAGATCGTCGCGACGATGAGTTCGAAAATCAGCGAGATCATGGCGAACCCTGAGTTCCGCGAGAAATTCCTTACCACCAAGGGCTTCACACCGGTCGGATCCAAGCCGGCCGATTTCGCCAAATTCCTGGTGCACGACCGCAAGTCCGCCGCCGAACTGGTCGCCATCTCGGGCGTCAAGCTGGACGAATGAAGTTCCTGCGCAACAAGGACGTTGCAATCATCGCCTGCGCCGACACGAAACTGGTTCGCAACAGCGGGCGCTCCGTGCTGTCGCTGGCCGGGGAGGTGCTCGACGAGGTGCTGAATCGCAGCGGACTTGAACGCGCGGACATTGACGGCCTGGCCATGACGGTATCGCTGGCGGAAGCCGGCAATCCGTTCTGGAGCAACATCGCCGCCGAATCGCTGGGCCTGACGCTGTCATGGTGCCAGCTTACCGATCTCGGCGGTGCCTCGGCCGTCGGCAATGTGGCACGCGCGGCCGCTGCCATTCATGCCGGCCTATGCGAGACGGTGGTCTGTCTGGCCGCCGACGCGCCCAGCACGCAGGACCGCTCGAACCAGACCGGCGATCGTCCGGAATTCACCGATCCCTTCGGCTATAGCGGGCCGCCGGTCGTGTTCGGCTTGCTGAGCTCGGCCTATCACCAGCGCCACGGCCTGCCGGAGCAGGCGCTGGCCAAACTCGCGGTCGCGCAGCGCAATGGCGCGTTGAAAAATCCCAACGCTTGCGATGTGCTGAACGCGCCGCTGACGGTGGAAGGCTATCTGTCATCGCGCATGATCGCGGATCCGATCAGGCTGCTGGATTGCGTGATGCGCTGCGACGGCGCCAACGCCTGCATCGTCACGACGACCGAGAATGCCAGACGGCTCGGACTGAAGAAAATGGTGCATCCGGTGGCCTATCGCGAGCTCACCAATTTCGATGCGTCGCAGAAGGTTGACGACATCACGATATCCGGCTTCTCGGTGGTGGGGCCGGCGGCGCTTGCGGACGCCGGTATGTCGCCGGGCGATATTCACATGTTGCACCCGTACGACGATTTCCTGATAGCGGTTGTTCTGCAACTGGAACAGATCGGCTTTGCGCCGGCCGGCGCCGGCGGCGAGTTCATCCTCCAACATGATATCGGCTTTGGCGGCGATTTCCCGATCAATACCGGCGGCGGGCAGATTTCGGCGGGGCAGCCTGGTCTCGCCGGCGGCGGCGTCAACTTAACTGAGGCGCTCACGCAACTGTTCGGCGATGCCGGCGAACGGCAGGTGCGCCGCGCGCGTAATGCCATGGTCACAGGAATCGGCGCGATGCAATACGCCCGCAACTGGGGCACCAGCGCCGTTCTGATCTTGGAGTCGGCATGATGGCGGACAAACCCGTGCAGATGCCTGAGTTGCGGCCCAGCGACGTCACCAAGGAATTCTGGGCGGCGACCGCCCGCGGCAAGTTCCTGCTGCGACAGGACGAGCGAGCCCAGAGCATGTTCCCACCACGGCCGCGACCGTCCAAAGACGGTAAGCCGCCAGTCTGGCGCGAAGCCTCGGGAGCCGGTGTCCTGATGGCGGTAACGCTGTGCCGGGTGCCGGCACGCGGCTTTGAAGACAAAGCCCCGTATCTTGTCGGCATCGTCAAGCTGGACGAGGGCCCGCGCGTGTTCGCGACCCTCAATAACGCGCAGGGTGTTCGTCCGGGGCAGAAGATGCGAATGGTGTGGCTTGACGGTGCTGGCGCACTGAAGCTTTACGCTTTCGAGCCGGCGCCATAGGACACCTGCGGCATGGCGCTCAACTACGAAAAGATCATGGCCTATCGGCCGTCTGAGATTGCCGTCAAATACGGCGCGCGCGATTGCATTATATACGCGCTCGGCATCGGCCTTGGCATGGACCCGCTGGATGCGAACCAGCTTAAGTTCGTCTATGAGCGGGGCTTGCATGCGTTTCCCACCATGCCGACGGTACTCGGCTGGATGGGTCGGCTGACCGATCCCGAATTCGGCATCGATGAGCGCATGGTGGTTTTGGCCGACCAGAAGGTCACGCTTCACCAGCCACTCGCCGCCGCGGCGGAGCTGACCAGCCGGCCGCGCATCAAGGAGGTCGTCGATCGCGGGCCAGGCAATCATGCGATCATTCAGTTCACGCGCGACCTGATCGGCGCCGATGGAAAAATCGTTGCCACCGTCGACTCAAGCACGCTGGCGCGCAAGCACGGCGGTTTCGGCGGCAAAGTCACCGCAGCGCCGGAGGCTGCGCCAACGCCTGAGGGCGGCCCGCAATATACCTGCGACCTGCCGACGTCGCCCAATCAGGCGCTGCTGTTCCGGCTTAACGGCGACGAAAACCCTCTCCATGTCGATCCCGAACGCGCCAAGGCCGTGGGCTTTGCGCGCCCGATCCTGCACGGCGTCGCCAGTTTTGGCATCGCCGCGCATGCTATCCTGCGCACGGTCGCGGACTACCGTCCGGAGCGCCTCGCCGCCATCGAGGCGCGCTTCGCGCGGCCAGTGTTTCCGGGCGAGACGGTGCGCACGGAGATGTGGCTCGATGGCCGGAACGTTTCATTTCAATGCCGCGTGGTCGAACGTAACGAGATCGTTCTAACCAACGGCCTTGCAACATTGCGGTGATCAGGTGCGCTGGGACAACACAACGCTGTTCTCCGACGACAACCCGGCCGATCTCGCCTTTCGGATGGAAGCGCGTGAATGGATCACCGCAAATTGTCCAGAGACGCTGTGCAACCGCACGACACGAGTCAATCCGCCCGAACTGCGGCCTTGGCATCGCAAATTATTCGAGCGCGGCTGGATTGCGCCGCATTGGCCGAAGGAAGTCGGCGGCATGGGCGCGACGCTGACCCAGCAGATCATTCTGTTCGAGGAGATGAGCCGCATCGGGGCACCGACGCCTTTCCCGCACGGCCTGAACTTCATTGGGCCGCTGATAATCGATGTCGGCACGCCGGCGCAGAAGGCCAAGCACCTGCCGTCGATCCTCAATGGCGATGTCACCTGGTGCCAGGGCTATTCCGAGATCAACGCCGGTTCCGACCTCGCCAACCTGCAAGCGACGGCGGTGCTTGACGGCGACGATTTCATTGTCAACGGCCACAAGGTCTGGACCACCAACGGCCATTACGCCGATTGGATGTTCGGGCTGTTCCGCACCGATCCGGCCGCCAAGGCGACGGCCAAGCAGGCCGGAATTACATTGCTGCTGATCGATCTCAAATCGCCAGGGATTACCGTCAAGCCGATCCAGACCATCAAGGGTGACGCCGAGTTTGCCGAGGAATTTTTCGTCGATGTACGTGTGCCGAAAGAAAACGTGTTGGGCGAGATCAATGACGGCTGGCGCGTCGCCAACCGGTTGCTCGGCTCGGAACGTTTCACCACCGGACACCCCCGCAACGGCGCTGTGCTGCTGAACAAAGCGCGCCAGATCGCGGAACTGACCGGCGCGAGCCGCGACCCGGGCTTTCTCCAGCGGCTCGCCGGGCTCGAAATCGATCTGCTGGCGTTTTCCGCCTACTATCGTCACGCCGCCAGTCTGCATACCCACGGCAAGGCGCCGCCATCCATGGCGCCAGTGATCAAGATCGCCGGCGGCGAATTGGGTCAGCGCGCATCGGAATTGCTGGTGGATGCCGCCGGGCCCTTCGGCGCGCAGCTCGAAGATCAGAAGGTTGGCAATCAGGTCATCAATCCTGCCAATGAAATGTTCGAGATGCGGCGGGTGACGGTCGGCTCAGGGGCGGTCGAAATCCAGCGCAACATTCTGGCAAAGCGTATCCTGCAATTGCCGAGCTAGTCATAAGGAACCGGCGTGGAATTATTGTTGAACGAGCAGCAGACGCTTCTGGCCGATACGGCGGTTCGGCTGTGCCGCGATGCCGGCGGGCCCAAACGCGCGCGCGCGGTGCGCGACGGCAAGCTGGAAACTGATGCGGAGGCATGGCAGCAGGCGATCCGCGCGGGCTGGCCGGGGATTCTCGTCAGTGAGCAACACGGCGGTTCCGCGCTGGGTCTGTTCGATGCCGCGCTGGCGGTGGAAGAGGCCGGCAAGCGGCTGTTGATGGTGCCGCACGTCGAGGCAATGGCGGCGGCCTGGATCGTCTCGCGCGCATCGCCAGGCGAAGCTGCGCTGGGGCTGCTGGCGGACCACATCGAAGGCCGCAAGCTTATCGTTCCGGCCACCGAGGCCGCGCATTGGCGGTTCGGGCAGGGCGGTTCGTCTGGTCCGGTGAATTTCGACGAGCGTACGTCGAGCCTAAGCGGAACCATTGCTTTCGTTCCCTTTGCATCGTCGGCCGACTTTTTTCTGGTCGCGAGCGGCGCCGTAGTGGCGCTGGTCGACGCGGCGGCCAAGGGCGTAACGCGCCACAGCCATGCGAATGTCGATGGCTCGACGGCCGGCACCGTGTTGCTTGATCATGTCGCCGTGGGCGAGGGCCTCATTCTTGCGCGCGGCGATGCCGCCGCTCGGCTTTCGGCCGATCTGCAGGATGCATTGACGCTGCTGACCGGCGTCGAGCTGCTGGGGCTCGCCACCGAGGCTCACGCCATCACGATGGAATATATCAAGATACGTCAGCAATTCGGCCGGCCGATCGGCAGCTTCCAGGCGCTGCAGCATCGCGCCGTCAATGGCTTTATCGACATCGAGCTCAACCGGTCGCTGGTCTACCGCGTTCTGGCCGAATTCGATCACGGTCAGCATCACGCTGCGATGGTGCCGGCGGTCAAATCGCGCACGTCGCGCGTCGCATCCGAAGTCGTGCGCGCGGCGCTGCAACTTCACGGCGCAGTCGGATACACCGATTCCAGCGACATCGGACTTTATTACAAGCGCGCCATCGCGCTCGCGGCTCGTTACGGCGGCGAGCTCAACCATATGGCGCATTTTTCGCAACTGGCCACGGCATGACCATCCAGACCTTGACCGAGGAAGTCGATGGACGCGGCGTTGTCACCGTTACGTTCAATCGGCCGGAAAAAGGCAACGCCTATAATCAGGCGATGCTCGATGCTTTGCACGAGGTTCTGACCCGCCACGCCGCCGATGCGGCTACGCGGGTTCTCGTCATACGCGGTGCCGGAAAGCATTTCTGCGCCGGCGCCGATCTGAGTGGTCACGATGCGGCAGCATTCGCGCCGCGGATCACAATGCCGGGCCTGTGCCTCGCGCTGGACAATTTTCCGAAGCCCACCATCGCGGTGGTGCACGGCGCCTGCATCGGCGGCGGGCTCGCCTTTGCCGCCTGCTGCGACGTGGTGATCGCTGCGCGCGATGCATTCTTCTCGTTGCCCGAAGTGCGCCTGGGCTTTGCGCCATTGCCGCTGGTCGCGCTTTTGGCGCGCGCTATCCACCCCCGCCATCTGCGGCGCTATCTCACGTCCGGCGAACGGTTTTTAGCCGCGGATGCATTGGGGATCGGGCTCGTGCATGAGTTGTGCGACGCTTCAGAGATTATTGCTGCGCAAACAAAGGCGGTCGCTTCATTCCTCGAAGCCGCGCCACAGGCGGCGTCGGCGATCAAGCGCGAGCTGCTCGCGCGCAGCGGTGACGCCGTCACCGACGAACTGCTCGCGAAATTACAGGCAGAGTTCCGCCGCGGTACCGACTTGCCGGAGGCTCACGAAGGCCGCGCTGCCTTCCGCGAAAAGCGCAAACCGTCCTGGGTGCCGAAGCCAGATTAAATCTTTGCCGTGAACCGCATCGTGGGTCGCCATCGTCCAAGAAATTCTGGACTCTGTACCGGCGCTTAGTACTATTGTATCGACATACGAGCCGCGTAAAAGCGGCTGAAACTAAAGAAAAATGAGCCGCACCATGCGGCCGGAAATTCGGGAGGCGCCGATGTTGGAACACGGAGCACGCACTCCTGTTCTCGGGGGAAGCAGCTCCCTCGGACTTGCGGATTCACACAATCCGCCGCCGGGTTACACTGCGCCGATCGTATGTGAGGGTATAACCGAACAGCGCGACGTTATGGTTCGTATGCGCGACGGCAAAAGCCTGTGCGCCGACGTATACCGGCCCGATATGCCGGGAAAATTTCCGGCGCTGCTGGCCATCGCGCCGCATAACAAGGAATATCAGACTCCAGAATTCGCCAAGGCGGCGCAGTGGGCGCAGCCGGCCTGGTCGCGGATGTGGTTCGGTGGCGCCGAAGGCGGCGATACTGATTATCTCGTGCGGCGTGGCTACGTGCATGTCTGCGCCAACGTGCGCGGCACCGGCAAATCGGACGGCGGCGGCTCGCCCGAATGGGATCTCTACGACTTGATCGAGTGGATGGCGGTGCAGCCCTGGTGCGATGGCAACGTCGGCATGATTGGCATCTCGGCGTTCGGCGGCTCGCAGTTCCAGGCCGCCGCCCAGCAGCCGCCGCATCTGAAAGCAATATTCCCTTACGACCCGATGGGTTGCTACGGCCAATGGGGCTTCCGCGACTTCTATCCGGGAGGTCTTGTGCACACGATGGTGTTCCTCTTGGATTCCGGCGCCGTTTATCACGTCAATCGTGGCCAGCCGGGCGCGCTCCCGCCCGAGCAAGACGCCAAGTGGCGTCAGGCCGTCGGCAACGACGACTTCATGATGTATCCGAACATCTTCAACGTGCTGGTCGAGAAGGGGCAGACCATGCCGCTC
The DNA here is from genome assembly GCA_963825015.1 of uncultured Alphaproteobacteria bacterium. Taxonomy (GTDB): domain Bacteria; phylum Pseudomonadota; class Alphaproteobacteria; order Rhizobiales; family Xanthobacteraceae; genus Pseudolabrys. The sequence goes on along the minus strand of CAWGRN010000009.1, from coordinate 68,522 downwards.
GTCTACGACACGTTGCTAAACCCCTATGATGCGGACGATATCGTCGAGAAGACGGAAGAACTTTTCAAGAAAATCAAAATTCCATTTTACACCGGCACCGGCTGGTACGCCTACAGCTACAAGCTTCACCTGCAAGGCTCCCAGCAGTGGTTCCAGAACGTCGACGGTGTGCCAAAGAAGCTGCTGTTTACCGGCCCCGCGCACCTAGAGCGTCCGTTCCACTCATTCCACGACGAAATTCTGCGCTGGTACGACCATTGGCTCAAAGGCAAGTCCACCGGCATCACCGATGAGCCGCCCGTTAAGATTTGGGTCATGGGCGAAAACAAATGGCGCTACGGCCAGGATTGGCCGCTGCCCGAAACGCAATGGACCAAGCTCTATCTCAGTAGTTGGAGCCGGCTGCGGCCGGAACCGGTCGCCCCCAAGGCCCGCAACGGGCGCGCCGAGCCCGACACGTTTGTGCAGATGCCGCCGACCCAGACCAACGAGATCGCGCGTCTGCGTTACATGACGGACCCGCTGCCGGAAGATACGCTGGTGATCGGGCCGAGCGCGCTGCACCTGCACGCCGCGATCGATCAGGACGACACCAACTGGATCGTCATTCTAAAAGACGTCGGCCCCGACGTTTCTGTGCACACGGCGCGGCCGGGCGAGGTCGACGTGCCGAAGGACCTGCCGGAACGGGAACTCACGCGCGGCTGGCTTAAAGCGTCGCATCGCGCGGTTGATCCCGAACGTTCCAAGCCTTGGCGGCCTTGGCACCCGCTCACGCGGGCGGCACAACAGAAGGTCGTGCCAGGCGAAGTCAACGAATACGCGATCGAGATTCTGTCGACTGCCAATCTGTTCAAGAAGGGTCATCGCATCTGCGTCGACATCACCAGCATGGATCTGCCAACGGGCCTTGCCGGCGCGCACGATGTCGAATACGCGCCCTACCACCTCTGCAGCAGCAAGACGACGGTGCACAAGATCTACCATGACGAGCAGCGCCCGTCTTATCTGCTGCTGCCGATCATTCCGCAGGATTGAAAACACCGTCAAGTGTCCCAGTTTTTTCGGAGCGAGTTCGCTCAAACAAGGAAGGCCGATTTCTAAGATCGTACGACGTAAGCACCTGCTTCGATACGATTGGCACTTATTAAACAAGAAAATGGTGCATCGGGAGGAGCGTAGAATGCGCGCATTGTCTTTGAAGCTGTTCGCGGGCCTGCTTGGCTCGTTGTCGCTGGCGTCTATGATTATCGGGCCAGCGCCCGTCCTGGCGGCCGACTTGAAAAAGGTTTCGGTTGTCGCTGTGGCGCCGACGTCGCTGTTCTGGCCGCTTTATATCGCTGAAGGCACCGGTCTCTACCACGACAAGGGCCTCGAGGTGTCTACGTCGTTTTCGGGCAGCGCCGCCGGCCCCATGCAGTTGCTGATTGCCGGCGAGGCCGACTTCGCAGTCACCACATCCGATATCGGCATCGAAGCGGCCGCGCGCGGCGCCAAGATCAGATTGATCGGCGGCTATCTGTCGTCACGGCCTTTCGTCATGATGGCGAAGCCCGGCATCAAGACGGTTGCTGACCTCAAGGGTAAATCCGTCGGCGTGTCGCCGCCGCGCGACCTGAGCAGCCTGGCCTTTCGCAAGTGGATGACGTCGCAGGGCATCAAGGAGGGCGAGGTCGACCTGATATTCAACAGCGACACCTCCAGCCGCTACGCTGCCTTGGTCAATGGCGCCACGTACGCCGCCATGTTGAGCCCGCCGGTCAGCTTCAAGGCCGAGAAGGATGGCTTCACGCCTCTGCTCGACTTCGGCGAATATATGAGGGGCCTGCCTTTCCTCAGCATTTTCGCGCGCGAGGACTGGCTGGAGAAAAACGGCGATGTCGCGCGCGCCTTCCTGGCGACGCAGGCGGCGGCGGTTGACTGGTTTTACGATGAGAGCAATCGGGAAAAGGCGATCGAGATCCTCGCCAAGCGCGTCAAGATGGAGCGGCCGCTGATCGTCGAAACCTACGATTATTACATCAAGAAGCTGAAGCCGTTCAGCCGCAAGCTGGATGTGTCGAAAGAGGGGCTGGCCCAGGAGGTCAACGACCTGGTCTCGACTGGCGCCCTCAAGTCACCTTCGCTCGTTCCGGCAGGCTTGAACGATGCGCGCTTCCGATAGTTGCTGACAGGGAGAGAGGAACCATCGAAGTGCAGGATAGTGCGCGCGATCTGATCCCCGCCGCCGGTCTGGGCGTGAAGGCTGTGTCCGATGTCGGCACGGCTAAAGCCAAGCGCCGGCGGCGCAGGATCATCGGTCACTCGCTGGACGTCTGGCGGAGTGCGTTTTCATTCTTCGTCTTCTTCGCGGTTTGGGAACTGGCCGCGCGGTTCTGGGTGGCCAATCCCCTATTCTTGGCTCCGCCCAGCGAAGTGGCGGTCCGCGCTGTCGAGTTGTGGAACACGGGAGAACTTCAGAAGCACATGTGGGTGAGCTTCCAGGAGTTCTTCTGCGGCTTCGTTTTGGCCTCGGTTGCAGGCATCCTGGGCGGCGTCCTGTTGACCCAATCGAAGGCGGTGCGGGGCTTCTTCGATCCGATCGTGTCGCTGGCTTATTCGATGCCAGTCATCGCGCTCGGTCCGCTGTTCATCCTGTGGCTCGGCATCGGTATTGCCTCCAAGATCGCGGTCATCTTCCTGGCGTCGCTGTTTCCGATCCTGATCAACACTATGGCGGGACTTACGGCCACCGACCGCCATTTAATCGAGGTTGCGCATTCGCTGGATGCCAGCCCCGGCCAAATCTATCGCAAGGTCCGCCTGCCATCGGCGCTTCCCTACATTATAGCCGGCCTGCGCCTGAGCGTGGCGCGTGCGCTGGTCGGCGTGGTTGTCGCGGAGCTATTCGGCGCGCGCGCCGGCCTCGGCTACATGATTATGTCTGCCACACTCGGGTTTGATACGGCCTCGCTGTTCCTCGCGGTGATCATTCTGGCTTTGGCCGGTGTCGTCTGCGTCGAGTTCTTCAAATATCTCGAGACACGTCTCGCCCCCTGGCGATTCCAAAATACCGAGGATTAATCGGATGCGCGCGCCTAAGCTTCAGGTCGACAACCTCAGCAAATCGTTCTGGAAGGGCGACGATGAAATTGTCGCGGTCGAAGATCTGTCGCTCAAGATTGCCGAAGGCGAATTCGTCAGCATCGTCGGCGCGTCGGGCTGCGGCAAGACCACTTTCCTCAGACTGATCGACGGTCTGATCAAGCCGACGTCGGGCACGGTCAGCATCGACGGTAAACAGGTGAACAAGCCGGGCCCGGAGATCGCCTTCGTCTTCCAGAATGACGGCCTGATGCCGTGGCGCACCGTCATCAGGAACACCATTCTCGGCCCAGAAATCCAAGGCGCCACGGCGGAGGTGGCGCGCCGGACCGGAATGGATTTCCTCCGCATGGTCGGCCTCGGCGGCTTTGAAAATCACTATCCACATGAACTGTCCGGCGGCATGCGGCAACGCGTCAATCTGGCGCGTGCTCTGAGCGTCGGCGCCGACGTTCTGCTCATGGACGAGCCGTTCGCGGCGCTCGACGCGCAGACGCGGGAAATCATGCAGGCAGAATTGATGCGGATCTGCCGCGAAACGCAAAAAACGGTCGTGCTGGTGACGCACCAGATCGACGAGGCCGTCTATCTGTCCGATCGCGTCGTTGTGCTGACGGCCCGGCCCGGACGATTCAAGCAGGAAATCAAAGTCGATCTGCCGCGGCCGCGCGATCTGGCGCTCAAGCGCACCGCCGCTTTCGTCGGCTACACCGACAAGATCTGGCACCTGATCGAGGAAGAGGTTCGCGAGGGCATCCGGCTCGAAGCCCGCAATCTTGCGACCGCCCATGTCTGACCGATCCCCCGCCGTCACATACGAACAACATGAAATGGGCAATATCCGATGAAGACCGACGTTCTCTTTCTCCACCCGAAAGCCGAGTATTTCCGCGACGTCTTAAGTCCGCGAATTCCCCGACGCGACCATTTCGCGTCGCCCATAACGAGCAGGAAGCGCTCGCCGTCTGCGAGAACAGCAACGTGATCGCGGCCATGGCGCACGCCATTCCGGCGACGGTGGTCAACAAGATGCCGAGCCTGCACTGGATCCAGGCGCTCACGACCGGCACCGACCATCTGCTGACGCTGACTTTGCCGAAGGACATCATCGTCACTTCGGCGCGCGGCATCCACGGCCCGCAGATGTCCGAGATCGCCTTTCTCTATATGCTGTCGCACTTCCGCGATATCCGCCGGTTTCTGAAAAATCAGTCGCAGGCGATATGGGAGAGCCGGCCGCAGAAACTGCTGTGGGGCAAGACCGTCACCATCCTCGGCGTCGGCGCGATCAGCGAAGAGCTGGCGCTGCGCTGCAAGGCCTTCGGCATGCGCGTCATCGGCGTCTTCGAGCCGCACCGGCGTCGCCAATTTCGACAAGATCTTCACCCGCGAGCGGCATCAACGAGGCGGTGGCGGAAGCCGACGTCGTCGTCGTACTGGTGCCTTATTCGCCCGAGACCCATCACATGGTCGACCGCAGCGTTCTGGAGGCCATGAAGCCGGACGCGATGCTGATCAATATCGCGCGCGGCAAGGTCATCGACGAGCCGGTGCTCGCCGAGTTCCTGGCGCAGAAACGCATCAGCGGCGCCGGCCTCGACGTGTTCGAGACCGAGCCTTTGCCGCCCGACAGCCCGCTCTGGCCGATGGAGAACGTGATCATCACGCCGCGGGTCGGCGGGCACAGCGACGTCTACGCGCAGCAGACTATGCCGGTGGTGCGCGAGAATCTCGGCATCTACATGTCGGGCCGCCCCAACGAGATGCGAAACATCGTGCGCCTCTAACCGGCGCGTAGAACACCAATTCAGCAAATTCGGCCGGGGAGGCCATGATGGCGACACCTTCACCGCACTGCGGCACAACGGATCAGCAACGCCATATCGACTTCAGGAACTCGAACGGCGCTGGCGTGAGTTGCGCGCCGGCATGGCGGCGCAGAACATCGACGTTTTGGTGATGCAGAACAACAACGACCACATGGGCGGTTACGTGAAATACGTCACCGATCTGCCGGCCGTCAGCGGCTACCCGTTCACCGTCGTATTCCCGGCTGACGATCTGATGACGCTGATCCGGATGGGCGCGTTCGGCGGCGAGCTCGACATGTCGCACGGCAACGATCCGTTCCATCGCGGCGTCAAGCGCATCCTGATGACGCCGAGCTTCGCGTCTGCGCCGTACACCAACGACTACGACGCCGAACTCGCGGTGAAGGCCCTGGCGCCCTACGCCAAGGGCACCATCGGCCTTGTAGGGCGATTCCAGATGTCGGCTGCGTTCTCGGACTACCTGCGCAAGACGATGACCACCGCGCGCATAGTCGACGCCACCGATTTGGTCGACCGTATCAAGGTGGTTAAAAGCCCGGAAGAAATCGAGCGCATTAGAGACACAGCGCGATTGCAGGATGCCGCGATGCGGGCGGCCTTCGCCGCCATCAAGCCGGGCATGCAGGACCGCGAAGTCGCGGCGGTAGCGCAATATTACAGCCACTGCCACGGCAGCGAGCAGGGCGTCTACAAATGCGGCTCGGCGCCGGCCGGAACGTCATACGGCTTCAAGGACTGGCACTTCCAGAACCGCGTGATCCAGAAGGGCGACCAGTTCCAGTTCCTGCTCGAGAACAACGGCCCCGGCGGTTATTTCACCGAGCTTGGCCGCACCTGCATCGTCGGCCGCGCCTCCAACGAAATGAAGGACGAATTCGCCTTCACGCTGGAAGCCCGCCAGTTCGTGCTCGACCGGCTCAAGCCGGGCACGCCGTGCAGGGAGATCTGGGCGGATTTCAACGACATGATGAAGCGCAACGGCAGACCGCAGGAAAGCCGGCTGAACTGCCACGGCCAGGGCTACGATATGGTGGAAAGGCCCTTGGTGCGCATCGACGAGCCGCTCGAAATCCAGCCCAACATGAACATTGTCGTGCACCCGACCTACGTGCATCGCGGCATGTGGACCTGGATCTGCGACAACTATCTCATTGGCCCCAATGGGCCGGTGGAGCGTTTCCACGAAACCCCCGAGGAAATCACCGAACTCGGTTAGAATTCAGGCAGTGAAATCAACGCTTTAGTCGAAATTCTGCACCATCGAATCGCGCAGGAATTTCGGCAATTCGGCGAGATCGCTGGCGCCGGCGCCGTTGGCGACTGCGGCCGACAGCGAGGCGAGGGTGCCCGCCGACAGGGGCATCGGCACGCCGGATAGCGCGCCGGTGGCGACCGCCGACATGATGTCTTTGCGCAATGTGCGGATATCGAGCGTGACGTCGCCTTTGGCGCCTTTGAGCGCATTGAGTTTGCCCATGAGCCAGCGGCTGGCATAGGGCGCCTCTTGCAGCACGTCGAGCATCTGGTCGAGCGCGAGGCCCTGCTGCGTTCCGAGCGCGAGCGACTCCGCCAAAGCCTGGATATAGGAGCCGAGTCCGAGATTGACCGCGAGCTTCATCGCATAGCCGCTTCCATTCGGTCCCATATGCGCGATGCGGCGTGTCAGCAGTTCAAGCACCGGGCGAGCACGTTCGAGGTCTTCGGCGGGTCCGCCGACGAGCGCGAAAAGTTGCCCGTCCTTGACGTGTGAAATCGAGCCGAGGACGGGCGAGTCGATCAGACGTGCCCCCATGGAATTTACCTTGGGCGCGAGCTCGCGGCCGGTCATGGGCTGCAACGTGCTCATCTCGATGAAGAGTTTTCCAGTCACGTCGCCGCTCAGAAATCCGTCCGGGCCGTTGAATATCCGACGGACGCCGTTATCCTCGGTCACGATGGAAATCACGATGTCGGATTTGGCCGCGACATCGCGGGAATTGGCAGCAATGGCGAGCCCGCCCGACGCTAGAGAACGATTGGTTTCTGGATTCTGGTCCCAGCCCACCAGATCCAAACCAGGCGCCCGCAAGCGCCCGGCTATCGCCGCGCCCATTCGACCCAGTCCGACCAGCCCGATCTTCATGTCGTGCTCCGTTGATGCGATTCATGGCTTGATGCAAATGTTGCAGCGCCGCGAATTCCGACAGCTCTCTCTAACATGCCGCGGCCAATCGGCATGTTCCAAGATCGGAGCTATATCGCAATTTACAGCTTAAATGCCGGCAGCAACGAGGAATTGTTTGATTGCCATGGCGAGACCGCGCGGATTGTCGCCGGCAAGGTCGTGACTGCCGGCGAGCTCAATGCCGACCATCTTAGGGTTCATCGTGCGAGCCTTCTCCAGGGTCGCGGCCTCGAACATATCGGACTCGGTGGCGCGGATCATCAACGTGGGGAGCTTTAGAGTCCGATAGCATCGGCCAGAGAAAGGCCGGCGCGGGCGACGACTGACCTTCCAGCGCGCGCTTGAAATTGTCGCGATAATGCAGGTCGCGGCGCAGCACATAGCCGCTGTCGGTTTGCTTGAGGAACGCCTCCCAGCGCGCGCGCAGTGGAGACGCGGGCGGCACATTGCTGTGGCCGTGATAGGCCATGGCTTCGTCTACTGACCCGAACACATCCGGTTGCCGGCCGATGCGTTCCGCTACATGGCGGCGGCCTGCCGGCGCTAGATCGGGTGCGAAGTCCACCAGAACCAGGCCCGCGACGCGCTCCGGCTTCCAGCCGGCGGTGGCGAGGCAGACCCTTCCGCCGAACGAATGGCCTATCAGCACCGCCTTGCGCCAGCCGAGCATATCGAGAACCTTGATGACGTCGTCGCTCAGCGTTTCCAGCTTGTAATCGCGGCTTGGACTCCAATCCGACTGGCCGAAGCCGCGCATATCGATGGCGGCGACCTCGCGGTCCTGCGCAATCTGCGTGCCGGCGTCGATCCAGTCGTATGAGAAGAACGACAGCCCGTGCACGATCAACACCGGCGTACGGCCGGGCTTGCCGAACTTGCGATAGAATATTTCGACGTCGCCCGATCGGACGCGGCCGGTCATGCTTTGAGATTCAGCCATAGGTTCATCGGCCTGCGGTCAAATAATCCGAAATCACACCTGTCCTACGACGATGCCCATGCCGGTGATCCATTCCGGGATCAGGTGGTAATACTTCAACTCGTTGTGCACCTTGCCCATGGCTTGCGCTGCCGCGGAAGCTGCGACCCAGGTGCGCACCTCGTGCGCGCCGAAGCCGGCGACGCGATCGATGTCGGCGTCGGTCATGCTGTCAAAATCTTCGAGATTTGCCGCTACAAAAGTCTTGAGGAAATCGCGATCCCACTGTTCGCTCGGCGGCAGACACGGACCTTTGCCGACGACGAGATCGCGGGCGGCACGCACCACGCGGCCTTCGCGGGCGTCGAGTTCTTCTTGCGTCGGGATTGCACCTTTGATCAGACGTCGGGCCACATCTGGCGGGCTCATTTCCAGGCGTGGCGTCGGCGGATCGTGCGAAAGGCCGCCCGAACCGATGATGGTGATACGCATGTCCTTATCGGCGAGGAATTCGCCGATTGCGTTGCCGAAGGTGCGAACACGTTTGAATGAAGGCCGCGGATCGGCGGCGCAATTGATGAAGATCGGCAGGACATTGTAGCGTGCGAGCGCGCCAGTGAGCTTGAACAGCGGAATCGTGATGCCGTGGTCGACCTTCATCTCATGCGACAGCGCCACATCGATATCGCGCCCATGTAGATAGCGGACGCAACTAATCGCCAACTCGCGCGGTACCCGCAAGGGACCCGCTTCCAGGTGCCAGTCCTTGGTGCCCTGCGCTGCGGTGCCGATGCAGAACATCGGCATCATCTCATAGAAGAAACCATTGAAATGGTCGGGCCCGAAGATTACGACGAGGTCGGGATTGAACTTGTGCAGGGCTGCCGAGCATTCATCGAGTTCGCGGAAGAATTGCGCTTGCACGCCGCTTTCGCTCTCCTCGATATCCGTCGTCATCAACGGACTGTGAGAGCAGCAAATCAGTTGGACGGCCATATTATCCTCCCGTTGGCGTGGGCATGAGCTTCTCCGAAACCGCACGGCCGCTGTTCGGAATCATGCTCAAGTTTTTAAACTTTCGTTTCGCTCAGATTGCCTTCTGCGAACATCTCATCGACATCCACCAGACGCACGGCAAGACCCTGCTCGTAAGAATAGCGCGCCATTGTCGTCAGCGTCTTGCGATTTTCTTCGACACCGTAGGACCAGAAATCCTGACCCATGATCTCGGTGGTGGCCTCATATTCAGCCGCGATCCAGGGTAACCCGATCTTGAGCGCGGTGGTCTCGCCAAGATCGGCGTCGGCAAGCCGTTTTGCCTTGAGATAGGCTTTGTATAGGCTGGCGGCCAACCAGCGGTTCTTATCGTAGATGTCGCGCCGGATACCAAGGGCGTGCATGATCGGAAAGATGCCGGTGCGCTTGTAGTAGTCGCGTTCGGCGGCGCGATAGTCCGGAAACAGCCGCCGAACCTTCGGATGCTTGTTGACGTAGCATGAGGGTGTGCGCGCCGACATCACGCCGTCAAGCTCGCCATTGGCCAGCATCGTAGACAGCGACGCGTCGTTGCGCGAGACCAGCGGGAAACCCTCGGGCAGATTGAGCGGAAACTTGTCACGCCGTCCGGGATTTTCCAAGCCTGCCTGCACCCAGTTGATGTCCTGTGTTTCGATGCCGAATTCGTCCTTCAGACACCCGCGGAACCACATCACCGCCGACATCTGATATTCCGGTACGCCGATAGTTTTGCCCCGCAAATCGGCGGGGCCTTCGATGCCGCGGTCGGTGCGGATATAAACCGCTGAGTGACGGAACATGCGCGACAAAAATACCGGGATTGCTACATAAGGCGTCGGTCCGCGCGACAGTGCTATCAAGAATGGGCTGAAGCCGATTTCGGCCACCTCGAACTCGCCATGGAAAAAGGCGCGTTCGAAACACTCCTCGACCGGCATAGTAATGTAATTAACGTCGCAGCCTTCGACCTGCACGCGTCCGTCGGTGATGGCGCGCACCCGGTCATAATCCCAGGTCGCGATGGTCAGCGGCAAACGGCTCATACGGGCTCCATTTTGCTACCCCTATCGCCATAAGCACTGAAAGTCCATACTATTGATTGAATGCCAGATTTGGTCCGGAGAAGTCGATTTCGGGCGTATTGCATGAGAGTATGACACGCGGCGCCGAATGCGGGTTATAGTGGGCCTCGAACTCGTAGGGCATGGTTAAAGGCATTGCGATGACTGCGGCTAGAAATGCATTGCGGACGGTGCCCAAAACCACCGATCTCAACCGTAGCCCGGTCGCGCGCTACATCCAGCTTGCCACTTTGTTCCGCAACCGCATTTCCTCCGGGGAGTGGCCGGTCAGCAGCAGGATTCCCAATGTCGATGAACTCGCCGCCGAATTTGTGGTGGCGCGCGGCACCATGCGCGAGGCGCTGGGACTTCTCGAGCAAGAGGGCTTGCTGGAACGGCTGCGCGCCAAGGGCACCTTCGTGCGTAAAGCTCCGCTGGAGGCTCACGCCTATAAGCTGGCGATCGACTGGCAATCTCTCATCTCCGCCCACGCTGGCGCCAAGATTGAGGTGCTCGAGCAACGCGTGGTGACGGAATTGCCATCGGTCGACCGCATGAAGGGCAAAGCGGCGTCCAAATACCAGATGATGCGTCGGCTGCATGTACGGCAAGGCGGCCCTTACCTGGTTGCGCGGTTCTATCTGGAATACGAGCTGTACAAGAAAGGCCCGCCGATACAATTTCGCCGGCTGCCGACCTTGCCGATCCTGCACAGAATCGCCGGTGCGCGCATCGCCAAGGCCTGGCAAACGCTGACCATTGGCATGGCCGATGTCGAGATGGCCTCGATGTTGAAGATTCCATTGAACGCGCCGGTCGCCATGGTCGATCGCGTCGCCGTCGATGGGAACGGCATAATTCTATACGCCGGTCACGGGGTTTATCGCGGCGATTCTATTTCGATGGAGATCGAGTTGCGATAACTCTGTCACCCCATGTTTCTAGGCCGCCCGAGCGCCACGAGCGCTAAAGACCCCAGGACTGTTGCGAGCGCCAAGTGCTGCTGAATTGCGCAGATGTGACGCGCGGGTCGCAAACCAGATTCGAATTCCAGGAGTGGTGCGATACTCGATGACCGATACGCATTCTAATTTCAAAGGCCGGCGCGAGGATCAACGTTTCATTACGGGTCAGGGCCGTTACACCAATGATTGGAGCCTGGACGGGCAGGTTTACGCCTGCTTTCGCCGGTCCGATCGTGCCCATGCCATTATTACCTCGATCGATACCGCCGCCGCAAAACGCAGCCCGGGCGTATTGGCTGTTCTGACCGGGCAAGATGTCGCGCAGGCAGGCTTCGGAACCGTTCCTCCGATTTCGCCACCGCCGGGCCGCGGCGGACAAGGAATTTTGGCGCCGAACCGGCCTGTGCTGGCGTGCGACCGGGTGCGCTTCGTGGGCGAAGAGGTTGCCGTCGTTGTTGCCGAAACGCAAAATGCCGCCCGTGATGCGGCGGAACTCATCGACGTCGCATATGAAGACCTGCCGGTTCTGATCGGCGTCGAGCGCGCAATGGCCGCCGGCGCGGTCGCAATCCACGACAATATCCCCGGCAATATATGCTTCGACTTCGAATACGGTGACGAGAAGCAGGTCGCCGAGGCATTCGCGCGCGCCGCCGGCGTCGTCAGCCTCACTGCGGAGAGTCCGCGTGTCGCACCGACACCCATGGAAGTGCGCGGCGCGCTGGTGGCGTATGATTCCGCGACCGGCAGTTTCGATTTTTACAGCGCCAATCAAGGCGGCCCGGCCTTCGGCCACGACCTTTCCATCATGTCCGGCGTTGCGCCCGAAAAAATACGAATTCGCATGCTCGATGTCGGCGGTGCATTTGGTGCACGCACGGCGCCGTTTCCAGAGTATCCGGCGCTCATGCATCTGGCCAAAAGTTTGCGGCGCCCGGTTAAATGGCTGTCGACTCGTTCCGAGGACTTCCTCACCGACAATCACGGACGCGCGGTGTCGTTGCGCGGCGAACTGGCCTACGACGAGAACGGGAAAGTTTCTCGCGATCCGGACCGACTGGCTGTGCGATTCGGGCGCCTATCTGGCGCCGGCGGGAATTCTGACCAACTCGATCAATGGGAAGTTCATCGGCGCCGGGGTATATCAGGTCGAAGCCATGTACGGACGTCACCGCCAGGTGATGACGAACACCGTCGCCGACTAATGCTTATCGCGGTGCCGGGCGGCCAGAAGCCAACTATATTGTCGAACGCCTCGTCGACGAGGTGGCCGCCAAACTTAATGTCGATCCTCTCGATCTCCGCCGTCGCAATCTGATCAAAAAGAATCAGATGCCATATAAAACCCTGACCGGCGCTACGTTCGACAGTGGTGACTTCCATGGGCTGGTCGCCCGCGTCAAACAGGAGTCCGACTGGAAAGGTTTCAACGCGCGCCGCCGGCATTCGCGGCGGCAAGGCAAGTTGCGCGGCATCGGCTGCGCAATGTTCATCGAACCGTCCGGCGGCGGCGGCATCAAGAAGGACGAAGTGGCGGTACTGTTTGCGCGCGACGGCACGATCGTTTTGCACAATGTGGCCGGTTCCAGTGGGCAGGGACATGAAACCGTATTCCCTGACATGATTGCTCGCTGGCTCGGCGTTCCGGCCGAAAGGGTATTTCTGAAATCCGGCGATCCCGACGGACCTAGCCTGCTCGGCAATCCGTCCGTCGGATCGCGCTCGGGCATGTTGCAGGGCAGCGCATACAAGATCGCCGCCGACGTCGTGATTGAAAAGGCCAAGCGCCTCGCCGCCGACGAATTGGAGGCAAACGCCAGCGATATCGAGTTCGCAGACGGCACATTTACAATTGTTGGAACGGATCGCACGATAGCGATGACAACAATTATCGAGAACAGCTGTGCCCAGGTTCCGCATCCGCTCGACACTATCGCGGAACGGCCGGTATCACAGGCTTTCCCCAGCGGCGCCCATGTCGTGGAGGTCGAGATCGATGAAGATACCGGTGCCGTCGACGTCGTTCGGTACACCGCAGTCGACGACATCGGCACCGTTATCAATCAGACGCTGGCTGACGGTCAGATTATGGGGGGCATCGTTCAAGGTGCCGGCCAGGTCTTTGGCGAATATTGTCAGTACGATCCGGTAGACGGGCAACTGCTCACCGGCAGTTTTATGGATTACTGCATGCCGCGCGCACACTTAATTCCACGTGTTGACCTGTTCAATCATACTGTGCCGAGCCCAAACAATCCGCTCGGTGTCAAAGGCGTAGGCGAGGCCGGCACGACCGGCGCGGGGCCCGCCTGCATGAATGCGGTGCTCAACGCGCTGCGGGCAAGCGGCGTTCGGCATTTCGATATGCCGGCAACGCCGTCGCGGATATGGCGCGCGATTGCCGCGGCAAAGCAGACATAGAGTTTGCAGCCGTTCGGACCGACGCCTGAGTCTTAGGCGGCGCGGACGTGGGGTTTCAGCTTGTCGAGCAACGCCGGAATCTCCGCAATCGGCCGCGCCGGACTAAACAAATAGCCTTGGGCCTGCGTGCATCCCTCGGCCCGCAATATGTCGAGTTGCGCTGTGGTCTCGACGCCTTCCGCGGTCGTGAGCATGCCGAGACCGTGCCCGAGACGGGTCACCGCGCGAATGATGGCGACGCAATCGTTTTCCTTACCCAATTCACGAATGAATGAGCGGTCAATCTTGATTTTGTCAAACGGGAAGCTTCGCAAATAGCTGAGCGAGGAATAGCCGGTGCCGAAATCGTCCATGGAGATACGAACTCCGAGCGCACGGATCTCATGTAAGACGTCGAGCACGGATTTGTTGTCCTGTAACAGCACTGTTTCCGTGATCTCCAGCTCGAGGCGCGACGCCGGCAGGCCGGACTCACCCAAGGCGCTGACCACCGAAAGCGCAAGTGTCGGATTCCTAAACTGGACGGCCGACAAGTTCACCGCAACTGTGATTTTGTCAGGCCACTTGGCTGCGTCGCGGCAGGCTTGCTTGAGCACCCAATCCCCGATTGGTACAATCAGGCCAATTTCCTCGGCAACCGGGATGAATTCGTCCGGCGGAACAAGGCCGCGTTCCGGATGGTTCCATCGCAACAGCGCTTCGAAACCGCAAACGCTGTTGCTCGCGAGATCCACAAGCGGTTGGTAATAAAGCTCGAACTCTTCCGCAGCCAGTGCCTTGCGCAGGTCGACCTCGACGCCGCGGCGCGCCTGCATTTGCGCGTCCATTTCCGGCTGGAAGAAATGGTATGTGCCGCGCCCTTCGCTCTTGGCGCGATAAAGTGCCATGTCGGCGTTGCGCAGCAGTTGGTCCGGTTCACTGCCATCGGTCGGCGCGACGGCGATGCCGATGCTGGTGCCGATAACGACGTGATGTCCCAACACGTCGAAGGACTCGTTGATCGAATCGATGATGCGGCCTGCGAGTTCCGTCGCATCCGTCGGCTCCGCATCGATCTGAATGATCGCGAACTCATCGCCACCGAGGCGCGCGACGGTGTCGGTGCTACGCGCGGCCATTTCGAGACGCTTGGTGACTGCGCGAAGCAACTCATCGCCAACTGGATGGCCCAACGTGTCGTTGACGCTTTTGAAGCGGTCGAGATCGAGAAACAGCACGGCCAGTTTCTCGTCACGAGCAAGCGCCTGCTCCATCTTCTCGCGGAATAGCAGACGGTTTGGCAGATTGGTGAGCGCGTCATGCCGTGCCATGTGCATAATTTTATTTTCGGCCTGTCGGCGCTCGGTCACATCTTCGTAAGTGGCAACCCACCCGCCGTGCAGTGTTGTGCTGTAAGAGCAGGCGACCGCACGACCGCCACTGAGTTCATAGAAGTGTGTACCGCTGGCGAAGCCGAGCATGAAGTTGGCTTGTTCGTCCAGCAACTGATCGACGGTTTTTCCGACATGGTTTTTGGACGCTACGCTCAGCTCCAGAATGTCGCGGAATGCGGTGCCAACCTTGATCTGGTCTGGCGGAATCCTGAAGATTTCGAAGAACCGCTGGTTGACGACTTCCAATCGATTTTCCGCGTCGAACAGGCACAGGCCCTGCGACATATTCTCGAGCGCGATATCAAAGCGTCGGTTAGTCTGGCGAAGATTAGCCTCCTGCACTTTCGGCATACTGATGTCGCTGCACACGACGATAAATCCGCCGTCGCGCGTGGCGCTGTGGCTGATGCGAAGCCAGCGTCCGTCTGGCAGCAGAATCTCGCCGGTTCCCTGCGAGTCATCGTCACGCTGCAGCAGAACCTGACCGGCGCCGACCGTTGTACTTGATGCTGAACCTAGCTCGGCAAGCGGTGTTCCTGGCTTCAAAAGATCGGAAGAAAGCCCAAGAAAATCCGCTGCCTGCGCATTAGCCAGCGCGATGCAGTTGTCCGAATCGACAAGGACGACACCTTCCTGGGAACTCTCCAGCGCGTCGACCAGACGCGCCTGCGCGGTCCGGCGCTGCGCGACCTCGCGCTCCATCATGGATTTGATGTTGTCACGCATCAGCCCCATTGAGGCGAGCAGGACACCGAGTTCGTCGGCGCTGCCTTTTGGAATGACGACATCGAGCCTGCCGCTCGCGATGCACTCGGCCACATTGGAGGCGACGGCCACCGGCCTGACGATCCGGCGCGCCAAGGCCCACGCCACCAGTGCCGACAGCAACAGCGCGAGGATAGTCCCGGCGATATTGAGATTCAGGTCGCGCGCCACCGTGGCGCGCGCCATTTGCCGGTAGATGAAGCCATCGCCGGCCGTGTAGTTGACGAGCAGGTCAATCTGTTCGTCGACCTTGCTAGCGTAGTTGTCCAGGGTATCCCAATCGGCGTCGAGCCTGGTCTTATCGAGCAGCCGCTCACGCATTTGTTCCCAGGCGGTTACTGCGCGCTGGACATTGGCGGCGGCCTGTTTGGCGCGCATCGATTGCGAGCGCTGGACGGCAATCTCGAGATCATCGGTAATCGTTTGCGTAAGCTTTTCGATATCATTTTCGAGCTTGTCGCGCATCTTGACATCGGTGGCGATCCACATGCGCGCAAATGCAGCCCGCATCGCGGTGAAGTCATTGGCGGCAGCGCGAGCATAGTTGATCGACATCAAAGATTCATCGAACGTCTTGTCGACTAGAATGCCAGCGTCCTTGATGCCAAAAGTGGCGTAGCCACCGAGTGCGGCGGTAATCGCGCTCATGATCAAAAAAGCGGTCAGAATCCGGCCGCGAATCGTCATATGGACCGCGCCGCCCCGTGACACTGCGTGCCATTGAGCTAGCGGTCTGCCGAATAACTTTGTTAGCCATTTGTAAAGCATGGAGCGCCCGGATACCGACGCTCGCAAAATACCGTTGGGCAGTTAAGGCCGTTTGAGCGACCTACTCAATCGTGAGGAGTTCCTTAACGCCGCCTTAACCGGACACCTTCACCCTGTCCGAAATGGCGGCCCAACCTCGGATTTGGCGTCGCCAGCTTGGTCTAAAGGAGCAATTATTCAGTGACCCTTCGCGCGCGAATGACGATTACCGGCTTCATAGCTGGCGCGCTGGTTGGGCTCAGCACCGCGGTGAGCCTTTCGGCATCGGGATATTTGGTGTCGCAAAAGGGCCGCGAATTCACCCCCAAAGAAATCACGCTCACACGCGGCGAAGGCCTGACGGTCGTCAATGACGATGCCGACCTGCGTCATCATGCCTATATCAGTTCAGAAAAATTCAGTTTCGATTCGGGTGATCAAGAGCCCGGCAGCAAAACCAATATTGTTTTTCCCGTCGGCGGCACCTTCGAAGTGCTTTGCGCCATTCATCCCAAGATGAAGCTGGTTGTGCACGTCAACTAGTTGTCTCCGGCAATAACCGGCTCAGGTTATCGATGTGCCGAAAAGAATCGTGTGCGCCACATAGTACAGCGTTAGAAACAAGCTCAGTGCGGACGCGTACGCGACCGGCGTTAGCCAAGGGTAGCGCACCAGAGCGCGATTGCCGCCATTGTCGGCAACGATCGCAAATAGAACAACCACGATCAGCGTGTGTCCGATCAAATCAATTTTGCCAAATTCGGCAACGGCGCTGACGAACATTGCCGCCAAGAGTACGGCTGCGATGCGGCGAACCAATGGGGTCCACATCAGCGCGAAAGCCAGCGCGAATTCGACAGATCCTGCCGCTCGCATGAAGAAATCCACGCTAAAACCCAGCGTCATGCTCGGATGTTCGAGCAGCAATGGAAACGACCATTCCGGATAGGCCCACTTTTCGATTGAAGCCCACATCAGTGTGACGCCGGCGGACCACCGCACTAAATCGAGTGGACGGATTCCGAACAGGTCGCGCTGCAGCCCGGTCAGCGCAAGATAGACGGCGACGCCGAGGAATACCGGATAGTCCGCCAGATGGAAGATGCCGTATTGCCAGATAGCAGTTCCAAAAATAATCGCGATGCCGGCCGCTGATAGCGGCATGGTCTTGCGTGAAAGCATGCCGGCCGCGATCCCGAGCTGAAGCGCGCCAATAATGGTTGAATTGGTCTTTAGTTCTGGCGTCAGAAGAATGCCGCCGACACCCCAGATAGCGACAAAGAAGAACGCGCAGCCCGCTCGAAACATCATCTCATTGTTTTCGCGTATGAAAACCGTGGTGCGGTCCAAGGCTCGCAACATGGCCGCACCTAGATTGGTGCCTTCGAGCAGGCAGCCGGTCATGAGCGCAAGGATCGAGATTCCGAACAGAAATTCGAAATCCGGGCAAAGAACATTTTCGACCCCGATTGGCTGACCGGCCACATCGAAGGCACAGAACCACTTCACGTGCGCGCTCGCGGTCCCCACGAGTGCGGCGTTAACCATGAGGGCGAGCGGAATGGACACCGCGCGCGGCAGCCACATCGGCAGCCGGGACATATTGGGCCTCCTAGAGCACTTAAGACACCACATGCACTGCGTCGGGCAGCGCGCTGGTATCGCTATTCTTTTACCACATTTCTTAGAGGCTTGGTGACCAATGGCCGGGAAAATTAAGTTTTGGTTAACCTTTGAAAGTTAACGCGCGCCTCAGAATGCGTCGGAGGCCTGAATTGAAGCAGGTTGGTAAGCAATGGCGCCGTAACTGTGGTGGATCGAATTGAAATCAAATGGAGATTTCTGTGGTCGGCGCAGTCAGCCTCTTGAGCGTGATTTTAGGCGGCGCTCTCGCTTCCGTTGCCGGTCGCTTCCCCGCGCACGTGGAAATGCTTGAAACCAGCGCAGGCACATTGCTGATCGGCGGACTAGCGCTGCTGGGCTTGAGTTTGCCGACAATTCTCTAGCCGTTTGAAAAGCAGAATCATGACCGATGGGCAGGTTGCCGGACGGCTCGTTGGTTTTTGGACGTCAGCGCGGCAGCGTCGGGAACGACACGGTTGCGGGCGCTTCGTTAAGCGTACGCAAAAAGGCGATCAAGTCGGCCTTTTCGTTTTTGTCCAACCCGAGCGGCTTAATTAGCTCGGAACGGCTTGGACGTTCGATACCGCCGCGATCATAAAGATCGATAACCGCCTCCAGCGTCGCGACGGATCCGTCATGCATATAGGGCGAGCGGCGCGCGACATCACGTAGCGTCGGTGTCTTGAATGCGTAACGAAGCTTTTTGGAAGTGGGAAACAAACGGCCGCGCCCAATGTCGCCCTTCTTTGCGGTGCCGATGTCGTGAAACGACGAATCCGTGAAAGTCCATCCGCTGTGACAAGATTCACAGTGTGCCTTCCCGTTAAATAGGTCAAAGCCGCGCTTTGCTGCCGCGCTGATCACCGTCTCATCGCCTTTGATCCAGCGATCGAACGGCGCCTCGCCCGATACGATCGAACGTTCATATGTTGCCAATGCTAGTTCGACCGTTCGACGCGTGATGTCAGGCTTTCCAAAAGCCAGTTGGAAGGCTTCGCGATAACCCGAGATCGCTGAAAGACGCTCGATCAGAACCGGTTCAGGCAGATTCATATTGGTGGCTGACGTGATCGGCCCGAAAGCAACCGCCTCGAGATCACGAAAATGGCCATCCCAACCGGGCCTGGGGACCCAGGCCACGTTCAGGAGCGTCGGCGTGCGCAATGGCAGTTTCGCTTCGCCAATCGCGCGCGATTTCCCGTCGCCCCACGACAGCGCGGGATTATGACAAGTGGCGCAAGACCGAATCTTGGAG
The DNA here is from genome assembly GCA_963825015.1 of uncultured Alphaproteobacteria bacterium. Lineage (GTDB taxonomy): Bacteria > Pseudomonadota > Alphaproteobacteria > Rhizobiales > Xanthobacteraceae > Pseudolabrys. Next base: position 49,296 of record CAWGRN010000009.1, on the reverse strand, counting down.
CCGGAGAGAATGGGGTCGAAAAACAGCATTCGGCCAAGCTTAGATTTGGCCTCGGAGTAGAGATTGTCTTCCGGGAAGGGGATTTCGGCAGGGCGCCGATATTGTTCTTTCCAATAAGCCCGATCGTGCCGCGCTTCTTCGGACATCGTGGCGCTCGCGCCGACGAGCACCGCCATGGCGCACGCTGCGCCGGCCATTTTCCAAGCCATGGTCCCGAGTTGCGGAGTTGCCATTCGGAACAATTGATCATCGCAGTTGACGATTAGTTAACGAAGACAACATGCCGCATGAAACTCACGACGCTGGCCGGCCGACCTCGCTAGGTGTCACTCCGCCAGCGCGTCACAGCCACAGAATCTGTTTGCGGTAGTCCAAATTGGTGAGCAACGGAGCCGCCGGGCCCTGGTGGAAAACCGCCCCGCGCTCGAGCGCGAACACACGGTCCGCCAGCGCCAGCACCAAATCGAGATTGTGCTCGACAATCACGATAGAGGCATGCCGGCGGAGCTGGTCGAAGACCTTGAACAATTCCAGGATCACTGTCGGCGCCAATCCTTCGAATGGTTCGTCCAGCAATAGCAACTTTACGTTGCCAGACATGGCGCGCGCAACCGCTACCATCTGCTGCTCGCCGCCGGATAGGTAATCCGCAGCGATATTCATCCGCTCTTTAAGGCGCGGGAAAAATTCTAAGATCTTCTCCTCGCTCCAGACCACGCCGTTGCTGCCGTCGGTCTTGCGGGCCAAGCGGCCGAGCGCCAGGTTCTCCGCCACCGTCATGCCGGCGAACAAACCGCGGCCTTGCGGCACATAGCCTATCCCCAGGCGTGCGATATCGGGCGCCGGCAGGCCGGCAATATTGCGGCCCTCGTATTCAATCGTCCCGGATGCCGGCGGAACGAGCCCAGCCAGCGTCTTCAGCAGCGTGGACTTCCCGGCGCCATTGCGGCCGAGCAAGGCTACGATCTCGCCCTCGCGCACGTCCAACGTCGCGTTGTTGAGGATGTGGCTCTTGCCGTAATAGGTGTTCACGCCTTCAAAGCGTAACACCTGGGTCGCGCCGGATTGGATATCGTCCACGCGCCGGGCCTGGACTTCCGGAGTTCCGGAGCCGGTGTAGATTTCTTGCACGCGCCGGTCGCTTCGGACTTCGTCCGGGGCGCCCACCATCAGCACTTCGCCCTGGTTCATCACGGTGACCCGTTGCGAGAAGCCGAGCACGCGGTCGATGTCATGCTCGACGATCAGCACCGGGATATTCGCAGCGACGTTTTTGACGAGGTTCGATACGCGCTCGCGCTCGGCCGCGGCGAGGCCCGCCAGCGGCTCGTCCAGTAGCAGCAGGTGCGGTTTAGAGCCGAGCGCTATCCCTAAATCCACCAGTCGTTGGCCGCCATAGGACAAGTCGCCCCCTGGAATCTGCTCGATGCCTTCTAGCCCCAGGAATTTTACCAGCTCGGCAGTCTCGGCATGAACATCGGCATAACTATCAATGTCGCGCCAGGCATTGAAGCGCATCGGATGCTGGGCCTGTAACGACAAACGTAAGTTCTCGTAGATCGAAAGCCCGCGGAATAAGTTTGTGATCTGGAATGAGCGAGCCAGTCCCTGGTGGCATATTTGATGCGGCGACAGGCCCTGGATGGCGCGGCCATTGAGATGGACCGTGCCGTTGTCCGGTATGTAGAGGCCTGAGATGAGATTGAACAAAGTGGTTTTGCCGGCGCCGTTCGGGCCGATCAGGGCGTGGATCTCGCCCGCACCGACGGTGAGGTTGGCGCCGGCGACCGCACGAATGCCGCCGAAATGCTTCGATACGTCTCTCACCTCCAGGACCTTTCCGAGCAAAGCCTGCGGGCGCAGGAATGCCGGCAGCGCCAAGCCCTCGTAGATCTTGCGGTTGCTCATGGCCGCCGCTTCTTCCAGCACTGGACGCCAACGTCTTGTAATTTTGGCCCAGATGCCGACCAACCCGCCGGGTGAATACAGCACGAAGGCCACGAAGATCAGTCCAAAATAGAGCAGCCAGTTCGAGCTCCAGATCGAAAACAGTTCGCGGAACAGGATGAAAAAAAGCGAGCCTAGGGCCGGTCCCAGCATGTTGTGCATGCCGCCGATTACGACCATTGCCAAAATCTCGCCGGAAAACGGCACCGAGACCGCTTCGGCGGAAACGAGGTAAGTCTGAAATCCGAGCAGTGCTCCGGCTAATCCTGTCACGACCGCCGAGAGCACGAAGACTCCCAGCTTGTAGCGCTCGACCGGATAGCCCTGAAACGTGGCGCGAATCTGGTTCTCGCGGATCGCGACGAGCACGTGGCCGAACGGTGAGCGTACGACGCGCAACAAGACGTAAAGCACGGCAAGCGCGATCAGCGCGACCACGATATAAAATGTCAGGCCATCGTCGAGACTAAACGTCCCGATGCTGCCGCGCTTCAGGCCGCCGAGGCCGTCCTCGCCGCCGGTCACATCGCTCCATCGGAACGCTACCGTGTATGTCAGTGCCGCCAGCGCCAACGTTAGCAGCGAGAAGTATACGCCGCGCCGGCGCAAGATGAGGACGCCTACGACGGTCGACAGAGCTGCGACAAAAATCATCGACAAGATCAGTGGCAACCAGATTTGGTCGTGAATCCAGTGCAACTGGATCAGTCCAGCGGCATAGGCGCCGATTCCGAACCACGTGCTGTGGCCGAACGACACCAGCCCGGTGTAACCCACACATAAGTTAAGCCCCATGGTCGCGATTGCCAGGATGACCACCATGGTGGCGGTATTCAGCGCTAGACCAAGCAGGCTCATGGCCGGCGGCAAAGCGACGAGCGCTATGACCGCAATCAACAGCGGCCCAAGTTTAGATTGCGGGGCGCCGGCCATCATTCGAACTTCTCGATACGTTCGCCGAGCAGGCCGCGCGGGCGAAATAGCAGCACCAGGAACATAAGTACGTATATCGATGCCTCGCCGGCGGCAGGCGCGAAATGAATGGTGATTCCGCGAACGACACCGACCAGCAGTGCGGCTATTACGACGCCCCAGAAGCTTCCAAGACCGCCGATCACCACCACGACGAAAGCGACCGTAATGATCTCCGCGCCCATCGCCGGGTGCACGATCGTGATCGGAGCAAAAAATGCCCCACCCATCGCCGCCATGCCGACTCCGAGCATGACGATGGCGGTCATGTATGGCTGCAGCCGGATGCCGAGCGCGGCAACCATGTCAGGCCGCTGGATGCCGGCGCGCACCACACGGCCGAACGAGGTCTTGTGCAGCAGCAACCAGACGCCAAGCAGCACCACGGCGACGACCGCCAGCAGCATCAGGCGGTAGCGGGAGAACAGGAAGTCGCCAACGATGACCGAGCCCCTGAAGAAGGGTGGTATCGAAGCCGACAGGGGGGCGGCGCCCCACACGATGCGGATCAATTGCTCGGCGACCAGAGCCAGTCCAAAGGTAACGAGCAAACTGAGAATTGGATCGGCCGTGTAAAAGCGGCGCAATATAAATCGCTCAAACAGAATGCCGAGCAGGGCGACGGCGATCGGCGACAGCACCACCGCTGGGCCGAAGCCCAGATATTTTGTGATTTCGACCGCTACATAGGCGCCAAGCGCATAGAACGCGCCGTGCGCCAGATTTACGACGCCGCCGACGCTGAAGATCAGCGACAGGCCGAGTGAGATGAGCAGATAGTAGCCTCCGAGAACGAGGCCATTCACCACCTGTTCCAGCAGGAACATGAGCCGTTCTCACTTCAGCGGCAAAAAAGAAGGCGGCGCCAGGGTCAATGAGACCGCCCGGCGAGTCCGCCGAACGCGAGCGCGCAGGCCGCGCTCGCGTCCGGCGTCCGATTACAACGAACAGGGATTCTGTTCTTTCGTCGGGTTGATAACCTCGAGCGGCTCATTCGCCGCAGGAATGGCCGGCCCCAGCGTGATGAGGTCCCACTTATCCTTGGCCTGGCCCTTGGGCTTGGGCGAGAAAGGATAGGCTTCCTGGATCAATTGATGATCCCACGACCGGAAATAAGCTTTGCGGGCCTTGAGGATGTCGAACTGGGTCTGCTTTTCGAAGTAGGCAATTAGTTTGTCCGTGTCGGTCGACTTGGTCTCGTTCATAGCCTGCGCCATTATCTTGAACGAGATATATTCGATCCAGGCATGGTTCTCCGGCGGCTTGCCATTCTTCTTGATGAAGTTGGCCACGAAGGTCTTGGAAGCTGGAACTTCGAGCGTGTGATACCAAACTGTCGGCCAGGTTCCGGCGAGATTGCCTTCACCCGCCGCCCAAGCGTCCGCGGTGTTGAGATTGAAACCGACGATCGGATACGGCAGACCGAACTCGGCATATTGCTTGATCAGCGTGGTGACCTGATTGCCGGCGAGGTTCGAGCAGACCACGTCGGGCTTGGCTTGCCGGATCTTGAGCAGATAGGGGCTGAAGTCCGTGACATCGGTTGCGATCAGTTCATCGCCGATCAGATTGCCTTGGTTGGCGGCGAAGAAGCGCTTGGCCGCGCCAAGCAGATCGTGACCGAAAATATAATCGGCTGTCAGGGTGAAGAATTTTTTGCCCTTCACCATGTTGTCGCGCAGCAATGATTTGCCGACGGCGTTCACCATCACCGTGTTCGGGATATCGACGTGGAACGTGTACTTGTTGCAGTTCTTGCCGCGCAACGCATCGGATCGCGCGCCAATTTGCATGAAGAGGCGTTTATTGCGGGCGGCGACCTGCATGATGGTCAGCGCGGACGCCGAGTTGATCTCGCCCATCAGCACGGTCGCGCCATCTTGCTCGAGCATGCGCTGAGCCTTGGTCGCCGCGGTGGCGGGATTGACCGAGTCTTCCGACATGACGTCGAGCTGGCGTCCCATCACGCCGCCGGCGCTGTTGATTTCTTCCACGGCCAACTTCATGCCTAGTTGGGCATAGGCGCCAAGCGCGCCGAGAAAGCCGGTCAGCGGCGTGAGGTGGCCGATCTTGATCTTGTCGGTCTGGCCATGAACGATCGATGGAAATCCGATGGCAGACGCGCCGGCAAACGCGGCACTCGCTTTAAGTACACTTCGCCTGTTGTAGCTGGTCATGGTGGGTCTCCTCCCAGAAAGACGCGTTTCGCGCCGTCGCCCTCAAATTCCAGCGTCTGCGAGAATGTGAGAGACGTTTTTTTATTGTTGGATGATATTTCCGGAGGCACGTGCCGCTGTCAACGCCAAAAGCGAGAGTTGGCTTGCCTTCACCCGATTTTGGAAGCCCGCCTTGTGGTACAGGGCCTCAGAAATCTAAACCCCGGCGCCGAAGGCTGCGGACAACCGACCTGCCGCCGCCTGTACGATCTTTGATCGGCTTTGCAGGGCCTGGTTGGACATGCGCCAGATCGGGCCGGAAATGCCGAGCGCGCCAACGATCTGCCCGGTAAAATCCTTGACGGGCACGGCGATGCAGCGGACCTCGAGGTTAAATTCGCCATCGTCGTAGGCGACGCCGGTGCGACGGATTTCAGCAATTTCGCGCATCAATTGTGGAATTTCCGTGATCGACTTCTCGGTCGACGGTATGAGTTCGACGCGTTCCAGGAAGCGTTCAAGCTGGTCCGGGCGCAACGAAGCGAGGATAACTTTGCCGAGCGCCGTGCAGTGCGCCGGCCGCACCACGCCGACCCGATCAGTCAATTGAAACGCGCCGGGCCCACTGGTGCGGGCGATGACGACCACGGCGTCGCCCATGCGCACCGCGAAATGGCTGCTCTCGCCGGTTTCCCGCGACAGATCCTCAAGCACCGGCGTCGCGACACTGACCATCTCGATCTCGTCGAGCGCGCTGGCGGCCAGCGCAAACAGCGGCCGGCCGACGCGGTAGCGCTTGGAATCCTTTTCCTGGCGGATATAGCCCAGCGAAACCATGGTCTTGGCGAGGTGGAACGTGGTCGAGTTGTGCAGCCCCACCAGCTTGCTCAGGTCGGCCAGGCCGATGCCTTCGCGGTGACGTGCGACCTCCTCGAGGATGCCGAAGGCGCGGCCCAGCGACTGCACGCCAACGCGCTGCCGGTCCTCGGCGTCGTCGTCGATATCGGGCTGCAAGGGCTCGACCAGCCGGGGGGTCGTGGGCTTGGCCGGGCGGGCCGGCTTCTCAACTGCCTTGGTCTTAGTACGCTGTCTCAACGGAAAGTCTCCAAACGGCGGCACCGATTTCACATCCGCACCGTATCATGGGCCGGCGCGGCGCCCTCATACAAGCCCTCACAACGATGGAGCGCTACGCCTAGTAGTTGAACAGGACCATGCGCTCTTCGGTCATGTCGCGGATCGAGTAGCGGGGGCCCTCGCGGCCGATGCCTGAATCCTTGACCCCGCCATAGGCGAGCTGGTCGGTGCGCCAGGTCGAACTGCCGTTGATGATGACGCCGCCGGTGCGGAGCTTGCGGACAGCGCGGATCGCGGTCTCGGTCGACTTCGTAAAGATGCCGGTTTGCAGGCCGAAACGGCTTTCGCTCACGAAGCGGAAGACCTCGTCGATGTCGTCATAGGGCAACAGGCTGACCACCGGGCCGAACACCTCGTCGCACACCACCTTCATGGTCGGTTTGACGTCGGCGATGACGGTGGGCTCGACCTGGGCGCCGGAAACATGACCTCCGGTCATGACTCGGGCGCCGGCCTGTTGCGCCTCCTTGATCCAGGTTTCGATACGTCTGGCCGCGGCTTGGTCGATCACGGTGCCGACGTCGGTCGAAGGATCGAGCGGATCGCCCAGTTTCAGCTTTTTCACCTCGGCGGTGACCAGATCGACGAATTTATCGTATTGGCTGCGATGCACATAAACGGTCTGCACCGAGATGCAGCTTTGCCCGGCCAGCCGCATGGCGTTGCGGCCGCAAATCGGCGCGGCTTCGGCGATATTGGCGTCCTCGTGCACGATGGTGACGCCGTTGCCGCCGAGCTCAAGCGCCACCCGGCGCAGCCCGGAGTTCGCCTTGATGGCTAAGCCGGCGCCGGGCGAGCCGGTGAAGGTGATGAAATCGACGCGCGGGTCCTTGACCAGCGCCGGGCCGACAATGTCGCCGTACAGCACGTTGAGCGCGCCGGCCGGGGTGCCGGCGTCGACGAAAATCTGCGCCAGCGCGTGGATGACGCCCGGACACTGCGGCGGCGCCTTCAGCACCAGCGCATTGCCGGCCGCGATCGAGGGCGCGATCTTGTGACAGGCGAGGTTCACCGGAGCGTTGAACGGCGTGATCCCCGCGACGACGCCTACCGGGAAGCGGAGCATGAAGCAGATTTTTCCGGCGCCCATGGCGCTGGCGTCGAGCGGAATATGCTCGCCTTCGATGCGCACCGCCTCTTCGGCCGACAGATTGAGCGTGTCCTGCGAGCGCACGATCTCGGCCTTGGCGTCCTTGATCGCCTTGCCGGTTTCGCGCGCCATAATGTCGGCGATTAAATCCGCCCGCTCGACCAATAGTTTAGCGGCCCGGCGCAGAAGCGCTGCGCGTTCATAAGCCGGCATCGCGGCCATCGTGGCCTTGGCCTTGACCGCGGCGGTGAGCGCGGCGTCGAGGTCGCTCAACGACGAACGCGGGGCGAGTTCGAACACCGTATTGCGATAGGGGTCGCGCACCTCGTAGGTCTCGGCGGCGTTGCGCCATTCGCCGCCGATCAGCATCGGGATTTCGATCGGGCCGGTTTGGGCTGAAAGTTTCGCGGCGGAAACTGGGTTCATTTGGGGCCTCCCGGTTTTGGCGGCTGGCGTTTATGGCTCTTACAAGCGGCAATCCTCGGCGCCGAGGATGGGCGCATGCTCGAAGAGCCAGGGCCGCACCTTCATTCTGGATCGGACCCCGACAATAACACCCGTTATTCGGGAATGACAAATGCCAACTCACAATGCCGGATAGAGATTGACTCAAACGCCGCCGGCTTTATGAGTGGCGGTCGCCGCGACAGGACTTGCAGCGGGCGCGTTTCGGCCGCCCACCGTCAGCACGAGAAGGGCGCGCATCAGTGGACTCGGCAGAGTAACGCCCAGGCGGACGCCGCGTCGCTGTTTGGCTGCAACACCTATTCCTATATGCGCTCGCACAGCGCCGAGGCCTGCCTGGCGCAACTGGCGGATCTGGGGTTTGAAGAGTTCGAGGTGATGGTGCACCCGGGCCATCTGTGGCCTGCGGATCTGTCGGCCGGCGAGCGCTCCGCGTTCCGCCACATGATCGAGCAGCGCAAGCTGCGGCTGATCTCGCTCAACATGCCGAACATCGACATCAACGTCGCGGCTGCGGCGCCCGGCATGCGCGCCTATTCGCTCAAATTGCTGATCGATACCGTGCGGCTTGCCGGCGAGCTCGGCGCCCGCGGCGTCGTGATCGGACCCGGCAAAGCCAACCCGCTGTTTCCGGCCGGCGCCGACGAACTCACCAAACATTTCTTCGACGCGCTGGATCTGTTGTGCCCGGTGGCGGAATCGTCCGGCACCGCGCTGTGGGTCGAGAACATGCCGTTTGCGTTTCTGCCGGCGATCGGCGGCCTGCTCGATGCGCTCCGGCACTACGGCAATGACGCGGTGCGCATCGTCTACGACATCCCCAATGCTTATTTCATCGGCGAGGATTTTGCCGACGGTTTGCGGCAATGCCGCCCGCTTCTGGAGCTGGTCCATTTGTCCGACACCGGACGGCAGGTCTATCGCCACGATCCGGTCGGGCTCGGTACGGTGCCGTTTGCCGAGGTGCCGCGCGCGCTGGCCGCGGCGGGCTACAACGCCAATTCGAAACCAAAGCCGATGCTGGAAATCATCTCGCGCGATCCCGACCGCGACATCATTGCCAGCGCCGGTAAACTCGCGGTACTAGGCTTTCACCACGCAACTTAAGTCCACTTGAATGAGGTTCGATAAGTCATCATGAGCACAGCGTTGCCCCCCTCTGTAGATGTCATCGTCGTCGGCGCCGGTAATGCGGCGTTTTGCGCAGCGCTCGCCGCGGCCGAGCAAGGCGTTTCGGTCCTGGTGCTGGAGCGCTCGCCGGAAGACGAGGCCGGCGGCAACAGCCGGTTCACCGCCGGCGCGTTCCGCTGCGTCTATGACGGCGTCGAAGATCTGCGCGCGCTGATGCCGGACCTGACCGACGAGGAAGTGTCGAAATCCGATTTCGGCACCTACACCGAAGAGAAATTCTTCGACGACATGGGCCGCGTCACCGAATACCGCACCGATCCCGACCTGTGCGAAATCCTGATCAAGCGCAGCAAGGCGACGATGCAGTGGATGCGCGACAAGGGCGTGCGCTTTGCGCCGATCTGGGGACGCCAAGCCTACAAGATCGGCGGCATGTTCAAGTTCTGGGGCGGCCTGACGGTGGAAGCCGTGGGCGGCGGGCCGGGCCTGGTCGACGCGCTCACCAAGATCGCGCTCAAGAACAAAGTGACCATCGCCTATAACGCGCGCGCGCTGGCGCTGATTTCCGACGACGACGGCGTCAAGGGCGTGCGGCTCAAGCACGAGGGCAAGACCGTCGAGGTGAAGGCCAAATGCGTGGTGCTGGCCGCCGGCGGCTTCCAGGCCAACACCGAAATGCGCACGCGCTATCTCGGCCCGACCTGGGAGCTCGCCAAGATTCGCGGCACGCGCTTCAACACCGGCGACGCCATCAAGATGGCGCTCGACATCGGCGCCATGCCGACCGGCAACTGGTCGGGCGGCCACGCCGTCGGCTGGGACCGCAACGCGCCGGAGTTCGGCGACCTGACGGTAGGCGACAACTTCCAGAAGCATTCCTATCCGTGGGGCATCATGATCAATGCCAACGGCGAACGCTTCGTCGACGAGGGCGCCGACTTCCGCAACTACACTTACGCGAAATACGGCCGCGTCATCCTGATGCAGCCCATGCAATTCGCCTGGCAGATGTTCGACAGCAAGATCATTCCGATGCTGCGCGACGAGTACCGCATCAAGCGCGTCACCAAAGTGCGCGCCGACACGCTCGAGGAACTGGTCAAGAAGCTCGACGACGTCAACGCCGACAAGGCGCTGGAGACCATCAAGACTTACAACAAGGCGGTGATGACCGACGTGCCGTTCGATCCGAACGTCAAGGACGGCCGCGGCACCAGGGGCCTGGCGATCCCGAAGTCGAACTGGGCCAACACGGTCGACGAGGGGCCGTTCGAGGCCTACGCCGTGACCTGCGGGCTCACTTTTACCTTCGGCGGTCTCAAGATCGACACCTCGGCGCGGGTGATGGACACCGACGGCGCGCCGATCCCCGGCCTGTTCGCGGCCGGCGAACTGGTCGGCGGCATATTCTACTTCAACTATCCCGGCGGCACCGGGCTGATGAACGGCGCGGTGTTCGGCAAGATCGCCGGCACCACCGCCGGCCAACGCGCCAAGCAGGCGCCGTGACAAGCGCTACCACGGCAGGGGAGTGTACAAGCGCCGATCTGGTGAACTAAGTTATCGATCAAGACCCGCTGGCCATTGATCGGTCGCCACGCAATTACCAGCGATGCACTGCAAAATAACAAAATCAGCGACCGGGGAGGAATTGCCGATGTTCCGAATTTTTTCGGTTGCAATCGTTGCGCTTGCACTCGCCGCCGCGAGCGCGCAAGCGGAGCAATATCCCGATCATCCGGTGCGGGTTGTCGTCGGCTACGCCGCCGGCAGCGGGCCGGACATTCAGGCGCGCATCGTCTCGCAACAACTTGAGCACCAGTCTCGGACAGCAGTTCTATGTCGAGAACCGGCTCGGCGCCAACGGCACCATCGCCACCCGTTCGGTGGTAGCCGCGAAACCCGACGGCTACACCTTGCTGTTTTCCTCGAACGGCATCGCGCCGACGCCCTTCGTCTACAAGAATCTCGGCTACGACATTTTCACCGACCTCACGCCGGTCGCGACCCAGGGCATTCTCGACGGGCTGTTCATGCTGGTCGATTCCAAATCCGACATCAAAACGCTGCAGCAGTTCATCGCGCACGCCAAGAAAGAACGCGTGGTCTACGGCTCGCCCGGCGTCGGCAACGGCCTGCATCTCGCCACCGAATTGTTCAGCAAGGCGGCCGGCATCAAGATGCAGCACATTCCCTACAAGGGCGCTTCCGAGGTGATGAACGGCATGCTCAGCGGCACCGTGCAGGTGATGTTCGTGTCGCCGCCGTCGGTGATGGGCCTGATCAAGGACGGCCGCGTGCGGGCGCTCGGCTTCACCGGCACCAAGCCGTTCCCGGCGTTTCCCGACGTGCCGCTGATCAAGGACATCGTGCCCGGCTTCAAGCCGATCGGCTCGTGGGGCATGTTCTTCGCCCCCGGCAAGACGCCGCCGGAGATCGTCAACAAGCTCAACACCGCGATTCACGCCGCGCTGCTGGTGCCGGCGGTGGCCAACATCCTGCAGCGCGACGGCTACTTTCCGGATAACCGCAACCCGGCCGAAACCGCGGCTTACTTCCGCGCCGAAGTCGAGGCGATGGGCGAGGCGGTGAAGGCCGCCGGCATCCAGCCGCAGTAGCTCTTATCCGCTCCCCCGCAGGGGGAGGGTGGCGAGCGTAGCGAGCCGGGTGGGGTGTGCTCACGTGTGGCAATACCTCACCCCGCGCTTCGCGCGACCCTCCCCTTCAGGGGAGGGATAAGATGATCACCCCACCGCGTGCAGCGGCTTGCCCGCTGCCGTCACCGGCTTGGCGCTGATCAGCACGAAGGCGACGATGCAGACGTCCTTGCCGCGGTTGACCCAGTTGTGGATGGTGCCGCGCTGCACCAGCACATCGCCGGCCTTAAGCGTCACCATCACGCCGTCGTCGAGCTCCATGTCGATTTCGCCGGTCATGACCACGGCATAGTCGATGAAGTCGGTGCGGTGGTTGCGCGGCGTCACGCCCGGCGCGTAATGCACGAGGCGGAACACGGTGCCGTTGTCGACCGTGGTCTTGGTGACGCCGGTCGGATCGGTAAAGCCGTCATTGTCGACCGGGAAGCCCTTGGTCGACCAGACCACGCAGGACGAGGCGCCGGGCCGGTTGGAGATGACGTTCTTGGCGATTTCGTCGATCTCGACCTTGGCGCGGCCATTGGCGTCATGACCGGTGACGACGCGGCGAATTTGCAGGCTCATTGGATTTCCTTCCCTGACGTTTTTGATTTGAACTCGTGCCGGCGCCGGATCAGGCCGGGGCTTTGGCGCGCTCGGATTTCTTGAGGAACGCGGAAAATATTTCGACGATGCGCGGCTCGGCGTCGCGCCATTCCTTGCGGTCCCATTCCTTCTTCAGCGTGGCGTCGGAGCGCTTCTCGACCACGTCGTCATGCAACTCGCTGTGCGGGATCAGGCCGGCGGCCTTGCGCGCCGTCGCCGGCGTATGGATCACGTCGTTGCCGGCGATCAGGCAGGCCGGCGCCTTGATCGCATTCAGATCGGCCTCGGTGGCGCCGACAATCGGCAGCTTGGCCGAATTCAGGAACGCCTCGCGCCATTTGGTCATGATCTTGATGAATTCTTCCACGTCGGTGCGCAGGATGCGCTCGCGGTTGGAAGGCCGCGCGGCGATGCATTCGGAAAAATGCTCGGAAGCGGCCACCGCCGCCATGCCGCCGGCGCGCGCGATTTTGATGAACTGGCCGTAGTAGTTCTCGGCCAGCCGGTCGACCGCTTCCTGGCCGCCGGTGACGCGCCAGAGCAGCAGGCCGCGCAGCGCGTCGGGATGGCGGATCGCAAACAGGATGGCCAGCCGCGCGCCGGCCGACGAACCGCCGACATAAAGCGGCGCGGCGCCGAGCTGCTTGGCCAGTTCATACAGGTCGTCGGCCCAGATTTCGTGCTCGGACGCCGATCCGTCGAAGGCCACGTCCGACGCGCCGCAATTGCGCCGGTCGTGCAGCAGCACGCGATAACCGGTGGCGGCGATGGCTTTCGACAGGTCGACCAGTTCGCCGTAAGGCCTGCGGCTTCCCGGCGTCAGCGCGATCCAGGGCCCCGCATTGCCGATGACCTGGTAATTGATGTGAATTCCGCGCACCACGGCTTCAGGCATTGTCGCTCCCTGCGTTCCGCCTTTGCGGCGTTTGCTAGGAAGCTTTTTGCAGCAATGCGAGCAATCCGGCAAGCAACTGGCGCGGGTCCGGCGGGCAGCCGGCAATATGCAGGTCGACCGGCACCACGTCCTTGACGCCGCCTACGACCGCGTCGCTTGCGGCGAATAGCCCGCCATCGACGGCGCAGGCGCCGACCGCCACCACCCATTTCGGATCGGGCGTGGCGTTATAGGTGCGCAGCAAAGCCTCGCGCATGTTCTTGGTCACCGGTCCGGTCACCGTGAGCACGTCGGCGTGGCGCGGCGAGGCGACGAAGCGCAAGCCGAAGCGTTCGAGATCGTAGAACGCATTGCTGAGCGCGTGGATTTCCAACTCGCAGCCGTTGCAGGAGCCGGCATCGACGTGGCGGATCGACAGCGAACGGCCGAGGCGGGCGCGCGCGGCGCGGTTGACCGATTGCGCCAGCTCGGCGAGGCCGGCGGCGTCGGGCTCAGGCGCCGGCTCGGTGAGCGGGCCACGGCTGAAGCTTTCGAGCAATGTCTTGCGCATCAGAGATCGTGCCCCGAGTACGAACAGTTGAACGACTTGTTGCAGAGCGGGAAGTCGGCGACGATGTTGCCTTCGACCGCGGCTTCCAGCAGCGGCCACTGGAACCAGGAAGCATCGCGCAAATGGCAGCGCGCCACCCGGCCGTTGTCGTCGAGCCGCAGCCAGACCAGCACGTCGCCGCGGAAGGCTTCGACCAGGCCGAGGCCTTCGCAGGCTTTGTCTTTGGTCGTCGATCGAAGTCCGGATTTCTCCGTCCGGCAGGCGGCTCAGAATCTGGTCGATCAGCGCCAGGCTTTGCTCGACCTCGCGAATGCGAATCCATACCCGCGCATCGACGTCGCCGGCGGTCAGCACCGGCACCTCGAAGGTGAGATCGCCGTAGGGCGCATAGCCGGGCGTGCGGCGCGCATCGAAGGCGCGGCCCGAGGCGCGGCCGACATAGCCGCCGGCGCCGAACTGGCGCGCATATTCCGGTTTGACGATGCCGGTGGTGACGGTGCGGTCCTGCAGCGAGGCGGTGTTGTCGTAGAGTTCGACCAGGCGCGGGAAGACGCGGCGAATTTCGATGAGCAAGGCTTGCAGTTGCGCGGCGCCGTCGGCCGCGATGTCGCGCGCGACGCCGCCCGGCACGATGGCGTCCATCATCAGCCGGTGGCCGAAGCAGGCTTCGGCCGCGCGCAGGGTGCGCTCGCGCAGGATGCGCGGTGTGCGCATGCATCAGCGCGAACGAGGCGTCGTTGCAGATGGCGCCGATGTCGCCGAAGTGATTGGCGAGGCGTTCGAGCTCGGCCATCAGCGCCCGCAGATAGATCGCGCGCGGCGGCGCCGCGATCTGCAATGCCGATTCCGCGGCCTGCGCAAAGGCAAAGGCATAAGCCACCGTGCTGTCGCCGGAGGTGCGGCCGGCGAGCTTGGCGGCATTGTCGAGCGTGGCGCCCTTCATCAGCGCCTCGATGCCCTTGTGCACATAGCCGAGCCGCTGCTCCAGCCGCACCACGTGCTCGCCATTGGCGGTGAAGCGGAAATGCCCGGGCTCGATGATGCCGGCATGCACCGGTCCGACCGCGATCTGGTGCAGGCCTTCGCCCTCGGCGGGCAGGAATGCGTAGGGCGGTCCGGAGTGATCCAGCCACGGCCGTGTGTCGGGCGCGCCGTCGGCGTCGAGACCGTAAAGATCGCGGATCGCGCGTTCGAGCCGGCCGGCCGGCGGATGCTTGCGCCGCGACGCTCGGATATTTGCCGTCCTTGCAGGCGTAGCTGAGCACCGCAATGTCTGAGCGTCTGCTCGTCGAACAGCGCCATATGCACATTCGGCGGATCGCCCCACAGGCCGAGCAGCGTCAGGCTGCCGCTCGCCAATTGATCGATCGCCTGGCGCCAGCCATCCTCGGTCACGATCGGTGCGCGGCAGGATCATGGCCTATCCCAACAATCTTGCGACGTTCTGGAAGCCGATCACCAGCGGCGGCGGCAAATAGATGCCCGCCATGAACACGATGGCGAGATGGGCGAACATCGGCACGTAGGAGGCTTCCGCCGGCGCGGTCGGCCCGACCGGCTCGCCGAAGGCGATCTTGTTGAGCTGCAGGAACAGGGCGCCGAGCGCGACCAGGATGCCGAACACCAGGATCATCACCAGCCACGGCTGGCGCGAGAAGGTCGAGCTCACCACCAGAAACTCGCTCATGAAAATGCCGAGCGGCGGCAGGCCGGCGATCGCCACGACGCCGAGCACCAGGCCCCAGCCGAGCACCGGATGGGTCACGGTCAAGCCCGCCCATATCGGCGATCTTCTGCGTGCCCTTGACCTGCGCGATGTGGCCGACCGCAAAGAAGATCGCCGACTTGGTCAGCGAATGCATGGTCATGTGCAGCAGGCCGGCGAAATTCGCGAGCGGGCCGCCCATGCCGAAGGCGAACACGATGATGCCCATGTGCTCGATCGAGGAATAGGCGAACATGCGTTTGATGTCGCGGCGCCGGTACAGCATGAAGGCGGCGAACACGGCACGAGATCAGCCCCATGGTCACCATCAGCGGACCGGGCGCGATCGCGGCCGGGTTGAGCGCCAGCAGCATCTTGAAGCGCAGCAGCGCATAGAGCGCGACATTGAGCAGCAGTCCGGACAGCACCGCCGAGATCGGCGTCGGACCTTCGGCATGGGCGTCGGGCAGCCAGGCATGCAGCGGCGCCAGGCCGACTTTGGTGCCGTAGCCGAGCAGCAGGAACACGAAGGCGACATTGAGCAGCGCCGGATCGAAATCTGGCCGCGTGCGTGATCAGCACGGTCCACACCATGGCGTAGAGGCCTTCGCCGATCACCGGCTGCGCCGCCATGTAGACCAGGATGGTGCCGAACAGCGCCAGCGCGATGCCGACGCTGCCGAGGATGAAATATTTCCAGGCCGCTTCCAGCGCCTCATGGGTGCGGTAGATGCCGACCATCAGCACGGTGGTCAGCGTCGCGATTTCGATCGCGACCCACATCAGGCCGATATTGTTGGCGACCAGCGCGAGGTTCATGGCGAACATCAGCACCTGGTACATGGCGTGATAGAATCGCACGTAGGACAGCTTCAGCCGGCCGATCTCGATCTCGTGGCCGATATAGCTGGCGCTGAACGCGCTGGTGGTGAAGGACACGAAGGTGGTCAGCACGATGAAGACCTTGTTGAGGTCGTCGACCAGCAGATAGGGGCCCGATACCGGCTCGACGACGAACAACGACACCGCGGTGGCGAAGGTCAGGAATGCCGCCAGCACATTGAGCCGCGCCGTCAGCCGGTAGCCGGGCAAAACGGCGAGCAGGCACGCCGACAAAGCCGGTATCAGCAGAACGCCGCTGAGCGCGTCGAACTTCATCGCTGCTCTCCGCGGAACCGGTCCATGGCCTGCAAGTCGACGGTGTCGAAACGCTCCCGGATGCGGAACAGGAAGATGCCGATGACGATGAAGGCGATCAGCACCGAGAAGGCGACGCTGATCTCGACCACCAGCGGCATGCCCTTGGCGCCGGTCGCCGCCAGCACCAGGCCGTTCTCCAGCGACATGAAGCCGATCACCTGGCTGACCGCGTTGCGCCGCGTCACCATCATCAACAGGCCGAGCAAGACGACCGACAGCGCGAAGGCCAGATCCTCGCGCGCCAGCGGATCGGCGTCGGCGGTCACGCGCAGCATCACCACCATCGACAGCGCGACCAGTCCGATGCCGAGCAGCATGGCCGGGCCGACGCCGACCACGGCTTCGATCTCGCGGTGGATGCCGAGACGCACGATGATCCGGCGCAGCGCCACCGGAATGACGATGGCCTTGAACGCCAGCGCGATCACCGCGGTGATGTAGAGATGCGGCGCGTCCTGCACGAAAGCCTGCCAGGCCACCGACAGCGCCAGCACCAGCGCGTGCGCGGCAAAGACATTGATCAGCGCCGACAGCCGGTCCTGATAGAGCTGCATGAAGCTCACCAGCACCAGCGAGCCGGCCAGCATATGCGCGATGTCGAAGGTCAGCCCGTGCATCAGAAGCTCCTCGACACAAAGCGCAGCAGGGTCGCCAGCAGCGCCAGCATCAGCGCCGCGCCGAGGAATCCCGGGACGCGGAACACGCGCATCTTGGCGATGGCCGTTTCGAACACCGCCAGCAGTGACGCCGGCGACCGCGAGCTTGCCGACATAGGCCGCGACGCCGATGATCAGCAGCGCCGGCTCGGCGGTCGGCGGGCTGATGCCCCAGGGCGCGAACAGGCAGGCGATCAGCGAGATGTAGACCAGCAGCTTGAGCGCGGCGGACAATTCGATCAGCGCCAGATGGCGGCCGGAATATTCCAGCACCATGGCCTCATGCACCATGGTCAGCTCGAGATGGGTCGCCGGATTGTCGACCGGGATGCGCGCGTTCTCGGCGATCGCGACGATGATCAGCGCGATCAGGCCGAGGCCGAGCGACACCCGCAAACCGACCTCGGGCGAATTCATGAAGGCCGCCATGGTGGAGAGCTGGGTCGAGCCGGCGATCAGGGCGAGCGTGAAGACGATCATCAGCATCGCCGGCTCGGCCAGCGAGGCGATCATCACCTCGCGGCTCGAGCCGATGCCGCCGAAACTGGTGCCGACGTCGAGCCCGGCCAGCGCCAGGAAGAAGCGCGCGCTGCCCAGCACGGCGATGATGGCGATCAGGTCCGCGATCCAGGAAAACAACAGCCCGCTGCGGAAGGTCGGCACCAGCGAGGCCGCGATCCAGGTGGCGGCGAAGACGAAATAGGGAATGACGCGGAACAGCCACGAGGCGTTGTCGGCCAGCACGACGTCCTTGCGCGATCAGCCGGATCAGATCGCGATAGGGCTGCAGCAGCGGCGGGCCTTGCCGGCGCAGCAGCCGCGCCTTCACCTTGCGCACAAAGCCGGTGAGCAGCGGCGCCAGCAACAGCACCAGCAGCATCTGCGCGCCCTGAAAGGCGAAGTCGCGGATCACGGCCATATCGCCAGCACCAGAAGCAGAAGCACCAGCGCCGCGAACACCAGCGACAGATAGCGGCGGATGGTGAGGAACTGAAGATAATTGAGCTGTTCGGCGGCAAAGGCGATGCCGACCGCGATCGGCGCGTAAAGCGTGTCCCAGATCAGATCGCGCAGTTCGACGGTCAGCCGCGCCGGCGCGGTCGAGCCGGGCGGCGGCATCTCGCCGATCTCGCGCGCGCGGAACACGATGGCTGCCGAAGACCCGGCGGATCGGCTGCGCGAAACTGTCGGCGCGTGTATTGCGTCGCGGGCTCGGCATCCGGATAGCCGCAACCCCAGGCCGGGCCGCGGCGCAACTTGTCGGAGGCGAGGCGATGAATGGCGAAGGCGGCGATCGCGCCGGACATGACCATGAACACGAACACCAGCAGCCCGTTATAGGAGCTGCGGCTTTCGGCGATCGGCACGATCGACAGCCATTCGACGCCGGTCTGCACCGGCATGCGGCCGCCGACGAGCGACTGCACCACCGGCGCCAGCGCGTCGATGAAGATGCCGGGCAGGATGCCGGCGATCAGGCAGAGCGCGGCGAGGAAATACATCGCGGCGAGCGAATTGGTGTCGGTCTCCTGCGCGCTGCTTGCGGCCGGCGTGCGCGGCCGGCCGAGAAAGGTGATGCCGAAGGCGCGCACGAAGCAGGCGGCCGGCCAGCGCGGCCGACAGCGCCAGCAGCGCGCCGACCGCCGGCACCAGCAGCTTCAGCCCCCATGACGGCAATTGCGGGCTTAGCAGGATGGCCTGGAAGGTCAGCCATTCGGACACGAAACCGTTGAGCGGCGGCAGCGCCGAGATCGCCACGCAGCCGATCAGGAAGACGAAGGCCGTCTGCGGCATGCGGTGGATCAGCCCGCCGAGCTGCTCCATGTCGCGCTTGCCGGTGGCGTTGAGCACGCTGCCGGCGCCGAAGAACAGCAGGCTCTTGAACAGCGAATGATTGAACACGTGAAACAGCGCCGGCGGTGAGCGCCAGCGCCGCCGCCCAGGCCAGGCCCTCGGCCTTGAACGCCAGCGCCAGGCCGAGCGCGGCGAAGATGATGCCGATATTCTCGATCGTCGAGTAGGCCAGCACGCGCTTGAGGTCGCGCTGCATCAGCGCGTAGAGCACGCCCATCACCGCGGTGATGCCGCCGAGGCCAGCACCACCATGCTCCACCACCAGGCCGGCGTTCCCAGCAGGTCGAACACGATGCGGACGAAGCCGTAGACCGCGACCTTGGTCATCACGCCGCTCATCAGCGCCGAGACATGGCTCGGCGCGGCCGGATGCGCGAGCGGCAGCCAGGCATGCAGCGGCACGAGGCCGGCCTTCGAGCCGGCGCCGATCAGCGCCAGGATCAGCACCAGCGCGGCGAGCGCCGGCGGACGGATGCGCCGCGCGGATGGCGTCGAAGGCGTAATTGCCGTCGGCGCCGGCCAGCAGGCCGAAGCGCGAGCAGCAGCGTCAGCGTGCCGAAGCTCGCCATCAGCAGATAGACGAAGCCGGCGCGCAGGTTCTCGCGCGATGCGGTGATGCGCGATCACCAGCGCCCAGGAGGTGAGCGACATGAATTCCCACGACACCAGGAAGCTGAAGGCGTCGTCGGCCAGCACCACCAGATTCATCGCGGCGAGATAGACCGGGATAGAACGGCAGCACGCGCTGCGGCGAATGCTCGTGGCGGCCATAGCCGAGCGCGAACAGGCTCGCCGCCGCGCCGCCGAGATTGACCACCACCAGGAAGAACGCCGCCAGCGCGTCGATGCGGAAATGCGCGCCCAGCCAGGGCAGGCCGAGCGGCAACGTGGCGGTCGAGGCGCTGCCGGAATGTCCGAACAGGCTGAGCAGCGCGATCACGCACAGGATCAGCGTGACGATCAGGCTGGCGCCGTAGACCACGGTAGCGCGGCTCGCCGCGCGGCGACGCGCTGAGCGCGACCGCGATGGGGGCGCCAAGCGCCAGCCGAGCGCCGCCACGCCGAACAGTGCGTTGGACGCACCATCATTTGAGCCGCACTCCGCGGCCGCCGCCGCTCGCTCGCCGCGCCTTCGCCGATCAGCTCGATGCCGCTGGCGGTGAGCGCGTCGACCAGCTTCATCATGGAATCGACGTTGCCGCGCACCACCCCGTCGCTGGATTCCATGCGCTGGATGGTCGGCAGCGACAGGCCGGCCGCCTGCGCCAATTGGCGCTGGTCGAGGCCGAGCAGCGCCCGGGCCGCCCGCATTTGCGTGCCTGTTATCATGTTTTAAACATCAGTATAGATGCATTTAGCGCTACAACTGATGGATACTACCGAAAATCACCGATATCAAGGCCCCGGCGGGCGTTTCGTCTGCGCATGATCCTGTCCGAACCGGTCCGCTTCGGATCATGCGCTAGGCCGCTTTTTGGCCGCCAAACGCTTATCGATGCGGGCCATGTCGACCACCATGCGCTCGTGGGTGCCGTTGCCGATCTCCTCGATTTCGTCGCGCGCGCTGACGGTGAATTCGATGCGGCGGCCGTCGACCTTGGTGACCACGGCTTCGGCGGTGACGCGGTGGCCGACCGGGGTCGCCGCCAGATGGCGGACGTTCACCACGGTGCCGACCGCGCTCTCGCCCGGATCGAGATAGTCGCGCACCGCGTTGAGCGCGGCGTTCTCCATCGCCGTCACCATCATCGGCGTGGCGAACACCTGCGGCAGGCTGACGTCCTTGAACTGGTTGGCGAGATGCGCCGGCATCACGCGCAGCGTATAGGTCCCCTTGGCTCCGACCGGTATTGGACGCATCATTCAACTCCCAAAGGCGTCGCACATGATTGATCGCCGGCGCCAGGATGACCAGGAGTATTCCGCAAAGCGCGATCGGCAGGAAGGCGAGTGCCGCGACGCCGCTGGCGTCCCACAACATTCCGCTGATCACCGGCACGATCACCGCGCAGCTATAGCTGATGGTGAACATGGCGGCGGTGACGCGATGCACGTCGTCCGGCGGACTGAGCAATGGCGGCAGCGCCAGTAGCAGGATCAGGATCGCGGCGGCGGCGAAGCCCTGGATCGCGGCGGCGGCAACCACCCAGGCGCCGGTGCCGAACACGATGCCGGCGGTCGCGATCACGCAGAGCATGCCGCAGGCCACATAAGGCCAGGCCTTGCGTTCCAGCCGTCCGGCGACGGCGAGCAGAATGAACGAGGCCGGCAATTGTCCGGAGTTCAAGGCGGTGAGCGCCGCGCTGATCCATTCGCCCTGTCCATTGCTGCGCAGATAGTCGGGCAGGAAGGCGTTGGTGGCGAAATAGATGGCGTTGATGGTGCCGAGCATGAAGCCGAGCCGCCAGATCAGATGGCTGTGCCAGTCCGGCCACCAACGCCGCCGCGCCGGCGCCTCGCCGTTGCTCGATGCGGGCCGCGGCGCCAGCACCAGCACGACGACGGCGATGATCGCGACCGGCGCGCTCCAGACCACGAAGCCCCACTGCCAACTGCCGCCGACCATCGGCAGCACCAGTGGCAGCATCAGCGCGACCGGGAAAATTTCGCCGAGCAGCAGGCCGTTGGTGTAGACGGCGGTGGCAAAGCCGATGCGGCCCGGCAGCCAGGTGCGCACCGCCGGCGGC
This sequence comes from uncultured Alphaproteobacteria bacterium, assembly GCA_963825015.1. Lineage (GTDB taxonomy): Bacteria > Pseudomonadota > Alphaproteobacteria > Rhizobiales > Xanthobacteraceae > Pseudolabrys. The sequence goes on along the minus strand of CAWGRN010000009.1, from coordinate 27,609 downwards.
ATGGTCACCTGCATGATGGCGACGCCGGCGCCCATCGCGATCGTCATGGCATAGAGCCAGCCGATGTCCGGCAGTGCGCCGCGCAAGGCGCCGCCGATTGCGGTGAGGCTCAAGCCGACCACCAGCGCGGTGCGCACGCCGAGCCGCGCGATCAGCAGCGATCCGGGCACCGCGGCAATGGCAAACAGCATCGAGGGCAGGCCGGTGAGGATGCCGACCTGCGTCGCGCTCATCTGCAACTGATCGTGAATGAGCGGAATGACCGGCGGTACCGCCAATATGGTCAGCCGCAGCGCATTGCCGGCCAGCCATAACAGCAGCAGCGAGGTCAGCAAGCGTGCCTGCGGCGGTGTGCCGCCGGACGTCTGGAGTTCTGAAACCGGCATTTCGGATGGATGTTAGAGAAGGGCGTTGACGCGGGATAACATAAACTATGGCGGCGCAAAAATATCGACCAGCGCGCGCGGCGAGTTCCCCGCAAGGCGTCCTGCATGTGGGCGTGGAATTGGTGCTTGCCGGGGCAAGGTCAATGGCGGGTTAAGGCCGATTGACCTGGGCAGTTTCCAAGTTGAGCGCTCTGGCAAGCGTACCAGCCCGCAATGCGCCAAGCCGCACGGGCATTTTGATACGATTTGTTCACACGCGAATCACTATTATGCTTGCTTGAGCGGGGCGTTTCCTGGCTCGTTCGCCGAATCCTTAATCAAGGTGCACAGGCTGGCGATGGGGCAGAATTCTTCACCGCCTGAAATCAAAATGAAAATTCTCGTCACCGGCGGCGCGGGCTACATCGGCAGCCACGCCTGCAAAGCGCTCGCCGCAGGCGGCTTCGAGCCGGTCACTTACGACAATCTGTCGCGCGGCAATCGCTGGGCGGTAAAGTGGGGTCCGCTCGAAGTCGGCGATATCGCCGACGGGACGCGGCTCAAGGCCGTGCTCGATCGCTATCAGCCCGCCGCGGTGGTGCACTTCGCGGCCTTTGCCTATGTCGGCGAGTCGGTCGAACATCCCAATCTGTACTATCAGAACAATGTCTGCGGCAGCGCGTCGCTGCTGCGGACCATTACGCAATCCAAGCCGATCCCGGTGGTATTCTCGTCGACCTGCGCCACCTACGGCGTTCCGGATCAAGTTCCGATCCCGGAAGGACATCCGCAGCGCCCGATCAACCCCTACGGCTTCACCAAATATGTCGTCGAGCGAATTCTTGCCGATCTGGATCATGCCCACGGTCTGCGCTCGGTCTCGCTGCGGTATTTCAACGCCGCCGGCGGCGATCCCGATGGTGAAATCGGCGAGGCGCACGACCCCGAAACCCATTTGATCCCGCTGGTGCTGGCTGCGGCGCGTGACGGAACGGCCGTGACTGTGTTCGGCGATGACTATGCGACCAAGGACGGCACCTGCATTCGCGATTACATCCATGTCGCCGATCTTGCCGACGCCCATGTCCGGGCGCTCAAATATCTGCTGTCCGGCGGCGCGACCTGCGCGCTCAATCTCGCCAACGCGCACGGCTATTCGGTCAAGGAAGTGATCGAAACCGCCGAGCGCGTCTGCGGCAAGAAGATTGCGGTCAAAATCGCGCCCCGCCGGCCCGGCGACCCGCCCAGTCTGATCGGATCGAGCGAACGCGCGCGTGAGCTGTTTGGCTGGGTGCCGGCCCGCTCCGCGCTCGAGGTGCAGATCGCCGATGCCTGGAAGTGGATGCAGAAAAGCCCGAGTGGTAACTAGTTGCTAACCAAGCTGTGGTTACCAAGTGGTGAACGCCAATTCGAGGAACGGGCATGGCCACGCACAAGGGCAGCGACACGACAAAGCCGGAAGTTTTGAGTAAATTACCGAGGGTTGGAGCGCCCTCCATCCAGCCGAAAGTGACAGGGTCAATGCATCTGCAAAAACGCGTTTTGGTCACCGGCGGTTCGGGCTTCCTCGGTTCGCACTTGTGCGAACGCCTGCTGGAGCAGGGCGCCAATGTCATCTGCCTCGATAATTTCTTCACCGGCGCGCGCACCAACATCGAGCATCTGCTCGGTAACAAGAATTTCGAACTTATTCGCCACGACGTGACGTTCCCGATCTATCTCGAGATCGACCAGATCTACAATCTGGCCTGTCCGGCATCGCCGATCCACTATCAGCACGATCCGGTTCAGACGACCAAGACCAGCGTGCACGGCGCTATCAATATGCTTGGACTTGCCAAGCGGGTGAAGGCGAAAATTCTGCAGGCCTCGACATCGGAAGTCTACGGCGATCCACACGTGCATCCGCAGACCGAGGACTATTGGGGCCATGTCAATCCTATCGGCCCGCGCTCTTGCTACGACGAGGGCAAGCGCTGCGCCGAGACGTTGTTCTTCGACTATTGGCGCCAAAACAAGCTGCGCATCAAGGTGGCGCGCATATTCAACACCTACGGCCCGCGCATGCACCCGAACGACGGCCGCGTGGTTTCGAATTTCGTCGTTCAGGCTTTGCTCGGGCAGGACATCACGATTTACGGCGACGGCTCGCAGACCCGGTCGTTCTGTTATGTCGACGATCTGATCGACGGCCTGATGCGCCTTATGGAGTCCGACGATTCCGTAACCGGCCCCATCAACATCGGCAATCCGAACGAGTTCACTATCCTTGAGCTGGCGACCATGATCATCGAGATGATCGGTGCCGATTCGAAAATCGTTCGCCGTCCGCTGCCGGAGAACGACCCGCGCCAGCGTCAGCCGAACATCTCGCTGGCGAAGAAGCAACTGTCATGGGAGCCGCGCACGCAACTCAAGGAAGGCCTTGGGCGCACCATCGCTTACTTCGAGAAGCTGCTGGCCGAGAGCAACACGCGGCAAATCCTGACCAAGGTGTAGGCGGCCTGCGCGGCGCTGCGGCGCCGGCCCGGAGCGACCAAAGGCTCGGCATTCATGCCGGGCCTTTTTCATGGGCCCCAAGGGCCAAGTCCGGTCGCTGCGACGGGCTGCCAATGGCCCTTTTGGCCGGCCCAACTTCGCTATTTCTTTGCACGGGAAATTTGCTACGTAAGCCCTTGGAATTCGGCCATTTCCACCTCGGAAGCCGGCCGGGGTCCGGCACGTCCGCGCAATTGCTTGTATATTTCCCGGTTAGCGGGCAAAGGCCACAATTGAACAGTCCATCGACCAAAACCGTCCGGGCGTATTCGGCTTGGAAGACCGCGACATGATACGGCTGCCGAAACTGACGCCGCGCCAGATACTGATCGTATTGCACGATCTCATCGCCACCGTCGCGGCGATCCTTCTGACATTCTACATGCGGTTCGAGGATCAGCGGCTGAGCGAGAAGCTGGTCGGCCTCGAGATCCTGCTGCCGATTTTCCTGGTGTTCGCGGCCGTGGTGTATTTCATCTTTGGCCTGCACCGCAATAAGTGGCGCTTCACCTCGGTCCCCGATTTCTACAATATCTTTCGCGCTTCCTCGGTGCTGGCGATTTCCCTGCTGGCGCTCGACTATGTGCTGCTGTCGCCGAACATCTACGGCACGTTCTTTTTCGGCAAGATCACTATCCTGCTGTACTGGTTCCTGCAGATCTTTTTCCTTGGCGGCTCGCGCGTCGCCTATCGCTATTTCCACTACGCGCGCACGCTTCAGCGCGTCAAAATCGCCGACGCCACGCCGACGCTGATGCTGGGCCGCGCCGCCGACGCCGAAGTGCTGTTGCGCTCGATCGAGAGCGGCGCGGTGAAAAAAATCTGGCCGGTCGGCGTCCTGTCGCCGTCGCCGGCCGACCGCGGCCAGTCGATCCGCGGCATTCCGGTCCTGGGCGATATCGATGACCTCGAAAAGGTTGTCGCCGATTTTGCCACCCGCGGCACGCACGTCACGCGCCTTGTGCTGGCGCCCTCGGCGCTGTCGCCGGAAGCGCGGCCCGAGGCGCTGCTGATGCGGGCGCGCCGGCTCGGCCTGGCGTTGAGCCAGTTGCCTTCGTTCGATTCCAGCAGGCCGGCTGTGCAACTGGCGCCGGTGTCGGTCGAGGATCTATTGCTGCGTCCCAGTGTGCAGATCGATTACCGCCGGCTTGAGGAATTCATCGCCGGAAAGTCGATCGTTGTCACCGGCGGCGGCGGCTCGATCGGCGCGGAAATCTGCAAACGCATCGTCGCCTTCGGCGCCGCTCGTCTGCTGGTCATCGAAAATTCGGAGCCGGCGCTCCACGCCATCATTGAATTCCTTAAAGGCGAACAGCCCGAGGCGGAAATCTCCGGCCGGATTGCCGATATCCGCGACCGCCAAAGGATCATGAGCCTGGTCGCGCAATTCAAGCCCGATATTGTGTTTCACGCCGCGGCGCTCAAGCATGTGCCGATGCTTGAAATGGATTGGGACGAGGGCATCAAAACCAACGTGCTGGGCTCGATCAATGTCGCCGACGCGGCGGCGGCGGCGGGCTGCACCGCCATGGTGATGATCTCGACGGATAAGGCGATCGAACCGGTCTCCGTATTGGGCGCGACCAAGCGGCTGGCGGAGATGTATTGCGAGGCGCTCGACGACGAATTCGGCCGCCGCGCCGGCAAGGGCAACCGCGCCATGCGCCTGATCTCGGTGCGGTTCGGCAACGTGCTGGCGTCGAACGGCTCGGTAGTGCCGAAGTTCAAGGCGCAGATCGAAGCCGGCGGTCCGGTCACCGTCACCCACCCGGACATGGTGCGCTACTTCATGACCATTCGCGAGGCTTGCGACCTGGTCGTCACCGCCGCCAGCCATGCCCTGGCGCCGGATCGCAGCGACGTTTCGGTCTACGTGCTCAACATGGGCCAGCCGGTCAAGATCGTCGATCTGGCCGAGCGCATCATCCGGCTCAGCGGGCTTGAGCCCGGCCGCGACATCAAAATCACGTTCACTGGCATTCGTCCCGGCGAGCGGCTGCACGAGATCCTGTTTGCGCGCGAGGAAGAGACCTCCGAAACCGGGATACCGGGAATTGTTGCCGCCAAGCCGGTGCGGCCGTCGCTGGAGTCGATAAAGGGCTGGGTGGCGATGCTGGAGCAAGGGCTGGCGCGCAATGAGCGTGCGACCATCTACAAGGTGCTGCGCGATGCGGTGCCGGAATTCCGTGGCGAGGCCGCCTGAGCGGCGGTCCGGCGCGTGGCAGGTCATGTTTTGCAGCGTCGTAGCCCGCCAATTGGCGGGTATCTTTATGTATTTTCATGATCAGAAATCCGCGTTCTGGATGCTGAAAATGTCCTTAACTCGTTAGCCCTGGCCGCATTCCCTTGTGCCCAGGGAGAAACGACACATGGACGCAAGAATCCTGCCCGAAACGGGCATAACGACCCGTGCGCCGAGCCCAGGCGCCAAAGCCGACCGCCACAGCATTCAATCGGTCGACCGCGCGCTGTTCCTGCTGGAAACCATCGCCGAGGCGGGCGGTGAGGCGACGCTGACCGAACTCGCCACACGTACCGGCCTCAATATCTCGACCTGCCACCACTTGCTGGCGACGCTGATCCAGCGCGGCTTTGCGGCCAAGGTGCCGGGGCGCAGGCTCTACGCGCTGGGCGCCCGCATTCTTCATCTTGGGCACGCCTGTCTGCAGGTGGATCTGCCGCGCCGCGCGCAGCCCTATCTGGACGCCATCAACAGCGCCACCGGCGAGACCGTGCATCTGGCAGGCTTGCAGGGCGACACCGTCGTCACGCTGGCAGTGCGCGAAGCGCGCCACGCCGTGCGCGTCGATACCGGAAAGATCGGCAAACTGGAGGCACCGCACGCCACCGCGGTCGGCAAGGCCATGCTGGCCTGGCTGCCCGAGGATGAGATGCGGCGCATGCTCGGCGCCGACATGAAGCGCTTCACCGAGAACACCATCACCGAGTTTGCCGATTTCGTCGAAGCGCTGCGCGTCGTGCGCCGCAACGGCTATGCCATCGACCGCGAGGAGTTTCTGCCGGGCGTGATTTGCGTCGGCGCCGCGATCCGCGATCAGGCCGGTACCGTGATCGGCGCGATCAGCGCCTCGACCCCGATGATGCGGGCGAGCGAAGAACACATCGGGCTGATGCGCGATGAAATCGGTACCGCCACGCGGGCGCTCTCCGCCGAATTCGGCGCGCCGAACGCGCGTGCCAATGCCGAACGGCCGCAGACAGTCGCCAATTGATTGTCGGAGGAAACATGTACGCGCCAGCCGGAGTGAAGACCAACCATAACGAATTCCCTATTCCGGACAGCCAGCGCGCCTGGGTGCTCGGCAATCCGGGCGAACTCAGCATGACCGACAAGCCGGTGCCGGCGCCGAAAAAGGCCGAAGTGCTGGTGCGTATCGATGCGGTGGCGATCTGCGCGACCGATCTGGACGTGATCTATCACGGGCCGCCGGCCATGATCCAAGGCGGCCTGCCGTTCAACAAGGGCTTCACGCCGGGCCACGAATATATGGGCACGGTGGTGGCGCTTGGACCGGGCGTCGACGAATACAAGATCGGCACGCGGGTCGCGGTCGAGATCCACGCCGGCTGCGGCCAGTGCAAGCGCTGCCGCGAGGGCATGTACACCTCGTGCCACAACTACGGCCTTAACTACGGCGACGTCGACAAGGGCCACCGTGCCAACGGTTTCACCACCGACGGCGGCTTCTGCGAATACCAGGTCAACCACGTCAACACGCTGGTTGCGATCAATGACGCGATGTCGGACGAGGAGGGCACGCTGGTCGTTACCGCCGGCACCGCGATGTATGCGCTGACCGAGCTTGGCGGGCTGGTGGCCGGCGAAAGCGTTTGCGTCACCGGCCCCGGGCCGATCGGGCTATTGGCGGTGGCGGTGGCCAAGGCGCTCGGCGCCCAGCCCGTCATCCTCACCGGAACCCGGGACAACCGGCTGAACATTGGCCTCGAACTCGGCGCCGACGCGGTGGTGAATATCCGCAAGACCCCCGATGTGGTCGCCGAAGTGAAAAAGCTAAACGGCGGCAAGGGCGTCGACTACGTGGTCGAATGCTCGGCCGCGACCAGCGCGGTGAACGACGCGGTGCGCATGGTCAATCGCGGCGGCCGGGTCTGCCTGGCGGCCTTCGCGCACGAAGAAGTGCCGGTGGATGTCGCGCATATCGTGCGCAACAACATCTACCTCTACGGCATCCGCGGCGAGGGCAAGAGCGCCACCCACCGCGCCGAGGCCTTCATGCGGCAGAAGCGTTTCGACGCCACCAAAATTCACACCCACACCTTTGCGCTCGACGATCTGCCGACCGCACTGCGCTACGCCAAGGATCGCGTCGACGACGCCATCAAGGTGGTGGTGAAGGCGAAAATGGACGCCGCGCAGAAGGTGGCGGCGGAATAGATCAAGAAATCGCCACCGCCTCGCCACTCCTTGCCGACGCCGTGACCGCCTGCATCACCGCTACGGTATTGACGATCTCCTCCGGCGCGATGGCGAATTTGACGCCGCTCGCGACCGCATCGGCGAAGGCCTCCAGTTCGGCGCGCTCCTTGTCGGCAACGTCGTAAGTGAAACGCTCGACCTTGCCGGCGAGGTCGGAGGCGATGAGTTCGGTCTCGCCGCGCATTTCCAACGCGCCTTTCGAACCGAAGGCATGGATGCGGAAGAACGCGCTGGTGGCGTGCAGCGTGCCGAGATAGCCGGTGGCGCCACTGGCAAACCGCAGCAGGCAAGACGTCGTATCGTCGACGTCGATGGCGAGCTGCAAACGGCCGCTGAACGCAAACACGGTGTTTACCAGCCCTGCGATGTGCACCATGGCGTCGACGACGTGGACGCCGCGCGCGGTCATCGAGCCGCCCGGGCTTTCGAATCTGGTTCGAGCGCCAGTTGCCGGGCTCGATCTGGTAGCTCGGCGGCCCGGAAAACTGTCCCTCGATATGGCGGACCGTGCCGATCTCGCCGGCTTCGATCCGGCGCGTCATGTCGACATAGGCCGGCGCATGGCGGCGATTGAAGCCGACATCCAAGGTAACGCCGGCCGCCTTGCAGGCGGCAATCGCTAAGCGGGCGTCTTCAACCGTCAGGGTGAACGGCTTTTCGCAGAACACGTGTTTGCCGGCTTTCGCGGCGGCGATGATCTCGGCGGCATGCTGCGAGTGCGGCGTCGCCAGCACAACCGCATCGATGCCGGGATCGGCCAGCACGTCGGCGTAGCTCGTAGTCAGCGCCAGGCCGAAGCGCTCGGCGAGGGCATGTTTGTCCGCCGGATTGCGGGTGACCGCCGTCACAAAGCCGATTTTATCGCTTTTGCCCTGAACCGACGCGATCAACCGCGTTCCCCAGTGTCCGGCTCCGCATATCGCCGCGCGCAGCATATTTTTCTCCGGTCGACGGCTGGAACCCGAACGGGGGCCCGGCGGTTGATATTGCAGGTTAGCAGCGCCCGCGAAAGCGGGCGCGCCGGCATCAGGAGTTATCCATGGCAGAAAAACCGAAACAGCACGCGGAAGACGAACGCAAGCGGATCGAGAAGGAAGAAGACGAAGTCACCATCAATTCCGACGAGAGCTTTCCCGCCAGCGATCCGCCGTCGTTCAATCCGGGCACGACCGGCGCGGCCGATATCAAGAAAAAGAAGCCGTGAGCTGAAGCCGGCTACTACGAATTTCATATTGAGCAGCTTCTCGGCATTGCCACAAAAGAGCTTGCGCTGGTCGTCCGGCGCAAGCTCTAATTTTTTGACGGTTTCGATGGTCGGCGCAATCGGCCCGAGCGGCGTGTCGGTAGCGAACACCACGCGATCGGCGCCGAAAAATTCATAGCCGCAGCGCGTCGCCGCCACGCCGCCGCCGAACATGGCGGTGTCGCCGTAGAAATCGTGCATGTAGTCCATGTGCGGCCGTTTCAGTGACGGCAGGATCTGCGAATAATCCTCGTCGGACGTGCGCTGGCCCAGCACTTTCAAGCCCGGCCCGACGCGGCCGTCGTAATAGGGGATCATGCCGCCGAGATGGTGGGTGATGACCTTGAGCTTCGGATAGCGGTCGAGCAGGCCGGAGAACACCATCCGCACCATGGCGACCGACGTCTCGTAGGGCCAGTGGAAGCACCACCACATCTCGAAGCGCGATTTCTTTTCGGACGGATAGTCCGGCATCGAAGCGGTGCCGACCGGATGCAGCCAGACCACCGCATCGAGCTCGGCCATGGCGGCAAAGATCGGCTCGAACTTCGGATCGTCGAGCGGCTCGCCGGCGACATTGGTGTAAAGCAGCACGCCGCGCGCGCCGAGATCCTTGATGGCGCGGCGCGCCTCGGCGACCGAGCCTTCGACATCGGTCATGCACAGGGCCGCGGCGAAGGTCGGAAACCGCTCGGGATACTTGCGGCACAGCTCCGCCATCGAGTCGTTGGCGATACGGGCGAGATTCATGCCGACTTCGGGCGTGGCGATATCCTCGATCGCCGGATTGGGCAGCGAGATGATCTGCCGGTAGTCGCCGAACTGGTCCATTTCCTTGAAGCGGGCGTCGAGGTCGAACAGCTTGGTGACGCCGCGCAGCCGCTTGCCGATGTTCTCCAGCTTCGGCGCCGCTTTGGTCATCTCCTGGAAGAAGCGCTCGGGGAAGATGTGGCAATAAATATCGATGATCGGGCTCATGACTTTCTCCCGGCTTGGTTCTCGGTCGGCGTAAGCACCAAATGCCGCTGCAGCGGCAAAGCCTGCCAGCCGAAGCGTTCCGCGATCAGGCCCCAAAGGCCTTTCGGCGCCCACAGCATGACCACGATGGCGACCGCGCCCATGATCAGCAGATAAAGGCTGCCGAGATCGGCCAGCGTCTGCCGCATCACGAAGAAAACAATGGTGCCGATGATCGGGCCTTCGATGCGGCCGATGCCGCCGATGACGGTGATGAAGATCACGAAGGCGGTCCAGTCGTTCACGCTGAAGGCGGTGTCGGGCGAGATGCGCAGCTTCATCAGGAAAATCAGCGCGCCGATCATCGCGGTGCCGAACGCCACCAGCACATAGACGACGAATTTGATGCGGGTCACGCCGATGCCGCTGCTTTGCGCCGCCAGTTCATTGTCGCGGATGGCGGTGAGCGCCAGGCCGTGGCGCGACCGCAGCAGGGCCACGATGGCGGCAAGCACGGCCACGGTGAGCGCCAGCGCCAGCCAATAGATTTCGAATTCGCGGGCCTGGCGGCTCGGCGCCATGGCGATCACCGCCGCGGCCGGCAGGCTGATGCCGGAGCCGCCGCCGAGCACCGAAATCTGCGAGGCGAGCAGCCGGAAGACTTCCGCCACCACCCAGGTGCCGATGGCGAAATAGGCGCCGCGCAGCCTGAACGTGAGGGCGGCGACCGGAATGGCGATCAGCGCGGCCACCGGCCCGGCGATCAGGATCGCCACGATCGGATGGATGCCGCCGACGATGACCAACCCGAACAACAGATAACCGCCGAGGCCGACAAAAGCCTGCTGGCCGACCGACACCAGGCCGGCATAGCCGGCGAGCAGGTTCCACAGGCTGGCCAGCGCGACGAAGGTGAATATCTCGGCGAGCAGCCGCAGCGTCTGCCGGTCGCCCCAGAACGGCGCCAGCGCCAGCGCCATCAACGTGATGGCGATCAGCGACGACGCCGACGCGGCTCGAACGGGTGGAGTGCTCGACGCGGGTCATCCCGACACCTTGGGAAACAGGCCCTGCGGACGAACCGCCAAGATCGCCAGGAATACGATGTGGCCGGCGAGCAATTGCCAGCCCGGGTCGATCTGCGCGCCGACCGCCTGTGACACGCCGAGGATGATGCCGCCGGCCAGCGTGCCCCACATGCTGCCCAGCCCGCCGATGATCACCGCCTCGAAGCCGAAGATCAGCCGCGCCGGACCGATGGCCGGATCGAAATTGGTGCGCACCGCCAGGAACACGCCGGCGATGGCGATGACCGCCAGCGACAGCGCCATCGCCATGGCGAAGACATGGCGGGTGTCGAGCCCCATCAGTTGCGCGACGGCTTGATCGTCGGAGGTGGCGCGGAAGGCGCGGCCGAGCGCGGTGCGATAGAACAGCGTCTGCAGGCCGGCGATGACCGCGACCGCGACAATGAATTGAATGAGCGGCAGGTATCCGATCCAGACGCCCTGCGTCAACTGGAAGGTTTGGATTTCGATCGCGCCGGCCTGGAGCTTACGGCTGTCGGCGGTGAACAATTCCAACAGTCCGTTCTGGATGATGATCGACAGACCGAACGTCACCAGCAGCGGCGGCAGCAGATCGTCGCCCAGCGTGCGGTTGAGCAGCAGGCGCTGCAGAGCGTAGCCGATGACCGCCATGATCGGCACCACCAGCAGCAGCGACGTCAGAGGACCGATGCCGAGTGTCTGCGTCACCATCAGCGCGACATAGGCGGCGAGTACGATCAGATCGCCGTGCGCGATATTGACCAGCCGCATCACGCCGAAAATCAGCGACAGGCCGGCGGCGAACATCGCATAGAGCCCGCCGATCAGCACGCCTTGCAGGATGACGTTGAGCCATTCGGTCATCGTCAAACCCCGAAATAGGCGGCTGAAATCGATTCGCGCGTCAGTTCGCGCGCCGGGCCCTCGAGCGCGATGCGGCCTTCCTGCAAGCAATAGACATGACGCGCGGCGCTGAGCGCCTGCGCGATGTCCTGTTCGACGATGATCAGCGACAGGCCGTCCGCCACGATCGCCGGTAACCGCGCGTAGATGTCGCGCACAATGATCGGCGCGAGGCCGAGGCTGATCTCGTCGCACAACAGCAGGCGCGGATTGGACATCAACGCACGGCCGATCGCGCCCATCTGCTGCTGGCCGCCGGAAAGCGCCGTGCTCGGCAGATGGCGCCGCTCGGCCAATACCGGAAACAGCTCGTAGATGCGCTTGAGCGTCCAGGGGCCGGGCCTGCGCGACTGGCCGCCGATCAGCAGGTTTTCTTCGACCGTCAGCGAAGGAAACAGCCGGCGGCCTTCCGGCACCAGCGCGATGCCGCGCGCCACCACATCAAAGGCCGGCACGCCGCCAATGGCTTGTCCGTCGAACGTGATGCTGCCGTCGCGCGGATGCATCAATCCGGCGATGGTTTTCAACAGCGTGCTCTTGCCGGCGCCGTTGGCGCCGATCACCGCCACCACTTCGCCGGCATTGACGCGCAGCGACACGCCGAACAAGGCCTGGAAGTCGCCGTAAAAGGCGTCGATCGCGCGGACATCGAGCAGCGGCTCAGGCATCGGCGGCGATCCCCATGTAGATCTCCGCCACCTGCGGGCTCTTGATCACCGTGCGGGGATCGCCCTCGGCGATGAATTTTCCGCCATGCAGCACCAGCAGCCGGTCGACGGTGGCGAGCAGCGCGTGCACCACGTGCTCGATCCACACGATGGAAATGCCGCCGGCGCGCACGTCCTTGATCAACTGCACCAGCGTGCCGCATTCGTGCTCGGTCAGGCCGCCGGCGACTTCGTCGAGCAGCAGGACGCGCGGCTTGGTGGCCAGCGCGCGCGCCAATTCCAGCCGTTTGCGGTCGAGCAAGGTCAGACCGCCGGCGCGTTTATTGGCCTTGTCGGCAAGCCCGCAGCGGCCGAGCAGTTCCGCGCAACGGTCATAGACCGCGGCCTCCCGCTCGCCGTTGCCGAAAGCCGCAGCCACCACCACGTTCTCGAACACGGTCATGCCGGAAAACGGCTGCGGAATCTGGAACGAGCGCGCCAGGCCGAGGCGGCAGCGGCGCTCCGGCGCCAGCCGGGTGATGTCCTGGCCTTTAAACAGCACGCCGCCGCTGTCGGGCGTAACGGTGCCGGTGGCGATGCCGAACAGCGTGGTCTTGCCGGCGCCGTTCGGCCCGATGATGCCGAGCGCCTCGCCCTCATTGAGCGCGAGGTCGATTCCGTCCGCAACCACCACGGCCCCGAACCGCTTCGAGATGTTTTCGAGGGTGAGGATCGGGGCCATGATGCCAGAGGTAACGCGTCAGCCGATCGGCTGCAACTTGCCTCCGACCGGAATGTTCGGCGCGGACTTGTTCTCGGTGATGACCAGGTCGGATTTGCCGTTCTTGCGCTGCCATTGCCCGGCGACCAGTGCGGTCTTGGTGACGTTCTTCACCGGCTGGCCGGTCCACTGGATCTTGCCGACGATGGACTCGTAGTTGGTGGCGATGATCGAATCCAAGATCGACTTCGAATCGTTCGGGTTCTTGGCGCGCTTGAGCACGTCGATGGCGACTTCGAACAACGCGTGCTGGAAGCCGATCGGCTGCGTCCACGGCCGGTTGGTCGCCTTGGTGTAGGCGTCGGTGAGCTGCTGACAGCTTTGGCCGGTGAGGTTCGACTTGAACGGATGATGCGGCGTCCACCAGATCTCGCTGGTGAGGCCGTTGCCGCGCTCGCCCAGCGAGTCGATGACCGAGGGGAACAGCAGCGCCTTGCCGATGGTGACGATCTTCGGCTTGAAGTTCTGCTGCGCGGCCTGCGACCAGAAGGTGGCGAAGTCGGGCGGGATCATGTTGCCGGTGACGATCTCGGCGCCGGCCGCCTTGAACGCGGAAATCTGCGAGGTGAAGTCGTTGTTCATGAGCTGGTAGCGGCCGGGATCGAGCAGCTTGTAGCCGGCCTTGGCGAGCGCCGGCGGCAGGCCGAGCTTGGGATCGCCCCAGGCATTGCCGTCGGCGTCGTTGGGGAACAGGCCGCCGACCACTTTGTTGGTCGGCAACGTGTCCCACAGCGCCAGGAACGCGCCGATGACGTCTTCCAGGCCCCAGAAGAAATGATAGGTCCAGGTGAAGCCCTTCTTCGGGTCGCCCTTGCGGCCGAAGAAGTAGGGCTGCCACGGGCAATTGGTGGTGATGCAGGGCACCTCGTTGACCTCGGCCTGGTCGGCGACCGGATTGGTGGTGTCGGGCGTCGCCGAGGCGACGATCAGATTGACCTTGTCGCCGAGGATGAGTTCGCTGGCGACTTCCGAGGCGCGGCTGGCGTTCGACTGGCTGTCCTTGGAGATGATCTCGACCTTGTAGGTCTTGCCGCCGTTGCTGAGACCCTTGCCCAGGATGCCGCGCACCTGTTCGAGGATGAAGCCGTCGGCCTCGCCGAAGCCGGCGAGCGGGCCGGTCTTCGGACTGACATGGCCGATCTTGATGGTCGCGGTCTGCGCTTGCGCCGGCATTGCGCCGAACACGGCGGGCGCGGCGATCGCGCCGATGCCGGTCTTGACCAGAGTGCGACGCGAGATTGTCTTGATGTCGGTCATGATCATCTCCCCAGGTTGGGCGCGCCGTTCAAGCGTCCTGAGCGCGCGCTTTTTTCAAGTGTTGCAGAACTTTCGAACGCAATGCCGTCTGTTGTTCCGGGCTCCACTTGCGGAAGCCTTCGCCGGATTTGAAGCCGAGCTTGCCGTCCTTCACCAGTTTTTCCAGATAAGGCGACGGGCCGGGCCGGCTGTCGATGTCGGGCAGCACGGTGTTGTGGATCGCCAGCGTCAAGTCGGTGCCGACCATATCGGCATTTTCCAACGGCCCGAGCACCGCGAGCCTGCGGCCGAACGCCGCCTTGATCACGGTATCGACGGTCTCGGCGTCGCAGATGCCGTGTTCGACCAGCGAGATCGCCTCGCGCCAGAGCGCGTGTTGCAGGCGATTGCCGATGAAGCCGGGCACGTCCTTCTTCACATGCGCGGGCTTTTTGCCGGCGGCGGCGTGCAGCTTCATGGTGAAGTCGACGGCCTGCGGCGACGTCCATTGGGTCTCGATCACCTCGACCAGCGGCACCAGGAACGGCGGGTTCCACCAATGGGTGCCGAGCGCGCGCTCGCGGCGTTGCAGGCCCTGCATGATGCCGGTGATCGGAATGACCGAGGTGTTGCTGGCGAGGATCGTGTCGGGCCGAACGTGCTGTTCGATCTCGCCGAACAATCTTCTGCTTGAGCGGCAGATCTTCCAGCACCGCCTCGACCACGTAATCGGCGTCGCGCACGGCGGCGGCAAGATCGGCGTTGGGCGTCACGCGCTCGACCGCCGTCTCGTCGTCGCCGAGGTCTTTCAGATTGGCGAGGATGCGCGCCTTGGCGGTGTCGAGCGTGGCGGCGAAAGGAGTCGTAGATCGTCACGTCATGGCCGGCGAGCGCGAACACCTGCGCGATGCCGTGGCCCATCAGCCCGGCGCCGATGACGGTGATGCGCGCTTTGGTCATGTCTCACCCCGCCGTGTAGCCGCCGTCGGCGTAAAGAATGTGGCCGGTGTAGAAGTCCGACGCCTTGGAGGCGAGGAACAGCAACGGTCCGGCGAGATCCTCCGGCTCGCCGAGGCGGCCCTTGGGCACGCGGGCGAGGAAGCCCTTGCGCACGGTCTGCGCCCGCTCGGTGTCCTCATACATCCAGGCGGTGAGCGGCGAGCGGAAGACGGTCGGCCCCAGCGCGTTGACGGTGATGCCGGTGTCGCCCCATTCGCAGCCCAGCGCCTTGGTGATGCCGTCGACTGCCGACTTCGACGCGCAATAGGCGGTGTAGCCGGCCGGATGGCCGAGCAGGCCGCGCGCGGAGGAGGTGAGGATGACCTTGCCGCCCTGACCTTGGGCCAGCATCTGCTTGCCGGCGGCGCGCGCCATCAGCCAGGACTGGGTGACGTTGGCGTCCATGACGTCGAGGAAATCTTCCGGCTTCTGGTCGACGATCTTCGACACTTTGTTGAGGCCGGAGGCCACCACCAGAATGTCGAGGCGGCCGAACTTGTCGACCGCGGCCTTGACGATCTTGTCGCAGTTTGCCTCCGAGCTCGGACGCAGCGCGACGATCTCGGTCTTGGCGCCGAGCGACTCGCATTCGGCCGCGACCTTTTTCAGCTCATCGACCTTGCTGCGCGGTCAGCACCACATTGGCGCCGGCGCCGGCCAAGGTCTTGGCCGACAGCGCGCCGAAGGCGCCGGACGCGCCGGTGACGATGGCGATTTTGCCCTTGATGTCGAACAGGCCAAGCGGATTTTTCAGAAAGGCTTCGGACATGGACGTTCCTCCCAGAATTTTTTCGTCGTCATGCCCGGGCTTGCGGCGCATCCAGCTCACGTGCATTGTCGCGAATGCTGGGTCGCCCGCTGCGCGGGGACGACATGCGTGTTACTTACTTCGGCGGCATCGCCACCGCGACCACGATCGAGCAGACCTCGTTGCCGCGATTGATGATCTCGCGCGTCTCGTTCGGCTCGATGACGCAGGAGTCATTGGCCTTGAGCACGGTTTCCTTGCCGTCGACGATGACGGTCAATTCGCCGGCCAGCACGAAATAGACTTTCTCCGGCGGCGAAGCGTCGGGACCGGCGCCGCCGCCGGGCAGGAAGTGCGAATAGCCGAACACGAGGCCCTTGGTGCCGCCGGCCTCGGCGCCGAACAGGCGCAGCGACGAATAGCCGCGGTGGTTGGGCGCCTCGTAGGGCTTGGCGTCGTTGAAGCGTTTAACGTGCATGGCAGTCTACTCCATTGCTTTTAATCGATTAGGTCGCGTGCAACTTGTCGGCCTAGAACTTCCTGCCGCGCTCGATGCGGTATTTGCCGGTCGGATCGGTGATGGCGACCAGACGCACGATGCAGCCGTCGCCGCGATCCCAGTTCCACGGGAAATAGGCGAAGGTGACGCGCTTGCCGGTGACCTTGTCGAGATCGCCGCCGACATTCTCGATGCCCATGATGCCGTTCGGAACAGGATGCGGTGCACCGGCTCCCATTCCGGGAAGTCGTCCTTCCAGTCGCGGCCGCCCGACCATTCCTTGTATTCGGCCGCGAGATGCGGATGCAGCGGACCGTTGCGCTGCGGGCCGATCGCGGTGGCGAGCGGATGGTCGTTGGCCTGGGTGTCGTGGCCGACCACCTTGACCTTCTTCTCGACGAACCATTTGCCGGCCGACGGCACGAAGCCGGGCGCGCGGCAGAAATAGTCTTCCGTGTCCTCGTATTGATGATGCCAGCCGGTATTGACGATCACGACGTCGCGCGGCCGCACGATCTTGCCGGCGGCCTTTTCGAGATCGTCATAGGTGATCTGTTCCCACTTCTTCTTCGGGATCGACACCACGATGCCGGAGCCGAAGAAATGCGGCAGCGGCACTTCGTCGATGAAGGGCGTGCCCTGGATCACATGCGCGGGCGCGTCGATATGGGTGGTGTTGTGCATCGACGTCGTGATGCGCTGCGACAGCACGCCCGACTTCGCCATGTAGTGGATGCGCTCGATCTTGACGTCCTCGAAATACGGCCAGTTCGGCGACTGATAGCCGAAGCGGTGGGACAGGTTGACGAATTCCAGCCCCATGCTGTTCTTGAGGTTTTCTTCGAACATCACACCGCGAATTTTTTTGGCCACGGCATCCTCCCTTACTTGCAGCGCCCTGTGCGCGTGTTGCCGATTGATCAGACCGTGCCGCGCTCAGGCGGCGACGGAATTCATACGAGATCTCCATGGCGCGTTTGGTCGCCATCAGCTTTTCCGCGATCATTGTCTGCCGGTCCGGGAAGCGCTGACTTGGGACCGGCACCGAGATGGCGACCGAGTTGCCAAGCGGATCCTGCAACGCGACGCCGACCGCGCAAACTCCCAGTGTGTGCTCCTCGCGATCGAAGGCGACGCCGGTGCGGCGCGCGGTTTTCAGGTCGGCGAGCAGCACGTCGATGCGCTGCAGCGTCCTCGGCGTGCGTTTCTCATAGGTGCGGCCGATCAGCGCCTCGATGGCGGCGTCGGAAAGCTGGGCGAGATAGGCCTTGCCGTTGGCGGTGCAGTACAGCGGAAATGTTTCGCCGACCGCCGACACGGTGCGCAAGCGCTGCGAACCGATGACCTGGTCGATGAACACCAGATGATCCTTTTTCACCGTCGAGAGATCGACGGTCTCGTGCAATTCTTCGCTCAAGCGCTCGAGGAACGGGCCGGGCCAGCGAAACGAAGTCGCTGCGCACGGAGGCGGCCAGCCGCAGGATGGTGGGGCCGAGCCGGACGCGTCCGTTCGGCGTCGCCGCGATCACCAGTTTTTCGGTTTCCAGCGCCGCGACGATGCGCTGCACCGTGGAGCGCGCCAGATTCACCCGCTGCGCGATCTGGCCGAGGCTTAAGCCGGCGTTCTCGTCTTCCAGCGCCCGCAGGATGGTGGCCGCGCGCGCGATCACCTGCACCTGACTCTTGTCGTTGGTGACGTGGCGATCCATGAACGCTGATACCTTTGACGCTGCCATCCCTGATGCGTTGGCGCTCTCGGTCGCCTTGCATCGTGGTACACGATAGCCCAATATACGATACAGTCAAAAGAGAAAAGTTTAGGCAGGCTTGTTGCGCTGCAAAAAAGTCGAGGGGAGCATGGTCAAAAAAATCGCGCTTGAAGAACATTTTCTGTCGCCGGGCCTGATCGATTATTGGCGGCCGACAATGACCGAGGTCGCGGCCCCGGTGACCGAGCAATTGTTCAAGCAACTCAGCGATTTTGGCGATTTGCGCCTGGCGAGCCATGGACAAGGCCGGCATCGCGCGCGCGGTGCTGTCGATCTCCGGCCCCGGCGTGCAGGCCGAGCGCGATGCCTCGGTCGCGACCGCCAAGGCCGCGGAAGTCGAACGATTTCCTGGCGCGCGAAATTCAGAAGCGGCCGGACCGCTATTCGGGATTTGCCCACATCGCGGTACAGCAACCGAAAGCCGCCGCCGACGAACTCGAGCGCTGCATGCGCGACCTGAAACTGTGCGGCGCCATGATCAACGGCCATACCAACGGACAGTATCTCGACGACCCGGCGCTCTATCCATTCTGGGAACGGGCGGAGGCGCTCGGCGCCGTGGTCTATCTGCACCCGACCGATCCGACGATGCCGGCGCCGGTGCTTAACGGCGTTCCGGCGCTGCGGCGCGCGACCTGGGAGTGGGGCTTCGAGACCGGCTCGCACGCGTTGCGGCTGGTGTTCAGCGGGCTGTTCGATCGTTTCCCGAAAGCCAAGCTCGCGCTCGGCCATATGGGCGAGACCTTGCCCTATCTGCTGTCGCGCTTCGACAGCCGCGCGAAATTATACGGCGTCAAACTCGGCAAGCCGCCGTCGCAATACATCAAGGACAATATCGTGGTGACGGTGTCGGGCGTATTCGCGGCCGAGCCGCTGCGTTGCGCGGTCGATGCCTTGGGCCGCGACAAGGTGATGTTTGCCGCCGACTATCCGTTCGAGGATGCCGTCGAGGCGGGGCACTGGATGGACAGCGTGCCGATCGAGGACAGCCTGCGCGCCGACGTGGCGTATAACAACGCGGCGCGCCTACTCAGACTGTAACACTCCGACCTCAGCATAAAACGGGGCCGCTCAAGAGCGGCCCCGCCTTGAGCCAACTACTTCACTTTAAGCTTGCTGCCGGCGTCGATGTCCGTTTTCACTTTCGCGCCACCCGCTTTCACGTCGGTGTCGGATTTGACGGACGAGCCGGTCGTAGCGTGACCCGGCGCATAGCCTGAAGCACCGGTGGTTCCCTTCACCGAACCTTTTTCCTGCATCATCTGACCGGGCGCGTATCCGGATGCACCGGTGGTTCCTTTTACCGAACCCTTTTCCTGCATCTCATGGCCAGGCGTTGTCTGGGCATTCGCGCCGACGACGCTCATGCTCGCGAGAAGACCGGCGGCGGCAAGGACCATAAACTTTGTTCTCATGATTAAACCTCCACTGTGGATTACGTGCAGGGAGGTAACGTCGCGCATGCTGAATGGTTGCCAAAAAAGCTACGTGGAACTGCGACCGCAATGCGGCGACAGATAATTGTGGCAACGGCAAATTACTTGATCTCCCGGACCGGCTTGCCATCGAGCCAGGCGCGGATAGCCTCGACGACGCCGCCGTAATAGGCGCGGTAGTTTCGCTCGCTGACGTAGCCGATGTGCGGCGTAATGATGACATTGTCCAATTTGCGGAACGGTGAATCGAGCGGCAACGGCTCGACATCGAACACATCGAGTCCGGCGCCGGCGATCGATTTGCTTTGCAGTGCCGCGAGCAGCGCCTTCTCGTCGACGATGGGCCCGCGCGATGTATTGATGAGATAGGCGGTCTTCTTCATCAGGCCGAGTTCTTTGGCGCCGACCAGTCCGCGCGAGCGGTCGCTCAAAATGACATGAACGCTGACGATGTCGGACTGACGGAACAGCTCCTCCTTGGAGACATATTCGGCGCCGGCTTCGGCGGCCTTTTCCGGCGTCAGGTTCTGACTCCAGGCGATCAGCTTCATGCCGAGCGCTTTGCCGACGCCGCCGACCAGCTTGCCGAGTTTGCCGAGGCCGAGCACGCCGAGCGTTTTTCCCTCCAGATCCTCCCCCATGGTGGTCTGCCAGAGGGCGCCGGCCTTCAGCCGCGCATTCTCGAAGCCGATATGGCGGGTGAGTTCCAGGATCAACCCGACGGCGATGGCGGTGGTCGGGCTGCCGAAAACGCCGGTGCCGCAGACCGTGATGCCGCGTTCGGCGCAGGCCTTCACGTCGATGGAGTTATTGCGGGCGCCGGTCGTGATCAGCAATTTCAGATCCGGCAGGCCCTCGATCACTTTGCGGGTGAACGGAGTGCGTTCGCGCATCATGTTGATGACGGCAAAGCCCTGCAGCGCCTTGATGACGGCGTCGTCGTCGCCCAGCGGCGCGGTGAAGACCTTGATCTCGACGTCCTTGGTCACGCTGGACCAGTCGGCAAGTTTGAGCGCGACGTTCTGATAGTCGTCGAGAATAGCTGCGCGAACCATACGCAAGGGCTCCCTGATTGCTTGCGCACGATCTTTCGGAAAGATCATGCGCGCCGTCGGACGTTTCCGATCGGCGCCAATTTAGAGCCGGTTAACCGAAAAGATAGGGGGGCCTCAGCCCGCGGCGCGGGCGCCGTGTTTGGCCCGCCAGGCCGGGCCGGGACCGCGCATATAATGCAGTTCGGGCCGGTAGGGCCGGACAGTATCGCGGGTCAGATCCCGCCAGAAGGCGGCGAGCGCGTTGCCGATGCCGGTAAAAGGGCGGGGCAACAAAGCCGCCGCGGAACCCGAAATAGCCATGATGGCTCGACCCATGACACCAACCCCGTTGCATGGCGGGCGCCTTTCGCCCGCTCTGACCCTTGGTCGCCCGATCCGGCGATCAGGTTCATGCGAGCGGCGATCATGGGCGGCAGGTGTTAAGATCGGGTCCGAGGCCGGCTTTGCCGTAGCGGCAATTTGGAATCAGCCTTTCCAGAGTTTTACCTCCGCCCGGGAGCGCCGTTTTGGCCCGGCATGCCTTGCTCTTTGGGGTTCCGGCCGTTACATCAGCGTCGAATTTCCCGACAAAACGTCCGGCTGCGCTGGTTTCCGGCGCGGTTTCCGCCCGGAAAACTTAAGGTTCCACTGCGCCATGAACGGTCGCCAATTCATCTATCACATGCAGGGTCTGACCAAGACCTATCCGGCCGGCAAGAAGGTGCTGGATAACGTCAACCTGTCGTTCTACCCGGACGCCAAGATCGGCGTGCTCGGCGTCAACGGCTCGGGCAAGTCGACGCTGCTGCGCATCATGGCCGGCATCGACACCGAATTCACCGGCGAGGGCTTCGTCGCCGAGGGCGCGCGCGTCGGTTATCTGGAGCAGGAGCCGCAGCTCGATGCCACCAAGTCGGTGCGCGACAACGTGATGGAAGGCGTCGCCGCCAAGAAGGCGATCCTCGACCGCTACAACGAGATCGCCGTCAATTATTCCGACGAGACCGCCGACGAGATGGCCAAGCTCCAGGACGAGATCGATTCCAAGAACCTGTGGGATCTCGACAGCCAGGTCGATCTGGCCATGGACGCGCTGCGCTGCCCGGCCGACGACGCCGACATCGGCAAGCTGTCCGGCGGCGAAAAGCGCCGCGTCGCGCTGTGCCGGCTGCTCTTGGATCAGCCGGACCTGCTGCTGCTCGACGAGCCGACCAACCATCTCGACGCCGAAAGCGTGAACTGGCTGGAAGGCCATCTGCGCAAATATCCCGGCGCCATCCTGATCGTCACCCACGACCGCTACTTCCTCGACAACGTCACCGGCTGGATCCTCGAACTCGATCACGGCCGCGGCATTCCCTACGAGGGCAACTACACCTCGTGGCTGCATCAGAAGCAGAAGCGCCTCGAGCAGGAAGCGCGCGAGGACGAAACGCGCCAGCGCACGCTGCAGCGTGAAAGCGAATGGATTTCGTCGTCGCCCAAGGCGCGGCAGGCCAAGTCCAAGGCGCGTTACGAGCGCTACGACGAGTTGCTCAAGATCGCCAATGCCAAGACCAACACCGTGGCGCAGATCACCATTCCGGTCGCCGAGCGGCTCGGGCAGAACGTGGTCGACTTCGAACACCTGACCAAAGGCTTCGGCGACAATCTGCTGATCGACGATCTCAGTTTCAGATTGCCGCCCGGCGGCATTGTCGGCGTCATCGGGCCGAACGGCGCCGGCAAGACCACGCTGTTCCGCATGATCACCGGCCAGGACAAGCCCGATTCCGGCACCATCAAGATCGGCGAGTCGGTGCAGCTCGGCTATGTCGACCAGTCGCGCGATCAGCTCGACGGCAAGAAAAACGTCTGGGAGGAAATCTCCAACGGCCAGGACATCATCCTGGTCGGCAAGAAGGAAGTGAACTCGCGCGCCTATGTCTCGCTGTTCAACTTCAAGGGCGCCGACCAGCAGAAGAAAGTCGGCACGCTGTCCGGCGGCGAGCGCAACCGCGTGCATCTTGCCAAGATGCTCAAGACCGGCGCCAATCTGCTGCTGCTCGACGAGCCGACCAACGATCTCGACGTCGATACGCTGCGGGCGCTGGAAGAGGCGCTGGAGGATTTCGCCGGCTGCGCCGTCATCATCAGCCATGACCGCTGGTTCCTCGACCGCATCGCCACGCATATTCTGGCGTTCGAGGGCGACAGCCATGTCGAATGGTTCGAGGGCAACTTCCAGGACTACGAGAAGGACAAGATGCGCCGGCTCGGCCAGGACGCGGTGATCCCGCACCGGCTGAAGTACAAGAAGTTCAGCCGCTAATATCGCGCGCGTTAATCAGCGATTTACCGTCCACTGTCCGTTCTCTGATTCGCGGATGTTCTTCGAACGTTCGTGGTTTTCCACGATGCGGTGTTCGCCACTCGCCTCGAGTCCGCATCTAGTACCTCCGCGACGTTATGCCGGTGCGCGCCGTGCTTCGGCCGCTGCGAATCACCTATAAGTCGGTGATCTCGCCTCGGCGTTCCGCGCCACGAGGCCTGCTCACAAGGGATTGTCGCCATGTCGATGTCCGCCGACGATGCCATTCCGCCCAAGGACTTTCCGGGCTTGAAGCCGCTGCCGACGCTGATCTTCGGATCGCGCTGGCTGCAGCTGCCGCTTTATCTCGGGCTGATCGTCGCGCAGGGCGTCTATGTCATCCTGTTCCTCAAGGAACTCTGGCACCTCGTGCTCGGCGCCACGCACTTCAACGAGCAGGAAATCATGCTGGTGGTGCTCGGCCTGATCGACGTGGTGATGATCTCCAACTTGCTGACCATGGTGATCGTCGGCGGCTACGAGACCTTCGTGTCGCGGCTCGAGCTGGAAAAGCATCCGGACCAGCCTGAGTGGCTGTCCCACGTCAACGCCAGCGTGCTGAAGATCAAGCTCGCCATGGCGATCATCGGCATTTCGTCGATCCATCTGCTGCGCACATTCATCTATGCCGGGTCGCTCGGCAAAGAAGGCGTGCCTTATACTGAGACCGGCGTGATGTGGCAGGCCATCATTCACGGGCTGTTTGTCCTGTCGGCGATCGGCATCGCTTATGTCGAGCGGCTGGGCCAGCCCGCCTACAGCAAGCCGGGGCACTAGTTGCGGGCGCTGGCTGCCATCGGTGTCGCGATCGCGCTGCTGATGCCGGGATATGCGATGGCCGACGCGGCGTTCGAGCCACTTCCTCGAATCGCAGTGGCCGGCCGCGCAGCAGCTCGGCGTCTCGCGCGCCACCTTCGATGCCGCGACGCGCGGCCTCGAGCCGGATCTGTCGCTGCCCGATCTCGCGATTCCCGGCCGGCCGGAAAAGGCGCCGCCGGGGCAGGCGGAGTTCGTCCAGACGCCCGGGCAATATCTGCGCGAGCCGACCTTCGACCGGCTGGCCGCGCGCGGCAAACAACTCGCCGCGCAGTATCGCGACACGCTCTCGCGCATCGAGAAGGAGTTCGGCGTGCCCGGCAACGTGGTGCTGGCGATCTGGGCGCGCGAGACCGACTATGGCGGCTACAAGCTGCCGCTCGACGCGATCCGTACGCTGGCGACGCAGGCCTATGTCGGCAAGCGCAAGGAGTTCTTCGGCAACGAATTCCTGCACGCGCTGAAGATGCTGCAGGACGGCGTGCCGCGCGCCGACATGCGTTCGTCCTGGGGCGGGGCGCTGGGGCTGACGCAGTTCCTGCCGTCGGAGTATTACAAATACGGCGTCGATTTCGACGGCGACGGCCGCGCCGACATTTTTCGTTCGGTGCCGGACGCGCTGGCCTCGGCCGCCAAGCAACTGGCCGGCAAAGGCTGGCAGAAGGGCGAGCGCTGGGCCTACGAAGTGCGCGCGCCGGGCAATGCCGACTGCTCGATCGGCACGCCCGAGCACACCCTGCCGATCGGCGAATGGCTCAAGCGCGGCTTTGTCCCGGCCGGCGGCCGGCAGTTGAGCGCCGCCGAACTGGCTTTGCCGGCTTCGCTGTTGCAGCCGGAAGGCAGCTACGGTCCGTCGTTCCTGACGCCGAAGAACTACTACGTGATCAAGGACTATAATTTTTCCGATCTCTACGTGCTGTTCGTCGGCCATCTGAGCGACCGCATCGCCGGCGCGCGCGCCTTCGAGACGCCGTGGAGCAAGAACGCCCAGCTCAAGAGCAAGGAAGTCGAACTGATGCAGCAGCGGCTGACGTCGCTCGGGCTGTACAAGGACAAGATCGACGGCAAGGCCGGGATGCTGACCCGCGCCGCGCTCGGCGCCTATCAGAAAGCCAACGCGCTGAAGGTCGACTGCTGGCCGACCGCGGCGGTGCTCGCGCATATGCGGCGTTAACGCATGACGCCGCAGCCTTTTGAGGCTGCGGCGCGTTATCGAAATGCCAGCCGTAACGGTTACGGGCAGACGAAGCGCGGACGGCTCCAGCCGATGAAGTTGCCGTAACGGTCGTGCATCGGACGGCGGGCCCAATAGCCGCCGTAGCAATCCGACGGATAGCGCGCGCGATAGCCGTCGTACACGACGTAGCCCGGCTCCGGCCCGTAGTAGCGCGGTCCGCTGTTGGCGATGGCGCCGCCGATGATGGCGCCGGCGGCCAGGCCGCCGAGAATGCCGGCACCGACGCCGCAGCCGCGGCAACGGGCGTCGGCGGCGGTCGGGCGCGCTCAAGGTGCCAACGGCAATGGTCGCGGCCGCTGCGATCGCAAGAATGGCCTTCTGCATTGGGTATCCCTCCAGGGTCCAGGTCGGTCCAGGCCGACCGCAGGGGTGTGACAGGGCTAGTAAAAACCTGTTCGCGGTCCGATTAAAGGGGCAGTCTTAATATGTCGGAAATTTGATGGAAACGTTTGGCCCGGGGCTTCGAGGAAAAGCCCGGAAACGTTTCCGAATCCGGGCTTTTCCGCTTCAATTCGCAGCTATTTTGTAAAGCTTAGTCGCAGACCCGCACGCGGCGCAGGCGCCAGCCGAAGCCGTCCCAAACCCGCTGCCGGGCCCAGTAGCAGTCCGGGCCGTAATAGACCGGGGCAGGGCGATAGTAATAGCCGGGGCCGTAATAGCCGTTGTGCGAGGCGATGCCGCCGATGATGGCGCCGGCGGCGAGGCCGCCGATGACGCCGGCGGCGATACGGCCGCCGCGCGCTTCGGCCGGTTGCGGGGCGGCC
This sequence comes from uncultured Alphaproteobacteria bacterium, assembly GCA_963825015.1. GTDB lineage: Bacteria > Pseudomonadota > Alphaproteobacteria > Rhizobiales > Xanthobacteraceae > Pseudolabrys. Next base: position 1,779 of record CAWGRN010000009.1, on the reverse strand, counting down.
ACGGCCGCGACGGCGAGGGTCGCGGCGACCGCGAGAGCTGTCATGGTCTTGGTGATTTTGGTCATGGCGTGTGCCTTCCAGTTGTCAGGGTCGTACATATTGAACGACCGCTCTGTGCATTTCCTGCGCTCGAACGTCCGCAGGGAAAACGTTTGTCTTGCCAGGGAGGTTCCGGCATTTCGCGTGAATGCGCGGTGAATGGCCCGTTCGGAAAGGCCAAACCGGGCCGTTACCCGGATTAATTTTTGGCAAGGTCCGGGCAAGCTTGATGGCGAAATTGCGGCTAAATCAACGCGCGGTTTTTTTGCGCGCGCCGTGCCGCTTGCTCTTAAATTTCGTTTTGGATTTCTTCTTGGTTTTGTTTTTGGTTTTCTTTTTGGCGGTGCGTGGTTTGGGCCGCAGCTTATGTTTGTGGCGCGGAATGGCGAGCCGCCCGACGCTGCGCAGGAACAGTTTCTCCAGCGGATAGCTGAGCCGGCGCACCGCGGCGGCGAGCGTGAGCCACTCGACCGCGGCGATGTCCTTCATCAAGTCGTAGCTCGGCCGCGCCGCCGCCTGCATGCGCCAGAACCGCACCACCTTCGGGCGGCCGCTGGCGCGATAGGTGATGGCGCCGAGAAATTCGCGCACCTTCACGCGGTGGCCGGTTTCCTCCACCACCTCGCGACGCGCGCCGATCACCGGGCGTTCGGTGGACTTGAGCTTGCCACGCGGCAGCACCCAGCGCTCGTCCTTGCTGCGCTGCACGACGGCGACCAGCGGCCGCGCGCCGTTGCGCACCACGATGCCGCCTGCCGCGTGAATGGTCTTGCCCGCCAAGTTGTCGCCTGCGATTGCCCGGTGTCAGTCGATTCGTTTAGCAAATATACCCGCAGGAACGCAGCGAAATTGGCGCGATTTTGTGCGCTTGTGGGCAAGTCCGGCGCGGACCGCTCGCTGTCACACGGCTGTCGTGTCGCAGGTGTGCGAGAACCGGCCCCATCGTCTAGACGCCCCTACAAGACGCCCTCAGTCGAGCCGAACGGCAATGGAATGCGTGCCTTTGGAATACCGTAAAGGGACGGCCAAGAATTATTGCTGTCGTCCCCGTTTTCGCGGAGACGACAGCAATCGCGTGGAGACGACAGCGGTCCGTGCGGGAACGGCCGCCCGATTATTTCCAGCCGGATTCCCTGTCGCAGGCTTTGCGCTCGGCGACGTGGGTTTTTTCCCACTGGGTGATGGACCGAGTTTCGTTGTTGTCCATCTTGTTGTTCATGCAGGTGCAGTATTTCAGGATCACCGCGTCAGCCGCCTCGCCTTTGTTGTCTTTGACGCAGGCATTGATCCATTTGACATCGTCGGTGGTGGCGGCAAAAGCGGTGCTGCTGGCGACAAAAGATGCTGCGATAACAAGAGCGACGGCGATTTTCATAAGACGGCTCCGAATGGATAAGGGGTTGGTTCGATCGGTGGCGAGGCAAGCGATTTAGACGGGCGCGGCGGCTCTGTTGAACTTCAACCGGCCGCCTTGGCGATTTTGATATTGAGATCGATCTCGCGCTTGATCATGGCATCCATTTCGGTAGGCGACAACGGCGCCGGCTCCAGCATGCCATTCGAGTCAGTTGGCGCCGGAATCCTTGTCGCCGGCCCCGAGCGTGTCGGGATATCGGGTATCGTTTCAGCGGCGAGACCGCGACCGCCTGCAACCAGCCGTTGTGGACAAAGGGACGTGCCGATCTGGCAAATCAACGGCTGCTGGCCGTCATCGTCTCTCCCCGAATTCAATGCGCCATT
>CAWGRN010000008.1:0-716349 GCA_963825015.1 uncultured Alphaproteobacteria bacterium | reverse complement strand
AACGCGAACATGAGCGAGTCCACGTAGGATTCGATTTCGCCCCGCACGTATGCGCGCTCACCCGGCGTGGCGCTGTCCATGCACATGTCGTAGCCCCAGCACAGAATGCGCAGGCGGATGGGGGAGTAGAAGGTGTTGTCGTCGGCGGCAAAGGTGTCGGCAACGGCGATGGTGAGAAGGCGCCCGAGCGCGCGGGCGTCGCCGTCGGGCGGGTCATCCAGATGGCACACCAGTCCGGTGCCGATCATGAAGTGCATGCCGAAGGTCTGGCCCATGAGGCCGGAGAGCGAGGTGGCGGGGTACAGCGAGTCGACCAGCCCGTGGATGTATGCGTAGGCCGCGTCGTCACGGCCGCCGTCGCGAACCTTCGCGCGCCAGGCGGGGAGTTCGCCGCGGGAAAAGAAGAGCCGCGGGTGCTGTGCCGTGTAGAGGGAATCGCTGTCGGTGAGGGCTGGCGCCGCGCGGGCGCCCGGCGACGGCAGGGCGAGCATGACCAGTCCGGCCAGGGCGGCCGCGACCGCGCCAAACACGCAACATACCGCGGCTTTCCGCATTCCCCTCAGACCTCCTGGTTCGAAACCTCGCTGCGGACGCTGGGCGGTTATCAATGAGGGGTGCGGCGTGCCTCCGGGGTGTCGGGTGAAGGGTAATGCCCGTAAAGAGGGTAGTCCGGGCGGCGATACCCGTCAAGGCACGCGTCTCTTGCCAGCCGATCGGTGCGGGCGCTAGACTGTCGCGCCCTGGCGGTCGCCATCCATGTCACTTCGCACCGATATCGCCACCATGCCCCGGCCGGTGTGGGTCCTGTTCGCGGGGACCCTGGTGAACCGCTTTGGGAGCTTCGTGCTGGTCTTCCTCGCGTTGTACCTCACGCGCAAGGGGTTCACCGCGCCGCAAGCCGGGTTTGCGCTGGGCGCCTACGGCGTGGGCGCCATCGGCGCGTCGATCGTGGGCGGGTGGCTCGCCGACCACATCGGGCGGCGCAACAGCATCGTGATCTCGATGGTGCTCTCCGCCGCGGTGATGCTCGCCTTCCTCGGCGCCGAAGGCTACGCGCTGCTGGTCGGGCTCGCGGCCCTGGCGGGATTCTGCGCGGAGCTGTACCGGCCCGCCGCATCGGCGCTCATCGCGGACGTCACCCTTCCCGCGCAGCGCGTCACCGCGTACGCGCTCTACCGTCTCGCCATCAACCTGGGGTTTGCGGTCGGGCCCGCGGTGGGGGGATTCATCGCGGAGCGCTCGTTCACGCTCCTCTTTGTCGGCGACGCGGTCACGTCGCTGGTTTATGCGGGCATCGCCCTGTTCGCGCTGCCCAACCGGGTCGGCGAGCACCACGAGACCGTCGAGCGCCGCAACGCGGTGCGCACCATCCTGCGGGACACGCCGTTTCTCATCTTCATCGCGTCGACCTTGGCCGCCTCCTCCGTCTTCATGCAGTTTGTTTCGAGCTATCCGCTGCAGATCGACGGCTACGGGTACTCGAGCGGCGTCTTTGGAATGCTGATCTCGATGAACGGCGTCATCATCTGCCTCACGGAACTCCCGTTGACGTCGCTTACCCGCCGTCGCCCAGCGCGGCGGGTGATGACGCTGGGGATGCTGGTGATCGGAGCCGGCTTCCTGCTGACGGGCTTCGTGAGCAGCATCCCGCTGCTCATGGTGACCGTGGTGATCTGGACGTTCGGCGAGATGCTCTACTTCCCGATGGCCTCCGCGCACGTCGCCAACATGTCGCCGCCCGACATGCGGGGGCGCTACCACGGTGCGTGGGGCATCGCGTGGGGGCTCGGTGCGGTGCTGGGTCCGGTGGGCGGCACCACGCTGTTCGCGCTGGACCCGCGCGCGGTGTGGATCGCGTGCGCCCTGGTTGCCGCGGCCGGCGCGCTCCTGGTCATGCGCGCCACGCGCGCGGCGGAAGAGCCCGCGCCGCTGGTGGTCTAGGCGCCCGCGCGCTCCCCCTCGATGGTGACCACGAGCCGGCGGGCGCCGGCGCGGTCGCGGTGCTCGCACAGATAGATCCCCTGCCATGTCCCCAGCTGGAAGGCGCCGCCGGTGATCGGAATGCTGATGCTGGTTCCGATGAGGGCGGCCTTGATGTGCGCCGGCATGTCGTCCGGGCCCTCGGTGGTATGGGCGTAGTGCGGCGCGTTCTCGGGGGCGAGCACGTTGAAGTGCCGCTCGAGGTCCCCGCGCACCGCGGGGTCGGCGTTCTCGCTGACGCACAGGGAGGCCGACGTGTGGAGCAGGAACAGGTGGGCGACGCCAACACGGATCCCGGCCAGCTCGGGCAGCGCCCGTACGATCTCCCCGGTGACCAGGTGGAACCCCCTCGCCCTCGGGGCCAGCTCGATGTTCCGTTGTAACCAGGCCATGGCAATGAGTTTAGCACAATCAGCGGTCTGCTGGCCGGTGTTTCCGCGGGCGGGGGGGGAGAAAAAAGAATACCCAGTTGGGACTTGAAAAAGACAACCTTGTCTGGTTAGATTAAGCGGGCTAAACACTATTCGTCATCCCAAACATGGGTGGAAGCAGCATGGAAATCTGGAAACGATATCAGGAGAAGGAACTTTCCCATTCGATGGCGCACTACCTCCAGGCGGTCGCCTCGCTCAAGAAGGAGAAGGGGTTTGCGCGCGTCGGCGACATTGCCGACCACCTCGGCGTGTCCAAGAGCGGTGTTACCTCCATGCTGCGTTCCCTCGCGACCCGCGGGCTGGTCGATCACGAGCGCTACGGGTGCGTGGAACTCACCGAGACCGGAAAGGAACTCGCGGTGCGCACGCAGTGCAACCGGCAGCTGCTGACCGTTTTCTTTCGCGACGTGCTCGGCGTTCCTGCCGAGGTGGCCAATGAGGACGCGTGCATGATCGAGCACCTCGTGAGCCAGGAGGCCATGACGCGGCTCCTGCGCCTGACCGCTATTCTGAGTTCCGGCGACGAGGACACCGCCCCGGTCCTCGATCGCTACCGGCGTACCCGCCGCGTGTGCCCGCACCACGACGTGGAAGCGTGCGACATCTGCGAGGAGCATTGCCTGGTGGAGACGATCGCGCGTGACCTGCCCCGGTCCCGCGTCACCGCGGAGCCCGCCGATGAACACGGTCCGGCTCGACCGGTTGGCGCCGGGAGAGAGCGCCATCATCCAGGGGATCGACGGCGACGGCCTTCCGTGCGCCGCCTGATGGACCTCGGGCTCGTGCCGGGCACCCCCGTCCGCTACGTCCGTGCCGCGCCGCTCGGGGATCCGCTCGAACTGGTCGTACGCGGCACGCACCTCTCGCTGCGGCGTTCCGAGGCCGGTCGGGTCCATGTCGAGCCTGTCTGAGCTTCCGCCCGCGCGCGAGCGGCCGCAAGGTCGTGGGCCACCCCGGCAGGCGCGCCGGGAACGGCACGCGCTGGTCGCGATCCTCGGCAACCCGAACTCCGGGAAGTCCACGCTCTTTAACCGGCTCACCGGGATGCGCGCCAAGGTGGGCAACTACCCCGGCGTCACCGTGGAGAAGAAGGTGGGCGAGGTGCACGCTCCCATCCGGAGACGCGGTGGACGTGCTCGATCTCCCCGGCACCTACAGCCTGCACCCGGGTTCGCCGGACGAGATGATCGTGCGCGACGTGCTGTTCGGCCTGTCACTCGGATACGCCGCTCGCCCGATCTGGTCGTCTTCGTCGTCGACGCCACGCAGCTCGAGCGGCACCTGTTTCTCGCGCTGCAGCTCATCGAGATCGGCCGTCCGGTCGTGCTCGCGCGTCAACATGATCGACGCGGCGCGCACGGAAGGTATTGCCATCGACGAAGAGGTGCTCCAGTACCGCCTCGGCGTGCCGGTCGTGTCGATATCCGCGGCGAAGGGAATCGGCATCGGCAATCTGCGCCGGCTGATGGATCGGGACGTGGCGCCGTCGGCGCGCACGTTCCGCCAGCGCCCCGCGCCCAGGTGCAGCGCGTGCTGGACAACCTGAGCGCGCGCCTGCCCGCGGCGCGGCCTCCTCTCGCCCACCGGCCACACGGACCTCGCCGCGGCCATCCTGCTCGACGACGGCGAGGACGACGCCATCGCGCGCTACGTCCCGCCCGACGTGCAGGACGACCTGCGCGTGCTGCGCCGCCGCCTCGACGAGAGCTGGCCCGACTGGCGCGTCGAAGACGCGCGCGGCGTATACGAGGCGATCGACGACATCATGCGCGTCGCGGTGTCGCAGCCGCGGCGAGAGCCGTGAGGCGCGCACCCGCGCGCGCATCGACCGTGTGCTGACGCACCGCATCTTCGGCCCCGTCATCTTCGTCCTGCTGATGGGTGCGATCTTCCAGTCCGTGTTCGAATGGGCCGCGCCGGCGATGGACTGGATCGATTCCTCGGTCTCCGCGTTCGGCGAGTTTCGTGGGCGCGCACCTGCCGGACGGGACCGCTGCGTTCGCTGGTGGTGGACGGCGTGATCGCGGGGGTGGGTGCCACGCTGATATTCGTGCCCCAGATCGCCGTGCTGTTCTTCTTCCTCTCGGTGATGGAGGGGTCGGGCTACATGGCGCGCGCCGCGTTCATCATGGACCGCGTGATGGGGCGGGTGGGGTTGTCCGGACGGTCCTTCATCCCGCTATTGTCGTCGTTCGCCTGCGCGATACCGGGCATCATGGCCACGCGCACCATCGACAACCGGCGCGACCGCATCACCACCATGATGATCGCGCCCTTCATGTCGTGTTCGGCGCGGCTGCCGGTGTACGCGGTGTTGATCGGCGCGTTCATCCCGCGCACGCGCATTGCGTTCCTGACCCTGCCGGGCATCACGCTGTTCTCCATGTACTTCCTCGGCATCGTCGCGGCCATCGCGGTGGCGGCCGTCCTCAAGCGCACCGCGCTGCGGGGCGGCAAGCCCCTGTACATCATGGAACTGCCGCCCTACCGCATGCCGGCCTGGCGTACGGTGCTGCACACCGTGCGCGAGCGCAGCCTCCTGTTCCTGCAAAAGGCGGGCACGGTGATTCTCGCCGTGTCGATCATCCTGTGGTTCCTCGCCTCCTACCCGGGCTCGGGCGAACAGGGGAGGGAGGTGCAGCAGCGCATCGACGCGGCCGTGCAGGCGGGAGACGTCGCGACGGCGGACATGCTGCGCAACGAGCTGGCCGGGCTCAACCTGCGCGACTCGTTCGCGGGGCGCGGCGGGCGCCTGCTCGAGCCGGTCATTCAACCGCTCGGCTTCGACTGGCGGATCGGCATCGGCCTGATCACCTCGTTTGCGGCGCGTGAGGTCATGGTGTCGACGATGGCCACGGTGTTCAACCTGGGCGAGAGCGACGAGGGCATGCACACCTTGCGCGACAAGCTGCGCATGGCCACGGACCCGGAAACAGGCGCGCGCGCATACTCCGCGCTCACCGCGGTGAGCCTGATGGTGTTCTTCGTGCTGGCGTGCCAGTGCATGTCGACGGTGGCGGTCGTGCGCCGTGAAACCAACTCGTGGCGCTGGCCCCTGTTCATGATGCTGATGATGAACCTGCTCGCATGGGGGACCAGCTTCGCCGTCTTCCAGGGCGGGCGCCTGCTGGGGCTGGGGTGACCACGTGAGCCACGCGATGCAGACCGCCGTGGTGACGGCAGCCGCGATCGCGGCCCTGGCCTGGCTGGTGGCCGGCCGGCTGCGCCGCCGGCGGGTGGGCTCCAAGTGCGACCGCTGCGGACTCGCCGAGGCGGTCCGCTCCTCCAGGCCACCGAAATCCTCCTGATCCGGCCGCCGGGTCGGCGCGTTCGCGCGCCGGGCCCGCGTGCCCGCACGCAGCCGCGTGCGCTATACTCCGGCCATGCATCGCTTCATCGCTCACGTGCGGGACGACTGGTATCCGATGTGCCGCTCGGGGCAGTTGCGGTCGCGCCCGCTGGCGGGCTCGCTGTTCGGCGTCCCCGTCGTTCTGTTTCGCACCGCCGCGGGACACGCAGCCGCGCTGGTGGATCGCTGTCCGCACCGCAACGTGCCCCTGTCGCTCGGCCGGGTCCGCGGTGACTGCATCCAGTGCGCCTACCACGGGTGGGAGTTCGACCGCGACGGCCAGTGCCGGGCGGTTCCCGGACTCCTGGGCGCAGTCCGCGCGCGCGAGCGGCGCGCCGCCGCGTACGCGACGCGCGAAGGGCAGGGTTTCGTGTGGGTGTACGGGCGCGAGGAGACCGCGCCCGCGCGGGACCCCTACGTCTTTCCCCACGTGGGGGAGCACGGGTGGACCACCGCGCGCGAAACGCTCGACGTCGACGCATCGCTGCACGCGGTGGCTGAGAATGCGCTCGACGTTCCGCACACCGCGTTTCTGCACGGCGGCCTGTTCCGCAGCGAGAACCGCGCGCGCCGCGAGATCGAGGTCGTGATCCGGCGCGCCGCGGATCGCGTGGAGGCGGAGTACATCGGCGAGTCGCGCCCGCCCGGCGCCGTCGCGCGCGTGCTTGCGCCGCGCGGCGGCGAGGTGGTTCACTTCGACCGCTTCATCCTGCCGTCGGTCGCGCAGGTGGAATACCGCCTGGGCGACGCGGGCCTGTGCATTTCCGCGGCGCTCACGCCCCTCTGCGACTACCGCACCCGCCTCGCGGTTGTGTTTTCGTACCGGCTCCCCGTGCCGGGCTGGATGGTGCGTCCGCTGCTGCGAAGCTTTGCCATGCGCATATTCCGGCAGGATGCGCGCATGCTCGCGCGCCAGACGGAGACCATCGCGCGCTTCGGCGAAGAGGATTACAGGTTCACCGAGATCGACGTGCTCGGCGCCGAGATATTCGACCTCCTGCGCGCACGAGAGGCGGGGACGCGCGCCGACGGCCCCGTGCGCGAACGCCGCCTCCGCATCGCCGTCTGACCAGGGCCGCGTCACTCGAGCCGGACGATCCGCCGCGTGACGCGCCCGGCCGGGCGCTTCGTGGTTTGCGCCGGACCTGCGGACGGGGCAGGATCCGCCCCGGTGTAATTTTCGCGCCGGGGCTTGACCGGCGGGGCGGAACCTCGTACCATCCGCCCCCACAGACGTCCTTTTAACCGGGCCCCGCGAGGCCCAGAAGGGATCCCAGCAAATGAATGCCCCGATGTCCCCGCGCGCACGCGGGGCCCATGATGCGCGACCGAGTCGCCTTCCCGAAAGAACCGCGGGAGGGCGTTTTTTTGTGCCCGGCGGAGTGCCCTGCCCGCCGGCCTGGCCCGCCACACCGGAGGTTACGCGATGAACGCCCGCCCGCGCGGCAAGATGATCCTCGCCGACGGAACCCGCTACGAAGGCTTACTCACCGGCGCCGCGGCGCGCGCCGGCTGGGACGGACCCGTCTGGGGCGAGGTCGTCTTCAATACGTCGATGACCGGTTACCAGGAGGTCATCACCGATCCGTCCTACGCCGGGCAGATCGTGGTGATGACGTACCCGCAGATCGGCAACTACGGCGTCACGGTGGACGACAACGAAAAGCCCGTGACCGCGGCGCGCGCCCTCGTGGTGCGCGACCTGCAGGAGTTCTTCTCGCCCGGGCCCGGGCGCACCGGCCTCGAGCCGTTCATGGTGGAACAGGGGCTCGCCGGACTCACCGGTGTCGACACGCGCGCGGTGACCCGCCACATCCGCGACAAGGGCGCGATCATCGCCGCCATCGGACCCGAAAGGGCGCGCGACGAAGACCTGCTGCAGCTGGCGCGCAGCCGGCGCCTCGATCGCAACGAGCGCCTGGTGGCCGGCGTGTCCGGCACGCTGAACGGGCTCCACGCGGGCGAGGCCGGGCGCGCCGCGGTGATCGACCTCGGCGTCAAGAAGAGCATCGTCGACAGTGTGCGCAGGCTGGGCGTTGCCACGCGCGTGTTCGACGCGGGCTTCAAGGCGGCGGAGATCCTGGAGGGCGGGTTCGACTTCGTGGTGGTGTCCAACGGCCCCGGCGACCCCGCCGACATCCCGGAAGTGGTCGAGCAGGTGAACCAGCTCATCGGGCGCACGCCGATGCTGGGGATCTGCCTCGGTCACCAGCTCATCGCGCGCGCTCTCGGCGCCGAAACCTACAAGCTCAAGTTCGGTCACCACGGCGCCAACCAGCCGGTCATCGATCACCGCACCAATCAGGTGTTCATCACCAGTCAGAACCACAATTTCGCGGTGAGCGATGACATCGCCGACCACGCGGGGGTCACGGTGACCTACACCAACGCGGCGGACGGGACCCTCGAGGGGTTCATCGACGAGCACCGCAAGATCGAGTGCGTCCAGTTCCATCCGGAAGCGTCGCCGGGGCCGCACGACTGCCACTTCATCTTCGACCGTTTCTACGAGAAAGCGAAGGAGTGGAACCATGCCCAGGCTTGAAGGCATTCGTTCCGTCATGGTGATCGGCAGCGGGCCGATCGTGATCGGGCAGGGGTGCGAGTTCGACTACTCGGGCACGCAGGCCATCCGGGCGCTGCGCGAGGAGGGGCTGCGCGTCGTCCTCATCAACAGCAACCCCGCCACCATCATGACCGACCCCGACATGGCCGACGCCACCTACATCGAGCCGCTCACCTTCGACGCCTGCCGCGCGATCATAGAGAAGGAACGCCCCGACGTGCTCCTGCCCACGCTGGGCGGGCAGACGGCGCTCAACCTCTCCATTGAGCTGTCCGACTCCGGCGTGCTCGACGAGTTCGGCGTCCGGCTGATCGGGGTGGATCTGCAGGTCGATCCGCCGCGCCGAGGACCGCAGCGATTTCAAGGCGCTGTGCGAGGAGGCCGGCTTCGACACGCCGCGCAGCGCGGTGGTGCAGTCGCAGGAGGAGGCGATGCGCGCGCTCGAGCTGCTCGGGCTGCCCGCCATCATCCGCCCCTCGTTCACGCTCGGCGGGAGCGGGAGCGGGATGGCGCGCACCCGCGAGGATTTCGTGCGCATCGTCAAGACCGGCCTGCGCAAGTCGCCCGTGCACGAGGTGCTGATCGAGGAGTCGATCGAGGGGTGGAAGGAGTTCGAACTGGAAATCATGCGCGATCGCGACGGCAACCACGTGGTGGTGTGTTCCATTGAGAACCTGGACCCGATGGGTGTGCACACCGGGGACAGCATCACGGTGGCGCCGGTGCAGACGCTGCGCGACCGCGAGTACCAGGCGATGCGCGACGCCGCGTTCAAGATCATGGACGCGGTCGGCATCTGGGGCGGCGCCAACGTGCAGTTCGCCATCGAGCCTTCCAGCGGACGCATGACGGTGATCGAAATGAACCCGCGCGTGTCGCGTTCGTCGGCGCTGGCCAGCAAGGCCACCGGGTACCCCATCGCCAAGGTGGCGGCGCGGCTCGCACTCGGTTACACCCTGGCCGAACTTCCCAACGACATCGTCGGCACCATTCCGGCCGCGTTCGAGCCGTCGCTCGACTACGTCGTGGTCAAGATTCCGCGCTGGAACTTCGAGAAGTTCCGCGGCGTCGAGGACGTGCTGGGGTCACAGATGCAGTCGATCGGCGAGGTGATGGCGCTGGGCCGCACCTTCAACGAGGCGCTGCAGAAGGCGCTGCGCTCGCTGGAGAGCGACTGGGCGGGCTTCGACACGGTGGAGCTGCCGCGCGCCGACATCGAGAGGATGCTGTCGGTGCCCAACTCCCTGCGGCTCTTCGCGGTGAAGGCCGCCTGCGCCGCCGGCATGGACACCGCGCGCATCCACGAACTCTCGCGCATCGACCCGTGGTTCCTGGAGAACCTGCGCGCGCTGGTGGACTTCGAGGCCCGCGTGCGCGCCGCGGCGTTCCCGCCGGCGCGCGGGTTCATGCGCGAGGCCAAGCGCTTCGGATTCAGCGACCGCCAGCTGGCCACCCTGTGGGGCGTGGCGGAGGAGGACGTCACCACCGCCCGCGAAGGCATGGATATCCACCCGGTGGTGAAGATGGTGGACACGTGCGCGGGAGAATTCGAGGCGCGCACGCCCTACTACTACATCGTCTACGACGACGAGTGCGACGTGGAGACCGACACGCGCCGCCCGCGCGGCGCGCGCGACACCCGCCACGCCGGGCGCAAGGTGGTGATCCTGGGCAGCGGCCCCAACCGCATCGGCCAGGGCATCGAGTTCGACTACTGCTGCGTGCACGCGGCCATGGCGGTGCGCGAGATGGGTTTCGAGTCGATCATGGTCAATTGCAACCCGGAAACGGTGAGCACCGACTTCGATATTTCCGACCGCCTGTACTTCGAGCCGGTCGCGTACGAGCACGTGATGGCCATCGTGCGCAAGGAGAAGCCCCTCGGCGTGATCTTCCAGTTCGGCGGCCAGACGCCGCTCAAGCTCCTGCACCGCCTGGCCGCGGCCGGGGTGAACGTGCTCGGCACGGGGGTGGAGGCGGTGGACCAGGCGGAGGACCGTGAGCGCTGCCACGAGCTCATGACCGCCCTTGGCATCATGCACCCGCCGTGCGCGTTCGCTTCCTCGCGCGAAGCCGCCATCCGCGCGGCGGCCCGCATCGGTTATCCGCTCCTGTTGCGTCCTCCCTACGTGCTCGGCGGGCGCTCGATGGAACTCGTGCGCAGCGAGGAGGAAATCCTCGAATCCGTCGACTCGGCGCTGCGCTCCAGCGAATCGCGCGCCCTCATGATCGACAAGTTCATCGAGGGGGCGGTGGAGGTGGATGTCGATTGCGTCAGCGACGGCGAGAACGTGGTGATCGCCGGTATCATGGAGCACATGGAGGAGGCGGGGATCCACTCGGGCGACTCCAGCTGTGTGTTGCCGCCGCTCGCGCTCGAGGAGGAGATCATCGCCGAGATCAAACGGCAGACGATCCGCATCGCGCGCGCGCTGAACCTGGTCGGGATGATGAACGCGCAGTACGCCATCAAGGACAACCGCATCTACTGCTTCGAGATCAACCCGCGGGCGTCGCGGACCGTGCCCTACGTGAGCAAGGCCACGGGGGTGCAGTGGGTCAAGCTGGCGACCCGCGCCGTGATGGGCCAGAAGATCGACATGCAGCGCTACGGCGAGACCATCATGCCGGACTACATGTCGGTGAAGGCGCCGGTGTTTCCGTTCGACAAGTTCCCCGGGGTCGATTCGATTCTCGGGCCGGAGATGCGCTCGACCGGCGAGGTGATGGGCATCGGCGAGACGTTCGACGAGGCCTTCATCAAGGCGCAGCTGGCGGCCGGCTATCGCCTGCCCAAGGGCGCCAGCGTCTTCATCTCGGTCGCCAACCGCTACAAGCGGAAAGTCATCTTCCCGGTGAAGGCGTTGCGCGACATGGGATTCAACATAGTTGCCACGCCGGGAATGGCCCAGGTGCTCCGCTCGCACGGCGTGCCGGTGCGCGTGGTCCACAAGCTGAGCGAAGGCGACCATGGCATCATCGACATGATCGAGAACGGGGATATCCATCTGGTGGTCAACATGGCCTGGAGCCGGAAGTCGGTCCAGGACGACAAATTCATCCGCCTCTCCGCCAACAAGATGAAGGTGCAGTGCATCACCACCATGGCGGGGTTCCACGCGCTGGTGCTCGGGCTCCAGACCCTGTCGGGCGGGCCGCTGCACGTGGAGTCGATCCAGAATTACAACGAGCGCCTCCGCAAGCCCGCCGCTGCCGGTGACATTTCCGGAGGAGTGGAAGTGGCGGGCGAGGCGGCGTGACCCCGGCGCCGGGCTTGTCCGCACTGGTGATCGCGCAGGACGCCGCGACCCTCATCGATCGTTGCGTCGCCAGCCTGTCCTTCGCCGACGAGATCGTGGTGGTGGATGGCGGCTCCGTGGACGGAACGCCCGAACGCGCGCGCGCGCGCGGCGCGCGCGTGGTGAAGAACCCGTGGCCGGGGTTTGCCGCGCAGCGGCGCTTCGCGCTCGAACAGGCCCGCCACGCGTGGGTGTTCGCGTGCGACGCGGACGAGGAGGTGACCCCCGGGCTCGCGGCCGCGGTTCGCCGCGTGGTCGATGGTGACGCCGGCACCGCCGCCGGCTACCGCGTGCACCGCAGGAACCAGTTCCTGGGTGCGTGGGTCGACAGCGGGCCCTGGGCCGACGACTGGCAGCTTCGCCTCGCCCGCCGCGACGCGGTGCGCGTGACCGACGCGGCCGTCCACGAGGGCTACCTGGTCGACGGACCGGTGGCCGCGCTGGCGCCGCCGCTGAATCACTACACCCACCCGACCATTGCGGAGAGCGTGCGCCGCATGAACGTGTATACTTCGCTCGAGGCGCGCGACCGTTCGCGGCGCCGCCGGGTGGGGGCGGCCGATCCGCTCCTGGCGCCGGCGGGGGTGTTCTTCAACTATTACGTGGTCGGGGGGTGCTGGCGCGCCGGCGTGCGCGGGTACCTGCTGGCGGCCACTACCGCGATGTACAAATCCGTGCTCTACATCAAGACGCGCTCGTTGCAGCACCCGCCCGGCGGTGGGGAGGCGGGCGGCAGGACCCGTGCGCCCAGATGACTACCGTCCGCCGCAAGATCCGCTTCACGGGCGCTTTGTCCGGCGCGCTGCTGACGCTTTTCTCCCCGGCGCCGCCGGCGGCGGCGGGCGACGCGCACACGCTGGTGGTCGGGACGCGGGCGGAGCCGGCCACGCTGAACCCCGTCGCGATCACGGCGTCGGAGGGGCACCAGATCGCCGGGCTGGTGTTCCAGAAGCTGCTCGAAGAGCAGGACGACTTCATGTCTTTCCAGCCGCAGCTGGCGGAGTCGTGGACGACGAGCGCGGACGGTCTCGACGTGACCTTTGTGCTGCGCGCGGACGCGCGCTGGTCGGACGGGACGCCGGTCACCGCGGACGACGTTCGCTTCACCTGGCAGGTGCACACCGACACCACCGTGGCCTGGCCCAGCGCCAGCATCAAATCCCGTATCCGCGACGTGGAGGTGCGCGATGCGCGCACCGCGGTGTTCCACTTCCGCGAGCGTTACCTCTACCAGATCATGGACGCCAACGACGGCGTCATCCTGCCGCGGCACCTGCTCGGCGGCGTGCCGCGCGGCGGGCTCAAGGACGCGCCCTTTGGCCGCGCGCCGGTGGGCGACGGCCCCTACCGCGTGGCGCGCTGGGAGTCCGGGCAGTACATCGAACTGGAGGCCAACCCGTCGTACTACGGCGCGCCGCCGGCGGTGACGCGGGTGATATTCAAGTTCGTGCCGGACGCGGTCACCCTGGTGGCGCAGTTGAAGGCGCGCGAGATCGACCTGCTCGAATCCGTGCAGCCGGGCGACATCGCGTCGATCCGCGAGCGGCGGCCCGACGTGGTCATCCACACCATGCCATCGCGGCGCATGAGCTTCATCGCGTGGAACGAGACGCGCGCGCACCCTTCGACGACCGCGCGTGCGGCGCGCGCTCGACCATCGGCATCGACCGCGCGGAGCATCATCCGGACGGTCTGGGGCGGCTACGCGAGCGAATGCACGAGCCCCATCGTGCCGCTGCTGTGGGCGTTCGACCCCGTCGCATCGAGGCGCTGCCGTTCGACCCGGCGCGCGCCCGGGCACTGCTCGCGGAGCGCGGCTACCGGGACACGCGACGGCGACGGCATCCTCGACCGCGACGGCAAGCCGCTGCAGATCGAACTGCTGGTGAACGACGCGCAGAATCGCGTCGACGTCGTGACCCTGGTGCAGGCGCAGCTCAAGCAAGCGCGGCGTGAAGGTGAACGTGCGCGTGCATCGAGTACGGCGCGTACATCGATCGCATGCTCGCGACGGACTACGACGCGGCGTTGGTGGAGTGGAAAGTGCAGACCAAAGTGGACCTGACACAGCTGTTCCACTCGACGTCGAAGCGACCGAAGGGCTTCAACTTCGTGCGCGTACTCGAACCCGGAAGTGGACCGCCTGATCGATCAGGCGGTGGCCAAGCCCGACATGGAGTCGGCGCGGGAGCTGCTGGAACCAGTGTCCAGCGCCTCATCTACGACGATCAGCCGTACACCTTCATCGCGGTACCGATGGAACTCACCGCGCTCGACGATCGATTCTGCAACGTGACGCCCAGCGCCATCAGCTTCTTCGTGAACCTCCCCGCGTGGCGGCATGCAGCCCGACTGCGCCCCCTGACGCGAGCGTCCGCGCGCCACGATCACCCCCCGCGCGTTCCACAGGCGTACCGCATCGCGGCCGTGCCCGATCTCCCCCTCCACCAGCGCACAGCGGTGCGCGCCCGACCGCAACGCGTGACCGCGATGCCCAGGTCGAACGGGCGGCCGACCGGATTCACGCGCACGGTGGTGTCGATGAGACACGCGCCGGGCGCGACCCACCGGCCGCAAACGGCCACCGCACGCCGGGCACGATGCTGCCACGTGCAGGTCACGAGCGTGACCGCGTTGGCAGCGCCACGCGGCGAGTGCGCGGCCCGCTCGCATCATGGCGCGCCTCCAGCGACGAAGACGTAGCAATCGGACGCGACACCCGCCGGCGCTCTGGATGCATCGGCGACGCGCGCGCCCGGTTGCTGGCGTGTCGCCGGCGGTGCCGGTCAGCTGCTGGTGGATCTCGACGAGCGAGGTCAGACCGCACACGCCGATCGGGATGTCCGCGCGCCTTCATGCCGCCCGACGGATTCACGGCCAGGCGCCCGCCCGGCGAGAGCTCGCCGCGCGCGAGCGCGTGCCACGCTGCGCCGTGCGTCGAAGAAGCCCATCGCCTCGAGGTTCATCAACTCGAAGGGAGAGAATGCGTCGTGGATCTCCACCACGTCGACGTCGCCGCGCCGACGCGCCCGGCCATGCCGAACGCGCCCGCGCGGCCCGCGCGGCGGCGTGAAATGTCTCCGGGCGCGCGTCGCTCGTGAAAGCGCGGCGCATCCATGGCGGCGCCCCATCCGATCATCCGGACCGTGCCCGCCTTGCGTGGACAGCAGGCACGCCGCGGCCCCGTCGGACATCGGCGCGCAGTGGTGGCGGCGCAGCGGATCGGCGACCACCGGGCTGCGGCGCACGTCATCGGCCGTGATGGGGCGTGCGGAAGTGGGCGAGCGGGTTGAGCGCGCCGTGGCGGTGATTCTTGACGGCGACTTCGTCGAAGGCGCGTTCCGGCACGCGGTACGCGGCGCGGTAGGCGCTGGTCGCGAGCGCCGCCAGCGCGGGGAGTGTCGCACCGTGGCGCTGCTCGACGGCGTCCGAGACGCGCGGGGCCGAGCAGCCCCGCTGCGGTCCCCGCGTCCAGGTGGGTCATGCGCTCGCAACCCAGCAGCAGGATGTCGCCCGCCCATCGATTCGCGCTCTCGAGTGCCCGGTGGATGGCTTCTCCGCCGGTGAGAAACGGACCCAGGATCGGAGCGCAGAGCCCCGGTGCCACCGCGCCCAGTACGTCGCGCGCGACACCCGCGGGGTCGGAAATGCCGCACAACTCCGTGGGTGCGAAGGACGCAAAGTACACCGCGCGGACGCGACCGGGATCCGATTCCGCCGAGTGCGGCGCGCGCCGCCTCGGCCAGAAGCGAGCGAAAGTCCGCATCGTGGCGGCCGATGCGCGTCATGGCCGCCGTTTTGATCTTGATTTCGCCCACGCTTTCAGCATATAAAAGCCCGAATTTCCCGTCAACGAACGCGGCCCCGGGTCCGCACCGAAAGCAGCCCCCATGATCCACCGTGTTGCCGTCGCCGCCCTGATCGCAGGACTTGCCGCCCAGCTCCTCAAAGTGGTGATCGACCTCGCGAGAACGGGGCGGGTGAACTTCCTGCGCTTCTTCGACAACGGCGGCATGCCGTCCTCGCACACCGCACTGGTGACGACGCTCACCATCGGTGTGGCCCGCTACGAGGGCATTTCGTCGACGCTCTTCGCGATCACGTGCCTCTTCAGTCTTTACTTCGTCTTCGAGGCGGCCGGATTGCGCCAGGAAGTGGGGAAACAGGCGCGCCTCCTGAACGAACTCGCGGACGAACTGCGCCAGACCCACCACCTGGACCGCAAGCGCCTCAAGGAACTGGTGGGTCACACCTGGAACGAGGTTTTTGCAGGTTTTCTGTTTGGCATCCTGGTGGCCGCGGTTGCCTTCCGGTGACGGGGCGGTCTCTCCGCCGCAAGCTCCCATCGCGACGCTTGTTCCCGGCCTGCCCGGCCGGTATATTGGGAGGTGACCGGCGGGTTTGGACCCCTCCCGCCGGGCAGGATGTCGATCACCCGCCGTCTACTCTTCTATCTCGCACTGACCGCCGCGGCCGTCCCGGGTTGTGGCTCCGAGGATCCGACCCGCTTCGGGCGTCCCCCGGTGGTGGACTCGTACGCCCCGGCGGAACGCCACCTGAGCGCGTTCGTGGGCGACACCCTGCAGTTCTCGGTACACGCGGTCGACCCGGACCGCGACGCGGTCAAGACGTCGTTCACCGTGGATGGAGGTGTCGGGGGGAACGGGGTGCCGTGGTTCTATCCGGTGGCGGACACCGGCGACGTGACGGTGAGGGGCTCGGTGAGCGACGGCGAGTTCGTGTCATACATCGAATGGACCGTCGAGCGCCACCAGCCCATCAACTATCCGCCGGCGATCGGCGCGTTTCAGCCCATCGAGCCCAACCCGACCCTGATCATCGGCAACAGCATGTCTTTTGCGATCGTCGCCAGTGATCCCGACGACGACCAGCTCCTCTACACGTTCATCGTCAACGACTCTCTGGTATCGGAAAGCCGCCAGTTCTCGTATCTCGCGTCGTCGGTCGGACCCAAGCGCGTTCGCGCAACCGTGACCGACGGCGAGCTCTTCGACATTCAAGAATGGAACCTCCGCGTCACCACCGAGCCCGACACCATCGCCCCGGCGCGC
Organism: uncultured Alphaproteobacteria bacterium; assembly: GCA_963825015.1. Taxonomy (GTDB): domain Bacteria; phylum Pseudomonadota; class Alphaproteobacteria; order Rhizobiales; family Xanthobacteraceae; genus Pseudolabrys. The sequence continues at coordinate 699,649 of CAWGRN010000008.1, read as the reverse complement.
GTGGAGATCACCGGTTCCGGCACCGGCATCGAACCGGGCGAGGTCTACCTCGAGTGGATCGCGGTGGGCCGTGACGGCATGCTGGGTCGTCCTTCGGAATACCGGGTGCGCACCGCGCCAAACCCGATCCTATCCGAGGACGACTGGAATCGCGGGAGCCAGCGACCGGGCGTTCCCGTGCCGGCGCCGCCCGGTTCACCCATGTCGATGATGGTGGGAGGTCTCCTCCCGGCGCGCACGACGTACCTTGCCGTTCGTGCGATCGACGACTTTGGCAACATCTCGCCGCTCAGCGACAGTCCATCGGCGGTGACACGCGGGATGAGTGTGAGCGGGACGGTCATCAACACGGAGAGCGGCCTGCCGGTCGAGGGCGCCGAGGTGCGCATCGGGCTCTTCACGGCCGACACGGCGACGGATGGCTCGTGGACACTGACGGAACTCCCGCCTATCGACGACATGATCAACGCCGGTGACGTTGCCCCGACCGGGGCCGGGGAGTACTTTGATCTTTCGATGCCCTACGTGGTGAAACACCTGGCGGTGACGCCCCTGTACGTAATTCCGAACCGTGCGCTCGGCACCGCCAACTACATGGACTTTCTCCAGTTCTTCCGGTCCATGACCGACGTTTCCGGCAACCCGTACGGCACGCAAGAGCGCCGCTGGCGCCTTCCGATCGATCTGTATGTCCGCGCCTACGAAAAAGAGGGGCTGGATTACCAGGCGACCATCGTGCGCGTCGCCGCGGAGTTCGACGCCATCCTGGGGACGCAGGTCTTCAACGTCTCGACCAACCGGAGCGGGACCGGCGTGGAGACCACCTATCTCGACGGGCTCTACCAGGACAACTACGCGGTCAAGGAGTGGACCAGCGACTGGTACCCGAACCTCGCGCTCATCGAGTTCCGTACCGTATACACGCCGGCCAGCGCCGCCATCCTGGAACGGACGGTCCGCCACGAGCTCGGCCACGCCCTGGGGCTCAACCACAGCTCGGACCTGTCGCACCTCATGGTGGGTGGGGTCGCCCCGCAGGTGAACCAGTTCAGCGCCGATGAAATCGCGGTGATCCGGTGCCTCTACAACATCCCGCGCGGCTTCGACAACCGCCGCTTCCTGCACCGCTGACCGCCTCGCTGCCAGCGGCGATCTGTCAACCTGACAGACTCCCGCGGCAAGCGCGGCCCGCCCGTGCCCGCGTCTCATGTAACAGTTTGTAAATATGTGTGTTGCGCTCGTGGTTGGGTATGGCATCGTTCCTGCGTTATGCCGGCCCGCGGAGCCCGCACGGACGGATGCGGAAAGGGAGAAACCTGATGATGCTGGACAAGTTCACAGAGATGGCGCGGTCGGCACTGGCCGAGGCCAACGAGACGGCCGTAATCGCGGGACACGCGGAAGTCACCGGTTGGCACCTCCTGGGAGCGCTGCTCGACCAGGAGGGCGGCCTGGTTCCGCCCCTGTTCGAGAAGATGGATATCGATCCCGCCCGCGTGACCGAGGTGGTGACGCGCCAGCTGGGCGCCCTGCCGACGCAGGAAGGCGGCGACGTGCAACCCGGCGCGGAACTGCGCGCGATTCTGCGCAATGCGCTGGGGGAAGCCAGGTCGCTGCAGGACCAGTACGTCTCGACCGAGCACCTGCTGGTCGCGATGACCCGCGACCGCAAGTCGTCGGTGGGGGAGTATCTCAACTCGATCTCCGTGGGGCGCGAGCGCGTGCTCAAGTCGCTCAAGGATCTGCGCGGGGGTGAGGCGGTGGTGGACCCGAATCCGGAGGCGAAGCTGCAGGCGCTCGAGAAGTTCACGATCGACCTGACCGAGCGCGCCCGCGCCGGGCGCATCGACCCCGTGATCGGGCGCGACGAGGAGATTCGCCGCCTGAGCCAGGTGCTGTCGCGTCGCACCAAGAACAATCCCGTGCTCATCGGCGACCCCGGCGTGGGCAAGACCGCCATCGTCGAGGGGCTGGCCCAGCGCATCGCCGACGGCGACGTCCCGGACTCGCTGCGCAACCGCCGCCTGCTGGCGCTCGACATGGGCGCACTGGTGGCTGGAACCAAGTTTCGCGGCGAGTTCGAGGAGCGCTTGAAGGCGCTCCTGAAAGCCATCCAGCAGGGCGAAGGCGACATCATCCTCTTCATCGACGAATTGCACACCCTGGTCGGCGCGGGTGCGGCCGAGGGATCGCTGGACGCGTCCAACATGATCAAGCCGGCGCTCGCGCGCGGCGAACTCCACTGCATCGGCGCCACCACCATGGCCGAGCACCGCAAGTACATCGAGAAGGACGCGGCGCTGGAGCGCCGCTTCCAGGTGGTCATGGTGCGTGAGCCGGGCGTGGAGGACACGATCGCAATCCTGCGTGGATTGAAGGAGCGCTACGAGGTGCACCACGGCGTGAAGATCACCGACGGAGCCCTGGTGGCGGCCGCGCGCCTGTCGGACCGCTATATCACCTCCCGCTTCCTGCCGGACAAGGCCATCGACCTGGTGGACGAAGCCGCCTCCAAGCTCAAACTGGAGCTCGACAGCCAGCCCGCCGAGCTCATGTCCCTCAAGGAGAAGATCACGCAACTGCTCATCGAGAAGCAGGTGCTGGACAAGGAAAAGGACGCGGAGTCGAAGAAGCGCCGCGCGGAGATCGAGAAGCGCCTCGCCGACGTCGAGGAGGCCTATGCGGCGGGGCGCGCGCGCTGGGAGGCGGAGAAGTCGGTCATCGATCGCATCCGCTCCATCAAGGAGCAGACCGAGGAGGCGAGGCGCGAGGAGGGTCTTGCCATCCGCGAGAACAAGCTCGAGCGTGTGGGCGAGATCCGCTACGCCACCATTCCCCGGCTGGAGCGCGAACTCGAAGCCGCCAACCGCGAGCTGGAACGCCTGCAACGCGACGGCGGTATCCTGCGCGAGGTCGTGACCGCGGAGGAGATCGCGGAGATCGTCGCGCGCTGGACGGGAATCCCGGTCAGCAAGATGATGGAATCCGACCGCGAGAAGCTGCTGAAACTGGAAGAGCGCCTCGCCGGGCGCGTGGTGGGCCAGCGCGAGGCCATCGCGGCGGTCTCCGAAGCCGTGCGCCGCTCGCGCGCCGGGCTGGGCAACCCGGGCAAACCGGTGGGGTCGTTCGTGTTCGTCGGTCCGACCGGCGTGGGCAAGACCGAACTCGCCAAGGCGCTCGCCGAGACCCTGTTCGACGACGAGTCGCGCATCGTGCGCGTGGACATGTCGGAGTACATGGAGAAACACTCGGTGGCGCGTCTGGTGGGTGCACCGCCCGGATACGTGGGATACGAAGAGGGCGGGTACCTCACCGAGGCGATCCGCCGCCAACCGTACTCGGTCGTCCTGCTCGATGAGATCGAGAAGGCGCACCCGGACGTGTTCAACATCCTGCTGCAGATCCTGGACGACGGCCGCCTCACCGATGGGCACGGGAGGACCGTCGACTTTTCGAACACGATCGTGATCATGACGTCCAATCTCGGCACGTCGCAGGAGCGATTCCGCGACCGCGATGCGATGCGCGACGCCGTCATGCGGGCGATGAGCGCCGCATTCAAACCCGAATTCCTCAACCGGATCGACGACGTGGTCCTCTTCCATCCCCTGGGCGAGTCCGAGATGGAATCCATCGCGCGCTTTCAGCTGCGCGTGCTGGAAGGCAAGCTGCGGGAGCGGGGAATCGGCCTGCAAGCCAGCGACGCCGCCGTGCACGAGCTGGCGCGGCGGGGTTACGACCCGGTCTTCGGGGCGCGGCCGCTCAAGCGTCTCATCCAGCACGCCATCGAGGGCGCCGTCGCCCGGGCCATTCTCGCGGGCGAGGCGCGCGAGGGCGATACCATCACGGTGCTCGTCGAGGACGGGGAGTTCCGAACCGGGGTGGTGCGGGGCCGCGAGCCGGCCACCGCGTAAGGGTGGTCATCGTGAGTGGCGCGGTGGGGGCGATGGGCTCCCGCGGCGCCGATTGACGCGCGCCCTCCATCGCTGCTATAATGGGCCACCACCCGGTGGTGTGTCAGGGACCGGTCCGACGGGCCGGCCATGCCGGTATGCGCAGCCCCCTCGCGTAGGCACCGTCCCACCGCAAACGTCTATCAATTTTGCAACGTTCCCCCGAGCCGGCTCCGGGTCTTGCGCGGAGCCGTCCGGTGACATCGCCGCGTTCGGTCGCGGCAGTGATTCTGCAACACGGAGGGCTCGTGGACACCTGCCCGTATCGTCTGCGCGCAATCATCTTCATTCTGTTGGGTTTTGCCATCGCCGGCCCCCACGCCGCGTCCACCGCGTTGGCCGCGGACCTCGAATACACCCTCGAACTCCCCGCCGCCGACGTATCGGTCGAACGCCTCGCCGCGGGTGAGCGCGCGCGCGTGGCCGACAGGCGCTACTGCGCCACGAGCGACGCGGGCCTTCCGGAAATACCGTACCGGATCGTGAGCCTCCTCGTGCCGCCGGGATCGACGGTGGAAGACTTCTCCTGCGATGTCTCGGCCCCGGGCGTGCTGAGAGCCGGGGTGAACCCCCTGCTCGTCCCCGAGGCAATCTCCGCCGACGGGTCGCGCGGCGACGGGCCGGCCGTGACCGCCTGGAGCGGCGGCGCGTTCCCGGCGGCGCCGGCAGCGTATCTCGGCACCGGTTATCTGCACGGCCACGCCATCGCCAGTTTTGCGCTGTATCCGGTGCGGATAACTGATGGCGCGTTGACGGTGAGCGAGCGCATGACGCTGCGTGTGCGCACCGTCCCCGGCGAGCCGGCGATGACGGTTGTTTCGCGCATGCGGTACAACGAGCAGCGCGACAGGGAAGTCCGTGATCGCATCGGCGCGCTGGTGGAAAACCCGGAGGCCATGGGTGCCTACGCCTTCAACACGACGCGGGTGGAAAACAAGCTCAAGGGGTTCCGGCCCACGTCCTTCCCGTCGCTGGAGGGAAGCCCGGTGGACTACGTCATCGTCACCAACGATTCGCTGGCGGACGAGTTCCAGACGCTGGCCGACTGGAAGACGGCCAAAGGAGTTCCCACCGTGGTCCGCACCACCGAATGGATCGCGGCCAACTACCCCAATGGAGTCGACCTCGCGGAGACCATTCGCACGTTCGTCGTCGATGCCTACCAGTACTGGGGGATCAAGTACCTGCTGCTCGGCGGCGACACCGACCAGCTGCCGGTGCGGCTGGGCGCCACCAATTTCTTCGGCGGGAAGGACATCCCCGTCGACATGTACTTCGGATGCCTGGACGGCGACTGGAACGCGGATCACGACGCCCTCTTCGGTGAACCCGGCACGACCGACCTGACGGATCTGTACCAGGAGGTCTACGTGGGACGTCTGCCCGCGACGTCGTCGGCGGTGGCCATGACGCTGGTGGGCAAGGTCATCAACTACGAAACGCCGGCGGACATGTCCTACACCGGCAAGGTGCTCCTGCTGGGCGAGGTGCTGTTTCCGATCGACTGGACCCCCGGGCAGGCCGTCACCCAGGATGGTGCCGGCATCTCCGAGTTCCTGAGGATGCTCGCCCTCACCGATCCGTCTCTGACCATCACCCGCATGTACGAGAACCACGAGCCCTACCCGGGTTCTCTGCCCGAAACGGCGGTGGCCGCGATCGACTCCATCGAGGCGGGGTACGACCACGTGAATCACATCGGGCACGGTTTCCGCTTCAACATGTCGGTGGGCGCGGGCAACATCGTCAACTCGGACGCGGACGCGCTGGTGAATCCCAACCGCTTCGCCAATCTGTATCTGCTCAACTGCACGGGTGTCGCCTACACCTACTTCTGTCTTGCCGAGCATTTCCTCGTGAATCCCAGTGGCGGCGCGGTGTCGGTGGTGGGGGCCAACGAGAGCGCCTACCCGCTGCTCTCGCAGCCATACATGAACGAGTACTACGACCTGCTCTTCAAGCGGGGCGTCGTCAACATCGGCGAAACCTTCGCCCGCTCCCGCGAACCGAAAACGCCCGTGGCCCAGACCGGCGACAACGGCGACCTGTGGACGCATTACATCTATTGCATCCTCGCCGACCCGGAGATGCCGCTGTGGACGCGTCCGGTGCAGCCCCTGATCGTGAACCACACGGGGGGTGTGGGGTTGGGGACCACGCCCATCACGGTCACCGTCGCCGATGCGGGTGGCCCCGTGGCTGGCGCGCGCGTATGTCTCTCGAAGGGCGACGATGACTACGAGGTCGGCTTCACCGATGGAACCGGATCGGTGACGCTCAAGATGACGGCGGAATCGCCCGGCGCCGTTTCGGTGGTGGCCAGCGCACCCAACCGAGCCGTACATGTGGGCACAATTCCGGTGATCGCGGGCGCGGGCGCGTACCTGAGCTTCGCGGGCAACACGGTGGCGGACGACTCCACCGCGACCACCAGCGGCAACGGCGACGGGGTGATCGGCGCGGGCGAGGTCATTGAGATCACTGCGTCCGTCAAGAACACCGGGCTGTCGGCGGCGCAGAACGTCACCCTGGCGCTGCGCACGTCGTACACGGGCTTCGTGGTGGAGGACAGCCTGGCGGCAGTGGGCGGTGTGCCGGCGGGGGCCACGGTTGCGGCCGGCGACCCGTTCCGCGTCCGCATCGACGACACGCTGCCCGACGAACTCCCGGTCGCTGTTCACGCTCGAGATGCGCGAGAACGGCGTTGCGAAGTGGACGGACCGCTTCACCCGCCTGGTGCACTCGCCGCGGCTGGAGTTCGTCGTCCTGCGCATCGACGATTCTGCCACCGGCGACGGCGACGGTGTGGTCGACGCCGGGGAGAACTTCCGGCTCTATTACCAGTTGAAGAACTTCGGGACCGGCGCCGCGCACGGGCTCAGCGCCCGGTTGACGGACGTGGACGGCGCGTTCGTGTTCACCGACAGCGTGGATGCCTACCCGGAGCTGCCCACGATCGGCGCCGCCGAGAACGCCGACGGGTTCCTCCTGCGCGAGAGCAGTGTTCTTTCGCCACACACGCTCAAACTCGAGGTCACCGATGTGTACGGCGAGGTATGGACGAAGCTCTTCGAGCTGCGCGCCCCCGCGCCACCCATCACCGTGCTGTTCGACCCGAGCCTGGGCGCCGACCGCCTTCAGATCACCTGGGACGCCAGCGCGTCGACCGACGTCGTCGCCTACCGCGTGCTATCGTCCCCGTTCGCCGGGTGGGCCGTACGCCGTGGCAACGACGGACCCGGTCCGGCACACCACTTTTCTCAGCGTCGGGCTCCAACCCACCACGCGCTACTACGAGCGCGTGACCACCGTCGATGCATCGGGCAACGAGAGCGCGCCTTCCGCCGAGTTCAGCGGCAGCACCAACCCGAAGCAGGTGGAAGGCTGGCCGATCGCGATGGCCGCGGAAACCGTCAGCTCGCCGGTGGTGGGTGACATCGACGGCGACAACAACTTCGAGATCGTGCAGGGCGACAGCAAGATCTACGCGTGGCACCACGACGGCGTCGAGGTTCGTGACGGCGACCGCAACGCGCAGACGTGGGGCGCTGTTCAGCACGCTGGGCAGCTCGTTCGTGTCGCACATCGGCCCTCGCGGACATCGACGCGGTGCCGGGCCTCGAGATACTCGCCGCGTCGCGCGACACCAAGCAGGTGTTCGTCTTCAACTATACCGGGGAACCTGATCGCGGGCTGGCCGCGGACGGTGTTGAACCCGATCCGCGCCGGCCTGGTGGCGGGCGACATCGACAACGACGGCGAGAAGGAAGTGATCGCGATCGACGAGAAGGGCGTGCTGTACGTGTGGAATCCCGACGGCACCGAGTGCCGCGACGGCGACCACAACCCGCGCGACCAACGGCGTGTTCCGCAAGTTCGCCGGGTGCGCGTACCAGTACACGCTGTCCCGCCATCGGCGACCTCGACAACGACGGCGTCAACGAGATGGTGGTGGGGACGCAGGGCGATTCGCTGTTCGTGCTGAACAGCAACGGCACCAGCTGCCCGGGCTGGCCGAAGAAGTTCAGTCCCGACATCTCGGGCAGCCCCGCGATCGGCGACATCGACGGACAACGGCGACCTCGAGATGGTCGTGTGCGACCAAGCGGCAACGTCTACGCGCTCACCAAGACGGTACCACCATGTGGTACCGCTACTTCCAGAACCACTGAGCTTCGGGCCGTCGCCCGCGCTGGGCGATCTTGACGGCGACGGCAAGCTCGAAGTCGTGATCCCGAGCAAGAACCGCAACCTGTACGCCGTGCACTGGAACGGCACCGATCTGCCGGGCTGGCCGGTGGTGTACGCGAGCCAGCTCTACACGGAGTCCTCGCCCGTGATCGCCGACATCGACGGCGATGGTGCACTCGACGTCGTGCTGGGCGACGAGACGAAGTATCATCAACGCGTGGAATGCGACCGGCCAACTCCTGACGGATTCCCGCTCGCCCTCGGCGACGCGGTGCGCGCGACACCGCGCGTGGCCGACGTCGACGAGGACGGTGACGTCGACATGATTGCGGCGGGCTGGGACAAGACGGTCTACGTGTGGGATTTCCCGGGCGACGTACAATCCGCAGAAGACGCCGTGGCCGCGCTTCCACGGCAATCTGCTTCAACGACGGCAACGTCGACCACGGTGGTCCCGACCCCGGTGGGGGGCGTGCGTTCCGGTCGCGCCCGGGCGGGGGGGAACTGGAGTGGATCGTTCCGGACGACGCAGCCGGCGCCTCTTCAAGGTGAGCCGCGCGGAGGTGACGGGCAGGTGCCGGGGACGTTCCGCAGGTGGCGAGTGCCGTGGGCGTGACGTCGGACGGAGAGGTTCGCTGGATGGACACGACGGTGGAAGAGGGATCGAAGTACGTGTACCGGTTGGAAGGGGACGCGGGGCTGATCTATGAGACGGCGGTGGTGTACGTGCCGGTGCGCAGCGCGAGCCTGGGACAGAACTACCCCAACCCGTTCAACCCGGTGACGAAGATCGAGTACCGGTTGCCGGGAGGGGCCGGACGGCGGTGAACCTGGTGGTCTACGACGTGACGGGCGGCGAAAGTGACGGCGACGCTCAAATCCGCGCGCAGCTCGACGACGCCCTCGCCTTCCTCGATGCTCATCTCACCGCCAGCGACGGCAGTTTCATCGAGGGAATTCCGCCAAGTCAGCCGCGGCGGCAGAACCCGCACATGCACGCATTCGAGGCCATGTTGGCGATGCACGACACGATCGCGCATCCGCAGGCGATGGCGCGCGCGCAAAGACTGCTGGCAATGATGAACGACAAATTTTTCGATCGGCAAACCAATACGCTGGGCGAATATTTTACCGATGCCTGGACGCTCGTTCCCGGCGCAGACGGCGATTGCGTCGAACCCGGGCATCAGGCTGAATGGGCCTGGCTGCTGCGCCGCTACGAACGCCTGCGCGGCCTGCCGCCGGGGCCGCTGGCGGCCACGTTATTGCAATCCGCGCTGCGGTGGCGCGATCCGAAAACCGGCCTGCTGATCGACGAAGCCGACCGCAACGGACCGGTGCGGCGAAGCTCGCGCCGCACCTGGCCGCAGACGGAATTAGCCAAGGCCTGGATCGCCGAAGTAGAAGTCGGCACGCCGGGCGCTGCCGGTAAAGCGGTAGCGGCCTTGCAGGCCCTCACCGATCACTATCTCGACACGCCATATGCCGGAGGATGGACCGACCAGTTCGACGAGAATGGCCGCGCCTTGACCGTCCATATGCCGGCCAGCACATTTTATCATGTGTTCTGCGCCATTGCGGAAGCCGACCGGGTGCTCGCCGGTTGTGCACGCGCCGGATGATCGTTCGAAGGCGTGTGGCGCGGCGCCTGACCATCGTTCGCGCGTTGCACGCTGACCTCGGACAATCCGGCGCTATTTGACTCAAGTCAATGTAATACCTCGCCCGATACCCTAGTTAAACCCTATTGTTAACGCAGAATTAACCAAGTTCCCGCTTCATTGATCCATTGGAAGCCCGTGGGGGTGTGGGGATTCCGGCGGATCATTCATGTCGGTCATGGAATCCACTGCCAAGGTTGCGCACCCCAGCAGGCAGCAGATGTCTTGCGGCGCGCTCAGCCTATACGCCGCGGCTGCCGCTCCTCGGCCTCTTGAACAAGATCTCCTGGCTCGCGCTTTATCTGCTGATTGTCCGTGTCTTCTCCGCGGCGGGATTCATTGTCGCGCTGTGGCTCTGTCCGGTTCAGGTTTTTGCCAATCTCGGCATTTATCTCGCTTCGATCAGCCTTGCCGCACTGGCCGTCTTCGGGCGCTACGAATTGCTCGTTGTCGCTGCCCATGACGAGCGGCAATGTGCCGACGCCGTCCACCTCTGCGCCATCACCGGTGCCTTCGTCGTCGTTACGACCCTGCTGGTCGCGCTGGCGGTCAACCATCTATTCGTCACACATGTCGCCATATTCTTTGCCGGATCGTTGTTCGCGCGCGCCTGGCTGCGGCTCGGACTGACCTTGGCCACGCGCTATGGGCGCTACGATCGCGCCGTAAAAGCGTTGCTCCCGCACACGATCGCGCAACCCGTCATACTGATTTGGCTCATATATCATGGGCACAATCCACTATTGGCCTTCGTCATATCCGACTTTTTCGGTCACCTGATCGCCGCCGCTTGCGTCTGCTTCAGCGAGCGGCGCGCATTTCGCTCGTCGTTTCTGCGGCAAATTCGCTTGCGGAAAATTCGAGAGCTTGCGGCGTGGAACGTCGGACTGCCCACGCTCAATCTGACCGCCGCGGCTTCCGCATTTCTGTTCGCGACAACGCCGCTGTTTTTTCTACCGGGACTATCGAATGGAATTCTGGCCGGCACGCTGGCGCTTTTGTTTCGTATGCTCGACGTCCCGACATTCCTGACCAATTCGTCGGTTAGTCCGATCCTCATGAAAGAGGTCGCCGATCGCAACCGCGACGGTACCCGCCGTTTATCACCGGGCATGTTTCTGCTCCCGGCGACAATTGCGACCCTCGTGTTCGGTTCAATCTCGCTTGGCGGTCTAACACTCAACAGTCTCCAGCTCGCGCCGAGCTGGCATATGGCTCTTACCGTCCTGCCGGTGGTTGCACTATTCCAAGCTGGCATCGCCGCAACCGCCCCGCTCATCGATATTGCGACGCTGGCCGGCCGTCAGCGCGGCTTGCTGACCGTCAACGTCATTTCGGTCGGCCTTGCCGCTTCGGCCTTGCTGTTTTGGAGCAACGATCCGATCCTTGCCATCGTGCTGGCAGGCTCCATCGGCTTCGCGCGGGTCATCGTCATAAGCGCATGGCTGGTCGGTACTGGCGAACAAGTCGGCAGCGGGACCGTCTTTCGCGGAGCCTAATGTCTGCTGGTCGTCGGCAGTTGTTCTGCGCCAGTAACAAAGCGCTGTTAGTAGGTCGCACCACCGCCGTAGAACCGATAGGTGACGCCCAAACGCACGATGTCATCGGTGCGCTTGAATGACAGCAGCTTCGGGGTTCCGGTCAGCGCAGTGGCCACCGGATCGAGATACATCGCGGTTCCAAAATCCATGTGCAGCCACTCCGCGCGCAGGAACAAGTTATCCATCACCGCATATTCGAAGCCAAGACCGGCGACCCAGCCCCATGCATGCGACGTGTTGTAGCCTTGATAGACTGCCGTGGAGGTGGTGGTGCCGCCGCCGAAAACATAGGTGTAAGTTGTGACGACGGGCGACGTGCTGGCGTAATGCAGCCGATAGGCCGCGCCGCCGGTGGCATAAACCCAGGTCCGGTCAAGGACCGGCAGGCCGATACGCGCACGCGCGATGCCGTACCAGCGATTGCTGTCGCCGTCGACCGTATCGTAGTTCGACACCGCATAGCCGGTTGCAAAGATCCCGGGGCCATTGGTGAATGACGTGCTTGCGCTGGTGGGATTGGTTTGCAGGTCGGCGTAGAGAAACTCGTATTCCGCGCCAACGATGATGGTATTGCCGAATTGGTAGTTATAGCCGGCGCCGAAGGCGCCGCTGAAGCCGTCGTGGCGCGCCGTGCCGCTGCCGCTCGACCCGCCATAGCCGCCGGCGGAAAAGTTGGCGCCGAGGCCGATGTAATAAGAATCCGGGGGATAGTCGTTCTTGCTGCGCCAGCCCCAGCCCGCGCTGCCGGTCACATACCATCCGGACCAATTGAAGGCCGAACTCGCCGCCTCGCTGCCGCTCGGAGCAAGAACAAAGACGTCCAAGGCCGAGCAATGCCAGTGTCTGCCGCACCTTACCCATATCGCCCCCCAACACATAACCGCCCGGCTTCTGACGCCAGGCTACCTAATGACGGAAACCCCCGAAACGACCGAAAATTCCACCCCGGCATCGCTTAACTAGGATTCCTCGGATGACTCCCAAATTGGCGTGGATGCTGACGATTTTATGGCTTTCCTGCAAGACGAACGAGGTGTAGCCCGCCACCGTCACGTTTGGCAGCCTACGCACTTTCGCGACTCGGCGTGCACTTTCTGGGATAGTGGACAGTTTGGATTCCTGTCCTATTGACGCCCCGAGCGGCCTCGCTCGCGGCTTTTGGCACAAGATCAGCCTTCACCAGACGTAGCGGACGCTTCCGGTGCTGGCATAGCTGCGTGATCCGCGCGCAAACGCGCTGTCGAATTTCGCACCGAGCGTGACGTGGTTTGTCAGCCGCACTTCCGCGGCGGCCGACAGCAGCGCCGCATCATGACCCGGCGATGCGCCGTACACGGTGAAGTTCGCCGTCGGCAAAACCTGGAACGCGGCGTTGACGCTGGGGCCGCTCGAATAGTCATGCGCCCAGGCGGCGCGCCAGCGCAGCGTCAGCAAGGCATTCGAGTTGAGCGCCGTCACCTTGTCGATCCAGGCGCCGAGTTCGCTGCGGGCCTGGGTCGCCGCTTTGCCACTGTATGAAAGCGCGAAGTCGCCCGATCCGGAGGTCGCGCTCTCGCCATAGGCCGGTGTTATAAAAGTCTGCGCTTGCAGCGCCGCATAGGGCGTGATGCCGGCATAGGGCGTATCGAAACGGTAGCCGCTCTCGAGCCGCCCCCCGAAATTCTGCGCGTCGAAGCTGGCGTGGAGTTGATCGCCGCCGCCGACCGTCACCGTGCGGTCGGTTGTCATATTATGCCCGGCATAGCCGAGCGCCGCCGCGACATAGGCTTGGCCGAACCGCCGCGAGCCATAGACGCCGAGCTGGAGCAAATCGCTGCGACCGCTGCCGAGGCTGTCGCTCAATCCCCAATTGGTGCCGCCGCCGCCGAGCGCAAAGCCAATCACGGTGTCGGCGTTGACATGATAGTCCGCGCCGGCCGCGATGCCGTAATTGCGTCCCTTGACCTCATGCGAGCCAATTTCGCCAATTCCATTGGCATTGTTCGAGCCGCCATAGGCTGATCCCCAGACGCCCCATCGCTCATTGACCGTCGCCATCTGCTTCGGCGTCACCGCCGCATAGGCCGCCGCCGCCTGCGGTGACACCGGCGCCTCGGGAGCAAAGCCGCGCGCATTGCCGAACGTTGTCTGGATACCGCCGGGCGCACCGCCGAACGGATTGATCATCAGCGCCAGGAACTGGTCCATCGACTGAAAACCGGCCGAAGCGCCGCCGACGCCAACTTCGCCCGACATTTGCGTCAGCGCGCTGGCGAGATTGCTGCCGGTGAGGTCGAACACATTGACGAAAGCCGACGGTAAGGCGCCGCCGTTGTTGAAATAGTCATTGAGCGAATTGGCGACACTCGACTGATTAACGTTGAGTCCGCCGCTGAGGCCGAGGATGGCGTCGAGGGTGAGCGTCACGTCGGTCGAGGTGTAGCCGAGGCTGGCGCTGAAGCCAGACCCGAGGCCGGAGGTGGTGAGGCTGTCGAACGTTCCGCTGCGCCCGCCTGTCGCCGACAAGATAGTGTAGTTGCGCTTCACATAGTTGCCGCGCTGGAAGCTCGCATTGACCGTGCCGGCGAGCGTCGCGGTACCACTGACATTGGTGCGATCCGCGGCCGTCGGAGAAACCTCGACCGAATAATTGCTGCCGCTGTTGAACGTCAGATTACCGCTGACATTGATGGTGCCGATTGAATTGCCGGGCGCCAGCGTGCCGCCGCTATTGACGGTAGTTGACCCCAGCGTACCGGTGCCGCCGACATAGGCGCCAGACCAAATCGTCACCGCGCTCGAGGCGATCGAGCCGTTGACCACCAGGCCGCCCGAGGTCACATTGGTCGCGCCGGTATAGGTGTTGGTTCCCGACAGCGTGGTCGTGCCGCTGCCGGTCTTGGTATATCCACCGGTGCCGGACATCGTGCCGGAATAGGTCGTGTTGCTGTTGTCGCTGCCCGCCGTGAGCGTGGCCGATCCGAGCGTCACGTTGCCGCTGCCGGCCAGCGAGCCGACCGACTGGTCGTGACTGTTGAGATCGAGGATAGCGCCGGACGCAACCGTCATCGCGCTGGTTTGGCTGAAGGCATTGGGCGAGCCGGCCCGTAACGTGCCGGCATTAACGTTGGTGGCGCCTGAATAGGTATTGGTGCCCGAGAGCACCAGCGTGCCGGCGCCGAGCTTGGTCAGACCGCCAGTGCCGGTAAGGCTCTGCGTCACCGCAAACGTATTAGCGGCATCTGCGATATCGAAACCGCCGCCGCCGGATCCCCATGTGATAGAGCGGGCGGTCGAAGTGTAACCTGTGCCGGTGACTTGAAGCGTGCCGCCGTTGAACGTAAGCCCGCCCGACGCGGCGCCGAGATTGGCATCCGCCGACACAGATACCGTTCCGCCGGCGAACGTGGTACCGCCCGAATAGGTGTTCGTGCCCGACAGCGTCAGCGTGCCGGTTCCGGTTTTGACCAGCGAGGCTCCGGTACCGCCGTAGCCGCCGCCGTCATTGATCGTGCCGCTCACCGACGTCGAGAGATTATTGCTGCCGACCGTCAGTTTATTGCTGCCAAGATTGAAAGTGCCAGACCCCGCTATCGATCCTGCGCTGACATTGTTGTTGTTCGCTGAACCGGTGGTCCCGGAAAAATCGATGACGCCGGTACCATTGGCGATGAGTTGAGCATTGCCGCCGTCGCCATTGGAACTGAATTGAGTTTTACCGCCAGTATCGGCCGTAATGGTCGCGTTGCCACCGGTAGAATTGTCGGTAAATGACGTAAGCCCGAAGTTGCTAGTGGTGATCCGCGCGTTGCTGCCGGTCGATGTTCCGGTAAACGTCACGTTGCCGCCGTCGGCATTGATAATGGCGTTGCCGGCACTGGCGCTGTTGTCGAATTCGAGCAAACTGAACGAGACGTTGAACGTTGGTGTGTTCGATGAATTATTGATGATGCCGGCACCGGAAATAACGAAGGTCGAAAAAAGACCTGTCGTGAATGTGTAGGCCGCAGCGCCAGAATTAAATTGCAACGAATTCGACGTTGGCCGACGACACCGTCAAATTCGTTTGGGTCGATGGGCCGAAGGCCGCGGTGCCAGTCGGCGTCACTCCGGACGACCAGTTAGCATCGGTGTTGAAATTGTTGGTCGCCGGCGTAGCGAGCCAGGTCGCGTCCTGGGCCGCCGCCGGCACCGCCACGGCGGTCAAGGCCGACGAGGCCAGCAGAGCCGCCCGCAGCCACACAAATACACAACGATTAAAATGAAACCCCACCCACTGACTCCCCGCTGCCAGCACCCAAATCGCCTCAGCGCCCCTTTGCTGAAGGACAGCCCGCGGCCCATCGAGCACGGGTTCTTATTGCAATTCTAGTAGCGGGCGTGGCCGCAAACAATAGCCTGGCGTTGTCTGATCGCCGACAAGCACTAAAATCGCTTGTCAGCGGGCGCAACGGCGGTCGCCGATGTTGCGCAGGCGGCCATCCTACGTGCTGCCCGAACACCTAGGCGAGGAAGGTTCCGCGCTCCATCCAAGAAGGCGCCCGTGATATCGCGCGCGAGATCGCATGCCGACCCGCCAAAGGAACTCTTCAACAAATCGACCCAAAACGCACGCATAAAACCTATCCGAATGGTGCGCCGAACAAACGAAATACGACCGGGGCAGCAATTAGGAACCCAATTAATATGGCGCGGGCGCGCGGCTGTTTGATCGCCGCAAGCAATGACAGCCCGGCGAGCGGAACAAGCGCCGCCAGCGGCAAATAGTAGCGCGGATAGGCCGACGTCATCCAGCCGAAGGTGAGATGATACGGATAGCTGAAGACGCCGTGGATCGCGAACGTGACCGCGAAGGCCAGCGCGCTTGCGGCGACGATAATATCGATCGGACCTTCGTTGCCGCGCGCGATGCGGCTGATCGAAACCACCAGCCCGGCAAAGCCGCACAGGATCGCCGCGAGGGGAAGCGCCAGCGCCGCGTAGTTCAGCGCATTGCGCGTGCCAAGCGCCGGCATCCATTCGGCGACAAACTCAGAGACGAAATGCACCGCATAAGCTCCAGGCGGCATCCGCGGCGCAATATCCCAGCCGGTGGCGTGGGAGCCTGCCGTCAGCATCGCGGTCTGCCCGGCCGTGGCCGGCGCCGGACTGCCGTACTGGATGAACAGCGCGATGTAAGGAGCGCAGGCCAGCAGCGCCGCGATCGCGATCGGCGCGATCCATCGCGCCTGGAACCGCCCGCGCCACATCATCCACAGCAGAACGCCGCCGAGCAATCCGCCGGTCAGCAGCAGCGCGGTCATCTTTGCCCATGACGCGACGACGACGCCCAGGAGCGCGGCCAGCAACGAAGCGCGGCTGCCGGATATCATGAGCCGCCACGCCGCCAGCGTGGCAATGCCGCCGCCGCAGAAAGCCAGGTTGTCGTTGTTGATGGCGCCGGCCAGCGGCACCAGGATCGGGATGCAGGCGAGCGGCACGATATAGGCATAAAGCAAAAGCCGCGGCAGCCGCGCCACCAGTCCGACCGCCATCAAGGCCGCAAAGCCGATCGCGACCAGGACGACATTGATCAGTCTATGAATAACGATGGCTTCGGGATGGCCTTCGAGCCTGGGGCCGAGGTGCGCCAGCAGCACATAATAGGGCGCTGGATGATTGAGATAGTTCAGTGCCGCGGTGAAGCGGAAGCTCGCCGCATCGATGAGCCGCATGTTATCGAAGGCCGGCCAGATCTCGCCGGTGCTTTGGATATGCGCGACATAGGACGCGTGCGCCAACTCGTCGAAGCCGCGCGTCACGTCCTTGCGCATGCCGCTGAAGGTCGCGGCGACCATGAACAGCAGGAGGACGAAGGCGCAAATGCGCCGGTTGGCGCGGGCCTCGCCCGCGCTGTCTCCATCCTGCGTGGGCGCGTCTGAACGGTCGGGCGCAAACATGGCGCCACTGTGCATGGCACCCGTTAAACAAGTCCTAGCCGCAGCATTTCCGGCACTTTCCGCCGCATAGGAAAAATTGAGAAATAGCGGGCTAGAATGCTGCCCAGGCCGACACGGCTTTGCTCCTGAAGGTGAGTTTCGCATGACACGCATCGGCACCCGGGCGGAGGTCTGGTTTTCCAACGTGGTCGCGTCGTTTGCGCGCTACGTCGCCGAGCGGGCGCTGCCGCAGTCGGTGCCGGCCCTGATGCGGCAGGAGGCCGTCGTCAACTCGTTCAATCACGCCAAAGAAAACATGAAAGAGGCCTATTCGTTTCTCGATCGCTTCGAGGGTCTCAGCCTGTCGATCATGGAGGCGAAGCGGCGGTTTCCGCCCCGAAAATTTATCATGGAGTTCGGGGTCTACAAAGGCGGCATGATCAACTACCAGGCCAAGAAATTTCCCGAATTGAACTTTGTAGGCTTCGACAGCTTTGAAGGCTTGCGGGAAAACTGGAGCGGCATGGCGCCCGAGGGAACCTACGGTCTCGACGGCAAGCTGCCGCGGGTTCGACGGAATGTCGCGCTGGTGAAGGGCTGGTTCGCCGAGTCAGGACCGCGATGGAAAACTGAGAACCCCGGCTCCGGTATTCCACTTCTCGTGCATGTCGATTGCGATACTTACGATGCAACGGTCGACGCCCTGGAACTCTGTTCCAGTTACGTCGAGCATGGCTTGATCATTCACTTTGACGATTACTTCGGCTTTCCCAATTGGCGAACCGGCGGCTTCAAGGCACTAAAGGAAATATCGGAAAGCCGGCAGTGGAGCCTGACCTATCTGTCTTACGGGACCAAAGAGGTGGCGGTGCTTGCCGAGAAATCTGCCGGCTGACGCGCTCATGTACGGGCGTTGAGGTTTCATTAACCTTCAAGACACCGGATCGCAATAGAGCCGGCTAAGCCTCACGTTAACGAAGCTCTGCACACTATGCGGCCTTCCCGAGGGTGGCGCGCGCATGACAACAGATGCAGATGTTTTTGTGATCGGCGCCGGGCCCGCCGGTCTCACCGCCGCCTATTGCCTGACCAAGGAAACGCCGTCCGTCATCGTGATCGAGAAGGACCCGGTCTATGTCGGCGGCATCAGCCGCACCGTGCGCTACAAGGACTTCCTGTTCGACATCGGCGGCCACCGCTTCTTCTCCAAGTCGCAAGGAAGTGGTCGACCTGTGGCACGAGATCCTGCCCGACGATTTCATCGACGCGGCCGCGGCTGTCGCGCATCTACTACGGCGGCAAGTTCTATTCCTATCCGCTGAGCGCCTTCGAGGCGCTGCGCAATCTCGGCATCTTCACCAGCGCCGCCTGCATGCTGTCCTATGCCTACGCCAAGGTGTTTCCGATCGAGATCGCCGCGCACCTTCCACGAATGGGTGCGCAACCAGTTCGGCGAGCGGCTGTTCTCAGATCTTCTTCAAGACCTACACCGAGAAGGTGTGGGGCATGTCGTGCGACGAGATTTCCGCCGACTGGGCGGCGCAGCGCATCAAGGGACTCGATCTCGCGTCGCCGTCGATGAACGCGCTGAAGCGTTCGTTCGGACGCAAGCCGCAAAGCGGCGGCGGCGACGTCGTCAAGACGCTGATCGAGACGCTTCCAGTATCCGCGCAAGGGTCCCGGCATGATGTGGGAGGCGGCGCGGCGCAAGATCGAGGAGCGCGGCGGCCGGATCCTGATGGGCCGCGAGCTTGCGCGACTTTCCTATGATCACGGCCGGAAGCTCTGGAACATCGAGGTTGCGACCGCCGACGGCCGCAGCGAGACCTACACGGCGCGCCACGTCATCAGCTCGGCGCCGGTGCGCGAGCTGGTCGAAAGACTCACGCCGCAGCCGATCTCGCTGTTGCACGCGCGCGCGCTGCGCTATCGCGACTTCCTCACCGTCGCGCTGATGGTCGAACAAGACCGGACCTGTTTCCCGACAACTGGATCTACATCCACGATCCGTCGGTGAAGGTCGGCCGGGTGCAGAATTTCCGCTCGTGGTCGCCGGAGATGGTGCCGGCCGGCATGACCTGCCTCGGCCTCGAATATTTCTGCTTCGAGGGCGACGGCCTGTGGACCATGCCGGACGAGGAACTGATCGCGCTCGCCAAGCGCGAGATCGCCAAGATCGGCCTGATCGTCGGCCGACGACGTGGTCGACGGCTGCGTGGTGCGCCAGCCCAAGGCCTATCCGGTCTATGACGACGACTACCGCGACCACGTGGACGATGATCCGGCTCGACCTCGAGCAGAGCTATCCGACCCTGCATCTGGTCGGCCGCAACGGCATGCACAAATACAACAATCAGGATCACGCCATGATGACCGCGATGCTGACCGCGCGCAACATCCTGGCCGGCGAGCGCATCTACGACATCTGGCAGGTCAACGAGGACGCCGAATATCACGAAGCGGAAGCGTCAAGCGCGCAGGCCGCGCTCGGAAGCGAGCGCCTGGTGCCGGTCAAGGCGAAAGCCCAAGCAGCCTGAGCTCTGTGCCAAAAAATTGAGATGTGACGCCGAAACTTCTCCGACGGAGACGAGCTGGAGCATCGCCAGCTAAGGCGTGCTGGACTTTCTCTTGGCACCTTGCGTCATTTCATTATGCCGCAAATTTGGTCGCTTCTCTAATCGGCCGTCCGGGATCAAGCACTTTCAGACTATCCACGACTGCAGTGTCGATGTCACTCACGGGCTCGTGTTCGCGGCTTCATTCGGACTGGTGGAGATTTGGCGCGCCGGAAGGGATTCGAACCCCTGACCCTCAGATTCGAAGTCTGATGCTCTATCCAGCTGAGCTACCGGCGCCTTGAATCCACTTAAAGAATGGCGCGCCCGGAGAGATTCGAACTCCCGACCCCCAGATTCGTAGTCTGGTGCTCTATCCAGCTGAGCTACGGGCGCAGACACCGCTGCCGACAAAACGGGCCGCGGAACCGGGGGCATAGCTATCGCCTTGGGTATCCATTGGCAAGGGTTGCCGGTGTTAACGCCGCTTTATGTGGGGCGGCTCGCATGGCCCAGGCCAGCGCCCGATTCTCGATACGGATGCGATAGGCGAGCAGGGCGGCATTGGCGAGCGAAAACACCAGGGCGAATAGCGGCAAACCCAGCGCCAGCGGAACCACGGCGATTTCCAGAGCGACAATCAGGTAATTCGGATGCCGCAGCCAGCGGTAGGGTCCACGCGCGACCGGTGCGGCGCCCGGCATGACGATCACACGGGTGGTCCAACGTCTGCCGAGGCTCGCGATGACCCACACCCGGCCGGCCTGCAATATCACGAAGGCGACGAGCCAGATCGGATCAACGCTGCGGCCGTGGCCAAAAATCCACAAACCGAGCAGCCAGAAGGCATGCAGAGCGACCAGCAGCGGATAATGAGCGGCGCCGAATTCGACCCCGCCGGCGGCACGCAACCGCATGGTGTTCCATTGCGCCAGGCCGAGCTCGGCAAGCCGTTGCACGATCAGGAACGCAATCAGCCAGGCTCCCTCCCCCATGGATGGCCCTATGCCGCCTCAAGCGCGAGGAAGCTTGCGGTAAATCCGGGCCCCAGCGCCGAAAGCACTGCCGATCCGCGCAAGCCGCGTTTGAGCACGCGATCGAGCACGAACAGCACGCTCGGCGCCGACATGTTGCCATGGCCGCGCAAGACTTCGCGTTCATCGCGCAAGGTGCCCTTTTGCAGTTCGAGCGCGGTTTCGATCGCATCGAGGACCTTGGCGCCGCCGGGATGGCAGATGAACTGTGGCGCAATCAGCTTTGCGGCATTTACAAATCGGCGGGCGGGCGCCGCCAGCCGCTGTTCGACGAAACGCGGCAAGGAGCGCGACAGCACGACGCCAAATCCAACCGGGTCGACCGTCCAGCCCATGATGTCGAGCGTGCCGGGCCACATGTGTTCGGCGCTGGCGCCAATACGCAATCCGGTGTCGTCATGCTCGGCACGCAGCACAACCGCGGCAGCACCATCACCGAACAGCGCGGACGAAATCACGTCGGCCTTGGCGCTGCGGTCCGAACGGAAAGCCAATGTGCACAGCTCGACCACGACCACGAGGACATTTTCGCCCGGCACGGCACGCGCCAGCCGGGAGCCGATAGACAGGCCAGAGACACCGCCGGCGCAACCGAGACCGAAGACCGGCACGCGCACCACGTTCGACCTGAACCCAAGTTGCGCGCCGACCCGCGCTTCCAGACTCGGCGTCGCAATGCCGGTCGAGGAGACAGTCACGATCACATCGACGTCGCTGGCCAAAATGCCGGCACGGTCGAGCGCTGCTTGCGCGGCCTTAACGAACAGCGCGCTGGCGCCGTCAAGATAGGCTTGCGTTCGTTCGGTCCAGTCATGGGCCCGATCAAACCATTCTAATGGTCGCACCGAATAGCGCCGTTCGATCCCGGCATTGACGAACACGTCGGCAAGCTTCGGATAGCGGGCAAAGGGCTTCGCATAGATGCGGCGTGCGAAATCGGCGACGGCCGATTGCTCGAGTTGATGCGGGGGTACCGCGGTGGCGAGTGCAAGCAAACTCACCGGCGACGGAGCCATGCAAATATCCTTTATTGAAGACGCGCGAGGCCCTTGTGGGATGAACACCGCAAGACAGGCCTATGTTCCCGTGCGCTTTAGCCCAAAGCGCGCACGCCGCGGCGGGAATTGAGATCGACCGCGCGGTCGGGAATGGTAATGCTGAAAGTCGCTCCGATGGTGCCCGGCACCAGGCGGATGTCGCCGCCATGCGCGCGCACCAATTCAGCAGCGATCGCCAGGCCCAAGCCGGTGCCGCCGGAACGCGTCGAGCCCTGAAACGCCTGGAACATATGGGTTCGCGCCTTTTCCGAGACGCCCGGTCCTGTGTCGGACACTTCGATGACCGCCACGGCGCCCTCGCGCCGGCCGGTAATGCGGATCTGGTCGCGGGCGGGATCGCGGGCGCCGCGCGCCTCCAGCGCCTGTACCGCGTTGCGCGCGATATTGACCAGCGCCCTGAACAACTGATCGTGATCGGCCTCCACGGTCAGGCCGCGCTCCACCGCCACGATCCAGCGGATCGGCACGTCGAGCCCGAGACCGAGCGCCTCGTACACTTCCTCGATCAGCGGCTCGACTTCGATGGTCTTGCGTTCGGGCGGCGCTTCCTGCGCGGCGCCATAGGACAAAGTCGATTGGCAGAACGCGATGGCGCGCTCGAGCGCCCGCATCAACTTCGGCGCGAAACGTTGCACCTTCGGGTCAGGCAGATTCGAGAGCTGGTCGGAAAACAGCTGCGCCGACGCCAGCAGATTGCGCAGGTCGTGATTGATCTTCGACACGGCGAGGCCGAGCGCCGCCAGCCGGTTTTTCTGGTGCAGCATCGATGCGAGTTCGCGCTGCATGGCGGCGAGCTCTTCTTCCGCCGTACCGATTTCATCCTGCCGACCGGAACTCGGCAATGATCAGCGACCGGTTTTCCGGATCGGCGCGAAACGCGACCATGTTGGCGGTGATGCGCCCCATGGGGCGCACCAGCAAGTAATGCAGCGCGAAGAACACCAGCGACGCGGTAATGCCGGAAATCGCCAGCGACAGCAGCAGAATGTTTACCGAAAACTTCAGCATCGCATTGTGCAGCGGCGCCTCCTCGAGAATGATCTCGAGAAAATCGCCGCCCATCGGCGCCGGTCCCATCACCCGGATGACGTCACCCGGCTGATCAAGGAAAAGCACCTCGAATGCGTCAATGGTGGCGCGCCACCACGGCATGTCGCGCATGTCGATGTCGTTTTCGATCTTGGACGGCAGATCGGTGGCCGCAAGCAAACGGCGCTGGTCGCCCATCTTCAACGCCACGGCGCGCGCGCCGATGCTTTGGAGAATCTGCTTGGCCAGGCTTTCCGGCACCATGCCGCTCGGCGCCGCATCGAGCACCAGCGCGGCTGTATGCGCGGCGGCCAGGCGATCGTTGAGCCAATTCACGCGAAAATTGGCGATCGACGGGACATAGATCAGAACTTCCGCCACCATCACGAACAGAATGGTGAGGAACAACAGCTTGCCGGAAAGCCCGATGCGAAGGCGCGCTGCGGATCGCAGCGCGACCGGCGCAACAGGTTCGTTCGGTGGCTCGGTTTGCGGTTCCAATCCTGCCTCAACCGAAGATTCGCAGCCAAGCTATGATGCGCCGCACCCAAGGGCTCGTCAAACTGGGCGTGAAATAGTCGATGGCCGCGCGCTTGCCGATTTCCGAGAGCGTCGGATAAGGCAGCACAAAGCCGGTGAAGGCGCGGATGTTCAGGCCCTGCGCAATGGCCAGGGTCCACGTCGAAATCAACTCGCCGGCCTGCGCGCCGACGATGGTGGCGCCTAATATTTTACCTTTCGCGGTGGTGATGACTTTGATGTGGCCATGAGTTTCGCGCTCGGCCTGGGCGCGGTCATTGTCGTGATACGGCCAGCGCAGAATACGAATTTTTATACCGCGCTTCCGCGCCGCCGCCTCGCTAAGGCCGGTCTGGGCGAGCTCCGGTTCGGTGTAGGTCACCCATGGGATCGCATCGTTGTTGACGCGCACCGG
Source organism: uncultured Alphaproteobacteria bacterium (assembly GCA_963825015.1). Taxonomy (GTDB): domain Bacteria; phylum Pseudomonadota; class Alphaproteobacteria; order Rhizobiales; family Xanthobacteraceae; genus Pseudolabrys. Next base: position 675,796 of record CAWGRN010000008.1, on the reverse strand, counting down.
GAGACGGAACAGCGCATTCCGGATCACCAGACCGGCGTGGTAGTTGGCGGCGTGGGTGAACTGCAATTGCCCGGCGGCGGCGTCGCCGATCGCGTAGACGCGTTTGTTGGCGGTCTTGAGCTGCTGGTTCACGAATATGCCGGCAGCGGTCATAAGCAACCCCGGCTGCTTCCAGGTCGAGCCCGGCGGTCGTGGCTTTGCGCCCGGTAGCGACCAGCAGATGCGTGCCTTCGAGCGTCTCTTCGCCGTCCGTTCCTTCGATCGTCACGCTGACGCTGCCGACTGCATAGCGCGACGCGACTGACCTTCACGCCGCTGCGCAGGACGACGCCTTCGCGCTCGAGCTGGTCAAGCACGATCGCCGCGCATTCCGGGTCGTCCTTGGCGAGCGGCTGCGCCGCTTCACACACCGTCACCGCGCTGCCGAGACGGCGGAACGCTTGCGCCAATTCAAGTCCGATCGGCCCCGCGCCGATCACGATCAGGTGCTTCGGCAGCGCCGTGAGATTGAAAATCGACTCGTTGGTGAAATAAGGCCCCTGGTCGAGACCGGGGATCGGCGGCACGGCCGGCGTCGATCCGCTCGCGATCACAAACCGCCGCGCCCGGATTTCGTATTGATCGCCGACGACGACCGTCTTGCGATCTTTGAAACTCGCGTGGCCCTGGATGACCCGCACGCCGAGGCCGGTAAAACGCTCCACCGAGTTCGACCGGCGCGATCGCGGCGATCACGCGTTGCACATGATCGTGCACCTTGGCGAAATCGACCGCGACGCCCTGCGCGGTCACACCGAACGCGCCGGAGTTTTGCATCAGCGCCGCGCGCTTGGCCGCCGCCAGCAAGGCCTTTGACGGCACGCAGCCGGTATTGAGGCAATCGCCGCCCATCTTGTGCCGCTCGATCAGCACCACCGGCACGCCGAATGCAGCGGCGGCCGCGGCCACCGACAAGCCGCCGGAGCCGCCGCCAATCACGCAAATGTCGGGTGTCAGTGTTTCCGCCATGGCACTCAAAATCGTCCTCAGATTTTCTCAACAATAGCGCAATTCATAAAGACGCGCTCCGGCGCGCCCGCAGCCTTCTGACGACCACCGGCACCAGCGCGAGCAGACCGAGCGCGACCAGCGCGCCGAGCAATTCCGGCGTCAGGATATCGCGCGGGTCAAAGGTCAGGTGGCAATCGGCACGGCCGGCGGCGAGGCAATCCTGGAACGAATCCTTCTGCGCCGAAATGACGCTGTCGAGGCCGGTCCCGGCGAAGGCATAGACGAATGACGCTGGAATGACGCCAAGCGCGGTCGCGGCAAGACAAAAGGCCCGAGCCGGACGCCGGCGAAGGCCGGAACCAGGTTGACCAGAAAGAACGGAAAGGCCGGCACCAGCCGCAGGAACAACAGATAGCTGAAGGCGTCGTCGCGGAAACCCCGCGCCAACTTGGGCCGCCCGCGGTCCCGCCCGCCGCAGCAACGGCTCGCCGAGCGCCGTGCGCGCCACCAGGAAGATCAGCGTCGCGCCGATCGTGGCGCCGATCACCGCGGCCGATCCGCCGACCCCGACCCCGAACAGAAGACCGCCGCTGACGGTCAGAAACACCGCCCCTGGCACCGAGAGGGCGACGGCGGCGATGTAGAGCCCGATATAGGCGAGCACGGCGAGGACACGGTGTTCGGTCACAAAACCGCCAATGGCCGTGCGGTGGCGGACCAAGGCCTCCAGCGAGAGCCCGCCGCGGCCGAGGGCGTAATAGGCAACACCGGCGAGCAAAACGACTACGATCAAGGGCATCAGCCGGCGGAACAGACAGCGCGGCGGGCTGGTTGCAGGGGGGCTGACGGCCATACGCGCTGTATACACGAGCCTGGGGCCGGAACGGGCCGTTCTCACCGCCTTGTGAGCCTAAGTGACCTGGGCCAAAAGGACCGGCCGCCGGGACGGCCAGTCGCATTGACGGGCCGGAGCCCCTCCCTTATAAGCCGCGCAAATCTCGTGCCGATCCGGACGAATTCGGGTTTTCATGGCGGATTTGGGGGGCGGCTTTAGACCCCCTCGCCGCCACGGCGCGACCTGCGGAGAATTTAATCGTGAAGCGGACCTATCAACCGAGCAAGCTCGTACGCAAGCGCCGACACGGTTTCCGCGCCCGCATGGCCACCAAAGGCGGCCGCAAAGTGGTGGCGGCCCGGCGCTCGCGCGGACGCAAGCGGCTTAGCGCCTGACGGCGGCTCCCGGCCGCAGCGCTTGCTTCCATGGAACGATTGAGGCAACGGGCGGACTTTCTAGCAGCGGCGACCGGAATCAAGGTGCCGGCTGCCGCTTTTGTGCTGCAGGCGCGCAAGCGGGCCGATGACGGACCCGTGCGCCTGGGCTTTACGGTTTCTAAGAAGGTCGGCAACGCCGTCGAACGCAACCGGGTCCGCCGCCGGCTGAAGGAAATCGTGCGGCTCTCAGGTGCCCCTCGTATGCAGCACGGACATGATTATGTGCTAGTCGGCAGACGCGCGGCGCTCAAGGTGCCGTTTGCCCGGATCGCCGAGGACTTCGAGGCGGCGTTGCGGCGATTGCAGGCGGGGCGCAGCGGCAATACGGGATCCCGATGACCGACAACAAGAACACCATCCTCGCCATCGTGCTGTCGGCCATTGTGCTGATCGTCTGGCAGTTTTTCTTCGCCATGCCGCAGGAAAAGGCACGGCAGGAACAACTGCAGGCGCAGCAGCAACTGGCAGCAAAAGCAGAACCCGCAAAAACCGGCCGTCGCCGGCCAGCCGGCACAGGCCCCCAGCGTCCCCGGGGCGCCGCAGGTACCCGGTCAGGCCGCGCCGCCTTCGGTCGGCACGCCCACCACCCGCGCCGCGGCGCTGGCCGCCTCGCCGCGCATCCCGATCACGACCGAGAGCGTGCAAGGCTCGATCGACCTCAAGGGCGGCCGCCTCGACGATCTGGCGCTGGTCAAGTTCCGCGAAACCGTCGACCCGAAATCGCCGCCGATCGTGCTGCTGTCGCCGTCCGGCAGTCCCGAGCCGTTCTATGCCGAATTCGGCTGGACCAACGCCGCCGGCGCCAATGTGGCCGTGCCAAACGCCGACACGCTTTGGAAGCAATCGGGCTCGGGCGCGCTCGGCATCGATCATCCGGTGACGCTGACTTACGACAACGGCCAGGGCCTCGAATTCCGCCGCACCATCGCGGTCGACGACAAGTATCTGTTCACGATCAAGGACGAGGTGGCCAACAAGTCCGACAAGCCGGTCACGCTGTTTCCGTTCGCGCTGATTTCGCGTCACGGCACGCCGCAGACGCGCGGGCTATTATATTTTGCACGAAGGCTTGATCGGCAAGTTCGGCGACGAGGGCACCAAGGAAGTCACCTACAAGACGATCGACGAAAAGAAGATCAACACCTTCAACGCCACCAACGCCTGGCTCGGCATTACCGACAAATACTGGGCCGCGGTGCTGCTGCCGAAAACCGACGCCCATGTGATCGCCAATTTCAAGGCCGATGAAATCGGCACCGTCAAAACCTATCAGACCGACTACCTGCTCGACGCGCGAACCATTGCGCCCGGCGCCACCGGAACGGCGGACGCGCGCGTGTTCGCCGGCGCCAAGGAAGTCCGCGTCATCAACGACTACGAGAAGAAGCTCGACCTCAACCATTTCGATCTGCTGATCGACTGGGGCTGGTTCTACTTCATCACCAAGCCGCTGTTCTTCGTCATCGACTACATCTACCACCTGGTCGGCAATTTCGGCATCGCGATCCTGATCGTCACCGTGCTGATCAAGACCGCGTTCTTCCCGCTGGCCAACAAGTCCTACGCCTCGATGGCCAAGATGAAGGCGGTGCAGCCGCAGATGACGGCGATGCGCGAGCGCTTCAAGGACGACAAGGCCAAGCAGCAGCAAGCGCTGATGGAGCTGTACAAGAAAGAGAAGATCAATCCGCTGGCCGGCTGTCTGCCGATCGCCATCCAGATTCCGGTGTTCTTCTCGCTCTACAAGGTGCTGTTCGTCACCATCGAAATGCGGCACGCGCCGTTCTTCGGCTGGATCCACGATCTTTCGGCGCCCGATCCGACCAATATTTTCAACTTGTTCGGCCTCATTCCGTTCGATCCGACCACCGTTCCCATGGTCGGACATTTCCTGCATGTCGGCGCCTGGGGCGTGATCATGGGCATCACCATGTGGGCGCAGATGAAGCTCAATCCGGCGCCGCCGGATCCGACCCAGGCGATGATCTTCAACTGGATGCCGCTGATCTTCACCTTCATGCTGGCGACTTTCCCGGCCGGGCTGGTGATCTACTGGGCCTGGAACAACAGCCTGTCGGTGCTGCAGCAGAGCGTGATCATGCGCAAGCACGGCGCCAAGATCGAGCTGATCGACAACGTCAAGGCGTTGTTCGTCAGGAAGAAGAAAGCGTAAGGGCGACGCGCGGCAGTTTCTGAAAACAAGATCATGGCCGGGCTATTGCCCGGCCGTTTTCGTTTTGGCGGACTGGTGACCCTCGTAGCAATCCAGGGATGACGACCCGCGAATTAGCGATCGGACAGAAGCTTTCGATAGACAATTACATCTGACTTCGGAGAAGCAGCTCCGTCCGGATGGCGACGGCAGCAGCAAAACTCTGAACTGCCGCCCAAAGATATCGCCGCGCCAAAATTCGCCTCGCGCCATTTTCTAAGGCTCACGATTACCGCGAAGGCATTGCTTTGAAGCTGATCATCGAGTTGCATCAAGTTATGTTGCGGCATCTCTACTTGTAAAAGCCAAGGTGATCTATTGTCGGTCGCCGCGTTGCAGTACGGACAACGAAGTCCGTGCGAATCTGATAAGACCGGCCGGCATAATGCGTCATCTCTGCGCGCTAGTCTTCATGTCAACTTTTCGAGCATAAACCTGAAGAACATCTTTCATCCATAGATGATGCTCACGCAAAAACTTATCTTGCACTTCATCTTGCAGCAATCTTCAGGATGTATCTGTGAACTCGATTTTCTTTTTCCCGTTTACACTCACCTCAGTTCGATTGAACAGCCTCGCGCCGTCAATCTGCTGTGAAATTTCATCCAAGTACTGCCACATATAGTCTATCTTCTGAGCCGTAGAAGAAATCAAAATCGTTGCCGCGCAGTTTTTTGGGCTCATCAAAACGCGGCTGGGAGCGGTGCCAACAACCAAAATGCGCGTGCCTGATGGAACGCCCCGACCGCCGTGCTTGTAAGGATGCTTCGATCATCGCCGCTTTCCCCTTCGCGGCAACATTTGCGTACGAAGCTATACTAAACAGTCTTCGGTCTCTGGCCGCCCCGGATTTCGCTTCCGCCTTGCGCTCTTGCGAGCTACTGCGGACGCGACGGCTCCGGACTTCATCTCCTTGCCGCACAGTGGCCGTTCATCGCTTCGAGGATCGCCATAGGCACGTTGCTGACGCGCCACGGCTCGCACTTGCGGATCGGCGGGTGCTAAAGTGCAGCGGCCAGCCGCATCCGTGCGGACCCGCGGCTCGATGGCTAGACAAATCTTGGCAAATCATGCCAACATGCTTTTCCATGCAGACCCGTGCGATCTCGTGGTTCGAAAGCCGCCCGCAAGGAGTTCGAGAAATTCCCGGCGCAAGCCCAAGCCACGATGCTTGCGGCTCTGACCATGGCCGCCGAGGGCGGCAAGGCCGACTTGCCAAGCCGTTCAAGGCGAGCCGATGGCGGCGTTTTCGAGATCGCACTCAAGCACAGGGGCGATGCCTACCGCACGATCTACGCCGTGCAACTCGGCCCGGACTTGATCGTGATCGACGCCTTCCAGAAGAAGTCGAAGAGCGGCATCAAGACGCCGCAGGCGGACGTCGACAGGATCAAGGAACGGATCAAACGACTGAAGGAAAATCTGTGATGGCCAAGAAAGACCTGAAAAAGAAGGTCGTGAAAACGGACGACCTAAAAATTGAAGACACGGAAATCGTGCGCGGCAGCGGCAATGTGTTCCGGGACCTCGGACGGCCCAACGCCGACCTTGAGCAGGCCCGCGCCCTTCTGGCGGTCCGGATCGTCAAGGCGCTGGATAAGAACAAGCTCACCGCACGTGCCGCCGCGAAGCTGACCGGTGTGGCGCATACCGATCTGTCCCGCATCCGCAACGCAAAGCTGGAACGCTTCACGCTGGACCGCATGATCACGATCCTCGGAAAACTCGATCAGGACGTGGAAGTCAGCATCCGTGTCGCGCCGCGCACGGCGGCGTGAGCCTGTGCCGGCGAAGCTTGCCCCGGATTTCGCTGCGCTCCTTCCGGGCTACACGTTTCGTTCCAGAATATATTCCTTGACAGCGTGACGCTGGTCCGCTAGAAAAGGCGCATTCTTCCACAATTGAATCCGGCAAACCGAGCGCCCTTCGGCGCTTGCGCGATGCCGCATGCCCCCACCCCAACCCTCCCCCGCATAGCCCGTCGAAGACGGGCGTGAACGCCCTTTTGCGGGGGAGCGAGAAAGAGCATCGCCATGCCCGAACCCACGCCCGACGCCTGGGCGCAGATCCGCTACGCCTACGAACACACCGACCGGCCGGTCGCGGACATCTGCGCCGAACACGGCATTCATCCGCACGCTGCGCTACCGCGTGAAGCGCTGGCGCTGGACGCAGCGGCGGCCGCTGATCCCGCGCGAGGGACCGCCGGCGGTGGCGATGGAATTGGCGCCGCCGGAGCGAGCACTGTTCTCTCCGCTTCCGTTACCCTCCCCTGGAGGGGGAGGGTCGGCGAATGCCGAAGGCATGAGCCGGGGTGGGGTGAGCTTCCTGCGTGAGACATTCACCCCACCCCGCTCGCAAGATGCTCGCGACCCTCCCCCTCCAGGGGAGGGTGAAGAAGCAAGCAAGCGCGGCCCGGGTGGGAGGGTGAAGAACCCGCCGCGATCGTGCCGCGCCTGCAGGCCGCGGTGGCGCGGGTATTGCCCGCCATCGAGGCGACCATCGCGCGGCTGGCGGCGGCACTCTCAATGCGCGCGACCTGGAGCAGGCCGGACGCGCCCTTTCCACGCTGACGCGCACCTTGCGCGAGCTCAATGCCCTGCTGGTCCAGCAAGATGCGCCGCTGCAGCCTGAAGACGACCCCGTGCCGAAGGACATGGACGAATTCCGCACCGAACTGGCGCGGCGAATCCGTGGCTTCATAGAAGCCCGCAAAAACAAGCAGGGCGCGCAGCCCGATCAAGCGGGCGGGCCGGAAGGGCAAAATGGATGTCTGCCCGCCGCGGCGGTGGACGGCCCGGCCCGGGCATGACAGATAGGGCGAACCATGGCCGATCAATACACCCGCAACGAAATCGAGACCGGCCGCAAATTGTTCGCCGGCGAGTGGAGCTTTGTCGCCGCGGCCAACTCGGACTTTTCGCTGCCGCCGATGCGCGGCGTCGAGATCGCTTTCGCCGGCCGCTCCAATGTCGGCAAATCGAGCCTGGTCAACGCGCTGACCAACCGCAAGGCCCTGGCGCGCACCTCGCGCACGCCCGGCCGCACCCAGGAACTGATCTTCTTCACCGGCGGCTCCACCCTCAATGTGGTGGATATGCCCGGCTACGGCTATGCCGCGGCCGCCAAGGCCAAGGTCGCGGCCTGGACCGCGCTGATCGGCGCCTACTTGCGCGGCCGCGCCAACCTGGCCCGGGTCTATGTGCTGATCGACGCCCGGCATGGCCTCAAGCCCACCGACGACCCGATGTTCGAGGTGCTGCGCCAGGCGGCCGTCAGCTTTCAGATCGTGCTGACCAAATCGGACGCCATAAAGCCCTCGGAGCTTGCGGCCCGCATCGCCGAGGTCGAGGCCGCGCTCGCCAAGCGGCCGGGCGCCTACCCCGGCGTGCTGGTGACCTCGTCCCACGCGGGCACCGGCATGGAGGAGCTGCGCGCCGCGATTGCGCGATTGCTGGACGAACGCAAGCGCTAACGCGCGTGCGCCGGCCGCAGCCGCAAAACCGCGGCCGGCAGAACGGAAGCAATCCAGACCGCAAGTGCAGCCTGTTTGCGACGATAGAGCAGTCCGGCCGCGATGACCGCGACCCCGATCAAAGACAGGGCGAAGGGAAACAGCAGCGAGTCCTTGAAGACCACGTCGGCGAGATGACCGAGATAGATGCAAATGCCGATGGCGCCGAATACCGCGTAGATTCGCCGCATCAAGAAGACCGCCAAAGCCAGCAAGCCGACATTGAACAGACAGTAAAGCGCCTTGCCGATCTCGCTTGAGCTTTCGGTCGCGGTGATGCCGCCCCAAAACGCCATCAATCCGAACAAGTGCAGCCAGAAAGCGAAGTCGCCGCCGCGCTGGCGATAGTCGGTGGCCCAGGCGGCGACAACGACGCCCAGCCCAAACCACACCGACACCCGACGCCGCATGTCCCAGTCGATACTCGACGTGTCGAAGATCCACGGCGTGAGATCCATCGACATGAACCAGAGCGCGACCGCGATGATCGAAACGATGAAGGGAAAGCGGAAAAAGCGCAGCGCAAGGACGCCCGCGGCGATGGCCGCAAGCTCCATGAATATCCAGCTGCCTTTGATCCAGACATAGAAATCGTGTGTCGTGCCCGGCGTTCCGAATTTGCCCCACCAGCCGAACGCGTCCTGAACGCCAAAGACCGCGAGCGGCGCCATCGTTACGGCAATCGCCACCAGCAGGCCGCCGGGCGTCCGCAGGTTCTTGCCGTACCAGAGATGATAGCCCGCCAGCGTGAAAGCGACCGCATAGGTGACAGCGGTCGCTGTGAGCGCCCATCCGCCCATTTGCGAAAACGCCACGGTCGAGAACAAGCCCATGGCGCCGATGACGATCAGCGCGCCGGCATACCAGAGCAGGTGCGCCATATCGAATTTCGGAGCCGATCCGGCCTCGTCCGGCTTCGCTTCCGCCCGGCGCTCCGCCAGGAACGCGAGCAGCCGGGCGAACTCGGCTGTGCCGATAACGCCCGCCGCTTGCGCGGCGCGCAAGTCATCTTCCGAATAGGCCATGCGTTCGTCCCGTCAGGCTAAAGGCCTGAGCCTATACTATAGGCGTGCGGCCGGCACCGTCGCCCGTTTGCCGCCAAAAAGACGCGTCTATGCATTGTCGGGCGCGGGCTTTATCGGCTAGAACCCCGGGCATTCCACGTGGAAGGCCGCGGCGATGAGCAAAGCCCCCAAAAACGACTTGCCAAAGTTTGATCTGCAAAAGATCGACCCGCAGACCCAGGCCCGCATCCTGTCGGAGGCGCTGCCGCATATGCAGCGCTACGACGAGGAAATCATCGTCATCAAATACGGCGGCCATGCCATGGGGCATGAGGAGACCGCGCGCGATTTCGCCCGCGACGTCGTGCTGCTGGAACAGGCCGCGATCAATCCCGTGGTGGTGCATGGCGGCGGGCCGCAGATTGCGGCCATGCTCAAGAAGCTCGGCATCAAATCGGAATTCGCCGCCGGCCTGCGCATCACCGATGCGGCCACCGTCGAGATCGTCGAAATGGTGCTTGGCCGGCTCGATCAACAAACAGATCGTCGGCTACATCAATGCCGCCGGCGGCAAGGCGATCGGGCTTTGCGGCAAGGACGGCAACATGGTGCAGGCCCGCAAGGTGACCCGCACCGTGGTCGATCCCGATTCCAATATCGAGCAGGTCGTCGACCTCGGCTTTGTCGGCGAGCCCGACAAGGTCGACCTGTTCGTGCTCAACGCCGTGCTCGGCAAAGAGATGATTCCGGTGATGGCGCCGGTGGCGACGTCGGCCGACGGCGGCACCTTCAACGTCAATGCCGATACGTTTGCCGGCGCCATCGCCGGCGCGCTCAAGGCCAAGCGGCTGCTGCTGCTCACCGACGTGCCGGGCGTGCTCGACAAGATCGAAGAACCTGATCACCGACCTGTCGGTGGCCGACGCCCGCCGGCTGATCGCCGACGGCACCATTTCCGGCGGCATGATCCCCAAGGTCGAAACCTGCATCTATGCGCTCGACCAGGGCGTCGAGGGCGTGGTCATCATGGACGGCAAGGTCCCGCATGCCGTGCTGCTGGAATTGATGACCGACCACGGCGTCGGCACGCTGATGCACCGCTAAAGGGGCGCCCGCCCGCATCGCGGACCACCCGGTTTTCCCTGGTTTTGCCGTGACCATTCGCCGCTGCGCCTGCCTGCTGGCGCCGCAGCCGAACCGCTGTTCTAAAGCGCCGCCAGCGTATAGGCTGTCGCCAACAGCTGACAAAAACGTCAGGGAGGACTGAAATGATCACAGCACGCACGGGAATTCTCGCCGCCGGCGCCATGGCGGCCGCGATCGCATTTGCCGCACCGGCCTCCGCGCAGATTTACAGCCTCGGCACCGGCAAGCAGGGCTTTTTCACCTACTCGGCCGGCGCGGCCATCGCCAAAGTCGCGGCCGACGGCGGCCTTAACCTGCGCATCAGCCCGTTCGGCGGCACCAGCGCTTATGTCCCGGGCGTCAACGCCGGCGAGCAGCAGTTCGGTCTGGCCAATGAGCTGGAGGCGCACTACGCGGTCACCGGGACGGTGATCGACGCGGGCAAGCCGCAACCCAATCTGCGCGTGGTCGCCGTGCTGACGCCGCTTTATTCGGAATTCTTCGTCGCCAAGAATTCGCCGATCAAGACCATCGCCGACCTCAAGGGCAAGCGCGTGCCGACCGGCTATGCCAGCCAGCGCGTGCTCGACGAACTCACCAAAGGCACGCTGGCAAACGGCGGCTTGAGCTACACCGACGTGCAACCGGTGCCGGTGCCCAACGTGGTCGGCGGCGCCGACGAATTCGCCAAAGGCAAGGCCGACGTTTTCATGTTCGCGCTCGGCTCCGGCAAGGTGTCGGAAGTCGACGCCCAGGTCGGCGGCGTGCGCGTGCTCGAGATCGATCACTCCAAAGAGGCGATGGACCGGCTGCGCAAGTTCATCCCGGTCGCCTATGCGATACAAGTCCAGCCCGGCAAGGGCCGCGCCGGCGTCGATGCGCCGACCTGGGTCTATGCCTATGACTACCTGGTGCTGGCCAATGACAAGGTCGCCGACGACGTGGTCTACAAGCTGACCAAGCTCATGCACGACCACAAGGCGGAGTTGGCGGCGAACTTCGGCGCGCTCGGCGGGTTCGATCCCAACCGCATGAGCAAGGACCTCGGCCCGGTGCAATTCCATCCGGGCGCGATCAAGTTCTACAAGGAAATCGGCCAGTGGCCGCCGAAGAGCGGCAGCTAAAGTCCGGCGCGCGCTGATCGTACCGAAACGGACAGGACGCAATTGTCAGACGAAATTCACCAGCCTCCCGCGGGCCCCCAATCGGGGATCGCCCGCGGGCTAATCACTGTCGGCGCGATGCTGCTCACGCTCGCCTCGATCGCCTTCGCGCTTCAGCTTTATCGCAGCGTCGGCTTGCTGCTTTACAACGAGCAGTTCCTGGCCGGCATGGTCGCGCTCGCCATGGCGCTGGTCTATCTGGTCCAGCCGATGCGCCGCGGCGTTCCGCGGCCGCACAGTGCCCTGGTACGACTGGCTGCTGGCCGGCCTGAGCATCGTCATCGGCATCCACCTCGTCGTCCGCTATCCGGCGCTTTCGGAGGACATGACCGCGCGGCCGCTCGATGGCCTGATCGTCGCCTTCATCACGGTGCCGATGATCATGGAAGCGCTGCGCCGATCGGTCGGCATGGCGCTTGCCATCGTTGTGTTCGTCTTCCTCTGTTACGCGCCGCTCGGCCAATATGTTTCGGGCGCGCTGGCCGGCCTGCCGGTGAAGGTGCCGCAACTGGCGTTTTATCTGATCTGGGATCCGGGCAGCATGCTCGGCCTGCCGGTGCTGGTGGCGGCGACCATCGTCATCGCCTTCGTGTTCTTCGGCAATCTGCTGTTCGCCTCGGGCGGTTCGGCCTTTTTCACCGACATCGCGCTGACCTTGATGGGCCGCTATCGCGGCGGCTCCGCCAAGATCGCGGTCACGGCGTCGTGCCTGTTCGGCATGATCTCCGGCAGCGCCGTGAGCAATGTCGCTTCCGTCGGCGTGCTGACGATCCCGCTGATGCGGCGCGGCGGCTATCCGGCCCATGTCGCCGCCGCGATCGAGGCGGTGGCCTCGACCGGCGGCCAATTGATGCCGCCGGTGATGGGCGCCGCCGCCTTCCTGATGGCGGAATTCCTGCAAGTGCCCTATCGCGACGTGGCGATCGCCGCGGCGCTGCCGGCGCTGCTCTATTACTATGCGCTGTTCATCCAGGCCGATCTCCTGGCCGCGAAATCCGATCTGACGCAGCTTCGAGGGACCGGACGTGCCGCCGCCGTGGCAGGTGATCAAGCAGGGCTGGCACTTCCTGATGCCCGTTCGGCACGCTGATTTACGGGCTGTTCTGGCTCAACTGGTCGCCGGAATTGTCGGCGCTGGCGGCTTCCGGCGTGCTGATGGTGACCGGACCGACGCTCGGCTACGGCGACAAGAAGCTGAAGCTGCGCGACATCCTCGACGCGCTACGCTCGACCGGCATCGCTTCGCTCGATCTGTTGATCATCACCGCGGCCGCCGGCTTCATCATCGGCGTGCTCAATATCAGCGGGCTGAGCTTCGCGCTGACGCTGCTGCTGGTCGCAGATCGGCTCGGGAAATCTGTGGCTGCTGCTGATCCTGGCGGCGATCGTGTCGATCATCCTCGGCATGGGCATGCCGACGGTCGGCGTCTACGTGCTGCTGGCCGCGCTGGTGGCGCCGGCCATGGTCAAGAGTCGGCCTGTCGCCGATGGCCTCGCATATGTTCGTCATGTATTTCGGCATGATGTCGATGATCACGCCGCCGGTCGCGCTCGCCGCCTATGCGGCCGCGTCGCTGGCCAATACCGATCCGATGAAGACCGGCTGGATCGCCGTGCGGTTCGGCTGGATCGCTTTCGTCATTCCGTTCCTGTTCATCCGTTCGCCGTCGCTGCTGCTCGAAGGCTCGCTCGCGACCATCGTGACCTCGCTGATCACCGCGCTGGTCGGCGTCTGGCTGATCTGCGCGGCCTTTGCCGGCTACGCCACGCGCGTGCTCTCGATGCCGATCCGGGTCGGCTTTGGCATCGCCGGGCTGCTGCTGTTCATCCCGGCCGAGTGCCATGCCGCATGGCGAATGGACCGACATCGTCGGCCTCGCGCTCGGCGGCGCGCTGTTTGCCGATGAATTCATGGCGGCGCGGCGGCTGCGACGCCAACCGGCCCGCGAACGCCGGCTATCCGGGTTTCGCGTCATCGCACTAGCATCGCGCATGATTCGCAAATCGCCCCTGACTGTCTCGGCGTGCGCTTGTGCTGTCGGTGGCGACGCCGGCACAAGCCGAACTCACGCTTGTGCAACCGCACCAGCTATCAGATGGAAACCGCCATCGGGCTGGAAAAGCGCGCCAATGTCGCGACGCGCGGCTGGTTCCGCATCGATCCCGGCCAATGCCGCCAGGTGGTGGACGGCGCGCTCGATGCCGACATGGTCTACGTGCACGCGCGCACGCCGCCGGTTTACGGCACCGCGCCGCTGCCGCAGAACGGCAATGCCGAATTCTGCGTTCGCGACGCCAATTTCGAGATCGCCAATGCGCGCGGCTGTCCGGTCAGCCAGCAGGTGCGCTTTTCGCGCGGCGCGGCCGTCGGATTCGCCGAAAGGCCCGGCGGTCAATCTGGCGGAAGAAGCCGACTATGACGACGCGCAGGCGCGGCTGGCCGGCATTCAGCGGCTTTTGGTGATCGCCGGCTATGACGCCAACCCGATCGACGGCGTGCAGGGCGCCAAGACGCAAAACGCGCTGACGAAGTTCCTGAAGGACCGCAAGCTGCCGGCCGACGCCGCGGCAGGACCGGATTTTTTCGCCACTTTGCTCGACGCCGCGCGCAATCCGGCGGGCTCGGCTTCGCCTGGTGCAACGACACCAAATACACGGTGATGGCCTCGGTCGGCACCGTCGAGATGGGCGCGATCGTCACCCGCGGCTGGTATCGGGTGGAGGCCGGCCAGTGCCTGCGGCCGGACCTGCGCGGCGAGCCGCACAAGGTCTACAGCTACGGCGAAGCGGTCGACGGCAACGGCCGCACCATCAAGAACGGCGACACGCCGCTGGCCTGGGGCGGCAATGTCGCGCTATGCACGCGCGACGGCAAATTCGAGCTCAGCGACCACAAGGACTGCGCGGCGCGCGGCCTGAATTCCGCCGGCTTTGCCGCCATCGATATCGGCGGCACAGCCCGCGACCACCGTGCGTTTCAAGGAATAGTGCCGAGTGCCACGATCATCTCCACCCGCGCTGCGCGATTTCGGCCATGTCGAGACCTGGGTATTCGATCTCGACAACACGCTCTACCCGCATCACCTGCTGTGGCAGCAGGTCGACGACCGCATCCGCTCGTTCGTCGTCGATTTCCTCAAGGTGTCGCCCGAAGAAGCGTTCCGGGTGCAGAAGGACTATTACAAGCGCTACGGCACCACCATGCGCGGCCTGATGACCGAGCACGCGCTGAATTCCGACGAATATCTCGACTACGTGCACGAGATCGACCACTCGCTGCTCGAGCCCAATCCGGCGCTCGGCGCGATCCTGCAGAAACTGCCGGGCCGCAAGCTGATCCTGACCAACGGCACCCGCAAGCACGCCGACGCGGTGATGAAGAAGCTGGAAGTGCACCAGCACTTCGAGGACATCTTCGACATCGTCGCCGCCGAACTCGAGCCGAAGCCGTCGGCCAAGATCTATGAGCGCTTTCTCGCGCGCCATGAGGTCGACCCGGCGAAGGCGGCGATGTTCGAGGACCTCGCCCGCAATCTCGCGGTGCCGCACGCGCTCGGCATGGTCACGGTGCTGGTGGTGCCGGGCGACAAGCGCAAGGTGCGTGCGCGAGAACTGGGAACTCGAAGGCCGCGACGACCCGCATGTCGATCACGTGACCGATGATCTTGTTGAATTTCTAGTCGCTTTGAACACGACGCTACGACTTTAGAATGAATCGCGGCTTAACCCACAAGACATCGCAGCAATTATTCGGTCGAGGATTTCGTGCTTGACCGCCGCGCCAACGCTACCGACAAATAGCCGCATAAGCGGGGCGCGCTTGTAAATTGGTTTTCTAAAATGCGGTCGGGCGTTGTTCGGCGCCGGGACGTGCCGCTGATTGTCGATGTGGCAATAGCACTCGTTCTCGTCGGCACCGTCACGTTCTTCATCGTCGTCATGGAATATTGCGTTGGTCGGGGTGAACTTACCCACGCCCAATTGCTTTTGCTTGGCGCAAACGTCCGCATCGCGCATTCGACCGACCCAACAATCGACGACAAAAAACACAATCGGGACACCAAGGAGAGCACAAAATGGCCAATGGCGGCGCACTGAAACCACAAATTAATCGCGAACGATGGACCCAGCTCATCGCCGGGATCATCTGCATGATCATGATCGCCAACCTGCAATACGGCTGGACCCTGTTCGTCCATCCGATCAACGCAGCCCATGGCTGGTCGATCGCCTCCATTCAGGTCGCCTTCACCATCTTCGTCGCGCTCGAGACCTGGCTGACGCCGGTCGAGGGCTGGATCGTCGACCAGCTGGGTGCGCAGCGCGGACCGAAACTCATGGTCGCCTTCGGCGGCGTCATGATCGCGGCCGGCTGGATCGTCAACTCAAAAGCCGACACGCTGACGATGCTCTATCTCGGCGCGGTGCTCGCCGGCATCGGCGGCGGCGCGGTCTACGCGACCTGCGTCGGCCAAGCGGTGAAGTGGTTCCCCGATCGCCGCGGCCTCGCCGTCGGCCTGACCGCCGCCGGCTTCGGCGCCGGCGCCGCGCTCACGGTCGTTCCGATCCGCGAGGTGATCGCCTCGAGCGGTTACGAGACCGCGTTCTTCTGGTTCGGCCTGGTGCAGGGCGTCATCGTCTTCCTGCTGGCCTGGCTGCTGCGGGCGCCGGAGCCGGGTGAACTCGGCCATGCCGCGGCACCGCAAGCTGGTGCAATCGGCGCGCAGCTACACGCCGGGCGAGGTGCTGAAGTCGCCGGTGTTCTGGGTGCTCTACATCATGTTCGTCATGGTCTCGGCCAGCGGCCTGATGGCGACGGCGCAGATCGCGCTGATCGCGAAGGACTTCCACGTCGCCGACACCGCGATCCTGTTCGGCGCCTCGGCGCTGTCGGTTGCGCTGATCGTCGACAATGTCGCCAATGGTGCGCGCGCGTCCGATGTTCGGCTGGGTGTCCGACCACATCGGCCGCGAATACACCATGGCGATCGCGTTCGGTCTCGGCGCCGTCGCCTACTGGCTGCTCGGCTCGATGGGAACGGCACCGTGGGCCTTCGTGCTGTTCGCGGCGCTGATCTTCCTCACCTGGGGCGAGATCTTCAGCCTGTTTCCGTCGACCTGCACCGACAGCTTCGGGCCGAAATTCGCCACGGTGAACCTGAGCCTGCTCTACACCGCGAAAGGCGCCTCCGCCTTCCTGGTGCCGGTCGCCAACATGATCAAGGCCTCGACCGGAAGCTGGCACCTGGTGTTCCTGGTCACCGCGCTCATGAACCTGGTGGTCGTCGCACTGGCGCTGTTCGTGCTCAAGCCGATGCGGTCCAAAGTCGTGGCGGCGGAATCGCAGCAGTTCGCCCACGCGACCTAGTTCGGCCGCTATTCGCCGGGTTTACCGCCGAGACAAGGCCCCTCTGTTTGGGGCCTTGTTTTTTTGGGCGGCTCGGCTTGACAGCCCGGCCCCGCCCCCGACAACCCGGTGCCAACGTAATCCGGGACCGTCCATGCCGACACGACAAGCTTGCCAAGATCATCGACGAGGCCTTCGAAGCCCGCGACAAGATCGGCCCGAAGACCAAGGGCGCCGTGCGCAAGGCGGTCGATACCGCGCTCGACCTGCTCGACCGCGGCGAGGCCCGCGTCGCCGAGCGCCAGGCGACGGCGACTGGCAGGTCAACCAGTGGCTGAAGAAGGCCGTGCTGCTGTCGTTCCGGCTCAACGACATGAGCGTGATCCCGGGCGGCCCCGGCAAGGCGGCCGTGGTGGGACAAGGTCGATTCCAAGTTCAAGGGCTGGACCGCCGCCGTTCAAGAAGGCGGGCTTCCGCGCCGTGCCCGGCTGCGTGGTGCGCCGCTCGGCCTACATCGCGCCGGGCGTCGTGCTGATGCCGTCCTTCGTCAATCTCGGCGCCCATGTCGACTAGGGCACCATGGTCGACACCTGGGCGACCGTCGGCTCCTGCGCGCAGATCGGCAAGAACTGCCATCTGTCGGGCGGCGTCGGCATCGGCGGCGTGCTCGAGCCGCTGCAGGCCGGCCCGGTCGATCATCGAGGACAACTGCTTCATCGGCGCGCGCTCGGAAGTGGTCGAAGGCGTGATCGTGCGCGAGGGCTCGGTGCTCGGCATGGGCGTCTATCTCGGCCAGTCGACCAAGATCGTCGACCGCGCCACCGGCAAGATCTTCTACGGCGAAGTGCCGCCCTACTCCGTCGTCGTGTCCGGCACGCTGCCGGGCAAGCCGATGCCGAACGGCGAGCCCGGGCCGAACCTCTACTGCGCGGTGATCGTCAAGCGCGTCGACGAGAAGACCCGCAGCAAGACCAGCATCAACGAGCTGCTGAGGGATTGACCGCGCCGACGCAAACCGGCAGATTCTCCTGATCATGAGCCGCGACATCAAGCATTCAGGCAGAGATGGGACGGCGAAGCCAGCGTCTGGATCGCCACCAGCGGCGACGTGCCGGGGCTCGTCGTCGAGGCCGGACACGTGGCCCGGCCATGATCGAGGAAGTCCGTCTTGTGCTTCCGGAGCTGATGGAATTGTCTCGGGCATAGCCGTCCGAGACCTTTTCACTCACCTTCAAAGCCGAAGAGCATCTCGATCTTGCCGGCGCTTGATGGCCGACTTCTACCGCGAGCTAGTCGCAGATCCTGCGGGCGCAACGGCTGCCAGTTGGTGCAGGTCCGGCAAAGGAAGCCACGAAATCTGGTTCAGTCCGTCCACCAAGCGGTCCTGTCACGGTGCCGCGCACCACCAAATCGCGCCACACTGCCAACGACGTGCTCAAGCAAGCCGGGCTTGAAAAGAAGTTCTAATGTCCGCCGATCCCGTTGCCATCACCCGCGATCTGATGCGCTGCCCGTCGGTGACGCCGGCCGAAGGCGGCGCGCTGGCGTTTCTGGAAGGCGTGCTGAAGCAGGCCGGCTTCACCGTGCACCGCATGACGTTCAGCGAGCCGGGCGCCGAGGACGTGGAAAATCTCTACGCCCGCATCGGCAGCGACGCGCCGCATCTGGTGCTTCGCCGGCCACACCGACGTGGTGCCGCCCGGCGACGAGAAGGCGTGGACGCATCCGCCGTTCTCCGGCGACATCGACAACGGCGAGCTCTACGGCCGCGGCGCGGTCGACATGAAAGGCGGCATCGCCTGCGCGGTCGCCGCCGTGCTCGATCATCTCGCCGCCAATGGCGGCAAGCCGAAAGGCTCGATCTCGTTCCTGATCACCGGCGACGAGGAAGGCATCGCCGTCAACGGCACGCCGAAGCTGCTGGCCTGGGCGGCCGCGCGCGGCGAAAAATTCGACCACTGCCTGCTCGGCGAGCCGAGCAACGTCGAGGAACTCGGCGACACCATCAAGATCGGCCGCCGCGGTTCGCTCAACGGCCATCTGATCGTGCACCGGCAAGCAGGGCCACGTCGCCTATCCGCAGCGCGCCGACAATCCGGTCCGCGGCCTGGTCACGCTGATCGAGGCGCTGCAGGCCGAGCCGCTCGACAACGGCAACGCGCAGTTTCCAGCCGTCGCATCTGGAATTCACCTCGGTCGATGTCGGCAACAAGACCGTCAATCTCATTCCCGGCGAGGCGCGCGCGCGTTTCAACATCCGCTTCAACGATTGCCACACGCTGGAATTCGCTGAAGGCGCTGATCGAGACGCGCGCCGCGCAAAGTGTCGCGGCGGCAAGATCAAGTTTGCATTCGAGTGGGAGCCGTCGAATGCCGGCGTGTTCGTCACCAAGCCGGGACCGTTCACCGAACTGGTGGCGAACGCGGTCGCCGAAGTGACCGGCCGCAAGCCGGTGCTGTCGACCACCGGCGGCACGTCGGACGCGCGCTTCATCACGCATTATTGCCCGGTGGTGGAATTCGGCCTGGTCGGCCAGACCATGCATCAGGTCGACGAGCGCGTGCCGATCGCCGACCTGCGCGCGCTGACGACGATCTACCGCAAGATCGTCGACAAGTATTTCGGCTAATAATCCACCTGCATCAGATACAGCCCGTCCGGCGGCGCGACCTGGCCGCAGGCCGTGCGGTCGCGGGCGTCCAGCGCGCGCGTCAGATCGTCGGCGTTCCAGGCGCCGATGCCGACCATCACCAGCGAGCCGACCATCGAGCGCACCTGGTTGTGCAGGAACGAGCGCGCCGAGGCGAGGACGTTGACCTCGTCGCCGGCGCGCTCGACGTCGAGCCGGTCGAGCGTCTTCACCGGCGAATTGGCCTGGCATTCGGTGGCGCGGAACGTGGTGAAGTCGTGCTTGCCGACGAGGCGCTGCGCGGCGGCGTGCATGGCCTCGGCGTCGAGCGGGCGCGGCACCCGCCAGGCATATTTCAGATCGAAGGTCAGATCGGGCGCGGCGGTTGACGATGCGGTAGAGATAATGCCGCTTGACCGCCGACGTGCGCGCATTGAAATCGTCCGCCGACCCGCTCGGCCGCCAGCACCGCGACCGGATGCGGCCGCAAATGCGCATTGAGCGCATCGCGCACCGTGTCGGTATCCCAGTCCTTCGTGAGATCGACATGCGCAACCTGGGCGCGCGCATGCACGCCGGCGTCGGTGCGGCCGGCGCCCTGCACCAGGGTCTTTTCGCCGGTCAGCGCTTCGACCGCCGCGGTCAGCACGCCCTGCACGGTCACCTGATCGGCCTGGATCTGCCAGCCGGAGAACGGCGCGCCGTCGTATTCGATGGTCAGCTTGTAGCGGGGCACGATTGATCCACCTCAAATCCGCCGGCAGCGGCGGGTTTCCTATCATCGTCAACAAACGGAGGACACCGTGCATGAAGCGAGAATTCAAGCAGCAGATCGTCGATCTGCTCGAATCAACATCGTATCATGACGATCGCCACCAACCGCGAAGACGGCTGGCCGCAGGCGACGGTGGTCGGCTACGCCAATGACGGTTTGATCGTCTACTGCCTGATCTCCCGCGACAGCCAGAAATTCGCCAACATCGTGCGCGATCCGCGCGTGTCGCTGGCCATCGCCAAGGACTACCCGCAGCCGCTGCAGATCAAGGGCCTGTCGATCGCGGCGCGCGCCGTCGAGGTCACCGACAAAGGCGAGATCGATCATGTCGCGGAGATTCTGCTGCGCCGCTACCCGGAATACAAAGTGATGCCGCGCCCGGACCCGGCCGCCGTGCCGACGATGCGGCTGACGCCGGAGATCGTCTCGGTGCTCGACTATTCCAAGGGCTTCGGCCACACCGACCTCATTCGCGTCACCGACAACGATCTCGCCGAATTCGTCGAAGCGCGCCGGCATCATTGGGCGAGCTTTCACGCGGCCTGAGCGCGCTTCACGAAAGCCGCGCCCCGGCTTTGACCGGCGTGCCGCGCAGGAATTCCTCCGCCTCATCGGCTGCTTGCCGGCGCGCTGAACTTGCACGAGCCGCATGGCGCCGTCGCCGCAGGCGATGGTCAGATGATCGTCGAGCACGGTGCCGGGCGCGCCCGAGCCCTCGCCCTTTGGTCGTGCGCAGCGCCTTGATCCGCACGCCGTCGAGCTCGAACCAGGCGCCGGGAAACGGCGACAGACCGCGGATGTGGTTGTGCACCTCGTTCCACGGCCTGGTCCAATCGATGCGGGTTTCGGCCTTGGAGATCTTCGCCGCGTAGGTGACGCCTGTCTCCGGCTGCGGCGTGAGCACGAGCGTGCCGCGTTCGGCGCCGCCAACGCGCGCGGCATCAGCTCGGCGCCGCGTTGGGCCAGCGCGTCGTGCAATTCGCCGGCGGTCATGTCGGGGCCGATCGGCATGCGATCGCACCATCGCCATGGCGCCGGTGTCGAGCCCTTCGTCCATCTGCATGATGGTGACGCCGCTTTCGTGATCGCCCGCCATGACCGCGCGGTTGATCGGCGCGGCGCCGCGCCAGCGCGGCAGCAGCGAGGCGTGCACGTTGAAGCAGCCGAGCCGCGGCGCTTCGAGAATCGGCTTTCGGCAGGATCAGGCCATAGGCGACCACGACGGCGGCATCGGCCTTGT
Organism: uncultured Alphaproteobacteria bacterium; assembly: GCA_963825015.1. GTDB lineage: Bacteria > Pseudomonadota > Alphaproteobacteria > Rhizobiales > Xanthobacteraceae > Pseudolabrys. The sequence continues at coordinate 654,524 of CAWGRN010000008.1, read as the reverse complement.
GCGCGGCGAACGCGGCCTGCGCCTCCGGCGTCTTCAGCGTCGCCGGCGTCAGCACCGGCAGGCCGAGCCGCCTGGCCTCGCGCTCGACCGGCGTCGGCTGCAACTCCATGCCGCGGCCGGCGGGCTTGGCCGCACGCGTATAGACGGCTGCGATCTCATGCCCGGCGGCTGCGAGTGCCAGCAGCGTCGGCACCGCGAAATCGGGCGTGCCCATGAAGATCAGGCGAAGCGGCATATCAAGCCGTCAAGTTCACGCGCAGGCGCGGGGTTAGCCGATATGATGCGACGGCTCTTTGTCCTCGGCGAGTGGCTTGCCCGCCGCTTCTTCGCCGCCTTCTTGAATTTCTTCACCACCATGTCGCGCTTGAGCTTGGAAATATAGTCGATGAACAGAACGCCGTTGATGTGGTCGATCTCGTGCTGCAGGCAGGTGGCGAGCAGGCCGGTCGGCCTCGATCTCCTGCGGCTTGCCGTCGAGATCGAGATATTTGACCTTCACCGCCGACGGCCGCTCGACCTCCTCGTAATATTCCGGGATCGACAGGCAGCCTTCCTCGTAGGTCGACTTTTCGGCCGAGGCCGCCGATCACTTCCGGATTGATGAAGACCTGCGGCTCCGGCGGATCGTCCTTCTTGGCGAGGTCCATGGTGACCACGCGCTGCGCCACGCCGACCTGGATCGCCGCCAGGCCGATGCCGGGCGCGGCGTACATGGTCTCGAACATGTCCGCGACCAGCGCGCGCAGGGCCTTGTCGTGCGCCGTCACCGGCTCGGACTTGAGCCGCAGCCGCTTGTCGGGAAGGATGATGATTTCGCGCACCGCCATGGCCGCGATTTAAGCGGTGGCGCCGGCGGGGTCAATGAGCGCCTTTCCGCTTGAGCCACCGGGCGCAATCGCCCTACCGTTCGCCCTTCGTTCGCCCCCGCCGCCGAATCACGCTAGAAGCTGCTCATGTCGGAAACCCTCATTCTCGTCCTCGGCCTGATCATCGCGATCGGGGTCGTCGCCATCATCGCCCTGCTGCTGCGGCCGCCGCGCAGCCGACCCGGCCGCCGAACAGCGCCTGCAGCGAGCTCAACGCCCGGCTCGACGCCATGGGCAGCATGGCTGCAGAACTCGCACAGCCAGTTGCAGCAGACGGTGAACACGCGGCTCGACGCGGTGATCGCAGAATATCGGCGAGTCGATGAAGACCTCGACCAAGAACACCACCGACCATCTCAAGCAATTGCACGAGCGGCTGGCGGTGATCGATAGCGCGCAGAAGAACATCACCGATCTGGCCTCGCACGGTGACGTCGCTGCAAAACGTGCTGACCAACAAGCAGTCGCGCGGCGCCTTCGGCCAGGGGCAGTTCGAGGCGATCGTCGCCGACGTGCTGCCGAAGGGCGCCTATGAATTCCAGTTCACGCTCTCCAACAAGACACGGCCGGACTGCGTGATCTTCATGCCGGATTCCGGCCCGCTGATCATCGACGCCAAGTTCCCGCTCGAAGCCATGACCGCGCTGCGCGCCGCCGCAACCGACGACGAGCGCAAACTCGCGGTCGCGCGCGTCAAGCAGGACATCAGCAAGCATGTCACCGACATCGCCGACAAATATCTGATCCCGGGCGAGACCCAGGACATCGCGCTGATGTTCATCCCGTCTGAATCGGTCTACGCCGACCTGCACGAGCAGTTCGACGAGCTGGTGCAGAAGGCGCAGCGCGCGCGCGTGATGATCGTGTCGCCGACTTTGATGGTGATGGCGATCCAGGTCATCAAGCAGGTGCGCAAGGATGCCGCGATGCGCGAAGCCGCCGACCAGATCAGGACCGAGGTCGGGCTGATGATGAAGGATGTCGGCTTGCTCGGTGACCGCGTGCGCAAATTGCAAAGCCATTTCGGCCAGACCACGAAAGATGTCGAAGACATTCTGATCTCGACCGGCAAGATCGAGAAGCGCGGCGGCAAGATCGAAGCGCTCGAATTCGACGCCGACACGCCGGCAAGCGCCGAGCTTATCGCCGCGCCGGTGCGCAAGCTCGGGGCGGCGGAATAAGAATGACCGCCCCCGACACCGCGCCGCCCCGCCCCAGCCTTCCTCGACGCGCTCAGCGTTTATCTCAAGCCGCGCGTGCTGATCGTATTGTTCCTCGGCTTCTCGTCCGGCCTGCCGCTGGCATTGTCGGGCACGACGCTGCTGGTGTGGATGCGCGAGAGCGGCGTCGATCTCGGCACCATCGGGCTGTTCGCGCTGGTCGGCACGCCCTACACGCTGAAATTCCTGTGGGCGCCGCTGACCGACGCGCTCGACGTGCCGCTGCTGTCGCGGCTGCTCGGGCGCCGGCGCGGCTGGCTGGTGTTCACGCAACTGCTGCTGATCGCCGCCATCGTGTTCCTCGGCTCGTGCAATCCGGCCGCGGCGCCGGCTCTGGTGGCGCTCGGCGCGCTCATGGTGGCGGCGGCGTCCGCCACCCAGGACATCGTGGTCGACGCCTTCCGCGTCGAAAGCCTGCCGGAAAACGAGCAGGCCGCCGGCATGGCGTCCTACGTCGCCGCCTATCGCATCGGCATGCTGGTCTCGACCGCGGGCGCGCTGTTCCTGGTCAGCTATTTCCAGTCGCGCGGCTTCGACAAACAGGCGGCCTGGCATTGGGGCTATGTGGCGATGGCGGTCATGGTGCTGATCGGCACCGTGACCGCGCTGGTCGCCACCGAGCCGGAACGCTCGCGTCAGGCCGACGCCACCCATGCGCATCAGACGCGCATCACGCGCGTGGTCGAGGCCGCGGTCGGCGCCTTCAAGGATTTTCTCGGCCACGAACTGGCCTTCGCCATGCTGGCCTTCGTGGTGCTGTTCAAGTTCACCGACGCGCTGTCCGGCGCGATGACCGCGCCCTTCGTGATCGATCTCGGATTTTCGCGCAACGAATATGCCGCCATCGTCAAAGGCGTCGGCCTGGCGGCGCTGCTGCTCGGCGGCTTTGCCGGCGGCTTCGTGGCGCGGGCCTATCCGCTGGCCACCAGCCTGTGGATCGGCGGGCTGCTTGCAGGCGGCGGCCAATCTGGGCTTCTGCTGGGTCGCCTATAACGGCCACGACATCACCGCGCTGACCATCGCCATCACGCTGGAGAATTTCACCAGCGCCATCGGCACCGTGATGTTCGTCGCCTATCTGTCGGCGCTGTGCCAGAACCCGCTGCACACGGCGACGCAATATGCGCTGCTGACCGCGCTGGCCGCCGTCGGGCGCACCTATTTATCGTCGGGCGCGGGCTTCATTGCCGAAGGCACGGGCTGGATCTGGTTCTTCGTCATCTGCGCGCTGGCCGGCCTGCCGAGCCTGGCGCTGCTGTGGTGGCTGCAGATGCGCGGGCATTTCAAAAGGCTGGAGACGAAGAAAGTCTAGTCACCGGCGCGGGAAAACTTGCCAGCGCTTGCCGCCGGCGAAGAGCCGGCCGTCGCATTTTTCCTTGTAGAAATATTTGGCTAATTTGAACTCCTGCCGTTCCATTTCCACTCGCCCAACGCGCCGCAATCGCCGATGCCGCGGCCCTTGTAATGGCTGCTCAGCGTCTTCTTCTCGGGATCGAAATCGGCTGCCGTGAGGCTCTTGACCGGTATGAATTTCTTGCCGTCCCAATCCTGAAACGTCAGCGGCCGGGCCATGCCGGCGGCGTCGGCGACGAACATCATCTGCCGGACTGGTAGGCGGCACTCCAGCATTTGACGATGAACAGCTTCCGCCCGCCGCCGAGATCGAAGACGTCGGGCGCTTTCGCGGCTTCCTCGACGGGCACCGTGCAGCATCATTGTTCTTGAACGCATCTTCTATCGCCGCGCGCGGCAAGTCGGCGTCCTGCGCCACCGCCGGCGCAGCGAAAACGCCGAGCATCATTGCCGCCAAAACAAATCGCATGATGGGCTTCTTCAAAACAGCGTCCGCTGCTTGATCGCCGCCGACAGCGTGCCTTCGTCGAGATAATCGAGTTCGCCGCCGACCGGCACGCCATGCGCCAGCCGCGTCACCTTCACGCCGGCGTCCTGCAACAGCTCGGTGATGTAATGCGCGGTGGTCTGGCCGTCGACCGTGGCATTGAGCGCCAGGATCAGTTCCTTCACCTGCGGATCGTGGGCGCGCGAGATCAGCGCGTCGATCGACAGGTCCTGCGGTCCGACGCCGTCGAGCGGCGACAGCGTGCCGCCGAGCACGTGATAGCGGCTATTGACCGCATTGGCGCGCTCCAGCGCCCACAGATCGGCGACGTCGGCCACCACCACGATGATCGACTGGTCGCGGCGGGTGTCGGTGCAGACCGTGCAGGGGTCTTGCGTGTCGATATTGCCGCAGGTCTTGCAGATGACGATCTTGTCCATCGCGATCTGCAAGGCGGAGGTGAGCGGCGCCATCAGCAGTTCGCGCTTCTTGATGAGGAAGCAGCGCGGCGCGCCGCGCCGAGCGCGGCCCGAGGCCCGGCAGCTTGGCCAGCAACTGGATCAGACGTTCGATTTCGGGTCCGGCGACGGCGGTGGGCATTTACGTGAGATTCATCCCCGGCGGCAGCGGCATCCCGGCGGTCACGCTCTTCATCTTTTCCTGCATGACGGCTTCGGCCTTGCGGCGCGCATCGGCGTGCGCGGCCACCAGCAGGTCCTCGAGGATTTCCTTTTCCGACGGCTTGTAGAGGGACTCGTCGATCTTGACGCCCTTGAGGTCGCCTTTGGCGGTGAGCCGCACGCTGACCATGCCGCCGCCGGCTGAGCCCTCGACCTCGATGGTGTCGAGCTCGGCCTGCAAGGCCTGCATCTTGGATTGCAGTTGGGCGGCCTGCTTCATCATGCCCAGGAAGTCAGCCATCGACTTAATCCTCGTCATCCTTCGCTGGGCGCATCCAGCGCCGGCTCCACGGCCTCGGGCGCGTTTTGCGTCACCGCGACCACCTTGGCGCCGGGGAAGCGGTTGAGCACCGCCTGCACCAGCGGATCGCTCTGCACGTCCTGCTCGATTTCGGCCTGGCGGGCCTCCATCTGCGCCCGCATGGTCGGCTGGCCCTGCTCCTTGGACACCACCACGATCCAGCGCTTGCCGGTCCAGGCGGTCAGCTTGCGCTGCAGGTCGTGCACCAGCGTCTTCGGCGCGCTCGGCAGCACCGCGATTTCAAGCTGGCCGTCCTCGCAGCGCACCAGCCGGACGTCGCGCTCCAGCGCCATCTTCATGGTGATGTCGCGCTTGTCCTGCGCCAGCGCGACCATCTCGTCGAACGAGTTGATCGCAATGGTCGCCTCGCCGGCGGCCTGCGGCTGGTCGGCCTGGGCCACCGGATCTTCCGCCGGGCGCGGCGACGCCGCCGCCTGCGAGCGCGACGAACCGCGCGGCGCTTCAAAGCGCGGCGCGAAACTCTGCGACGCGCTCGACGCCGCCGACGTGGCACTGGCCGCGCCGCCATTGCTCGACGCCCGCGCGGTCGCCGAACCCGAACCATTGTCGCCGAGCGAGCGGATCACTTCGTCCGGCGTCGGCAGATCGGCGGCATAGGCGATGCGCACCAGCACCATCTCGGCGGCGGCCACCGGGCGGCCGGAGGCCTGCACCTCGCCGACGCCTTTCAGCAGCATCTGCCAGGTGCGCGACAGCACCCGCATCGACAGTTGCGCGGCGAAATCGCGGCCGCGCTTGCGCTCGGCTTCCGACAGCGAGACGTCGTCGGCGACCGAGGGCACGACTTTGACGCGGGTGACGAAATGGGTGAACTCGGCGAGATCGCTCAGGATCACCGCCGGATCGGCGCCGATGTCGTATTGCGCGCGCAGCTCGGTGAGCGCGGCGGCGACGTCGCCTTTCATCAGCGCCTCGAACAGATCGACCACGCGCACGCGGTCGGCGAGGCCGAGCATCTGCCGCACGTCTTCGGCGCGCACCGGACCGGCCGCGTGCGCGATGCCCTGATCGAACAGCGACAGGCTATCGCGCACCGAGCCTTCGGCCGCGCGCGCGATCAAGCGCCAGCGCCGCCGGTTCGACTTCGATGTTTTCCTTGGCGGCGATGCCTTCGAGATGCTTGACCAGCACGGCGGCATCGACGCGGCGCAGATCGAAGCGCTGGCAGCGCGACAGCACCGTCACCGGAACTTTGCGGATTTCGGTGGTGGCGAAAATGAACTTGGCGTGCGGCGGCGGCTCTTCCAGCGTCTTGAGCAGCGCGTTGAAGGCCGCGCCCGACAGCATGTGCACTTCGTCGAGGATGTAGACCTTGTAGCGCGCCGACACCGGCGCGTAGCGGATGGCGTCGTTGATCTGGCGCACGTCCTCGACCGAATTGTGCGAGGCGGCGTCCATTTCCAGGACGTCGATGTGGCGGCTCTCGATGATCGCCTGGTCGTGCACGCCCATCACCGGCATGTGGATGGTCGGCCCGGTGACCGAGCCGTCGGGCAATTCGTAATTCAGCGCGCGGGCGAGAATGCGCGCGGTCGTGGTCTTGCCGACGCCGCGCACGCCGGTGAGGATCCAGGCCTGCGGAATGCGGCCGCTCTCGAACGCGTTCGAGATGGTGCGCACCATGGCGTCCTGGCCGATCAGGTCGTCGAAACTGGCGGGGCGGTATTTGCGCGCCAGCACGCGATAGGCCGGTCGACGCCTGCGCCTCGGCGGCGACGCGTCCGGACCACGCCGGCATCAGCAGGGTTTTGCAGCGTCACTCATCAGGCCATCCGCCATAGCGCGTCGAAGACGCGCGTAACCGCGCTTGGTCCGCGCATGGCGCTGAGCATTTCGCTGCGATCGCGGAAAAATGGGTGGGAGGCTGACGAGCGACCCGATCCGTGCTCGTTAGGGCTGCTTCCTTCCGGATCTGACCCGGTTGGCGAGTGGCTCGTCCACCGCCAACCTCCCGTTCCTATATCGGGCGAAAGGGCCGAGAAAGCAAGCATCCGGCCGGCCGCTCTGCTAGCTTTCCTCCGAAAGAATCGCGCGGAATTATCTAATGGTTTCAGACACTCCGCAGGGTTGGTCCCTCCACCCGCAACTGGCCGCCGACACGGTCTCGGTCGGCGATCTGGCGCTCGTGCGCGTGCTGCTTGGCGAACGACGCCAACTACCCCTGGCTGATCCTGGTGCCGCGGCTGCCCGGCGTCACGGAACTCATCGACCTCGATCGCCAACGAGCAGGTCCAGCTCCTGGGCGAGATCGACGCCGCGGCGCGCGCGCTCAAATCGATCACCGAATGCGAGAAGCTCAACATCGCCGCGCTCGGCAACGTGGTGGCGCAACTGCACGTCCATGTGATCGGCGCGCCGGCATAGCGACGCGGCCTGGCCGAAGCCGGTGTGGGGCGCGGTTCCGGCCGCGCCTACGATGCGACCGTGCGCGACGGTTTCGTGACGGCGCTGCGGCGCGCCTTGAAGCATGCCGCACGCATTGCCTAGCATTTGGCGCATTGCGCTCGCTCGTTCGCCGTGCGAGTTTCCGCGCCACATGCCCTCCCGCCCCGATCTCGGCCCGAAGCCCCAGCCTGGCTATACCGACAGCCGCCTCGAGCGCGCCGCCGAACGGCGCCGCGACCAGGCCGCGCTGGCGACGCTGCTGTCGGGCGCGCAGGCCGGCGCCTATGTCATCGGCGGCGACCTGATCGTCCTGAAGAAGGGCCAGACCCTCAACGATCCGCTGTTCACGCTTGCCGAAGCCAATGCCCTCGGCCCGGCGAGCGAGACGGTGTTCCTCGGCCATCTCGACGGCGCCGGCCGCTTCGGCTTCGGCATAACGCCTACGGCCGCCGAAGCGCTCAAGGCGCGCGATGAATTCCTGGTGACCGACCTGCGCTCGATCGCGGTGCACGGCCTGGTCGACGCCGAGCATCTGCCGCCGATCGCCGAAGCCAAGGCGGTGCTGCATTGGCATATGCGCCATCGCTTCTGCCCGAATTGCGGCGCGCCGACGACGGCCGTCGATGGCGGCTGGCGGCGCGATTGCGCCAACTGCAAGACGCAGCATTTTCCGCGCACCGATCCCGTGGTGATCATGCTGGTCATCGACGGCGAGCGCTGCCTGCTCGGGCGCAGCCCGCGTTTCGCGTCGACCATGTGGTCGTGCCTGGCCGGTTTCATCGAGCCGGGCGAATCGATCGAGGACGCGGTGCACCGCGAAACCCGCGAGGAAGCCGGCATCGCCTGCGGCCGGGTGGTCTATTATCGCTCGCAGCCCTGGCCGTTCCCGACCACGCTGATGATCGGCTGCCACGCCGAGGCCACGTCGCGCGACATCGTCGTCGACCGCGACGGAACTCGAGGACGCCCGCTGGTTCAGCAAGGATGAGGTCGTCAGCATGCTGCTGCGCAAGCACCCGGACGGCCTGACCACGCCGCCGCCGGTGGCGATCGCGCATCACATCATCCGCGCCTGGGTGGAGGACGAGATCCGCTTTGACTGAGTTGAAAAAATCTCCGCCGCGGATTTTGTGCGCCGGCGGCGCGGTGCAGGACATCATCATGCGCGTCGAGGCATTCCCCGCGCCCGGCCGCAAGGTGCAAGCCTCGGAATTCATCATCACCAGCGGCGGCCAGGCCGGCAATGCCGCGGTCGCGGTGGCGCGGCTTGGCGGCAAATGCAGCTATATCGGCGCGCTCGGCGATCGCGACGACGACGTTGCCAACACCATCGTCAAGACTTTCGCCGGCGAGAATATCGACGTCAGCCGCGCCTTGCGCGTGCCGGGCGCGCGTTCGTCGGCCTCGCTGATCTTGATCGACGCCACCGGCGAAAAGATGATCGCGACGCGCCGCGATGAGGGTCTGCATGAGGCCGTGCCTGCCGACCCCGAGGCCGCCGTTGCCGAGGTCGACGCGGTCATGCTCGACAATCGTTACAGCAATATCAGCCTGCCGATCTGTCTCGCCGCGAAGGCGCGCGGCATTCCGCGCGTGCTCGATTTCGACAAGCCGACGCCGCCGGACGATCCGCTCTTTCAGGCCTGCACGCATGTGATCTGCTCGGCCGACGCGATCCGCGAGAGCACCGGGTTGAAGGAATTGCCGGCCGCATTGGCGAAGCTCGGCGAAAGCTACAAAGGATTTCTCGCGGTCACCGACGGTCCGCAACGGCGTCTATTGGCGCGACGGCGGCCAAGGTCCGCCACATGGATGCGTTCAAGGTGGCGGCGATCGATACGCTCGGCGCCGGCGACACGTTTCACGGCGCCTTCGCCTTCCGGCTGGTCGAGACCGGCGATATCGTGGAGTCGATGCGCTTTGGCGCGGCCGCCGCCGCGATCAAATGCATGCGCTTCGGCGGGCTGATGGGCGCACCGTCGCGCGCCGAGGTCGAAGAGTTTTTGAAAGCGACGCCGTCATTCCGGGGCGCGCAAGCGGCGAGCCCGATCATACCCGATTTGTGATTATGGATTCGGCCGCGGCCTTCGGCCGCGCCCGAATGACACGGCTATTTCTTCGACGGACAGGGCGCGCCGCAGGGCGCGCAGGCGCCGGCGAAATCTTCCGGCGACACCGCGCGGCCGCTCGACGGGCTGGTGAGGTGATTGCCGACGATGGCGACAAATCCCAGCACCACGACGACGATGTAAACCTTGCGCATCAGGTCTACTCCCTCGACAGGCCGAACAGCGGCCGCAAGCGAATGCCGATCAGGCAGCCGGGCAAGCGCCGCGCGCGAACCAGACCCAGCCGTGCAGCGAGCCGGAGGCGACGCCGCCGACAAAGGCGCCGATATTGCAGCCAAAGCCGAGCCGCGCGCCCCACCCCATCAGCAAACCGCCGACCGCGGCGGCCAGCAGCGATTTGAGCGGCGGCCAGGCGCGTCGCGGCGAAAGGCTTTGCGGCCGCGGCCGCGGCCATGGCGCCGAACAACATGCCGAAGTCGGTCAGGCTCGAGGTGTCGGACAGAACCGAACTCGCCAGTGCCTGCTTATTGCCCGGCCATTGCCAGAAACCGGCATGCGAGAAGTCGTAGCCGAGCGCGCTGGCGATCTTGGCGCCCCATATCGTATAGCCGTAGGTCACGCTCCACGGATGGCCGCCGGCCGCGAAGACGCCGACGCACAAGAGCCCGATGACGACGCCGCCGACGATGTAGTTGCGCGACGGCAGGTAATTGGCGCCGCGCCGCTTGGCGATCGCGACGATCAGGACGGCGGCGAGCGCGATGCTGGCGAGCGTCGCCGCCAAGCCGCCCCAGGGTCCGAGGTAATCCGACGCCAGCACCGGATCGATGCCGCCGAGCGCCAGGAACGACGGCAGCGACAGGCTGCCGAATACGCTGCCGATGACGAAGAACAACAGCGCCAGCAGCATGCGGCCGGAACCGCCGCCGACGGTGTAGAGCGTGCCGGAGCCGCAGCCATTGGCGAGCTGCATGCCGATGCCGAACACGAAGGCGCCGATCAGCAGCGACGGTCCGAGCGGCGCGATGGCGCCGCCGTAATTCGATTTAAGCGCCGCCACCGGCACGACCGCGAGCGCGGCAGATGGCGATGACGATCAGCCCGCCGAGCAGGCCGCCGGCCTCGCCGCGCGTCAGGAAGCGCCGCCACGACGCGGTGTAGCTGAACTCGGCTTTGAGAAAGGCGATGCCGAGACCGAAGCCGCCCAGGATCAGCGCCGCCGACAAAGGCTGGCCGTCGAGCAGCACCAGCGCGACCAGAACCGCGGTCGCGCCGATGGACAGAGTCAGAAACAGCCGATCGATGCCGATGGCGGCGCCGGCGCTCGGCGCCGCGAGTGTTGTCGTGGACATGGAAACTCCTGGAGAGCGCTCGAATCAAGAACCGAGGCCGAGCTTCTTTTTCAGATCGTCCCACTTCGTGCGCGCGGATTCGACCGGACGGCTGGCATTGCTGGTCCACTCCACCATCGAGCCGGCATAGAGCCTGGCATCGGCGCGGCCGAGCAATTCGTGCATCACGAACCAGTCGGTCGCCGCCCAGTGGCCGGTATTGCAGTAGCTCACCACGGAACCGGCCGGCACATGGCCGGCGATGGCGGCGAGTTCCGGCTTCGGCTTCAAGCCGATTGGTGGCGGGGTCGTAGAACGTGGCGCTGTCGATGTTGACCGCGCCGGGGATGTGGCCATAGGCCAGCGAGGCCGGTGCCTTTTCCTTGCCGGTGAAGAACGAGGCCGGGCGCGCATCGACCAGCGTCGCGCCGCCGGACGCTTCGATTTTCTCGACGTCGCTGGCTTCCGCCAGAATGCTTTTGTCGATCGTGGCGGTGAAGATCGCCGGTGACGGCGCGTGCGCGCCTTTGTCGAGCGTCAGGCCGGCCGCCTTCCAGGCCGCGAGGCCGCCGTCGAGAATCGAGACATTGCGCGACGCCGGTATATTTCAGCGTCCAATAGGTGCGCGCGGCGGAACCGAAATCCAGCACGTTGACGCCGGCCGGCACCACGACGACATGGCTGTCTTCGTCGATGCCGAGATCGCCGATCAGTTTTTCCAGCTCCGCCGTGGTCGGCACCATGAACGGCACATTGCCGCGCGTGACCCGCCAGCCGGCCTTGTCGTAGTCGCTGTGCACGCTGCCGGGGATGTGACCTTCCGCGAAAGCTTCCGGCTTGCTGCCGTCGATTGCCGAGCGGATGTCGAGCACCACGACGTTGCCGTCGCTGCAGGTGGCTGTTGAGCCAGGCCGGCGTCACCAGCGGCTCGGCAAGGGAGCCGGCATGCGCGCCCGCGGCCGAAGCGGCCAGCGCGGCACTGAACACCATCGCAGCAGCGAGCCTGCGCAGGGCGGAAGCGAAATCGGCGGCAAAGATTTTTCGCATGGCGGTCCATTCCGGTCGGATTGCCGCCGTGGCGGCGACAGATTGTGCTTGAAATAGAATATTCTTCTCTATAAAGACAGATGTAAGGCACAAATAAGAATATAATTCCAAATTGTCAGCGACTTGATAGATCGTTTGTTCTGAGATTCGAAGGAAACAGAGAATGGACGCCATCGACCGCAAGATCCTCAACGTGGTCCAGCAGGACGCTTCGCTCTCGGTCGCGGAGATCGGCCAGCGCGTCGGGCTGTCATCGACGCCGTGCTGGAAGCGTTTGCAGCGGCTGGAAGCCGACGGCGTCATCACGCGCCGGGTGGCGCTGATCGATCCGGAAAAAGTCGGCCTCGGCATCACGGTATTCGTGTCGATCGAGACCGGCGATCATTCGCAGGACTGGCTGGCGAAATTCGCCGAGACCGTCGGCGCCATGCCGGAGGTGATGGAATTCTATCGGATGGCCGGCGACGTCGACTACATGCTGCGCGTCGTGGTGCACGACATGCCGGGCTATGACACGTTCTACAAAAAGCTGATCGCGACCGTGCCGCTGAAAAATGTCACGTCACGCTTCGCGATGGAACGGATCAAATCGACGACGGCGCTGCCGATTCTCTGAGGACGCCGCGACGTTTCAGGATCACGTGCAGGGCTTCGTGGAGTCCGGGTAGCTCGGCGGCGTGATGCGCGGGCTCATATACATCTTGTCCTTCAGCGTCAGCGTGCCGGTGATCGTGTAGCCGACGGTCGGCGTATAGTCATACGAGGCCTCGGCCAGGATCAGGTACGAATTGGCCACGGCCAGAGCGGGCGGAATGGTGATCGTGCCGCTATTGGTCGTGCCGCCGCGCGTGGCGCTCCATTTGACCGTGGCGACTTTGCTGGCGTTGATGGCGATGCAGCTCACCGTCATCTTGAGCAGACTGGCCTTGTAGGGCGTAATGATCGCGCTCGAGGCGTCGAGAATATTGGTCATGTCGTTGGCGGTGATGGCGGTCACCTGCGCCGACAAGTTGGCGAGCGCGGCGGCGATCAGACTGACCTTGCGGTCGGCACTGACGCCATCCGAGATCTCGACCGTGCCCAAATAGAGCCCGATCATCACCGGCGCCAGCAGCGCGAATTCGACCGCCGAGACGCCGCGCTTGTCGCGCGCGAGCCGTGAAATCCATCCGAGAATCGACGTTTTCATGTGCACGATCCGGTCGGCCCGTAGGGCTCGTTGCGGAAGACCGCGGTCGCCACCAGCAAGACGATTGTTGCCGCTCAAGTTCGACAGGTTGTTGCTGAACATCGAAACATAGATCGGCCAAGGGTAGTACAGCGTCACGACGATGATGCAGCCCGGCCCGCCCGGCACATATTTCAGTTGCGTCGAATCGAGCGTGCCGTTGACCACCGGTGGTGTGTTGTTGACGGTGGCGAACGAAGCGTAGGATTTTACGTCAACGCTCATTTTGCCGAAGCAATCGAACAGCCCGTAGACGCGCGCGCACACCGCGGTCTTGAAGTCGGCCTGACTGTAGCCGGCGGTCTGCGCCTGGCCGGTCAAAATCAATCGGGACGCATCGGCGGCGGTGGCTTCCAGCGTCTGGCCGGCGAAGAACACGAACGCCGTTTCCAGAATGGCGAAGGTCAGCGCCAGAAACGGCGCGGCAACCAGCGCGAACTCGACGGCCGCGGCGCCATCTTGCCGGCGCACAAAACGGCGCGCGATGCCGGCCGGCATCAGCCGGCGCATCCGAGCTACGATCTTGCCCCGCGCTGCTTCAAACATGGAATGTCTCGACCCCCACCTGGTGTCGAAACGCTAGCAAACGGTGTTTTCAATTTCTTCCGCACATTGCGTAGAATCGACGCGACCGCGGCAACCGATCGTTAACCGTAGGCGTCGAGAGCGTGCTTTTTAGCGGCCGCGCGAATTATTTCGGCGCCGCCGTTTGCGCCTGACCGGTGCGGGAGCCGGATTGGCTCATGGTCTCGGCGAAGAATTTCGAGTCGTCGCCGAGCGTGATGCGCGGCGCGCATTCCGGCGTGCAGCTGTAGGATTCGCGGGCGACGCCCTTGTAGACCACCACCAGACTGCTGCCGGGGGCGCCGACCACTTGCACGGTCGTATCCATCACAACCTTGCCGCCGCGATCGAGCGCCAGCAGGTTGGTCGAGCCGTAACCTTTGCCGGTCACGACCAGAATGCCGCCGGCCTGCAACGAGGCGTCGGCAATCAGCGGATTTCCGATGACGATGGTGGCGACCTTGTCGGGCAGCTTCATGATCTGCGCCTGGTCGACATTGACCGTAAAAACGGCGGCTGAAGCAGGTGTTGCGCCGGTCGCAGCGGCGGCCAATAGCGGCCAGGCCAATGCAACGACAAGTCGCCTGCTACGCCCGAACACGGCCGGCATTTTACTCTCCAACGCTACTAACAAGGCAACAAACCCGCCGCAACAACGGCCGGCGGGATTACAGCTTTCGAGTTGACTGCAAATTGGTGAACGAAGTGCAAAGGGCGCTTGCCCCCGCCGGATCAGACCGGTGTGGAGCCCTTGCCGACGTGGCTTTCGACTTTGCGCGCCGGGCGCCAATCGTCGATCAGATGGCGGAACGGATAGGCCATCTGGCCGATAAAGCCCTCGGGGAAATGCTGGTCGTCGACGCCATAAGCGTCCGGCAGCTCATGTTCCGGCATGTAGAAGGTGCCGAACAGCACATCCCAGATCGGGAACGTGCCGGCGAAATTGCTCGAACCGCCGCGATCGGGCGCGGTGTGATGCCAGCGGTGAAAGACCGGGCTGGCAAGCACGTATCTGAACGGCCCGAAGGTCCAGTTCAGATTGGCGTGCACCATGGCGGAGGTGAAGGTGTTGAACGGCCCGACCCACATCATGATGTTCGGCGAAATACCGGCCAGCAGCAGGCGCGACGTCGACCAGGACGGTGCCGAGGAACAGATTGACCGGATGAAACCGCGCCGCCGAGATCCAATCGAGGTTTTCCGATGAGTGATGGATCGCGTGGTATTTCCACATCGTGACGGTATGGAATCCGCGATGGGTCCAATACGTCAGGAAATCCGACACGACGACGAAGGTGATCGCCTGCGCCCACAGCGGCATCTCGGCCAGCGGGCCGAAGCCGTTATCGTAGAATGTGTTGAGGGCGTCGGAACCATGGATGCCGAACAGCATCGCGGCGCCCATGACCATCAGGCCGATCCGCACAAAGCGCGACATCAGCGGTATCAGGAACCAGTAGCAGATGTCGGTGACGATCTCGCGTTTGCGCCACCACGGATTGCCGGGATTGCAGGCCGACCAATGGGTCAGCACCGCAAAGCAGATGCCAAGCGCGATGGAGACGGGCACGAGCTTCAAGAAGGTCTCGCCGACCACGTCGAAGACGGAAAGCAGTTCGTTCAACATCGAATTGGCCTGATGATGCCCTGCGGCTGTTTGGTATCGGTCCCGGGCAGTTAAGATGCGGTGAAGGACGCGCATTCGCGGGGCTGACGCGCGTCTGCGGCATGCTGCGGCCAAATATGGCGCCCGGTTCCACCAGTAT
Source organism: uncultured Alphaproteobacteria bacterium (assembly GCA_963825015.1). Lineage (GTDB taxonomy): Bacteria > Pseudomonadota > Alphaproteobacteria > Rhizobiales > Xanthobacteraceae > Pseudolabrys. The sequence goes on along the minus strand of CAWGRN010000008.1, from coordinate 639,206 downwards.
TCAGACGGCTATTGAAAGCAGATCAAAAGGCGCCAACTATGGTAGTCGCTGTATCGACGATACATGGTTTTATGTATTCGTTCGACTAATCGCGTGATTAGTAAGTATAAACCTTATTTACAATCTATTAACCACGTTGTTCTTGCCGCAATAACTTGTTAACTACATTTTATATACAGAGAATTGCCAAGTTTTTCTTCAACGATATTAACCGGCACGCAAGACCTCATTGCTAGTTTGCGGCATGGTTCTTGGGAGCCGGAGCAAATTCGGCCCTCTGGATCAGCTCAGACAGCCACGTGTGGATCAATGGAGCTACCTATGAAAACCCTCTTCGTTCGTTTCTTGAAGGACAACTCTGGCGCGACCGCCATCGAGTACGGTCTCATTGCCGCCGGCATTTCGGTCGCGATCATCGCGGTCGTGAACGGCCTCGGCACCACCTTGAACGCCAAGTTCAAGAGCATTTCCGACCAGCTCAAGTAGTCGGTTACGCTGTGACTATACAAAGGCTCCGGCCGATCGCCGGGGCCTTTTGTTATTGTGCGGCGGCTTTTTGCCCCGCCGGGTGCTTTACCTCCGGTAAAGATTTGCCGCGCTAACCGAACGGCAAGCTTGCGCGGCGTAACTTGTCGTCACGCGGCGCTTCGCAATCGGCCGTGAAAAGCGAATCCGGCCGCGGTGGGACAATCGATCATGCTGACCGAAGTAATCAGGCTCCTGCTGTTCCCCGCCCTGATGGCCTTCGCCGCGTCGAGCGATCTGTTCACGATGACCATCTCGAACAGGCTTTCGCTGGCGCTGGTCGGCAGCTTCTTTCTGCTCACGGTTGTCACCGGTATGAGTTTGCCGGTGATCGGCATGCACCTGGCCGCCGCGGCGCTGGTGCTGGTGTTTTCGTTCGGCTTCTTTTCGCAAGGCTGGATCGGCGGCGGCGACGCCAAGCTGGTGGCCGCGACCGCGCTTTGGTTCGGCTTCGACTTCCTGCTCGATTATTTGCTCTATGCGTCGTTGTTCGGCGGTGCACTGACGCTGTTGTTGCTCGAATTCCGCAAGTTGCCGCTGCCTGCCCTGCTCGCCGGTCAGCCATGGATCCTCCGGCTGCACGCGCGCGGCGGCGGTGTGCCCTACGGCATCGCGCTCGCGGCAGCGGCGCTCATGGTCTATCCGGAAACCGCCTGGATGCCCCATTTCGGTATTTGAATTTTGCGCAAATTCCGCGATCCGCGGACGCAAGAAAATATTAACTCGATTTAGATACCGCTGCTTAACCATACCTTGACCTTTAGCTGATGAAATCCGGTGTAAGCGGCCGCTCTGGCCGCCATGTGGTTTAGGCGGCCGAGCCCGGCCGCGTGTCACTGTGAGAGTAAGTGTATGAAAGCCGCGCGCGTCGTAGTGCTGACGGTCGCCATCGCAGCCGGTGGAGTTGCCGCGCTGTTGGCGGGCAAGTCGGAAAAGCCTGCGGAGGTCAAGCCGGAGGCTGCCAAGGTCGAAACCGTCGACGTGCTGGTGGCGAAAGCCGATATACCGATGGGCCAGACTTTGTCGCCCGCGGAAATTCAGTGGCAGGCATGGCCTGCCAGCGCCTCGACCGGCAATTTCATTCGCAAGAACAACCGCCCGCAAGCGATCGAGAACCTGTCCGGCATGATTGCCCGCGTTCCTTTCGTCGCGGGCGAACCGATCCGCGAAGCCAAGCTGGTTGACGCGAAGGGCTCGGGCTTCATGGCCGCGATCCTGCCGACCGGCATGCGCGCCGTTTCCACGCAGATTTCGCCGGAAACCGGCGCCGGCGGCTTCATCCTGCCGAACGATCACGTCGACGTCATTCTCACGCGCCGCGACGCCGACAAGGACAAGACCGGCGGCGGCGGCGAATCGCGCACCAGCGAAACCGTACTCACCAATATCCGCGTGCTGGCGATCGATCAGAATGTCGAAGAGAAAAACGGCCAGAAGGTCGTGGTCGGCAAGACCGCGACGCTCGAGCTCAGCCCGCCACAGGCCGAAACGCTGGTGCTGTCGCAACAAATCGGCACGCTGTCGCTGGCGCTTCGCAGCGTCACCGACGCGTCGGGCAAAGACAAGCCGGCCGTCGATGAGAATTCGAACAAGCACAACGCCGTGAATGTCATCCGTTTTGGCGTGAGCACCACGACCACGCCGCGATGAACGATCGAGGGGACGTAGGGGACATGCTGACAGGCGAATTGGCGATAACGACCTTGATTCGCACCGCATCGCTTGCGGCTCTGATCGCCGGCGCGAGTGTGGCGCCGATGGCCCCGGCCAGCGCGGCCGATCCGGCTCATGTACAAGTCATTCAAGTGGCGGCGAGCGAAGCGACCTCGCGATTCATCCCGCTCGGCATCGGCAAATCGGTCGCGATCGATCTGCCGGCCGACATCAAGGATGTGCTGGTCGCGGACCCCAAGGTCGCGAACGCGGTGATCCGCTCGTCCCGCCGCGTCTACATGATCGGCGTCACCGTCGGTCAGACCAATATCTTTTTCTTCGATGCCAATGGCAAACAGATCGCCGGCTTCGACATCGCGGTGACCCGCGATCTCAACGGCGTGCGCGCCGCGCTCAAGCAGACATTGCCCGATGCCGACCTCCGCATCGAAGGCGTCGGCGCCGACGGCATCATGCTGTCCGGCAGCGCGGCGAGCGCCGCCGAAGCGCAGCAGGCGTTCGATATCGCGACGCGGCTGGTCGGAGACGCCTCCAAGGTGGTCAACGGCATCAACGTGCGCGGTCGCGACCAGGTCATGCTCAAGGTCACGGTCGCGGAAGTCCGCCGCGACGTCATCAAGCAACTCGGCATCGATCTCAGCGGCAGCATGAATTACGGCACGGCGATGGTGAACTTCAACCAGGTCAATCCGTTCTCCGCCAGCGGTTCGGCGTTGAGCAGCAGCAGCGCCGTCGGCAACTGGAAGGGCATCACCGCGACATTGCGGGCGATGGACCGCGCCGGCGTACTGCGCACGCTGGCCGAACCGAACTTGACCGCGATCTCCGGCGAAACCGCGAGTTTCATCGCCGGCGGCGAATTCCCGATCCCGAATGGATTGTCGTGCGACACCACCAAATCGCCGCCGGTCTGCCAAGCCCAGGTCGATTTCAAGAAATTCGGCGTCAGCCTGGTGTTTACGCCGGTGGTTCTGTCGGAAGGCCGCATCAGCCTCAAAGTGATGACCGAAGTCTCCGATCTGTCGTCGGAAAACGCCATGACGTTGTCGGTTCCGGGAACGACCCAGACACTGACCATCCCGTCGATCAGCACCCGCCGCGCCGAGACCACCGTCGAAATTCCGTCGGGTGGATCGCTGGCGCTGGCCGGCATGATCCAGGAGCAGACCAAACAGCAGATCAACGGCGTGCCCGGCCTGATGCAGTTGCCGATCCTCGGCAGCCTGTTCAAGAGCCGCGACTATATCAATCACCAGACCGAACTGATGGTCATCGTGACGCCCTACGTGGTGCGTGCGGTGGCGCAGAAGCTTTTGTCGCGTCCCGACGACGGCTTCGCCGATCCGAGCGATCCGTCATCCGCGTTGCTGGGAAGCCTCAATCGCATCTACGGCTCCGCCGGTCCGACCCCGGCCCGGAACGATCAGCACGGCAGCTATCGCGGCAAATACGGATTCATCCTCGATTGAGCGGGTTCAGGAGACGACTGATGAAAGAACTCCATACGGCGATCGTGCGGCGCCGCGCCCAAGCGGCGCTGCGCCTTTTGGCGGTCGGCGGTCTCGCCGCGATGCTGGGCGGCTGTTATGAAACCCGGGTCGCGGCACAACCCGACTATCCGACCGACTATCGCCTGCGTCATCCGATCACGCTGAAGGAAGGCGACCGCACGGTCGAAGTCTTCGTCGGACGCAATCGCGGCGGCTTGACGCCGGCGCAGCGCGCCGACGTGCTGTCGTTTGCCCAGCTCTGGCGGCGCGAGGCCACCAGCGGCATCATCGTCGACGTGCCGCATGGCGGACCGGCCGATCATGCCACCGCCAACTCGATGCGCGAAATCCATTCCATTTTCGCCGCCTCCGGCGTGCCGCGAAATGCCGTCTATCTGCGCAATTACCGCCCGGCGCCTTCCGCGCTTGCCAGCATCAAGATCAATTATTCGAAAATGATCGCCGAGGCCGGCCCGTGCGGTCAGTGGCCGCAAAACCTCGGCCCGGGCCAGGACGCCAGCTACACCGAAAATCGGCCATATTGGAATCTCGGCTGCGCCAACCAGCGCAATCTCGCCGCCATGGTCGACAATCCCGCCGACCTGGTTCAGCCGCGCGGCGAGTCGCCGTCCTACACGCCGCGCCGCTCGGTCGTGATCGAGAAATACCGCAAAGGCGACAATCCCTCCGGCACTTATACCGGTTACGACACCGGCAAGATCAGCGGTCTCGGCAAATGATCAAACACGCACAGCAAGTCGCCGTCTTAGAAGACGAACCGATGCCGGCGGCGGTGGCCGATGCCGGCGCCGACGAACATATCGCGCCGGCGCCGCGCGTTTCGGTCCAGGCCTTCTGCGAGTCGGTCGAAACCGCCGCCGCCGTGCAGGCGGCCAGCGAGGACCGCCGTCTCGCCAAGGCCCATGTCAAAATCCAGATGGGCGGCGCCACCGCGGCGGTCGAAGCCTATCGCAGTTCGCCAACGCCGAACGTCATCTTCATCGAAGCCGAACAACGCGGCGAAGACATCCTGACCAAGCTCGATCAGCTTGCCGAGGTCTGCGATGCCGGCACGCGGGTGGTCGTGGTCGGCCGGATCAACGACGTCACGCTGTATCGCGAACTGACGCGCCGCGGCGTGAGCGACTACCTGATCGCGCCGATCGGCACGATCGACGTCGTGCGCTCGATCTGCGGACTGTTCACGGCGCCGGACGCCAAGGCCGTTGGCCGCATCATTGCCGTGGTCGGCGCCAAGGGCGGCGTCGGCGCTTCCACCGTGGCGCATAACGTTGCCTGGGCGATCGCGCGCGATCTGGCGCTGGATTCGGTCGTCACCGATCTCGACCTTGCCTTCGGCACCGCCGGCCTCGATTACAATCAAGATCCGCCGCAAGGTATTGCCGACGCGGTGTTCTCGCCCGACCGCATCGATACCGCCTTTATTGACCGCCTGTTGTCGAAATGCACCGACCATCTGAGCCTGCTGGCGGCGCCGGCGACGCTCGAGCGGGTCTACGACTTCGGCGCCGAGGCTTTCGATTCGATCCTCGATTCGCTGCGCTCATCGATCCCCTGTGTGGTGCTCGACGTGCCGCACCAATGGTCCGGCTGGACCAAGCGGCTGTTGGTGAGCGCCGACGATATCCTGGTGGTTGCCGGCCCCGACCTGGCCAATCTGCGCAACGCCAAGAACCTGGTCGATCTGCTGCGCACCGCGCGGCCGAACGATCACCGCCCGTATTACTGCCTCAACCAGGTCGGCGTGCCGAAGCGGCCCGAAATCACGCCGGCGGATTTTGCCAAGGCGCTGGAAGACCAGCCGCTGGTGGTGATCCCGTTTGAGCCGGCGCTGTTCGGCACCGCCGCCAACAACGGTCAGATGATCGCCGAGGTGTCGGCGAACCATAAGAGCGCCGAGATGTTCCGCCAGTTGGCCCAGGTGCTCACCGGGCGCGCCGAGGCCAAGCGATCGCGCGGCAGCCTTCTGACGCCGCTGTTTAACAAGTTGATGATGCGCAAGAGCTAAGAATAGTCCGGAGGCTGAATTCGTGTTCGGTAAGCGTAGTACCTCTGAAGCTCGCGTTCCGGCGCCCGCCGTTCAACCGGTGGCGCCTGGGCCGGCGGCCGCGCCGATGCCGGCGCCGTCCACAGGCCAAAAGCCTACGGGCAATCCGAAAGAAAGCAGCCTCACGCCGTTTCCCTCCGACGGCCTCGGCGCGCCGCTGGTGTCGCCGCCGCCGCCGACCCGCGTCGCCTCGCCGATCAATACGGTGCCGACCTCGGTCGATACGCGCCGCTCCGAGACCTATTACGAGGTCAAGGGCACGATTTTCGGCGCTCTGATCGAGGCCATCGATCTGGCGCAGCTGGCGCGGCTCGACGCCGATTCCGCGCGCGAAGAAATCCGCGACATCGTCAACGAAATCATCTCGATCAAGAACATCGTGATGTCGATTTCCGAGCAGGAAGAACTGCTCGACGACATCTGCAACGACGTGCTTGGCTTCGGTCCGCTCGAGCCGTTGCTGTCGCGCGACGATATCGCCGACATCATGGTGAACGGTTCCGGCACGGTCTACATCGAAGTCAAAGGCAAGATCCAGAAGACCAGCATCCGCTTCCGCGACAACCAGCAGCTTCTCAATATCTGCCAGCGCATCGTCAGCCAGATCGGCCGCCGCGTCGATGAATCCTCGCCGATATGCGATGCGCGCTTGCCCGACGGCTCGCGCGTCAATGCCATCGTGCCGCCGCTGGCGATCGACGGACCCGCGCTCACCATTCGTAAGTTCAAGAAGGACAAGCTGACGCTCGACCAACTGGTCAAGTTCGGCACCATCACCGAGCAGGGCGCTCAGATCCTGGAGATCATCGGCCGCGTGCGCGTCAACTCGCTGGTGTCCGGCGGCACCGGCTCCGGCAAGACCACGCTGCTCAATTGCCTCACCCAGTTCATCGACGACGACGAACGCATCATCACCTGCGAAGACGCCGCCGAATTGCAGCTGCAGCAGCCGCACGTGGTGCGCCTGGAAACCCGGCCGCCCAATCTCGAAGGCGAAGGCCAGGTCACCATGCGCGATCTGGTGCGCAACTGCCTGCGTATGCGGCCGGAACGCATCATCGTCGGCGAAGTCCGCGGACCCGAGGCCTTCGATCTGCTGCAGGCCATGAACACCGGTCATGACGGCTCGATGGGCACGCTGCACGCCAACAACCCGCGCGAAGCGCTGTCGCGCCTTGAATCGATGATCACCATGGGCGGCTTTTCGCTGCCGTCGCGCACCATTCGCGAAATGATCTGCGCTTCCGTCGACGTCGTGATCCAGGCCGCGCGTCTGCGCGACGGCTCGCGCAAGATCACCCACATCACCGAAGTGATGGGGATGGAAGGCGACGTCATCATCACCCAGGATCTGTTCATCTACGACATGACGGGTGAGGACGCCGACGGCAACATCCTCGGCCGCCATCGGGCGACCGGTATCGGCCGGCCGCGGTTCTGGGACCGCGCGCGCTACTACGGCGAGGAAAAGCGCCTTGCCAGCGCGCTCGATGCCGCGGAAGCCGCCAACGAAGCCATGCGGAACTAGGAGTTCAGCCCATGGACTCGATCGCCGTATTCTTCCTGGCCGCGCTCGCCGTCGGCGGCGTTGTTTACGTATTCCTCTATCCGATCCTTTCGGGCGAGCGCAAAGCCGAGGCGCGCATGGCGAGCGTCGCCAAGGCCGAAACGGTGGCGCGGGTGTCGCGCGGGCCGCAAAAATCGCGCCGCGATATCATCGAAAAAACCCTCGAGGAATTCGACGAACGTCATAAACAGTCCAAAAGCATCCCGCTCGCGGTCCGGATATCGCGCGCCGGATTGTCGTGGTCGAAGCGGCAATACATTCTGATTTCGGCCGGTGTCGGCATCGGGCTGTTCATGCTCGCCCTGATGCTGTCCGGCAGCCTGCTGCCCGCCGTGGGGTTCGGTTTTGCCGGCGCCTTCGGCTTGCCGTACTGGATGCTGTCGTTCTTGAAGAAGCGCCGCGAAGCCAAGTTCCTCAACGCGTTCCCGGATTCGGTCGACATCATCGTGCGTGGCATCAAGGCCGGCCTGCCGCTGCTCGACTGCATGAAGATGATCACGCTCGAAGCGCCCGAACCGCTGAAGTCCGAATTCCGCGCCATCGTCGAAACCCAAGCGATCGGCATTCCGCTCGGCGAAGCCTGCGGCAAGTTGTACGAAAACATGCCGGTGCCGGAGGCGAACTTCTTCGGCATCGTCATTTCCATTCAGCAGAAGGCCGGCGGCAATCTGTCGGAAGCGCTCGGCAATCTGTCGCGCGTGTTGCGCGACCGCAAGAAGATGAAGGCCAAGATTCAAGCGATGTCGCAGGAGGCCAAAGCCTCGGCCGGCATCATCGGCGCGCTGCCGCTGGCGGTGATGACGATGGTCTACATCACCAGCCCGGGCTACATCTCGCTGCTTTTCACCGAACCGCTCGGCAACGTCATGCTGGCGTGCTCCGCCATGTGGATGGCAATGGGCGTGCTGGTGATGAAGAAAATGATCAACTTCGATTTCTAGCCGCCGGTTTCGAAACGCGGATGCTGCGCCTGGTAAAGATGGACCGATGATCGATACTCTGATGAACGCACTCAATGCCAAGACGTTGACGGTGATATTCGCCGCCATCGCCGCGGCCGCGACTGTGTTGACCCTCGCCATGCCATACGCGTTCGCCGATTCGCTCGGCAAGCGCATGAAGGCGGTCGCGGTCGAGCGCGAGAAGATTCGCGCGCGCGAACGCGAGCGCATGGCGCAGCAGAAACACGAAGGTCAATCTGCGGCAATCGCCGAAACAATCGATCAAGGCGATCGTCGAGCGGTTCAATTTGACCAAATGGGTCGGCCAGGAAGAGGCTCGGCTCAAGCTGGTGCAGGCCGGCTACCGCGGCCAGGCGCCCTATATCACCTACCTGTTCTTCCGCATGGTGACGCCGCTGGCGGCGCTTGCATTCGCCGCGTTCTACATCTTCGTGCTCGGCAATTACGATCTGCCGACCCCGGTCAAGATCGGCATTTGCATCGCCGCCGCCTATCTCGGCATGCATCTGCCTTGGATGCTGCTCAAGAGCAAAATCCAGAAGCGGCAGTTGTCGATCAAGCGCGCCTTCCCCGACACGCTCGATCTGCTGCTGATCTGCGTCGAATCCGGCATGTCGATCGAAGCCGCGTTCAGGAAGGTGAGCGAAGAAGTCGGCACCCAGTCGATCGCGCTGGCCGAAGAGCTCACGTTGACGACCGCCGAACTGTCCTATTTGCCGGATCGCCGCATGGCCTACGAGAACCTGGCCAAGCGCACCGACCTGGAAGGCGTGAAATCGGTTTGCATGGCCTTGCAGCAGGCGGAACGTTACGGCACGCCGCTGGCCAGCATGCTGCGCGTGATGGCGCAGGAAAATCGCGACATGCGTATGTCGGAAGCCGAAAAGAAGGCCGCCGGCCTGCCGCCGAAGCTGACCGTGCCGATGATCGTATTCTTCCTGCCGGTGCTGTTCGTGGTCATTCTCGGACCGGCCGCGATCAAGGTCATGGCGCTGCAGTAAGGCGGCGCACCGAAGCTCTGCGATCAGGTGCCGGCGTTGGGCGCCGGCAAATTCGGGCGGCGGCCCATTTTCTTCCAGTCGTTCTGCTGCGCGAGCATCTGCCGCAGGTAGTTGACATTGGCGGCGGCTTCGTCGGCCGGCAGATCGGCGCGGGCGATATTTTCCGCTTCGGCGAAGCGGCCTTGCAGGCCGACCACCAGCGCGAGGTTCTGCCGCACCTTCGGATCGGCATTCGGCTGCGCCAATGCGCGCCGCAGCGTGGTCTCGGCGCGTTTCAGGTCTTTCATCAAGGCGTAGGAAAGGCCGAGATTGGACAGCACCGAAGGCTCGTTCGGCGCGATCTTGAGCGCGGTCCCATAGTGGCTCTGGGCCTCGGCGTGCCGGCCCAGCTGATCGAGCACCGCGCCCTGCGCATTGAGCACGCGCCAATCGGGGTTGTCCGGCGTATGGGCGCGGCCCAGCACGTCGAGCGCCTGGTTGAGGTCGCCGGCTTCGGCGAGCGCCCGGCCATAGGCGCCGAGCAGCGCCATGTCGCGCGGATGGCGGATGGTGGCTTGTTCCAGCACGGCGACGGCTTGCGCGCGCTGCTCGGTGGCGCGCAGCGCCCGGGCATAATTGAGCGCGGCTTCGGTGTTGGCGGCGTCCTCGCGGTAGCGGGCGCCCCAGACGTCGAGGGATTTGCGCCATTCCGCCTCGCTGCGCGGCGTGCTGCCGGCGCCGATCGAGCCGGTGGTGTCGTCGCCGGTGGTCTTGCAGCCGGCCACCGCCAGCGCCAGCACGGCCGCGACAGCGGCCGAGGCGAGAAGACGGGCGGCGCGGTTCGGCTTAAAACCCAATGTCGGACCTACGGGATTCCGGTGGCAGGCGTTCCAGCGGCATGTCCGAGCAATAAAACGTTAACCCTAACGAGTGGTTAACTTGTAAACTGCGCTTCCCTGGCCCTCACCCGGGACGACCGAACCGGAACCTACTTTCAGCACTGGAATCCTCACGCTATGGACCTCGGATTATCCGGCGACGAGCTTGAGTTGCAGGCTTACAGCCGCGCCTTTGCCGACCGGGTGGTGCGGCCGCGCGCGGCGGCGATCGACCGCGACGAGCAATACCCCTGGGACATCGTCAAGGCGCTGGCCGAGGCCGGCTTCCTGGGCATGACCATGCCCAAAGCGCTGGGCGGCCAGGACCGCTCCTACCTCGAGACCGTGCTGGTGGTCGAGGAGATGGCCAAGGCCTGTACCGTCACCGCGCGGATCGTAGTCGAGACCAATATGGGCGCAGTCTCCACGGTGATGGCCTATGGCAGCGACGCGCAGAAGCAGCTCGCGGCCCGGCTGGTGCTGGCGGGCGACAAGCCGGCGATCTGCATCACCGAGCCCGGCGCCGGCAGCGACGCCACCGCGATGACCACGCGCGCCGACAAGCGCGGCGACCGCTACATCATCAACGGCAAGAAACACTGGATCACCGGCGGCGGCGTGTCGAAGCTGCACCTCATCTTCGCGCGCGTGTTCGACGAGCACGGGCAGGAACTCGGCATTGGAGGCTTTCTCGCCGTGCGCGACGAGGCCAAGGACAAAAACTCGGGACTGCGCGTCACCCGCCGCGAGAAAACAATGGGCTTGCGCGGCATGCCGGAAGGCGAACTCGTGTTTGAGAATCTCGAAATACCGGCCGGCATGGTCGTGATGCCGCCGTCCGGTTTCCGCCGCGGCTTCGCCGACCTGATGACCGCCTATAACAGCCAGCGTGTCGGCGCCGGCACCGTGGCCATGGGCATCGCGGCCGGCGCGCTCGAACATGCGCTCGATTATGCCAAGACACGCGTACAGTTCGGCCGGCCGATCGGCGAATTCCAGGGCCTGCAATGGATGCTGGCCGACATGCAGACCCAGCTCACCGCCTCGCGGCTGATGCTCTATGCGGCGGCGCGCTCGCGCGGCGCGGGCAGCGCCTTCCCCGATCCGATGCTGGCGGCGCAAGCCAAGATCCACGCCTCGGAAACCGCTATCAAAATCGTCAACGATGCCTTGCAGATTTTCGGCGCCAGCGGCTATTCGCGCGATCTGCCGCTCGAACGCATGGCGCGCGATGTGCGCATGTTCACCATCGGCGGCGGCACGGCGCAGGTGCTGCGCACGCTGGTCGCCTCTAAAATGCTGGGCTGGAAGCTGCCGCAGAAGCGCGACGGCTATGCAGCCAAACCATCAATGCGCGACGCTGCGGAGTAGACATGCATCCTGTTTTTGCCAAAGCCGACGAAACGCCGGCGATCCCGATCCTGTTCGTCAATGCCGCCACCTTTGAGCAGACCATCGCGAATATCGACGACCGGGAGCAGGTTTATGTCCGCGCCACCGGCTTCGAGCCCAAGCCCGGCCGGCATCTGGTGGTGCCGAAGGCGGATGGGACGCTCGCCGGCGTGCTGTTCGGCATCGAGGCCGCCGACGAACCGGTGAAGGACCCGTTCCGGCCGGGGCAACTGGTGACCCTGCTGCCCGCCGGGCCTCTATCGCTTCGCCAATGCGCCGCACGATGCGCGGCTGGCCGCGCTGAGCTTTGCGCTCGGCGCCTATCAATTCAGCCGCTACCGCAAGGCCGAGGCGCGCAAGGTGCGGCTGGTCGTGCCGAACGGCGTCGATGGCGACGATCTCACCCGCATCGCCGAAGGCGTGGCGCTGGCCCGCGACCTGATCAACACGCCGTCCAACGATATGGGCCCGGATGAGCTGGAGGATGCCGCGCGCAAACTGGCCGAGCAGCACGGCGCCGGCTTCGACGTCACCCGCGGCAACGCGCTGGCGGCCGATTTCCCGCTGATCAATGCGGTCGGCATGGGCTCGCCGCGCGCGCCGCGCCTGATCGACATCACCTGGGGCAAGGACACCGATCCGAAGGTGACACTGGTCGGCAAGGGCGTCTGCTTCGATACCGGCGGGCTCGACATCAAGCCCGACACCGGCATGCTCAACATGAAGAAGGACATGGGCGGCGCCGCGACCGCGCTGGCGCTCGCGCACATGATCATGTCGCGCAAGCTGAACGCTGCGGCTGCGCGTGCTGATCCCGGCGGTGGAGAATTCGATCTCCGGCGCAGAGCTTCCGGCCGCGCGACATCTACAAATCGCGCAAGGGCATCACGGTCGAGATCGGCAATACCGACGCCGAAGGCCGGCTGGTGCTGGCCGACGCGCTGGCGCTGGCCGACGCGGAGAACCCGGCGCTGATCGCCGATTTCGCCACGCTGACCGGCGCGGCGCGGGTCGCGCTCGGGCCCGAATTGCCGGCGGTCTTCACCGACGACGACGCGCTGGCCGCCGAGTTCGCCGCCGCGGGCTTAGCCGAGAGCGATCCGGTCTGGCGGCTGCCGCTGTGGCGGCCTTACGAGGCGATGCTCGATTCCAAGGTGGCCGACACCAACAATGTCTCAACCGGCGGCCAGGGCGGCGCGATCACCGCCGCGCTGTTCCTGCGCAAGTTCGTCGCCGCCAAGTCCTGGCTGCATCTCGACGTCTTCGCCTGGAACACCACGGCCAAGCCCGGCCGGCCGGAAGGCGCCGAATGCCAGACCGCGCGCGCGCTCTACGCCATGCTCACCGCCAGATACGCCTGACCGATGGCGAAGCTCGACCCGCGCACCAATGCGTTTCGGCCCGATCTGGCGGCCAAGCATCTGCAAGGCCAGGTCGAGGCCGGGCGCTTTGTCGAAGGCACGCGCCACGAAGTGGTCGATCCGATCGCCGACTTGCGGCGCGAGCCGTCGCATCAGGCGGCGCTGGATAGCCAGGCGCTGCTCGGCGAAACCGTGATGGTCTATGAGAGCGACGCGGAAGGCTGGTGCTGGGGCCAGCTCGAGCGCGATGGCTATGTCGGCTACCTGTCGGCGAACGCGCTGGGCCCGGTCGGGCCCAAGCCGACGCACCGGGTCTGCGTGCCGCGCACGTTTGGATTTCCCGGCGCGGATATCAAGCTGCCGCCGATGACCGCGCTGCCGATGGGCGCGCGGCTCGCCATCGTGGGGCAGCATGCGGGGCTTTGCGATCAACGGCTTCGGCTGGCATTTTCCGGCGTCGCATCTCGCGCCATTGGCCGTAAAGCAGCCGGACTTCGTCGCCGTCGCCGAGACTTTGCTCGGCGCGCCCTATCTGTGGGGCGGCAAGACCTCGCTCGGCATCGATTGCTCGGGGCTGGTGCAGATCGCGCTGCAGGCCGCCGGGATTGAAGCGCCGCGCGACACCTACATGCAGGAAGCCGCGCTCGGGAAGGCGTCGCCGCCGGCCGGGCTCAAGCGCGGCGATCTGATCTTCTGGAAGGGCCACGTCGCCATCGCGCGCGATGCCGCGACCATCATCCACGCCAATGCGCATCACATGATGGTGGCGATCGAACCGGCCGCCGAAGCGATTGCCCGCATCAAGGCGACGGGCAGCGACGTCACCAGCGTGAAGCGCCTGGCCTAGTGCGCGGCCGCGCCGTCGCAGACCACCGCGCCGCAGCGCTGCACCGCCTGGATGACGTTCGCCAGCGCATCCTTGCCGGGATAGCCGAGGATGGCGACGCCCTTGATGACGAAGCCCGGCGTCGCCTGGATCGCCAGCGCATTGCCGAGCCGGACATGCGCGATCATGACGCCGCCGATCGAATCGTCATTGGCGATCTTCGTGACCTTGGCGACGTCGAGCCCGATGGTCTTCGCCACCTCCAAAGCGCGGTTGCCGTCGATCATGCCGCGGCCGGCGTAGAGCTTGTGGTGATAATCGTAAAACTTCTGCGCCGGGACCAGCTTGGCGACCGCGAGTTCGACACGCGTGCCCTGGATCGAGGCAATGCCGAGCACCGGGAACGGCACCAGCACCAAGCGCAATTCGGGATTGCCGCGCACCAGATCGGCGATGTCGGTGGAGGCTTTGCGGCAATAGGGGCAATTGAGATCGTAGAATTCGGCCAGCGTGACTTTGCCCTTCACATTGCCGACCACGATGACGCCCGGAAGTTTTTCGATCTGGCTTTCAAGCGCGGCCGTCACGCGTGATTGGCGATGACGGTGCCGTCGTCGGCTTTGATCGGAAACTGGCCGTCGTCGGCAAGCGCCGCCGAGGCGGCAATGATGAAAACGGCGGCGGCGACCAGTCGCGTCAAGTCGAGACATCATTGTTGTTCGCTTGTTTTATCGAGGGTCTACGCGACGGCGCGCGGGGTGTTCTTGCCCGAACGCCGCATCACATAGCGAATCACGAATGCGTGACGCATATCAGGGCGCGCGCAGCAGGCCGGGCAGACGCGCCCGGTTGAGCGCCAGCCATTGCAGCGCGATCAGCATCGGGCCGAAGCGGACGCGATTTGCATTGAGCGCCGCAAGCGCCGCGTCGATCGATACGCGCAAGGTCTCGATGCGCTCGCCTTCGGCGGCATTGGCGGTGCGCTGCGGCACCCGCGATGCGTCGATGGCCGCGAGGAACAGCGGTGACTTCTTCGTCGGTCACGCCCGGCGTCGTCATGATATTTGAACACTTCGACCAATCTCGGCCGGCGCCACGCCGATCTCCTCGCGGCATTCGCGCCGCGCCGCGTCGGCCAACTGCTCGCCGGACTCGACGCGTCCGGCGACGATCTCGATCATGTCGCCATTGCCGCTGGCCAGATGCCCGGCCAGACGGAACTGGCGGATCAAGACGATCTCGTCGCGGTCAAGGTCAACCGGCAGCACCGCAATGACATGGCCGCCGAGCAGGAGGTCGCGGGTCTGCGACAGCTGCGTGCCGTCGCCGCCGCGCAGCGTCAGCCGGTAACGCTGATAGTCGCGGAAGCCCTCGGCGAGAAGCTCGGGCGCCGACAGCGTCAGGTCGGCGGGACGATCAGCAGAGCTCAGGTTCGTCCATGGCGTCTTTTCTTTTGCTCTTTTGCGCATGATCTTATCCGAAAACCGGTTCCCACTTTTCGGGATCATGCGCCCTATTGCGCCACCACGCCCTCGGGCGCGGTTTCCAGATTGAAGGCGGCGGCAAACAGCGCGCGGGTGTAGTCGCTCTTCGGATTCTTGAACAGATCGGCTGGCGGCGCCCTCCTCCACCATCTTGCCATTGCGCAGCACCAGCAGCCTGCTCGCCAGCGCCGCCACCACGCGCAGATCGTGCGAGATGAACATATAGGTCAGATCGCGCTTCTTCTGCAGATCGCGCAAGAGATCGACCATCTGCGCCTGGATCAGCATGTCGAGCGCCGAGGTCGGCTCGTCGAGCACGATGAAGGTCGGCCCCAGCACCAGCGCGCGGGCCAGCGCGATACGCTGGCGCTGGCCGCCGGAGAATTCGTGCGGATAGCGGAAGCGCGTCGAGGTATCGAGCCCGACATCGGTCAGCGCCGCCACCACCTGGCTCTCGCGCTCGGCCTCCGACAGATGCGGGTGATGCACCCACAGGCCTTCCTCGATGATGTCGGACACCGACATGCGCGGCGACAGCGAGCCGTAAGGGTCCTGGAACACGATCTGCATGTCGCGGCGATACGGCCGCATCTGCTTGAACTTGAGGCCCTGGATCTGGTCGCCCATGAACACCACCGGGCCGTCGGACGAGATCAGCCGCAAGATCGCGAGACCCAGCGTGGTCTTGCCCGAGCCGCTTTCGCCGACCACGCCGAGCGTCTCGCCCTTGCGCAATTCCATGGTGATGCCGTCGACCGCCTTGATGTGGCCGACCACCTTGCGCAGCACGCCGCGCTTGATCGGAAACCACACTTTCAGATTATCGGTCGACACCACCACCGGCGCGTCCGGCTTCGGCGGCGCCGGATCGGGCTTCGGCTCGGCGGCGAGCAGCGCCTTGCGTGTAGGGATGCTCGGGCGCGGTGAACACGCGCTCGACCGGGCCCTGTTCGACGATCTTGCCGTGCTGCATGACGCAGACCCGGTCGGCGAGCTTGCGCACGATGCCGAGGTCGTGGGTGATGAACAGCATCGACATGCCGAGCGCGTCTGCGTGTCCTTCAACAGCTTGAGGATTTGCGCCTGCACGGTCACGTCGAGCGCGGTGGTCGGCTCGTCGGCGATCAGCAGGTCGGGCTCGTTCGCCAAGGCCATCGCGATCATCACGCGCTGGCGCTGACCGCCGGAGAGCTGATGCGGATAGCTTTGCAGCCGGCCGGCCGGATCGGGAATGCCGACCTGGGTCGAGCAATTCGACGATGCGGGCGCGCGCCGCTTTGCCGGTAAGACCTTGATGCAACAGCAATATCTCGCCGATCTGCTTCTCGATCGTGTGCAGCGGATTGAGCGAGGTCATCGGCTCCTGGAAGATGATGGTGATGTCGTTGCCGCGCACCTTGCGGATGTCGTTCTCCGCCATGGTCAGCATTTCGCGGCCCTTGAAGGTGATCGCGCCCGACGGATGATGCGCCGACGGATAAGGCAGCAGCTTCATCACCGACAGCGCGGTCACCGACTTGCCGGAGCCGCTTTCGCCGACCAGCGCCACGGTCTCGCCCTTGCCGATGTCGAACGACACGCGGTCGACCGCCAGCATCTCGCGCGCGCCGATGCCGAAGGCGACCGAGAGATCCTTCACGCTGAGAAGTTTTTCCACGGTGATCGCTCATCGGAACGTCTTTCGCGGATCGAAGGCGTCGCGCACCGCCTCGCCGATGAAGATCAAGCAGCGACAGCATGATGGCGATCGAGAAGAAGCCGGTGAGGCCGAGCCACGGCGCCTGCACGTTGGCCTTGCCTTGGCTGAGCAACTCGCCGAGCGAGGGCGAACCGGGCGGCAGGCCGAAGCCGAGGAAGTCGAGCGCGGTCAGCGTCATCACCGAGGACGACAGGATGAACGGCAGGAACGTCATGGTCGCCACCATGGCGTTCGGCAGCAGATGGCGGAAGATGATGACCGCGTTCGACACGCCGAGCGCGCGCGCCGCCATGATGTATTCGAAATTGCGGCCGCGCAGGAATTCCGCGCGCACCAGGCCGACCAGCGACACCCAGGAGAACAACAGCAGAATGCCGAGCAGCACGAAGAAGCCCGGCACCAGCACCGACGAGATGATCAGCAGCAGATAGAGCGACGGGATCGAGGTCCAGATTTCGATGAAGCGCTGGAACAGACAGATCGACCCAGCCGCCGAAATAGCCCTGCACCGCGCCGGCGGCGACGCCGATCACCGACGACACGATGGTCAGCGCCAGGCCGAACAGCACCGAAATGCGGAAGCCGTAGATCAGCCGCGCCACCACGTCGCGGCCGCCATCGTCGGTGCCGAGCCAGTTCGATTCGAGATCGCCGCATTTGGCGAAGTTGTTCTTGGCGGCGAAGTCGCAATCCTTCTGGTTCAACAGCCAGGTCGGCTTGGACGGGAACGGCGACGGCGGCTTGCTCACCTGCGTGTTGTAGGAGAAGCGGACCGGCGGCCAGATCACGGTGCCGCCTTCCTTGTTGATCAGCCCCATCAGATAGTCGTCGCGATAATCGGCGGCGGTGCCGAACAGATTGCGGTCGTTGGCGTCTGCCGAAGGCCGTGTCGGGATAGGTCATCACCGCCGGAAAGAACGACTGGCCGTTGACGTGGATGTAGATCGGCTTGTCGTTGGCGATGAATTCCGCGAACAGCGAAATCAGGAACATCGCGAGGAAGACCCACAACGACCAATAGCCGCGCCGGTTGGCCTTGAAGCTTTCCCAGCGCCGCTTGTTGAGCGGCGACAGCCTGAAGCGATGCAGAATCACCGGCTGGAGACTGCCGACGGGCGTATCGGCCGCCGCTTCCGAAAAATCGTGACGGGCAGGTGCGTCCACCTCAGACCTCCCGCGTCTCGAAGTCGATGCGCGGATCGATCCAGGTGTAAGCTGAGGTCGGAGATCAGGTTCACCACCACGCCGATCAGCGAGAAAATGTAGAGCGTGGCGAACACCACCGGATAATCGCGGTTGAGCACGCTTTCGAAGCCGAGCAGACCGAGGCCGTCGAGCGAAAAGATGGTCTCGATCAGCAGCGAGCCGGTGAAGAAGGCGTGCACGAAGGCCGAGGGAAATCCGGCGATCACGATCAGCATGGCGTTGCGGAACACGTGGCCGTACAGCACCTGATTGCGCGAGCAGCCCTTGGCGCGGGCGGTCAGCACATATTGCTTGCGGATTTCCTCGAGAAACGAGTTCTTGGTCAGAAGCGTCATGGTGGCGAAGGCCGACAGCGCCATCGACACGATCGGCAGCACCAGGTGCCAGAAGTAGTCGAGGATCTTGCTGTACCACGGCAGTTGCGACCAGTTGTCCGAGAACAACCCGCGCAACGGAAATATGTCGAAGAACGATCCGCCGGCGAACAAAATGATCAGCAGGATGGCGAACAGAAAGCCGGGAATGGCGTAGCCGACGATGATCACGCTCGAGGTCCAGACGTCGAAGCGCGAGCCGTCATCGACCGCCTTCTTGATGCCGAGCGGGATCGAGATCAGATAGGTGAGCAACGTCATCCAGATGCCGAGCGACATCGAGACCGGCAGCTTCTCCTTGATCAGCTGCAGCACGCTGACGTCGCGGAAATAGCTCTTGCCGAAATCGAAGCGCGCATAGTTCCACAGCATCAGCGCGAAGCGCTCGGGCGCCGGCTTGTCGAAGCCGAACTGCTTTTCCAGCTTCTTGATGAATTCCGGATCGAGCCCCTGGGCGCCGCGATATTTGGAATTGGCCGCGTCCATGCCGGCGCCGCCCTGCGCCAGGCCGCGGCTGCCGAAATCGCCGCTGGGCGAACCGGAGATGCGCGAGGTGGCGCCGGTGTCGCTGCCGGACAGTTTGGCGATCACCTGCTCGACCGGGCCGCCGGGCGCGAACTGCACCACGGCGAAGGCCACCAGCATGATGCCGAACATGGTCGGCACGATGAACAGCAGACGGCGGATGATATAGGCGGTCATGCGACCCTCAGTATGTCATTCCGGGGCTCGGGCAAAGCCCGCGAACCGGCAATTCAGAGCTAAGCGCAGGGCCTAGCCCTTTTGTTCCAGCTTCGCCGCTTTGTCCTTGTCGTACCACCAGGTCTCCGGAATGCCGCGGGTGTAGCGCGGTTTTGCCGCGGGGCGGCTGAACACGTCCCAATAGGCGATACGGTGCGCCGCCAAGTACCAGTGCGGAATCCAATACCGTCCGGCGCGGATGACGCGGTCGAGCGCCCGGCAGGCGGTGGTCAGTTCCGGCCGCGTCTTGGCGGCGATGATGATATCGACCAGCGCATCGACCGCCGGGTCGGCGATGCCGGCATGGTTCTGCGAGCCTTTGATCGCGGCCGCCTGCGAGCTGAAGTAAGTCCGCAGCGAATCCCCCGGCGTCGAGGAAAAGTTGAAGCGGTCCACCGTGATGTCGAAGTCGAAATTGTCGACGCGGGCGCGGTATTGCACCGGATCGACGAGGCGCATGGTGGCGTCGATGCCGAGCGTGGCGAGGTTCTTGATGTAGGGGAAATGATGCGGCTGCAGGCCCGGCTCGTCGAGCAGGAACTCGATGGTCATCGGCTGGCCGTTCGGCTGCAAGCGCTTGCCGTTCTTGAGCGCGAACCCGGCGGCGTCGAGCAATTGCGCGCCGCGCCGCAGCCAGCGGCGGTCCTGGCCCGCTGCCGTCGGTGACCGGCGGCAGATAAGGTTCGCCGAACACTTCGTCCGGCAGCTTGCCGCGGAACGGCTCCAGCAACGCGAGCTCCGCGGCGTCCGGCTTGCCCTTGGCCATCAGCGGCGAGTTCTGGAACACCGAGACGGTGCGGCCGTAGGCCGCGTACATGATGTTCTTGTTGGTCCATTCGAAATCGAAGGCGTCGATCAGCGCTTCGCGCAGTTTCGCGATCCTTGAATTTCTCGCGCCGCGTATTGATGAACCAGCCTTGCGCGCCGGACGGCGTATCGTCGGGAATGACGTCGCGCTTGACGCGGCCGTCTTTGATGGCGGGAAAGTCATAGCGCGTCGCCCAGGTGCGCGAGGTGAACTCCTCGTGGAACAGATAGTTCTTGGCGGTGAAGCCGACGAAGGCGACCTCGCGATCGCGGTAATATTCGTAACGCACGGTGTCGAAATTGCCCTGCCCGCGCGACACCGGCAGGTCGGCGCCCCACCAGTCCTTCACCCGATCGAATTCGATGAAATGCCCGACGTCGAAGCGCCCGACTTTGTAGGGCCCGCTGCCGAGTGGAATCTCCAACGTCGATTCGTCGAACGCCTGCTTGGCGTAATAGGCCTTGGAGAAAATCGGCTGGCCCGCCACGAACAGCGGCACGTCGCGCGCGCGCTTCTCGGCAAAGCGCAGCACCACGGTGGCGTCGTCGGCAGCCTCGGCGCTTTTGAAGTCGCGCAGCGACTGGGTGATGATCGGGTGGCCCTTGTCTTTTAGCGTCATCAGCGACCACACCACATCATGCGCGGTCAGCGGCGTGCCGTCGTGGAATTTAGCCTCCGGGCGCAGCGCAAAACGATAGGTCAGGCCATTGTCGGCGATGACGACGCTGCGCGCGGCCAGGCCGTACATGGCGTCAGGCTCGTCGGCCGAGCGCGCCATCAGCGACGCGAAGGTATTGTCCATACCGAAGGCGCCCTCGCCCTTGAGGATGTAGGCGTTGAGCGAATTGAAGGTGAGGAACGACCCGTTATAGCCGCGGCTGCTGATGTTTTCCGAATAGACGCCGCCTTTCGGCGCGTTCGGATTGACGTAATTGAAGTGCGGAAAATCCGCCGGATAAAGCAGATCGCCGAACGCCGACATGCCGTGGCGTGCGGCATCTTGGGCGAATGCCGGCGGCGCGAACTTCGCGGCGGCGATCGCGCCGGCCGACATCGCCAAAACTTGCCGCCGGGTGATCACGACTTTTGCTGCACCTTGGCCGCCTTGTCCGCGTCCCACCACCACACCGTCGGGAACGCCGACAGCCCGTATTTCGGCATGGTCTGCGGGTGGCCGAAGCGGTCCCAGCGCGCCGAGCGCACTTTGCCGTAGGTCCATTGCGGCACGACGTAGAAATTCCACAACAGCACGCGGTCGAGCGCCTTGGTGGCCGCCACCAGATCGGCGCGGTCCTTGGTGAAAATCACCCGCTCGATCAATTTATCGATCGCCGGATTCTTGATGCCGACCAGGTTGCGCGAACCGGGCTGATCGGCGGCGGCCGAACTCCAGAAGCCGCGCTGCTCGTTGCCGGGCGACAGCGATTCACCCCAGGACGCCACCACAATGTCGAAATCCCACTGCCGCAGCCGGTTCTCGTATTGCGCGGCATCGACCACGCGGGTGTTGACCGTCATGCCGATGCGTTCGAGCGAGGGCTTATAGAACAGCACGAAGCGCTCGGTGGCCGGATCGTCGACCAGGAATTCGATGCTGAAAGGTTCGCCGGTCTTGGCGTTGACCAGCTTGGTGTTGCGGATTTCGTAGCCGGCGTCGCGCAGCAGCGCGAGGGCCTCGCGATAATTGTTGCGCACCGCCTGCTGACTGCCGCCGACCGGATTGGTGTAGGGCTTGGTGAACAGATCGGCCGGCACCTGGTCCTTCACGGTGTTGAGGATTTCCAGTTCCTTGCCTTCCGGCAGGCCGGACGAGGCCAGTTCGGTGCCTTCGAAATAGCTGGCGATGCGCTTGTACTGGCCGAAGAAAATCGTCCGGTTCATTTCCTCGAAATCGAACGCGAAGTTGAAGGCGCGGCGCACGCGCGGGTCCTTGAACTTGTCGCGCCGGATATTGAACGCGAAAGCCTGCATGACGCCGAAATTGCGGATCGGAAATTCTTCCAGCACCACGCGCTTGTCGCGCACGGCGGGAAAATCATACGAAGTCGCCCAGTTCTTGGCGCTGTTCTCGGTGCGCCAGTCGACCTGATCGCCCTTGAACGCCTCGAGCGCCACGGTCGAATCGCGGAAATATTCGAAGCGGAGGGTCTGGAAGTTCTTGGTGCCGACGGCGACGTTGAGGTCCTTGCCCCAATAATCGGCGACCTTCTCGTAGACGATGGTGCGGCCGGGCGCGAACTCCTTGACGCGATAGGGTCCGGAGCCGAGCGGCGGCTCCAGCGTGGTCTGGGTCACGTCGCGCTTGTTGCCGGATTTGTCGGTGCCTTGCCACCAGTGCTTCGGCAGCACCGGCAACTGGCCGACGATCTGCGGCAGTTCGCGATTGCCCGGACCGTCGAAGCTGAAGGTGATCTCGCGCTCGGCGGTCTTTTCCGCTTTCACCACATGGCGGTAATAGGCGCCGAGTTGCGGGCTGTTGGTCTTGAAGGCGTCGAACGAGAAAATCACGTCGTCCGGCGTCACCGGCTTGCCGTCGTGCCAGCGCGCATTGGCGCGCAGCCGGTAGGTCACCGACGAATAATCGTCCGGGAAACTGACCGCTTCCGCCAGCAACCCGTATTCGGTGGAGACTTCGTCGAGCGCCGGCGTCGTCAGCGTTTCGCCGGACAGCTCGGTGCCCATGGCGATGCTGCCCTTCACGCCCGCCACCACGACGTTGAAATTGTCGAAAGTGCCGAAGGCGATCTGCCGCACCGTGCCGCCCTGGGGCGCAGCCGGATTGACGTAGTCGAAATTCTTGAAGCCCTCGGGATATTTCAGCTCGCCGAACAGCGACAGCCCGTGTTTCCAGTTTTTCGCAGGCGCCGAAGACTGCGCCGCGGCGCTGCCGGCAAAGGTCCCGGCGCCTAGTCCCCCCAAGGCCGGCGCGGCCAGCGTGGCCGCGGTGGCGCGCAGGACGGACCGTCTGGACAATTTCATGAAATGGGCTCCGGAGCGCGGAATCGTCTGATCAACATGCCATCGCGGGTGATTATGTCGGTTTTTCGGTCCGCCACCAGCGGCCTGCCGCCGCAGTGGCCGTTCCAGGGCACAAAACGAAACGGCCGGGCATTAAGCCCGGCCGCATCAGAACATTCCTCGCCGCGCCGACTACTTCTTTGGCGCTGCGCCGGCTTTGGGCGCTTCGGCAGGCTTGGCGAGCCGCAGGCGCGGCGCCGGCCGGGGCCGGGGCATTTTCGGCCGCTTTCGGCAGCGGCAGCGGGTTATCCGACTGCGTGCGCAGGAAAGCGATCACGTCGGCGCGCTGGCTGTCACGCGACAGGCCGGCGAAGGTCATGTTGGTGCCGGGGATGTAGCCGCGCGGGTTGGTCAGGAACTTGTTCAGTTCCTCAAAGGTCCAGGTGCCGCCCTTGGTTTTCATCGCGGACGAGAAATTGAACCCGCCGCGGTCCTTGCCGCGCTCGTCGCCGACGATATTCCATAGATTTGGGCCGACCCGGTTCGGACCGCCCTTTTCGAAGGTATGGCAGGCCTGGCACTGCTTGGCGGTCGCCTGGCCCTTTTCAGCCGAGGCCGAGGCCAGCAGGGTCTCGATCGGCTGCTCCGGCGCCTTGGCCGCGGGCTTTCCGCCTTCACCCGCCTCTTTAACGGCGATGGCGTAGCCGGGCTTGGCCGGCTTTTCCGGGCGCGAAAATGGCGCCGGCGCCGATATTGAGCGCGAGGGTGATCAGGCAGGTGCCGAGGATGGCGCCGAGGATCTTGTTGAGTTCGAAGGAATTCATCAGAAAACGGCTCCCGGAGCGGGCGAAACGGGGCGGGATTTGCTCGCCGCCGAGGTTCCGGCAGCGGCGGACAGATACCGGTTTGCCTGGGTTCTGGCAACCCGTATAAGCGCCTCTGCACACGCGACATTCGTAGTCCGGCCGGTCCGAACCGCCGTCGAAACCAATGCCCAACACCATAGTCCTCATCCCGGCCCGCATGGCCTCGACCCGCCTGCCCGGCAAGCCGCTGGCCGACATTCACGGCCTGCCGATGATCGTGCACGTGCTGCGGCGGGCGATCGCCGCCGGCATCGGCGAAGCGGTGGTGGCGACCGATTCCGAAGCGATCCAGGCCGCGGTGGAAAAGTCCGGCGGCCGGGCGGTGATGACCCGCAGCGACCATGTGTCCGGCTCCGACCGCATCTACGAGGCGCTGGAAGCGCTCGACCCGGAGCACCGCATCGATGTGGTGGTCAACGTGCAGGGCGATCTGCCGACCATCGATCCGGCCGATATCCGCGCGGCGCTCATGCCGCTGGCCGACCCGGCGGTCGATATCGCGACGCTGGCCGCGGTCATCGCCGACCCGGCCGAGCGCAGCAATCCGAATGTGGTGAAAGTTTCCGGCGCCCTGGTCGCGCCCAACCGCCTGCACGCGACCACGTTCACGCGCGCCGATGCCACTGGACCGGGTCCGCATTATCATCACATCGGGCTTTACGCCTACCGGCGCGCGGCGCTGGCGCGTTTCGTCAAGCTGCCGCCCTCCGCCAACGAGCAACGCGAGCGGCTCGAGCAGTTGCGCGCGCTCGATGCCGGCATGCGCATCGACGCGGCCATCGTCAAAAGCGTGCCGCTCGGCGTCGATACGCCGGAGGAACTGGCGAAAGCGCGGGCGATGCTCGGCGGTTGACTCGGAAATGAAGGTCTGCGCAAGGATCGCGCTCAAGGCGGTGTGTGATGGCTAAAAAGAAGATCATCTTCCAGGGCGAACCGGGCGCGAATTCCGATCTCGCCTGCCGTGAAGCCTATCCGGACTACCAGCCGATTCCCTGCCCGACCTTCGAGGATTGCTTTGCCGCGCTCAGCGCCGGCGACGTCGACCTCGGCATGATCCCGATCGAGAATTCAATCGCCGGCCGGGTCGCCGACATCCACCATCTGATGCCGACCTCGAAGCCTGCACATTGTCGCCGAATGGTTTCTGCCGATCCGCAATCAGTTGATGGCGGTCAAAGGCGCAAGTCTTTCGACCATCAAGACCGTCGAGAGCCACGTGATGGCGCTCGGCCAATGCCGCGGCATCATCCGCGAACTCGGGCTCAAACCGCTCGTCGGCGCCGACACCGCGGGCTCGGCGCGCGAAGTGTCCGAAGCCAAGGACGTCACGCGCGCGGCCATCGCCTCGCGACTGGCCGCCGAAATCTACGGGCTCAACATCCTGAAAGAGAACGTCGAGGACGAATCCCATTCGACCACGCGTTTCATCGTGCTGTCGCCCGAGAAGAAATGGGCCGAGCCCGGCAAGGGTAAGGTCGTCACCACTTTCGTGTTCCGGGTGCGCAATTTGCCGGCCGCGCTCTACAAGGCGCTCGGCGGCTTCGCCACCAACGGCGTCAACATGACCAAGCTCGAGAGCTACATGGTCGGCGGCAATTTCTTCGCCACGCAATTCTATGCCGACGTCGAGGGCCACCCCGACGACAGCGCGCTGGTGTTCGCGCTCGAAGAACTCGCGTTCTTCTCCAAGGAACTGACCATCCTCGGCGTCTACCCGGCGCATCCCTATCGCGACACGTTCTCGGAAGAGAAGGACTGAGCGGCTAGGCTTCCTGGGGCGTCATCCGGTCCGATACCGCGAGATAATGCCGGGCGAAGGCGACCAATTCCGCGTCGCTCGGATGGTCGACCGTTTCGACGCCGGCGATCGCCTTCATCAGCCCGGGATCGTGCTTGTCGATGTGCGCGACCAGCTGGGCCTTGGTATTGGCCGGTCCGGTGATCAGAACCGCGCCGGCATCGGCAACCGACGCGGCGACGGCGTGCAGAAAATCGTTATCCGCCGCGGCGTGGCCGCTGCCGATCGAATTGGCTTTGTGATGGATGTGCTTGGTCGGATGATCCGGGTGCAGCACGAGCTTCTCGACATCGGTCGGGTTGAAATGAAACACCCGCGCCTCGCGGTGATCGATCCAAATGACGGCGTGATAATGATGCTGGCTCATGGGATTGTCCTCCTTCGGCAAGCGATGGCCTGCGGACCGACAAAACCGGCCCAGCCCATCAGGACTATGGCTTTATAGCGCATATCATTCTTTGATCTATCGCATGGTCTCGGCAAGTGGGAACCGGGAGGGGAAACATGAGCGTAGAACCGCAAAAGGTCGCGCTGGTAACCGGCGCCGCGCGCGGCATTGGGCTGGCCACCGCCAGGCGCTTTCTGGCCGAGGGCTGGCGCGTCGCGCTGCTCGACATCGACGGCGACAATCTGGCGCGCACCATCAAGACGCTGGCCAAGCCGGACACGACCATCGCCATCGTCTGCGACGTTGCCGACCCCGCGGCGGTCGCGGCCGCGCTCGCCACCGTCGCCAAGCAATTCGGCCGCCTCGATGCGCTGGTCAACAATGCCGGCATCGCCATTTTCAAGCCGATCCTCGACGTCACCTATGAGGACTGGTCGCGCGTTTTGGCGGTCAATCTCACCGGGCCGTTTTTGTGCACGCAGGCCGCCGCGCCGCTGATGCGCGATTCGGGCGGCGGCGCCATCGTCAACATCACGTCGATTTCGGGCTTGCGCGCCTCGACCTTGCGCACCGCCTACGGCACCAGCAAAGCCGGCCTCGCGCATCTGACCAAACAGCAGGCCGCCGAACTCGCCTCGCTCGGCATTCGCGTCAATGCGGTGGCGCCCGGCCCGGTCGATACCGCCATGGCCAAGGCGGTGCATACGCCGGAAATCCGCGCCGATTATCACGACCACATGCCGCTCAATCGTTACGGTCTCGAAGACGAACTGGCCGAGGCGATTTTCTTTCTGTGCAGCGAGCGCTCGAGCTACATCACCGGTCAGGTGATCGCGGTCGACGGCGGCTTCGATTCCACCGGCATCGGCCTGCCGACGCTGCGCAAGGAACAGCGCAACAGCTAGCCAAGCGCGTCTAGACGGCGACCCGTCCGAGGAAATTCTCGATGCGGTGCTGAAGCCCGGCGGCGGCGGCCTCGACCTGCTCGGACGCCTCGAGCACCTTGCCGGCCGCGTCATTGGTCGCATTGACGGCGCCGGTGACCTGGTCGAGGACCGCGACCATCACTTTCGCGCCTTCCGCGGCGCCCGACACGTTGCGCGAGATCTCGCCGGTCGCGCTGTCCTGTTGTTCAAGCGCCTGCACCACCGCCGACGTGTAGCCGTCGATTTCCCGCATGCGTTCGGTATTGCGCCGGATGGCCTCGACCGCGAACCGCGTCGAATTTTGCACCGCGTCGATCTGAACCGCGATTTGTTCGGTCGCCTTCGCGGTTTGCACGGCGAGCGATTTGACTTCCGACGCGACGACGGCAAAGCCGCGGCCGGCTTCGCCGGCACGCGCCGCCTCGATCGTGGCGTTGAGCGCCAGCAGATTGGTTTGCCCGGCAATGCTTCGGATCAGATTGACGATGTCGCCGATCTCCTGGACGCTTTGGGTGAGACGCGACATCTGATCGTCGGTCTTGCGCGCTTCCGCGACCGAATGCGAGACCAGCTCCGCGGCCTGACTGACCTGGCGGCCGATTTCGGCGATCGAGGCAATCAATTGCTCGGCGGCGGCGGCGGCGGCGGTCATGTTGGCGGAGGCCTCGGCCGAATTCTGCACCGCGCCGACGGTGCTTTGCGACGTCGTGCTGGACGAATTCGACAACGCGACGGCGATCGACTTGAGCGCGCTCGTGCTCTCGCTCACCGTTTGCAGCACAGCTGCGGCGGTCTCGCGGAACGCGCGGATTTCCGACTCGATCTCGACGCGCCGGCGTTCTTGTTCGGACAGCGCGGCGCTGGTTCGTTCGGCGTGAATCCGCTCGGTGATATCGTCATGGGTGCCGATCCAGAATTTGCCGCCTTTGATCGGCCAATTGACCACCAGCACCGCGCGGCCGTCGGGCGTCTCCACGATGTTGCTGGTCGACTGCCCGCGCGACACCGCGGCGAGAATATCGGCGCGGTACTTTTCCGGGTCGATAGTCAGGCTGCCGGTCGTTTTCCGGTTCTTGATCACGTCGACAAGCTTGGCTCCCGGCTTCACGACGTCGGGGGAAAGCCGGTACATGTCGATGTAGCGTTCGTTGCAGACCACAAGGCGTTCGGCCGCGTCGAACATCACGACGCCTTGCGTCATGTTGTTGAGAACCATGGACAGCACGGCCTTGCCGCTGCCGCCGTCCGGCCTGAAACGCAGCCAGGCGAACAGGCCGACGCCGGCCAGCAGAAAAGCGCCGGCAGCGATAAAACGCCAGCTTTGGCCGATAATCTCAATCAAGGAAATATCCCCGGACGGGCATTGGTAACCCATAACAACTTATTAATTGTTAACCGGGAATCCGCCTGCGGCACCGGCTATTTCCGCTCCCGCTCGTAGCGCTCGACAAAGCGCGGCGACAGCTTGCGCAGCCGCTCGATATCGATGCGCCCCGACCGCGTGAGGTAGCTCATGGCGAATTCGGCCGGGCTTAATTGCATGTGCTCGGCGAAACGCTCGTACCAGGCGGCGCTGGCGGTGGCGCCGGTGACGATCTTTTCGACAATCGGCCGCCGCGCGGCTTCGAACGCCGGCAAGGCCGCGGCGATGTCGTCGCCCTGCTCGGCCAGGCGCGGTCGAGCGCGATGGCATCCTCCATCGCCAGCCGCGTGCCCGAGCCGATGGAAAAATGCGCTGTATGCAGAGCATCGCCGATAAGCACATATTTGCCGTGATGCCAGCGCGCGTTCGACACTTGCGGAAACCGCCGCCACACCGAATTGTTGGAGATCAGCGGACGGCCGTCGAGCGCGTCGGCGAACACCTTCTGGCAAAGCGCGCGCGAATCCGCGTCGTCCATTTTTTCAAAGCCGGCGCCGACAAAGGTCGCGGCGTCGACCTCGACGATGAAGGTGCTGCGGCCGGGCGCGTAGCGATAATGATGCGCGTTGAAATTGCCGATCGGCGTGTGGCGGAACGTCTGCGTCAGAGTGTCGAAGACTTTGCTGGTGCCGAACCAGGCAAAGCGGTTGGCGAGATACGTGACGCCGGCGCCGAACGCCTCGGCGAAGCTATGCCGCACCAGCGAATTGACGCCGTCGGCGCCGACCACCAGATCGGCGTCGCCGATGTCGTCGAGCGACTTCACCGCGCGGCCGAACTGCGGCTCGATCCCGACCGAGCGCACCCGCGCCTGCAGCAGTTGCAGCAGCTTCAGCCGGCCGATGGCGGCAAAGCCGATGCCGTCGATGACGATACGCTCATTGCGGTTGACCAGCGTCATGTCGTTCCACGATTCCATCTGCGGCGCGATCGCGGCAAAGGTCTCGGGATCGTCCTCGCGCAGGAACTCCAGCGCGCGGTCGGAGAACACCACGCCGAAGCCGAAGGTGGCGTCGGCATGGTTCTGTTCGATCAGCGTGACGTCGGCGTCCGGCCGGCGGCGCTTGATGAGATAGGCGAGATACAGCCCGGCTGGGCCGGCGCCGAGAATGGCAATGCGCATGGTTGGGTTCTAGCGCAACGCTCCATCGCCGTCATGGCCGGGCATGACGGATTTGGGTCGGTTTGTGCTAGCATCGGCCACCCGCACCAACCCGAGAGAC
This sequence comes from uncultured Alphaproteobacteria bacterium, assembly GCA_963825015.1. Lineage (GTDB taxonomy): Bacteria > Pseudomonadota > Alphaproteobacteria > Rhizobiales > Xanthobacteraceae > Pseudolabrys. Next base: position 609,589 of record CAWGRN010000008.1, on the reverse strand, counting down.
CGCTCATGTGGCCCACCACCCTCGCCCTCACGTTTCACATCCTCGGCGCCGTCGTCTGGGTCGGCGGCATGTTCGCGGCCTATGTCTGCCTGCGCCCGGCCGCAGGCAGCCTGGAGGGACCGCAGCGCCTGCAGCTGTGGCGCGGCTTCTTTGCCAAATTCTTTCCCTGGGTCTGGGTCTCTGTGCTGCTGCTGCTCGGCAGCGGCTATTGGATGATGCTGACGACCTTCGGCGGCTTCAAAGGCGCGCCGCTGTATATCAACCTCATGCAGATTGCTCGGCCTGATCATGGTCGCGCTGTTTGTCTGGCTGTTCCACGGGCCGTGGCTGAAGTTCAAGCGCGCGGTCGACGCCAAGGACTGGCCGGCGGCGGCGCCCACCTCAACCGCATCCGCCAGATCATCATGATCAACCTGCCGCTCGGGCTGATCGTCGTGATCATCGGCGGGACGGGACGGTTTTGGGGCTGATTGGCCGACCCGCCGCAGCCGAAGCGAACCGCGCGGCTTAAATCGTCTGGTTATATTCGCCGACTTCCGGATGCGTGCGCAGCACGCCGTCGACCGCCTTGAACATCTCGCGCATGCGCGCTTCGGATGCCGGGCTTTCGACCACCACCACCAGCTCCGGCTTGTTCGACGAGGCGCGCACCAGGCCCCAGGTGCCGTCCTCGACCGTGACGCGCACGCCGTTGACCGTCACGAGATCGCGGATCGGCTGGCCGGCGAATTGCTCGCCCTTGGCCTTCATGGCCTCGAAGTGCTTCACCACCGCATCGACGATGCCGTATTTCTTCTCGTCGTCGCAATGCGGCGCCATGGTCGGCGAGCCCCAGGTCTTGGGCAGCGCCTTGCGCAGATCGGCCATGGTCTTTCCCGGATTGCGGTCGAGCATGTCGCAGACCGCGAGCGCGAAGATCATGCCGTCGTCATAGCCGCGGCCGAACGGCTTGTTGAAGAAGAAGTGGCCGGATTTCTCGAAGCCGGCGATGGCGCCGAGTTCGTTGACGCGCCGCTTGATGTAGGAATGCCCGGTCTTCCAGTAGTCGACCTTGACGCCGTTGGCCTTGAGCACCGGATCGGTGAGGAACAGGCCGGTCGATTTCACGTCGACCACGAAGGTCGCGTTCTTGTGCAGGCTCGACATGTCGCGCGCCAGCATGACGCCGACCTTGTCGGCGAAGATCTCCTCGCCCTCGTTGTCGACCACGCCGCAGCGGTCGCCGTCGCCGTCGAAGCCGAGCGCCACGTCGGCCTTGTTGAACAGCACCGCGTCGCGCATGGCGTGCAGCATCTTCATGTCTTCGGTGTTCGGATTGTAGCGCGGAAAGGTGTGGTCGAGCTCGCAATCGAGCGGCACCACCTCGCAGCCGATCGCTTCGAGCACCCTGGGCGCGAAGGCGCCGGCGGTGCCGTTGCCGCAGGCGGCGACCACCTTGAGCTTGCGCTTGATCTTCGGCCGCTTGGTCAGGTCGGCGATATAGCGGTCGGGGAAATTCTCGACGAAGACGTAACTGCCGCCGGCCTTGAGATCGAACCTCGCGCTCAGCACGATTTCCTTGAGCCGCTTCATTTCCACCGGACCGAAGGTGAGCGGGCGGTTGGCGCCCATCTTCACGCCGGTCCAGCCATTGTCGTTGTGCGAGGCGGTGACCATGGCGACGCAGGGCACGTCCAGTTCGAACTGCGCGAAATAGGCCATCGGCGTAATGCAGAGCCCGATGTCGTGCACCTTGCAGCCCGACGCCATCAGGCCGGACACCAGCGCCATCTTCACCGAAGCCGAATAGCTGCGGAAATCGTGGCCGGTGACGATCTCCTGCTTGACGCCCAATTCCTTGATCAGCGTGCCGAGCCCCATGCCGAGCGCCTGCACGCCCATCAGGTTGATTTCTTTTTCCAGCAGCCAGCGCGCGTCGTATTCGCGGAAGCCGGTCGGCTTGACCAGCGGCGAGGACTCATAGGCGTAGGTATTGGGCGTCAGCGCGGATTTCGGCTTGGGAAACATCAGGTCCTCAAATTCGGTTGCGGCTCAGGCAGCCGTGCATACGCCTAACGCCGGAACGGCGCAAAGCGGTCCATAAATACCCCGGGCGCGGAGTATGGATTCGGCCGGTCCTTCGACGCCCCGGAATGACAGAGCTACTGCTCCAGCACCATGCGGCCATTGGCGACTTCGTAGCGCTTGAGCCGCGACAGGAACGAGACGCCGAGCAGATTGACCCCCAGGGCCTCGTCGGGCAGCACCAGCGCCGGCACGTCAAAGACGGTGATGCCGCCGACCTCGATGCGGTCGAGCTTGGCCGGCGCGGCCTTGATCTTGCCGTTGGCGGTGGAGACGGTGGCGGTGTAGTCGCTGCGCATCGGACGGATGCCGACACGGGCGGCGTCGGATTCGCGCATGATCACCAGCGAAGCGCCGGTGTCGACGATGAAGTCGAGGTGGCGGCCGTCGATCCGGGCGTCGACCTGGAAATGGCCGTCGCGGCCGGCAGTCGAGCGTCAGGCTGCGGCCGGAACTGACCGGCTGCGCGCGGCGTCGTCGGTCGTCTGCACCGCCGCGGCCTGTGCGGTCGGCATGCACCAGCGGTGCTGTCGGCATAGCGTGCGGCATAACCGCCGACCGACCAGCACGGCTGCCGCAAAGATGAGGATCTGACGCATGGCATAAGGCCCGGATCTCGGCACGAAATTGCCATGCCGGCGCCAAAAACGGCCTTAACGCGACGCCTTGCCGTCGCGCGGCTTTCGGATGGTGAGCGGATGGTTAAGCGTCTCGGTGCAATTGAACTATGTGCCGCGCGGCTTGGCGCGGCGGGTCGGCGGGCGCGTCATCGGATCGTCCGGCCAGGGATGCCGCGGATAGCGGCCGCGCAGTTCGGTTCGCACGTCGGCATAGCTGCCGCGCCAGAAGCCCGGCAGATCGCGCGTGATCTGCACCGGCTTGTGCCCGGGCGACAACAGCTCGATCACCAGCGGCACGCGGCCGCCGGCAATCGCCGGATGGTGCGCCAGGCCGAACAATTCCTGCACGCGGATCGACACCGTCGGCCCCTGCTCGGCCTCGTAGTCGATCGGCACCGACGAGCCGGTCGGCGCGGTGAAATGCGTCGGCGCCTCGGCATCGAGCCGGCGGCGCAAATTCCACGGCACCAGCGCCGTCACCGCGTCGGACAATTCCTCGGCGGAAATTTCACTGCGCGCGGTCTTGTCGAGCAGCAGCGGCTCCAGCCATTCGGCCGCGTTGCGCGCGAGACCGTCATCGATAGGTCGGGCCACTCGTCGCCTTCCGCCTTGCGCAGGAATTCGACGCGGGTGCGGAATTGCAGCGCCGGCTTGCTCCACGGCAGCCGATCGAGGCCGAGCGATACGATGCCTTGCGCCAGAACGTGCGCGGTCTCGGCATCCGGGCGTGACCTGCTTGACCTGCTCGGCCAGCACCAGCGCGCCGAGCCGGCGGCTGCGGCGGGCGCGCAACGACGCCGAGCCGGATCGAACGTCACCGCGTCGCGATCCTCGATCTTGCCGGCAAAGCGTGTCTTCGATCTCGGCCAGCGTGATCGGCGCCGCCAGCACGATGCGGCTTGTCGCCGCCGCGCCAGTCAGCTCGGCCACCGCCAGGAACGGCTCGCGCGCCAGCGCCGACGCCGCATCGACCGTGCCGCCGCGGCCGCTGGCGAGCAGAAACGCGCCGTTGCCGCCGCCGCGATTCTTGGCGATGCGGTCGGGATAGGCCAGCGCGAGTAAAGAGCCCGGCGATACGTCGGCGTCATTGGCGCGCTCATCGAGCGTCTCGACCCACCGCTTCACCATCGCGCGCGCATCCTCGGCGCGGCGCGAGCGGTCGCGGCGGAACTGATCGAGACGATGGCGCAGATCGACATCGTCGCCGCCCAATCCGCGCTCGGTCAGCACGGCGGCGATCGACGCAGCCGATTCGGCCACGCGCCTTCGGCGCTCGCCTCGACCACCATGCGCGCCAGCCGCGGCGGCAGCGGCAGACGGCGCAGCTTGCGGCCCTCGTCGGTGATGCGGCCTTGCGCGTCGATGGCGCCGAGCTCGATGAGCAGCGCCTTGGCCTCGCTCATCGCCGGCCCCGGCGGCGGATCGAGGAAGGCGAGCTTTGCCGGATCGGCGGCGCCCCATTGCGCCAGATCGAGCACGAAGGACGACAGGTCGGCGGACAGAATTTCCGGCCGCGTATAGGGCTCCAGCGAGCCGGTCTGCGGCTCGTCCCACAGCCGGTAGCAGACGCCCGGCTCGGTGCGCCCGGCGCGGCCGCGGCGCTGGTCGGCGGCGGCGCGCGACACCCGCACGGTCTCCAGCCGCGTCAGGCCGACATCGGGCTCGTAGCGCGGCACCCGCGACAGGCCGCTGTCGATCACCACCCGCACGCCTTCGATGGTGAGCGAGGTTTCCGCAATCGAGGTCGCCAGCACCACCTTGCGGCGGCCGGCGGGCGACGGCGAGATGGCGCGATCCTGCTCGCGCGCATCGAGCGCGCCGAACAGCGTCACGATATCGACCGTCGGATCGTCGACGCGCTCCTTGAGTTGCGTCTCGGTGCGGCGGATTTCCGCGGCGCCCGGGCAGGAACACCAGCACCGAGCCGGTTTCCGCGCGCAAGCGCGCGTTGCACCGCATCGGCCATCTGGCGCTCGATCGGCGCTCGCGGATCGCGGCCGAGATAGCGCGTCTCGACCGGAAAGCGCGGCCTTCGCTTTCGACCACCGGCGCATCGCCGAGCAGCGCCGCGACCCGCGCGCCGTCGAGCGTCGCCGACATCACCAGGATCTTGAGATCCTCGCGCAACGCCAGCTGCACGTCTCGCGCGAGGGCAAGCCCGAGATCGGCATCGAGCGAGCGCTCGTGGAATTCGTCGAACAGCACGGCGGCGACGCCCTCGAGCGAAGGATCGTCCAGGATCAGCCGCGTGAACACGCCTTCGGTGATCACTTCGATGCGGGTGCGCTTGGAAACCTTGGAGCCGAAGCGCACGCGCAGGCCGACGGTGTCGCCGACCTGTTCGCCGAGCGTCGACGCCATGCGGCTGGCCGCGGCGCGCGCCGCCAGCCGTCGCGGCTCCAGCACCAGGATTTTCTTATGCTTGTTGCCTTCTTTGGCCCAAGGCTCGTCGAGCAGCACCAGCGGCACGCGCGTGGTCTTGCCGGCGCCGGGCGGCGCCACCAGCACGGCGGCATTGCTGGCGCGCGAGCGCTGCGGTGAGGCGCGGCAGCGCATCGTCGATCGGGAGAGCTGGTCGAAGGCAGCATCATTTTCAGCTGTCATCATCCGCGAAGCGGATGATCCAGTAACGCGGGACATCTACGAGCGATGTCGGTGACTACTGGGTCCCCGCTTTCGCGGGGACGACGGCTTCTACTAAGTCCGCGTCAGTCCAGCTAAGCTTCCGCTGATCGCTCGCCCGGCGCGCCAGAACGCCGCCGCGGGGCCGTCCGATGCTCTCATAGGTGAAGCCGTGGCGGGCCACTTCCTCGGCGCGGTAGATATTGCGCAGATCGACCAGCACCGGCCGCGCCATCACCGTCTTGAGCCGCTTGAAATCGAGCGCGCGGAACTGCTCCCATTCGGTCACGATCACCAGCGCCGAAGCGCCTTCGGCGCAGGCATAGGCGTCGTCGCAGAAGGTGACGTTGCTCATCATCGGCTTGGCCTGCTCCATGCCGACCGGATCGAAGGCGCGCACCTTGGCGCCCATATCCTGCAGCGCGGTGATCAGCGGCAGCGACGGCGAGTCGCGCATGTCGTCGGTGTTCGGCTTGAACGTCAGCCCGAGCACGGCGATGGTCTGGCCGCGGATATCGCCGCCGAGCGCATGCGCGACCTTGCGCGCCATCGCGCGCTTGCGCGAGTCGTTGACCGCGGCGACCGCCTCGACGATGCGCAGCGGCGCGTCGTAATCCTGGCCGGTCTTGATCAGCGCCAGCGTGTCCTTGGGAAAGCACGAGCCGCCATAGCCCGGACCGGCATGCAGGAACTTCGAGCCGATGCGGTTGTCGAGCCCGATGCCGCGCGCGATCTCCTGCACGTCGGCGCCGACCTTCTCGGCCAGATCGGCGATCTCGTTGATGAAGGTGATCTTGGTGGCGAGGAAGGCGTTGGCCGCGTATTTGATCAGCTCGGCGGTGCGCCGGCCGGTGAACAGGATCGGCGAGCGGTTGAGATAAAGCGGCCGATAGATTTCCGTCATCACCTCGCGCGCGCGCTCGTCGTCGGTGCCGACGACGATGCGGTCGGGATGCTTGAAGTCCTGGATGGCGGCGCCTTCGCGCAGGAATTCCGGGTTCGACACCACCGCGCATTGCGCCTGCGCGTGGGTTTCGCGGATGATGCGCTCGACCTCGTCGCCGGTGCCGACCGGCACCGTCGACTTGGTGATCACCACCGTGAAGCCGTCGAGCGCGGCGGCGATTTCGCGGGTGGCGGCGTAGACATAGGACAGATCGGCGTGGCCGTCGCCGCGGCGCGACGGCGTGCCGACCGCGATGAACACCGCGTCGGCGCCTTTGACCGCGCTCGGCAGATCGGTGGTGAATTTGAGGCGGCCGGCCTTCGCATTGGCGGCGACCAGGTCGGTCAGGCCCGGCTCGTAGATCGGCACCTCGCCCCTCTCCAGCGCGGCGATCTTGCCCTTGTCCTTGTCGACGCAAATCACGTCGTGGCCGAAGTCGGCAAAGCAGGCCCCGGACACGAGGCCGACATAACCAGTTCCGATCATCGTAACGCGCATTTGTTCATATCCGTCGCGAAAATGGTTAACCGATTCCGACCGCGGCTCGTGCGGGCGCCTGCATAGCAGAGGCCTTTCCGAGTCGCGAGAGCCTCCATACCCCGGAGTTTCTACGATCGCGTTTAGATGAATGAAACCGCTCTATGCCAATAAGGCGTGCATGAACGGGTTACAAATGCATGACGGGCGGGTCGACTGGGTCGACTACGCCAAGGGCTTCTGCATCGTCTTCGTGGTGATGATGCATTCGACGCTCGGCGTCGAAGCGGCCGTCGGCAAGGAAGGCTGGCTGCACCCGCTGGTCGAATTCGCGCGGCCGTTCCGCATGCCGGATTTTTTCATGATCTCCGGCCTGTTCCTGTCGCGGGTCATCGACCGCGACTGGCGCACGTATCTGGACCGCAAGGTCGTGCACTTCGCCTATTTCTATGTGCTGTGGATGACGATCCAGTTCGCCGTCAAGGCGCCGTTCATGGCCGCCGATCTCGGCGCCGCCGGCGTGGCGCGGCTTTATCTGCTGTCGCTGATCGATCCGTTCGGCACGCTATGGTTCATCTACCTGCTGCCGATCTTCTTCGTCCTGGTGAAGCTGACGCGCCGCATGCCCGCGTTCGGTGATCTGGAGCGTCGGCGCCGCGCTTGAGATCGCGCATATCGAGACCGGCTGGATGGTGATCGACGAATTCGCCGCCCGCTTCGTCTATTTCTACACCGGCTACATCGCCGCCCGGCAGGTGTTCGCCTTCACCGCCGCCGCGCAGGCGGCGCCGCGGCTGGCGGCGGGCCTGCTGGTGGCATGGGCCGTGCTCAACGGCACCATGGTCCATACCGGCTATGCGCCCTTGCCTGTCGTCTCGCTCGGCCTCGGCCTGATCGGCGCCGCGGTGGTCGCCACTGTCGGTGCGCTGATGGCGGCGCACGATGTATTCCGTCCGCTTCGCTATTGCGGGCGCAATTCGATCGTCATCTATCTGGCCTTCTTCCTGCCGATGGCGGCGACCCGCACGCTGCTCGTCAAGACCGGACTGGTCGGCGATGTCGGCACGATGTCGGTGATCATTACCGCCGCCGGCGTGTTCGGCGCGCTGGCGCTGTTCTGGGCGGTGCGCGGCACCTTCGCCAATTTCCTGTTCGAGCGGCCGGCGCGGTTCTGGCTGGTGCCGAAGCGGGCGGCCAAGGCCGGCGAACCGGCGGCGGCGCTGCAACCGGCGGAATAACTTCTTCACCTCTCCCATAGGGAGAGGTCGGCGCACAGCCAAAGTCGGATTTATCCGACTTTGGCCAAATCCAATTTGCCGAACTCGGGCATGCCCGAGTTCGGGTGTGCGCCGGGTGAGGGGTTACAACTTATCGAGAATCACTTGCCCCCTCACCCCAACCCTCTCCCCCCAGGGGAGAGGGAGTTCGGCCGAGATCGACGCGCATCCACAGCCCCGCTTCCAAGCATTGATTCGCCCGGCCCGACGGCCCACATTCGGGCCATGCCGACATCCGCCAAATCCAAGAGCAAGACCAAACCCGCGCACGACGCGCCCGTGCCCTTCAATCCGGCGGCGCGGCCGCTGAAAAAGGGCGACCATCTCTTCCTGGTCGACGGTTCCGGCTACATTTTCCGCGCCTATCACGCGCTGCCGCCGCTGACCCGCAAGTCCGACGGCCTGCAGGTCAACGCCGTGCTCGGCTTCTGCAACATGTTGTGGAAGCTTTTGGCCGAGATGAAGGACGACAAGCCGACCCATCTGGCGGTGGTGTTCGACAAATCGGAGAAGACCTTCCGCAACACGCTCTATGCCGACTACAAGGCGACCCGCTCGGAAACGCCGGCCGACCTCATTCCGCAGTTCCCGCTGATCCGCGAGGCGGTGCACGCCTTCGAAATCCCCTGCCTGGAGCAGGCCGGCTTCGAGGCCGACGACCTGATCGCGACCTATGCGCGGCTGGCCTGCGAAGCCAAGGCCACGACCACGATCGTGTCGTCCGACAAGGATCTGATGCAGTTGGTCGGCAATGGCGTCACCATGTACGACACCATGAAGGACAAGCGCATCGGCGCCGCCGAGGTGATGGAGAAATTCGGCGTCGGCCCCGACAAGGTGATCGAGGTGCAGGCGCTGATCGGCAATTCATCCGACAACGTGCCGGGCGTGCCGGGCATCGGCGTCAAGACCGCGGCGCAGTTGATCGGCGAATATGGCGATTTGGAAACGCTGCTCAAGCGCGCCGGCGAGATCAAGCAGGACAAGCGCCGCCAGACCCTGATCGACAACGCCGAGATCGCGCGCATCTCCAAGCGGCTGGTGACGCTCGACCAGAACGTGCCGCTCGACGTCGCGGTCGACCAACTCGCGGTGCACGAGCCCGACTACAAGCACCTGATCGCGTTCCTCAAGGCGATGGAGTTTTCCACCATCACCCGCCGCGTCGCCGAGAAAAGCGGCATCGACGCCTCGGCGGTCGAGGCGGACGCGAAGCTGACGTCGACATCGGCCTCCCCTGCTTCGGCACCCTCGGCGGCCCCGGCTAGCGGCGACCTGTTCGCGCGCGGGCCGCAGACGTCGCCGGTGAGCAATGATGCCGTGGCCGGCGCCCTCACCCCGATCTCGCTCGCCGCCGCGCGCGCCGAGAAAGCCCGCAACGCCAAGATCGACCGCTCGCAATACGAATGCGTGCGTACGTCTGCCCGGCTCAAGGCCTGGATCGCGCGCGCCACCGATCTCGGCGTCGTCGCGGTCGACACCGAGACCACCAGCCTCGATCCGATGACCGCGCATCTGTGCGGCTTCTCGTTTGCCGTGGCGCCGAACGAAGCCTGCTACGTGCCGATCGGTCACCGCGACGGCGGTCCGGCCGGCGGCAGCGACCTGTTCGCGCCGGAATCCAAATTGTGCCCCGACCAGATTCCGGAAGCCGAGGCGCTTAGCGCTATCAAGCCGCTGCTCGAGGACAGCAGCATCCTCAAGGTCGCGCAGAACATGAAATTCGACTGGCTGGTGTTCGCCCAGCGCGGCATCTTCATCGACGGCTACGACGACACCATGCTGATCTCCTACGTGCTCGACGCCGGCAAAGGTGGCCACGGCATGGACGACCTCGCCAAGCGCTGGCTCAATCACGACACCATCCATTTCCAGCACGTCGCCGGCTCCGGCAAAGCCCAGGTCACGTTCGATTGCGTCGCCATCGACAAGGCAAGCGAATACGCTGCCGAGGACGCCGACGTGACGCTGCGGCTGTGGACGGCGCTCAAAGCGCGGCTCGCCGCCGAGAAAGTTACGACGGTTTACGAAACGCTCGAGCGCGCCATGCCTTCCGTGCTGGCGCGCATGGAGCGGCGAGGCATTTCGATCGACCGCCAGGTGCTCTCAAGGCTGTCCGGCGAATTCGCCCAGAAGCAAGGCGCGCTCGAGGAAGAGATCAAGGAACTGGCCGGCGAGCCGCTCAATCCCGGCTCACCCAAGCAGCTCGGCGACATTCTGTTCGGCAAGATGGCGCTGCCCGGCGGCACCAAGACCAAGACCGGACAATGGTCGACCGGCGCGCGCGAACTCGAGGAACTGGCCGAGCAAGGCCATCAATTGCCGCGCAAGATTCTCGACTGGCGCCAGGTGTCGAAGCTGCGCTCGACCTATACCGAGGCGCTGCCGAACCACGTTAACCCCGACACCAAGCGCGTGCATACGTCCTACGCGCTCGCCGCCACCTCGACCGGGCGGCTGTCGTCGTCGGAGCCGAATTTGCAGAACATCCCGGTGCGCACCGAGGAAGGCCGCAAAATCAGGAAAGCCTTCGTCGCCTCGCCCGGCATGAAGCTGGTGTCGGCCGACTACTCGCAGATCGAATTGCGGCTGCTGTCGGAAGTCGCCGACGTGCCGGCGCTGCGTAAGGCATTCCAGGACGGCGTCGACATTCACGCCATGACCGCGTCGGAAATGTTCGGCGTGCCGGTCAAGGACATGCCGGCCGAAGTGCGCCGGCGCGCCAAGGCGATCAATTTCGGCATCATCTACGGCATCTCGGCATTCGGCCTGGCCAATCAGCTCTCGATCGAGCGCGAGGAAGCGGGCGCCTATATCAAGAAATATTTCGAGCGCTTTCCCGGCATCCGCGCCTACATGGACGAGACCCGCGAGTTCTGCCGCGCCAATGGCTATGTGCTCACTTTGTTCGGCCGCAAGTGCCATTACCCCGACATCAAGGCGTCGAACGCCTCGATCCGCGCCTTCAACGAACGCGCCGCGATCAATGCGCGGCTGCAGGGCTCGGCCGCCGACATCATTCGCCGCGCCATGATCCGCATGGAGCCGGAATTGGCGCAAGCCAAGCTCTCCGCGCAGATGCTGCTGCAGGTGCACGACGAACTGATCTTCGAAGTGCCCGAGGCGGAAGTCGCCGACACCATCATCATCGTCAAGGACGTGATGGAAATCGGCGCCACACCCGGCGATCTCACTGCACGTGCCGTTGCAGGTCGACGCCCGCGCCGCCGACAACTGGGACGAGGCGCATTAATCCGTATTAATGCGTCGTCGCCGGCTTGTGATGTTGGCTAAGAAAATCCAGCGTGCGGGCGCGCGCGGTTTTGGTTGCGGCTTCGTTGTAGGCCGGCCGCGCGTCGTTGGCGAAGGCGTGGCCGGCGTCGTAGATATGGCTCTCGGCCGAGGGAAACGCCTTGCGTACCTGCGCGATGATCTCCGGCGTCGAGTTCGGATCGGTCTTGGCGAAGTGGAACAGCAGCGCGCATTTCGGCTTGAGCGCGAGATAAGTCGGCAGCCGCGTGCCGTAGAACGCGATTGCCCCGCGCAAGTCGAGCTCGGCAGCGGCGCGGATCATTACGCCGCCGCCCCAGCAGAAGCCCAGCACCGAGACGCCGCGGTTGCTCTGCACCCGTGCAATCGCGGCGGCGCAATCGAGCATCACCTTGTCGAGCGCCAGGCCATAGGCCATCTCGCGGCCGGGCTCGGCCTGGTCGAATCCGAACACCGTGCCCGGCTTCACGCGGTCAAACACGGCGGGGATGATGGCGTCATAGCCGTCGCGCGCGTAGCCCACCGCGACCGACTTGAGTTGATCGGTGATCCCGAAAATTTCCTGCAAAATGACAAGACCGCCTTTGCTGGCGCCCTTGGGCGCAGCGTGAAACGCCTCGAACGTATGGCCGTCGCTCGCGGTCAGCTTGATGGTCTCTTCGATCAGGTCTTGCGCGTCGCTCATCGTCATCGTCTCACTGGTTAGGGTAATGGGAAATTGTGAACTTGTTCGGGCTCAGCGCGGGCGCGCCTCGAGCATCGGCCGCATCACGGCATAGAGCGCGTTCTTGGCCTCGAAGCCGATGCCCGGAATATCCGGCATGGCGATGCGGCTGTCGGTGACTTTGGTGTCGTCGGCAAAGCCGCCGAACGGCGCGAACACCTGCGGATACGATTCGTTGCCGCCGAGCCCGAGGCCGACGGCGATATTCAAAGCGAACTGATGTCCGCCATGCGGCACGCAGCGCCGCCGCGACCAGCCGTGCGCTTCCAGCATGTCAAGCGTGCGCAGATATTCCACCAGCCCATAGGACAGCGCCGGGTCGAATTGCAGCCAGTCGCGATCGGCGCGCAAGCCGCCGTGGCGGATCAGATTGCGTGCGTCCTGCATCGAGAACAGATTTTCGCCGGTGGCGAGCGGCGGCCGGTAGCGCGTCGCCAGCGCGGCGTGCAGCAGATAGTCGAGCGGGTCGAGCGGCTCCTCGTACCAGCGCAGGTTATAGGGCGCGATGGCATCGCCGCAGGCGAGCGCCTCGTCGAGATCGTAGCGGCCGTTGACGTCGACGCAGAGGTTCTCGCCCTTGCCGCCGACAACCTTGAGCGCCGCCTCGATGCGCTTGATATCTTCGGCCAGCGGCACGCCGCCGATCTTCATCTTCACCGTGGAATAGCCGAGGTCGAGATAATGCTTCATCTCGTCCTGCAAGGCCGAGATGTCCTTGTCGGGATAATAATAACCGCCGGCGGCATAGACCCAGGCGGTCTTGTCGGCGACGCCGTTGTTGTAACGATCGGCGAGCAACCGCCACAGCGGCACGCCTTCGGCCTTCGACACCGCGTCCCACAGCGCCATGTCGAGCACGCCGACCGCGACCGAACGCTCGCCGTGGCCGCCCGGCTTCTCGTTTTTCATCATCGCCGCCCAGGCCTTGCCCGGATCGATGATGCCGCGCGCGTCCTGGATGGTCTCAGGCTTGGCGTCGCGCAGCCGCGGAATGAAGCGCTCCCGCAGCAGGCCCTGCGGCGCATAGCGGCCGTTGGAATTGAAACCGAAGCCGACCACCGGTTTACCGTCGCGGACCACGTCGGTGAAAATCGCCACCACGCTCGCGGTCATCTGCGAGAAATCGATATAGGCGTTGGCGATCGCGGACGAGATCGGAACGACGATGTCGGCAATACCTGTGATGCGCATGGGAACTCATCGGATTGGGAGGACGCGCCCTCCCTTAGCGCCAGATGGCGGACGGCGCTAGGGCATGGTCTACTTTGCACGGCTGTTGCCGGCTGCGGATACGCCTGCTAGCCAACGGTTATGCGCGTTCTCATCCTGACCCTCGCCGCGCTACTGCTGCCCACGGCCGCTTCCGCCGCGGAGCTTCATGGCGCATCGATGGGCTGGCCCTGGGCCTTGCCGTTCGCCGGCATCCTGCTGTCGATCGCCAGCGGCCCCCTGCTGTTCCCGAAAATCTGGCATGATCACTACGGCAAGATCGCCGCCTTATGGGCGCTGCTCACGCTGGCGCCGATCGCCATCATGTTCGGTGCATCGGCCGCGCTCGCAGCCTTGGTGCACGCGGCGCTGGCGGAATATATGAGCTTCATCATTCTGCTGTTCGCGCTCTACGTGGTGGCCGGCGGCATCCACATTTCCGGCACCTTGCGCGGCGCGCCGCTGCTGAATGCCGGCATCCTGGTGCTCGGCACCGCCATGGCCAGCATCGTCGGCACCACCGGCGCGGCGATGATCCTGGTGCGGCCGCTGATCCGCGCCAACGCGTCGCGCGCCCGCAACGCGCACGTGGTGATCTTCTTCATCATCCTGGTCGCGAATATCGGCGGCGCACTGTCGCCGCTCGGCGATCCGCCGCTGTTCGTCGGCTTTCTGCGCGGCGTCGATTTCTTCTGGACCACGACGCATCTGGCATTTCAAACGTCGGTGGTCGCCGTACTGGTGCTGGCGATTTTCGTTACGCTCGACATCTGGTACGCGCGCAAGGAAACCATCGCAGCGCCGGCCGCCGCCGAGCCGCTGGCGTTGCATGGACTGATCAACCTGCCGCTGATCGCCGGCATTATCGGCGCGATCCTCACGTCGGCCGCCTGGAAGCCCGGCGTCGAACTGACGATCTACGGCACCCATGTCGAACTGCAGAACCTCGCGCGCGACGGTGCGCTCATCGTCATCGCGCTCGCTTCGCTCTGGCTGACGCCCGACGAGCATCGGGCCGCCAATGATTTTACCTGGGAGCCGATCCGCGAAGTCGCCAAGCTGTTCGCCGGCATCTTCGTCTGCATCATCCCGGTGCTGGCGATGCTGGAGGCCGGCCACGACGGACCCTTCGCCTGGCTGCTGCGCGCGGTCACCGAGAAGGACGGTAGCCCACACGAGGTGGCCTACTTCTGGCTCACCGGCCTTTTGTCGGCCTTCCTCGACAACGCGCCGACCTATCTGGTGTTCTTCCAGCTCGCCGGCGGCGATGCTGCCGAGCTGATGACCAAGCTCGCCGCCACGCTGGCCGCGATTTCGATGGGCGCAGTCTACATGGGCGCGCTCACCTACATCGGCAACGCGCCCAATTTCATGGTCTATGCCATCGCCACCGAACGCGGCGTCAAGATGCCGAGCTTCTTCGGCTACATGCTGTGGTCGTTCGCGGTGCTGCTGCCGGTGTTGGGCCTGCTCACCGCCGTTTCCGTTTACCAGCCTTGAGCTTGCCGCCGCGCTTGACGGCCGTCTTCGCGCCGGCTTTGGCGGCAGCCTTGGCCGGCAACACCGCGATCGCCTCGATCTCGAACAGCGCGCCGGGCCGCGCCAGTTGCGAAATCGCAACCGTCGTGCTGGCCGGCGGCGCTTTGCGGTTGAGGAAATTGTCGCGCACCGTGCGGAAATGGCCGATATGCGCCATGTCGGTGAGATAGTTGTTGATCTTCACGACGTCATCGAACGTCGCGCCGATCGCGGCCAGCGCGAACCCCAAATTTTCGAACGCCTTGGCGCACTGCGCGCGGAAATCGCCCGGACCCCCGACCAGCTTGTTGTCGAGATCGAGGCCGAGCTGGCCGGCGATATAAACCGTGCGGCCGGGCCCCGTGGTCTCGACCACGTAGGTATAGCCCGGGCGGCTTGGCCAAGGTTTTCGGATTAAGGAAACGGATAGCTGCGGCCACGTTCAGTCCTCCCATTGTTTCGCCCTTGATCCAGGCGGCCTGCGAATTTACGCCGCGGACGCGTACGTTGACAGGGCCCCCCGGGTGCTTGAGCGTGGCCGCTGCTTTTGGGGGCTTTTCGGCATGACGGCGCACGCGGCATCTCACGTCTATTTCGGCCTCGATGCCGATGTGGGTGTCGACCTGCATCCTCGCCGCCACCTACGCCGTCATCATGTCGGAGAAGGTCAACCGCGCCATCGTGGCGCTGGCCGGCGCCGGCGTCATGATCATCGTCGGCGTGCTGGAGCAGGAAGAAGCCATCAAGGGCGTCGACTGGAACACGCTCGGCCTGCTCACCGGCATGATGATCCTGGTCTCGGTGTCGCGCCGCTCCGGCATGTTCGAATTCGTGGCGATCTGGTCGGCGAAGGCGGCGAAGGCGCATCCCGCCGGCATCCTGCTGCTGCTGCAGGTCGCTACCGCGGTGCTGTCGGCGCTGCTCGACAACGTCACCACCGTACTGCTGATCGTGCCGGTGACGCTCGCCATCACCAAGACGCTGAAGGTGCCGCCCTATCCCGTTTTTGTTCGCCGAGATCATGGCCTCGAACATCGGCGGCACCGCGACGCTGATCGGCGATCCGCCCAACATCATCATCGGCTCGCAGGTCGGCCTCACCTTCAACGATTTCATCTATCACCTGACGCCGGTCATCGTGGTCGTGCTGGTGGTGCAGACCGTCATGATCCATGTGCTGTGGGGCCGCGCCTTGAAGGCGACACTAAGCGGCCCAGGCCGACGATCATGGCGATGAACCCGGTCGCCTCGATCAAGGACTGGCGCCTGCTGAAGCAATCGCTCGCGGTGCTCACCGTCGTGATGGTCGGCTTCGTGCTGGCGCGCCAGCTGCATCTCGAACCGGCGACCATCGCGCTGACCGGCGCCGCGCTGCTGATGCTGCTCGACAACTGGGCGCATCATTCCGAGAAGGCCGCGCACAATATCCACACTACCTTCGGCGACGTCGAATGGATCACGATCTTCTTCTTCCTCGGTCTGTTCATTGTGGTGCACGGCGTCGAGGTTGGCGGCTTGCTGCACCTGCTCGCCAGCAAGCTGGTGGCGGCAACCGGCGGCAATCTGGCGCTGACCGGCTATGCGGTGTTGTGGGCGTCGGCCTTCCTGTCGGCGATCGTCGACAACATTCCGTTCGTCGCCACCATGATTCCGCTGATCAAGAACATGGCGCCGGCGCTCGGCGGCGAGGCCAACATCCAGCCGATCTGGTGGTGCCTGTCGCTCGGCGCCTGTCTGGGCGGCAACGGCACCCTGATCGGCGCCTCGGCCAACCTGACGGTCGCCGGCATTTCCGAGCGCAACGGCGTGCCGTTCAGGTTTTTGACCTACACGCTCTACGCCGCGCCGCTGACCCTCGTCTCGATCGCGATATGCAATGTTTATGTCTGGTGGCGGTATTTCTGAGATCGGACGAAAACTTTCTTGACTCGATAACGCCATTGCCGGAGCTTCCCGCCGGGGCGTTAGGGGTGCGAACGGCCATAAGGCCGAGTACCCGTGATTTCGGGGGGCTCGGCAATGACCGCAGAAGCGGCATCTCACGTCTATTTCGGACTTAATCCGATGTGGGTTTCGACCTGCATCCTTGCCGTCACCTACGCCACCATCATGTCGGAAAAGATCAACCGCGCGATCGTCGCGCTGGTCGGCGCCGGCGTGATGATCGTGGTCGGCGTGCTCGACCAAAACGAGGCCATCAAGGGCGTCGACTGGAACACCATCGGCCTGCTGACCGGCATGATGATCCTGGTGTCGATCTCGCGCCGCTCCGGCATGTTCCAGTATCTCGCCATCTGGTCGGCCAAGGCCGCCAAGGCGCACCCCGCCGGGATCCTGTTCATCCTGCAGATCACCACCGCGGTGCTGTCGGCTTTCCTCGACAACGTCACCACGGTGCTGCTGATCGTTCCGGTCACGCTCGCCATTTGCGGCACGCTGAAAGTCCCGGCCTACCCGTATCTGTTCGCGGAAATTTTCGCCTCCAATATCGGCGGCACCGCGACGCTGATCGGCGATCCGCCCAACATCCTGATCGGCTCGCAGGTCGGGCTGACATTCAACGATTTCGTCTTCCACCTCACGCCGGTGATCATCATCGTCATGGCGGTGCAGGCCATCATCATCCACTTCCTCTGGGGCAAGGATCTCAAGGCATCGCATGACGCCGAGGCCCGGGTGATGGCCATGAATCCGGCCGAGTCGATCGAAGACTGGCGGCTGCTCAAGCAATCACTGGCCGTCATCACGACCGTGATGGTCGGCTTCATCCTCGCGCGCCAACTGCACCTGGAGCCGGCCACCATCGCGCTCACCGGCGCCGCCATTCTGATGCTGCTCGACAACTGGTCGCATCATTCCGAAAAAGCCGCGCACAATATCCATTCGACATTCGGCGATGTGGAATGGATCACCATCTTCTTCTTCATCGGCCTGTTCATCGTGGTGCACGGCGTCGACGTCGGCGGCTTGCTCAATCTGCTCGCCAACAAACTGGTGGCCGCGACCGGCGGCAATATCGCGCATGCCGGCTATGCGATTCTGTGGGCGTCGGCGTTCCTGTCGGCGATCGTCGACAACATCCCGTTCGTCGCCACCATGATCCCGCTGATCAAGAACATGGCGCCGTCATTCGGCGGCGCCGACCACATCCAGCCGCTATGGTGGTGCCTGTCGCTCGGCGCCTGTTTGGGCGGCAACGGCACGCTGATCGGCGCATCGGCGAACCTCACGGTTGCCGGCATCGGCGAACGCAACAAGGTGCCGTTCAGCTTCGTCACCTACACGCTGTACGCCGCGCCGATGATGGTGGTGTCGGTGGCGATCTGCCATGTCTACGTGTGGTGGCGATATTTCTAGCGGGCTTACCCGCTGACGCACCCATGCTAGTGTCGCCGCGACTGGCGCGCCCTCAAGGGCGCCGGAAATCTAGTAACGGGAGGATTCGATGAAACGCCAACAATGGACCGCTGGTCTTACCGCGGCGCTCGCCTGCATCGCGCTGGTCGCGACGCAGGGACAACCGGCGCAAGCCCAGGACTTCGGCGGCAAGCCGGTCCGCATTATTGTCGGCTTGGTGGCTGGCGGCGCCACCGACGTGACAGCGCGCGTGATCGCTCAGAAGCTGACGGAAAGCCTGCACACCAACGTGATTGTGGAAAACAAACCGGGCGCAGCTTTTGAAGCCGCTTACCGCGAGCTCACCAACGCGCAGCCCGACGGTCACACCCTGTTCATGATTTCGGCAAGCACGGTCGTCACGCAGCCGTTTCACAAGGATTATCCTTTTGACGTGCGCAAGATGACGCCGGTGACGGAAGTCTCCTCCGGACCGTTCATTGTGGTCGCGCGCAAAAGCCTGGGCGTCAAAACCGTCAAAGACCTCGTCGCCTACGGCAAAGCCAATCCGGGCAAGCTGACCTTCGGCTCGGGCGGCGGCGCCGGCAGTTCGCTGTCGCTTTCGGCGGAATTGTTCCGGCTGCAAGCCGGCATCAAAATCGTCAACGTGCCGTATAAAGGCGCCGCCGCGGCGCTCAACGATTTGCTCGGCAGTCATATCGACGCGATGTTCGATGCCATGCCGGTCCAAGTCGGGCAGGTGAAGTCCGGCGCCGTCGTCGGCCTGGCGGTGACCAGCGCCAAGCGTTCGCCGGCGCTGCCGGATGTGCCGACCATGGCGGAATCCGGCTTCAAGGATTTCGTGGTGGCTAACTATTTCGGTCTGCTCGCGACGCCGAACACGCCGCCCGCCGTCGCCCAGAAGCTACGTGACGAAGTCGCAAAGATTGTCGCTTCCCCCGACGTCGTCGCGTTGTTCGCCAAGCAGGGCATGGCGCCGGTCGCCAGTCAGCCGGCCGAATTCGGTAAAATGCTGGCGGCCGATCTGGCACTTTGGACGAAAGTCATGAAGGACGCCGACATCAAGCAGCAATAAGACGCCATCGGCCTAACGCCGCCGCCGCGCTGGCGGCGGCGCTACGCCCGCTAACCGGCCATTTACCACCCTGCCTAATGTGCCCTTTACCGCCATAGGGTTAGCTCTCTGCAAGGCTTCGGACTGCGGCTGCGCCTGAACCGGGCGCAACCTTCCGCCCGCCGGAGCGTTGAACTATGCCGCTTCGCGGGACGCCCTGCGAAGCGCGTAGCAGCAGGGATCGGCAATGGCGGCCCGTGGCAAAAGCGCGGCATATCTAGGCGGTTGTGTCATCGCCCTCGGGCTGATGACGCTCGGCCTGTCGACGCCCGCCTCCGCCGGCATTTTCGAGCGGATTTTCGGCGGCCTGCAACAGGCGGTCGAAGCCCCGGCCCGCGCGCCGGCAATCATCAGTTCGTATGCCGATCCGCTGGCCAGCCCGAGAAATTCCGCAAGTAATTCCCCGAGCAATTCTCAGCCGCAGCGGCGCGCCGATATCGGTCCGGCCAAGGCGTTCTGCGTGCGCACATGCGATGGCCACTTCTTCCCGGTGCAAGCGCGCGCCGGCCTGAGCGCGGCCGAAGCCTGCCATTCGTTCTGTCCGGGCAGCCAGACCAAGCTCTATTCCGGCAGCAACATCGATTACGCGGTGGCGAGCGACGGCAGCCGCTATGGCGATCTCGCCAATGCCTTCGTCTATCGCAAGCAACTGGTGGCCGGCTGCACCTGCAACGGCCGCAGCCCGTTCGGCCTGGCGCGGATCGACGTCAACAGCGATCCGACCTTGCGCCGCGGCGACGTGGTGGCGACCAGAGACGGCATGGTGACGTTCACCGGCACCAAAAATAATGTCGCCGATTTCACGCCGGTCGGCGCCGATCGAAACCTGCCAAAGAGCACGCGCGACAAGCTGTCCGACGTCAAGATCATGCCGCCGACGCCGGCTACGGCTTTACGCCGGTCATGCTGCGGTCGAGCCTGGACCGCATCAACGGCGACAACCGCAGCGCTCAGCTGACGAGATAGCCGACGACTTCCTCAGCCAGCGACAGCGATGACGTCAGCCCCGGCGATTCGATTCCGTACAACTGGACCAGACCCGGCAGTCCGTGCTGCGCCGGCGCGTCGATCAGAAAATCGGCCTGCGGTTCGTTCGGCCCGCTGAGCTTGGGGCGGATGCCGGCATAGTCGGCCGTGATGGTCCCGTCGCGCAGGCCCGGCCAATAGGTGCGGATACGCTCGTAGAAAATATCCGCGCGCGCCGGGTCGACGTCGTAGTTTTCCTTCTCGATCCATTCGACGTCGGGACCGAAGCGCATGCGGCCGGCGAGATCGAGCGTGACGTGCACGCCGAGCCCGCCGGGCATCGGCGTCGGATAAATCAGCCGCGAGAACACCGGACGTCCGGCGTAGGAGAAATAATTGCCCTTGGCCAGCACCTGCTTGGGCACGCGCGCTGCCGGATAATCCTTGATCGTTCGCGCCACGCTTTGCGCGCGCAAGCCCGCACTATTGACGATGGCGTCGAATTCGAAGGTGCCGCCGTCGCTGCCGCCGAATGTCACCTCCCATTGCCCGCTTTTGCGCATGGCGCCGGTCACCGGCGTCCTGAGCGCGATGGCGCCGCCGGCGTCCTCGAGCTCGCCGCGCAGCGCCAGCATAAAAGCGTGGCTGTCGATGATGCCGGTCTGCGGCGAATGCAGCGCGCCGGCGCAGACCAGCTCCGGCTCCATCGCTCGCGCCGCGTTGCCGCCGATAAGCTCCAGGCCTTCGACGCCGTTGGCGGCGCCTTGCGCCGCGAGGCTCTCGATCTTGGCGATCTCGGCCGCGTTCGCGGCGACGATCAGCTTGCCGCATTTGCGGTGCGGCACGCCGTGCGCGGCGCAGAATTCGTACAACATGCGGCGGCCCTGGACGCAGTGCCGCGCCCGCACCGAGCCGGTCGGGTAATACATGCCGCCATGGATGACCTCGCTGTTGCGCGACGAGGTGCCGGTGCCGATGGCCGCTTCTGCCTCCGCCACCACCACCTCGTGGCCTTTGCGGGCGGCGGCGCGGGCCACGGCCAGGCCGATCACGCCGGCGCCGATCACCAGAACTTGCATGCGGCGTCCGGTCTCATGGCGGGATTTCGCGATAAACGGCTCATGGAACCATCCTTAAAGCCCAAACCATGATTTGCACAACAATCGGTCTTAACGCTTATCGGCGATCGATCTTGACCCCGGCCTGCCGTTAGGCAGATTTGGCCCGCAGAATCTTCGATAAAAGGCGGATGAAACGATGCGAAACGCGGCACTGACATTGGCTGCCGGCTTGCTCGGCGCCGGCCTGCTGGCGGGTCCAGCACTAGCGGACGCCCGCTGCCAGAACACCGGCAATTTCGACGCCTGGATCCGCCAGTTCAAAAAGGACGCCGTGGCCCAGGGCATCTCGCCGAAAGTGATCGCGGCCGCCGCGCCGGAATTGCGTTTCGACGAGTCGGTGATCAAGCGCGACTCCGGCCAGGCCGTGTTCCAGCGCACCTTCCTGGACTTCGCCAAACGCCTGCTGGCCGGCCAGCGCATTCCGAACGGCGTCGCCAAGATGAAAGAGCACCACGCGCTGTTCGCGCGCATCGAGAAGACCTACGGCGTGCCGCCGCAGGTCATCACCGCGGTGTGGGGGCTGGAAAGCGACTACGGCGCGCTGTTCGGCAAGTTCAAGATCCTGCCGTCGCTGGCGACGCTGGCCTATGACTGCCGGCGCGGCGACCACTTCCGCCCCGAGCTGATGGACGCGCTGCGCATCATCCAGCGCGGCGACCAGCGCGTCGACGAGATGAACGGCAATTGGGCCGGCGAATTCGGCGGCATGCAGTTTACGCCGTCGAACTACATCAAATACGGCGTCGACTTCGACGGCGACGGCCGCCGCGACCTGATCAAGAGCACGCCCGACACGCTCGCCTCCGCCGCCAATTATCTCAAGAGCATCGGCTGGCGCCGCGGCGAGCCCTGGCTGCAGGAAGTGCAGGTGCCGGCCAATATGCCGTGGCAGGAGGCCGACCTCGACATCCAGCATCCGGTGTCGAAGTGGATGGCCTGGGGCGTCAAGGCCGCGCACGGCACCCTGCCGCGCAATCTGCAAGCCGCGCTGATCCTGCCGATGGGACGGCAAGGGCCCGCGTTCCTGGCCTATCCGAACTTCAAGGTCTTCATCGACTGGAATTCGGCTTACGTCTATTCGACCACGGTCGCCTATTTCGCCACGCGGCTCGGCGGCGCGCCGCCGGTCAGCGAAGAAGGCGCCAAGCACGTCGTGGCGCTGTCGACCGAACAGATGATCGAGCTGCAACGCCTGCTCAATGCCCAGGGCTACGACGTCGGCGAGGCCGACGGCAAACTCGGCGCCGGCACGCGCAAGGCGGTGAAGAAGGCGCAGCTCAAATTCAAGCTGCCGGCGGATTCCTGGCCGACCTCGGAACTGCTGTCGCGCATGCGCGGCAGCTAACGTATTCTTGAATTAACCGGCGACATCGCCGGCGCGAGACCATGACATGATTGCGCTCTATCATTTCGACCGCTCGACCGCGGCCCAGAAGGTGCGGCTGAGTCTTGCGGAAAAGGGATTGGCCTGGGAGAGCCGCTATGTCGATCCCGGCATGAAAAAGCGGCAGCAGCACGATCCGGACTATCTCAAGCTCAATCCGCGCGGCCTGGTGCCGACGCTCATTCACGACGGCCGCGTGGTTCGGGAATCGCAGGTCATCATCGAATATCTCGAGGACGTGTTCCCGACGCCGCCGTTGCGGCCGGCGGACCCCTACGAACGCGCGCAAATGCGGCTGTGGACCAAGCTGGTCGACGAAGGGCTGCACGTCGACAGCCGCACCATCGGCCAATGCATCGCCATGCGCTTCGTGATGCAGGACGTCGATCCGGCGGCGATCAAGCGCCACTATGAGGCGATGCCCGACGAAGTGCGGCGCGACAACGATCTCATCAACAACGAGAAGGGCCTCGACTCGCCGCTGCTGCCCGGCGCGGTGCGGCGCTTCAAGAAAACGTTCACCGCTATCGAGGACCAGCTTAAGGAATCGCCGTGGCTCGCCGGCGGCATGTTCTCGCTCGCCGATATTTCCCTGGTGGTCTATTCGGCGCGGATGGAATCCTTCCAGCTTGCCGGCTTGCTCGATGAGTTGCCGCGGCTGAGGGACTGGCAGGCGCGCATCAAGGCGCGCCCGAGTTGGGCCGAAGCGGTCGAGAAATGGGGCGACACCAGCAGCCCGACGCGCCAGGAGCGCGGCAAGGAAGCGTTTCCGCGCATCAAGGCGATGTGGGTCTGAGCATTCATCGAGTTCGCGCCTGGCCCTTGACCCCAGGCTCGCATCGGGCACATTCGCCACCGGCTCTGGCATAAGGCGGACGAAGCGATGCGGACGACAGCGTGGAAATTGGCGATCGTAGCGATCGCCGCGATGTGGGCGGGACAGGCCATGGCCGCCACCTGCCACAACACCGGCAGCTACGAGCGCTGGCTCGAGGCCTTCAAGAAAGAAGCGCTGGCGCAAGGCATCTCGGCGCGCGTGATCGCCGCCGCATCGCCGTCGATGACCTTCGATCCGGCCATCATCAAACGCGACCACGGCCAGGCGGTGTTCTCGCAGACTTTCCTGCAATTCTCCGACCGCATGGTCGGCGGCGGCCGCATTCCCAATGCGCAGGCCAAGATCAAGCAGCACGCCGCGCTGTTCGCCAAGATCGAAGAAAAATACGGCGTGCCGGCGCCGGTGCTGGTGGCGTTCTGGGGCCTGGAAAGCGACTTCGGCGCCAATTTCGGCAATTACAAAATCCTCAGCGCCATCGCCACGCTGGCCTATGACTGCCGCCGGCCCGAATTTTTCCGCACGCAGTTGTTCGACGCGCTGCGCATCATCGAGCGCGGCGATCAGCGCGTCGAGGATCTGGTCGGCGACTGGGCCGGCGAATTCGGCGGCCTGCAGTTCACCGCGTCCGACTATCTCAAGAACGCGGTCGACTTCGACGGCGACGGCCGCCGCGACCTGATCCACAGCATTCCCGACACGATGGCTTCCGGCGCCAACTTCCTCAACAGCCTCGGCTGGCAGCGCGGCCAGCCATGGCTGCAGGAAGTGCGCGTGCCGGAAAATCTGCCGTGGCAGGAGGCCGACCTCACCATTACGCATCCGGTGTCGCAGTGGGTGGCCTGGGGCGTGAAGCCGCGCACGGCGCGCTCGCCGCCGCCAATATGCAGGCCTCGATGATCCTGCCGATGGGCCGCAAGGGCCCGGCGTTCCTGGCCTATCCGAACTTCAAGGCCTTCCTCGGCTGGAATTCGGCCTACGTCTATTCGACCACGGTCGCCTACTACGCCACCCGCATCGCCGGTGCGCCGGTGGTCAACCACGCCGGCGCCAAGGATATCGCGGTGCTGTCGGCGCAGCAGGTGATGGAATTGCAGCGCCTGCTGATCAAGCGCGGCTACCAAGGCGTCGGCGAAGTCGACGGCAAGGTCGGCTCCGGCACCCGCGCCGCGGTCAAGCAGGCGCAGATCAAGCTCGGCCTGCCGGCGGATTCCTATCCGAGCGCCGAATTGATCGCGCGCCTCGGCGGCGCCAAGCCGTAAAATATATTCATCAGGTCGCGACGGGCGCGCTGCGATCTCAACGAATGCGATCGCTCGTTCATCCTACTGTCACAAAAATTCATTATTCGCTGCCCGCATTGGCGGCGTTAACGAACGACTCGCTCGGCCTGACCATTACGGTGCCTCACGGCGCTTCAAGTAAACATCTCCACCGTCTATGCGTGCAAGTAACCGATCGAAACGACGCGACGGCGCCCGCTTTGATTTGCATCAACGCATGAGAGTGACAACGACGCAGACTGAATAAAATTTCATCACGCTACGGAGGCGACGATGAGCCCAATGGACCCGGCTGGCGAGCATTTCATCCAAGCTGAAAAACTGCGCGAGCTTCGGTTGAAATTGGCGCAGGCGACCGACGAGCCGCAACGCCACATCATCTTGAGGCAGATCGAAGAACTTGAAGAACAGTCGAAGCACCAATTAAATCGGTAGCAACTCGCCTTCTGCTTTTTTCGTGGTGCGGAGGTTTGAATCACGCGGCCCAAGCCGTCAGCCCCGATAGGCGACGATAACGAAGGCGACACCGCCTTGGGTGAATTCGGCGACCTCGCGCATGCCGAGTTTCAGATGCACCTGCAGCGAGACGGTGTTCTCGCGGCGAATGAAGGTGAGGCCCTCGCGCCCCGGCAGGCGCGCCCGCAACGCTTGAAACATCGCGGCCGCCACGCCGCGCCCGCGCTCGCTTTCCGCAACGCAGATCGGGCCGTAATTATAGGCGCCCGGCGAGCCGCGGTAGGCCTTCAGCATGGCCTGAATGATCGGTTCATGGGCTTGCGCTTCCAGCGACGACGACACGAGGTAACCGACCAATTGCCCGCCGCGGCGCGCGACCATGATCGGCATGTCCGAGATCGCGGTCGTAAACCACTCGGCCGTAAACGGCACCGACAGCGCGCCGCCGCGGCTGCGCAGATTGCGGTTTTGCAGATCGACAATTGCCGGGACGTCGTCGCGTGTGGCACAAGAAATCGCGATATCTGAATCGGTCATCTCATCGATCCCGTCGAAGCTTAACCCGTAAACACGAAGCGACCCGACCCCATGAGCAGCAACGACGCGCCGCTTTGTCCGCCGCCCGACGCCAACCCGCATGCGCCGGGCTTCACGATACCGCCCGGCGCGGCCGATTGTCATGCCCACGTGTTCGGCCCGGCGTCGCGCTATCCCTACCAGGACAATCGTTCCTACACACCGCCGGACGCGCCGCTCAGCCAGCTTCGCGCCATGCATCGCACGCTCGGCATCCAGCGGCTGGTCCTGGTGCAGGCCAGCGTCCACGGCACCGACAACAGCGCCGTGCTCGACGCGGTGGCGACCGATCCAAAGAACCTGCGCGGCATTGCGACGGTCACCGAAGCGATCAGCGACAAGGAACTGGCGCGGCTCAAGGACGGCGGGATTCGCGGCATTCGCGTCAACCTCGTCGACAAAGGCGGCAATCCGTTCGGCTCGCTCGATGCGCTCGCCGGCATCGCCGAGCGCATTCGCGATCTCGGTTTTCATATCGAACTGCTGGTGCATGTCGAAAGCTTTCCCGACTTGCGGGCGCTGGCGAAAAGCGTGTGCGTGCCGCTGTCGGTCGGGCACATCGGCTACACCAAAGCCGCGGCCGGCGGCATCGCCCATCCGGGCTATCGGGAATTCCTGGCCTTGCTGCGGGACGGCTATTTCTGGGTCAAGCTGACCGGCCCGACCCGCATCAGCGCGCACGACCGCTTTCCGTTCTCGGATGTTACGGCCATGGCCCAGGCGGTGATCGCGGCGGCGCCGGACCGCGTGGTGTGGGGCTCGGACTGGCCGCACGTCATGCAGGTCAAGCCGATGCCGAATGACGGCGATCTCCTCGATGCGCTCGCCGACTGGGCGCCCGACGCTGCGCAACGCCAGCGCATTCTGGTCGACAACGCCGCGAGGCTCTACGGCTTCGCCTGAGCCGCCCGTCACCGGCACAAATAAAAAAGGCGGCCACAGGGGCCGCCCTTTTCTATTTTGGCTGCAAGAAAACTACTCCGCAGCGATGCGCACTTCCGGCGCCGCCGCCTTGATTTCGGCGGTGACCTGATTTTCGTACTTGGCGAAGTTCTTCTGGAACATGCCGACCAGCGCGCGGGCGGTCTTGTCGAACTCGGCCTTGTTCTGCCAGGTCTTGAACGGGTTCAACAGATGCGGCTCGACGCCCGGCACCGAGGTCGGCACCGAGAAGCCGAAATACGGATCGGTGCGGAAGTCGGCGTTCTTGAGCGAACCGTTGAGCGCGGCGGTGAGCAATGTGCGCGTCGCCTTGATCGGCATACGCCGGCCCTCGCCGTACTTGCCGCCGGTCCAGCCCGAGTTGACCAGCCAGACGTCGACCTTGTGCTTGTTGATGTATTCCTTGAGCAGGTCGGCATAGACCGACGGATGCCGCGGCAGGAACGGCGCGCCGAAGCAGGTGGAGAATTCCGGCTCCACGCCGACCAGGCCCTTCTCGGTGCCGGCGACCTTCGCGGTGTAGCCGGAGAGGAAGTGGTACATCGCCTGGTTGGGATCGAGCTTGGCGATCGGCGGCATCACGCCATAGGCGTCTGCCGTCAGGAAGATGATGTTCTTCGGGTGACCGGCGCGGCCGGTCTTCGATGCGTTCGGGATGAAATGCATCGGATAGGCCGAGCGCGTATTCTCGGTCTTGGAGCCGTCGTCATAGTCCGGAATGCGTGTCTCCGGATCGAACACCACGTTCTCCAGCACGGAGCCGAAGCGCTCGGTGGCGTCCCAGATCTGCGGCTCGGCTTCGCGCGAGAGCTTGATGCACTTGGCGTAGCAGCCGCCCTCGAAATTGAAGATGCCGTCCGGGCCCCAGCCGTGCTCGTCGTCGCCGATCAAAATGCGGTTCGGATCGGACGACAGCGTGGTCTTGCCGGTGCCGGACAGGCCGAAGAACAGCGCGCTCTCGCCGTCATGGCTGACATTGGCCGAGCAGTGCATCGGCATGACGTTCTCGGCCGGCAGATAGAAGTTGAGCGTGGTGAACACCGACTTCTTCATCTCGCCGGCATAAGAACTGCCGCAGATCAGCACGATCTTGCGGGTGAAATCGATCGCCACCATGGTGTCGGAGCCTTCGCGGCCGCCGTGACGCTTGGCGTCCGGCTTGAACGACGGCAGATCGACGATGGTGAGTTCGGGCACGAACTTCGCCAGGTCGGCGCGCTCCGGACGGAGCAGCAATTGGCGAATGAACAGCGAATGCCAGGCGAGTTCGGTGAAGACGCGGGTCTTGATCTGGTATTTCGGATCGGCGCCGCCATAGAGATCCTGCGCGAACAGCTTCTTGCCTTTAACGTGCGCCTGGAAGTCGGCGAGCAGCGTGTTGAACTGCTCCTGGCTCATCTTGCGATTGCCGTCCCACCACAGCACGTCGCGCGTGAGATCGTCGACGACGGTGTGCTTATCCTTGGGACTGCGGCCGGTGTGGTGGCCGGTCTCGGCGCAGAGCGCGCCGCCATCGACCAGCTTGGCTTCGCCGGCGGAAATGGCGTGCTCGTAAAGCGACGGTTCGGTCAGATTCCAATGAACTTCTTTGAGGTCTTTGAAACCGAATTTGTCGGCGCCATAGGCACCGTTCCGCACACCCGATTCTTGCACCAGAAACCCTCCCAAACAGGCAGGCGGCTTGACCGCCAATCGTTCAACAAGCCTGAGGCCCTTTGCGGCTATAACCCTTAGTATAGCCCCTCAGTCGAAAGCGCGCGACCATATGCACGAACGCCCCCGTATTGCCAAGGCTAAATGCCATGCAGAGACGCTGGCCCGTATTGCGTTGCATCAATAGGCGCGGCGCAATCGCGCTGATGTTTTAACAATCATCGGATTGGCGGATTTGAGCCGGCCAGGCCTTTATCCGCGAGCCATCGCTGGATCAGACCGGCGATCTCGGCATTGTTCCGGTCCATCATCAGCATGTGCGAATTGCCCTTGATACCGGCCTCGGGCAGATTAACCAAATCCACAATTCCGCCCGCGGCGCGCAAGCAAGCGGCATAGGCAAGGCCGAGCCGGTGCATGTGGGGCCAGCGGCTGTCGCGCTCAATATAGTCGCCATAGACCATCAGGGTCGGGATGTCTTTCAGCCTCCCGGCCAGCGCGGCGTCGCCGGCCACCGCCGGCTCGATCGCGATCAGCGCCTTGACCAGATCCGGCCGCGCCTCCGCGACCTTGAAGCCGAAGGCGCCGGCCTGGCTATGGAACATCAGGATCGAGGGCCCGACTTTGTCGACCAGCGCCATGTAAGCGGCGATGACGGCGTCGTCGGTGCCGGTCCAGCGCGGCGCGAACTGCTTGGTGAAATTGTCGTAGGCCTCGGCCGGGAATTGATTGCCGGGATAAGGCTGCCGCTTGGCCGGGTCGGAATTCCAACCCGCGCGCGGCCCGATGCGAAATCGCTCGAACGGATTGGCCTTGGTCAAATGCAGCGGCGGGTCCGGCCAGATGTCGGGCGGCGCAAAGCCGGAACGGCCGCGCTCGACCGCATCCGAGATGTAAACGTCCCAACCGTTGCGGATGAACATGGTGAGCCAGCCCTCGCGGCCATCGGGCGTGGTCTCGTAAGTGACGCCGGTCAGCCCGCCGCCATGCCACATCATCAGCGGATATTTCCCCTGGCGATGTTGCGGCAGGAAGTACTGCACATACATCGCCTCGATCTGGTACGGGCCGTTCGGATCGATCTCGGCCGGCACGCCGCCGGCGCTGAACAAGATCTCCCGCATCGGCTTGCCGGCGATCTCCACCACGCGGCCGCCGATGTGGAAGGAGCCCATGTCGCGCAGCGTAATCGGTTGCTTCGCCGTGTCCGGATTCATGGCGGCAACCGTAGCGGCGGCTGGCATTATCGCAAACGGAAATTATCGCGCAGCCATCGTCTGCGATTATTTCGGCACGCGGCCCTTGACCGCGTTGGCGCGGGCGCCGTGCGTGATGCGCCCCGCGGCATCGGCCGGCACGCGGGCACGCACGCGCGCTTTGAGCGTTTCGACATCGGCGGGAGCCATGGCGGCGAGTAACGGACCGACGCTCGGCGCCAGCAGGCTCGTCGTCCAGAGGTCGTCGAAATCGGCGAACGTCCGTTGCACGGTGATCTCGCGGGTTTCGACCGCCTCGAGCCCCGCGCCGGTCCACAAGTCTTGCAACGCCTCGATCCGGGACGCTTCGACGCTCGGTGGCTGCGGGGTGTTCACGCCCAACGCGCGGGCCTCGGCCAGGACCGGCTCGAGCGGAAAGCCGCCGCCCAGCATGTCCCACGCATAAGTCGCGACCGCGCCGCCCGGCGCGACCACGCGGGCCATTTCGGCGACGCCTTGCGCCGGCTCGGGAACGAAGAAGATCACCAGCCCCATCACCGCGGCGTCGAAACTGTCTGCGGCAAAGGCAAGCTTCATCGCGTCGCCTTGGCTGAATTTCGCCAGCCGCGCCGCCGGACGCGTGCGCGCGAAGCCGAGCTGGCCCTCGGACGGATCGACGCCGTCAACCGCTACAGGCGCGCATCGCTCGACGATCAGTTCGGTGAAGGCGCCGTTGCCGCAGCCGACGTCGAGCCATCGCAAGCCTGCACGCGGCGCCAGCCAGTCGAGGAAGATGTCGCCCGCCGACCGGCTCCAGACCCCCATCATCCGCTCGTAACCGGCGCCGTCGTTGAAGCGTATTGGCTGTTCGGCCATGCGTCCCCTCGCCATTTTGGCGAGTCTGAATAAAGCATTTTATTCGGATTGCCAGTAGCCGGAAGACTAAGTCCGCGGCCAGCTTTCGGCGCTGCCGCCATGCCGCTTGCGGCTACCACAAATCGAAATACTGCGGCTCCGAGACCGGCATGAAATCAGTGCTCGGCCATTGGTCGTAGTCGGCGAGTTGCGGCGGCGCGCCGATCAAATAGCCCAGTTGAATGATGGAGTCGCCGGCGCAAAAGCCGCCGCTCCAACCGACATGCCAGCCGTCATCACGTTTGCGCATCCAGAACTGCGCGACCACCGAGCCCGGATCCTGATCGCAAGGCCCGACCGCCGCATCCCATTGCGCTTTGCTGATGGCGACGCCGTTGGGACGCTGCGGATGCACGACCACCCAGGCGAAGCCGGCGGCCACCCGCATGGTGCCGACCCGAAATTCGATCGGCTTGCCGAAGGCCCGCTCGAAAGTCGGGCGCAGGCCATCGAGGATCGCGGTACGTTCAGGCGTTCTGGCCGGCGGCGTGACGACGTCCTGTCGGCCGATCTTGGGCGGCACCGGCAGCGGCGGCGGATTGACGATCTTTTCGACCTGCGCGGCGGTCCACAATTCGTCGTTCGAGCAGGGCTCGAAGCCGGGATCGCCGCGGTTCGCCAGCGCGGTCCACAATTTGTTGTCGGCGCCCCATTGGAAATAGATCTGCATCTCGATCGGCCGGCTGCGGCCGGGGCAGCGTTTGGCGGCCAGAGCCATCGCGTCGCCATCGAGCGGCAGGACGCGGAATTGCAGCAGCGCCCGGCCGAACTCGCCCCACACCACGCGCCGGCTGACGATCTCATAGCGCTCGAGGTCGAAGCGCTTGTCCTTGCCCCAGCCGTAGCCGTTGAGCCAGGTCTCGAGCAGCGCCTGGGCCGATGGGTCGCGCTCGCCCGACCGTTGCGGCGGCTTGTTCGGCAGCCTGACGATCTCGCCCGCCGTGGCGGCTTGCGTCATTTGCATCGCCGGCGGCAGGCCGCAGAATGCCGCGAGCGTCATTGCGATCGTTGCAAACAGCAAGCTGCGATTTGTGTTTCGCATGGCGTTTTCGTCTACCGCCCGGCTGTGCGCGGCGCCATGCGCCAGATCAAGGACATCGTCGAAAAAATAGCATTCCGCACGGCCCACCAGACGCCGGCCGTACCCTCTCCGCAAGTTTCGGCGCCGGCGCCGCTTGGCCGGTGACGCGCGGTTCGCTAAGGTCCGCGCCCTGCAACCAGGGCCGGAGCCGTTTCATGAATGCGAACGTGGGCGCTGAAGCCATCGACCCGCAGCACGTCGTCATCGTCGAGCCGGTGCGCGGCTCCGACATTCCCGTGCAGCTGATGTACATCGAGATGCTCGACGGCGCTTACATGCCGATCGGTCTGCGCACGCCGCCAGGGCCCGGTCCGTTTCCGCTGGTGGTGTTTGCCTCCGGCAACGGCGGCCAAGGCATGGCGATGGTGCGCGACTTCACGCAGAACGTGAGCGGGACCCAGGAGCAATTCCTCAAGGCGGGCTACGCCGTCGCCTGGCTGCGCTACCGCGCCGAAGTCGACTACGCCTACGACAAGATCGGCAAACTGATCGAGGACAAGCGGCAAAACCGCCAGCTATTGAACCGCGGTCCGCTGGAATACGAAGACGTCATCGCCATCGTCGAATACCTCAAGACCCTGCCGGCGATCGACGCCGATCGCATCGGCTACATGGGCATGAGCCACGGCGGCGAAATGGCCTTCAAGATCGCGTCGGAATATCACGGCATCCGCGCCATGGTCGCCAGCGAACCGGCGGCGCATGAATTCCTGCGGCTGCGGCCGGACGCGACCGCGCGCATCAATCCGGCGACCGGCCTGCTCGACGTCGAGAAAATGCTGATGCGCGAGGCCAGCAAAGTCCGCCCCCGCATCACCGAGGACGTAGCGCTTGAGCGCATGCGCCCGATCGATACGCCGATCTTCGTGCAGGGCCGCGACAGCGACGAACTGCAGGGCATCTTCCGCGTCTGCTACGACCTGCTGGCCGAGCTCGGCAAGGACGCCAAGTGGGCGAGCTACGACCACGACGTTCACGGCTTTGCCTATGTGCGGCGCAACGCCAAAGGCGTCTACGATCCGGATCCGGTGCAGGTCCAGGTGGTGAAGGATTCGCTGGCGTTCTTCGACAAGTACCTGAAGGCTTAGTTGCCGCGCGCCTGCTCGGCCAGTTGCTTGAGCACCGCGCGCAGCGGTCCCGGCGCGGTGACGCGCTGCGGAAACGGCAGCCGCAACGCCACACTGCCCTTTTGCAATTCGATGCCCTCCGGATCGATGCCGGCGCAGCGCCAGTCGCCGTCGGCGGCGCCGAGCAATTTGGTGGCGTAGAGCCTGCAGGCCTCGGCGTGGTCGGCATTCATATGCGCGATCGCATCGGCCTCGGCCGCAAGCAGCGCGCCGGCGTCCGACACATCGGTGAGAATTTCCGCGGGCTTGAGGTCGACGATGCGGCCGAAGCCAGCCACCAGATGGGCGCGGGCGATTTGCATGCGGTAAAAGGCGAAATCGCCGAAGCTCGCGAACTGCTCGGCCTCCGGGTGGCGTCTTAGATAGGAGCTCGCCGCCGAGGAATCGGTGTTCTTAGAGCATGTCCCCATCAGCATGACGCGGGCGCCTTCGAGCGGGTCGCCTTCCTTGCGCTCGTCCAGCATCAGCGACACGCGGCCGTCGGCGAGCAGGTTTTTGGTGTGAATCGCCAGCGTCGACAGCAACATAAGCGGCGCGCCGTCCGCCGCGGTCGCGACATTGACCAGCGAGCAATAGGGATCGCCGGAGCCCGGCATCAGGCTCGCCAGCGCGCCGGAACGGCCCTCGCGCAGCAGCTTTTTGGCGGCGATCTGCGGATCGAAAGCGGAATCGGGCGTCATGGCGGGTTGCCTGGTTGTTAACGATTTGATCTATGGGATGAAATTCGCCTGTTCCATATCGCGGACCGGGGTTGTAATCGCTACCGAATCACATAGTTGTTGCAAAGAGGCCACATTTCAGACCCCGTTTTTAGGCTTCAAATCACGCGGGACGCACGCCAGAGACGCAATTTCGCGACGCACAGAGGGGCTCTATGCCGACAATCGCTCTCGTCGACGACGACCGCAATATCCTCACTTCCGTTTCGATGGCCCTCGAAGCCGAGGGCTATCGGATCATGACCTATACCGATGGCGCTTCCGCGCTCGACGGTTTCAAAACCTCGCCGCCGGACCTCGCCATCCTCGACATCAAGATGCCGCGCATGGACGGCATGGAAACCCTGCGCCGGCTGCGGCAGAAGACCGACATTCCGGTCATCTTCCTCACCTCCAAGGATGAGGAGATCGATGAATTGTTCGGCCTCAAGATGGGCGCCGACGATTTCATCCGCAAGCCGTTCTCGCAGCGGCTTCTGGTCGAGCGCGTGAAGGCGGTGTTGCGCCGCTTCAGCCCGAAGGACGCCACCACCCAGAAAGAATCCGACGCCAAGGCGCTGGAGCGCGGCCAGCTTCGCATGGATCCGGAGCGCCACACCTGCACCTGGAAAGGCGATCCCGTGACCCTCACGGTCACCGAATTCCTGATCCTGCAGGCGCTCGCCACCCGCCCCGGCGTCGTGAAGAGCCGCAACGCGCTGATGGACGCGGCCTATGACGACCAGGTCTATGTCGACGACCGCACCATCGACAGCCACATCAAGCGCCTGCGCAAGAAGTTCAAAGTCGTCGACGACGACTTCGAAATGATCGAGACGCTCTATGGCGTCGGCTACCGCTTCAAGGAAGCCTAGCTGACGGGGCGTCCCGGCTTGCGATAGAGTGTCTCGGGGCGCCAGCAACCGGGCTGGATCAAACGACGTGCTCGATCGAACCGCGGAAATTCAAAGCGCAGAAAGCCCAAGCCGGACGCCAGGAAGGCGAACGGCAGGGCGACGACGCGCCGCGCGCGCGCGGCGGCCGCATCCGGCGCATCTTGCGTTCGGCCTGGGGCTTCTTCGTTTCGCAAAGTTTTTCCAGCCTCACCCGCCGCATCGTCTTCCTCAATCTCACCGGCCTGATCGCGCTGCTCGCCGGCGTGCTCTATCTCTCGCAATTCCGCGCCGGCCTGATCGACGCGCGCGTGCAGAGCCTGCTGGTGCAGAGCGAGATCATCGCCGGCGCGATCGCCGCCT
The DNA here is from genome assembly GCA_963825015.1 of uncultured Alphaproteobacteria bacterium. Taxonomy (GTDB): domain Bacteria; phylum Pseudomonadota; class Alphaproteobacteria; order Rhizobiales; family Xanthobacteraceae; genus Pseudolabrys. The sequence goes on along the minus strand of CAWGRN010000008.1, from coordinate 574,902 downwards.
CGGCCACGGTGGAAACCGATTCCATCACCATCGATCCCGACCGGCTGTTGGAATTGCAGGCCGGGCAAAGCTACGGCCCGACCGACGATGCGCTGTCCGGCATCGAATTCCCGATCAACCCCGAACGCGTCGCGCCGGTGCTGCGCCGCCTGGTGTCGCCGACCAAAACGCGCGCGCGCATCTACGACCGCGACGGCGTGCTGATCCTCGACAGCCGCAACCTCTACGGCCGCGGCGACGTGCTGCGCTTCGACCTGCCGCCGCCGACCGCGGAAAAGCCCGGCATCATGGAGCGCACCTTCATCGCCATTCGCCGCTGGTTCGGCCGCGGCGATCTTCCGCTCTACAAGGAGCTCGGCCCTGAAAACGGCAAGGGCTATACCGAAATCAGCCAGGCGCTCAACGGCCTGCATGCCAGTATGGTGCGCGTCAACGACCGCGGCGAGGTGATCGTCTCGGTCGCCGTGCCGGTGCAGCGCTTCCGCGCGGTGCGCGGCGCGCTGATGCTGTCGACGCAAGGCGCCGACATCGACGACATGGTGGAGGCCGAACGGCTCGCCATCGTCAAGGTGTTCCTGGTCGCCGCCGCCGTGATGGTGGTGCTGTCGATGCTGCTTGCCGGCACCATTGCCGGCCCGGTGCGCCGGCTGGCCGAGGGCGCCGAGCGCGTGCGCCGGCGCATCCGCACCCGCGTCGAAATTCCCGACTTCACCCGCCGCAAGGACGAAATCGGCCATCTGTCCGGCGCGCTGCGCGACATGACCAGCGCGCTCTATACCCGCATCGAGGCGATCGAAAGTTTCGCCGCCGACGTCGCGCACGAACTGCGCAATCCGCTGACCTCGCTGCGCTCGGCGGTGGAAACTTTGCCGATGGCCAAGACCGACGCCAACCGCAAGCGTCTGCTCGACGTGATCGAGCACGACGTCAAACGGCTCGACCGGCTGATCTCGGATATTTCCGACGCCAGCCGTCTCGATGCCGAACTGCAGCGTCAGGAAGTCGCCACCGTCGAACTCGCCAAGCTGCTCGACGCGCTGGTCAAGGCGGCCAATGAAATTCACAGCGACGATGTGAAGGTGACGCTTGCCTTCGAAGGCGGCGCGCCGAAGGATTTCCAGGTGCCCGGCCACGACTCGCGGCTCGGCCAGGTGGTCAGCAACCTGGTCGACAATGCCCGCTCGTTCTCACCGCCCGGCGGCACCGTGCGCATCACCTGCCGCCGGATCAAGAACGAAGTCGAGATCGTGGTCGACGATGACGGCCCGGGCATCCGGCCGGAGGCCTTGGATAAGATCTTCGAGCGCTTCTACACCGACCGGCCCAATCAGAGCTTCGGACAGAATTCCGGCCTCGGCCTGTCGATCACCAAGCAGATCATCGAAGCCCATGGCGGCACCATCCGGGTCGAGAACCGCACCGCCGTTGCGCCCGCGGGCCAAGCGGACCAGGAGCCGCGCGTGCTCGGCGCCCGCTTCATGGTGCGCCTGCCGGCGATGTGATGCCGTCCGACTCTCCCACCATCCACGCCTCCGCCGTTCTCGTCGGAGCGAAGCCGTGCTGATCCGCGGCCCGTCCGGCGCCGGCAAGTCGCGGCTGGCGTGGGAGCTGATCCAGCGCCGCCGCACAGATGCCCTGCCCTTCGCCCGGCTGGTGGCGGACGATCGCGCTTTCGTGGAGGCCCATGGCGGGCGTTTGCTGGTGCGGCCGGCGCCGGCGCTCGCCGGGATGCTCGAAATCCACGGGCTCGGCATCCGGCGGCTGGCTCATGAGCCGGTGGCCGTGGTCGGCCTGGTGGTCGATCTGGCGGCCGAGGACGCGACCCGGCTTCCCGCTCCGGAAGCCTGCAAAACCGCCATTTCCGGGGTCAGCCTGCCGCGGCTTGGCGTCGCAGCCGGCCAGGCGGCCCTGCCCTTGGTGCTGGCAGCCTTGAGGACAAGTCCGGCCGGCGATTGACCTTGGGGCCGATGTTGGCTACCCCCGCGCCCTCGATCCTGCTGGAAATAATTAACCATAACGGGCCTAGGATCGTCCCGCCGAAAAACGGATAATCGAGCCCTCCTTTGGCCCCGCCTTTCCGCAGTGCAGCAGAGCGCCTATATAGCGAGGAAGCCCCTTGCAATGGGCTTTCGAATGGGCCTGAATGCGGCCCCAATCGTGCGGCGCACCAAAGCGCCCGCGAGGAGTTCGGGATGATCGGCCTCGTTTTAGTAACCCACGGGCGGCTCGCCGTCGAGTTTCGCTCCGCGCTGGAGCACGTGGTTGGCCCGCAGCGCCAGATCGAGGCGATTACCATCGGCCCCGACGACGACGTCGAGCAGTGCCGCAAGAATATCCTCGATGCGGTCAAGCGCGTCGATAGCGGCGAAGGCGTCGCCATCCTGACCGACATGTTCGGCGGCACGCCCTCGAACCTCGCCATATCGGTGATGAGCCAGCCCAAGGTCGAGGTGCTGGCCGGCATCAACCTGCCGATGCTGATCAAGCTCGCCAAGGTGCGCGAGACCTGCCCGCTCGAAGACGCCGTTGCCGCTGCCCAGGAAGCCGGCCGCAAGTACTGTACGATCGCCAGCCGGGTGCTCGAACGGTAAATGAGCGGCCCCGTTCGAGCGGACGGTAATCGCCGCCCGACGAATACTGCCGTCGCCGGTCGTGCGTGACGTCGAGATCGTCAACAAAAAGGGCCTGCACGCCCGCGCCTCGGCCAAATTCGTGCAGACCGCCGAACAATTCGACGCCGCCATCATCGTCACCCGCGGTCACGAGACCGTCGGCGGCACCTCGATCATGGGCCTGATGATGCTGGGCGCCGCGACCGGCACCAAGATCACCATCGAGGCCACCGGCAAGCGAGGCGCCAGGCCGCGGCGGTCGATGCGCTGTGCGCGCTGGTCGTCCGGACCGGCTTCGGCGAAGAGGAATAGCGCGACCGCCATCCGTCGCCGATCGCCACGGACGCCTGACATAAAGAAATCTTTATATATGCGTTGCGGCCCGGCCGGGGCCTGTTATAGGCACCGCCAGCCAGTCACCCCTTTCCTGTCAGCTGCATAGGACCGTCATGACCGCTCCGCCCGCCAAAGCCGCCGCCAGCGACTACATCGTCAAGGACATCTCGCTCGCCGAATTCGGCCGCAAGGAAATCTCGCTGGCCGAGACCGAAATGCCCGGCCTGATGGCGACCCGCGAGGAATACGGCCCGAAGCAGCCGCTGAAGGGCGCGCGCATCGCCGGCTCGCTGCACATGACGATCCAGACCGCGGTGCTGATCGAGACGCTGACCGCGCTCGGCGCCGACGTGCGCTGGGTCTCGTGCAACATCTATTCGACGCAGGACCACGCCGCCGCGGCGATCGCCGCCGCCGGCGTTCCGGTGTTCGCGATCAAGGGCGAGAGCCTGAAGGACTACTGGGACTACACCGCCAAGCTGTTCGACTGGCACGGCGGCGGCACCCCGAACATGATCCTCGACGACGGCGGCGACGCCACCATGTTCGTGCATCTCGGCCTGCGCGCCGAGAACGGCGACACCGCCTTCCTCGACAAGCCCGGCTCCGAGGAAGAGGAAGTGTTCTTCGCGCTGCTCAAGAAGCAGCTGAAGGAAAAGCCGAAGGGCTACTTCGCCGAGATGGCCAAGAACATCAAGGGCGTCTCCGAAGAAACCACCACCGGCGTGCATCGCCTCTACGACATGCAGAAGGCCGGCACGCTGCTGTGGCCCGCGATCAACGTCAACGACTCGGTCACCAAGTCGAAGTTCGACAACCTCTACGGCTGCCGTGAATCGCTGGTCGACGGCATCCGCCGCGGCACCGACGTGATGATGTCCGGCAAGGTCGCGATGGTCGCCGGCTTCGGCGACGTCGGCAAGGGCTCGGCCGCCTCGCTGCGCCAGGCCGGCTGCCGCGTGATGGTGTCGGAAGTCGATCCGATCTGCGCGCTGCAGGCGGCGATGGAAGGCTATCGAGGTCGTGACCATGGAAGACGCCGCGCCGCAGCGCCGACATCTTCGTCACCGCGACCGGCAACAAGGACATCATCACCATCGAGCACATGCGCAAGATGAAGGACCGCGCCATCGTCTGCAACATCGGTCACTTCGACAACGAGATCCAGATCGCGCATCTGAAGAACCTGAAGTGGACAACATCAAGCCGCAGGTCGACGAGATCACCTTCCCCGACAACCACCGCATCATCCTGTTGTCGGAAGGCCGGCTGGTGAACCTCGGCAACGCCATGGGTCATCCGAGCTTCGTGATGTCGGCCTCGTTCACCAACCAGACGCTGGCGCAGATCGAGCTGTTCGCCAACAACAAGGACGGCAAGTACAAGAAGGAAGTCTACGTGCTGCCGAAGTCGCTCGACGAGAAGGTCGCGCGGCTGCATCTCGCCAAGATCGGCGTGAAGCTGACCGAACTGCGCAAGGACCAGGCCGACTACATCGGCGTGCCGCAGCAGGGCCCGTTCAAGGCCGATCACTACCGGTATTGAGGTCTTCGACGGCGCATGAGCGCCTATCTATCCGAGACGTTCCGAATCTGGCCGGGCGCCATAAGGCCCGCCGCCGATTGTCGTTTACGCGCGGCGGCACGATGATGATCGTGTAGCGCTGCGGCTTGCCGGCCATGCCCCAATAATTGCGCACGATCTCGGTCTCGATGCGGCGGCCGTTGGGCGCGCGCTGCTCCGCCGCGTGCACGCAGCCGGCATCCTCGGCGAAACACACCAGCGCCATGCCGCTATGCGCCAGTTCGTCGGCGCTCGGCTGCGCCATGTCCGGCAGCGCGCGCGGCTTGTCGGCCGCGGCGGCGATCACGTCATAGGCGATCTCGGCATCGCCGCCGACAAAGCGCAGCGGCTGCGGCGTCGCCTCATGCCAGACGCGTTCGATCTCGGCCGCCAGCAGCCGCGCCTGCGCGGCGGCAGGCTGCGGCCCGGCGCGATGCACCATGATGGCGATCGCCGGCGCGGCGATCAGCATCACCAGCGGCACCGCGACCGCGGCGACCAACACGCGGCTTGTGTCGATCTGGCGCAGCGTCACCGCCGGCGGCGACAGCAGCAGCACCGGCAGCAGCGTCCAGGCCGGCATCGACCACAGCGAGGTGATCTCGGTGCCGCCGGCGACCGCGCCGACGACCGGCAGCAGAAACGGCGCCCAGAACGCCGCCGCCGCCAGCCGGCGTTCGGTATCGGCCGGCCAGATCATATCGGCGAGCGTGCGCAGCTTCGGCCGCGCCGCGGCCAGCACGATGATCACGGGAATCGCGACATAGCCGATGCGAGCCGGCGAGATAACCGAGCGCGCGAGTAGACCGTGCCGCCGAACGGCTTGTCGCCGTGAATGCCCATCGCATAGCTGAACGGCGCGAAGTTGATGCTGCACCAGCCAGACGAGATGCGGGACTGAGCACGGCGAGGCCGACGGCCACCGTGATCCAGGGCGCCGGCGGAGCGGAAATATTGTCCGCGCCGCGCATCGATCAGCGCCGCGACGATCAATCCCGCCAGCAGGAACACCGACCAGTATTTGCCCAGCATGCAGAAGGCGGCGCCGAGGCCGGCCAGCGCGGCGTAGACGTGCGCTGCGCGTCGTGATACGAGCGCAGAAACCACAACGTGGTGATCGCCCACACCGGCATCAGCACGGTGTTCACGTTGAACTTCAGCGCGTGGAAATTAAGAACGGGATCAGCGTCAGCAGCGCCAGGCCGATGACGCGCTTTTCGATGTCGAGGTAATCCGCCGACAGCCGCCAGGCGATCCACAGCGCGATCGCCGGCATCAGCATCGCCAGCAGGTAATACGACCAGGCGGCGACCGGGAAGACGCTGAACCACGCCCGCACGATCCAGGCGGCGAGCGGCGGATGCTTGAGATAGCCGAAGGAAAGATCGCGCGACCAGGCGATCACCTCGGTCATGTCGTAGTGCAGGCCCTGGCTGCCTTTGGCGATGGTGGCGTAGATCGTCCACAGCACCACGTAGACCGCGAGCGACAGCAGCACCGTGCGCTCGGCGCTTGCCGGATCGGTCAGCGCGGAGCGGTAACGGCCGGCGGCGCGGGTGATGGGATGGGAGGCTATACGCATGGCTGGAGCTATCGCACGACGAAGGTGAGTCGGTCCACGCGCTCCGCGCACTCTCTTCACCTCTCCTGGCACCCACGGTCGGCAGTTCAGGCTGATTCCGTGCCTGAGCATTCGCCTCCAACGGCTTGTGGGAGCCGATTCTGAGTGTTATCTCGCCCCCATGACGGCTGTCCCGATCCAGAATATCCGCAATTTCTCCATCGTCGCCCATATCGACCACGGCAAATCGACGCTGGCCGACCGGCTGATCCAGCTCACCGGCGGGCTCGACGCGCGCGAGATGGCCGGCAAGGAGCAGATCCTCGACTCGATGGACATCGAGAAGCGAGCGCGGCATCACCATCAAGGCGCAGACCGTGCGCCTGAAATACCATGCCAAGGACGGCAAGGATTACATCCTCAACCTGATCGACACCCCCGGCCACGTCGACTTCGCCTATGAGGTCAACCGCTCGCTCGCCGCCTGCGAGGGCTCGCTGCTGGTGGTCGACGCCTCGCAGGGCGTCGAGGCGCAGACGCTGGCCAACGTCTATCACGCGCTCGATGCCGGCCACGAGATCGTGCCGGTGCTCAACAAGGTCGACCTGCCGGCGGCCGAGCCGGAGAAGATCAAGCAGCAGATCGAGGACGTGATCGGGCTCGACGCCTCGGACGCGATCATGATCTCGGCCAAGACCGGCCTGGGCGTGCCCGACGTGCTGGAAGCCATCGTCACGCGCCTGCCGCCGCCGAAAGGCGACCGCGACGCGCCGCTCAAGGCGCTGCTGGTCGATAGCTGGTACGACGCCTATCTCGGCGTCGTCGTGCTGGTGCGCATCGTCGACGGCGTGCTGAAGAAGGGCCAGCGCATCCGCATGATCGGCATCGACGCCGCCTATGAAGTCGACCGCACCGGCGTGTTCACGCCGAAGCTGACCATCGTCGACGAGCTCGGCCCCGGCGAGATCGGCATGCTCACCGCCTCGATCAAGGAAGTCGCCGACACGCGCGTCGGCGACACCATCACCGACGAGCGCAATCCGGTCGACGCGCCGCTGCCCGGCTTCAAGCCGGCGATTCCCGGTGGTGTTCTGCGGCCTGTTCCCGGTCGACGCCGCGCAGTTCGAAGACCTGCGCGCCGCCATGGGCAAGCTGCGGCTCAACGACGCCAGCTTCTCCTACGAGATGGAAACCTCCGCCGCGCTCGGCTTCGGCTTCCGCTGCGGCTTCCTCGGCCTGCTGCATCTGGAAATCATCCAGGAGCGGCTGGAGCGCGAGTTCAATCTCGATCTGATCGCGACCGCGCCGTCGGTGATCTACAAGATGAGCCTGCGCGACGGCACCGAGATCGAGATCCACAATCCGGTCGACATGCCGGACGTGATGAAGATCCTGGAAATCCAGGAGCCGTGGATCGAGGCGACGATTCTCACGCCCGACGAATATCTCGGCTCGGTGCTCAAGCTGTGCCAGGACCGCCGCGGCAATCAGAAAGAGCTGACCTATGTCGGCTCGCGCGCCATGGTGAAATACGACCTGCCGCTCAACGAGGTGGTGTTCGACTTCTACGACCGGCTGAAGTCGGTGTCGAAGGGCTATGCCTCGTTCGACTATCACCTGACCGACTACCGGCCGGCCGACCTGGTGAAGATGTCGATCCTGGTCAATGACGAGCCGGTCGACGCGCTGTCGATGCTGGTGCATCGCACGCGCGCCGAAACCCGCGGCCGCGGCATGGTGGAGAAGCTGAAGGAGCTGATCCCGCCGCACATGTTCCAGGTGCCGATCCAGGCCGCCATCGGCGGCAAGATCATCGCCCGCGAAACCGTGCGCGCGCTGCGCAAGGACGTGACCGCCAAATGCTACGGCGGCGACGCCACCCGCAAGCGCAAGCTGCTCGGACAAGCAGAAGAAGGGCAAGAAGAAGATGCGGCAGTTCGGCAAGGTCGACATCCCGCAGGAGGCGTTCATCGCGGCGCTGAAGGTGGATGTGTAGTCCACTCACGGTCGTCCCCGCGAGGCGGCGACCCAGCGCTTTGGCCAACGACAAACTCCGCTACACCCCAAACAACTTCTCCGCATTGCCATGCGCGATGGCTTCGCGCTCGGCGGCGCTCACCGGAATCTTCTCGAGGAACGCGCGCGCTTCCGCCATCGAGCCGTAAGGGTAGTCGACCGAGAACATGATGCGCCCGGCGCCGACCTCGGACAGCAGGATCTGGAAAGTCGATTCGAAGTTGAAGCCGCCGAAGGTGTAGTGGACGTTCTCGCGCAGATATTCGGCCGGCGAGCGCTTCATGGCGAGCCCCGGCGAGCGGGTGGCGACCGCGTTCATGCGCGGCAGCATGAAGGGCAGCCCTTCGCCCATGTGCCCGATCACGAATTGCAGCTTCGGGAAACGGTCGAACACGCCGCGCACCATCATGCGGATGATGTGCACGCTGGTTTCGATATGCCAGCCCCAGCCGGCGCCGGCGAGAAAAAACGTCTCGCCCGGCGAGAACCCGCCATAGGAGCCTTGGACCACCGCCTGGGGCGGCACGGCCGGATGCAGATAGATCGGCGCGCCAAGCTTTTCGGCGCATTCGAGGATCGGCCAATAGAAGCTGTCGTCGAGATAGCGCCCGCGATTGTGTCCGTTGACGACGGCGCCGCGAAAACCGTCCTTGCCGAAGCGCTTCTCCAGTTCCTGCGCCGCCTTGTCGGGCGCTCCGACCGGCAGTGCGGCGAGGCCGGCAAAGCGCGTCGGGTGCTTGCGCATGGCTTGCGCCAGCACGTCGTTGGCTTCGGTGGCGGCGGGAATTGCCTCAGCGGTCTCGGCCTGTTCGAGGCCGGGCGAGTTGATCATCAGGAGCTGCATGTCGATGCCGGCGGCATCCATCTCGGCGATCCGCTTGTCGCCGAGGTCCGCCAGTTGCGCAAACAGCCGGTCGCCGGCCGACGCCACGCGCCTTGCGAAAGCTTTCGCTGAACGCGCGTCCAGCGCCGTCAAGAAAGCCGGGTGTCGTGAAATGTTCTTCAACGGCGATCGTGCGCATTATGGCGATACTCCCTGTCGGTCATTGTTCAATGTTCTATACACCAGCAAATGTGGTCCCACGAGCATAGCTTGACGGAACCTCATTTCACATTCGCGCGTTCAATTCGGCATGTGACAACACACGAGGAGACGTCCATGCCGCAGGGCGATAAGTCGGCCTATACCAGCAAACAAAAGCGCAAGGCGCGCCATATCGAGAAGGGCTACGAGAAACGCGGCGTGTCCGAAGGCGAGGCCGAGCGCCGCGCCTGGGCCGACCGTGAATAAGGAATCCGGCGGCGGCAAGAAGTCCGGTTCCGGCCGCGGCAAGAAGGAAAGCCATGCCGCCTCCCGCAAGGGCGGACGCAAAGGCGGCGCTGCCTCGGCGGCCCGTTCGAAGGCGGCGCGCTCGCGTTCAGCCAAGAAGGCGGCGCGCACCCGCAAGGCGCGCGGGCGCTAGAACCACTGACTCTCGTCGCGGAATTGGCGCGCCGGACCGGCTTTGTCCTCGACGCCTTGGCGCGGACGCCTGGCCTCGCCGCGCTCGCGCGCGGCCGGCGCGGGGCTCTCGCCGGTCACCACGATCTCGGTGTCCTTCATGTGCTCCTTGACCAGCGCAAACAGCACGGCGGCATTGTCCGGGTGCAGGCGAATACAGCCGTGCGACGCCGGGCTGCCGAGATGCGAGATCTCGTAGCTGCCGTGGATGGCGTAGCCGCCGTTGAAAAAGACCGAATAAGGCATCGGCGACCAATCGTATTGGCGCGAGAACCATTTGCGCGCCAGCCATTGCGGCCGGTAGGTGCCGTTCGGCGTGCGATAGCCCCAGCGCGCGGTCGACACCGGCCATTGGTAACGGTTGATGCCGTCGACCGCGACCGACAGCCGCTGCGCCGATTTATCGACGGTGACCACGATACCGGCGTCGGCGCGGCGACAAACCGGCCAGCAAGGCGGCGGCGATGGCGATAACGATAATAAAACGCGACATAACGTCGTCTCCTGGAGACGACAGGTTACCGTCACCGCGATTCGATTCGATTGATTCAGATCACTCTATTCGGCCGGCCGGGTCAGCGCCCGATGCCGGATTTGCGGTCGAGGCTGCGCAGCCAGGCCGCCCGCTCGCGCAGGATTTGCGCTTCGTCGCTGCTGACCGACGAGCGGGGCACTAATAGCGGTCGCGGATTGCCCCAGGAGCGGCGCCGGCGATCGGAACCGGTGTAGACCGGGGCGTCCTCGAAGATTTCTTCGAAGCTTCGCGAATAGCGGGTCGGGCGGCGCGTTTCGGTGCGCCATGTGCTGCGCGGTTCGCGGTACGTCACCACGTTATCCCGCACGCGCACCGGGTTGCGTGAGTGCGCCATCAGCTCCTCGCCGCCGCCGATCACGACGATGCGCGTGTTGCTCTCGTTGCGCCGGACCAGATCGAACAGCGTCGCCGCATTGCGCGGGTGCAGCCGGATGCAGCCGTGCGACGCCGGCCGGCCGAGCCGCGAGACCTCGTAGCTGCCGTGAATGGCGTAGCCGCCGTTGAAGAAGATCGAATAAGGCATCGGCGACCAGTCGTATTTGCGCGAGAACCACTGGCGCTCGAGCCGCTGCGGCCGATAGCTGCCGTTCGGCGTGCGATAGCCCCAGCGCGCGGTCGATACCGGCCATTGGTAGCGGGTGGCGCCGTCGACATCGACAGTGAGGCGCTGCGCCGTCTTGTCGACGGTGACGACGATACCGGCCTTGGCGGCAAAAGCCCCGGCGAATGAAAGGGCCGCCGCGGCGACAGCGATGACGACACGACGCATACGCAACTCCCCGCTATCCCCTAAACAATTCTCCTCGCGCGTCCAAATTGCCTGTCGCGTTTGGTTACCGCGTAATTCCGTATTTGCGGTCGAGGCTGCGCAGCCAGGCCGCCCGCTCGCGCAGGATCTGCGCTTCGTCGCTGCTGACCGACACGCGATAGGCCACCGTCTTGGCGAACCGCGCCGCGCGCCGCGTGCCGGCGTCATCGTCGTCATCGTCGACCGGCAATCCGGCGCGGCTCTTGGCGGTCAGTTCCTCATGGCGTGCGCTCGGGCGCCATGGCGAAATGCTGTTTCGCGGCAGCGTCGATCGCAGGCTGGTCCGCCTCCGCCATCGGCGTTGCGCCCGGCGCCAGCGGCAACGCGCCGTTCATCACCACGAACTTGGTGTGCTTGATGCCGTTGCGGCGCACCAGCGAAAACAGGATCGCGGCATTGTCCGGCCGCAGCCGCACGCAGCCATGCGAGGCGACATGACCGAGATTGTAGGCTTCCATGGTGCCGTGCACCGCATAGCCGCGGTGGAAGAATACCGACCACGGCATCGGCGTCATGTCGTATTGCCGGGAATACCAATGGCGCTCGAGCCGGACCGGGCGGAATTTTCCGGCCGGTGTTTCATGGCCGCGCCGTCCGGTCGAGACCGGCCAGCGATAGGCTTCGGTCCCGTCGATGACGACGGACAGCCGCTGCTGCGATTTGCTGATGCTGACCAGGAGTTCCGCCTGGACCGGTGCCGACAGGCAAAGCAGCGCACCGAAGGCCGTGAGGGCGACGCAACGCATGACCTGACCTCCAAAAACCGAGCCGGACTTCGCGCGATTTCATCAGCATTGCTTAGCCGGGCGGAGCTTGTAAAGGGTTTGTTAACCATAAAAGCCATTGCGGCCGCTCGAACTTTCGTCAGAGCGGCGGAATGGAACCGGCCCGGGCCGGTTTAAACCATTGTGCGATTTTAACCTGACAGCGCCGGGCGAAATCGCTAGATCGGACGGATCATGTTCACCCGGGTCGTGGTCTTTTTCGGTGTGTTGGTCGTGGTCGTCGCCGGCGGTTTCGCCGCCGATCAATACGTGACCGATGCGCAGGTGCCGGTGCCGCCCGCGGCCCGCGAAGCGGTTCCGGCCGACCGCCGCGGTTGCCTTGGCCACGCCGCAGCCGGCCGAAGCAACGCCGCAAACCTCCGCGCCGTCAGTTGTCGCACCGCCGGCAGTCGAGTCCGCGCCGCCCGCTGCCGTCGAGCCGCCGGTCGTCACCGCGCCGCCGGCGCAGCACCGGCGCCGGTCGTCGCCGCGCCGCCCGCGGAAACACCGGCGCCCGTCGTCAGCACGCCGGCGGAAACTCCCGCGCCGGTGGTTGCCGCACCGCCGGTCGAGGCGCCCGCCGCGGTCGTCAGCACGCCGCTGCCGCAGAGCCGGCCGAGCACGGACGAGAACAAGATGCCGGCCAAGACTTTGTTTGCCTCCAAGGAGCTGCCGACCTTGGGCAAGGCCATGGCGATCGGCTACTACCCGCGCGGCTGCCTGCAAGGCGGCGTGCCGCTGCCGACCACCGGTCCGACCTGGCAGGTGATGCGGCTGTCGCGCAACCGCAATTGGGGCCACCCCGAACTGGTGAAGTTCCTCGAGCGCTTCGCGCCGCTCGCCGCCAAGGCCACCGGCTGGCACGGCATTCTGGTCGGCGACATGGCGCAGCCGCGCGGCGGCCCGCTGCCGTTCGGACATATGAGCCACCAGATCGGCCTCGACGTCGACGTCTGGTTCATGCCGATGCCCGGCCACGTCCTGAACAAGGACGAACGCGAAAAGACCTCGGCCATCAATCTGGTTTCCGACGACTGGAAACACATCAATCCGAAGACCTGGCAGCCGGCGGATATCGCTTTCATCAAGACCGCCGCCGAGCAGCCCGAGGTCGAGCGCGTCCTGGTCAACGCCGCGATCAAGCAGGAGCTATGCCGGGTCGAGGATAAGAAAAAGCCCGGCTGGATGGCCAAAGTGCGGCCCTGGTACGGCCATCACGATCACATCCACGTCCGCCTGAAGTGCCCGGCCGACTCGCCGAATTGCCGCAAGCAGCCGCCGGTTCCCGGCGACGACGGATGCAACGCCAAGGCGCTCGACTACTGGTTTTCCGATCGGGTTCTGCATCCGCCGAAACCGACGAAGCCGGCCAAGCCGCCCCGCGCGCTGACGCTCGCGGACTTGCCGCCGGCCTGCAAGAACGTGCTCGACGCCCCGGCCAGACAGGTCAAGGCGAGCGCCGAATAGTCCCGTCATTCAACTACGCCACCGGCAGCACGTTGGTGTATTTCACCTGCTCGAGCGCGAAGCTCGATTCGATCGAGGCAATGCCTTCGATGCGCGTCAGCTTCTGCTTGAGGAAGCGCTCATAGGCCGCGAGATCCGGCACCACGACGCGCAGCCAGTAATCGCGCGGTCCGGTCATCAGATAGCACTCGAGCACTTCCGGCCAGCGCGCGATGGTCTTGGCGAATCGATCGAGCAGTTCTTCCTTCTGCTTTTCCAGCTTGACCGAGACGAACACGCTGACCGGCAGGCCCACCGCGCGCTGATCGAGCACCGCGACATAGCGGGTGATCACGCCGGACTTTTCCAGAATGCGCACCCGGCGCAGACAAGGCGACGGCGACAGGCCGACCTTGCCGGCGAGATCGGCCAGGCTCATGCGGCCGTCGTCCTGCAGGAAGCGCAATATTTTCAGGTCGACTGCGTCGAGGGCTGGAATTGGCATAATCCACCTGTTTTTAGGCCAGATATCGCTAGAATAAGCTAATATCGACGGTATTTGTAACGTGAATTGGCAAGCATCGCCACGGCTAAAGGCACATATTCGACGTCGGAGCACCAAGTCCGGGTCGAATGCCAATGCCGACGCCTACAGACAAGCTTGCAGCCCTCGCCGCGCTCGAACGCAAGGTGCTGTGGCTGGCGAGCTGGACCATCCACAACGCCAATCATCGGCGCGAGAATTCCGACGGCCTGAAGGTCGGCGGCCATCAGGCGTCGTCGGCCTCGCTCGCCACCATCATGACCGCGCTGTATTTCGACGTGCTGCGGCCGCAGGACCGCGTCGCGGTCAAGCCGCATGCCTCGCCGATCTTCCACGCCATCCAGTACCTGCTCGGCAAGCAGACGCAGCGAAAAGCTCGAAACCTTCCGCGGCTACAAGGGCGCGCAAAGCTATCCGTCGCGCACCAAGGACACCGACGACGTCGATTTCTCCACCGGCTCGGTCGGCCTCGGCGTGGCGCAGACTTTGTTCTCGTCGCTGGTGCAGGACTACGTGCGCGCGCATGGCTGGGCGACAGAGCGGCCGGAAGGCCGCATGGTGGCGCTGGTCGGCGACGCCGAACTCGACGAAGGCAATATCTTCGAAGCGCTGCTCGAAGGCTGGAAGCAGGGCCTGCGCAATTGCTGGTGGATCATCGACTACAACCGGCAAAGCCTCGACGCCGTGGTGCGCGAAGGCCTGTGGGAGCGCTACGAGCAGCTGTTCAAGAATTTCGGCTGGGACGTCGTCATCCTCAAATACGGTTCGCTGCAGCAGGCGGCGTTCAAGGAGCCGGGCGGCGACAAGCTCAAGGCCTGGATCGACAATTGCCCGAACCAGCTTTATTCGGCATTGGTGTTCGCCGGCGGCGCCGCCTGGCGCAAACGCCTGATCGACGAGATCGGCGATCAGGGCGACGTCTCGCGGCTGATCGAGAAGCGCTCCGACGAAGAACTCGCCGCGCTGATGAACAATCTCGGCGGCCACGATCTGCCGTCGGTGCTCGACGCCATGCACGGCGCGCATCCGGAAAAGCCGACCTGCTTCATCTGCTACACGGTCAAGGGCTTCGGCCTGCCGATGGCCGGCCACAAGGACAATCATGCCGGCCTGATGACGCCGGCGCAGATGGAGGTCTTCCAGAAGGCGATGGGCGTGCGGGCCGGGCACGAGTGGGACAAATTCGAAGGCTTGGCGCTGCCGGCGGAAAAGCTGCAGAGCTTTCTCGACCGCGTGCCGTTCGCCGCCGACAAAAATCGCCGCCTCAGCGCGCCCACGATCGAAGTCCCCGAAAGCTTGCCGGTGACCATCCAGCCGGTGATGGCGACGCAGACCGGCTTCGGCGCGCTGCTCAACGAGATCGGCCGCGGCGACAGCGACTTCGCGCGCCGCATCGTCACCACCTCGCCCGACGTGACGGTGTCGACCAATCTCGGCCCCTGGGTGAACCGGCGCGGGCTGTTCGCGCGCGAGACGATGGCCGACACCTTCAAGAGCGAGCACATCCCGTCCACGTTCAATTGGGAATTCTCGCCCAAGGGCCAGCACATCGAACTCGGCATCGCCGAGATGAATTTGTTCATCCTGCTGTCGGCGCTCGGCCTGTCGCATTCGATCAACGGCGAACGGCTGCTGCCGATCGGCACGCTGTACGATCCTTTCATCGCCCGCGGCCTCGATGCGCTCAATTACGCCTGCTACCAGGACGCCCGCTTCATGGTGGTGGCGACGCCGTCCGGCATTACGCTGGCCGGCGAAGGCGGCGCGCATCAGTCGATCGCCGAGCCGCTGATCGGACTGGCGCAAGACGGCTTGGCCTCGTTCGAACCGGCCTTTGTCGACGAACTGGCTGTCATCATGGCCTGGGCCTTCTCCTATATTCAGAAGGATGGCGACGGCGAGCCTTCGGAGCGCAACTGGCTGCGCGACGAGACCGGCGGCTCGGTTTATTTGCGGCTGTCGACGCGGCCGATCGAGCAGATCCAGCGCGAGATGACGCCGGATTTGCGCCAGCAAATCGTCGACGGCGCCTATTGGCTGCGTCCGCCGGGGCCGAACTGCCAGGTGATCGTGGCCTATAGCGGCGCGATCGCGCCGGAAGCCATCGAGGCCGTCGGCCTGATGGCGGAAGACCGCCGCGACGTCGGCCTGCTCGCCGTCACCTCGGCGGATCGTCTCAATGCCGGCTGGACCGCGGCGCAACGCGCGCGCGAACGCGGCCTCGTGCATGCGCGCTCGCACATCGAGCGGCTCTTCGCCGACGTGCCGCAACATTGCGGCATCGTCACCGTGCTCGACGCCCACCCGGCGACGCTGGCCTGGCTCGGCGCCGTCGCTGGCCATCGCACCCGCGCGCTCGGCGTCGAGCATTTCGGCCAGACCGGCTCGCTCGCCGAGCTGTACCGGCACTATGGCATCGACGCCAACGCCATCGTCGCCGCGGCGCAAGCCATCGCGCCGGGCCGGCCGATCCGGCACCTCAAGGCGTTGCCGTAATAGCCGGGCCGCGCCGGCTACATCATCATGCCGAAGCCGAAGATCGCGGCCAGCACGCCGACGATGACGAACCAGATCACGATGATGCTGACGATGACGACGATGGTGTAGATCAACGCCTTGTCCGGCGCCGGCCGCATCAGCGCCGCGAGGCCGGTGTGCAGCAGATAGAGGCTGTAGAGGCCCAGGAGGCCGAGAATGCCGAGCATCGGGATGATGTTGAACACGCCGGCGAGCCAGGCCGCGGTCGGCGCATAGGCCGACACGCGCATGGCGTTGTCGAAATTCTTCTGACCGCCGAACACGCCGGCGAGAAAGTCGATGATGTAGGCGGTCACGAACACGATGGCCAGCGTCAGCACATAGATGACGACGGCATGGATCAGGCCGATGAAAATTCCGACGCGGTACGGCCCGACACCGATGATCGACGTGCCGATGAATGCGCACACCGGCGGGATCGCGGCGAGAATCCCGACATAATTCGTGAGCAGGTAGCCGGCATCGCCCGGCTCGCGTTCGATCACCAGCCATTCGGATTTCGGCTGCATCAGGATCGCCTTGACTCGTTCGACCAGATTCATAACGCCCCTCCTCTGATGTGAACCTTGACGCTCAACGCTTATGATCTTCCAAAATCATCGCCGCGCCTTTCTCCGCGATCATCATGGTCGGCGAATTGGTGTTGCCCGAGGTGATCGACGGCATCACCGAGGCATCGATCACGCGCAATTCCTTCCAGCCCGATGACGCGCAGCCGCGCGTCGACCACCGCGCGCACATCGTCGTCGCGGCCCATCTTGGCGGTGCCGACCGGGTGGAAAATGGTGGTGCCGATATCGCCGGCGGCGTGCTCCAGCGCCGCTTCGTCGTCGCTGGCGACTTGCGCGCCCGGCAGATATTCGACCGGCGCATATTTGCGCAGCGCCGGCTGCGACACGATCTTGCGCGTGACGCGGATCGAATTGGCGGCGACGCGGCGGTCTTCCGGGGTCGACAGATAATTCGGCGCGATCGCCGGCGGCTGCGCCGGATCGGCGGATTTCAGCGTGAGCGCGCCGCGGCTGGTCGGCCGCAGATTGGCGACGCTGGCGGTGAAGGCCGGGAACGGATGCAGCGGCTCGCCGAACTTGTCGAGCGACAGCGGCTGCACATGGTACTGGATATTGGCGCGGTCCTGCGTCTTGTCCGAGCGGGTGAAGGCGCCGAGCTGCGACGGCGCCATGGTCATCGGCCCGCGCCGGCGCAACACATAATCGAGCCCCATGCCGAGCTTGCCCGATCATCGAAGCGTATTGCGCGTTCAAGGTCTTGACGCCCGACACCTTGAAGATCGTGCGCAGCTGCAAATGATCCTGCAGATTGGCGCCGACGCCGGGCCTGTCGAGCACCACGGGAATACCGAATTGCGCGAGCTGCGCCGCCGGCCCGACGCCCGACAGCATCAAGATGTGCGGCGAACCGATCGAGCCGGCGGACAGGATCACCTCGCCGCGGCACTTGGCGCTGCGCAATTCGCCGTTCTGCCGCCAGCGCACGCCGCTGGCGCGGCGCCCGGTGAATTCGACGCGCTTCGACCAGGCAGCCGGATTCGACCTGGAGATTTTTCCGGTGCAGCACCGGCTTGAGAAATCCGCGCGCCGCCGACCAGCGCCGGCCGAACTTCTGATTGACGTGAAAATAGCAGATGCCTTCGTTGTCGCCGGTGTTGAAATCGTTCGACCGCCGGAATGCCGTATTGGACCGCGGCGTCGCGGAAGGCGTCGAGAATTTCCCACGACAGCCGCGGCGCTTCGACCCGCCATTCGCCGCCGGCGGCGTGCTCGCCCGCGCCCAGAAAATGATCGACATGCTTGCGGAAGAACGGCCGCACGTCGTTCCACGACCAGCCGGGCAGCCCGAGCTGGCGCCACTGGTCGTAGTCGGTCGCCTGGCCCAGCATGTAGATCATGCCGTTGATCGCCGACGAACCGCCGATCACCTTGCCGCGCGGATAGTTCAGGCTGCGGCCGTTGAGGCCCGGCTCCGGTTCGGTCTTGAGCATCCAGTCGGCGCGCGGATTGCCGATGGCGAACAGATAGCCGACCGGAATGTGAAACCAGATCCAGTTGTCGCGGCCGCCGGCTTCCAGCAGCAGCACGCGCTTGTTTGGATCGGCCGACAGCCGGTTGGCCAGCACGCAGCCGGCCGAGCCCGCGCCCACGATGATGTAGTCGAACTCGCCCTCGACCGGCGCCGCATCCGCCATTGCCGTCCCCTCGCCGCCGCAAATGCGGACTTTACCTAGACCGACGAGACTTGCTAGGCTTGCCGCATTGCAGCGCACCGTGCGTGCCCTGCCCGAGGACGGAACGGCGGTTCCGGCGATTTTCACCCGATCCAGTCGTCATGCTGGCGCCCCTCCGGCGCCTGAGGAGAACCGCCATGTTCGTTCGAATTTTTGCCATTCTCAGCCTGTTCGCCGTCCTCGCCGGCGCGCCACACGCGGCCGCCGCGCAGGACACGCTGACCGTGTTCGCCGCCGCGTCGATGAAGAACGCGCTCGACGACACCAACGCGGCCTTCACCAAGGCGACCGGCGTCAAGGTGACGGCGAGCTATGCCGCCTCCTCCGCGCTGGCCAAGCAGATCGAGCAGGGCGCGCCGGCCGACGTGTTCGTCTCGGCCGACCTCGAATGGATGGACTATGTCGCCGAGCACAAGCTGATCAAGCCGGACACCCGCGTCAATCTGCTCGGCAACCGGCTGGTGCTGATCGCGCCGAAGGATTCCAAGCTCGACAAGGTCGACATCGGACAGGGCTTCGACATCGCCAAGCTCGCCGGCGACGGCCGCATCGCGGTCGCCGACGTCAAGGCGGTGCCGGCCGGGCTCTATGCCAAGGCCGCGCTCGAGAAGCTCGGCGCCTGGAAAGCGGCGGAGCCGAAACTCGCCATGGCCGAGAATGTGCGCGCGACGCTCGCCTTCGTCGCGCGCGGCGAGACGCCGATCGGCATCGTCTACGAGACCGACGCCAAGATCGAGCCGAAGGTGAAGATCGTCGGCGTGTTTCCCGACGGGCTCGCATCCGCCGGTCACCTATCCGGTGGCGGCGACCACGGCGAGCACGAATGCCGCGGTCACGCGCTATCTGGCCTTCCTGCGCAGCGGCGCGGCCAAGGCGATCTTCGAGAAATACGGCTTCAGCTTTCTGATCAAGCCGGTGTCGTAAGCCATATGTTTGACCTTACGCCCGAGGATTGGATCGCGGTTCAGCTGTCGCTGCGGATCGCGCTGGTCGCGACCGTGGTGGCGCTGCCGTTCGGCATCGCCATCGCCTATGTGCTGGCGCGCAAAGATTTCTGGGGCAAGTCGCTGCTCGACGCGCGTGGTGCATCTGCCGCTGGTGCTGCCGCCGGTGGTCACCGGCTATCTGCTGCTGATCACGTTCGGCCGCAAGGCGCCGGTCGGCGCCTGGCTCGCCGATCATTTCGGCATCGTGTTCTCGTTCCGCTGGACCGGCGCGGCGCTGGCCTGCGGCGTGATGGCGTTTCCGCTGATGGTGCGCGCCATCCGGCTGTCGATCGAGGCGATCGACCGGCGGCTGGAAGATGCCGCCTCGACGCTCGGCGCCAACGGCTTCTGGCGTGTTCGTCACCGTGACGCTGCCGCTGGCGCTGCCCGGCATCATCGCCGGCATGATGCTGGCTTTCGCCAAGGCGCTCGGCGAATTCGGCGCCACCATCACCTTCGTCTCCAACATTCCGGGCGAGACGCAGACCATCTCGGCGGCGATCTACACGCTGACGCAGGTGCCGGGCGGCGATGCCGCCGCGCTGCAACTCGTCATCGTCGCGATCGATCATTTCGCTTGCCGCCTTGATGGCGTCGGAATGGTTCGCCCGCCGCGCCGGCGCGCGGCTTCACGGGACCTGATCGATGCTCGTGGTCGAAGTCGAAAAAAAGCTCGGCGAATTTTCGGTCAACGCGCTGTTCGACAGCGAGCGCGGCGCCACCGTTCTGTTCGGGCCGTCGGGCGCCGGCAAGACCAGCATCATCAACATGATCGCCGGCCTGCTGAAACCCGACCGCGGCCGCATCGTGCTCGACGACGAGGTGCTGTTCGACGGCGCCGAGGGCATCAATGTGCCGGCCTGGCAGCGCCGCATCGGCACCGTGTTTCAGGAAGGCCGGCTGTTCCCGCATCTGTCGATCAAGCACAATCTCATCTATGGCCGCTGGATGAGCGGCATCGCCGACGACCCGGCGGCCTTCGCGCACGCGGTCGAACTGCTCGACATCGGCCATCTGCTCGACCGCCGGCCCGGCAAGCTGTCGGGCGGCGAGCGCCAGCGCGTCGCCGTCGGCCGCGCGCTGCTGATGCGGCCGCGGCTGCTGCTGCTCGACGAGCCGCTGGCCTCGCTCGACGCCGCGCGCAAAGGCGACATCCTGCCGTATCTGGAACGGCTGCGCGACGAGGCGCAGGTGCCGATGATCTATGTCAGCCACGACGCCGCCGAGGTGAAGCGCATCGCCACCCGCGTGGTGCGGCTCGACGACGGCACGGTGACGGCGACCGGCGGGGTGGAGTTGTTGGGCGCCTAGCGCACTGAATGCGCTATGCTCGCCGCATGTTCCCACCCGCCCGAATCGTCTGCCTGACCGAAGAGACCGTGGAGACGCTCTATCTCCTCGGCGAGGACGCGCGCATCGTCGGCGTCTCCGGCTATGCGGTGCGGCCGCCGCAGGTGCGGCGCGAGAAGCCGCGGGTCTCGGCCTTCATCTCCGCCGACGTGCCGAAGATCCTGGCGCTCAAGCCGGACCTGGTGCTGACCTTCTCCGATCTGCAGGCCGACATCGTCGCCGAACTGATCCGCGCCAATGTCGCGGTGCACGCCTTCAACCAGCGCGACGTCGCCGGCATTTTCGACATGATCCGCACGCTCGGCGCGCTGGTCGGCGCGCCGGACAAGGCCGACGCGCTGGCGCGCAAGCTCGCCGCCCACGTCGATGCGGTGCGCGAGCGGCGCGATGCTGCTGCCGCGCCGGCCGCGGGTCTATTTCGAGGAATGGGACGAGCCGATGATCTCCGGCATCGCCTGGGTCTCGGAACTGATCGAGGCCGCCGGCGGTATCGACGTGTTTCCGCACCTGGCCGTGCGCAAGAACGCCAAGGACCGCATCGTGCCGCAGGCCGACGGTGATCGCCGCCGCGCCCGACATCATCATCGGCTCCTGGTGCGGCAAGAAATTCGTGCCCGCAAAGGTCGCCGCCCGGCCAGGCTTCGCGGAAATTCCGGCGGTCTCGACCGGCTGGCTGCGCGAGGTCAAATCGACGCTGATCCTGCAGCCGGGCCCGGCGGCGCTGACCGACGGCCTCGATCAACTGGCGGGAATCATTGCCGGCTGGGCCGAAAGCCAGGCGCCGAAAACCTCATGAATTGCAGGCTTTGCAAAGCCCGATAGCGCTCCCGGCCGCCGTTGTGCTATGCAATGGCGAACCCGACCTTATGAAGGATCTGACAGCGATGCAGCCGAACAAAGCCCGCGCCGACCTGTGGATGGATCTGGCCCTGATGGCATTCCTCATCGGTTTTGACGTGGCCGCGCGTCTGCTGCCGCACGCGCCGGGCTTCATGCCGGTCGCGGCCAGCGCGCTGTTTGCCGGCCGCATGCTGCGCATCCCGGCTCTGGCGGTGATCGTGCCGCTGGTTGCCATGGGGCTTTCGACCTTGCCGATGGCGCCGGAAGACTGGCGCGTCGAACTTGTCGTTTTCGCCGCCATTTCGGTTCCGGCCATCGTCGGCATGGTGTCGCGCCGCTACAACGGCTTGGGCGCGACCGCGGCGATGATGGTGGGCTGCTCGCTGTTCTTCTTTGCCACGTCCAATTTCGCGGTCTGGGTCGTTTGGCTCGCATGTACAGCCACGACCTCGCCGGCCTGACCCAGTGCTACGTGCTGGCCTTGCCGTTCCTGGAGAACACCATCGCCGGCGATCTGTTCTGGTCGGCGGTGCTGTTCGGCGGCGCCTGGGCCATCCAGAACGGCGCGATGCTGGCAGGCCGCCCGCGGTAGGCTTTATTTTTGCGCTAGCCAATCCACTTCTGCACGCGGTTCCACAGCGCCTTGACGCGACCGCCGAGGTCGGTCGGCGCTTCCGGTTCGGCCAGCCGCAAGCCGACGGTGGTCACGTGACCATCGTCGACTTTATGCGCGAGCAGCGCGATCGGGCCGAGCTGGACGATGTCGCCTTCCTTGGCGCGGCGGCCGAGGTTTTCGGTAAAGAAATCGGCGAGCGACACCTCGGCGTGGTCGGCGGCGACCTGCAGGCCATAAATTTCAGCCAGAGCGCCGAGCGTCGCCGTCCCGGTCACGAAGAAATCGCCGAGCAGCCGCGGATCGGGCGATGACGGCGGCGGCATGTTCATGAAAAAGCGGTCGAGCGCCTGGGCCTTTTCCGGCGGCGCCAGCAGATAGACGTAATCGCCCTCGCGCACCGGCTCGGCTTCCGCCGGCGTCAGGATTTCCTCGCGCGCACCACCAGCGTCGGCCGCGCCCAGTTCGGAATGAGGCCGCGGCGCAGAAACGGGCTGTTGGCCGGCACCGGATAGCCGACGATCTCGCGCGCCAACTGGCCGGGCAGATCGAGCTCGATGCGGCGCGGCACCGGATCGCTGCGGCTGAACGAGATGTCGAGCTTGCGGGCGGCCAGCGCCACGGTCCAGCCCTGGACCAAAAGCGACAGCAGCACCACCACGAAAGCGACGTCGAAGAACAGATAGGCCGCCGGCAATCCGACCAGCAGCGGGATCGAAGCCAGGAAAATCCCGACCGCGCCGCGCAAACCGACCCAGGATATGAACAGCTTCTCGCGCCATGGGTAATTGAACGGCGCCAGGCAAAGGAATACCGCGGCCGGCCGCGCCACCAGCATCAAGACCAGCGCCACCACGATGGCGCCGAACAGGCTGTCGGCCAGGCGCTGCGGCCAGACCAGGAGGCCGAGCAGCACGAACATCACGATCTGCGCCAGCCAGGTCACCGCGTCGAGAAACACGATGACCGAATTATGCGCGCGGGTTTGGCGGTTTCCGACCACCAGGCCGGCCAGATAGACCGCGAAAAATCCGGACGCATGCACCGCATTGGCGAAGGCGAACACGACCAGCGCGCTGACCGCCACGAACGGCGCATGCAGACCCTGCGCCAGCGACAACCGGTTGAGCACCAGCGTGATGATGCGGCCGCCGGCGACGCCGATGACGCCGCCGAGAACGGCGTCGCGGGCGAAGGTCAAAAGCGCATGGCCCCAGCTCTGGTTGCCGTTGAGCAGGATTTCGACCAGCAGCAAGGCCAGAAATACCGCGAACGGATCGTTGGTGCCGGATTCCACTTCCAGCGTGGCGCGCACGCGCGGCCGCAGCCGCAAGCCGCCCGCATTGATCAGCAGGAATACCGCCGCGGCGTCGGTCGAGGCCACCACCGCGCCGACCAGCAGAGCCTGCACCCAGCCGATGCCGAGCACGAGTTTGGCGACCGGCGCGGTCAGCAGCGTCGTGATCAGCACGCCGACGGTCGCCAGCATGACCGAAGGCGCCAGCACGTTGCGGAAGGTGGCGAAGCGCGTGCGCAAGCCGCCGTCGAACAGGATCAGCGCCAGCGCGATCGAGCCGACGGTATAGGCGGTGGCAACGTCGTTGAATTTCACGCCGCCCGGGCCGCCCTCGCCGGCCAGCATGCCGACCAGCAGAAATACCAGCAGCAGCGGCGCGCCGAACCGGAACGCGATCAGGCTCGACAGAATGCCGGCCAGGACCAGCAGGCTGCCGAGCAGGATCGCGAGGCTGACGGTATCGAGCGAGTCCATTTGGGCTGCGAATCTCCTATGGCAATAGGACGGATTCGCGGCGCCAAGAGCAACGGGAAATCAGTCGCAGCGGTGTCCTCGTCCGCTGCTCCCACTAGGGGAGAGGGACGAGCATGCGGCGCCTTTGCGACTAGAACGCCACCTTGTCTCCGCCCTTGAGCGACAGGATCTCGCGCGCGTCGTCGGGCGATGCGATTTCCAGCCCGAGGCCTTCGAGGATCTGGCGCACTTTGGTCACCTGCTGGGCATTGGACTCGGCCAGCTGGCCGGCGCCGATCCAGAGCGAATCTTCCAGGCCGACGCGGACATTGCCGCCCATCGACGCCGCCATGGCGGCGACCCGCATCTGCGCGCCGCCGGCGCCCAACACCGACCAGTGGTAATCGTCGCCGAACAGGCGGTCGGCGGTGCGCCGCATCATGATGACGTCCTCGGGGTGCGTGCCGATACCGCCGAGGATGCCGAACACCGATTGAATGAACAGCGGCGTCTTGATCAGGCCGCGGTCGAGAAAGTGCCGCAGCGTGTAGAGGTGGCCGATGTCGTAGCACTCGATCTCGAAGCGGGTATTGTTCTCGGCGCAGGTGGCGAGGATGTATTCGATATCGGCAAGGGTGTTCTTGAACATGCCCTTCTTCGATCCCTCGAGATACGGCTCCTCCCAGTCGTATTTGAACTTGCCTTTGTAGCGCGGGATCATCGGATAGAGCCCGAAGTTCATCGTGCCCATGTTGAGCGAGGCGATTTCGGGCTTGAGCACCGCGGCCGGACGGACGCGCTCTTCCACCATCATGGTCGGCGCGCCGCCGGAGGTCAGATTGATGACGACATTCGAGCGCTGCTTGATCACCTTGACGAAGGGCAGGAACGCCTCCGGCGTCTGGTCGGGCCGGCCATCCTGCGGGTTGCGCGCATGCAGATGGACGACGGCGGCGCCCGCCTCGGCGGCGCCGATGGCGGCATCGGCGATCTCCTGGGCGGTGATCGGCAGATGCGGCGACATCGAAGGCGTATGAATAGCGCCGGTTACGGCACAGGTTATGATGACTTTACGCGACTTCGCCATGAGCTATCCATCCCGGTGATATAAGTGTTGAAGTTTCGTTGTTGGACTTCGGAGCCGATCCTAGAGTATCAGCCGGGCTCAAGTCACCTGCGGCCGGACAATTTGCTTGCGCCAAACTTGTCCGAAAGCCGAGTCCCACATTACGGGACATGCGCCAGGGATACGCCGTGGACGATAAAGCTCAACCTGCGGCAGCAAAGTCTTCGGGCCTCCTGATCGGCACCTTGTGCGGCATCGGCGCCTCGCTCGGCTGGGCCGCGGGCTTCGTCGCGGCCAAGCACGGCATTTCCATCGGCTTTGCGCCCGCCGATCTCGCCTTCCACCGGTTCTTCTGGGCCGGGCTGCTGCTGATGCCGATCGTGCTGCGCGACGGCATCAAGGACCTCGGCGGCGTCGGCTGGGGCCGCGGGCTGGTGATGAGCATGCTGTCCGGCCCGCCGCAGGCCATGCTGGCCTATACCGGATTCATCCTGGTGCCGCTCGGCCACGGCACCACCATCCAGCCGGCCTGCGCCGCGCTGTCGGGATTGATCCTGGCCTCGCTGGTGCTGGGCGAGCGCGCCACGACGACGCGCATCGTCGGCGGCATCACCATCATCGCCGGGCTGCTGATATTCGGCGCGGAATCGCTGACCACCATCGGCGGCCACGGCGTCGGCGGCGATCTGCTGTTCGCCGCTGCCGGCCTGTTCTGGGCGACGTTCGGCATTCTGCTGCGCTACTGGCATGTCTCCGGCACCCGCGCCATCGCGGCCGTCGGCGCCTTGTCGATCCTGGTGTTCGCGCCGCTCTATGCGGTGCTGATCGGCTTCGACGGCATGCTGCGCATGAGTCTCGCCGACAACATGGTGCAGGTCGTGGTGCAGGGCGTCGGCGCCGGCGTGCTGCCGATTTTCCTGTTCGCACGCGCGGTGATCCTGCTCGGCGCCGGGCGCGCAGCGACGTTTCCAGCGCTGGTGCCCGGCTTCTCGCTCGTCATCGGCTATCTGGCGCTCGGCATCGTGCCGAGCATCCCGCAGATCGTAGGTCTGGTGATCGTGGTGATCGGATTCAGGTTCGTGGTGCGGTGACGCTCATTCCGGCCCGGCGTATTTGCCGGCGGTTTCGGGGAACATGCACTTGATGATCTTGAATTTCGAAATATCGACCGTCGCGTCCATGTGCATGAAGATCACGGCGTCGCGCAGCACCTTCTCGATGCCGAAATCGAGCATGATGCCGTTGCCGCCGTGCAGTTCGACCGCGTGCTGGGCGACCTTCATGATCTCTTCCGACGCGAACATCTTGACCATATTGACCAGCATGTCCGCTTCCGGCGCGTTGTCGTCGACCGCGCGCGAGGCGCGTTCGAGCAGCGCGCGCACCGCCTCGATCTTGGTCGCCATGTCGGCCAGCCGCAGCGCCACCGCCTGATGCTTGATGAGAATCTTGCCGCCCTGCACGTAGTTCTGCACGTATTCCGCCGTGGCCTCGAAGGCGCGCACGCCGACGCCGAGATTCTTGGCGGCCTGGATGATCTTGCCGGGCCGGAAATAGACGCCGGCCGATCCCATCGCCGAATCCTGCACCAGCAGATGATCGTCCGGCACGAACATGTCCTCGAACACCATCTCGCCGTTGTTCATGAAGCGGCAGCCGAGCGTCTCGTTGCAGCGCGCGACCGCGAAGCCTTTGGTTTCCCGCGGCACCAGGAACGACGACGTGCCTTGCAGCATGCCGACTTTGGGATTGGTGTTGGCGTAGACGACGTAGAGGCTGGCATCGTAGCCGTTGGAGATGAACTGCTTGCGGCCGTTGATCACCCAGCCGCCATTGGCCTTGACCGCCTTGGTCTGCATGGCCGCTTCCGGCACGTTGTAGGGCAGCCAGCGGTCGGAAGCGCCGCGCGGCTCGGTCAGACAATGCGCCATCAGGAATGACGGCTC
The DNA here is from genome assembly GCA_963825015.1 of uncultured Alphaproteobacteria bacterium. Classification (GTDB taxonomy): domain Bacteria; phylum Pseudomonadota; class Alphaproteobacteria; order Rhizobiales; family Xanthobacteraceae; genus Pseudolabrys. The sequence goes on along the minus strand of CAWGRN010000008.1, from coordinate 547,882 downwards.
GGCAACCAGGCGTTTGAACCATTTCTCCTGCAAATGCTTCGGCGCCAGCTGCCGCAACAGCACCGAGACTTTCCAGTTCTGCACCAGCTTGTCGGCAAGGCCTGAATCGCCGCGGGCGATTTCCTCGGCGATCATGGCGAAGGTCGAGACTTCGGTGCCCTTTTCGAGTTCGACGCCGCCGTACTCTTCCGGGACGCCGAGGGTACGGATGCCGACCTTCTCGGCGCCCTCCAGGATGCTGAGCGGCAGCCGGTCTTCCGGAACCATCGACCATTCAAGCTTCCAGTTCGCCTTGATGTAAGGCAGCACCACATCGTCGACAAAATCGCGGCAGCTTTGCCGCATCATCCGCATTTCTTCAGAGAGCTGTGCCATTACCAGTTTCCTCGCCTTTTCATTGCCTTATTGCACCGCGACCAGCTTGAAGGGGTCGTCGGCCGATAGGTTCGTGCTTTCCGGCCCCGAATCATAGTCATATGCGGCCCGGTTTGACGAGTGGCGGCCCCGATGGATTTTTCAGACTTCAACGATGCTGTGACCCCGCTGCTCGAGGCCGTGCGTCACACGCTGCGGACCGAGTTGACCTCGGTCTGGCTGCCGATCCAGTTCGGCCTGATTGGGCTTGCCGCGGTCATCGCCTTGGGCGTCGCCGCCGTCATCCGAAACCGGACCGACATCGTCTCGCTGACGATGGGCTGGCCGCCGGTTCTGCGCATGATCGTGCGCACGATCCTCACCTATATGACTCCGATCGCCTTCGTTCTCGTTTTGCTGGTGATCCGCGCCTTGTTGCGCGCCGATGTGGCGCAGCCCCGCACGTATCTGATGGGCGTTGCCATCAGCCTCACCACCGCCTGGGTGGTGATCAACGTGGCCGCCGGCGTCATCCAGAATCGCTTCGTCAATCGCGTGGTGACGGTCTCGGCCTGGACCATCGCCGCGCTGAGCATCCTGCGCCTGCTCGACCCAGTGGCCGCGAGCCTCGATTCGACCGCGATGTCGATCAATGTCGGGGGCTTGCGCTTTACGCCGCTGCTGCTGCTCAAGACCACCGCGCTGTTGCTGATCACGTTGTGGGCGGCCAACGCGGCCGGCAATTTTCTGCAAAAGCGCGTCGAGACCTTCTCCGATCTGACGCCGTCGATTCAGGTCCTCATCAGCAAACTGATCCGCATCGCGCTGGTGACGCTGGCGGTGGTCCTGGTGCTGTCGTCGATGGGCATCGACCTGTCGGTGCTGGCGCTGTTCTCCGGCGCGGTCGGCGTCGGCTTGGGCTTCGGCCTGCAGAAGATCGTCTCCAATCTGGTCAGCGGAATTATCCTGCTCGCCGACAAGTCGATCAAACCCGGCGACGTCATCACCGTCGGCGAGCAGTTCGGCTGGGTGACGACCATGGGCGCGCGCTACACGTCCGTGAATACGCGCGACGGCCGCGAATATCTGGTGCCGAACGAGGATTTCATCACCCAGAAGGTGATCAACTGGTCCTATTCGAACAATGAAATCCAGGTCGAGTTTAAATTTGGCGTCAGCTACGACAGCGATCCGCACCAGGTGCGCGAAATCGCGCTGGTGGCGACGAACGGCGTGCCGCGCGTGCTCGATAATCCGCCGGCTGTCTGCCACCTGATCGCGTTCGGCGATTCCTCGCTCGATTTCTGCCTGCGCTTCTGGATCAACGACCCGGCCAACGGGCTCACCAACGTGCGCGGCACCGTCATGCTTAAATTGTGGGACGCCTTCAAGCGCGAGGGCATCGAGATCCCGTTCCCGGTGCGCGACGTGCGGCTGAGCCAGCCGGCAGTGGCGGCGGCAGGCGGGACGAAGAAAACGAAAGCCGCAAAGACCTGAGCGTGCCGCTTACGCCGCCTTGCGGCTCGCCAGGAAATCGCCCATGCGGTCGAGCGCCTTCAAAATATTCTCGGTCGAGTTGGCGTAAGACAGCCGCACATAACCTTCGCCGAGAATGCCGAAGTCGGGCCCGCCGATGATGGCGACGCCGGCGTCTTCCAACAGCGACGAGGCCAAGGCCTTGGCCTTCCAGCCGGTGTTCTTGATGTTGGGAAACGCATAGAACGCGCCCTTCGGCGTCGCGCAGGACACGCCGGGCAACTTGTTCAAGCCCTCGACCACGACTTTGCGGCGCTTGTCGAATTCGGCGATCATCTTCCACACTTCGTCCTGCGGCCCGTTAAGCGCCGCGAGGCCGGCGAACTGCGCCGAGGCGTTGACGCAGGAATGCAGGTTGACCGCGAGCTTGCGCGCATAGTCGTAGAGCTTGCCCGGCCACACCGCGTAGCCGAGCCGCCAGCCGGTCATGGCATAGGTCTTCGACCAGCCGTTGAGCAGGATCAGCCGGTCGCGGATCGACGGATAGGACAACAGGCAGACGTGCTTCTCGCCGTCATAGACCATGTGGTCGTAGATCTCGTCCGACATGATGGCGACGTCCGGCCACTTCTCCAGACCGGCGACGAGCTTGTCGACTTCCGCCTTGCCGGTGACGCCGCCGGTCGGATTGGCCGGCGAATTGAGGATCAACAGCCGCGTCTTCGGCGTGATCAGCTTCAACGTTTCTTCCGCCGAAAAGGCAAAGCCGTTCTCTTCGCGGATCGGCACCGGCACCGGCGTCGCGCCGGTGAACTCGATCATCGAGCGATAAATCGGAAAGCCCGGATCGGGATAGAGAATGTCCGCGCCCGGCTCGCCGAACATCAGGATCGACATGAACATGGTCGGCTTGCCGCCGGGCATGATCATCACCGCGTCGGGCGAGACCTCGACGCTTGTAGCGCTTGTGCAGGTCGGCGGCGACCGCCTCGCGCAGCGGCAGAATGCCGTTCGCCGCCGTGTAGCCGTGATGGCCGTCGCGCAATGCCTTGACCGCCGCCTCGACGATGAAGTCGGGGGTGCGAAAATCCGGCTGGCCGATGCCGAGATTGATGATGTCGCGGCCTTGCGCGATCAAGGCATTGGCGCGGGCCAGCACCGCGAAGGCATTTTCCTCGCCGATGCGGTCGAAGGCCGCGATGGTCTGTAGCATTGGTCATTCTCCCCGGCACGCGCCCCCTGAGCCGGGCGGCGGCGCTCAATCTTGCGGCAGTTCAACCGATTGGCCGGTAAAAATCAAACGGCCGGGCCCGGGCGGAACGGGCGCTCAATGAATTTGACGAAAAGTTGCATCACGGAATGTCATTGTCCCCGTGCAGCGCAATCGTGGCACGGTCACCGCCCGGGATTTGCCAGAGACAGCCATGCCGAGCCCCTCGACCTCCGATAAGCGCCACACGTTTCGCGCGCTGCATGAAAGCGGCTGTTTCGTCATTCCCGAACCCGTGGAATATCGGCAGCGCGCGCTATCTGCAGGGGCTCGGCTTCAAGGCGCTGGCGACCACCAGCTCGGGCTACGCCCATGCGCAGGGCCTGTCCGACGGCGACGTGACCCGCGACATGATGCTCGCGCATTGCCGCGAACTGGCGCAGGCCGCCGATGTGCCGGTGAACGCCGACTTCGAGGGCGGCTATGCCCACGATGCGGACGGCGTTGCCGAGAACGTCAGGCTATGTGTCGAGACCGGCGTCGCCGGACTGTCGATCGAGGACTTCACCGGCGACGACGCCAATCCGCTCTACGACTTCGAACTGGCGGTCGCGCGCGTTAAGGCGGCGCGCAAGGCGATCGACAGAGCCGGCGGCGGCGTGGTGTTCACCGCGCGCACCGAAGGCTTCATCAAGCAGCGTCCCGACATGGCCGAGACCATCCGCCGGCTGAAGGCCTTTGCCGATGCCGGCGCCGATTGCCTCTACGCGCCCGGCATCAAGTCGCCGCGAGCAGATCGAAACCGTGGTGAAGGCCGTGGCGCCCATGCCGGTCAATCTGTTGATGTCGACCGCCGGCGGTCTCACGGTCAAGGATATCGCGGCGCTGGGCGTGCGCCGCATCAGCGTCGGCGGCACGCTGGCGCGGGTCGCCATGCATGCCTTCATCAAATCGGCGCGCGAAATCGCCGAGACCGGAAAGTTCGACAGTTTCGCCGGCGTCATGTCGAATGCCGAACTCAACGCCTTCTTCCACGACGATGCCGCGGAGCGGTCAAAGCCGTGACCGACCACCGCCATCCGCAAACCGGCCAGCCGGTCGGCGCGCCGGTCGATACCACGCCGGCGCAACGTCCCGGTCCGGTGACGCTGCAAGGCCGCTATGGGCGCGTCGAAAAGCTGAAAGCCGAGCACGCCGCTTCGCTGTGGGATGCGGTCAAGGGTCACGACGCGATCTGGACCTATATGTCGCAATACGGGCCGTTCGCGGACTTTGCGGAATTTTCCGCCTGGGTCGACAGCCGCATTCCGCTCGAAGACCCTTATTCCTACGCCATTGTCGACCGCGACAACCGCGCGCTCGGCATCGCGACGCTGATGGAAATCCGCCCGGCCATGCGCGTGATCGAGGTCGGACACATCGTCTATTCGCCGGCGCTGCAACGCACGCAGCTCGGCACCGAGGCGCAATATCTGCTGGCCCGCTATGCATTCGAAACGCTTCACTATCGGCGCTACGAGTGGAAATGTCACTCCGACAACGCCGCATCGCGCCGGGCGGCGCGCCGCTATGGCTTCATCTTCGAGGGCATCTTGCGTCAGCATATGATCGCCAAGGGCCGCAATCGCGACACCGTCATGTTCTCCATGCTCGACAGCGAATGGCCGGAGCGCAAACGCAATTTCGAGCGCTGGCTGGCGCCGGAGAATTTCACCGCCGCGGGCGAACAAATCCTCAGCCTGAGCGCAATGAACGGCGTGACGGAATGAGTTCTCCCGCCGAGTCGCTGCCCGGGCTTCTGCATCAGCGGCCCTTCGTGTTGTTCTGGCTGGCGCGGCTTGCGGCCACCATGGGCTATCACATGCTGACGCTGGTCATCGGCTGGCAAATCTATGCCATCACCGACAGCGCCTTCGACCTCGGCCTGGTCGGCCTCATTCAGTTCGTTCCGGCGGTCATCCTGACGCTGCTGATCGGGCACGCCGCCGACCGCTACGACCGCCGGCTGATCGTTCGCACCGCGCAGAGCGTGCACACCCTTGCCGCCATCATGATCACGGTGGCGCTGATCACCGGCACGATGAACCGCGATCTGCTGTTCGTCGCCGTGTTCATGATGGGCTGCGCCCGCGCCTTCGAAATGCCGACCGCGCATTCGCTGGCGCCGACGCTGGTGCCGGCCCGCATGGTGCCGCGCGCGGTGGCGGCCTGGACGTCGGCCAATCAGGTGGCGGTCATCAGCGGACCCGCGCTTGGGCGGGCTGATCTATACCTTGAGCCCGATACTGGTCGGCGTCGTCTGCGTGCTCCTGATGACGGTCTCGATCACGCTGATCAGTTTCGTTCAAAGCAATCGCCCTCCCGTTAGTCGCGAGCCGCCGACGTTTCGCTCGGTGCTCGCCGGATTTGAATTCGTCCGCACCAGGCGCCGCCTGCTGGGCGTGATCCTGCTCGATCTGTTCGTCGTGATCCTCGGCGGCGCCACCGCGCTGCTGCCGATCTTCGCCAAGGACATCCTGGCGGTCGGGCCGATCGGCCTCGGCCTGCTGCGCTCGGCGCCGGCGGCCGGCGCGCTGATCACCACCGTCATCATGTCGCGGTATCCGGTCGAGCGGCATATCGGCCGCAAGATGTTCGCCGTGGTCGCGATCTACGGCATCGCCACCATCGCCTTCGGACTATCGACCTGGTTTCCGCTGTCGCTGTTCGCATTGGCCTGTCTCGGCGCCTCCGACGCGGTCAGCGTCGTCATCCGCTTTACGCTGGTGCAGATCGAAACCCCCGACGAAAAGCGCGGCCGGGTCAGCGCCATCAACTACCTCTTCGTCGGCTCCTCGAATACACTCGGCGAGTTCGAGTCCGGCACGGTCGCCGCCTGGCTCGGCGCGGTGCCGTCGGTGCTGATCGGCGGCATCGGCTCGCTGCTGGTGGCCGCGACCTGGATGGGATTGTTTCCGGATTTGCGGCGCATCGACCGGTTCGAGCCGGCCGATGTGGAAAAAGCGGCGCATAAACGCGCGAATACCTGGGAGGCGTCGATGCATATTCTGATCACGGGCGCGGCCGGCATGATCGGCCGCAAGCTCACCGCCCGGCTGGTCATCGACCGCGCGCTCGGCGACCAGCCGATCGACAAACTGACCTTGATCGACATCGTCGCGCCGGCGCGGCTCGGCCGGCTTTTCCGATCACGAGAAAACCCGCGCCGCCGATCTCGCCGCGCCCGGCGTCGCGGAAAAAGCCATCGCGGAGCGGCCGGACGTGATCTTCCATCTCGCCGGCGTGGTGTCGGGCGAGGCGGAAACCGATTTCGACAAGGGCTATCGCGTCAATCTCGACGGCACCCGCGCGCTGCTGGAAGCGATCCGCGCCACGCCGCGGCTACAAGCCGAAAGTCGTCTTCACCTCGTCGATCGCGGTGTTCGGCGCGCCGTTTCCCGACGCCATCCCCGACGACTTCCATCTCACGCCGCTGACCTCCTACGGCACGCAAAAGGCGATCAGCGAATTGCTGCTCGCCGACTACACGCGGCGCGGCTTTCTCGACGGCGTCGGCATTCGGCTGCCGTCGATCGTGGTGCGGCCGGGCAAGCCGAACAAGGCGGCGTCCGGCTTCTTCTCCGGCATCATCCGCGAGCCGCTCGCCGGCCAGGAAGCGCTGCTGCCGGTCGCCGACAGCGTGCTGCATTGGCACGCCAGCCCGCGCTCGGCGGTCGGCTTCCTGCATTCATGCCGCGGAGCTTGACGCGCGAGCAGCTCGGGGCCCGCATCAATCTCACGATGCCGGGCGTGTGCTGCACCGTCGGCGAGCAGATCGAGGCGCTCAAGCGCGTCGCCGGCGACAAGGTCGCCGCGCGCATCCGCCGCGCGCCCGACGCGCTGGTCGAGCGCATCGTCGCCGGCTGGCCGAGCCGTTTCGATCCCAAGCGCGCGCTGGCGCTCGGCTTTACGGTCGAGGCCACGTTCGACGACATCATCCGCGCCCATATCGAGGACGAGTCTGGGCGGGCAAGATCGCTTAGGCCACTGCGCCGGGGCGTGTCTCCGGCACATCCTACGCGCTTGCTAGGTCGACAGCACAGATAAGGCGCAGATGCCCGCTTGCGACAAGGCGCGGCGCATGACGGGTTCCCGAGCGCGCAGAGCTTGCCGCGCCCCTGGACGCTCGACCGCTTGCCCCCCTCACAAGGCTTAAATTAGCCCCATGACCTACGTCGACGCCGCCGTCGCCCCCCTCCGCAAGACCGGCCAGATCAAGATCCACGGACCCGCCGCCTTCGCCGGCATGCGCAAGGCTGGGCAACTGGTGGCGCGCTGCCTCGACATGCTGACCGAGCATGTCCGGCCCGGCGTGCCGACCGAGACGATCGACCGGCTGGTCTACGACTATCGCGATGGCCAACGGCGCCCTGCCCGCGACGCTGATGTACCGCGGCTACAAGAAATCGACCTGCACCTCGCTCAACCACGTGGTCTGCCACGGCATTCCGGCCGACAAGCCGATGAAGGAAGGCGACATCGTCAATATCGACGTGACGCTGATCCTCGACGGCTGGCACGGCGATTCCAGCCGCATGTACCCGATCGGCGACATCCCGCGGCGCGCCGAGCGGCTGATCGAGGTGACGCACGAGTCGATGATGCGCGGCATCGCCACCATCCGCCCGGGCTCGACCACCGGCGACATCGGCGCCGCGATCCAGAGCTATGTCGAGGCCCAGCACATGAGCGTGGTGCGCGACTTCTGCGGCCACGGCCTCGGCCGGCTGTTCCACGACGAGCCGAATATCGTCCACGTCGGCCGCGCCGGCGAAGGCATCGTCCTGAAGCCCGGCATGTTCTTCACGGTCGAGCCGATGATCAATCTCGGCCGCCCGCACGTGAAGGTGCTGTCCGACGGCTGGACCGCGGTGACGCGCGACCGCTCGCTGTCGGCCCAGTTCGAGCACACCGTCGGCGTCACCGACAAAGGCGTCGAGGTGTTCACCTTCTCGCCGGCCGGGCTGGACAAGCCGCCTTACGTGCTGCCGGCGCAAGGCGTAAATCTCGCCGATACGCTTGCGCTGGCCTGAATTACAATCGTACCGTGAGGGCGGTTGTGGCCCCGGTCGCGATGTCATGGCGGACAAGCAAAATATCGAGCAGGCGGCCGGCCTTTCGGAAGGTGCGCCGCATTATCACGGCCACCGCGAACGGCTGCGGGCGCGCTTTCGCGAGGCCGGGTCCGAGGCGGTCAGCGACTACGAGCTGCTCGAGCTGGTGCTGTTCCGCGCCATTCCGCAGCGCGACGTCAAGCCGCTGGCCAAGGAGCTGATCGCCAAATTCGGCTCCTTCGCCGAAGTGGTGGCGGCGCCGCCGGCGCGGCTGGCCGAGATCAAGGGCATGGGCGAGGCCGCCATCACCGAACTCAAGATCGTGCACGCGGCGGCGAGCCGCCTGGCGCGCGGCCAGGTGCAGAAGCGCACCGTGCTGTCGTCGTGGTCGAAGCGTGATCGACTATTGCCGCACCGCCATGGCCTACGAGGACAAGGAGCAGTTCCGCCTGCTGTTCCTCGACAAGCGCAACCAGCTGATCGCCGACGAAGTGCAGCAGGTCGGCACCGTCGACCACACGCCGGTCTATCCGCGCGAGGTGGTCAAGCGCGCGCTCGAGCTGTCGGCGACCGCGCTGATCCTGGTGCACAACCATCCGTCCGGCGACCCGACGCCGTCGCGCGCGGACATCCAGATGACGCAGTCGATCATCGACGTGGCCAAGCCGCTCGGCATTGCCGTGCACGACCACATCATCGTCGGCAAGGAAGGCCACGCCAGCTTCAAGGGGCTGAAGCTGATTTGATCTTTCTTATCCCTCCCCTTCAGGGGAGGGTCGGCGAACGAAGTGAGCCGGGGTGGGGTGAATTGAAAAGGACAAGAACCCCACCCGACCGCTCGCTTCGCTCGCGGCCACCCTCCCCCTAACGGGGGAGGGATAAGTGCGAGCTACTGCCTCACCAGCGTGATCCGGTCGGCGGTTTCCGGCACGCGGCTCCAGGTGACGTTGTCGATCTCCTCGAAGCGCCAGGGATTGCCTTGCGCCGGCACCAGCATCAGCTCGTCGCGGTCGAGCCGCCATTGCGTGAAATTCAGCTTGGCGATCGCCGCATCGCAGCCCGGCTTCACGGTCAGCGCGAAGCCGTCTTTCGCCGCGTTCGCCGTCAACGTGAGCGCGCAGACGGCTGCGCCGCCGCGCGCTGATCGCCCAGTCGCCGGCGACCTGAGCCGGCGGCTTCGGCGGCGCGCCGGCGGCGGCGGGATTCTGCAGGAACAAGACGCCGATGCCCGGCGTCGGCGCTTCGTAGATGCCGTCTTCGACCTCGCTGAACTCGACCAGCGCCTTGCCGTCGGCATCGAGCAGGCTCAAGAGATCGTTGTCGGGGAATTTCCAGCCGACGACGCCGCTCACCAGCGGAAACAGGCCGGCGCAATTGGCGATCGAACTCGAGCTTGAAGCCGACTTTGGCGGCATCGCCCTTGAACGTGACGGTGCAGATCTTGTCGCGGTCGGCGTTGGAAAATTCCCAGGTGCCGATCAAGGCCTTGGCGGAATCGCCGAGCGCCGGCGCCTGCGCCAAAGCCGGCGCCAAGGCCGGCGCAGCGAGAGCCACCGCAAGCGCGCACCAAACGGCCCGAGCGAGCTTCATTTTTTCCCCTGGCCAGGCTTGTCTTTGATTTTCAACAACTCAGCCATGCCGGCGATATCCTTGGGGTCGCCGAACGGCACATAGCGGTTGTCCGGCGTCTCGAAGCGAATGCGGATCTTGCGCAGCGGATCGACCAGATCGATGGTCCAGCCTTCCAGCAGCCGCCAGGCGGAAATATCCGCCATGACCGGAAAGGCCTTGTCGCAGCCGGGCGCTTTCTCGAGCTGATAGCCGCCGATGGTGAATTCCTTCTGCAGCGTCAGGCGGCAACGTTTCTTGCCGGTCTTGTCGCGGATTTCCCAGTTGCCGTAGATGTCCGCCACCAAAGCCGGGTTGACGCTTTTGACGTCGAGCGGCTTGACCGGCTCGAACTCGAACGCGCGAGGCCGGGCCGATCAGGCCGGCCATCAAAGCGGCGAGCAAGAAGCCGCGGCGCATGGCGTTTTCAACCTTTCCGTGGATACGGCGTTTCCGGCACCGGCGTGAGCGGCGGCTTGCCCGAAGCCCAGGCCAGGATGTTGTCGACCACGAGTTGATCCATCGCCGCCCGCGTCACTTCGGTCGAGGAGCCGAGATGCGGAAACAGCACGATGTGGTCCATCTCGATCAGTTCCTTCGGCACCTGCGGTTCCTTGACGACCACGTCGAGGCCGGCCGAATAGATCGTGCGATCCTTCAGCGCCTGGATCAATGCCGCTTCATCGACCACCGAGCCGCGCGCCATGTTGATCAGGATGCCGTTTTCGCCCAGCGCCTTGAGCACCTCGGCATTGATCATGTTCGCCGTCGAAGCGCCGCCCGGCACGATCACCATCAAAGTATCGACGTCGCGCGCCATGTCGAGAAGCTTGGGATAATACTTATAGCTCACGCCGGCCTGCGGGTTGCGGCTGTGATAGACGACCGGCACGCCGAAGGCTTCCAGCCGCTTGGCGATCGCCCGGCCGATGCGGCCCATGCCGACCATGCCGACGGTGCGGTTGCGCAGCGTCGCCTTGGCCAGCGGATATTGCGCATTGACCCATTTGCCGGCGCGCACATAGCGGTCGGCCTGCGGGAATTCGCGCACCGTGCACAGCAGCAGCCCGAGCGCGGTGTCGGCGACTTCCTCGTTGAGAACGTCCGGCGTGTTGGTGACGATGATGCCGTGCTCGCCGGCCCATTTGGCGTCGATGTGGTCGTAGCCGACGCCGAAGCTCGAGATCTGCTCGAGTTTGGGAAATTGCTGCATGAAGGCGGCGTCGACCTTGTTGGCCGTATAGGCCACCGCGATGGCGCGGATCTTGCCGCCGACCGATTTGATCAAGGCGTCCTTGTCGGCAGCGCCGAGATAGTCGTGCAAGGTGACGTTCGGCTCGAGGCCCTTCATCAGGACCGGCTTACGGGCGCCGACCAGCAATACGTCCGGTTTTTCGCCCGCCATCTTTGAAACTCCCATCAAACCAGCGCGGTAACCGGCGCCTCAACAAAGCTCTTGAAGGCCGCCAGCAACTCGGCGCCGAGCGCGCCGTCGACCACGCGATGATCGCATGACAACGTGACCGTCATTTGGCTTACAAATTTCATGCCACCGTCCGCGGTTTCGACCGGCGCGCGGCGCGAGGCGCCGACCGCCAGGATGGTGGCGTGCGGCGGATTGATGATGGCGGCGAATTCGCGCACGCCGTACATGCCGAGGTTGGAGATGGCGCTGGCGCCGCCCTGATATTCGTTGGGCTTGAGCTTCTTCGCCCGCGCGCGCTCGGCCAGATCGCGGATTTCGGCCGAGATCGCGGTCAGCGATTTGGTCTCGGCGTTGCGGATCACCGGCGTGATCAGCCCGCCCTCGAGCGCCACCGCGACGCCGATGTCGGAATGGGCAAAGCGCAGAATGCGGTCTTCCGCCCACACCGCGTTGGCGGCGGGAATGCGCTGCAGCGCCGCCGCCCAGGCCTTGATGATGAAGTCGTTGAGCGACAGTTTGAACGAAGGCTGGCCGTCTTTGTCCTTGGGCGCGGCGGCGTTGGCCTCCTCGCGCATGGCGATCAGCCGGCCGATCTCGAGATCGGCGGTCAGATAGAAATGCGGGATGGTCTGCTTGGCCTCGATCAGCCGCTTGGCGATGGTGCGGCGCATCGCGTCGAGCGGCACTTCCTCGTAGGCGATGCCGTCGTACAGCGCCTTGACCTGCGCCGCGCTGGCGCCGGTCGCCATGCTGGCTGCGGGCGGCGCGGCCTTGTCGACGTCGCTGGCGACGACGCGGCCATGCGGGCCGGAGCCGGCGATGCGGGAAAGATCGATGCCGCGTTCGGACGCGAGACGACGGGCGAGCGGCGTGGTGAAGGTGCCGGTCGAAAGCTTGGCGGGTCCGAAGTTGCGCGCCGGGCTGCGCACTTCGTTGAACGGGTCCATCTTGATCGGGGCGGATGGCGCAGGCTGCTGCGCGTTCGTCCCCGCGTAAGCGGGGACCGAGCTGCTTGCCGCGGCCCTGGATTCCCGCTTTCGCGGGAGCTGAGCGGGGGTGCGAGCGACGCCTTCGCCGGTGCGTGCCGAAGCCGTCTCGCCCGCGGCAAGGATCTGCGCCACCACGGCGCCGACTTTGGCGGTTTCGCCGACGCCGAAAGCGATCGCCGCCAGCGTGCCGCCGAACGTCGCCGGCACTTCCATCGAGGTCTTGTCGGTTTCGATCTCGAACAGGTTATCGCCCGGCTTCACCGCGTCGCCGGCCGCCTTGAACCATTTCGTGATCTTACCCTCGGTGACGGTTTCACCGAGCTGCGGCATTAGAACGTCCATTCCAACCCTCTCGTGTCCCGGATGCACTGCAGTCGCCCTTGCGGTGCAGTGCGATCCGGGACCTTTGCCAAATTCCGAATTGGCGACGATCCCGGGTCTGCGGCGCGTCATGTCGCTACGCTCATGCTGCATCGACGACCGGAAAAGTCCTACCAGATCACCGACACGTATTGCGTTTCCTGGAATTCCTTCATGCCCTCTTGCGCGCCTTCGCGGCCGAGGCCGGACTGCTTGGTGCCGCCGAACGGCGCCGCCGGATCCGACACCAGGCCGCGGTTCAATCCGATCATGCCGAAGTCGAGCTTCTCGGACACGCGCATGCCGCGCGACAGATCCTTGGTGTAGAGATAGGCGACCAACCCGTACTCGGTGTCGTTGGCGCGCTTGATCGCCTCGGCCTCGGTCTTGAAGGTCTGGATCGAGGCCACCGGCCCGAAGATTTCCTCGTTCAGCATCTTGGAGCCGTCGGCCACGTTGGTGATGACGGTCGCCGGATAGAAATAGCCGGCGCCGTCCGGCGTCTTGCCGCCGGTCAAAACCTTGCCGCCCTTGGCGACCGCGTCGTCGACCAGTTCGATCACCTTGTCGCGGCCTTCCTTGTTGACCAGCGGCCCGAGATTGACGCCGTCGTCGAGGCCGTTGCCCATCTTGAGCGAGGCCATCTTGCCGGTGAGCTTCTTGGCGAACTCGTCGTGCACCTTCTCGTGCACGTAGAAACGGTTGGCCGCGGTGCAGGCCTCGCCCATGTTCCTCATTTTCGCAATCATGGCGCCGTCGATCGCGGCATCGATATCGGCGTCGTCGAACACGATAAAGGGCGCGTTGCCGCCCAGTTCCATCGACGGCTTGATGATGTTGTCGGCGGCTTCGTGCAGCAGCTTGCGGCCGACTTCGGTCGAGCCGGTAAAGGACAGCACGCGCACGCGCGGATCGTGCAGCATCGCGCTGACGACGGGACCGGAGCGGCGCGACGGCACCACGTTGACGACGCCGGGCGGCACGCCGGCCTCTTCCAGCGCCGGCATCAGCGCCAGCATGGTGAGCGGCGTGTCGGACGCGGGCTTGAGCACCACCGGGCAGCCGGCGGCGAGCGCCGGGCCGATCTTGCGGGTGGCCATGGCGGCGGGGAAATTCCACGGCGTCACCAGCACGGCGATGCCGGCCGGCTTGTGCTGCGCGACGATGCGCGCGCCGGACGCCGGCGCCATCGAGATCTGGCCGATATTGCGCACGGCCTCCTCGGCGTACCAGCGGAAGAATTCCGCGGCGTAGGCGATCTCGCCGCGCGAATCCGACAGCGCCTTGCCGTTTTCCAGCGTGATCAGTTTGGCGAAGCGTTCGGCGTCGCGCATGATCACTTCGTAGGCCTTGCGCAGGATTTCCGCGCGCTCGCGCGGCTTGCGGCCGGCCCAGTCGGCAAAAGCGTTCTGCGCGGCATCGACCGCGCGCTTGGCGTCCTCGACGGTCGCGCTGGCGACCGAGGCGATGGTCTTTTCGGTCGCCGGATCGATGACATCGAAGCGGGCGCCGTCGGACGATTTGCACCATTTGCCGCCGATCCACAGATCGGTCGGGACATTGGCGAGAAGATTTTCATACATTGTCGTTTCCTCTCAACTCTCTCACCCGCTCATTCCCGCGAACGGAATAAACCTAACTTCCGAGTGACCGGCGGATCGTGTCGACGATACGCGCCGGCGTCGGCAGCACGATGTCTTCGAGAATATCGGCGGCCGGCAGCGGAATATGCGGCGTGGTGATTCTCACCGGTGGACCGTCGAGATCGTAGAAGGCCTCGTCGGCCACGATCGACACGATCTCGGCGCCCCAGCCGCACAGCCGCGGATTTTCCTCGACCGAGAACAGCCGGTGGGTCTTGGCGACCGAAGCCGAGAATGGTCTTGGTGTCGAGCGGCACCAGCGAGCGCACGTCGATGACTTCGCAGTCGATGCCGTGTTCGGCTTGCAGGATTTCCGCCGCGGCCAAGGCGCGCGACACCATCAGCGCCAGCGCGATGATGGTGCAGTCCTTGCCGGGCCGCACGATCTTGGCGGTGCCGAGCGTGTCGACGATTTCGCCGTCGGGCACCTCGCCCTTGGTCGCGTAGAGCGACTTGTGCTCGAGGAAAATCACCGGATCGGGATCGCGCACCGCGGCGGCGAGCAGGCCGATGACGTCGAGCGGCGTCGACGGCGCCACGACCTTGAGGCCGGGGATCATCATGCACCAGTTCTCGACGCTCTGTGAATGCTGCGCGCCGAAGCGCGAGCCGGCGCCGTTGCCGGTGCGCACCACCAGCGGGCACTTGGTCTGGCCGTTCGACATGTAGCGGCTCTTGGGGAATTCGTTGGCGATGTAGTCGAAGCAGACCGCGAAGAAATCCGAGAACATGATCTCGGCGATCGGTTTCAAGCCGGTCATGGCCGCGCCCATGGCGGCGCCGAGAATCGCCTGCTCGGAGATCGGCGTGTCGCGCACGCGCAGCGGACCGAACTGCTCGTACAGTCCGACCGTCGCCTTGAACACGCCGCCGGCCTTGGCCACGTCCTCGCCGAGAAACACGACGTCGTTGTCGCGGGTCATTTCCTGCGCGATGCCGCGAATAACCGCGTCGCGATAGCTTATTTCGGCCATGTCAATTTCTCACAATCAATTTCGCCATGCCCAGCCGCCGTCGGCATAGACATCCGTGGTAAGAATTTCGAGCGGCGGGTTCGGCGCGGCCTTGCACGCCTCTGTGGCGTCGTCGACTTCCTTGAGCACGCTGGCGTCGATTTCCGCAATCTTGGCGTCGCTGACGCCGAATTGCTTCAGCCGCTCGCGATAGATCTTGATCGGATCGCGCTCCTTCCACTTCTCCAGTTCGCCCTCGGGGCGATACTTGGCCGGGTCGGCGCGCGAGTGGCCGCTGTGGCGGTAGGTCATGCATTCGATCAGCGACGGCCCCTCGCCGGCGCGCGCCTTGGCGAAAGCCTTCTGCGCGGTGCGATAGACCACGTCGGCGTCGTTGCCGTCGATGACGATGCGCTCGAGGCCGTAAGATGCGGCGCGGTCGGCGGCCGGATGCTCGACGGCGGTGACGTCGGCGATCGGCGTGTATTCCATATAGAGATTGTTCTCGCAGACGAAGATCACCGGCAGCTTCCACACCGCGGCGAAGTTCAGCGCCTCGTGGAAGGCGCCGATATTGGTGGTGCCGTCGCCGAAGAAGCAGACCGAGACGTCCTTGTCGCCCTTGTACTGCGCGCGCCAGGCGGCGCCGCACGCGATCGGAAGATGGGCGCCGATGATGGCGTAGGAACCCATCACGCCGTGCTCTTCCGAGGTCAGATGCATCGAGCCGCCCTTGCCGCGCATCAGGCCGTTGTCCTTCTGCATCAGCTCGCCGAGCACCTTCTCGACCGGCACGCCGCGCGCCAGCGTGTGGGCGTGGCCGCGGTAGGTGCAGAACGACAGGTCGCCCTTGACCATGGCCTCGCCGAAGCCGGCGGCGATCGCCTCCTGGCCGAGCGACAGATGGCTGGTGCCCTTGACCAGGTTCTGCAGGAACAGATCGAAGGCGCGCTGTTCGGCCTCGCGCAGGCGCACCTGCGAGCGGTACAGCGCCAGGCGCTTTTGCTCGCCGATATCGTCGTTCAACCCGGAACCAGCCGGTCCCGGCGCCCGGTCTTGTACTGTCGACATGAATGATCCTCGGAGGGTCGAAACCCGCGTGGTTTCCCTTTGTGGCCGGGAACTTAGCCCCGATGAACGCGCCGCCGCAACTGTCCTATTCGATGGCCGCCCCGGTGGCGGTTACGGCCTTGCCCACCCGCCTTTCGCGGTGGAGCAGATAGAGCCCGGAGGCCACCACGGTGGCGGCGCCGGCCAAAGTCCACTGGTTCGGCAGGTCGCCGAAGATGAGGAACCCGAGCGCGATCACCCAAATCAACTGGGTGTACATGAACGGCGCCAGCACCACCGGCGGCGCCAGCCGGTGCGCGATGATCAGCAAATAATGCCCGGTGCTGCCGAGCGCGCCCATGCCCAGCATCAGCGCCACGTGCAACCAGCGGTCCGGCGTGGTCCAGACGAAGGGCACGACCATGCTCATCACGACCGCGCCGAACAGGTTGGAATAGAACAACGTGGTCTCGCTCGAATCCGTCCGCGACAGCACGCGGGTCGAGATGATGTAGAAGGCGTAGCAGCAGAGCGAGGCGACCGACAGCAGCGCCGCCGGATGGATGCCGCCGAAGCCCGGACGCGTCACCAGGATCACGCCGGCAAAGCCGACGCAGATCGCAATCCAGCGCCGCCAGCCGACCCATTCGCCCAGCATCGGGCCGGACATCAAGGCCACCAGAAACGGCGTGGCGAAAAGAATCGACGTCGCCTGATCGAGCTGCAGCCAGCGCAGCGCGAAGAAGTTCAACAGCGTGGAACCGAGCAGCAGAACCGAGCGTCCGATCTGCAGCCACGGCCGCTTGGTCTTCATGATCGCCGGCCGCGACACCGGATTGGACAGAATGAGCGCCAGCAGCAAGCCGCCGGTATAGCGGGCCCACACGACTTCCAGCGTATCCATGAAGTGGTTGAGATATTTCGCGGTGCTGTCGAGGCAGGCAAAGCAGACCATCGTCACGCACATCAGCCCAATGCCGGTGAGGCGCTGGCGGCGCTGGAGCGCGATCTCATTCGCATTGGTCATAGGTGCCCGGCCGGCGGCTCAATGGAATTCGCTAGAGGGGGGTGATATACCTGTATCGCGGCGGAAATAGCAGCCTCCCCGCGAGATGGCAGCCATCCATCCCAATATCTGCGTCCCCAGTACGGTTTAATTTGGTAGCGACCCATGGATGGCGCAGTTCTCAGTGTTTTCCTGCTGACGACATTTCTCGGCGGCCTGGTGAACGGCCTTGCCGGATTCGCCCTGGGCCTGGTGGCAGCGGGCATTTGGCTGCATATCCTGACGCCGGTGCAGACCGCCGCCTTGATTGTCGGATACGGCTTTGTGCTGCAATGCTACGGCACCTGGAAACTGCGGCACGTATTGCGCTGGCGCACGGTGGCGCCGTTCATCATCGGCGGCACGGCCGGCGTGCCGATCGGCGCAGCCCTGCTCACTTACATCGATCCGGACTATATGCGCATCGGCATCGGCGTCCTGCTGATCGCCTACAGCGGTTACTCGTTCGCGCGGCCGCATCTCAAACCCATGCACGCCGGATTTGCCGCCGAGACCGGCATCGGATTTCTCAATGGCGTGCTCGGCGGCCTGACCGGTCTGACCGGTCCGATCATCACCATGTGGTGTCAATTGCGCGGCTGGCCGAAGGACGTACAGCGCTCGATCTACCAGCCGGTGATTCTGATTGCTTTCGCCATGGCCGCGATATCGCTGGCGGCAACCGGCAACGTCACAGTCGAAATTGCCAAACTTTTTTTCTACGGCTTGCCGGCGCTGGCGGCGGGTCAATGGGTCGGGCTCAAACTATACGGACATCTCGACGAGGCCGCGTTCCGCAAAGCCGTCCTGGCCCTGTTGCTGCTGTCCGGGCTGGTGCTGGTCGTCCCGTTTTCGATGTTTAAATGATCGCAAGCCTTGCCGATGGCGCGCTGACACGGTAAGGAATTGATGTGGGGCCTGCGACGGTCGCCCCATGCTTCCAGGCTTCGGCCCAAGCACCGTCTCCTTCGTACGCGGAGGGGACTTATGCTTTCGGCAAGCTAGCAAACTCACCAAACAATTCTGCGGTTCGATCGCTAAGCCTTGCGCTTGGCGAATCGTCAATATGAAACGCTCGGGGTCTTACAGCCTCCCCGTCAGATGTGACGCCGTCCATCCAAGCGCTGATCGCTTTCGCTTGGGGGCACGACATGGATGGCATGGTTCTTGGACTTTATCTGTTCGCGACATTTCTCGGCGGTTTCACCAGCGGCCTGACCGGCTTTGCGGCCGGTCTCGTTGTTTCGGGCATCTGGCTGCACATCATCACGCCGCTGCAAACGGCGGTGCTGATCGCCGCCTACGGCGTGGTCAACCAGTCTTACGGCATCTGGAAAGTCCGCCATGCGCTGCAGTGGCGGCGGATTCTGCCCTTCGTCATCGGCGGCGCCGTCGGCGTTCCGCTCGGCGCCTATCTGGTGACGTTCCTCAATCCCATGCATGTGCGCACCGGCGTCGGCGCCTTGCTGATCGTGTACAGCGTCTACAACCTGGCGCGGCCGACCTTCACGCCGATCAATTCCAATGCGGCAATCGATACCGGCATCGGCGTCCTCAACGGACTGCTCGGCGGTCTCACCGGCCTCGGCGGCGTCATCAGCACGATCTGGGTGCAACTCGGCGGCGGCAAAAAAGATGCCCAGCGCGCGATCTTTCAGCCCGTGCTGTTCATCACCATGACGATGACCACGCTGACTTTCGCCGCGGCGGGCCATCTCTTCAACGCCGACACCCTCAAACTTTTCTTCATGGGCTTGCCGGCGCTGCTGCTGGGTCTGTGGCTCGGCGTCAAACTCTACGGCAAGCTCGACGACGCGGCGTTTCGCAAGGCCATTCTCGTCTTGCTGCTGATTTCCGGATTGTCGCTGGTGGTGCCGGCATTCTTTCGCTGACACGACTTGCCCGCGACGATGCGCTGCGTTAGATTCTTTCGGTGGGGCCTGCGACGGTCGCCCCTTCAGGCTCAGGAGCCCAAGCACCGTCTCCTTCGTTCACGGAGGGGACCTATGCTGTCTCCGGCTTTCTCGATCTCACCGATAGAACTTTGGCGCCAGATCGGCACGGCGGATGCGCCGCAACTGATCGACGTGCGGCGGCGCGACATTTACGAATCGACGCCGGGACTGCTGCCGGCCTCGATCTGGCAGGAGCCGACCGAACTGCCGCGCTGGATTTCGACGCTCGATCGCACGCGGCCGATCGTCGTCGCCTGCAAGGCCGGCAAGGAGCTGAGCCAGCTCATCGCCGCCGAGCTGCGCGGCGCCGGCTATCGAGGCGTCGATGCTGGAAGGCGGCAGCTTCGCCTGGAGCGACGCCGGGCTGCCGATGGTCGATCGCGCCACGCTGACGCGGTTCGCGCCGCAGCGGCCCAGCGTCTGGGTGACGCGGCGGCGGCCGAAGATCGACCGCATCGCCTGCCCCTGGCTGATCCGCCGCTTCATCGACGCCGAGCGCGAAAATCCTGTTCGTCGATCCGGCCTATGTCGAAGCCGCGGCGGCCGAAGTCGGCGGCATTCCGTTCGACATCGCCAATGTCGAAATCTCGCATGACGGCGAGCGCTGCAGCTTCGACACCATGCTCAAGCTGTTCGGCCTGGAAAGCGAGCCGTCGCTGGCGCGGCTGGCGCTGATCGTGCGCGGCGCCGACACCGCGCGGCCCGACATCGCGCCGGAAGCGGCCGGCCTGCACGCCATATCGCTCGGCCTGTCGCAGCTTGCCGGCGACGACGATCATGGCCTGCTGCAACGCGGCTTCATGGTCTATGATGCCTTGTTCGCGTGGCTGCGCTTTGCCGCCGACGAACGGCACAATTGGCCGGTGAAGGCGGCATGAGATCATGACAACGACAACCGTCGAGACCGCCGCCGCGCCGAGCTTCGGCGAAGCCTTCAAGGTCTGGTTCAAGATCGGCTGCCTGTCCTTCGGCGGGCCGGCCGGTCAGATCGCGCTGATGCACCGCATCGTCGTCGACGAGAAGAAATGGGTGCCGGAGCCGCAATTCCTGCACGCGCTCAACTTCTGCATGCTGCTGCCGGGGCCGGAGGCGCACGCAGCTCGCCACCTATATCGGCTGGCTGCTGCACGGCGTGCGCGGCGGGCTCGCCGCCGGCATTCTGTTCGTGCTGCCCGGCGCCTTCGTGATGCTGGGCTTGAGCCTGCTCTATGCCTATGGCCGCGGCGTCGGCGCCGATCGACGGCGCGCTGTTCGGCATCAAGGCGGCCGTGCTGGTGATCGTGGTCGAGGCGCTGATCCGCATCGGCCGCCGCGCGCTGAAGACGCCGTTGCTGGTCGCGCTCGCCGCGCCTCGCCTTCATCGGCATCTTCTTCTTCGCGCTGCCGTTTCCGCTGATCGTGGTGGCGGCGGCGCTGATCGGCTTTGTCGTCGCGCACTACGCGCCGGGCCAGCTCGCACTATCGGATGCCGACGTCATCGACGCGCCGCCGCGAACTGGGCGCTGGCGGCAGTTCGGCCATCGCCTTGGCGATCGGGCTGACGCTGTGGTGGGCGCCGGTCGTGCTCGCGGTCGCTGATGCTCGGCGGCGGTCACGTGCTGGTGGCGATCGGGGTGTTCTTCTCCAAGCTGGCGGTGGTGTCGTTCGGCGGCGCCTATGCGCTGATGGCCTACATGGCGCAGCAGGTCGGTGGAGACGCATGGCTGGCTCACCGCGCCGGAAATGGTCGATGGCCTCGGCCTCGCCGAGACCACGCCGGGGCCGCTGATCCTGGTGACGCAGTTCGTCGGCTTCCTCGCCGCCTTCCGCGATGCGCGCGCCGTTCTCGCCGCTCACCGCCGGCCTGCTCGGCGCGGCGATGACGACCTGGGTCACCTTCGTGCCGTCGATGCTGTGGATCTTCGCCGGCGCGCCGTTCATCGAGGAGTTGCGCGGCAACCGGCGCCTCACCGGCGCGCTGGCGGCGATCACCGCCGCGGTGGTCGGCGTCATCCTCAATCTGTCGGTCTGGTTCGCGCTGCATGTGCTGTTCGGCACGGTCACCGAAATGCACGCCGGCCCGCTGCGCTGGTTCGCGTTCGATCCGCACGCGCTCGATCCGCATGTGGCGGTGCTGGCCGCGACCGCGGCGCTACTGGCGTTCCGCTTCCACCGCAGCCTGATCGAGGTCGTCGTGGTGATGGCGCTGCTCGGGATCGTCGACGCAGTTTTCGTTCTAACGCTCCCGCCTGATCGCGCTCTCGTGCCAGCGCCGCAGCGCCAGATGCGAGAGCGCCGACAGCACGAAGAAGATCGCGACGCCGGCGAGCGACAGCAGCAGCAGCGCCGCGAACATGCGCGGGATGTTGAGCCGGTAGCCGGACTCGGCGATGCGATAGGCCAGCCCCGAGCCGGCGCCGGCCGAACCCGCCGCGATCTCGGCCACCACCGCGCCGATCAGCGACAGGCCGCCGGCGATGCGCAAGCCCGGCCAGCATCTGCGGCAGCGCCGCCGGCAGTTTCAGATTCCACAGCACCTGCCAGCGCGAGGCCTTGTACAGATCGAACAGCGCGATGAGATTGTGGTCGACCGAGTTCAGGCCCAGCGTGGTGTTGGCCAGCACCGGGAAGAACGCCACGATCCAGGCGCAGGCCAGCACCGCCAAGGGCTGCGGCAGATAGATCAGCAGCAGCGGCGCGACGGCGACGACCGGCGTCACCTGCAGGATCACCGCGTAAGGATAGAACGAGTATTCGACCAGCCGCCATTGATTGAACGCGACGGCCAGCGCGATGCCGCCGATCGCCGCCAGCGCAAAGCCCTCGAAGGTGATGGTGAGCGTCACCAAGCAGCGAGTCCCAGAGCAGACCGCGGTCGGTGAACAAGGTGCCAAATACCAGTCCCGGCCCCGGCAGCACATAAGGCGGAATGGCGAAGGCGCGCACCACCAGATCCCACGCCAGCAGCACGAGCGCGAGCATCAGGACCGGCAGGCCGATGCGCAGGCGCGGTCGCTCATGACGCGCCTCCCGCCATCGCCGCGCTGAGCGCCTCGCCGACCTGCCGGCAGTAACCGGCATAATCGGCCGAGGTGCGGAACCGCTCGTCGCGCGGATAAGGCGCGTCGATCGGGATTTCGGCGAACACGCGGCCCGGGCGCGGCGTCATCACCACGATGCGCTGCGACAGATAGACCGACTCGAACACCGAATGGGTGACGAAGACCACCGTGCGGCGCAGCGCCTGCCAGACATTGAGCAGGTCGTTGTTGAGCTTGAAGCGGCTGATTTCGTCGAGCGCGGCGAACGGTTCGTCCATCAGCAGCAATTCCGGGTCGGTCACCAGCGCGCGGGCGATCGACGTGCGCATGCGCATGCCGCCGGACAGTTCGCGCGGATAGGCATCGGCGAAATCGGCAAGCCCGACGCGGGCGAGCGCGCGCGTCACCGACTCTTGCGCTTGCGATTCATCGGCATGCGCCAGCTTCAGCGGCAGCCGCACATTGGCGGCGACGCTGGCCCACGGCATCAAGGTCGGATCCTGGAACACGAAGCCGAGCTTGCCGGCGCCGCCCGGCCATTCCACCGAACCCGCGGTGGCCGCGCTCAGGCCGGCAATGATGCGCAGCGCGGTCGACTTGCCGCAGCCGGACGGGCCGAGCAGCGACACGAATTCGCCGGAGCGCGACGGTCGAGATTGAAATCATCGAGCGCCACCGTTCCGCGCTCGAACGTCTTGCCGACATTGCGCAGCGAAACGATGGGGCTGCCTGCCGGACTCATTTGGGCCGCAGATCGACGCCGACGCCCTTGTTGACGAATTGCAGCGTGTAGGCGCGCTTGTAATCGATGCCCGGCCTTGACCACGCCGGCGTGCACCATCTTGTCGAAGAAGCTTTTCATGTGCGCGTCGGTCATGGCGCCGATGCCGAGCTTTACCGAGTTGCCGGAATCGACGATGCCGTATTCCTTCATCTTGGCGATGGAATAGGCGAGCAGCGCGTCGGTCATCTCCGGATTCTGTTTCTTGATCAGCGCGTTTCCCGGCGCGCTGTCGCCGTAGATGTAGTGGTACCAGCCGATCGCCGAGGCATCGACGAAGCGCTGCACCAGGTCGGGCTGCTTCTCGACCAGATCGCGCCTGGTCTCGATCAAGGTCGAATAGGCGTTGAAGCCCTGCGTCGGCGAGCAGGAACACTTTCGGCTTGAAGCCGCCCTGCGTTTCGATCGCGTAAGGCTCGGAGGTGACATAGCCCTGCATCGCCGAATTCTTGTCGGCGAGGAACGGCTGGGCGTTGAAGGTGTAAGGCTTGACCTTCGACTCGTCGAAACCGTAGTCGGCTTTGAGCCACTGGAAATAGCTGGCCATGCCTTCCTTGGAAACGAACAGCGTCAGCTTCTTCAGGTCTTCGAACTTTTCGGCCTTGCCGGGATGCGCGAGCAGCACCTGCGGGTCCTTCTGGAAGCTCGCCGCCACCACCACGGTCGGGATGTCGTGCTCGACCGCGTCGAAAGACTGCAGCGTGTTGGCGCTCATGAAGAAGTCGAGCTTGCCGACGGGAAGCAGAATGCGGTTGTTCACGTTCGGCCCGCCCGGCACGATGGTGACGTCGAGGCCGTATTTGGCGTAGGTGCCGTCGGCGAGCGCCTGGTAGTAGCCGCCATGCTCGGCCTCGGCCACCCAATTGGTGCCGAAGCGCACCTTGTCGAGCGCCTGCGCCGGGGTCGCGCCCGCGGCCAGCATGACGGCCAGCGCGGTTGCTACTCGACAGATATTCCCCAATTGCAATTTATTCTCCTCAGCCGGCAGCGCTAAAAGATAGCGCAAGCCGATGGCCGGGGCAGCAGCAAAGATTGCGGTTTCAAGCTAGGCTGCGCAATCAGTCGCCGGGGGGACCAATGGACGCGGACATCAAGACCGAAAGCTCGGACAAGCGGCTCAATAATCTGGTCGCCGTCACGGTGGTGATCCTGTCGGTATTCATGGCGGTCGTCGAAACATCAAGGACAACAACATCGGCCAGGCCATGCAGAAGGCCAAGGCCGACGCGGTCGATGGCTGGGCGGAGTATCAGGCCTCGCGCCTCAAGCTGCATCTCGACGAGAACGGGCTGGCGCAACTGCGGCTGCTGGAGACCGCGGGCAATTTCGACAAGGCGCTCGCGGCCAAGCAGGCGGCCGCGTTCGAAGCCGACATCAAGAAATACGAGGGACGCTCGAAAGAAACCCGCGCCAAGGCGGAAGGCCAGGAAAAGGAATATGACCGGCTCAATTTCCGCGACGACCAATTTGACATGTCGGAGGCGTTTTCCTCGATAGCGATCGCGGTGGCCGCGGTCGCCTCCCTGGTCGACAGCTATGCCGCTGCTCTACATCGCCTGGGGATCCGGCACGCTTGGCCTGGTTTTCGGGATTGCCGGCTTTGCCGGGCTGAATTTCCGGCCGGAATGGCTGGCGCAACTGTTAGGGACCTGAGCCTCAACCGGCGTCAGTCCTCGGCTTTCCTCGTTTTTATTCATTACAAGTCGCAAGCCCGCCCCTAGAATGACGCGGTCACGAATCATTCGCCGCAACCGGCGGTGAAGCGACGCGGGCGGCAATTATTTCGATGCGTGCACAATTGCGGTGGGGCGGTATTGCGCCGTTAATGCTGGTCGCTGCAGCGGTCCTGCTGCCGATACATGCAAACGCCGCCGGCGGCGCATTCGTGGTCGACGACGCCGAGGTCGGCAAGCCGGGCGACTGCAAGGTCGAGTCATGGGCGTCGGCCGCGGCCAATCACGACTTCATCGCGGTCGCCTCGCCGGCCTGTGTCGTCAAGCTCGGCATCCCGCTCGAACTCGGCGGTCAACTCCAGCGTTCGCGCGACGACGGCGTCTGGGGTACCAGCGGTACGCTCAAGGCCAAGGCCAATCTCATTCCGGTCGACGGCCACCCGTTCGGGCTTGGCATTGCCGGCGGCAGCACCTGGGACCTGATCAGCGGCGCCAATACCGGCGGGTTCATCTACCTGCCGGCCACGTTTCAGGTCGCGGACAAGTTCCGCATCAACCTGAACGGCGGCTGGCTATACGATAATGCCGCCAAGATCCATTACCTGACCTGGGGCGCGGGCTTTGAATGGAATTTCGTCAAGCCGCTGACTTTGATCGGCGAGGTCTACGGCCAGGCCGGCCGTTTGCCGGATACTGGACGAAGGCGCGCTGCCGCCAGCCAACACGATCCGCCAGCCGAGGACCCAGCTCGGCCTGCGTTTCACGCCGCAGGACAAGGTCGATATTGACGTAATCTGGGGCCACAACATCGCCGGCGAAAACGCCCATTGGCTGACGGTCGGGCTAAACCTGCGATTCTAGGCCGGTTCCGCGGCGCAGAGCTGCCGCGACAATCGACTTCTTGCCTAATCCGCGCAGTTTTGCATTTATAATCAAAATAATAACCGCGGCGGCCGGGGCCCATCTCAGGCAAGCCAGCGGATCCATAAAATCCTCGGGAGGATACGCATGTTGTCAGCAAAAGCCTTAGCTACATTCGCCTTCGCCACCGTTCTGTCGGTGGCGAGCGCCAGCGCACAGACTGAAATCAAGTTCGGCCACGTCGGCGCGCCCGGCTCGCTGTTCGCGCAATCGGCCGACCTGTTCGCGCAACGCGTCAATGCCAAGCTCGGCAACAAGGCCAAGGTCGTGGTCTACGGCTCGAGCCAGCTCGGCGGCGACGGCGAACTGCTCAAGAAGCTCAAGCTCGGCACCGTCGACCTGGCGTTGCCATCGACCGTGATGACCTCGGTCGCGCCGGAATTCGGCGTGTTCGAAATGCCGTATCTGGTGGTGGACCGCGGCCATGCCGCGCGCATCGCCGACAAGGTGGTGCGGCCGATCCTCGGGCCGATCGCCGACAAAGCCGGCTATCACATCATCGGCGTCTGGGAAAACGGCTACCGCGAAATCACCAACAACAAACGGCCGATCGTGAAGCCGGCCGACCTGCAAGGCATCAAGCTGCGCGTGCCCGGCGGCGTCTGGCGCGTCAAGATGTTCAAGGCCTATGGCGCCAGCCCCTCGCCGATGGAATTGAAGGAAGTTTTCGTCGCGCTGCAGACCGGCGTGATGGACGGCCAGGAAAATCCGCTGACGCAAATCTATTCGCAGAAATTCCAGGAAGTTCAGAAATATCTGTCGCTGACCGGCCACGTCTATACGCCGGCCTTCGTCACCGCCGGCGCCAGCTGGTCGAGGCTGCCGCCGGACGTGCAAAAGATCGTTGCCGACACCGCCAAGGAAGTGGAGCCGGATATTCTCAAGCTCGCCGCCAAGCTCGACGGCGAACTGATCGGCAAGATGAAAACCTCCGGCATCCAGGTGAACGAAGCCGACAAGCCGGCCTTCATTGCCGCCAGCAAAGGCGTCTACGAGGAATTTTCCAAGGAAGTCCCGCTTGGCAAGGAACTGATCGACAAGTCGCTGGCTCTCGCCAAGGGATCGTGAATTAAGGTACGTCATCGCTTGCACAAAACGCCGGCCGTAGAGACCGAAATACCGGTGCGTCAACAAACTCCGTCATGCCCGGCTTTATGCCGGGCATGACGAACTCGAACAAGGCCCGCGTCGGTTCCATGGCAGCATTCCGCAAAATCTACGATCGCGTGCTCGAAGTCATCGCAGCCTTGCTGATGGTCGGGGTCACGCTGATCATCGTCGCCGGCTTCGTCTTCCGCTGGGCCGGACAATCGCTGGTCTGGTACGACGAAGTGGCCTCGATCTCGCTATGCTGGCTGACCTATTACGCCGGCGCGCTGGCGGCGCTGCGCGGCGCCCATATCGGCTTTCCCGGGTCTGGTCAACGCGCTGCCCGCGAACTGGCGTGTGGCCGCGACCGCCTTCTCGTCCGCCGTCACCATCTTCTTCTTTGCGCTGCTCGCCTATACCGGGATCAGGGTGGTGCAGATACTCAAGGGAGATACGCTGGTCTCCATCCCCGAATTGTCGCTGCAGGTTACCCAATCCGTTATCCCTATCACCGCCGTGCTTTTCGTGATCGCCGAACTGCTCAAGCTGCCCGAGCTGTTGCGCGAGGCGCGGCGCGGGCCGCTGGTCGATCATGAGGTCAAGGAAGCGCTGGAGTCGGTCGGCATCGACCCGGTGGAAGCCACCGAAAGGGCGCGACCGTCATGACCATCGCCCTGATGCTGATCGGAATGTTCGCGCTGGTGCTGGTCAACGTGCCGGTCGCGGTCGCGCTTGGCGTGGTCGCGGTCGCCGCGATCTGGATCATGCAAGGTTCGCAGATGCTGCCGAACGTGGCACTGGTCATGTTCGAAGGCGCCACCAACTTCCCGCTGCTGGCGGTGCCGCTGTTCATTTTCGCCGGCGGCATCATGAACGCGTCGACTATCTCGCGCCGCCTGATCAATCTGGCGACGGCGCTGCTCGGTTTCGTCCGCGGCGGCCTGGCAATGGTGACGGTCGGCGCTTCGATGTTCTTTGCCGAAATATCCGGCTCGGCCGTGGCCGGCGTCGCCGCACTCGGCACGCTGCTGATCCCGGCAATGAAGTCGCGCGGCTATTCGAAGGAATTCGCCGCCGCGATTTCGTCCTCGGCCGCAAGCCTGGCCATCATCATCCCGCCGTCGATCCCGATGATCCTCTACGCGGCGATGGCGGAAGAATCGGTGGTGAAGATGTTCGTCGCCGGCTTCATTCCGGGCCTGCTCGGCGGGCTTTCGCTGATGGCGCTGTGCTACTACTACGCCTGGAAAAACGATTTCCCGGTCGAGCAGCGTTTCTCGCTGAACAAATTGATCCAGGCGACGCGCGAGGCGGCCTGGGCGCTGTCGTTGCCGGTGATCATCCTGGGCGGCATCTTCGGCGGCTTCGTCACCGCCACCGAAGGCGCCGCGGTCGCCGTCTTGGCGGCGCTGGGCATTTCCGTTTTCATCTATCGCGACATCGACTTTAAGTCGTTCTATCGCGCGCTGGTGGATTCGGCGTTGCAGACCGCGGTGGTCATGCTGCTGGTCGCCGCCTCCGCGCTGATCGGTGTGTTCCTGACCGAAAGCCAGTTGCCGCAGACGCTCGCCAAATCGATCGTCGGCATCACCAGCAATCCCTACATGGTGCTGCTGCTGCTCAACATCTTTTTCCTGATCCTGGGCATGTTCCTGCATTCGGCAGCGGCCATCATCCTGACCGTGCCGATCGTGATGCCGCTGGTGCACCAGGTCGGCATCGACCCCATCCATTTCGGCCTAGTGCTGACGCTCAATCTCGCCATCGGCCAGCAGACGCCGCCGGTCGCTTCCGTGCTGATCGCGGCCTGCTCGATCGCCAAATCGGATATCTGGGCGACGACAAAAGCCAATCTTGGCTTCATCGGCGTGCTGGTCGCGGTCCTGCTGCTGTGCACTTACGTGCCGTGGTTCTCGCTGGTGCTGATCCACGTATTTTACGGCGGCTAGCCGCTCCCGGCGGCAATGCTCATCGCCAAGACGCGCGCGACATGCAGCGCGTCGCGGCCGGAGCCGTCGTGGATCTGATGCCGGCACGACGTGCCGTCGGCGACGATCAGCGCATCGTCCGCGCTCTTTCGCACCGCAGGCAGCAGCGACAGTTCGCCCATCTTGAGCGAGACGTCGATGGTGGCGGCGTCATAGCCGAATGAGCCCGCCATGCCGCAGCAGCTCGATTCCACGGTTTCGACGGCAAGCTCCGGGATCAGCTTCAGGACGCCCTCGACCGCGCCCATGGCGTCGAATGCTTTCTGGTGGCAATGGCCGTGCAGCAAGGCCTTTTTCGGCAGCGGGCCGAGCGGCAGGTTGAGCCGGCCTTCCTTTTGCTCGCGGGCGAGGAATTCCTCCAGCAGCAGCGCATTGGCAGCCAATGCATCGACCGCATCGCCCTTCAGCAGCGCCGGCAATTCGTCCTTGAAGGTGAACAGGCAGCTCGGCTCCAGGCCGATCACCGGCACGCCGCGCAACACATAAGGCGCCAGCGCATCGAGCGTGCGCTGCATTTCCTTTAGCGCCTGACCGATCGCGCCGACGGAGAGAAAAGTGCGGCCGCAGCACAGTGGCCGCGCATTGCCATCCTTCGGCGTCACGGCGTGGACGTGATAGCCGCCGGCGGTCAGCACGGTCATGGCGGCGTCGAGATTTTCGCGCTCGAAATAACGGTTGAAGGTGTCGGCGAACAGCGCGACTTCGCGCGGCGGCTCGGCGGCGCCGTCGCCGGCGGCGCGATAGGGCCAATCGGCGCGGTCGCGGTAAATGTCGCCGCGCCATTTCGGCAGGCTGCGCTTGGCCGAGAAGCCGGCAAAGGTCTCCGACATCCGGCGCAGAAACGGACTGTGGTCGCGCCGGTTGAACAGCGCCGGGTGGCGCGCCGCGAACGGCGCGTAGCGCGGCAGCCATCCGACCAGCCGGTCGTGCAACGTGAGGCCGTGCTTTGCGGCGCGCGCGGCCTGCACTTCGATCTTCATGCGCGCCATGTCGACGCCGGTCGGGCATTCGCGCCGGCACGCCTTGCAGGACACGCAAAGACTGAGCGTGTCGGCCATCTCGTCGGAGGCGAGCGCATCCGGGCCGAGCTGCCCGGTGATCGCCAGCCGCAGCGTGTTGGCGCGGCCGCGGGTGACGTCGCGCTCGTCGCGGGTGACGCGATAGCTCGGGCACATGGCGCCGCCGGCGAGCTTGCGGCAGGCGCCGTTGTTGTTGCACATCTCGATGGCGCCCTGGAAACCGCCGCCGCTGCCGGAAAACGCCGACCAGTCGAGATGCGTCTTGACGTCCTCGCCGCGATAATCCGGCTTGTAACGGAACAGGCTGCGGTCATCGAATTTCGGCGGCCGCACCACCTTGCCGGGATTGTACAGGCCGTTGGGATCGAAGCGGTCTTTCACCTCCTCGAAGGCGCGCGCCAGCCTGGAGCCGAACATCGGTTCGTTGAATTCCGAACGCACCAGGCCGTCGCCGTGCTCGCCGGAATGCGAGCCTTTGTATTCGCGCACCATGGCGAAGGCCTCTTCGGCGATCGCGCGCATGGCATGGACGTCTTTGTCCTGACGCAGATTGAGGATCGGGCGGACATGCAGGCAGCCCGAGCCGGCATGCGCGTACCAGGTGCCGGTGGTGCCGTTTCTCTCGAAGATTTCCGTCAGCCGCGTGGTGTAGTCGGCAAGATGCTCGAGCGGCACCGCGCAATCCTCGACGAAGGACACCGGTTTGCCGGCCTGCTTCATCGACATCATGATGTTGAGGCCCGAGGTGCGCACCTCGGTGATGGCGGCCTGCAATTCGGGATTGAGCACTTCGGCGACGCCGCCCCATTTGGCGCCGCTGTTGTTCCAATCGAATCCGAGATCGCCGATCGTCTCTTTAAGCTGCCGCAACCGGCGCAGGTTTTCCTCGTGGTCGTCCTCGCCGAATTCGACCAGCAGAATGGCGGCCGGCGTGCCGCGCACGAATTTTTCCAGCGTCGGCCGGAAGATGTCGATCGCGCGCGCCAGCTCGATCATGGTGGAGTCGATCAGCTCGACCGCGATCGGCTTGAGCCGCACGATGTGCTGGGCGGCGTTCATCGCCTCGTAGAAGCTGCCGAAGTGGACCGCGCCGACGGCGCGGCGGCCCAACAGCGGCGACAGTTTCAATTCGATGCGGGTGGAAAAGCCGAGCGTGCCTTCGCCGCCCACCAGAATGTGGGCCAGATTGACGTCATTCTTGCCAAGATACGAACCTTGCACCAACGCGTCGAGATTGTAGCCGCCGACGCGGCGCTGCACTTTCGGGAAGCGCGCGGCGATCTCGTCGGCTTCGCGCGCGCCGATCGCCAGCAGGTCCTGCAACCAGCGGCCGCAGCAGCGGCGGCACGTCGTTGATATTACGGCCTATCGGCCCGAACTGCGCCAACGTGCCGTCAGCCAACAGCGCGTCGATCGCGATGACGTTGTCGCGCATGGTGCCGTAACGCAGGCTACGGCCGCCGCAGGAATTGTTGCCGGCCATGCCGCCGATGGTGGCGCGCGACGAGGTCGAGATATCGACCGGAAACCACAGGCCGTGGGCTTTAAGCTGGCGGTTGAGATCGTCGAGCACGATGCCGGGCTCGACCGTGCATTGCCGGCCTTTGACGTCGAGATCGATCACCCGCGTGAGATATTTCGAGCAGTCGACGACGAGCGAGATCGCCCACCGTCTGGCCGGCCTGCGAGGTGCCGCCGCCGCGCGCCAGAACCGTGGCGCCTTCATCACGGGCAATTCCTATCGCCCGTTCGGCTTCTTCTATCGTGCGCGGGGCGACCACGCCCACCGGGGTAACCTGGTAATGCGAGGCATCGGCGGCATAACGGCCGCGATTATAGCGGTCGAAATACACATCCCCGCTCAACTCGGCCTTCAGCCGCCGTTCCAGGCCCGGCATTACCACTGCCACGGCATCAATCCTGGTCGTGCCCAAAGCGTCTTATGCATGAAAGGCTTGGTTGCTGCGCGGAAAACCGCTTGACCGCAATGTCGCATTCATAGTTCAACGCCACAAGCGCCGCTCCCTGGCCGGGACGCGCCGGTGGCCTGTCCACGCCAATCCTTTAAATGCCGCGGTTTAGGAGCGTATGCCCATGGCTAAGAATTCCTCGCGTCCGGTCGGCAGACATCTGCTGCATATCCCGGGACCGACGCCCGTGCCCGACCGCATCCTGCGGGCGATGGATACCCCCATCATCGACCATCGCGGTCCGGAATTCTCCAGGCTGGCGAAACGCTGCCTCGACGGCATCAAGACCATCTTCAAGACCTCCAACCCGGTGGTGATCTATACCGCGACCGGCACCGGCGCCTGGGAAGGCGCCTTGGTCAACACGCTGTCGCCCGGCGACAAGGTGCTGATGCTGGAGACCGGCCAGTTCGCGACGCTGTGGAAGAAGATGGCCGAGAAGCTCGGCCTCAAGCCCGAGTTCATCGCCAGCGACTGGCGTCACGGCGCCGACCCGAAGGCCGTCGAAGCCAGGCTGCGCGAAGACAAGAACAAAGAGATCAAGGCGGTTTGCGTCCTGCACAACGAGACCTCGACCGGCGCGCTCACGCCGATCGCCGAGATCCGCAAGGCGATCGATGCCGCCGGTCATCCGGCGTTGCTGATGGTCGATACGATCTCCTCGCTGGCCTCGACCGACTTCCGGCACGACGAGTGGGGCGTCGACGTTTCCGTCGGCGGCGCGCAGAAGGGCCTGATGCTGCCGCCCGGCATGTCGTTCAATGCGATCAGCGACAAGGCGCTGGCCGCCAACAAGACCTCCAAGCTGCCGAAGTCGTTCCTGGCATGGGACGAAATGCTGGCCATGAACAAGGTCGGCTTCTTCCCCTACACGCCGGGCACGCAGATGTTGCAGGGCCTCGCCGTCGGCATCGAGATGCTGCACGAGGAAGGCCTCGACAACGTGTTCGCCCGTCACGACCGGCTGGCGGAAGCCACCCGCCGCGCGGTCAAGGCCTGGGGACTGGAAAACCTCAATATGAACGCCGGCCAGTATTCGCCGACCATCACGGCGATCTTGCTGCCGGAGGGCCATGACGCCGACAAGTTCCGCGCGCTCGCGCTCGACACCTTCAACATCTCCTACGGCGCCAGCTTCGGCGCCTATGCCGGCAAGTATTTCCGCATCGGTCATCTCGGCGACGTCAACGACGCCGCGATGATCGGCGGGCTTGCCGCCACCGAAATGGCGCTGCAACTGGCCGGCGTTCCGATCAAGAAGGGCGGCGTGCAGGCGGCGATGGATTATCTGGTCTCCGCGCATGGCGCGGCGGCAAAACAGGCGGCGGAGTAAGGGTTGATGCTGTCGTCCCCCGCGAAAGCGGGGGACCCAGTATCCTCAGAGCTGCGATTCAATCGAAGCGATTGCGGTTACTGGATCGCCCGCTTTCGCGGGCGATGACACTGTTATTGCATTACCCTTCCAAAAACTCCGTCACCACTTTCAACGTCACCTCCGGCGCTTCGCGCTGCGGCGCGTGCTTGATGCCCGGCAAGAGCGCGACCTCGACCGGGCAGTAGCATTCCTCCTGCGCGATCTCGATTTGCCTGACCGTGCCGTAATTATCGTCCTCGCCCTGCACGATCAGCATCGGCACGCGGATATAGGCGAGAAATTCGGTGAGATCCCACTTCTGGAAATCGCCTTTCAGCCAGACGTCGCTCCAGCCGCGCGCGGTGGCGTCGACGTCGGCATGCCAACGCGCCATCTTCGCACGCAGGTCGCCGGTCTCGTAGGCGTCGCGCATCTCGGCGATGGCCTTGATGGTCACGTCCTCGACGATGAAATGCGGCGCGATCAGCACCACGCCGCCGATGCGGTGATCCTGATGCGAGCCGGCGTAGATCGCGGCAATCGAGGCGCCGTCGCTGTGGCCGATCAGCAGGCCGCGCTGGAAGCCGATGGCGTCGAGAATTTGCGGCAGGGTGTCCTGCGCTTCCGTGTGCATGAAGGACATCGGCCGCGGCAATTCGACCGGGCTCGACTGGCCGTAGCCGGCGCGCGAATAGACGAAGACGCCGCAACCGGTCGCGGCCTGGAGTTTTTCGGGGAAATCCTCCCACATCCCGACGCAGCCGAGGCCTTGATGCAGCAGCACCAGCGTCGGCGCTTCGCCCGGCCGCGGGCCGATGAAGCGGTATTCCAGACGCTGCGTGCCGATGGAGAGAAAGCCGGAGTCGGGAAGTGTCATCTATCTCATTGTGCTCCCTCCGGCGATGCCCGGGGCTCCGTACCCGCACCGAGCGTCACGGGCCCGCCTCGCGGGGACGACAACTATTGCTCCGCCCGCAACTTGAACCGCTGGATCTTGCCGGTCGCGGTCTTCGGCAGGTCTTTGCGGAATTCGATCCAGCGCGGGTACTTGTAGGGCGCGAGCTTCTGCTTGCAATGCTCCTGCAGGGTACGGACCAGCGCGTCACTGGCTTTGTCCGGCGACTTCAGCACGACGAAGGCTTTCGGCTTCACCAGCTTCTGGTCGTCGTTCCAGCCGACCACCGCGGCTTCCAGCACATCCGGATGCGACGACAGCGCCGCCTCGACCTCGAACGGCGAGACATACATGCCGGAGACTTTCAGCATGTCATCGGCGCGGCCGCAGCAGACATAATAGCCGTCGGCATCCTCGATATATTTGTCGCCGCAGCGGGTCCATTCGCCGCGGAAGGTATCGCGCGATTTCTCGCGGTTGTTCCAGTACATCAGCGCATTGGTGGCCCCGCGCACATAGAGCTCGCCCATCTCGCCTTGCTTGACCGTCTGGCCATCCTCGCCGACCAGCTTGATGTCGTAACCGGGCACGGCTTTTCCGGTGGTGCCGTATTTATTGTCGCCCGGCCGGTTGGTCAGGAAGATGTGCAGCATCTCGGTGGTGCCGAGCCCATCGGAAATCTCGATGCCGTAGCGGTCGTAGAAATTCTTCGCCACACCTTCCGGCAAGGCTTCGCCTGCCGACTGGCAGCGGCGCAATTTGATTTCCGATTTCTGCGGCGCGCTCGGGCTGTTGAGGAAGGCGGCGTAGAAGGTCGGCACGCCGAACAACACGGTGATCGGATGCTTGCGCAGCAGATCCGCGACGCCTTCGGGGGTCGGCCGGTCGCCCAGCAGCACCGTGGTGGCGCCGACCGACAGAGGAAACGTCATGGCGTTGCCGAGGCCGTAGGCGAAGAACAGCTTGGCCACCGAATAGACCACGTCGCTGTCCTTGAGGCCGGCGACCGGCGTGCCGTAAAGATCGGCGGTGAGCTTCAGGCTGGCGTGCACGTGCACCGCGCCTTTCGGCTTGCCGGTGGAGCCCGAGGTGTAGAGCCAGAACGCGATATCGTCGGCCACCGTCGGCGCGGTGTAAGGCTCCGGCTCGTCGGCGCCGATCAAATCATCGAACAACCGATAGCCGTGGGGATTGGCGCCCGAGACCACGACGTGTTCGAGATCGGGACTCTCGGCAATCAGCTTCTCGAATTTCGAATACAGCACCTCCGACACCACCAGGCATTTGGCGCGGCTGTCGGCCAGCATGAAACGATAGTCGTCCTCGGTCAGCAGCGTGTTGACCGGCACGGCGACGATGCCGGCCTTCAGGCAGCCGAGAAACGCTACCGGCCAGTCGATCGTGTCGGTGAGCGCCAGCAGCACGCGCTCCTCGCGCCTGACGCCCAGCCCGCGCAAGGCCGCGCCGAAGCGCGCCACCCGGTCGGCGAGCTGGCCGTAGGTCGTGACCCCGCGCGCGTCGATATAGGCCGGCTTTGAGGCTCTTCCGGCATCGAGATTGCGTTGCAGGACGTCGGCGGCGAAGTTGTATTCGCGTGGGACTTTGCCCAGCGGAACTTGGCCCACCAAATCCGCCGCGCTCAGCCCTGCCGTTCGCGCATTGGCGACGGTCATTTTGTTGTCCTCCCGAGACTTTCCGTATTATGCAGGGGCAACGAACTGGCCGCAATGACGGCCAAACGGGAGCGAAATCGATGATCTTCAGCCGGGACCGCATTCTGACCACCCATGTCGGCAGCCTGCCGCGCAACGAGAAGCTGTCCGACCTCTTGGTGCGCCAGGAAGCCGGCGAGAGTTTCGACGCCAAGGAAATGGCGGCGGAAATGGACAAGGCGGTCGGCCATGTCGTCGACAAGCAGGTTTCGGCCGGCATCGACATCGGCAATGACGGCGAGCAGCAGCGCGTCGGCTTCCAGACCTACGTGCCGCAGCGCATGTCGGGCTTCGGCGGCGTGTCGAAGCGCCGGCGCGGCCAGGAATTCGAGGAATTCCCCGAACTGGTGGCGAGCCTGCTGCGGCGTTTCCCGCATACCAGCAAGCAGCAGAACGCGCCGGAGTGTCAGAGCGAGTTGAAATATCTCGACATCAAGCCGATCGAGAGCGAGCTGGCGCGCTTCAAGAAGATCGCGGCGGGCAAATTCGCCGAACAGTTCATGACCGCGCCGTCGCCCGGCATCATCTCGTCGACCATGCTCAACGCCTATTACGACAGCCACGATAAATATCTGGCGGCGATCGCGCGCGAAATGCGCAACGAATATCTGGCGATCAACAAAGCCGGTCTGATCCTGCAGATCGACGCGCCCGATCTCGCCATGGACCGCACCATGATGTACCGCGATCTGGACGACGCCCAATTCGTCAAGCGGGTCGAGGCGCATGTGGCGGCGATCAACGCCGGCATCGAGGGCATTCCGCGCGACCGCGTGCGGCTGCATGTCTGTTACGGCAACTGGGAAGGCCCGCATATCCACGACGTGCCGCTCGGCACCATTCTGCCGGCGCTGTATCAGGCCAAGGTCGGCGCGCTGTCGATCGAGTTCTCCAATCCGCGCCACGCCCATGAATACGCGGCGCTGAAGAAGCATCCGCTGCCGAAGGACATGCTGCTGATCCCCGGCGTGGTCGAGACCACCAGCAATTTCGTCGAGCATCCGGAAGTCGTGGCGCGGCGCATCGAGGAAGCGGTCAGCACGGTCGGCGACCGCGAGCGCGTGATCGCCTCGACCGACTGCGGCTTCGGCACCTTCACGAACAGGGAATGGGTGATCGAGCCGGCGGTGTGGCTGAAGCTGCGCTCGATCCGCGAAGGCGCCGATATCGCCTCGGCAAGGCTGTGGGGCAAGAAGGTCGCCTGATTTCTATTTCGCCTTTCGCGCCACCACCAGATTGGCGACCATGATCTGGACCGGCTCATCGTTCTGATTGAACGTGGTGGTGCGCATCTTGACCAGGCCCTGCTCCGGTCGCGACAGCAACGGCCGCAACGCCAGCACTTCGCTTTCGATGCGCAACGTGTCGCCGGGCCGCACCGGCCGCGGCCAGCGCAATTCCTCGGTGCCGGCGCCAATGACGCCGCCGGCAAGCCGCGGCCCGTCGGTGACCAGAAGCTGCATGGTCAGCGAGCCGGTGTGCCAGCCGCTGGCGGCAAGCCCGCGGAAGAAAGTCGCTTCGGCGGCAGACTCGTCGAGATGAAATGGCTGCGGGTCGAATTGCCCGGCGAAGGCCTTGATCGCGGCGGCATCGATCTCGGCTTTTAATTCGCCGCGAAATTTCTGGCCGGGGCTGAGATCGTCGAAAAAGAGCAGCGTTCGCGTTTCGCCCAACGGTGTCTCCTTACGAAGCTTGCGCGGCCGGCACCGGCTTTGACGCAGCCGGGCTTGCAGGTTGCTTGAACCAGACGCCGCCCGCAACCGCGGCGGCATTGGCGAGGCCGAATATCACCAATGCGGCAGCGAGGGTTGCAAATAATCCGGCGCTGCCGCCGAACCACATCACGGCGAACCAGCCACCGCCGGCGGCGATGACGACGCGCAGCACCGCCACCATCATCGGCCAGCCGACGCGGCCGGCGCCTTGCGAGGCGAAATAAAGCGCAAGGCCGCCGCCGAAAAATCCGAAAGCCGGCCCGACGATGTGCAGATATTGCGTGCCGGCTGCGAGCATGGCCGGATCGCTGCCGAACAATGTCAGCCAGGCGTGCGGGAACAAGGCCGCGGCAACGCCGATGGTTTCGGTGATGCCGCCGGCGATCAGCGCGCCGGTCCAGGCCACCTTCAACGCGCGATCCTTGCGGCCGGCGCCGATGCTGGTGCCGACCATCGCGGCGACTGGCGCGCCCAGTCCGAACACCAGCGGCACCAGCAGATATTCCAGCCGCGCCGCGGTGCCGTAGCCTGCGACCGCCGCGGGACCGATCAGACCGGCGAGGCCGGTGGCAACCGCGATGCTGACATTGGTCGACAGGCTGACGATCGACGACACGGCGCCGACGCGCAAAATGTCGCGCATTGGCCCCCAGGTGAGATGAGGCGGCAGCTTCGGCGGTTTGAGCACGCCGCGGCCCGACCAGATATAGGCCGCGAAGGTCGCGCAGCCGATGACGTAATAGAACAGCACCGCGACCGCGCCGCCGGCAATGCCGAGATGCGGGAATGGCCCTACGCCGAAGAT
This sequence comes from uncultured Alphaproteobacteria bacterium, assembly GCA_963825015.1. Lineage (GTDB taxonomy): Bacteria > Pseudomonadota > Alphaproteobacteria > Rhizobiales > Xanthobacteraceae > Pseudolabrys. The sequence goes on along the minus strand of CAWGRN010000008.1, from coordinate 509,778 downwards.
CAGCAGCGGCGACAGCGGAATCAGCACCAAGGCGCCGGCGATGATCACCGCCGCGGGGAAGAACATGTTGCCGGTGGCGCGGATCATGGCCGCGAACGAATTGAACAGCCAAAGCGGCACGGCGCCAGCAAACACCAGCGTCGAATAAGTCACCGCCGCGGCGAGCGAGCCGCCCTGCCCGCCCATCAGCGCGTAGAGCCGCGGCCCGAACAGGATCGCCAGCAATGTCGTCAGCGCGCCGAGCAGCACCGTGATGGCGACCGCCGACCACACTAGTTCGTGGGCGCGGTCGCGCTGGCCCGAGCCGAGCGCGCGCGCGATCGCCGACAATATGCCGCCGCCCATCGCGCCGGCCGACACCATCTGCAGCAGCATGAACAGCGGAAACACCAGCGCCATGCCGGCCAGCGCGTCGAGGCCGAGCTTGGCGACGAAATATGTTTCGATCAGTCCGATCGAGGCCTGCACCACCATGATCAAGACGTTGGGCAGCGCGAGCCGCATGATGGTGCTCACGACCGGTGCTTCCAGCAGCATTCGGGTTCGCGGATCCATCACAGGGCCTTTCGTTTCTCGGTGCCAGATATGTGCATATGCACTATTCTATTGACTTTGATACATGCATATGCATGTATTGGCAAGAGCAGCGTTCGCCGATTTGAGGACACGGGCCATGCCGAAAACCACGGGGCCGGATGCCGGGCCGGCATTCCAGTCCGACCAGACGCCCTGCAACTGCCTGGCGCTGCGCCAGGCCGCGCGCCACCTCAGCCAGGCTTATGACCGGCATTTGTCGCAGACCGGCCTGCGTTCGTCGCAATATTCTATCCTGTCGAAGCTCTCGCGGCTCGGCCCGATGCCGATCGGCAAGCTCGCCGACACCATGGTGATGGAACGTACCGCGCTCGGGCGCGCGCTGGGGCCGCTGGAGCGCGACCGGCTGGTGGCCGTGGGTCCAGGGCCCGACGGGCGCACCCGCAGCGTCTCGTTGACTGCGGCCGGACAGGCCCGATTCAAGGCGGCCGCCGTGCATTGGCGCAAGGCGCAGAAGGAATTCGAGACCTCGTTCGGCGCGGATGCCGCGGCAGGGCTGCGCGCTACGTTGCAGCGCGTCGTCGCGGTGGCGTGACGACCATGGGCCCCTCCAGGGGCGGCATCCCATCCGCGACCCTACGGAAAACAGTTGGGATCCCTGCTATCGCCGAACGGCCGAGGAAGATTATTGCTGGCGGACGCGTCGCGTTCGGTGCTTTTCTTTGCCGGCAATCTCGGGCATTCTAGCCGCAACGATACGTCCTACGGTATCGATGGGGAGGATAGTCCATGAAGCGTATGTTGATTGCCGGCGCCGCCATGCTCGCGGCGACGGCTCTGCCGGTCGTTAGCCATGCCCAGGGCACGGTCAAGATCGGGGTGATCAGCGCCTATTCCGGCCAGTTCGCCGACACCGCGAACCAGATCGACAACGGCATCAAGCTTTATATGAAGCAGCACGGCGACACCGTCGCCGGCAAGAAAATCGAAATCATCCGCAAGGACACCGGCGGCCCGAACCCCGACGTCGCCAAGCGTCTGGCGCAGGAACTGATCGTGCGCGACAAAGCCGACATCCTGGCCGGCTTCACGCTGACGCCCGAAGCGCTCGGCGCCGCCGGCATCTCGGCCGAAGCCAAGAAGCTGATGGTCGACATGAACGCGGCGACCTCGATCGATCACCGAGAAAGTCGCCTTACATCGTGCGCGTATCGGTGACGCTGCCGCAGATCGCCGAGACGCTCGGCACCTGGGCGGCGACCAAAGGCGGCGTCAAGAAGGCCTACACCATGGTCACCGACTTCGGTCCCGGCATCGACGCCGAGCAGGGCTTCCAGCGCGCCTTCAAGGCCGCCGGCGGCGAAATCGTCGGCTCGGTGCGCATGCCGGTCGCCAATCCGGACTTCTCGGCCTTCGTGCAGCGCGCCAAGGATCTCAATCCCGGAATCGATCTTCGTGTTCGTGCCGGGCGGCGCCCAGCCGGGCGCGATCGGCAAGGCCTTCGCCGAACGCGGCATGGACCCGAAGAAGATCAAGATCCTGTCGACCGGCGAGCCGGTGGACGAAAGCGCGGTCAAGGCGCTGGGCGATCTCGCCCTCGGCCGCATCAGCGCCTGGCACTACGACTACAACCTCAAGTCCAAGATGAACGCCGACTTCGTCAAGGCGTTCAACGCCGAGTTCAAGCGCAACCCGGACTTCTTCGCGGTCGGCGGCTATGACGGCATGCACCTGATCTACGAAGCGCTGAAGAAGACCGGCGGCAAGGCCGACGGCGACAGCGCTGATTGCCGCCGCCAAGGGCATGAAATGGGAAAGCCCGCGCGGCCCGATCTCGATCGATCCGGCGACCCGCGACATCGTCCAGACCGTCTATATCCGCAAGGTGGAAAAGGTCGGCGGCCATATCGTCAATGTCGAGTATCGACAAGATCGAGAACGTTAAGGACCCGACGCACAAGTAAATCGGCTGTTGCGACGGTTTAAGAAATTTCGGATGGGGCGGCCCCTGCGGTCGCCCCATTCGTCTGTTAAAGTGCCGTCACGCCCGCCGGCTTGAGCAAAGGATACCGCTGCCGCCATGCTGCCTCCCGTCTTCGGTGTCCTGTTCGACGGCATTGCCTACGGCATGTTGCTGTTCGTGCTGTCGGTCGGCTTGTCGGTGACGCTGGGGCTGATGAATTTCGTCAATCTGGCGCATTGCGCCTTCGCCATGCTCGGCGGCTACGTCACCGTCACGCTGATCAACGAGTTGCACTGGCCGTTCCTGGCGACCCTGCCGGCGGCCTTTGCGGCAGCGGCGCTGGCCAGCGTCGCGCTCGAGCGCGTCCTTTATCGCAGGCTCTATCGCGCCAGCGATCTCGACCAGGTGCTGCTGACCATCGGCCTCGCCTTCATTTCGGTGGCGGTCGCGGCCTATATTTTCGGCACGCTGCAGCAGCCGATCGAGACGCCGGCGTTCCTGCGCGGCTCGACCACCTTGCTCGGCATCGGGCTTGGCAATTACCGGCTGTTCCTGATCGGCGTCGCGCTGGTCGTGACCTTGCTGCTGATCGCCGGGCTCGATTACACGCGGTTCGGCGCGCAGGTGCGGGCGGCGGTCGATAATCAGCGCATGGCGCGCGGGCTCGGCATCGACGTCGACCGCACCTTCGCCGTCACCTTCGCGCTCGGCTCGGGACTTGCCGGGCCTCGGCGGCGCGCTGGCCATCGAGATCGTCGGGCTCGACCCCAATTTCTCGTTCACCTACCTGGTCTATGTCCTGATCATCGTCTCGGTCGGCGGCCTCGGCTCGATCGCCGGATCGTTCGCCGCCGCCTCCTGATCGGCGTCAGCGACATTGCCGGCAAATATTACGTGCCGGAGCTCGGCGCGTTTCTGATCTATCTGGTCATGGTGGCGGTGCTGATGTGGCGGCCGGCCGGCCTGTTCGGGAAGCGCTAGCGCATGAGCAACGCGTTCCCCGCCGTGACACCGCAAAACTATCTGCAAGCGCTCAGCCGCTGGCACCCGCTCGAGCTGGCGTTCTGGCTGGCGACGCTGCTGCCGTTCTTTCTGTTTCCGAGCTACCTGTCGCTGGCGAGCCAGATCGCCATCACCGCGCTGTTCGCGCTGTCGCTCGACATCATCCTCGGTTATGCCGGCCTCGTGTCGCTCGGCCACGCCGCGTTCTTCGGCATCGGCGCCTATAGCGCCGGCCTGTTTTCCAAATTCGTCTGGGGCGAGCCGTATTTCCGGCATGCTGGTCGGCGCCGCGCTGGCCGGCCTTGCTCGGCTATGCCACCAGCTTCATCGTCTCGCGCTTCCGCCATCTGACGCTGATCATGATCACGCTCGGCCTCGGCCTGCTCTGGCGTTCGAGGCCGCCAACCGCGCGCATTGGCTGACCGGCGGCAGCGACGGCTTGCAAGGCATTTCGACGCTGCCGCTGCTCGGCGTCTTCAAGTTCGATCTCTACGGCTACACCGCCTATGGCTATGCGCTGGCGATGCTGTTCGTGATGTTTCTCGGCGCGCGCCGGCTGATCAATTCGCCGTTCGGACTGGCGCTGCGCGGCATTCGCGAAAACTGGGTGCGCATGGGGGCGATCGGCGCCGACAGCCGCGCCCATATCCGCACCGTCTACACCATCGCCGCGGCCATGGCCGGCGTCGCCGGCGCGGTGCTGGCGCAGACCACCGAATCGGTGTCGCTGGAATCGATCAGCTTCCAGCGCTCCGCCGACGTGCTGGTGATGCTGGTGCTGGGCGGCGCCGGACGGCTTTACGGCGGACTGGTGGGCGCCGCCATCTTCATGATGGCGCGCGACCAGTTCTCCGGCATCGCGCCGCAATTCTGGTATTTCTGGATCGGCATCCTGCTGGTGGCGGTGGTGATGTTCCTGCCGAACGGCATTCTCGGCGGTCTGTCGAAATTGACCGCGCGCTGGAGGCGGCCGATGAGCGCACCGGCTCTCGCGACCCGCGCGCTGTCGAAGAGCTTCGGCTCGCTGGTGGTCGCGCGCGATATCGAATTGAGCCTGCCGGTCGGCGCGCGCTACGCGCTGATCGGACCGAACGGCGCCGGCAAGACCACGCTGATCAATTTGATGACCGGCATGATCGCGCCCAATGCCGGGCAGATTTTCTTGGGCGACGAAGACGTCACCGCGCTGGAGCCGCAACAGCGGGTGCGGCGCGGGCTGGCGCGCACCTTCCAGATCAACACGCTGTTCGCGGGCCTCAATCCGCTCGAAGCGGTGACGCTGGTGGTGGCGGAACGGCGCGGCATCGCCGGCAAGTTCTGGCAGAACATCGCCAGCCACCGCGAGGCGATCGAGGAAGCCTACGACATCCTGGTGAAGCTCAAGCTCGGCGACGTCTGCTATCAGGCGACGCGCGAATTGCCCTATGGCCGCCAGCGCCTGCTGGAGATCGCGCTGGCGCTGGCGACCAAGCCGAAGGTGCTGCTGCTCGACGAGCCGGCCGCCGGCGTGCCGCAGGAGGAAAGCGGCGATATCTTCGAGGTGGTGGCCAGCCTGTCCGACGATCTGACGCTGCTGTTCATCGAGCACGACATGCATGTGGTGTTCCGCTTCGCCACCCACATCATCGTGCTGGTCGGCGGCGCCGTCTTCACGCAGGGCTCGCCGGCCGAAATCGCCGCCGACCCGGGCGTGCGCGAGGTCTATCTCGGGACGCGCAAACATGGCTGAGCCGCTGCTCAAGCTGGATCAGGTGACCGCGGGCTACGGCGACGGCCCAGGTGCTGCACGGCATATCGCTGGAGCTGGCCGAGCACGGCAGCCTGGCGGTGCTCGGCCGCAACGGCGTCGGCAAGTCGACGCTGCTGATGACCATCATGGGCTTCACGCAACTGCGCAGCGGCAACGTGGCCTGGCGCGGCCAGGATATTTCGCGCCAGCCGCCGCACCGGCGCGCCACCAACGGCATCGGCTGGGTGGCGCAGGAGCGCGAGATTTTCCCCTCGCTCACGGTCGAGGAAAACCTCACGGTCGCGGCGCGGCCCGGCCCCTGGGACCTCGCCGCCGTGTTCAAGCTGTTCCCGCGGCTCAACGAGCGCCGCCGCAACATGGGCAACCAGTTGTCCGGCGGCGAACAGCAGATGCTGGCGATGGCGCGCGCGCTGATGACCAATCCGTCGCTGCTGCTGCTGGACGAGCCGTTCGAAGGCCTGGCGCCGGTGATCGTCGATGAAATGGCCGCGGCGATGAAGCTGATGCTGTCGGACCGCAGCATCGCCATCATTCTGGTCGAGCAGCACACGGAGATCGCGCTGGAGCTGACCGCCGAAGCCATCGTGCTGGAGCGCGGCGCCGTGGTGCACCGCGCCGCCTCCGCCGTGTTGCAGAAGGATCTCGCCACGCTCGAGCGGCTGGTCGGGTTGCGCGTGGCCGCGACGGCGTGAGATTGTATCTCATCGCAATTGTTGAGGATGTGTCATGGCCGGTCCGATGATTCCCAAAGAACGCTCCGACTACTCCGCGATCGTCGATCGGCCGCCGCTCAAGCTGCCGGGCAAGGCCCGCATCGTGTTCTGGACCATCGTCAATTACGAAGTCTGGGACATCGCCAAGCCGATGGCGCGGCAACTGCTGCCGGCGCCGACCGGCGTATCGCTGATGCCCGACGTGGTGCATTGGGGCTTTCACGAATACGGCATGCGGGTCGGCTGCTGGCGGTTCTTCGAACTGTTCAAGAAGCTCGGCATCAAGCCGACGCTCGCCGCCAATGCGCGCATCTGCGAGGACTACCCGCGCGTCGCCGAAGCGGCGCGCGACGCCGGCTGGGAATTCATGGGCCACGCCTACGAGCAGGGCCCGATCCACAAGGAGACCGACCAGGCCGGCATGATCAACCGCACCATGGACATCATGCAGAAGTTCACCGGCAAGCGGCCGGTCGGCTGGCTCGGGCCCGGCCTGACGCAGACGCTGGAGACGCCCGACCTGCTGGCCGCGGCGGGCGTGAAATATATCGGCGACTGGGTCTATGACGACGAGCCGACCACGATCAGAACCGCCAACGGTCCGCTGGTGACCCTGCCCTACACCATCGAACTCAACGACATTCCGCTGATGCTGATCCAGCACCACAACAGCGACTATCTGCTCAAGCTGGCGACGGACCAGTTCGACCGGCTCTACGCCGAGAGCGAGCACCGCGCGAAATTCGTGGCGCTGGCGATCCACCCCTACATCAGCGGCCAGCCGCACCGCATCAAATATCTCGAGGCGATCTACGACTACGTCAACAAGCACGACGGCGTGCTGCACTGGAACGGCGAGCAGATGCTCGATTGGTATCACCCAACAGACAAAGGCCTGAGCGATGAACTTCCCCAAGCCGCCCGTCGGCATGCTGCCGAACGACCGTCTCGACTATTCCGCGATCACCACGCGCAAGCCGCTCAAGCTGCCGGGCGGCGCGCGCATGGTGGTGTGGACCGTCACCAATGTCGAGGAATGGGACCCGACCCAGACCATGCCGCGCACGGTGCTGACGCCGCCGGCCGGCGGCTCGCCGATGCCCGACATTCCGAACTGGTGCTGGCACGAATACGGCAACCGCGTCGGCTTCTGGCGGCTGTTGCAGGTCTATGACGAGTTCAAGATTCCCGGCGTGATGAACATCAACGGCGTCGCGGTCGAGGCCTTTCCCGACATCGTCAAGGCCTGCGTCGAGCGCAACTGGGAATTCGTCGGCCACGGCTACACCCAGCGCAACATGCAGAAGGTCGAGAACGAACGCGCCGACATCCGCAAATGCATCGAGGTGCTGAAAAAGGCAACCGGCAAAAAGCCGCGCGGCTGGCTCGGGCCGGGCCTGACCGAGACCTGGGAGACGCCGGATATCCTGGCCGAGGAAGGCTACGACTACGTCGCCGACTGGGTGCTCGACGATCAGCCGGTGTGGATGAAGACCCGCGGCAAGCCGATCCTCAACATCCCCTATACCCAGGAATGCAACGACGTCGCCATGATGCTGATCCAGCATCACAAGGCCAACGAGTTCTACGAGCGGGCGATCGACCAGTTCGAGCAGATCCACAAGGACGCCAAGGGCTCGGCCCGGGTGATGGCGATTTCGGTGCACCCCTACATCATGGGCGCGCCGCACCGGGCCAAGTATTTCCGCAAGATTTTCGAGAAGATCCGCAAGAAGAAGGACGTGCTGTTCTGGACCGGCGCCCAGATCGCGGATTGGTACAAGAAGGCGGGGCCGAAGGCGCCGTAGTGAGCTATCCCGCACGCTGTCATGGCCGGGCTTGTCCCGGCCATCCCGCTTAGTTAAGGACTGTGCTCGCCTAAGCGGGATGCCCGGCACAAGGCCGGGCATGACAGAACGAGATACGGGCCGTCGCATGACAGAAGCCGCCACTTCCTCGACAAAAAGACCATCGCCGAACTGACCGCGCGGATGTATCTCGACACCGGCGCGGTGCGGTTCATGACCGACAAGCCGTTCATCTTCACCTCGGGCTGGGCGAGCCCGGTCTATAACGACTCGCGCTGGCTGATCTCGTTTCCCGACGTGCGCTCGGCGCTGATGGACTTCACGGTCGTCCGCCATCGAGCGCGACATCGGCCGCGGCAATCTCGACGCGGTGGCGGGCGGCGAGACCGCCGGCATTCCCTTCGCCGCCTGGGTGGCGGACCGGCTGCAACCTGCCGATGCAATATGTGCGCAAGAAAGCCAAGGGCTTCGGCCGCGGCGCGCAGATCGAAGGCCAGTTGCTGCCGGGCCAGCGCGTGCTGCTGGTCGAGGACCTCGCCACCGACGGCCGCAGCAAGATCAATTTCGTCAACGCGATCCGCGACGCCGGCGGCAAATGCGACCACTGCTCGGTGCTGTTCTTCTACGACATCTATGCCGAAGGCCGGAAAATCCTCGCCGATATCGGCGTCACGCTGCACTACCTCACCACCTGGCGCGACGTGCTGGCGGTCGCCAAGGCGAGCGGCAAGTTCGAGCCCAAGATGCTGGCCGAGGTCGAGAAGTTCATCGACGATCCGGCCGGCTGGTCGAAGGCGCACGGCGGCGTCGCCGCGGCGGCGGAGTAGACTACTCGTCATTCCGGGACGGCGCGAAGCGCCGAGAGCCGGGATCCAGATCCGAGTGCCGGAGTTATCCACGATTCCGGGCTCGCTCGCTTCGCGTGCGCGCGCCCGGGATGACGAGTTAAGCCAGCTTCCTCTTCAACCGCACCACCGCCAGATCCAGCGCCGAGAGAAACCGCGAGATGTCCTGCCGGCTGACAGCGGCGGCGGGCCGCGCGTCGTGGCGCCGGCCGAGCGCAAATCGGTCATCAGGTCGCGCGTCGCCAACGCCATGCCGATGGAATTGTCGTCGAACGGCTTGCCGGTCGGGCCGATCACGGTGGCGCCGTTGCGCACGCAGCGGCCGGCCAGCGGAATATCGGCGGTGATGACGATGTCGTTTGCGGTGGCGCGCTCGACGATCCAGTCGTCGGCGACATCCGGGCCGTCCGGCACGATGACCCGTTCGATCATGTCGCTGCGCGGCACGTTCATGAAGGAATTGGCGACGACGAAGACCTTGAGATCGTAGCGTTCGGCGACGCGATAGACCTCCTGCTTGACCGGACAGGCGTCGGCATCGACGAAGATGCGAATCGCGGGCTGTTTCGGGTCTTCCATGGACGGGGCCGTCGTGATCCAATTGGCGAAACGGGCAAGCAAGCCGCGTTAGGGAGCGATCAATGGCCAAGGCCAAGAAGAAGGCAAGCAAGAAAGCCCAGGCCCGGCGCAAGCCGGCGGCGCGGCCAGCGCTGCGGCGCGCGGTGAAAGGCAAGACCCGGGCGAAGAAGCAAGCCGAAGCAGACGCTTCACCGTCAGCCATCACCGCGAGGAAGACTTCGACCAGGGCCTGCGCACCTATGCCAAGTACCGCGATCTCGGCATCGCGCCGGCGACCGGCGGCATGGTGCAGGCGCACGTCATCCGCTTCATCCCGCCGTTCCGGCCGGAGGAAGTCTCGACGCCGCATTTCCACGACGTCGAGTTCCAAATGGTCTACGTGCTCAAGGGCTGGTACAAAACCGAATTCGAGGGCGAAGGCGTGCACACCTTCGAGGCCGGCGCCTGCTGGATCCAGCCGCCGCGCATCAAGCACACCGTGCTCGGCTATTCCGACGATTGCGAATTGCTCGAGATCGTGCTGCCGGCGGAGTTCGAGACGGTGACGCTGGGGAAGTGATTACTTCTCGATATCGTCGTCCGACAGCACGCGCTGGGCGGCGCCTTCGACGTCGCTGTATTGCCCGCTGCGCAAGGCCCACAGGAAGCCGAACAGCCCGATCAGCCCCAGGCCGAGCGCCATCGGCATGAGATAGACCAGCACGTTCATGGCGTTGCTCGCTCTAGTCTGCGACGGGCCCGCAGCGCATTCAGCGTCACCAGCATCGACGAGCCGGACATCGCCAGCGCGGCGATCAGCGGCGTGACCGCCCCGGCGATGGCGACCGGCACCGCGATAGCATTATAGATCGCGGCCAGCCACAGATTCTGCGTCATCAGGCGGCGCGCGCGGCGGGCGATTCTGATCGCGTCGACGACCGGGCTCGAGCCGCTCGCCGAGGAACACCGCGTCGGCCTGCGCCTGCGTCACGTCGGCGGCGGCGATCGGCGACAGCGAGACATGCGCGGCGGCCAGCGCCGGCGCGTCGTTGAGGCCGTCGCCGACCATCAGCACGCGGCGGCCTTGCGCCTTCGAGGTCCTCGATCAGCGCGATCTTTTCGGCGGGCTTGAGTTCGGCGCCCCAGCCGACGATGCCGAGCGCGCGCGCCACCGGCGCCACCGCCTCGTTGCGGTCGCCGGACAGAATGCGCAGGTCGAGCCCGAGCGCGCGCCAGCGCCTGCACCGCTTCGACGGCGTCCGAGCGCAGTTTCTGGCTGATGGCGAAGCTGGCGCTCAAGCCGCCATAGACGAAGTGGATTTGCGATACGCCCGGCTCGCGCACAGCGGACGGCACCAGGCCGCAGAAATCGGCGCTGCCGAGCCGCGCTTCGACGCCGTCGATGGTGACGCGCACGCCCTGCCCGGGCTCCTCGGTCGCGCCATCGAACGGCTGCGCGACGCGCGCTTCGCGCGCCAGCGCCACCGCCAGCGGATGCCGGCTCGACAGCGCCAGCCGCGCCGCCATTTGCAGCAGTTCCGGATCGATTGTCGGCGGCATTGACGACGCGCGGCTCCGGCAGCGTCAGCGTGCCGGTCTTGTCGAAGATGACGGTGTCGGCTTCGGCCAGCCGCTCGATGGCGTCGCCGGAATTGAGGATCACGCCGGCGCGGAACAGCGCGCCGGAGGCCACCACCTGCACCGCCGGGATCGCCAGCGCCAGCGCGCAGGGACAGGTGATGATCAGCACCGCGATCGCCGTCACCACCGCGTCGTGCAGCGAGGCGCCGGCCAGCCAGCCAGCCGGCGAAGGTCAGCGCCGCGGTCAGATGCACCACCGGCGCATAGATGCGCGCGGCGCGGTCGGCGAGCCGCATGGCGCGCGACTTGGCGCTGGCGGCCTTCTCCAGCAGCCGTTCGATCTCGTCGATCAGCGTGGCGCTGCCGGCCGCGGTCACCAGCAGCGTGAGCGTGCCGGCGAAATTCATGCTGCCGGCATAGACGATGGCGCCGGCGGCGACCTTGCGCCGCGCGGTCTCGCCGGTGATCAGGCTGTCGTCGATCTCGGAGACGCCGCTTTGCACCGTGCCGTCCGACGGCACGCGTTCGCCCGGCCGCACCAGCAGGCGGTCGCCGGCCTTGATCGCCGCCACCGGCACGCTGACCAGCTTCGTCGCCGGCAAAGCGATGCGCGGTCTCGCCCTTCAACGCCGCCAGATTGCCGGCGATCGCCCGCGTCTTGCGGCGCATGGCGTGGTCGAGCGTGCGCCCGACCAGCAGGAAGAACAGCAGCATGAGCGCGGAATCGTAATAGGCGTCGCGCGGCGTGATTGGCGGTCTCGATCACCGACATGCCGAGCGCCAGAATGACGCCGAGCGAGATCGGCACGTTCATGTTGAGGCTGCGCGCGCGCAATGCGCGCCAGGCGCTCTCGAAGAACGGCCGGCCGGCATAGGCCGCCGCCGGCAATGCGATCAGCGCCGAGGCCCAGTGGAAGAAGTCGCGCGTCTCCGGCGTGATGTCGGTGGCGTTGCCCGACCACACCGACGACCGACAGCAGCATGATGTTCATGGCGGCGAAGCCGGCCACGGCAAGGCAGCGCAGCAGGCGGCGCATCTCGGCCGCCTCTTCCTGCTCGGCGCGCAGCGGCACGAACGGATGGCCGCTGATAGCCGATGCCTTCCAGCGTCGTGAGGATCTGCGACGGCTTGAAGGCGCCTTCCGACCAGGCGACGTGCAGGCGGCGATTGGTGAAGTTGAGCCGCGCCTCGGTCACGCCCGGCAGGCGCTTCACCGCGCCTTCGATGCGCTGCGATGCAGGCGCCGCAGGCAATGCCGTCGACCGCCAGGTCCATGCCGAGCGTGCCGTCGCCGGCCGGCTTGGCGTAGAGCGAGAGGTCGAGAGCTTCCGTCATCTTGTCACCTCAAGGTGACCCGGCTGCGCGAGCGGAACACGCGATCGTCGCCGCGGTAGAGATCGACGATCAGCTCCCATTGGCCCGGCTGGGCTTGCGCCTCGCCGTGAAACGCGCCGCCGCCGATGCGTTTCGAGCGCGATGGTCTGGTCGAGCTGCGCGTCGGCCGGATGGGCGAGACGCGCCTCGGCGGTCAGCCCGGAGAGCGCCACGCCGCGGGCGTCGCGCGCGCTGAGATCGAGCACGGCCTCGCCGGCGCGATCGCGCAGCAGCTTGCCGTCGACCTGCCAATGCAGCGCCTCCTGGCGCTCGGCCGATTCGACTTCCTGCTTGAACATCAGCCCGGCCTTGTAGGAACTGCCGGTCTCGATGCCGCCGAAGGTCGAGGTGGCGGCCTGCACCAGCATCGCCATTGACGGCGAACACCACGACGAAAAATCCGACGAACCACAGCAAGACGGCGCGGCCGGTGAGTTCGCGTGGCTTGCGGCGAGAAGCGCTCATGGCTGGTTTCCCTTCAAGGCCCGAAGAAGTGGTCGCGCATTTCGGCGACCTGGCCGGAATCGATGTCGATCAGCTTGAACAGAACGGAGGTCGAAGGCGCCGGCGGCGTCGTGCTGTAGTCGGTGACGACGACGCGCACTTCGCGGGTCTGGTCGGGGCCGACCGACACCAACTGGCGGCCGTCCTTGCGCGGCGGCAGGCCGACGAAATCGATCAAGGTCGAGGGCAGTCCGTCGACGCTGACGATGAACTCGCGGTATTTGAGCTGCTTGTTGACGATGCGGATGGTGTAGCCGTTGCGCAGCGCGCCGTCGGACATGCCGCACGTACATCGGATTGCGGTCGTGGATGACGCTGATGCCTTCGCTGTCGCGGGTCGCCAGCGTGAAGATCATGATGCCGCCGGCCACCGCGATCACCGCCGCATAGAGCAGCGTGCGCATCCGCACCAGCTTGACGAAAGGCTGCTTGCCCTCGAGCCGCGCCTTGATGTTGAGATCGGTGTCATAGGCGATCAGGCCTTTGGCGCGGCCGAGCTTCACCATCACGTTGTCGCAGGCGTCGATGCAGAGCCCGCACTGGATGCAGCCGAGACTGGCGCCGTCGCGAATATCGACGCCGGTCGGGCAGACGTGGACGCATTGCAGGCACTCGACGCAATCGCCGGCCGGCTGGCCTTGGGCGTGCAATTGCTCGGCCTTCTTGGCCGAGCAGCGCGGCTCGCCGCGGTCGTAGCGATAGGTGACATTGAGCGCGTATTCGTCGGTCAGCGCCGCCTGGATGCGCGGCCACGGGCACATGTAAAGGCAGACCTGCTCGCGCATATGGCCGGCGAGCGTATAGGTGGTGAAGGTCAGAATGCCGATCCAGAGATAGGCCACGAACGGCGCGTGTCCGGTCGCCAGGTCCTTCACCAGGGTCGGCGCGTCGGCGAAATACAACACCCAGGCGCCGCCGGTCCACCACGCCACCATCAGCCAGGTGAAATGCTTGGCGGCCTTGTTGGCGATCGTTGCGCGCCGTCCATTTCTGCGCGTCGCTGCGCATGTGCTCGCGGCGGTCGCCTTCGAAGAAGCGCTCGATGGTGAAGAACAGATCGGTCCAGACCGTTTGCGGGCAGAGATAGCCGCACCAGACCCGGCCGGCGATGGCGTTCATCAGGAACAGGACGATCGCCGCCAGGATCAGCAGGCCGGTGAGATAATAGATCTCCTGCGGCCACAGCTCGATGAAGAAGAAATAGAAGCGCCGGTTGGGGAAATCGATCAGCACCGCCTGCGACGGCGCGTTGGGCCCGCGGTCCCAGCGCACGAACGGCAGCAGATAGTAGATGCCGAGCGTGACCAGCAGCACCGCCCATTTGATGCGGCGGAATGTGCCATGCGTGCTCTGCGGATAGATTTTCCGCCGCGGCGCATAAAGCGGGATGTCGTCGTCCGGAAATTCCCCTTGCGGCGGCGCGCCGCCTACTTCCGCCGCCTGAACCAAGCGCGCGAGATCCGACACCGGCGGTGCGGCGGGATCCAGCGCGATGGTTCGGACGGTTTGCACAATCACTTCTCTCCGCCGCCGAGGCTGTAGACGTAAACGGTCAGCGCCTTGATGGTCGGCTCGCTGAGGCGGCCGGTCCAGGCCGGCATGATGCCGCCGCGGCCGTTGCGAATGCCCTGCATGATGGTTTCCTTGTCCGGCGCGTAGAGCCAGATCTTGTCGGTCAGATTGGGCGCGCCGACCTCGCGGTTGCCCTTGGCTTCTTCGCCGTGACAGACCGCGCAATTATCCGCGAAGATTTTCTTGCCGAGTGCGAGATCGATGCCGCGCTCGGTCGGCAAGCCGGACAGCGAGCGGACGTAATCGGCCACCGCCGAGATTTCATTGGCCTTCAGGATGCCGTCGCGGCCGAACGCCGGCATATTGCCTTCGTGATCGTCCTTGTCGCCCGAGCGCGCGCCGTGGCGGATGGTTTGTTCGATGCCCTCCAGCTTGCCGCCCCACAGCCAGTCGTCGTCGTTGAGGTTCGGGTAGCCTTTGCCGCCGCCGCCGCCGGCGCCGTGACACGGCGCGCAATTGTCGGCGAAGGCCGGCCGGCCGAAAGCGCGGGCGAAATCGGTGAGCTGCGGATCGTTGACGATGTCGGCAACCGAGGCATTGGTGAGCTTGTCCATCATCGGCCCGCGCAGAACCTTAAGCTCCTGCAGGTCGGTGACCACCGCGCTGCGCGCATGCCAGCCGGTGACGCCTTGCGTCGAATTGGTCAGCAGCGGCCAGGCCGGATAGACCACCCAATAGCCGACCGCCCAGACGATGCAGAGATAGAACGTCCACAGCCACCAGCGCGGCAGCGGGGTGTTGAGTTCGCGAATGCCGTCCCATTCATGGCCGGTGGTCGCGGTGCCGGTAACGGCATCGATGTCCCTGTGTTCGTCGGTCACCGGTCGTCCTCCCGCAACGGAATGCGCGCCGCTTCGTCGAATTGCTTCTGGCGCGACGGCCACAGCGCGTAGAGCAGCACCAACACGAAGATCACGACGAAATAGGCCAGGCCCCAGGTCTGGGCGAATTCGGCTACGGCTCGATAGGTCGGGTCCATTTCACGTCACCGGATGTTGGCTTTGTCGTCGTAAAGCTTGAAGTCCACCTGCGTGCCCAGGAGCTGCAGATAGGCGATCAGTGCGTCGGCTTCGCTGACGCGGGCCGGATTGCCGTCGAAGTCGCGCGCCAGCGCTTTCGGATAGCGCTTGGCGAGTTCGGCGGCGTCGGGACTGTCGGTGGTCGCCTGAATGACGACGTCCTTGGTCGCGTTTTCGATCATCTCCGGCGAATAGGGCACGCCGAGCAGCGCCTGGACTTTCAGATCCTGGGCGATGTTCTGGTAGTCGAGATCGCTGTTCTCGAGCCAGGAATAATCCGGCATCACCGAACCCGGCACCACCGAACGCGGATTGCGCAAGTGGTCCTGGTGCCAGACGTCGGAATACTTGCCGCCGACGCGGGCGAGATCGGGACCGGTGCGCTTCGAGCCCCACTGGAACGGGCGGTCGTACATGCTCTCGACCGCCAGCGAGTAATGGCCGTAGCGCTCGACCTCGTCACGCAGCGGCCGGATCATCTGCGAATGGCAGAGATAGCAGCCCTCGCGCACATAGATGTTGCGGCCGGCGAGTTCGAGCGGCGTGTAGGGCCGCACGCCGTCGACCTTCTCGATGGTGTTCTTGAGATAGAACAGCGGCACGATCTCGACCAACCCGCCGATCGCGATCACCACCAGGATGCCGATCACCAGGACGATCGAGTTCTTCTCGAAGATGGCGTGTTTTTGCCAGAACGACATTGCTTGCCCCGCCTATTCCGCCGGCGCCAGCGCGAGGCCGGCGGGCTCGGCGACTTCCGCCGAGTTCACGGTTTTCCAAAGATTCCAGGCCATGATCAGCGCGCCGCACAGGAACAGGAAGCCGCCGAGCGCGCGGATGATGTAGAACGGGTGCATCGCCTCGACCGTCTCGACGAAGGAGTATTCGAGGAAGCCGAGCGAGGTGTAGGCGCGCCACATCAGGCCTTGCAGGATGCCCGACACCCACATCGCGGTGATGTAGAGCACGATGCCGATGGTCGAGATCCAGAAGTGCCAGTTGACCAGCTTGAGCGAATAGAGCTGGCGGTTCCACAGCCACGGCACCAGGCAGTAGATCGCGCCGAACGAGATGTAGCCGACCCAGCCGAGCGCGCCGGAATGAACGTGGCCGATGGTCCAGTCGGTGTAATGGCTGAGCGAATTGACGACCTTCACCGACATCATCGGACCTTCGAAGGTCGACATGCCGTAGAACGCCACCGACACCACCATCATGCGCAGCACCGGATCGGTGCGCAGTTTGTCCCAGGCGCCCGACAGCGTCATGATGCCGTTGATCATGCCGCCCCAGGACGGCATCCACAGCATGATGGAGAACGTCATGCCGAGCGTCTGCGCCCAGTCCGGCAGCGCGGTGTAGTGCAGATGATGCGGGCCGGCCCAGATGTAGAGGAAGATCAGCGACCAGAAGTGGATGATCGACAGCCGATAGGAATAGACCGGCCGGTTACAGCGCTTCGGGATGAAGTAATACATGATGGCGAGGAAGCCGGCGGTGAGGAAGAAGCCGACCGCGTTGTGGCCGTACCACCACTGCACCATGGCGTCCTGCACGCCCGACCACACGATGTAGGATTTCGGCGAGAACAGCGACACCGGGATGGCGGCGTTGTTGCCGAGATGCAGCACCGCGATGGTGAGGATGAAGGCCAGATAGAACCAGTTGGCGACATAGATGTGCGGCTCCGTGCGCCGCATGATGGTGCCGAGGAACACCAGGAAATAAGTCACCCAGACGACGGTCAGCCAGAGATCGGCGTACCATTCCGGCTCGGCGTATTCCTTCGATTGCGTGATGCCGAGCAGATAGCCGGTGCCGGCGATCAGGATGAAGAAGTTATAGCCGAGCACCACGAACCAGGGCGACAGGTCGCCGGCCAGCCGCGCGCGGCAGGTGCGCTGCACGACATAGAACGAGGTGCCGATCAGCACATTGCCGCCGAAGGCGAAGATCACCGCCGAGGTGTGCAAGCGGGCGCAGGCGGCCGAAGGTGATCTAGGCCAGATCGAGATTGAGAGACGGGAACGCCAGCTCGGAGCGCGATGTAGAGCCCGACGGTGAAGCCGGCGATGCCCCAGAACATGGCGGCGACGGTGGCGAATTTCACCGGGCCCATATTGTAGTTGGGCTTGCCGTCGATGGTCAGCGGCGCAGGCTCTGCCGGCCGGTCGTAATAGCGATTGATGATCGCAAACACCGCCGCGATGCTGGCGGCGCAAAACAGATAGGCATGGAACGCGTATTCCGGCGTGTAGGCCTTGGCCGCCACGACGATGGAGAGCAGCGCCAGGGCACCGCAAATGAGCGCCAGGCCGCCTTCACCGAGAGTCATGGTTTTTTGAGGAGCGAGCGCGTTCGCCATACTGCTATCCCGTTGTCAAATTGGCCGAAAAACGGCTCGGGGCCCGAACGGCGAATATCCGTCACAGCCCCGGGGCCGTCGTTGATGTAAGTCAATTGGCAGTCGTGTCGCCCGCTCGTAGCGCTCTTGTGGCGATCTTGGCGCCGCTCACATGTAGCCGAGCCAGCGCCAGTAGGTGACGCCGAGCAGCATCACCAGGCCGAACGCCACCACCGTCAGCGCCAGGCCGACGCGCACGAAGTCGCGTGCGCTGAAGGTGTCGGTGCCGTAGGCGACCATGTTCTGCGGCGCGTTCACCACCAGGATGAAGCCGAAGCTGACCACGAATTGCAGCAGCATGGTCATGCCGATGACGTTGATGCCGGGCGTC
The DNA here is from genome assembly GCA_963825015.1 of uncultured Alphaproteobacteria bacterium. Taxonomy (GTDB): domain Bacteria; phylum Pseudomonadota; class Alphaproteobacteria; order Rhizobiales; family Xanthobacteraceae; genus Pseudolabrys. The sequence continues at coordinate 491,819 of CAWGRN010000008.1, read as the reverse complement.
TCCACGCTTTTGAGCACCGCGATCACGATCGGGATCATGGCGGAAGCGAGCGCGGTGGCGCTGGCGAAGCCGAGATGGATCACGATCAGGAACAGGCTCAAGACGCCGAGGATGAACAGCGCCGAGGCGTTCTTCAGGCCGAACTCGACGACCGCGATATCGGCCAGCCAGGTTGCGCCCTTGGTTTGCAGCAAGGCGGTGCCGAGACTGATGCCGACGCCGAACAAAACGACGGTGCCCCACGGGATTTTCGGCTGCGCCTCTTTCCAGGTCAGAATGCCGATGCCGGGCATGAACATCAGCGCCACCGCGGTGATCGTCGTGGTGCTGGTGTCGAATTTGTGCAGCACGCCTTCGGTCGACCAGAAGCCGATCAAGGATCAGCGTCAGCGCCAGGAGTTTCTTTTCCGACGCCTTCATCGGCCCGAGGTCGGCAAGCGATTTGCGTACGCCGCCGACGCCGCCGGGGACTTGCGTCATTTCCGGCGGCATCATGCGCGTAACGACGAAATAAAGCGCGACCGACATCAGAATGGCGAAGGGCGCCGCCGCGATCAGCCACTCCAGCCAGGTGATGGTGGTGTTGAACGCCTTTTCGATGAAGCCGATGGCGATCATGTTCTGCGCCGCGGCGGTCTTGATGCCGACGTTCCAGATGCTGGCGGTCGAAACCGTGGTGATCATCAGCATGGCGGCGAAGACGCTTTTGCGCTCGACGCCGAAGGCGGCGATGATGCCGAGCGTGATGGGCACCAGACAGGCGACGCGCGCGGTGGTCGACGGCACCATGAAGGCGATGACGATGCCGACCAGAATGGTGCCGATGACGACGTTGCGGGTTTCGACGCCGACGCGCGACAGAATGTTGAGCGCGATACGCTTGTCGAGGCCGGTCTGCGGTCATCGCGGCGGCGAGGAACAACGCCGCGGCGACCAGCACCAGCGCGGTATTGGCGAAGCCGCTGAAGGCCAGCGCGAGCGCGCGGCTGGTGCCCATCAGCACTTTCGGATTGGCGACATCCGGCGACAGCCCCAGCAGAAACGCCATCAGCGCGGCAATGACGATGGCCGAAACCGCATAGTCGATCGCTTCGGTCATCCAGACGATGACGGCGAAAGCGAGAATGGCGAGCATGCGGTGGCCGGCGACCGGCAGTCCGGCCGGCGTCGGCAGCAACAGCACCACGACCAGCGCCGCGACCGCGGCGAGCAATCCCCAGTTCGCTGCGAACCAGTTGGTTTCTTTCGGGGTAGGCTTCGGGACCTCGCGAACCACAGGTTGGGCAATGCTGGACATGGCTACCTCCATGGCAAATCCGCCATAGAGGAATGATGCGCGCGGCGCGAAAAGCCGCGTTGAGAAAGATCAATTTGCGTGTGACTGCCACCAGGCGCAAAAGCTGAACGACAAGCCAAAAAAGGCCCGGCCGCACGGCCTACGTATCAATACGGACGCGCCCTTTCGGCGCCGGCTAACGCGCCGTAGCCGAGTCCTTCGACGGCTCCTCGGCGCCTCGATCGTCATTCCGGTGTTCGGCTCGACCCAGACCATGTGGTCCTTCACCGCCTTGACGCCGGGAATGTTTTCGGCCGCGACCTTGAGCGCGGCGCGCTGGCGTTCGTCGGCGATCACGCCCCACAATTCGACCGTGCCGTCATGCACCACCACATTGGTCATCGCGGCGGGCGCCCATTTCTCCTTCTGCAGTTCCGCCAGCAGTTGATCGCGGATCGCGCCGTCATCGGCGGCCTGCGGCGGCGCATTGCGCGCCAGGCTGACCATGGCGCGCATGAGATTGGAACGCGTCACGATCCCGACAACCTCGCTGCCGCACAGCACCGGCACGCGCTTGACGCGGCGGCGCTCCATCAATTCGACGATTTCCTCGAGCAAAGTGAATTCATTGACGCTCACCACGTCGGTGGTCATCGCCTCGGACACCTTGTTGCCGTGCGAATGGGTATATTCGGCGGCGATGCGGCCAGGCCCCATCAGGAATTCAAGCCAGCGCGAACGCCGGTGCTCGGTGTGGGTCTCGCGGCGGCGGAGGAAATCGCCCTCGGACAAGATGCCGACCAGATTGCCTTTTTGGTCGATCACCGGCAGGCCGCTGATGTGATGCTGAAGCATCAGCCGGGCCGCGTGCAATACCGTGGCATCCGGATCGACCGATATGACGTCCCGGGTCATTACGTCTTCGGCTTTCATGGCAGCCTCCGTTTCGTTGCCAGCCATGCCATCACAGCGGCCCGGAATTGGCCTTGATGCAGGTCAATCGCGCTGCGGGATCAGCGTTTCCACGACGTTACGGTTCCGCCCGATATGTGCAGTGCGGGAGCCCTGCCCGTTCCCCGCGTGGGCAACGAAGTGGGCCAACGGCGGCCGGAAGTCGCGCCGCGGATTTGTCTGGCGTTAGCCCGGCAACCGACCACAATGCCGGCGACGGCTTTGGCCTTGCTTGTCCTGGCCATCGCCCAATAGCGCCGATAAAGGCGCGACAATACGGGGAGAGAAACATGAAAAAAGATACCTTCAACCGGCGTACCGTTTTGACCGGCACCACGGCGCTCGGCGCCGCCAGCCTGCTGCCGGGCCGCGTTCTGGCGCAAGGCGCAGCGCCCGCAGCCGGCGCCGGGCCGGCCGGCGCGCTGCCCGCGCGCGGCGAATTCGTGGTGCGCGGCGCGCAGGTGCTGTCGATGGACGACAAGATCGGCGATCTGCCGAGCGGCGACGTGCACGTGCGCAACGGCGCCATCGTCGCGGTGGCGGCAAGCGTGCCTGCGCCCGGCGCGCAGGTGATCGACGGCAAGGGCATGATCTGCATGCCCGGCTTCGTCGACACGCATTGGCATCACTGGACCACATTCTTGCGCCCGGCGATGCGCGCCGACGATCCGAAGAAGACCTATTTCCCGGTCACGCTCGCGCTCGGCCTGCACTACACGCCGGAAGACAGCTATCGCAGCGTGCGGCTCGGCCTCGCCGAAGCGCTCAGCGCCGGCGTCACCACCACCCATAACTGGGCGCACAACGTGCGCAGCCCGGCGCATGCCGACGCCGAAGTGAAGGCGATGCGCGAATCCGGCATTCGCGGCCGCTTCGCCTATGGGCCTTCGCTCGGCATGCCGAACGACAAGCCGATGGATATCGCCGATTGGGCGCGGCTCAAGCGCGACATCGGCAAGGACGACATGATCTCGCTCGGCATCTGCTCGCGCAACATCGACGGCAACAACACCGCCCGCGGCGCCATCGATGCCGTCATGGCGAAGAAGGAATGGGGCGCGGCGCGCGAGCTCGGCCTGCCGATCACGCTTCACACCTCGGGCAGAGCCTCGGTCGAGCTGCTGAACGAAAACGGCCTGCTCGGGCCCGACGTGCAGCTGGTGCATCCGCTCAACCTGGATGCCAAGAATTTCGAAGCGCTGGCCAAGCACGACGTGCGCTACAGCATCTCGCCCCTGGGCGAAGCGGGCCGCACCGGCGAAACCCAACTCGCCGAATTGCTGCAAGCCGGCGTCAAGGTGAGCCTGTCGATCGACAATGTGACGGCGGAACGCTGCGACTGCTTCGCCTGCATGCACATGCTGCAGACGCTCAACAAGCACCGCACCGCCGGCAAGTACAAGCTGACCACCAAGCGGCTGGTGCAGATGGCCACCATCGACGGCGCGGTCGATCTAGGCCTTGCCGACAAGACCGGCTCGCTGACGCCGGGCAAGCGCGCCGACCTGATCCTGGTGCGGACCGGCGGGCCGAACATGCGCGAAATCGGCGATCCCTATGACGCGCTGGTGCAACTCGCCCAGCCGTCGGATATCGACACCGTCGTGGCCGACGGCCGCATTCTGCGGCGCAAGGGCGCATTCACCGCGCTCGATTACGACAAGGTCTCGCGCGATGCCACCGAAGCGTTCAACGGCCTCAAAGCCCGCGCCAAATGGGCTTGAAGCGCGGCGCAAAAAAAATGCCCCGGCAAGCGTGCCGGGGCAGTATAGCCGAACATTGATCAGGGAGAACGACGTTCGGCGAGTAGATAGCTTGCTCAGGCGTTCAGGCGGGTCAGTGCGGCGCGATTGCGCAACACGATGCGGCGCGAGGTCGGTACGGCAATTGCCGCCGAATTCTCAAGCTGCGTCAGGGTGCGCGAAACGGTTTCGATGGTCAGGCCGAGATAGTCGGCGATGTCCTGGCGCGACATCGACAGCTCGACCTCGTTGCCGGCGGGCGCACGCGCGGCCATTTCCAAAAGGAAGCCGGCGACGCGCTCTTGCGCGGTCTTGATCAGCAGCATGATGTGGTCCTGCACCCGCTGCAATTCGCGCGCGGTCATGGCCCAGAGCTGGCGGGCGACGTCGTTGTCGCGGCCGGCCAGGCCGATCACGGCGCTGCGCTTGATCACCAGCACCTTGCAATCGACGATCGCCTCGGCGGAAAAGCTGTGCTCTTCGCCGACCTCAAGGCCGAAAATATCGCCCGGCAGGTAGAAGGCGCCGATCTGGCGGCGGCCGTCATTGAGCACCTTGTAGGTGCGCACCGTCCCGCTCAGCGACCTTGTAGAGATATTCGGCCGGCTCGTTCTCGCCGTAGATTTCGGCGTTGCGGCCGAAGGGCATCGGCGCGCCCATCAATTCGACCGAATTGCAGGTTGTCGGCAAACGGACCGGCATGGCTGGCCGGACGGCCTGCTGGCGTGAAGAACCGCGGGTGATCATCGTCTGGGTGAGCATGGCGCTGGGTCCTCGATAAATTCGATGGTTATCGATACCGCTGGAGCCCGGGGCCTCGAAATTCAGATAATCTCCATAGGGGGTTTACCGGAGGCGACCGGGGGGCGGCGCTACGGTGACGATTGATTTGGCTCTAGCCGGACGGACATGTCGGAACCTATTGAAACTACAAGGCTTTCTTCCGGCCCGGAGCGCGGGGCGATCCTGCGTTACGGCGTCGCACCGACGCTCGTCGCCCTGGCGCTGGCGGCGCGCGCGCTGCTGTCGTCGGTTTTCCCCAACGAGGCGATATTTCTGTATTTCATGCCGCCGGTCCTGATCGCAGCCGGCATCGGCGGTCTGGGACCGGGCCTATTGGCAACAGCGTTGAGCGTCGCGGCCGTGCTGCTCGGGCTTGGCGACTCCGTCGAAGCTCTCGGAATTCGCCCTGGTCAATGGCCTCGCTTTCACGATCACCGCGATCGGCGTGTCGTGGGGCGGCGAACTGCTGCACCGCAGCCGCTGGCGCGCCAATATCATGACGAGCGACGCGCTGGCGCGCGAGGCGCATCTGCAATCGATTCTCGACACCGTGCCGGAGGCCATGATCGTCATCGACGAGCGCGGCATGATTCAATCGTTCAGCAGCGCCGCGGAACGTCTGTTCGGCTACCGCTCGGCCGAGGCGATCGGGCGCAACGTCAGGGATCTGATGCCCGAGCCCTACCGAGAGAACCATGACAGCTACTTGCAGCGCTATTTGAACACCGGCGAACGCCGCATTATCGGCATCGGCCGCGTCGTCGTCGGCAAGCGCAGGGACGGCTCGACCTTTCCGATGGAGCTTGCGGTCGGCGAAATGAAATCGGGCGACCAGCGATTTTTCACCGGCTTCATCCGCGACCTGACCGAACGGCAGATGACGGAAACGCGGCTGCAGGAATTGCAGTCCGAGCTGGTGCATATTTCGCGGCTGACCGCCATGGGCGAGATGGCCTCGACGCTGGCGCACGAACTCAACCAGCCGCTGTCGGCGATCTCCAACTACCTCAAAGGCTCACGGCGGCTATTGGAAGCCAAGACCGACGAAACCTCGGAGACGCTGCGGGACGCCTTGGAGAAGGCCGCCGACCAGGCGATGCGCGCCGGACAAATCATCCGGCAGGCTGCGCGATTTTGTGTCGCGCGGCGAGAGCGAGCGGCGGGTCGAAAACGTCACCAAGCTGGTCGAGGAGGCCAGCGCCTTGTCGCTGGTCGGGGTCAAGGACCGCGGCATCCGCGTGCAATTCCAAATCGACCCCGCGGTCGAACTGGTGCTGGCCGACCGCGTGCAGATCCAGCAGGTGCTGCTCAATTTGATCCGCAATGCCATGGACGCCATGGAAACCTCGCAGACCCGCAATCTGCTGGTCGCGATCGTTCCGGCCGACGCCAAAACCGTCCGGATCAGCGTGGCCGATAGCGGCTCCGGGATTGCGCCCGAGATCGCCGAACAGCTATTCCAGCCCTTCGTCACCACCAAGCGTCAGGGCATGGGCGTCGGCCTGTCGATTTCGCGCACCATCGTCGAAGCGCATGGCGGACGAATCTGGGTAGAAGCCAATCCCACGGGCGGCACAATATTCCACTTCACGCTTGCCGCCGTGACCGAAGGGGACGTCGACGATGCAGCCTGACACGATCATCTATGTCATCGACGACGACGACGCCGTACGGCAATCTCTGGAGTTCCTGCTCAAGACGGCCGGCATCACGGTGCGCGGCTTCGAGTCGGCCAGGGCCTTCCTTGAAGTGATGCCGGAGATCCGTTCCGGCTGCGTCATCACCGACGTGCGCATGCCGGACATCACCGGCATCGAACTGCTGCAGCGCGTCAAGGAGATCAATCCCGATCTGCCGGTGATCGTGATCACCGGCCACGGCGATATTTCGCTGGCAGTCGAGGCGATGAAGATCGGCGCCGTCGATTTCCTGGAAAAGCCGTTCGACGACGACCTGTTGCTGGCGGCAGTGCAATCAGCGCTCAGCCGCGACGCCGACGCCGGCAAACGCAAGGCCGCGCTGGCGGACATTCACGCCAAGCTCGCGGCCCTGTCGAATCGCGAGCGGCAGGTGCTGGAAGGCCTGGTGGCCGGCAAGGCCAACAAGACCATCGCCTTCGATCTCGGCATCAGCCCGCGCACCGTCGAGATCTATCGCGCCAATGTGATGACCAAGATGGCGGCCAACAGCCTGTCCGATCTGGTGCGCATGGCGATGGTGACGGGCGTGCTGGAAGATACCGGCAAAGCCGGCAGCTAAACGCGAGCTGTCGCTACTTCTTGACCCCAATCCCGCGCATGAAGCGCTCGCGGATCTGCACCGGATCGCGATCGGTGGTGCCGACGCCCGGCTTGTCATCAATGCGCGCCGCGATAAAAGTCGGTCCGCCGTCCTTGAGCGCCACGGCAACACAGGCGATCGAAGTCGTCCTCGTCGGCAGCCCAGGCGCTGCGGGACAGCCCGGAGCCGCGCGCGATCGACACCAGGTCGGCGGCCGAGGCGCTGGCGGTCGGCTGCGCGCCGGTGATCTGGTAGATGCCGTTGTCCCACACGATCATGGTGAGGTTCTTCGGCGCCTGCATGGCGACGGTGGCGAGGCAGCCGAGCTGCATCAGCAGCGAGCCGTCGCCCTCCAGTGCGATCACGTGACGCTGCGGCTGTGCCAGCGCGACACCGAACGCGATCGGAATCGTCAGCCCCATGCTGCCGAGCATGTAGAAATTCTGCGCCCGCTGGCCGCTCGCCCAAAGATCGAAATTGGCATTGCCGATGCCGCCGATCACGGCTTCGTCGTGCTTGAGCTGAGCCACGACCCGTTTGGTCAATTCGAAGCGATTCATGACTTTCGCATTATGGGCGTGGCGCGGCGCCGGTTTGGCTTTGGGTCATGATCTAGCTCGCGAACACTTTGCCGCCGGTCAGCAGCGGCGACAGGATAAAGGTGACGGGCGCCAGCGTCGCCACCGCCTGCTTGATCGAGCGGTCGATGATGAAGGCGAGTTCGTCCTGGCGCGTGATGGTGTGGGTTTCGACGCCGAGCGAGTTGAGCACCGGCCGCATGGTCTTGCACACCATGGCCTGGCCGAGATTGAACTCGCCGAGCGTACCGCGCTCGGACACGAAGATCAGCGCCGGGATCTGGCTCGGCACCACCAGCGAGGCCAGCGCGTTGGGAATGGTGGCGAAGCCCGAGGTCTGCATCAGCACGGCGCCGCGCAGTCCGCCCATCCAGGCGCCGGTGACGATGCCGATGGCTTCCTCTTCGCGCGTGGCGGCGAAGGTGGTGAAGAACGGGTCTTCGTGAATGGCCTTGATCAGCGGCGTGAACACGCGGTCCGGCACATAGACCACCAGCTTGACGTCATTGCTCTTGAGGCGGTCCAGCACGATCTCGTGCCAGGTCGTCGCCCCTTGCGTTTGCTTATCGGTCATGGAGGAGGACCTTAATACGACTTCATTGTTCGGTCGAGTTGGCACACCGGGATGCTCCGCCCGCAAGCCTGCGCGGAATTCGTGCCGCTTATTCGACCTTCAAACCCAGTTTGCGCACCAGGGCGCCCCACTTCTTTTCTTCATGGTCGATGTCGGTGGCGTAGGCCTCGGGCGTGCCCGGCAGCGCATCGGCGCCTTCGTTCGCAAGCCGCTTCTGCACTTCGCCGGAGGCGAGCGCGAACGCCCTCAGGAACGACAGCATGACAGACTTTCAACTTTCCTAGCTATTCGACCTTGAGGCCGAGCTTGTGCACCAGATCGCCCCACTTCTTGCCTTCCTTGACGATGTCGGCGGCATATTCTTCCGAAGTGGACGCGAGCGGGTCGCCGCCTTCGAGGTGGATGCGCTTTTGCACCTCCGGATCGGCAACCAGCTTACGCAGCTCGGCGCTGAGCTTGTCGATAATCGGTTTAGGCGTGCCGGCCGGCGCCAGCAGGCCGTAATGCAGCACCGCCTCGAAACCGGGCATGCCCGATTCATCGAAGGTCGGCACATCCGGCAAGAGCGAGAAGCGCTTCTTGCTGGTGACCGCGATGGCGCGCAGCTTGCCGGCCTGGATATTGCCGAGCGCCGGCGGCAATACGCTGAACGCCATCGGCACGTGGCCGCCGAGCAGGTCATTGATCACCGGCGCCGAGCCTTTGTACGGGATAATGGCGACGTTGATCCCGGCTACCGACTTGAACAGTTCAGCGGACATATAGCCGCCGGTGCCGAGCGAGGAACTGCCGAGGTTGAGCTTGCCCGGTTGTTTCTTGGCGAGCGCGATCGCCTCGGCCACCGTCTTGGCCGGGAACGACGGATTGGCGATCAGCGCCACCGGCATCGAGGCGATCAACCCGATCGGCGCGAATTCTTTCTGCGGGTCGATTTTGAGATTAACGTACAGGCTGGGGTTGATCGAGATGGTGCCGGTATGACCGAGCAGCATCGTGTACCCGTCGGGAGTAGCGCGTGCGACCAATTTGGTGCCGATGGTGCCGCCGGCGCCGGCACGATTGTCGACGACGACCTGCTCCTTCAACGCATCCGTCAGCTTGGCCGCCACCACCCGGGCCATGGCGTCGACCCCGCCGCCGGGAGGATAGGGCACGATCAGCGTAATGGGGCGGCTCGGATAATCGGCGGCCGCGGCACCGCCGATGGCGGCGAGGGTCAAGATGAACGCGGCCAACAGACCGCGGGCGATTGTCGATAATGGGTGCATGGATTTCCTCCGCCGAAGACGCATGAATGGGCCGTTCACCGGCCGCTCTTGTTCCCGAGCTCCGAACCTGAATTCGTGCTTCGGAATTGGAAGCCAGCCTAGTGAGCAACTCGTTATTCTCCAAATTCATAGTCCCTATATCGAGCATTCACCGTGCAAATAGTGAAAGGTGCGCCACTTTCATGGGTTTCGGCCAAGGCATCATCGTTTTCGATCGCGTTTGGATTCGGCGAACCGCGTGCCGGCGGCGCCACTTTCAATATCGTGAAATCCGAGTGGCTGGCGAGCACGCCGCCGGCGCCATTGCTCCAATGATCGCAAAAGCTTACCCTGCGATCGAGACCGATGCGCATCGGAAAAAGAACACTTAAACACGTGGGGAGAACGATGAAAAAGAAATCCGAAAATTCGGCGCTGTCGCGCCGCCATATCATCAAGGGCGCCGGCGCGGTTGCCGCGGGCATTGCCGCTCCGGCGGTCTTCGGCTCCGGCTCGGCCTATGCCGCCTATCCGGACCGCCCGATCAAAATCGTGGTGGCCAACACGCCGGGCGGGCCGTCCGATATTACCGCGCGCATCGTCACCGCCGCTTTGCAGGAGAACACCGGCAAGACCTTCATCGTGGAAAACCGCGGCGGCGCCGGCGGCAATATCGGCTTCAGCTATGCCGCCAAAGCGGACCCGGACGGTTACACCATCCTGCTGATCACCAACTCCTTCTCGGTCAACGTCACCCTCTATAAGGAGTTGACCTACAAGACGGATGACTTTGTTCCCGTGTGCGAATTGGCGAGCTCGCCCAATACGTTCACGGTGAAATCCGATCTGCCGGCGAAGTCGATGAAGGAATTTGTCGCGCTCGCCCGCGCCAATCCCGACAAGTACAACTGCGCGACGCCGCCGATCGGCACCAGTTCGCAAATGCAGTTGGAATTCCTGAAAGCGCAAGAAAAGCTGCCGAAATTGGCCGACGTCGTGTTCAAGGGCGGCGGCGACGCGATCACGGCGCTGCTCGGCGGCAACGTGCAGCTCAGCTCCGGCTCGCTCGCGCCGGCGCTGCCGCACATCAAGGCCGGTACGCTGCGCTGCCTCGCGGTCACCGGCGAAACGCGTTGGCCCGAGCTGCCCAATGTTCCGACCATGGTGGAAGCCGGTTACAAGGACTTCGTGTTCGCGGTCGATTGCGCATTTCTGGCGCCGGCGAAGACGCCGCCGGCTGCCGTCAAATGGCTGGAGACGGAAACGCTCAAGGTTCTGCGCACCAAGGATATCCAGGACAAGCTGCACAAGGCCGGCTTCGTCGTGCGCGCGCAGGGCGCCGACGCCTGCTGGAAGCGGGTGCAAAAGGAAATTGTCTTGTTCAGGGACATCATCGAAACGGCGCATATCAAGAAGATTTGAGACTGTTGCCAGATCTAACGCGCCCGCCGTCACGCAATATTGACGGCGGGCGCAACTGCACCGGGACCAGGAAGGCCATCGTGAAGATCAAGACCATCGAGCCGATCGCGGTCAGCCTGCCGATGCTCAAGCCGGTGATCATGGCCGGCGAGGAAGTGCGCCGCGCCGACAACGTGCTGGTGCGCATCGAGACCGACAGCGGGCTGGTCGGCTGGGGCGAAGCAGCTTCCGCGCCGGTGATGACCGGCGATACGCTCGAGAGCATCGTCTCGGCGGTGCATTATCTCGCGCAGGCGCTGCGCGGCCGCGAGCCCGCCGACATTGACGGCGCGCTCAAGCCGCCATGGACGGCCGCATGTACGGCAACCACGGCGCCAAGGCGGCGATCGAGATCGCGCTGCATGACATCGCCGGCCGCGCCGCCGGCAAGCCGGTGCACGCGCTGATCGGCGACAAACTGCGCAGCCGCATGCCGCTGCTCGGCGTCATCGGCGGTGGCGACTTCGACGGCGACCTGCAAGATGCGGAAAAGAAGAAGGCCGCCGGCTTCACCGCCTTCAAGATCAAGGTCGGCATCGACACCGCGGCGAAAGATGCCGAGCGCACGCGCGCGATCTGCAAGCTGCTGGGCTCGGGCCTGCTGATTTCCGCCGACGCCAACCAAGGCTTCAGCACCGAACAGGCGATCGAATATGTGCGCGCGGTGAAGGGCGCGGGGCTGGATTTCTTCGAGCAGCCGGTCGAGGCCCACGATCTCGCCGGCATGGCGGCGGTGGCCGCGGTCGATGCGGGCATCGCCATCGGCGCCGACGAGGGCATCCATTCGCTCGACGACCTGCAGCGTCATCACGACCGCAAGGCCGCGCGCGGCGCCAGCCTGAAGGCGATCAAGCTTGGCGGCATCAAAGGCGTGGTCGCCGCCGGACGGCTGTGCGGCCGCCTCGGCATGAGCGTCAATGTGTCGTGCAAGACCGGCGAGTCGAGCGTCGCCTGCGCGGCGGCGCTGCATGTCGCTTGACGGTCATTCCCAATATCGACTGGGGCCTGACGCTGACCCACACCGCGCTGGGCGAGGATGTGACGGCGCAGCCGATCCCGACCGCGCGCGGCCACGTCGAGAGCCTCGACCGCCCCGGCCTCGGCGTTGATGTGGATGAAGACAGTGTCGCGCACCACCGCGTCCCGATCGCCGCCCGCGACGTAGCGTGAGGCGGACCTGAGCAAGTGTTCGGAATCGGCCGATGCCGCATTAATAGGCGGGTTTTCCCTATTGTATGCAATTCAATTGAGCGGGGCCGGTGAATCCAGCTTTACGGCGACGGAAATTCTTCTCGTTAATTCACCGACTTCCGAGGATCCGGCGGCCCGCCAGATTTTGGCATGACACTTGCGGAAGACCTCGCCAGTGAACATGCGCGGGGCGAAGATTTAGACATGAGCATCATCGCGCCCGACGCCGATCCGCGGGAGATAACCTGGCCGCGCAAAACGCTGGCCGAGGGGCTGCGCCTACAGCTTGCCGACGAGATCGTGCGCGGCGCGCTCGCGCCGGGCTCAGCGCTCGACGAAACGACGCTCGCCCGCCGCTTCGCGGTGTCGCGCACGCCAGTGCGGGAAGCGATCCGCCTGCTGGTGGCGAGCGGGCTGGTGGTGGTGCGCGCGCATCGCGCCGCGGTGGTGGCGCGGCCGAGCGCCGAACAGCTCGCCGGCATGTTCGAAGTGATGGCGGAACTGGAGGCGCTGTGCGCCGGCTTTGCAGCCGAGCGCATGACCAGCCTCGAGCGACGCGCGCTCGAGGAATATCACGAAGAACTGCGCGTGATGATCCAGAGCGGCGACCCGCAACGCTATCACGAGGTCAACGAAGCGTTCCACAATTGCATCTATGACGGCGCGCATAACGCCTATCTCGCCGAGATCACGTTATCGACGCGGGCGCGGGTGCAGCCGTTCCGGCGCGCGCAATTCCGCATCCTCGGCCGCCTGGCGAAATCGCATGTCGAGCACGATCGCGTGGTGCAGGCGATTTTGCGCGGCGAGCAGGATATCGCGGCGTCCGCCATGTTCGCGCATATCATCACGGTGCGCGAGGAATACGAGCATTATACCGAGACGCTTTGAAATATTACGCGGGCTTTTTTTCGTTCGCCAAAAACGCCCGCCAGCCGCCGAAATCTGAAATGTCGCGCGCGCCGGCGGCGGCGGCCGCTTCCAGCAGAAAGCCTTTCACGCCGCGGCCGTCGGCCAATGCGATGGTGCCGATCGACAGCGGCGCCGGGACGGCATCGACAAAGCGGCCGAACGCTTCGACCGGCATGGCCCAGACCTCGATCTCGACGCCGACGCCTTTGCCGCTATCGACGCGCAGCAGGCCGGGCTTCGGCGGCACCGTGCCGTTGAGCGCATAGAGCCGGTATTCGGGCGCGGTGGTGGTCGCTTCGAGCAGGCGGGCGCCGAGCGCGTGCAATTCGCCGTTGAGCGGCAGGCCGGACAGATGCGCGCCGACCACGGCGACCGCGACCTCGCCGGCGGCGGGCGCCTTCGACATCGACGGCAATGGCGGCTGCGGCAGATTGAGCGCGCCGAGCGGAAGTTTCGTGTCGGCGTGGAAGACGCGGCCGATTTCGGCCAGCTGCGCGTCGTTTCCGCCGGGCGCCAGTAAAGTAATGCCGAACGGCATGCCCCTTTCGGTCATCGACGGCCGGCAGCGCCAGGCCGCAGAGATCGAGCAGGTTGACGAAATTGGTATAGGTGCCGAGCCGGCTGTTGAGCTGGATCGGATCGGCCAGCACCTGCTTGACGGTATACGTGGTCGGCGCGGTCGGCAGCGCCAGGGCGTCGACCTGATGCGCGAAGATGTAATCGGCGACGCGGCGCAACCGCTCGAGTTTGTAGAACGCCGCGAAGGCGTCGATCGCGGTCGGGCGCAGGCCGCTCAGGATGATTTCCTTGGTCACCGGATGAATGGCGTCGGGCGCCGACGCCAGCAGCGAACGCGCGGTGATGGTGCGCTCGGCCACCCAGGGGCCGTCATAAAGCAGGCGCGCGGTCTCGTAGAACGGCTCGATATCGACGTCGACGATGGCGCAGCCGAGCTTCGCCAGCCGCTCCAGCGCTGCGTTGTAGCCGGCCTCGTATTGGCGGTCGCCGAAGAACAGCCGCTGGCCGGCGAGCGGCACGCCGAGCGTGACATGCGCCGGCATGGCGCCGGGCGTGCCGAGCGGCCGGTTGCGCGAATAGCTGTCGGCGCGATCCGGGCCCGCCATCGCGGCGAGCGCGGTCCAGGCATCGTCGACGGTCAGCGCGAATACCGAAATGCAGTCGAGCGTGCGGCAGGCCGGCACCAGCCCGTGGGTCGAGATCAGCCCAAGGCTGGGTTTGAGGCCGACGATATTATTGAAACCGGCAGGCACCCGGCCGGAGCCGGCGGTGTCGGTGCCGAGCGCGAGCGGCACCAGACCGGCGGCGACCGCGACGCCGGAGCCGGAGCTTGAACCGCCGGGGATCAACTCGGGATTGAACGGATTCTTCGGCACGCCATAGGGCGAACGAACGCCGACCAGGCCGGTGGCGAACTGGTCGAGATTGGTCTTGCCGATGATGATCGCGCCGGCCGCGCGCAGCCGCGCCACCGCGGTGGCGTCATGCGCGGCGTTGTAACTGAAAGCCGGACAGGCCGCCGTGGTCGGCAGCCCGGCGACGTCGATATTGTCCTTCACCGCAACCGGAATGCCGTACAGCGGCAAGCTCTTGTCGGTCAGCGCGCGCGCCTCGGCCAGTGCCTCGGCTTCCGGGCGCAGGGCTATGAAGATGGCGTCGTCGCCATGGGCGCGGATGCGGGCGTAGCTGCGCGCCACCGTCTGCTCCGGCGTCATTGTGCCGGCGCGATGAGCGGCCACGATAGCGGCGACGGTCTCAGGCACAACGCCCCCTGCAACAAATTGCCGCCGTCTAGCCTCCGGCGCACGGCACTTTGTGCGAAAATAATTGAATCAGCGCAACAGCCGTAAGAACAAAAGGCTGCATAAGGCCGGTTGGGCACGCGTAGGGAGAGGAACTGGGATTCAACATTTTGCTGGTGTCTTGTCGCCGTTCAACGTTGTTGACACGGTAGCGGCCGGCTCGCTACGCCCGACATGGCAAGCAGTTCGCGTCGCTTGGGACATTACGGGAGGCAACGTTGGGACTTTTTGCGCGTTATGCTTTGGCGCTGTTTTCATGCTTCGCATTGGCAGACCTAACCGGCATTCATGCCTCCGCGCAGGATTGGCCTTCCCGGCAGATTAGAATTGTGACCCCACTCGCGGCTGGCGGCGCCGCCGACTTGTCGCACGCGGTCGGCGATGTGCTTGCGGACATCGTGAAAAAGCCGGTCGTCATCGAAAATCGCCCGGGCGGCGGCGGCACGCTCGCCGCCGCGATGGTCGCGCATTCGGAGCCGGACGGAACGACACTGCTGCTTGGGGCAGCGGCGGGTCTCACCATTGGCGCGGTGCTCAACAAAAACCTGCCTTACGATCCGTTCAGCGATCTCACGCCGCTTACCATGGCGGTCGAACTGCCTATCTGTCTCGTCGTAGCGCCTGACTTTCCAGCCAATAACATCGCAGAGCTGATCGCCTACGCGAAAGCCCATCCCGGCAAACTGTCGTTCGGCAGCTCCGGCACCAACACGACGCATCATCTTGCGGGTGAGTTGCTCAAGGTCGCGGCCGGTATCGACATCGTCCATATCCCCTATCGCGGCGGCAATCCGGCAATGACCGATCTTCTTGCCGGAAATATTCCGTTGCTGTTTGCGACGCTCTCGACTGCGAAGCCATACATCGCTAGCGGCAAAGTGAAAGTGCTTGGCGTCGTCGAAGCGAAACGCTCGCACGCGTGGCCGAACATTCCGACAATCGGCGAAACCGTGAAGGGCTACGCCGTGCCCGCAAGCTGGGTCGGCTTCCTCGCGCCGGGGAAAATGCCCGCTGCGCTGACGCAAAAGATCAACGCCGAACTCGTGCGCGCGATCAGGTCGCCCAAAGTGACCAAGAGACTCGAAGAAGCCGGCTTCGAGATCGTCACAACGACACCCGCCGAATTCGCCGCGACTTTGAAAGTCGACATCGATCTCTATAAAAAAATAACCACGGACGCCGGCATCAAGCCGCAATAGGCAAGCGCATGGCGACTTATAAACTCAGCCGCGAAATCCCGGTCGATGATGGCTACGACGTGCTCGTTGCCGGCGGCGGACCCGCCGGCTCGGCTGCGGCGGTGAGCGCGGCGCGGCTCGGCGCCAAGGTATTGCTGGTCGAAGCGACCGGCTGCCTGGGTGGCATGGGCACTTCAGGCCTTGTCTCGACGTTCGGCCCGGTCTCCGACGGCAAGCGAATGCTGGTCGGCGGCTTCATGAAAGAGCTCGTGGAATCGATGTTCCAGCGCGGTGCGCTCGGACCGCATGTGGTGCCCGAGTTTCTCTATGCCCAACTCAATCGCTGGGTTCCGTTCAAGCCGGAGATGCTCAAGCGCATCCTCGACGAAATGGTTCAGGACGCGGGTGTCGACGTCCGCTTTTTCACACGTCTGATCGATGCCGAAGCCAAGGACGGCAAGATCGAAGGCGCCGTCATCAGCAACATCGAGGGCTACAAGTTTATCCGCGCCAAAGCCTTCATCGACGCCACCGGCGACGCGCAAATGTCCGCCCTCGCCGGCGCCGATTGCCATCTCATCCTGCGCGACAACGACGCTGTCGCACCGAGCACGCTGTGTTCTCTTTTTGCCGGCGTCAACTGGGACGATCCCGCCTATGGCGAGGATTGGCGCGGCATTGACCAGGTCAAGGCGTTCTCGAAAAAACAGTTGCAGAAGGCTGTCGATGACGGGTTCTTCTCCCAAGCGGACCGCTTCATGCCGGGCATGAACAAAATCGGCAAGAACGCCGCGCAACTCAACGCCGGTCACGTGTTCGGGCTCGACGGGCTCGACAGCCGCTCGCTTTCCGACGGCATGATCCAGGGCCGCAAGCTTGCGGTCGAATATATGGAGTTCTGACGCTGGCGGAGGGAGTGGGATTCGAACCCACGTTACGGTTTCCCGTAAACACGCTTTCCAAGCGTGCGCCTTCAGCCACTCGGCCACCCCTCCTCATTCCAACAAGGCGCTCGCCTCATAACACCAAGACGCGCGCCAAGCGCGTTTTTTCGCGCGCTCAGTCAATGCCTGCGTTTGCAGTTGGCAGATGACGGCGGATCGCCGACGGCCGGCACTATAGCCACCGACCCGCGCCAGACAACCCGCCTGCAGGGCCGCCACGCCAATCAATTCATCGTCATAATTATGCGTCAATATGTTCTGTTTTCATAGATTGACCATCCCGGCAATAGACGCGCAATATGGTGATGCCAATCCGCACCCGGCCCTTGAAGGGCCGGTGCACCGGGCGTCCGGGCATTTTAGGGACAGCAATGACGGGCGACGTTTCAGCGCTGCATTTGGTGCTTTCGGGCGACCCGGGGCTATTCGCCATCGTCTGGCTGTCGCTGCTGGTCAGCCTCTCCGCCGTGCTGTTTGCGGCGCTGATCGGCGTGCCGCTCGGCGCCTTCATCGCGCTGACCCGCTTTCCCGGCCGCGAGGCCACCATCGTGGTGCTCAACGCGCTGATGGGGCTGCCGCCGGTGGTCGTGGGTCTGGCGATCTTTCTGACGCTGTCGCGCTCGGGTCCGCTGGGGTCGTGGGGCCTGCTGTTCACGCCGCAGGCCATGGTGATCGCGCAAACCGTGCTGGTGGCGCCGATCATCGCGGCGCTGAGCCGGCAGACCATCGAGGACCTGTGGGTCGAATACCGCGACGAGCTCGCCGCCATGAATATCGGCCCGCTCGGCCGGGTGCTGACGCTGGTGTGGGACGCGCGTTTCAGCCTGGTGACCGCGCTCCTGGCGGGCTTCGGCCGCGCCGCGGCGGAAGTCGGCGCCATCATCATCGTCGGCGGCAATATCGACGGCTTTACCCGCACCATGACCACCGCGATCGCGCTGGAAACCTCGAAAGGCGACCTGCCGCTGGCGATCGGGCTCGGTTTGGTGCTGATTGCGATCGTCGTCGCCATCAATGCCCTGGCCTGGGCCGCGCGCCGCGCCGGCGAACGCGTGGCGGGATGACCATGCGCGCACCCTTAGCCGACCTGCCGATCATGTTCTTAGAAGCCGGAATCCTCGCCGGCGAGGTGACGATCCTCGACAAAATTTCGCTGACCCTCGGCCCTGGCCAGCCTGCGGTGCTGATCGGACCGAACGGCGCCGGCAAGACCACGCTGCTGCGCGCGGCCATGGGACTTATCCCCGCCTCGCGCGGCACCATCAGTTGGGGCGGCAAGCCTGCGCCCGATCAATCGCGGCTCGCCATCATGTTCCAGCGGCCGACCATGCTGCGGCGCTCGACCGCCGGCAACGTGCGCTACGCACTGGCCGCCGCCGGCATGCCGCGCAGCAAGCGCGACGACCGCATCGCCGAATTGCTCGATCTGGTCGGGCTGCAAGGCCTGGAGCAGCGTCCGGCGCGGCGGCTGTCGGGCGGCGAGCAGCAGCGTCTGGCGCTGGCGCGCGCGCTGGCGCGCGACCCGGCGATTTTGTTTCTCGACGAACCGACCGCCAGCCTCGATCCCTATGCCACCAAGGCGATCGAAGACATTCTGCGCGCCGTTGCCGCGCGCGGCATCAAGGTCGTGCTGTCGACCCACGATCTCGGCCAGGCCAAACGGCTGGCCGGCGACATCGTGCTGCTGCACCGCGGCCGGTTGATCGAAACCGGCCCGGCGGCGGACTTCTTCGAGAAGCCACGCAGCGAGGAAGCCAAGAAGTTCATTGCCGGCGAATTGCTGGTCTAAGCAAAAACCACAAGGAGGAGGATGTTATGTTCAACCGTCGCACACTGATTGCCGCCATTGCTTTAGGCGCCGTCGTCATTGCCGCCCCATCGAGCTTCGCGCAGGACAAATCGATCGTCGTGGCCTCGACCACATCGACGCAGGATTCCGGCCTGTTCGAATATCTGCTGCCGCTCTACAAGAAAAAAACCGGCGTCACCGTGAAGGTCGTAGCGCAAGGCACCGGCCAGGCGCTCGACACCGGGCGGCGCGGCGACGCCGACGTCGTGTTCGTGCACGCCAAGTCGGCGGAATTGAAATTCCTCGCCGAAGGCCAGGGCGTGAAGCGCTATCCGGTGATGTACAACGACTTCGTGCTGATCGGGCCGAAGAGCGATCCGGCCGGCATCAAGGGCATGAAGGACGTCGGCAAGGCCTTCACCACCATCAAGGACAAGCAGGCCTCGTTCATTTCGCGCGGCGACCGCTCCGGCACCCATATCGCCGAGCTCAAGCTGTGGAAGGCGTCCGGCATCGACATCGAGAAGGATAAAGGCGCCTGGTACAAGTCGATCGGCCAGGGCATGGGCGCCGCCCTCAACACCGCCGGCGCCGGCAACGCCTATGTGCTGTCCGACCGCGGCACCTGGATTCACTTCAAGAACAAGGGCGATCTGCAGATCCTGGTCGAAGGCGACAAGCGCATGTTCAACCAGTACGGCGTCATGCTGGTGAACCCGGCCAAGCATCCGAACGTGAAGAAGGAGCTCGGCCAGCAGTTCATCGACTATCTGGTCTCGCCGGAAGGCCAGAAGGACATCGCCAACTACAAGATCAATGGCGAGCAGTTGTTCTATCCGAACGCGGAAGATCACGGCGCGTGATGGTTAGCCTGCTGTCGTCGTCCGCCAACGGGGCCGCGCAAAGCGCGGCCCCGCGTCGGGCGCGGTGGCGATCGGCGCGCGGAGTAGCGGTTAAAACGCGGCTTGCTGCACCTGCTGGAGCGCGACGCGGCGCGCCTGCGAAACCTGCAGTGTCTGCAGCGCCGCGTTGGCCTGGCTGTGCAGGCTGATGAAGTCGATTTCAGCGACTTCGGTCTGACCGGCGGCGGGCGGAAAATAAGCGGCAACGCCGGCAATCGCGATAGCGGCGAGCAGACATGCAACGAGCTGGGTTTTCATCGCTCAGGTCCGTAAGCGCGTTCTGCGCAATCGGACAATAGATCGCCGCCCTGTTTAAATGTGGCGAAATTGAATTCGACAACTGCCGGAACTATTTTGAGGCTCCGTTAACCGTGCGGGCGCGCGCCTGCCTCGCGCCTCCCGCACGCTCAGCGGGAGAAGCCCTACTTCGCCGGCGGCACCAGCGAGTAGCGCGGGTCGGCGGCGAGCACGTCGGCTTGCGGCAGGCCAAGCTCCTTGCGCACGATATTGGTGCCGAGCACCAGCGACACGGTCTTGTAGAAGGCATGGCGGCGGCTCATGCCCTCGCGGCCCATGCCGCAATCCGACGAGATCACCAGCCGCTCGGCCGGAATGTGCTTGAGCGCGTGGCGAATGTGCTCGGCGATCTCCTCCGGCCGCTCGACCTGCAGCGAGTGATGGTCGATGACGCCGATGGCGATTTTCTTTCCGGTGATGACCTTGCCGAAGGATTCCAGATCCATGCCGTGCGCGCTGCAGGATTCGAACGTCACCACGTCGGCATCGACCTGGTTGAGAATGTCGAGCGCCGATTTGTAGCTCTGCACATCCTTGAACATGCGTTGCTGCGACGGGTTGCCCCAGCAGGTGTGGCACCAGACCTCGGTCTTGGCGCGCAGGCCCTGCACCGTGCGGTTATAGACCTCGAGGCTGAACTTCGGATTGATCACGTCGTCGACGATATTGCGCACCGCCAGCAGATGGATCTGCGGCTCCTCGAACTGGATCACCTGGCAGCCGGCGTCGGCCAGATCGTGCAGTTCGGCGTTCAGCGCATCGGCGATCGCCAGGATGCGGTCCTTGACGTTCTTGTAATGCTTGTCGGAAACCGCGAAGGCGACCAGTTCCGGCCCGATGGTGCCGAACTTGACCGGCTTCTTGGTCATGCGCTGCGCGGTCTTCCACATCGCGGCGTACTGCAGTTCGCCGCGCGTGACCGGCCCGGAGATGCCCGGCATCACCCGCGATTCGAGATAGTCGTGCAGGATGTGGCCGGGCGGAAACGCCACGCCGCCTTTGCCCAAGGGGGTCGGCTGCGGATCGTGATCGAAACCGCCCATGTGGCGCGGCGGATAATTGGTCCAGCTCTGGCCGCCGACGTCGCTGTCGAAATGCGCGTCGCCGTCGGTCACGATGTCGAGGCCGGCCAATTCCTGCTCATGCAGATAGACCGCGACGGTGTCGACATATTGCTCGCGGAATTGATTGTTCACCATCGCGTCGAGGAAGCTGCGGGTGCCGAGATTTTCCTTGTACCAGCTCGGCCGCGGCAGCGAGCCGGTGATGGTGGTCGGCAGCATGAGGTCTTTGGTGGCGCGAAGCATGGCAGGCATTTCCCCCGGGGTGAAGCGGGCCTTTGCGGCCCGTTGGCTTGAGGTCATCTTATGTCGGCGACGCCGCGTTTGGGAACCGCCGTTCGGCGAAAATGCGCATGGCGCATAGCGCTTGGCGCATGGACAAAAGCCCCGGCGCTGCCCACCTATCCGGTTGCGGGTGGTGGGCAGATTCATCGCGCGGCAAATGTCTGCTATAGTTTGATCATGAGCAAAGATAGCGATTCCTACATCATCCGGCCCAACCCGGCCGATCCGCGGCTGACCGAGCGCGTTTCCGGCATCGATCAGACCGGCGCCAGGATCGACACCTCGGTCACGGTCGAGCGGGCGCTGACGATTTTCCTCAACGGCCAGGAAATCGTCACCGCCATGACCATCGGCGACTACCCGGATTATCTGGCGATCGGCTATCTCCTGAACCAGCACATGCTGCTGCCGGACGACGTCGTCACCGGCGTCGACTACGACGAAGAGCTGGCGGTCGTCGTGGTGCGCACCAAGCGCAAGACCAATTACGAGAAGAAGCTGAAGAAGAAAGTGCAGACCTCCGGCTGCGCGCAAGGCACCGTGTTCGGCGACCTGATGGAAGCGCTGGAGGACGTGTCGCTGCCGAACACGACGTTGCGCACGTCGTGGCTCTATGCGCTGACCCACAAGATCAACACCACGCCGTCGCTTTATCTCGAAGCCGGCGCGATCCACGGCTGCGTGCTGGCGCATGAGGACCAGCCGCTGGTCTATATGGAGGACGTCGGCCGCCACAACGCGGTCGACAAGATCGCCGGCTGGATGTTCAAGGAGAAGGTCAAGCCGGACGACAAGATTTTCTACACCACCGGGCGGCTGACCTCGGAGATGGTGATCAAGTGCGTGCGCATGGGCATTCCGATTCTGATTTCGCGCTCGGGCTTCACCGCCTGGGGCGTCGAGCTGGCGCGCAAGGCCAACCTGACGCTGATCGGGCGCGCGCGCGGCAAACGCTTCGTCGCGCTGGCCGGCGAGAACCGCATCGTGTTCGATCAGGATTTGGATACTGTGCAGGAGGAAAGCTCCAAGCACCGGCGCAAGGCGGCGGTGGGTGATGAATAGTTATCCCCCCACCCTCGGCCTGGTGCTCGCCGGCGGGCTGGCGCGCCGCATGGGCGGCGGCGACAAGGCCCGCATCAAGATCGGCAAGTCGACCATCATCGACCGCGTGCTGGCGACGCTGTCCGGGCAATGCACCGACATCATCATCAACGCCAATGGCGATCCCGCACGCTTCGCCGATACCGGCTGCATCGTGGTGCCCGATAACGTGCCGGGCTTTGCCGGGCCGCTGGCCGGCATTCTCGCCGGGCTCGACTGGCTGGCGGCGCAGAACAACGGCGTCGAATGGCTGGTGAGCGTGCCGGGCGACTGCCCGTTCCTGCCCGACGATCTGGTCGAGCGGCTGCACGCGGCGCGGCGGCAGATGGGCGCCGGCGTGCCGCTGGCCTGCGCCCGCTCCGGCGAATGGCGTCACCCGGTGGTCGGCCTATGGCCGCTGGCGCTGCGCGACAACCTGCGCAAGGCGCTGGTCGACGAGGACCTGCGCAAGATCGAGGTCTGGACGGCGCGGCATGGCGTCGCCATCGCCGACTGGCCGGATCAGCCGATCGATCCGTTCTTCAACGTCAATACGCCGGAAGACGCCGCCCGCGCCGCGCAAGTTGCGCTGCAATATAGCTGAGCTAAACGCGGCTTGATCGCACTCGCGCCGTCGCCATATCTGCTATAGTTGCGACCATGGACTTCCGTGGGAGGAGCAGAATCATGAAAGCCTTCATCATCGCCTGCTTGGCGGCCATCGTCCTCGCGGTCATCGGCGGCGTCGTGCTCAACAGCGTTCAGGAGCCGGTCGACAAGGCCTTCACCAGCGATACCGGCGTGCGGCTCGGGGCGTAATTTCAATCACCCGACCAGCGCGGCGTAGGACAAGAACCCGACGCGCTCGCCCGGCTCGATCGACGTCACCTGCTCGGGAAATTCCAGCAAGCCGTCGGTTTCCGTCAACGACGTCAGAATGCCCGCGCCGTCCTGCGGATGTTTGACCGCCTCGACCTCGCCATCGGCGCCGCGCCGCAAGGCGACGCGGACATATTCGCGGCGGTCCTTCTTTTTCCTGTAGGCGAAGGCGGCGCGCACCGGCAGCGGCACCAGCACCTGCGGCCGCGCGCCGGCGAGCCGCAGCAGCAGCGGCTTCACCACCCGCACGAAAGTCACGAACACCGCGACCGGATTGCCCGGCAAGCCGACAAAGGCCGCGCCGCTGTGGGCTTCGTAAGCCTTGCGCGGCGCGGCGCGGATCACGCCCATCGCCACCGGCCGGCCCGGCTTGATGGCGACGCGCCAGAACACCAGACTGCCGATGCGCTCGACCGCGCTGCGCACATGATCGGCCTCGCCGGTGGAAACGCCGCCCGAGGTGATGACCAGATCGTGCCAGGCCGCGGCCTTGGCGAGTGCGCGAGGCAAGCACGTCCGGATCGTCGGCCAGAATGCCGAGATCGGTCACCACCGCGCCGAGCCGCTCCAACAGCGCGCTCAAGAGATAACGATTGGCGTCGTAGATCGCGGCGCCGCCGCGCTTGCTGCCTGGCTCGACCACTTCGTCGCCGGTCGAAAAGATCGCAACCGTCAACCGCCGCCGCACTTCGAATTCGGTCAGGCCCAAAGCGGCGGCGAGCGCGATGTGCTGCGCCTCCAGCACGGTGCCGGCCGGCAGCACGACATTGCCCGCCGGCACGTCCTCGCCGGCCAGCCGGCGATTGGCGCCGAGCTTCAGCCCGCTCGGCACCGTGACGCTGTCGCCGTCGACCGTGACGTCTTCCTGCATGAACACGGTGTCGGCGCCGATCGGCATCGCCGCGCCGGTGAATATCCGGATCGCCTGGCCGGCTTTCAACGCGGCATCGGGACGCCGCCCGGCGGTCAGCCGGCCGCCGATGACCAGTTTGGTGTCGCCGCTCGGTTTGAGATCGGCATGGCGGACGGCGTAACCATCGACCGCGGAATTATCGAACGGCGGCAGATCGACCGGCGCCTTCAAGTCGGCGGCGGTGACGCGGCCGCGCGCGCTGCGCAGCGGCACCCGTTCGGTCTCCGCGACCGGCACGATCCGTTCGCCGATCAGCCGCTCCATCTCGGCCAGCGGCAGCAGCGGACCGGAAAATGCGAAACAATCGTCGGTCAGTTGCGCCATCATGCGCATGCTCCCGAAATCGCCCCCGGTCATGCAATCGGCACCGCATGCTTGAGCAGCAGGTCGGCGATGGCGTCGATGTCGTTGAGATCGACCACCGGCACGCGCGCCGCCGGCAGCGCGCGTGTCGCAGGCGACCGCCACGATATGCGGATCGTCCGGATGGATCAGCGGCTTGCCGTTCTCGGCGCGGTGAATTTCCAGCTTCGGAAAGGCGTCGCGCTTGAAGCCTTCGACCAGCACCAGATCGACCGGCGACATCTTGGCGACCAGGTCGGCCATGTTCCATTCCGGCTCCTCGCGCAGTTCGTGCAGGATCGCCCAGCGCCGGGCCGACGAGATGATCACCTCGGTGGCGCCGGCGACGCGGTGCACGAAGGAATCCTTGCCGGGCTTGTCCAGATCGAAGCCATGATGGGCGTGCTTGAGCGTGGACACCCGCACCCCCCGCGCCAGCAGGCGCGGAATGAGCTTGGTGATCAATGTGGTTTTGCCGGAGCCGCTCCAGCCGGCGAGGCCGATGATGCGCATGGGACCGTTCTTGAGACTGTTCATGGCCTCCTTATAGCAAAACGCCCGGCAGCAAGCCGGGCGTTTCGAGGTTTATGCTGCCGCTGCTATTCGGCGGGCGTTGCGGCCGCGCGGGCGCGGGCCTGGCTTTCCGACTCGTTCGGGCCGACCCGGGCGTTTTCATCCGTCAGCCAAAGGCTGTGGTGCTCCTTGGCCCAGTTGAGATCGACGGTGCCGGTGCCCATCGCCTCGAACGCGCCTTCCATGCCCAGCGAGCCGATATAGATGTGGCCGATCATGGCGGCGATGTAGAGCATCGCAATGGTCGCATGCGCGATTTCGGCAAGCTGCATGTCGCCCACGGTCGTGCCGTAGAACGGGAAAATCAGCAGATAGCCGCTGACCACCATGGCCGTTCCGCCGCCCATCTGGATCCAGAAGATCGCCTTTTGGCCGGCGTTGAACCGGTAGGCCGGCGGATGATCGTGGCCGACGATGCCGCCGCCGCGCTTGACCCATTCGACGTCGACGCCATTGGGAATGTTGCCGGCGACCCAGATGAAGAAAATTATCACCACGCCGAGCGTGAACGGGAAGCTGAGGAAATTGTGCGCGTACTTCGCCCTTCCGAGAAGGTGGTGAAGGCGTCGTGGCCGATCAGCGGCAGCAGCAACGCCCGGCCGAACGTGATGTTGAGGCCGCTCAAGGCCTGAATTATGAAGCAGCCCGCCGTCATCCAATGCACGAAGCGCTCGAAAGCCGTGAAGCGCACGACCCTGATTCCGGAGCGCCCGCTCTCGATCCGCACCGCACCGCGCACCAGATAAAAGATGACCAGCAGCAGCGAGCGTGCCGAGGATGGCGATGGCGCCGATCCATTTCAGCGTCACGGTATGGAAATGACGCCAATCGCGGCCGGCCGGGTGCTCGAGCAGGTCGGACTTGGTGTCCGGGATCGAAACGCGCCCCTGAATCTTGCCGAGCTCCTTCAAGAGCTGCTGCTCCTGCACGGCGCTGGCGGTCGGATTGACCGAACTCGGCTGTTGCGCCGACACCGGACTTGCCATCGCGACCATGAACGCGAGCGCCAGTGCGCCGGCAATGAAGCGGACCTGGGATGAAAGTCTCGCCATAACACCTGCCATGGCATCTTCTCCTTGATCAATCCTTCGTCGCATTGAACGGAGACGGCGCGGGCTTGCCGCGCCGCCGAGCTCTCGTCAGGTCGCGATCGATTCGCGGTAGGCGGTCTGCCAACCCCAGGCGCCCGAGCCGTAGCCGCGCTTGGTCACCCGCGCCTTGTAGATCTGGGCGATGACGTCGCCGTCGCCGGCCAAGAGCGACTTGGTCGAGCACATCTCGGCGCACAACGGCAGCTTGCCTTCGGCCAGCCGGTTGGCGCCGTATTTCTCGTACTCTTCCTTGGTGTTGTCGGCTTCCGGTCCGCCGGCGCAGAAGGTGCACTTGTCCATCTTGCCGCGGGTGCCGAAGTTTCCGACCTTGGGATATTGCGGCGCGCCGAACGGACAGGCGTAGAAGCAATAACCGCAGCCGATGCAGATGTCCTTGGAGTGCAGCACGACGGCGTCGGCCGTGGTGTAGAAGGCGTCCACCGGACACACCGCCGCGCAAGGCGCGTCGGTGCAATGCATGCAGGCCATCGAGACCGACCGTTCGCCCGGCTTGCCGTCGTTGAGTGTGACGACGCGCCGACGGTTGATGCCCCAGGGCACCTCATGCTCGTTCTTGCAGGCCGTGACGCAGGCGTTGCATTCGATGCAACGATCGGCGTCGCAGAGGAATTTCATACGTGCCATGGTCGTTGCTCCTTATGCCGCTCTGATCTGACAGAGGGTGACTTTCGGTTCTTGCATGCCGGTGGCCGGATCGTAGCCATAGGTGGTGATCGTGTTCGCGCTTTCGCCGAGCACGACCGGATCGGCGCCCTGCGGATAGCTGCTGCGCAGATCCTTGCCTTCGAACCAGCCGCCGAAGTGGAACGGCATCCAGGCGACGCCCTTGCCGACGCGCTCGGTGACCAGCGCCTTCATCTTGGCCTTGGAGGCGTTCTCCGCGCCCGAGACCCAGACCCAGCCGCCGTCCTTGATGCCGCGGTCGGCGGCATCCGCAGGACTGATCTCGATGAACATGTCCTGCTGCAATTCGGCCAGCCACTTGTTGGAGCGGGTTTCCTCGCCGCCGCCTTCGTATTCGACCAGACGGCCGGACGACAGGATCAGCGGGAACTCCTTGGCGATGCCTTTGTCGACCGCCGCCTTCTGCACCGAGAACCCGATATTCGGCAGCCGGAATTTCTTGGCGTCCGGATAGGTCGGGTACTTGGCGACCAGGTCGATGCGCGGCGAGTAGATCGGCTCGCGATGCACCGGCACCGGATCGGGCAGGTCCCAGGCGATGGCGCGGGCCTTGCCGTTGCCGTAGGGGATGACGTTGTGCTTGACGCAGAGACGCTGGATGCCGCCGGACAGATCGGTCGACCAGGCGACGCCGTCGGACTTGTCGGGCCCGCCGCCGATCTTCTCGATGATGGCGAGTTCGGCCGGCGTCAGTTCCTTGTCCCAGCCGAGCTTCTTGAGCACGCCATAGGTGAACTGCGGATAGCCGTCCTTGATCTCGGAATCCTTGGAATAGGTCTCCGACAACAGGCTGACCTTGCGGGTGGTGCCGTCGGGCAGCTTCTCCTCGCGCTCGTTGCCGAAGCGCGCGCGGAACGTGCCGCCGCCGTCCTGGATGCTCTTCGTCGTGTCGTAGAGCAGCGGCGTGCCCGGATGCTTGACCTCGGGCGAGCCCCAGCACGGCCACGGCAGGCCGTAGTAATCGCCGCCGACTTCGGGATCGTCCTTGGGCGCGCGCATCGTCACCAGGTCGAACTTGGCCTGGTTCTTCATGTGCGCCTTGAGACGCTCGGGCGACTGGCCGCAATAGCCGGTCGACCAGCTGCCGCGGTTCATTTCCCGCAGCACGTCCTCGGCCACCGACCTTGCTGCCTTCGACCTTGATGTTCTTGAACATCTTGTCTTCGAAGCCGAACTTCTTGGCGAGCAGATAGACCACCTCGCTGTCGTCCTTCGATTCGAAG
The DNA here is from genome assembly GCA_963825015.1 of uncultured Alphaproteobacteria bacterium. Classification (GTDB taxonomy): domain Bacteria; phylum Pseudomonadota; class Alphaproteobacteria; order Rhizobiales; family Xanthobacteraceae; genus Pseudolabrys. The sequence continues at coordinate 463,742 of CAWGRN010000008.1, read as the reverse complement.
ATCGGCGGCACGATCTGCTCGCCCCACTGGATCGAACGGTTGGAGGCGACGCGCGAGCCGGCGCTTTCGAACTGCGTGCAGATCGGCAGCAGGTACATGTTGTCCTTGCGGCCGGCATTGACCGCGAGCGAGGCCCAGGTGGTGGGATGCGGATCGGCAACCACCAGCAGGTCGAGCTTGGTCATGCCCTTGGTCGATTCCGGAATACGCGTGATGGAGTTGCTGGCGTGGCCGAACACCATCATCGCCTTGACGTTGTCGCTCTGCTCCACCTGGTCCTTCGGCAGCAGCACCGCGTCGAACCAGCGCGTCAGCGGAATGCCGGGGGTCTCCATCATCTTCTTGGGGTTCTTCGGATCGAACTGGCCCTGGATCCAATTGTAGTCGACTTCCCAAACGCGCGACCAATGCTTCCAGGCGCCTTCGACGAGGCCGTAGTAGAACGGCAGCGTCACCACATCGAGACCGATGTCGGTGGCGCCCTGCACGTTGTCATGGCCGCGGAAGATGTTGGCGCCGGTGCCGGGCTTGCCGACATTGCCGGTGGCCAGCAGCGCGATGCAGCTGGCGCGCACGTTGGCGGTGCCGACGGTGTGCTGGGTCTGACCCATGCACCAGATCAGCGTCGCCGGCTTCTGGGTGGCGAACATCTTGGCGACGCGCTCGAGCTGCGCGCCGGGAACGCCGGAGATGTTTTCAACGACCTCGGGCGTGTATTTCTGGATTTCCTTGAGCGCCTCTTCCATGCCGTAGACGCGCTGCTTGATGAATTCCTTGTCTTCCCAGCCGTTCTTGAACACGTGCCACAACATGCCCCACAGCACCGGAATGTCGGTGCCGGGCCGGATGCGGACATATTCGGTGGCATGCGCCGCGGTGCGCGTCATGCGCGGATCGATGACGATGAAGTTCGCCTTGTTGAGCTCCTTGCCTTCCAGCAAGTGCTGCAGCGACACCGGATGCGCTTCGGCCGGATTGCCGCCCATGATCAGCATGGTCTTGGAATTGCGGATGTCGTTGAAGCTGTTGGTCATCGCGCCGTAGCCCCAGGTATTGGCCACGCCGGTGACGGTCGTCGAATGGCAGATGCGCGCCTGGTGGTCCTGGTTGTTGGTGCCCCAGAACGCCGCCAGCTTGCGGAACAGATAGGTGCCTTCGTTGGAGAACTTGGCCGAGCCCAGCCAGTAGACCGAGTCCGGTCCCGACTTGGCGCGGATGTCCTTGAGCTTGTCGCCGATCTCGTTGATGGCCTGGTCCCACTTGATGCGGGTCCACTGGCCGTTGACCAGCTTCATCGGATATTTCAGCCGGCGTTCGCCCATCACCAGTTCGCGCACCGAGGCGCCCTTGGCGCAGTGCGAGCCGCGATTGATCGGACTATCCCAGCTCGGCTCCTGGCCGATCCAGACGCCGTTCGACACTTCGGCGGTGACGGTGCAACCGACCGCGCAATGCGTGCAGATGCTCTTGCGGACGGTGACCGTGGCGCCCTTGGCGGCCGGCGGACCGGCCTCGGCCTTGCGCACGCCGGTGAGCGGCAGCGCGCCGAGCGCGGCGAGACTGCCGGCGGCGAGGCCGGAGCGGCGCAGGAAGCTGCGGCGATCGACGCCGGAGCCCGATTGATCGGCGAAGGCCTCGGCAAGACGGCCGCGGCGTGCCTGACGTTCTGTTTTCTTGATCAGCACGGCGTGCCTCCCTTATTTCGACGGATAGCCGTTGACGCGGTAGTAGGTCTTCACCTCGGCGCGAATCCGCCTTGTAGCGAGCCTTGCGTTTCTCGTCGTTGCTCTCGGTGTCGGCCACGGCCTGGGTGGCGAGCGGCGCCGCGCTTGCGGCCGCCACGCTGGCGCCGGCGCCAAGCGCGCGCAGGAATTCGCGTCGTCCGAGTTTTGTTTTGGGTTCCGACTTCATCGCCAGTTCTCCTTGGTCCGTGTATCGCGCCAGTACAACGCATTCTAAGACAGCGCGAAAGCTTCCGTTTCGATGTCCATCAACAGACGGCCGATGGTTCCGACCGATCGATAGAAATCCGCGGCATTCGGCGCGTTCCAGATCGCTGAAGAAGCGGCCGATCCACGGCGCCATATGCTTTTCGAAAATTTCCTGATCGCCGCCGGCAGCTGTGCGCCGAAGCGGCCGCCGGCCAGCCCCGCCATGATCTCGCACAGCGTGGCGGCGTGATCTTCCGGCTCGGCGTTGCCCTCGATGCGTTCGATGCCGATGAGATTGAGGTCCTCGCGCAACCGCGCCAGCGGACGCTCGTGCAGAAAGCCGGTAAGATAATACGAGCCGTAAGGCATCAACTCGCCGCGGCCGATGCCGATAAACAGATTGAAGAATTCGCGTTCGACTTGTTCCGACGGTGGCCCGGCTGGCGGCTTCCGCCAGCGCGACATGCGCAACGCCGATCGGCGTGGCGTCGCCGCGTAAACCGCGCAAGCCGCTTGAGCAGCGCGGCATCGGGCGCGCGCGCCAGCAACGCCGACAGCAGCGCGTATTCCTGCGCGCGTGCCGCATCGACTTCATCGACATCGCCGGCCATTTGTCTTTCGCTGAACAGATCGGGCCGCAGCACCATGCGGTGCACGCCGGTCAAAGTTTCGACCGACATCACGCGTTCCGCTGGAACCCGGTTCCAATTGGAAACTGACGGCTGAGAAATCCCGAGTTGGCGTGCGAGTTCACTGACACCGCCAGCAGCGCGTATCGCTTCGTTGAGACCCGGGTCTCGCATCCGGCTCACTTTCAAATTGTTACAATGTGAACGGTAACGGCCCACGCAAGCGTGGGTCAATAGCTTAAGGCTATGGCGCATCACTATTAATGCGGCAAAGCACCGCCTTGTGAACGACGGCGGTTGAGTTGCGCGTCGTCGGACTCGGCCTTGTCGTCTTGCGATGCAATATTTTTTTCGCGATGCAACAAATTATCGTCACTATGCGTTTCGTTATGCGTTGTTGTGTCCGGTTTTGAATCGAGCGCGGCCGTGTCAGGCGGTTCGAGCGCGGCGTGCTCGCTGGTGGCGCTCAATTCATTCGATGCTGGCGTGGGTTGCTCGGGCGGTGCCGATATCTCGGCGTCGGCCTGTTGCGCGCGCGGCGTTTCGCCGAATAGTTCCGCCAGCATCTTCTTCACGTCGGTGGTCGGCGACAATTCGCCGAAACCGGGGATGCCGTTCGGGTCGTTGAAGTTCCAGTCGTTCTCCTGCAGGCCTTTGAAGTCGCGGATCGCCGGATCGGCCGACCAGGCGCGGCGAAGCGCCGCATTCCGCAAGCCGCTCGGCACGCCCGGCTTGAGGAAGGCGCTGATGTCGGTTTGCGCGCCGATCGAATCGAGCGACGGCAGGCTGGCCGGGTCGAACGCCGGCTCCGCCGGCGCGGGCGTTGCGGGCGCCGCCGCCGGCGACGCTGGCTTGACGGCTGGCTCGCCAGGCTTTGCCGGCGCAGCCTCGGCCGCGGGCTCCGGCGGCTCGCCGGCCGCCTTGCGGCGCGACCATCGCGACAGGAAATTCTCCGGCTCGCTCATTCGCGCTCGTCTCCGGGTGTGCGCCGCGCCAAAGCCTCGGGATCGGCGCGGTCGCGCTTGCGCTTGACGAAGGGCTGTTCGACATGGTGCTCGGCGACAAAGTCGGCAACCGCCTGCTGGATGACGGCCGGCATCGGCACTTGCTCGACGATATCGGTCGCGGTCTCGGTCAGGCTTTCGCCTTCCGCCGGATCGGCGGTCACCGCCGAAATCGTGAATGGCGGCTCGCTGTCGGCGGCGCGCAACGCCACCCACAGAGCCGGCGCGCCCGATTCGAGATTGCTGCGGTAATAGGTGGTCTCGGTGCGATACAATTCGATCTCGGCGGTGCCGGCGTAGAAGGTCGCGCGCTCGCCGTCGTCGCTGAGCTTGGTCCAGGCCGGCGTCTCGGGCTGGCCGGGCAGCACGCCGGCCGCGCGCCAGTAGAACTCCGACCACTGGTTCATGCTCTTGCTGCGTTCGACCAGAACGCCGACCGGAATGATCTTGAGCGGCGGTGCGATGCTCATCCGACGGCCTCCAGATGGCGGATCGGCAGGCCGCTGACCAGGTTCTGCGGCTTCATGCGGATCAGCTTGTCCTCGGTCATCGCCAGGATCAGGTAGACCGGCTCGCCCCTGACTTTTTCGATCACGATCGAAGGATCGCGGAAGGTCAATTCGAACAAGCCGATCACCTGCGACATGGTCGCCTCGTCGATATCCTCGCCGTTCCACAACAGATCGCCGATCTTGGTGGCTTCGCTGTCCAAGCCGACATACCAGGCGAGATTGACTTCGCGCATTTCGGTGAGCGGCTCGATGGCGACATCGACGCCAAGCACGTGGCCGATCCAGCGCTGCATGGCGGTGGCCAGCGCCTTGAGCCCGTCGCGGCCGGCGGTCAGATCGATCGCCATGTCGAACTGATCGCTGCGCTCCCAATAGCCTTCGGCATTGTCGGCGCTGATGACGTGGATGTGCGCCTCGGCCGGAATGCCGAGCATCGACACCAGCGGCGACACCGACGCCGGATTGGAGCCGCCGATCTTTTCCTCATCGGCCGCGATCAGCGAACCCTCATGCATGGTGACGCGCTGGGTGCGGTAGAACATCTCGCCGGCGCGCACCACGCTGGCGTCGTCGACGCCGTCGAGCGCATTGCGCATCACCACGTGCACCAGCTGATTGACGAACAGCTGCGGCGTTTTGGAAAGCCCCTGCTTGACCAGGTCGGAATAGGCGGCTTCCAGCGTCTTGTGGCGAACCAGGTGATCGCGGAACGCGATCAGCATCTGCCAGTTCTCGCGCGCGTCGGCATCGGCGATGGCGGCGATGTCGGCGGCGGCGACCTTGGTGCGCGGATCCGCGAGCAGCGCGGCGTGCAGCCTGCGCTCGACCGCGCAGGCGTCCGGCGGCGGAATCATTTCCGGCCGCGCCATATAGACTTTCAGGAAGTCGTCGGTCAGCAACAGCCCGCCGCCTTCGTCGCGGTCGAGCAGATGATGGCCGCAGGAAATCCAGAAATCGTTCATTTGCCTTCCCGTCCGGCCATGCCGATGAGGTCTACGGATTCGTCGCGGCTGCGTTTCGTCGTCGCCTTCGACCTCGAGAAAGGAAAACGCGCGCAGCGGTTTCGGTCCGTTGCGCGGGCGCAGCGTGCGGAAAGTTTCGTGCACCGCGCCGTCTTCATTCGAACGATGCACCGCCACCAGCGTGTCCTGCGCCTCGGTGCAGAGCGATTCGGCGAAGGCGACTTCTTCTTCCGCAGCGATCCGCGCGGCTGCCATATCGGGCGCACCGAAATCGTCGACCAATCGTTGCGCCAGCGCGTCGACCAAAGCGGCGCGATCGGATGCGCTCGCTTCGACGATCTGCACCAAGGTCGACCAGCCGAGCGAACCGACGCCGAGAAATCCGCTGCGAAACGCCGAGCGGGCTTTGCCTTCGAGCGCCGCGGCATCCGTGTTCCAGAACACGAAGGCGCCGGACACCGCCCATTCGCCGGGCTCGGCGGCATTGTCGAACACGAAAGTGTCCGACGGATCGAGCCTGATGGTGCGCAACAGCTTCACGCCCGCGGGCCCTTCGTCTTCGGATCGAGCCAGGCCGGCGTCTTGAGCAGCGGCAACAGCGCCTTGCGCTCCGGTTCGGTTTTGTTCACGCGTCGAATCAAGAGATCGCCGTTGTCGTCGATCGCGCGGCGCACGCCGCTTTCGAGCGGCAGACGCGCCAGATAATTCTTGGCCACCGCGTCAAAGCCGCTCTCCTGCCAGGCATCGAACGCCACCATGAAATTGCGCGCGAAGCTTTCGATCACCTCGTTCGACAGCACGTCGGAGAAGCCTTCCTCCTCCAGCGCGGTCGACAACGGATTGAGGCCCGGCTCGATGCCGGTCATCGACACGGTGCGGATCATGGCGCCGAACACCAGCCACGGCGGGGTCTCGTCCTCGGCGACGCCTCGCGGCCAGCCGAGCCGTCCGCCGCCGACCAGACCGTAATTGACCGCGATCGAATCCGGCCAGTCGATGCTGATGGTGGTCTCCGGCTGGGCATGCGCCGCCAGCGCATCGGCCAGCGCCACCATGCCGGCATAGAACGCGCGCCGCGCCTGGCGCAGCGGCTCTTCCGGCTCCAGCACCACGGCGAATTCGGCGAGATCGAAGCGCCCGACATAGACCAAAGTGCCGGCGCCCTGCTCCGCCGCAATCGATGCTGCATGCGCGAAGGCGTCGCCCACCTCGCGCAGCCGCACCGCGGTAAACGGCGGCGGCAGCGTGAGTTCCGGCTCCGATGGCGTCCTGGTTCGCGTCCGCAGCGACGGCGGCATTGATCCTCGCTGTTACTTTCTTGTTTGAATAACTATAATTACGCCTCGCGAAGGTCCCGAGGCCAGTCCCGCGGCCTTAAGGATCGAGCGTGCAAGCGATGCCGGGCGGCGTTTCGCTCGATATGGCGGGCTATAGTCGCAAAGGTAGAACAGCCCGATGGCCGAGCGGCCGCGTAATATCCTGATTTGTTCCTGCGAAGACACCATGCCGCTCGATACCGGGGCGGTGCGGCGGGTTTGCCGCGATTCCGTGGTGGTCGAAGGCCGCCAGCTTTGCCGCGCCGAACTGGAGCGGTTTCGCAAGGCCGCCGGCAGCGGCGAGCCGATCCTGGTGGCCTGCACCCAGGAAGCGCCGGTGTTTACGGAAGTCGCTCCCGACAGCGACATTACATTCGTCAATATTCGCGAGACCGCCGGCTGGTCGAAGGATGCCAAGGCGGCGGGACCGAAGATGGCGGCGCTGATTGCGGCGGCGGCGGAACCGGTGCCTGACACTTCTTATGTGACGCTCAACAGCGACGGCGTCGCGCTGCTCTACGGCAAAGACGAGCAGGCCATCGAAGCAGCCCAACTGCTCAAGGACCATCTCGACGTCACCGTGCTGATCAAGCAGCCGAGCGGCGTCGCGCCGCTGCGGGTGACCGAGTTCCCGGTGGTGAAGGGCACCATCCGCCAGGCCAAGGGCTATCTCGGCGCGTTCGAATTGATCGTCGACGATTTTGCCAGCGCCGCATCCGTCGTCGCGCGACGCGCTGGTGTTCGGCCCGGCGCGCAATGACGCCAAGTCGCGCTGCGACATTCTGATCGACCTCTCGGGCGGCGCGCCGCTGTTCCCGGCATCCGATCTGCGCGACGGCTATCTGCGCGCCGATCCCGGCGATCCGGCGGCGGTGTTGCGCGCGGTGCTGAAGGCGCGCGATCTCACCGGCGGCTTCGACAAGCCGCGCTACATCAATTTCACCGAGGACCTGTGCGCGCATTCGCGCTCCAGGATCGTCGGCTGCCGCCGCTGCCTCGATCTGTGCCCGACCGGCGCGATCACGCCGAACGGCGATCACGTCGCCATCGATCCGCAGATTTGCGCCGGTTGCGGCCAATGCGCCGCCGCCTGCCCGACCGGCGCCGCGGCCTATGCGCTGCCGCCGTCCGACGCGCTGTTGCGCAAATTGCGCACGCTGCTTGGCGCCTACCGCGAGGCGGGCGGCAAGCAGGCGATCGTGATGTTTCACGACGGCGAGCACGGCGGCGATCTGATCGACGCGCTGGCGCGTCACGGCGACGGATTGCCGGCGAATGTCTTGCCGGTGCAGGTCAACGAAGTGACGCAAGTCGGCCTTGAAGCCGTGGCGGCGTCATTGGCTTACGGCGCTTCCGCCGTGCGCTTTCTGCTGCGCGCCAAGCCGCGCCACGATATCGCCGGCCTCGCCAAGACCATCGCACTGGCCGAGCCTATTTTGGCCGGGCTTGGCTTTGCCGGCGCGCGCGTGGCAACGATCGAGACCGACGATCCCGACGCGCTCGGCGAAACGCTGCGCGCGATCGCGCCGATGGCTGGCGCGGCCAAGCCCGCGACCTTCGCCGCCGCCGGCCTCAAGCGCGACGTGGTGCGGCTGGCGTTACGCGAACTGCACGCCGCGGCGCCGGCGCCGGTCGACATCGTGCCGCTGCCGCAAGGCGCGCCGTTCGGCACGCTGGTCGTGAATGTCGAAGGCTGCACGCTGTGCCTGTCCTGCGTGTCGGCCTGCCCGACCGGCGCGCTGTCGGACGATCCGGAAAAGCCGATGCTGCGCTTTGCCGAAGACGCCTGCGTGCAATGCGGGCTGTGCGCGGCGACCTGCCCGGAGAAGGTCATCAGCCTCAAGCCGCAGATCGATTTCCGCGCCGCCACCGCGATGAGCCGCGTCATCAAGCAGGAAGAGCCGTTCCTCTGCATCCGCTGCAACACGCCGTTCGGCGTCAAGAGTTCGGTCGAGCGCGTGGTCGCCAAGCTCGAAGGCCAGCACTGGATGTTCAAGGATTCCAAGAAGCGGCTCGACGTCATCAAGATGTGCGCCGACTGCCGCGTCAACGCCATGGCGGAGGAGAATTTCGATCCGTTCGGCGCGCCGCAACGTCCCGCCGTGCGCACCACCGACGATTACCTGCGCGAGCGCGAGCAGGCCGAGCGCAAGAACGAAACTTAAAGCGCTTACTCACCGCAAAGCCTGAGGGGGGCAAACATGCACCGGAGAGCCTATAGCAAAGCTGAATCCGTGAGGACGTTTATACTGGTCAGCGCGTGTTTCGTAGCCGTTGCGTGGTCGTCGGCAGCCCTGGCAGATGGATCGTCCAGACCATACGGAGGTGGCGGCCGCATTAATGCCGGTGCGATTGTTGCAGAATACAACAAATCGGGCGAACGATTCCGCATCGAGGGGAGCTGTCAGTCGTCTTGCACCATGCTGCTCGCTATTAAAAACGTTTGCGTCGATCCGAACGCTACGCTTCTCTTCCATGCGGCGCTCTTTCCGAATGAACAAGGTCAAAAGCCGCCGCCGGCAAGACAAGCCGCCATGCTGAATTCGTACAAGCCCAAGCTGCGTAATTATCTTGTCGCCAATCATTACGTGGACACATTCGAGTTCCACCGAATTTCCGGTCGCGACATCATTCAGAAGTTCGGCTATCGGGAATGTCCCAAGTAAGGAAGGTCGCCAGCTGACGCGGGCTAGTTACTTCACTGTCGCCTTCGCCAGGAAATCCACCAGCGCCTGGCGGTCCGCGGGCGAGCCGATTTTCTGCTCCGGCATCTTGGTGCCAGGCGTATAGGCCAGCGGGCCGACCTCGAACATTTTCGAAACCGTCTGCGGCGTCCAGACGATGTCCATGTGCTTGAGCGCGTCGGAATAGCGATAGCCCGGCAGCGTCGCTATTCTGCGGCCGAAAATGCCGGCAAGACTGGGCCCAGCCTTGTTGCCCTCGTCCGCCGACAGCGTGTGGCAGGCGACGCAGGCGCGGAACACCTGCGCGCCGGGATCGCCGGCGTAAGCCGCCAGCGGATCGTTTGGCGCGCCGACGGTCACGCCGCCGACCGGCTCGCCGGTCACCGCGTCCCAGCGCCGGATCGTGCGATCGGTACCGCCGGTCAACAGCGTGCGGCTGTCGGGAAAGAACGCCACCGACCACACCGGCAGGCCGGGGCCGACCAAAGTATGTTCGAGCTTGCGGGCCTTGCGGTCGATCACCGCCACCGAGCCGCGAATGCCGGCGGCCGCGACCCATTTGCCGTCGGGCGACACCACCACCGCGATGATCGGCGTCGGCGAGGCCGCGACTTCGGCCAGCGTCTCGCCCTTCGGCGACAGGAAGAACACCTTGCCGCTGGCGCCGGCGGTGACGATCTCGCCATCGGGCGCGACCGCGACGCTGTTGAGCGGCACCGGCATGTTGTGAATGCTCACAGCGCCGGTGGCGAGCCGCCAGATGCGCAAGGTGGCATCGTAACCGGCGCTGATGACTTCCTTTCCGTCCGGCGAAAAGGCGACGCCGTTGACGGACTGGGCATGGCCCTCCAGCGCGCGCGGATTGCCGCCGTTCAGCGGCCATAACAGCACGGTGTGATCCCACGACGCCGACGCCAGCGTCGCGCCATCCGGCGACACCGCGAGGCCGACGATCGGGCCGCTATGGCCGTCGAGCACTTTGTCGGGCTCTTGCTTGCCCGGCGTCCAGATCGCGATATGCGCGTCGGCGCCGGCGGTGACGATGCGGCCGTCTTTCAAATAGGCGACCGCGTTCACCGCCGCGTCGTGAAAGCGCATCACCTGTTCGGCGACATTGCGCTCGAGCGACCAGCGGATCGCCGAGGTGTCGAAGCTGCCGGACACCGCGCTCTTGCCGTCGGCCGAAATGGCAAGCGCGCGCACCGGCCCGCCATGGCCGCGCAATTGCGCTTGCGCTGTGCCGCAGGCGAGTGCCGACAACAACACAGCGGCGCACAGACGGTTGATCCGAAGTGTCATCACAATGCCGATACGCCGCAGTTGAGACAAAAGTTAGTCGGCCGGCTGCATGCCCAGCGCGACGATCCGCTCGCGGGTCGCGTCGTCATGCAGCGCCGCGAGGAACGCCTGCACGGCCGGACGTTCCCGCCGGTTCTCAACCAGGAGGAAATCGTAATGTTCCGGCGCCAGTTCCAGAAAGCCGAGGCCGTAGAGTTTCGCCACCGGCGCGATGGCGACGCCCCAGTCGGCGCGATGTTGCGCGATAGCGGCAGCCACCGCATTGTGCGACTTCGGCTGGTTGGCGTAGCCGGGCGGCCGCGCGCCGGCGAGCAACTGATCGATCAGCACGCGGGTGCCGGCGCCGGCATTGCGGTTGACCATCAGCGCGGATGCATCGGTAGTAACGGCGGCAACGGCTTCGCGCGCATCGCGGCCCTCGAAGCGCTTGTCGCCCAGGCGGAACAGCACGCCCTGCATGCGCCGCCAGCCCGGCACCAGCGAAAGGCCGGGCGTCGCCAGATGCACATTATATTGTCCGGTCTTCGGATCGATCAGATGCACCGGCGCGACGTCGCATTCGCCGCGATTGGCCGCGGCCACGCCGCCGAGACTGCCGACCGCCAGCGTGCGCGCGGAAAAGCCGCGCTCGGCCAGCGCGCCCACCACCACATCGAGCGCCACGTCGTGGCTGCCCATGATCACCAGATCGGGCGCCTGCGCGGCGCTGCCGATCAGCGTCACCTTCACGTCGCTATCGGCGTCGAGCGAAGACGCCAGCGCGTCGATCTCGAGAAAGCCGTCGGCCTGCGAGAAACTGGTCACCGAGCCGGAGCCCTTGCCGGTCGGGAACGCGATCGTGCCCTCGTCGCCTTCGATCAGCGACACCAGCACGAATTCCTTGCGGCCGAGTTCCGAGGCAATGCGAACCGGCACGCGCGCGTTGACGGTTTCGGCGGCTTCCGGCGGCAGCCCGGCGAAGGCGCGGATCACCGGCGCGACGAAAGCGTGGAAGGTGAAAATCGCCGAGGTCGGAAAGCCCGGCAGCACCACGATCGGCTTCTTGCCGATCACGCCGAGGCAAAGCGGCTTGCCGGGCTTGAGCGCCACGCCGTGCACCAGAATGCCGGGCTTGCCCAGCCGCGACACGATGGCATGCGACAGATCGCCGGCGCCTTTCGAGGTGCCGCCCGACAGCACCACCATGTCGTTGTCGGCCAAGGCGGCGCGCACGGCTTTTTCCAGCGCCACGGGATCGTCGGGAAACGCCCCCATGAAATGCGGCTCGCCGCCGGCTTCCGCCACCGCGGCGGCGATGATGGCGCCGTTGCTGTCATAGACGCTGCCCGGCCGCAGCGCCTTGCCGGGCTCGACCAGTTCGTCGCCGGTCGACAGCACCGCCACCTTCGGCCGCCGCACCACGTCGATATGCGCGAGCCCGCTCGCCGCCAGCATGCCGATCTCGCGCGAGCCGATGCGCGCGCCGCGCCGTAACAAGGTCTCGCCGCGCGCGATGTCGGAGCCGGCGTAGGAAATGAACTGCCCGGCCGCCGCGGCGCGGCGCAGCTCGATGCTGGGTGTACCCGCGGCCGTCAGTTCGGTCTGCTCGATCATGACCACCGCGTCGGCGCCGCGCGGGATCACGCCGCCGGTGGCGATGGTGGTGGCGGTGCCGGGGGCGACTTCGAGCGCCGGGGCATGGCCGCAGGCGATCACTTCGGCGTTGAGCCGAAAGACTTTCGGCGTGTTGTCGCCGGCGCCGATGGTGTCGGCGGCGCGCAGCGCGAAGCCGTCGACATTGGAGCGGTCGAACGGCGGCGCGTCGACCGCGGCGACGACGTCATGCGCCAGCACGCGGCCGAGCGCATCGGCCAGCATCACCGTCTCGTCGCCGAGCGGCGACAAATCGAGCTGCGCCTCGAATCGCGCGCGGGCTTGTTCCGCCGACACCACGTCGAGGAACTGCTCCTGCCGCGCCGCGGCGCGCACTTGCGCGATCAAGCTGCTGTCGTCCGGCTGTGCTTTGTTCACGGCCACGGCCTTACCTGAACAAGGGAGCCTTCGGAATAGCCTTCGCTGTCCGCCGGCACCAGGATCCAGCCGTCGGAGCGCGCCAGCACCGACAGCGGCAGATATTTGCTCGCCAGCGGCTCGGCTTGCTCGCCATGGCGCCGCACCGGCACCACTTCGGCAAGCCCGACCGTCGAGGTGACCTTGCGCGCCAGCAGCAAAGTTTCGACCGGGTCGCTGTCTTTATTATAGGTGGTCGCGGCCAGGCGCTCGACGATAGGCCGTCCCACCGTCAGCCATACGCTCAACGCCGCGTCCAGCCGTCCCGGCAGCATCAGCACCGGGCGCTGACCGGTAAATCCGAGCGCTGCGGTTTCGCCCGGCGTCAGCGCGATGCCGTGCACCGCGACGCGGGCCTCGCGGCCGAGCGTGTGCACGCTGTTGTCGTTGCGGCCGCTGCCGGTGCCGCCGATCACGACGATGAAATCCGCGCTGTCGGCGCCGAGCACGGCGCCGAGATCGCGGCTGGCGTCATCCAGCCGCGGCGAGCCGCCGCGGCGCTCGATATCGCCGGCGACCAGACGGCCGATGGCGTTGACGATGCCGCTGCCGCGCAACGGCAGCACGCGAATGCGCGGCTCGCGCACCGTGATGCGGGCGATGCCGGCGGCGGCGAAAGCGGCGACGTCGGTCATCGACAGACGCTCGCCGGCGCGCCGCAGCGGAATCGCCACGTCGCAGTCGCCGCCGGCCGGCAACACGCCGTCGCCGGGATTGATGGTGACAAGAGCTTCGGCGTTGCCGCCGGACAGCTTCACCGCATCGAACGGCGCCACGCTGTCGGTGCCGGGCGGCATCGGCTGGCCGACTTCGACGCGCGGCGGCGGCAACGGCAGCGGCGACGGCGCATAGTTGCCGGCGCCCAAGGTCAAATCCGCCTCCAGCGCCCAGCCGTCGCGCATCGCCAGCGCCACGCTCGGGCGCGCCGGCGCCAAGGCATCGACCGCCAGCGTACGCCCGGCCGCCGCGGTCAGGTCGACGGTGCGCGGCGTGACCGGCTTCACGTCGAGGCCGACCAGCGCCAGCACGTCGGCGAGCGGCGTCAGCCGGGCGATTGTCTGTATTGTCTCGGACGCCGCAGCCATATTTCCGTTTCTTGGTCGCGTGCTTGACCTTGTGGGGCTTAAGATATTTCAGTCTACCTCAATCGGGCGACCGACAGGAGCTAAGCTTTTGGCCGAAAAAACCATGAATCTGCGCGGTCTGAAATGCCCGTTGCCGGCGCTGCGGGTGCGCAAAATGCTGTCGGGTCTCAAAAGCGGCGACCTGATCCTGGCCGAATGCACCGATCCGCTGGCGGCGATCGATATTCCCAATTTGCTGCGGCAGACCGGCGACATCCTCGAGGACAAGGCCGAAGCCGACGGGCTTCTGACCTTTAGCATCCGCAAGAAATAGCCCCAAGCTATGACTGCAAGCCCCAGCGCTTGACGGTGACGCGCTCGATGGTGCGGAAGATCAGGTTCTCCACCACCAGTCCGATCACGATCACGGTCAGCAGTCCGCAGAACACGCCGGGAATATCGAGCGTGTTGCGCTTCTCGAAGATGTACCAGCCGAGCCCGCCCTGCCCGGACGAAACGCCGAACACCAGTTCGGCCGCGATCAGCGTGCGCCAGGCAAAGGCCCAGCCGATCTTTAAGCCCGTCAGGATCGAGCCGAAAGCCGCCGGCACGAAAATCAGCGCGATGTAGCGCAAACCCTTGAGGCCGTAGTTCTGGCCGACCATGCGCAGCGTATTCGACACCGCCAGAAATCCGGAATGGGTGTTGAGCGCTACCGCCCACAGCACCGAATGCACCAGCACGAAGACGACGCTGCCGGCGCCCAGTCCGAACCAGATCAAGGCCAGCGGCAGCAGCGCGATCGCCGGCAGCGGATTGAACATCGCCGATGCGGTTTCCAGGAAGTCGGCGCCGAGCCGCGAGCTCATCGCCGCCACCGTGAGCACGGCCGCCAGAAAGATGCCGGCGGCATAGCCCATCAGCAGGATTTTCATCGACGCCAAGGCGCGTTCCAGAAGCGTGCCGTCGAGGATCGCTTCCTTGCCGGCCTCGAGCGTCGCGGTGAAGGTCGGCAGCAGCAGCGGATTGTTGCGGAACGTGGCGTAGCCCTGCCAGGCCGCCACCATGAACAGGATGATCAAGGTCTTGCGGAAAGTGCCGCTGGCCCACAACCGCTCGGCCAGCCCGAGCTGGCGCTCGGCCTCGGTCTTGTCCATGTCGCGGTCGAGGTTCTGGTGGCTGATGACATAAGGTTGAGACATTGGCACCTCAGACATTGGGGACCTCAGACATGGGCGACCTCGGGAGGTTCGGTGGGGTCGGCAAACAGCAGGTCGTGAATTTCCTTCTCAAGGCGTCCGGTGCCTTGCTCGTCGAGCTCATCCTTCTTGATGTGGTCGATCTCGGCCTTGACGCGGCCCGGCCGCGGCGACAGCAGAAGAATACGATTGCCGATGCGAATGGCTTCGTTGATCGAATGGGTCACGAACAAAACGGTGAAGCCGGTCTCGCCCCACAGTTCGAGCAGCTCGTCCTGCATGCGCCGGCGCGTCAGCGCGTCGAGCGCCGCGAACGGCTCATCCATCAACAGGATATCCGGCTGCATCGCCATGCCGCGGGCGATGGCGACGCGCTGCTTCATGCCGCCCGACAGCGTGTGCGGATAGCTGTTGGCAAATTCGGTCAGCCTGACTTTCTCGATGTAGCCGAGCGCGACGTCGCGCGCTTCGTTATGGCTCAGGCGTTTGGCCGCCTTCAGCGGAAACATCACGTTCTGCAGCACGGTGCGCCACGGCAGCAGCTGGTCGAACTCCTGGAACACCATCATGCGGTCCGGCCCGGGCGCCGTCACCTTGCGGTCGCGAATGCGGATTTCGCCTTCGACCGGCGCGATGTAACCGCCGACCGCCTTGAGCAAAGTCGACTTGCCGCAGCCCGACGGCCCGAGCAGCACGTAGCGGTCGCCTTCGTTGACGGTGAAGCTGACCCGGTGCGTCGCCGTGATGAGCGATTGCGGCGTTTTGTACCGCGTCGTGACGCGGTCGACGTGGAGCAGCGTCGACATGGTTAGATCACCTTCTGCGCGCCCGGCAACGGCCGGCGCGGCCCGTGCGGACACGAGCCGGCCGGCGCTGTCAGCCCTACGTCAGCTCCCCGAAGTTTTCTGTGCTTCGGGGAAGAACATTTCCTGCCACGACGCCGGCGCCACCTTGATGATGCCGGCCTTGGCCATGAAAGTGCCGAACGGCATGACATTCTGCGGCGTCAGCACGAAGGTCGATCCCGGATTCTTGATGATGGCGACCGCCTCGTCGACCGTGATCTTGTCCTTGGACTTGTCGAGATAGATCTTCGCCATCCCGGCCGGATCCTTTTTGATCAGATCCTGCGCTTCCAGCAACGCATCGACAAAAGCCTTGTAGGCTTTCGGGTTGTCGTTCCTGAACTTCTCGGTCGTATAAGCGACCATGTAGCTTGCCGGCGCGCCGAGAATATCCTGCGCCGACGAAATCTTGCGGATGCCTTCCTTCTTCAGCTCGATTTCCTGGAACGGCGGCGCCGAGAAATGGTTGTTGACCTCGGTGGCGCCGGAGATCATCGCCGCCGCGGCGTCGCCGTGCGGAAGCTGGACCGTCAGCTTGTTGATGCGTTCGGCGCTGCCGGGACCCCAGTATTTCTCGGCGGCCATCTGCAGCAGGATCGCGTGCACCGAGACGCGCAGCGTCGTCACCGAAATGCGGTCGCCGTCGCCGAGATCGGTGAACTTGTGCACCTTGGGATTGCGGGTGAGGAGATCGAGCGGCAGCGCCGAAACCGCGCCGATGCCGCGCACCGCCGACGGCGTACCCTTGGCCTTGGCCCACAGCGTCAGGAACACGGTGGTGCCGCCGCTGACGATATCGAGGCTGCCGGACAGCAGGCCCTCGTTCATCGGATTGCCGCCGGGGAACTGCCGCCAGGTCACCTTGACCGAGCCCATGCCGGCCGCGGCGAGATGCTTTTCCAGCAATTGCTTCTTCTCGACGATCACCATCGGCAGCGTGCCGATGCCGTATTGGGTCGCCATATGAAGTTCGGCGACTTCGGCGCGCGGCGCCGAGGTCATCAACGGCGACAGCAGAACGGCCGTCGCCAAAAGCGCGCCATGAAATTGGGCCTTCATCGTTTCCTCCTGTTTGTTCTTTGGCGGCGCTCTTATGAGCGTCGCGTCGAATTGGAGGCTTGGCGCCTCTCTCATTCGTTCGATCGTTCAGCTTAGGTCCGGTGTAGCGGCGTCATTCTCCTCTGCCCGGCGGACATCGGTCGTGGTTCAAGCCGCGGCGGCGCGTGCGTCCTGGCGCAGCCACTGCATCAGGTCGCGCACCGAGCCGAGATTCTCCAGCCCCGCCACGCCGGCGATGATGCGGTCGATCGCCTGCGGCGACAGACGGTTGTTGGCGTAGGTCCGCAGCTTGGTTTCGATCTGCGCGCGCGTCAGCGGATTTTCGGCCGAGCCGCGCGGGAAATCGCAACGCTTGGCGATCTTGGTGCCGTCGGTCAGTTCGAACTCGACCGTCGACTGCACGTCCTTGAGGCTTTCGTCCGGCTGGATGTCGATCAATTCGGCGGCGGCCTTGCGGATCGCCGGATCGTCGTAGCGCTCGGGCGTGAACTGCTCGAGCGTCAGCACGTGGTCCTGGATGATGATCGCGGCGGTGTAGTGCGCGGAAATAAGCGCGTCGAACTTCGCCTTGTACTTCGACAGCTTGCCGTGAAGATTGAACACGGTCGGCGCCAGCCGGATTTTCGCGCTTTTGATATCCTTCAGTTTGAAGGCGCGCTCGTCGAGCGCGTCGAACAGCGCCGTGTTCATGCCCTGGATCGAGGAAGCCGACGGCCACAGCCGCAGCGCGATCTGCTCGAGCTCCCAGATCTTGCCGAGGTCGTTGGTGACCATCTCCGGATGGCCGCCGTTCGAGAAGGTATTGAACAGCCCGCCGTCTTTCGCGGTCAGGAATTCGCGGGTGGCGAGGAAATCCTGTTCGGCCAAGAGCGCCGCCATCAGCCCGGAAAGCGCGCCGCGGCATTGATGGAATTTCACCGTCGGCGTGCCCCAGGCGGCGAAGGTGCCGCCGGCCTGGCTGCCGGCCAGACCGAAAGCGCGCGCCATGGCTTCGTCCGACAGGCCGATCAGCCGCCCGGCCGCGGCGGCGGAACCGAACGCGCCGAACACGCCGGGGCCGTGATAACCGCGCGCGCGAAACGCCGGATAGTCGGAGGCGACGCCGATGCGGGTGGTGACTTCGAACCCGGCGGCTAGCGCCACCAGCAGATCGCGGCCCGACAAGTTGTCGCGCTCCGCGATCAGCAGCGCGGGCGGCACCACTTCCGGCGTCACATGGGTCAGTGTCGAGCGATGGATGTCGCACATCGTGACCGCGGTGATGAGGTAGCCGTTGAGCAAGGTCGCGCCGGCGAGCGACAGGTTGCCGCCGCCGATCACCGAGCTTTCCTTGGACGTCGCCAAAGTCGCGGCGAAGCGCGACACCTGCCCGGTCTCCTCGCCGGCATGGCCGGCCAAAGCGCAGGCCAGCGTATCGAGCAGCAAATTCTTGCACTGCTCGCGCACCCGCGAAGGTATCGCGTCGTAGCTCAGCGAAGCGGCGAAGCTTGCGAGTTGCTCGGTGGTCTTTTCGCTCATTTAGTCCTCCCCCAAGATCGTCCGGCGCTTTGGCCGGTCATTTCAAATGTCAGACCAGTTCGTGGCGGCCGCCGAACATCGGCTTGCTGCGTCCCAGGCCCGGCAGTTCCCAGATTCCGGCGCCGCCGGGATTGGTATCGCCGTTGATATTGGCATCAATCAGATAGGGCCGTCCCGTCGCAATTCCGGCGCGGATGGCGTCGCCAAGATCGCCGGCCTTGTCGATGCTGACGCCCTCGACGCCGGCCGAGCGGGCCATGGCGGCGAAGTCGGGATTGTAGGGCAGACCGGTGTCCGGGTGTTTGAAATCGGTGGCGATTTCGCGGCCGCCGAGATAGCCGCGCTGCAAGCCGCGGATCGAGCCATAGGCGTAGTTGTTCCACACCACCCAGACCACCGGGATTTTATATTCGACCGCGGTGGCCAGAACGCTGGCGTGCATCAGGAAGGCGCCGTCGCCGCAGACCGAGATGCAAGGCCGGTGCGGCGCGGCGAGCTTGGCGCCGAGCACGCCGGCGACGCCGAAGCCCATCGGTCCGAAGCCCATCGATCCGATCAGCGAATCCGGCCGCTTCGGGTTGGTGTATTGCAGCAGCCAGTTGTGATGGATGCCGATGTCGCTGACCAGAATGGCGTCTTCCGGCAGGCACTTGTCGATCTCGTGCGCGGCGCGCTGCGGATTGATCGGGCTGGAATCGTCGGTGAAGCCCGGCGCGATGAACTCGTTCCATTGCTTGCGATAGCCGGCGATGTCGGCGACCCACTTCTTGCGCGCGTCGGCGCGCTTGTCGACGTCGCGGCGCGATTTGATCTCGGCGAGAACCTGACGCAGGAACGTGCGCACGTCGGCCATCAGGCCGAGCGCCACCGGATAATTGCGCGCGATCTCGTCCGGATCGATGTCGACATGGATCAGCTTGGTCGGCGGGATGTTGAACGAATAGCCCGGCAGCCAGGAACTTGAGGTGCGGTCGTCGAAGCGCACGCCGAGCGCAAGCAGAACGTCGGCCTGCCGCGTGGCGTGGTTGGCCTGATAGTGGCCGTTACGGGCCACAAGTCCGACCGCAAGCGGATGCTTGGTGTCGATGGCGCCCAATCCGCTGGCCGAAGCGGCGACCGGAATGTTGAGCAGTTCGGCGAGCTGCAGCAGATCGTCCGCCGCGCCGCCATAGCGCACGCCTTGGCCGACGATGATGACCGGCCGCTCCGCCGACAGCAGCATGTCGACGGCTTTGACCACGCCTTCCGGATCGGCGCCGCAGCGCGACGAAATATTGGCGTTCCACTCTTCCGGCTTCGGCGTGTCTTCGCCGGCGGCTTCCTTGAAGATGTCGAAGGGAACGTCGAGCACCACCGGGCCGGGCCGTCCGGTCATCATGGTCTTCCAGGCCTGGCGGATCGCCAGCGGCACCATTTCGCCGCGCGTCGGCTGGAACACGCGTTTGCAATAGGCCTTCACCGTCGAGGGGAAGTCGGCCTGATATTGCCGGTAGGTTTCCTGGAAGGCGCCGCGATTGAACTGGCTGGTCGGCACGTTGCCGGTGACGGCGAGAAACGGCACCGAGTCGAAATAGGCATTGGCCAGGCTGATCGGCAGGTTGGCCGAGCCGGGGCCGCAGGACGTGAAGGTCGCCGTGGCCTTGCCCGAGACGCGATAAAACACGTCGGCCATGAAGCCGGCGACGGTTTCGTGATGCACCGAAATCGTCTTGAGCGCGTCCTGACGATCGTACAGCGCGTCCATGAAGCCGATGATGCCGTGGCCGCACAGCCCGAAAATGTAGGGCACTTTTTCCCGCACCAGATAGTCGACTATGATCTCCCCACCGTTCATCGGGTTCGACGGTTTCATAGCAACTCCTGGCTGGTTCATGGTCGGCGGGCCGGTGGGCCGGTCGCGGGTCTTCTCATACTATTATGTGGCGTTTTACATTGTGGCAATAAGAATTGGTAGTCCCGGATCGGCCGGCAGGCTACGCGCGAGTTTGGCAGGCCGGCGCTGCACAATCGGGCGGTCGGGGGCCGGATAGCGACCCGGTTCGCCGCCATAAAATGCCTTACGGAATTATGGTTTTATATTCGGCAATGTGGCATGCACGCCCGACATTCGCGCCGCTTGATCGAGCGGAGCTGCCCGCCATGAACCACCCGACAAAGGAATGCGTATGACCCGCGGCCCCTGGATCAATCATTTCGGCGATAATTTCCTCTGGTCCAACGCGGTGCTGATCCTGAAGGGCATGGCGCCCTATGGCGTGGTCGCGCTCGAGGAAATGGACCGCGCCTGCGAAAAACTGCGGCCGCGCTGGGCGGAATCAGATCGCGGCAAGGCCTGGTTCGAGGAATGGCGCGCGCTCGGCGACGAGATCGAGAAGCGCGGCGACGACGCGCTGGCCAAGAACCACAAGATCACCGCCGGCGATTATTACCTGCGTGCCGGTATCTACCACTACAACGCCGAGCGCTTCATCCAGCCGGGCCCGGAGAAGAAGGCGCAGTGCGCGCACGCCTACAAGGTCTGGCATCAGGGCATCAAGCTGCGCCAACCGAACGTCGAATTCATCGAGGTGCCCTACGAAGGCACCACGCTGCCGGCGCTGTTCATGAAGGCGCCCGGCGAAGGCCGCAAGCCGACCGTCGTCGTCGTCAACGGCATGGATAACGCCAAGGAGATGAGCATTTTCTTCTGCGGCCTGGAATTCGCGCGCCGCGGCTACAACACGCTCTGCCTCGACGGCCCCGGCATGGGCGAGATGCGGCGCATGCGCGACATGCCGAGCCGTTTCGATTACGAAGTGCCGGGCACCGCCGCGCTCGAATATCTGCTGACGCGCGCCGAAGTCGATCCCAAGCGCGTCGCCATCATGGGCTACAGCTTCGGCGGCTATTACTCGTCGCGCATCGCCGCCTTCGAGAAGCGCTACGCCGCCTGCATCGCGCTGTCGGCGCTGCACTGGGATCTCGCCGCCTGGCAGCAGAAGATCAAGGACGCCAACAAGGACAAGCCCGGCTCGGTGGCGCAGTCGAACTTCCAGTGGCGCTGGGTCGCCGGCGCCGACGACGAAGACGGCGGCATCGAAATCGCCAAGAAATTCTCGCTCAAGGACGTGGCCAAGAACATCGAGTGCCCGTTCCTGGTGACGCATGCCGGCAACGACCGCGTGGTGCCGGTCGAAAACGCCCAGAAGCTCTATGACGCGGTCGGCTCCAAGAACAAGACCATCAAGATTTTCACGACCGAAGAAGGCGGCGCCGAGCACGCCCACGTCGATAACCGCCAGGTCGGCATCGATTTTGCCGCCGATTGGCTGCAAGACAACATGTAACGACAACGTGAAGACAATATGCAGGCGTGCATATCCCGCGGGGTTCGCGCTTTTCGCTGGCACGATGAGGAACAGCGTTGCATAATGTGAGAGACACGTAAGGGGTGAAAATGCCCGCGCGCAGCGACGCAAAAAAGAGCGGCGGCATCCAATCGCTGGTACGCGCCTCCGCGCTGCTCCAGGAGATCGCCAAGAATCGTGACGGCATTGGGCTGGCGCAGCTCAGCCGCGATCTCGGCCTGCACACCAGCACGGCGTTCCATCTGGTCAAGACGCTGGCCGCGCTCGGCTATGTCCGCCAGGACGAGACCACCAAGCTCTATCGCGTCGGCTCGCTGATTTTCAATCTCGCCATGACCGCCTCCGATGAAGTCGAGATGGCGAAATTCGCCGAGCCCTTCATCGATCAGCTCGCCATGCGCACCGGCGAAACCAGCCACCTGGCGATGCGCTCCGGCGAGGAAATCGTGGTGGTGGCGCGCGCCTATGGCAATACCGCGTTCCACTTCGCCGAGCGGACCGGCGTGACGCGGCCGCCGCACGCGACCGCCATCGGCAAGGCGCTGCTGGCCGCCATGCCGCAGAAAAATCTGGAAATGCTGCTGCCCAAGCTCGAGTTACGCGCGCTGACGCCGCGAACCATCACCGATCCGCAAAAGCTGCTCGAAGAGATCGAGAAAATACGGCGGACCGAGATCGCCTATGACGACGGCGAGTTTCATCCCGAGCTTCGCTGCATGGCCGTGCACGTGCGCAACTTCACCGGCCGCGTCGATCGGCGCGCTGGGGATTTCGACCGCGACCTGGCGCTTGTCGCTCAACGACCTGGCGGAAAAGGGCCTCATCTTGAAAGAGGTCGCGGAAAGTCTTTCCAAGACGCTCGGCTATGCCAAGGAAGCGCCGCCGCAGCCGGCCGGTAAAGTCAAGGCGAAGGCGAAGGCCGGGTAGCTGATCCTCCGCCTCTCATGCAAAACACCTCTCCCAAACAAAACAGCCTTATGCGCCGTTTGGCGCATAAGGCTGTTTTGGCGGAGAGGGAGGGATTCGAACCCCCGATACGGTTGCCCGTATGCCGCATTTCGAGTGCGGTGCATTCAACCGCTCTGCCACCTCTCCGGCGTCCAAAATGGGCCAAAACGGCCCCAAAGGACGGCGCTATCTAACCAAGCAAGCCAAAACACACAAGAGACAGACCGGGGCGGCAGGACGTATATTGTGACGATAGGCATTAATCGGACGCAGGCAGGCGACCCCATGCCAAATACCGTGATTTACAACCGCATCCGCACGGAATTGCGCGGCCTATTCTTCACGTTTTGCCTGGTCGCCGCCGTCACCGCGATGATTTTCTTCATCATCCGGGAGGTCGGCCTCACCCGCGGCACCGTGGCCTATCTGATCCCGGTGCTGATAGCGGCTATGCGCTGGGGCCTCGTCGCGGCGCTTTTTGCGACGATCTGCGGGGTCTTGGCGTCGGCCTTTTTCTTTTTTCCGCCGCTCTACAGCTTTCAAATCACCGACCCGCAAGAAGTCATCAATCTCATCCTGTACCTGTTCGCGGCGATCGTCGTCAGCCAGCTCGCCGCCCGGTTGAAACACCAATTGGAATTGTCGCGCCAGCGCGAGATCGACCTGCGCGACATCTATGCGTTCTCGCGCCGGCTGGCGGTGGCGTTCGACGTCTCGGACATTCATGCCGCGATCGAGGATCACCTCGCCACCGTGATGCAGCGCAAGGTCGTGCTGTTTTCCGGCGCGCGCGACGCGACCATCGACAGCGGACGGCGCGCCGGCACCGTGGTGCCGGAGACGGTGCTGGCGGAAGTCACCGAAATCGCCACCGGGCGGCGCGACACCGCCGCCGGCGTGATGGTGAAAGCGCCGAGCGGCGAAGTCTGGCTGGTGCGCGCGGTGTCGCCCAAGAGTCTGGAATTCGGCGTGATCGCGATCAATCTCGGCCGCGAAACGCAGGAGGCCTTCGCCGAACTGCGGGTGCGCGTCGACGCCGTCTTGGCCGACGCCACCGCCACGCTCGAGCGCCTCGACATCGCGCACGCCATCAGCGAAGCGCGCATGCGCGCGCAAACCGACCAGTTGCGCGAGGCGCTGATCGGTTCGGTGTCGCATGAGTTGCGCACGCCGCTGGCCTCGATCCTCGGCGCCGCGACCGTGCTGATGGCGGCGCCGGCGCTGGCCCATGAAAAGAAACTCCAGGCCCTGGTGCGCGACGTTCGCGACGAGGCCGAGCGCCTCAACAACGACATCGGCAATCTGCTCGATGCCACCCGCATCTCGAGCGACGGCATCAAGCCGCACATCGAGTGGGCCGATCCGGAAGACATCATCCATTCGGCGATCGAACGCTGCCGCCACCGTCTGGGCAATCGCCGGGTCGCGCTCAATTTACCGCCCGATCTGCCGCTGATTCACGTCGATCCGGTGCTGGTGCAGCAGGCGCTGGTGCAGATCTTCGACAATGCGGCGAAATACTCCGAACC
This sequence comes from uncultured Alphaproteobacteria bacterium, assembly GCA_963825015.1. Classification (GTDB taxonomy): domain Bacteria; phylum Pseudomonadota; class Alphaproteobacteria; order Rhizobiales; family Xanthobacteraceae; genus Pseudolabrys. Next base: position 439,847 of record CAWGRN010000008.1, on the reverse strand, counting down.
GAGTTCCGAGATCCAGGTCGCCGCGCGCGCCCGCGACGGCCGCATGATCATCAGCGTCAGCGACCAGGGCGCCGGGCTGACCCCGGCCGAAGCGGGCCAAATCTGGGACCGTTTTGTGCGCGGCCCGCGCCATGCCGCCACCACCAGCGGCTCCGGGCTGGGCCTATGGATTGCAAATGCCTTTATTGCGGCCAATGGTGGTAAGATGAACGCCGCCAGCGAGGGCCAGGGCAAAGGCACCACGGTGGCGATCGAACTCTCGGTGATCCAAGCGGCCGTCCCGCAACTGGAAAGCGACACAGATGAGTGAGCCTTCCCCGATCGTGCTCGTCGTCGACGACGAGATTCAAATCCGCCGCTTCCTGCGCACCGGCTTCGAACTCAACGGCTTTGTCGTGCATGAGGCCGGCACCGGCGCCGAAGCGATCCGTTCGGCGACGCTGCGGCCGATCGATCTGGTGATCGTCGATCTCGGCCTGCCCGACATGGACGGCGCCGACGTGGTCGAACGCATCCGCTCCTGGTCGACCGTGCCGATCATCGTCTTGTCGGTGCGCTCCAGCGAAGCGCAGAAAGTGCAATTGCTCGAGCTTGGCGCCGACGACTACGTGGTCAAGCCGTTCGGTATCGCCGAACTGCTGGCGCGCGTGCGGGTCGCGTTGCGCCGCCAGATGCGCGCCGCCAGCGGCGAGCCCACCGTCACGGTCGGCCCGCTGACCATCGATCTGGCCGCGCGCGCCGTGCTGCTCAACGACAAGCGCCTGACGCTGACGCCGAAGGAATACCGGCTGTTGCAGGTGCTGGCCCAGCACGCCGGCAATGTCGTCACGCATCAGCATTTGCTGAAGGAAGTGTGGGGCTCGATCCACGTCCACGACACGCATTACCTGCGCATCTTCGTGCGCAAGCTGCGCCAGAAGATCGAGCCGCACCCGGATTCGCCGAAGATCCTGGTGACCGAACTGGGCGTCGGCTACCGGCTGGCGCATTCCGCCGGCGAGCCTGAGCGCGTCGCCGCCGTGGCGGCCAAGACCGCGCCTGACGGACAAGACCGCGTCCTGACGGGCGAGGCCGGCCGGTCGCGCTTTTTGGGGTTAACGCCGCCCGGTCGCGGGGCTGCCGAATTGGCCGGATTTCTTGACAATCCGCACCCTTCCCCGCCATAAGCATGGCCATTGCGGACCTTTGGGTCCGCATGCTTTTTTGAGGGCTATTAAGTCCTTAAAAACACAAGACAAATCGACTGAAAGAAGCCGGTCCGGAATGGTCCGAGACCGGTAACGAACACAAGGAAAAAACGATGTTCGCAGTCATCAAAGCCGGCGGTAAGCAATACCGCGTCGTGGCTGAGGATGTGATCCGGATCGACCGCGTCGCGGCCGAGCCGGGCAAGGTGATCGAATTCGGCGAAGTGCTGCTGCTCGGCGGCGATAGCCCGCAGATCGGCGCCCCGACCATCGCCGGCGCCATGGTGGCCGGCGAGGTGCTCCAGCATACCCGCGGCGACAAGGTCATCGCCTTCAAGAAGCGCCGGCGCAAGAATTCGCGCCGTAAGCGCGGTTCCCGTCATGAGTTCTCGATGATCCGCATCACCGAGATCCTGACCGAAGGCGCCAAGCCGTCGCAGACGCCGCCGCCGCGGCCCAAGCGCGAGCCCAAGCCGAAAGCGGAAGCCGCCCCTGAGGCCGAAGCCGGTTCGGAAACAAAGCCGGTAAAGGCCAAGGCCAAGAAACCGGCCGCAAAAAAGCCGGCAAAAGCCGCCACAAAGGGCAAGAAAAAGTGAGATGATTCCTTCACGGAATCGGTGTAGTAGATAGTCAGAATTCGAGAGAGAAGTTCGATGGCACATAAAAAAGCAGGCGGATCTTCACGCAACGGCCGCGATAGCGCGGGCCGTCGCCTTGGGCTGAAGAAGTCGGGCGGCGAAGCCGCTATCGCCGGCAACATCATTTGTCGCCAGCGCGGCACCACCTGGCATCCGGGCCGTAATGTCGGCATCGGCAAGGATCACACGCTGTTCGCGCTCGTAGACGGAAAAGTCCAGTTCGCCACTAAAGCCAAAGGCCGCACCTACGTGTCGGTCGTACCGATGACGGAAGCAGCGGCCGAGTAAAGCGGTAGACCAAAAATCGAGGTCTGCCGGTCATTCAGTCAAACCGGCAGGGCTCTTGGGCTCTGAGAGGGGGAGACGGGTGACCGGCTCCCCCTCTTCGCATTTCAGAACCCGGAGCACGCGCCATGACCTTGCTGGAAGAAATACCAAGCGGAATTTTCCGAGAAGCCAGTATCCCCGTCCTCGAGACCAAGCGGCTGGCCATGCGCGCGCCGCGCCTCGAGGACGCTAAAACGGTAGCAGCGCTCGCCAACGACCGCCGCATCGCCGAAAACGTCGCGCGCATTCCGCATCCCTATCGCAAGGCGGATGCCGAGAGTTTCATTAGCGGGGCCAACAAGGCCGGCGGCGAAGCGGTGTTCCTGATCACACTGCGCGATGAGACCGTCATCGGCGCCTGCGGCCTGATGATCCAGGATAGCAAAGCCAAAGAGCAGACGCCGGAGCTCGGCTATTGGCTCGGCGCGCAGCATTGGGGCAAAGGCTACGCCACCGAAGCGCTGCACGCGGTGATCGACTACGCCTTCACCGATCTCGGTTATGTCGCGCTGCAGGCCGGCTGCCGCGTCACCAACCCGGTGTCGCGCCGGGTGCTGGAGAAGTGCGGCTTCCAGTGGACCGGCGTCGGCCTCACCCGCATCCGCGCCATCAACTCGTCGGCGCCGATCGACCGCTTCCGGCTCGAGCGCGGCATCTGGTCGGCGCTCAAGACTTGGGGCCGGGTCAAGAACGGGTAGTCGTAAAGACAATGGCGCCCTCCCCCTCGCGGGGAGGGCCGCTGGCGTCCGGCGCCCAGATGCGCAAAACTCCCCGGCAAAAGCAAATGCAGGGAGGACGCCATGGCCTACAATCTCGACCAGTTCATCGCCGACTGCCGCGCGAGCCTCGCCCGCGATCCCGGCGTCGCCGGCCGCGAAGAGGTGCGGCTCAATCTCGAGAAGCTGCTCGCCAACCCCGACTTCATCAGCAAGTACGCCGGCGACGACCAGCCGCGCGGTTTGAAGGTGCTGTACGAAGATCCCAAACTCGGCTTCCAGGTGCTGGCGCATATCAACGACAAGGCCGCGGGTGTCGCCGCCGCACGACCACGGCTCTTCGTGGGCGATCTACGGCCAGGCCACCAAATACACCGACATGACCGAGTGGGTGCGCGAGGATAACGGCAGCGACGCCAAACACGCCAAGCTCAAGCCGCTCAAGAAGTACCGCCTGACGCCGGGCAAGGCGGGCATCTATCAGGATGGCGCCATCCATTCGATCGACTACCCGGATTATGCGCGCTTCATCCGCGTCACCGGCGCCAATCTCGACAAGATCCCGCGCATCCGCGTCGACCTGAAGACCGGCGCGGTCGAGCAGATGACCCCGCAGCAGGCGACATGAGCCTTTTCGCCGGCACGTCCGCGTCGCAAGCGGCGCTCCACGCCCTCTCTCCCCTCGCCGTCAAAGCCATGCTCGGCGACGGCGGGGAACTGGCGCTGATCGATCTGCGCGAGGAACTCACCTTCTCGCAAAATCATCTGCTGTGGGCGCGCAACGTGCCGCTCAGCCGCCTCGAATTGCGCTTCGCCCGCCTGGTGCCGCGGCTCGCCACCCGCATCGTGCTGTGCGACGACAATGACGGGCTCACCGCGCGCGCCGCCGACGTTCTTCAGCGCGCCGGCTACACCAACCTCTCTTACCTCGACGGCGGCATCGAAGCCTGGACCAAAGCCGGGCTGATCACATTCTCCGGCGTGCACGTGCCGAGCAAAGCCTTCGGCGAATTCATCGAGCACGACAGCGGCACGCCGAGCATCAGCGCCGACGAGCTCAACGCCATGATGCGCGCCAACACCGACATGGTGGTGCTCGATTCACGGCCGTTCGACGAATATTCGCGCGTTTCGATTCCGACCGGCATCAACGTGCCGGGCGCCGAACTGGTGCTGCGCGTGCGCGACATCGTGCCCTCGCCCGCGACCACCATCGTGGTCAATTGCGCCGGCCGCACCCGCAGCATCATCGGCGCGCAGTCGCTGATCAATGCCGGCGTGCCGAACAAAGTCGTGGCGCTGCGCAACGGCACCATGGGCTGGCATCTCGCCGGTCTGAAGACCGACAGCGGCAAGGCGGTGCGCGCACCCGATGTTTCAAGCACCGGCCTGGCCTGGGCCAAGAGCGCGGCGGCGGATGTCGCGCGCAAGTTCAACGTCGCGCGCGTCGACCGCGCCACGCTCGACCGTTGGCGCGCCGATGCCGCGCGCACGACCTATCTGTTCGACGTGCGCGATCCGGATGAATACGAGAAAGGCCACCTGCCCGGCGCGATCTCGGCGCCCGGCGGCCAACTGGTGCAGGCCACCGACTTGTACGCCGGCACGCTTCAGGCGCGCATCGTTTTGAGCGACGACAAGGAAGCACGCGCGGTGATGACCGCGTCCTGGCTCAAGCAGATGGGCTGGAACGATGTGTTCGTATTGCCGGAAGCGGGCCAAGAACCGATCAAGAGAAAGGCATTCCCGCGCCCCAAGTGTTGGGCGCGGCGCCGGCCGACGCGGCCATCGACTATTCCAAGGTGATGGAGATCGACGACATCACCGTGATCGATCTGTCGGCCAGCCCGCATTACCGCCGCGGCCATATCCCCGGCGCCTGGTTCGCGATCCGCGGGCGGCTCGACCGCGCCTTTCCGAAAATCCCGATCCACGGCACCCTGGCGCTGACCTCCGAGGACGGCGTGCTCGCCGGTCTGGCGGTCGAGGAAGCCCGCGCGCTCACCAAGGCTCCGGTGCGTTATGTCAAAGGCGGCAATGCCGCCTGGGCCGCCGCCGGATTTCCGCTGTCGACCGACATCAAGATGGCCGACGAGCCGCTCGACGTCTGGCTCAAGCCCTACGAACGCCAGGGCGACCCCAAGAACGCCATGAACGAGTATCTGTCCTGGGAAGTCGACCTGCTGGAGCGCATCAAGCAGGACGGCACGACGCATTTCAGCGGCGCCCATTAACCTCTTTCCGGGCTCGCGGAGGGTGCAGTTCGGCCCGCAATGGCCTATATCCGGGCCATGAAATTCCTCGACGAAGCCAAGGTCTATATCGCGTCCGGTTCGGGCGGCAACGGCTGCATCGCGTTCCGGCGCGAGAAGTTCATTGAATTCGGCGGTCCCTCCGGCGGCGACGGCGGCAAGGGCGGCGACGTCATCATCGAAGCCGTCAACGGCCTCAACACCCTGATCGACTACCGCTTCCAGCAGCACTTCAAGGCGCAGAGCGGCGGCAACGGCATGGGCAAGGACCGTCACGGCGCCAACGGCAAGGACGTGGTGCTGCGGGTGCCGATCGGCACCCAGGTCTACGAGGAGGACGGCGAAACGCTGCTCGCCGACTTCACCGAGATCGGCCAGCGCGTCACCATCTCCAAAGGCGGCAATGGCGGCTTCGGCAACGCCTATTTCAAATCGGCCACCAACCAGTCGCCGCGTCGCGCCAATCCCGGCCAGCCCGGCGAAGAGCGCACCATCCGCCTGCGGCTGAAGCTGATCGCCGACGCCGGCGTCATCGGCCTGCCCAATGCCGGCAAGTCCACGTTTCTCGCCACCGTCAGCGCGGCCAAGCCGAAGATCGCCGACTATCCCTTCACCACGCTGCATCCGCAGCTCGGCGTCGCGCGCATCGACGAGCGCGAATTCGTCATCGCCGATCTGCCCGGCCTGATCGAAGGCGCGCATGAAGGCGTCGGCCTCGGCGACCGCTTCCTCGGCCACACCGAACGCTGCCGCGTGCTCTTGCATCTGATCGACGGCACCGGCGAGGACGCCGGGGCGGATTACAAGACCGTGCGCACCGAGTTGAAAGCTTACGGCAACGGCCTCGACGAAAAGCCGGAGATCGTCGCGCTGTCGAAAGTCGACTCGATGACGCCGGAAGCGATCAAGGCGCAGACCGCGCGGCTCAAGAAAGCCTGCAAGAAGACGCCGCTGCTGCTGTCGTCGGCGTCGCAACAAGGCGTCAAGGAAGTCCAGCGCGCGCTGTGGAAGGTGATCGCCGCCGACCGCACCGACACCGCCACCGCGGACGCCAAGGAAGAGGCCTGGCAGCCGTAGCCTCCGCTCGCTGCCCCACGCGCCGATTCGTTCCCGCGCAAGCGGAATCCAGGTGAGACAAGCAATGAATTCTTGCTAAGTACTGGCGTCGCCCGCTTGCGCGGGGACGAACGGAAAATGACGGAATTCGCGTACAGGAGCCCCCCATGAAAACCCGCGCCGCGGTGGCCTGGAAAGCAGGCAGCCCGCTCACCATCGAGACCATCGAGATCGAAGGCCCGAAGGCCGGCGAGGTGCTGGTCGAGATCATGGCGACCGGCGTCTGCCACACCGACGCCTACACGCTGTCGGGCGCCGACCCCGAAGGCATCTTCCCGGCGATCCTCGGCCACGAAGGCGCCGGCATCGTGCGCGAGATCGGTCCGGGCGTCACCTCGCTGAAAGTCGGCGACCACGTCATCCCGCTGTACACGCCGGAATGCCGCAACTGCAAAACCTGCCTGTCGCAGCGCTCCAACCTGTGCACCGCGATCCGCGCCACGCAGGGCAAGGGCGTGATGCCGGACGGCACGTCGCGCTTCAAATGCGACGGCGATCCGGTGTTCCACTACATGGGCTGCTCGACCTTCGCCAACTTCACCGTGCTGCCGGAGATCGCGCTGGCCAAAGTCCGCGACGACGCGCCCTTCGACAAGATCTGCTACATCGGCTGCGGCGTCACCACCGGCATCGGCGCCGTCATCAACACCGCGAAAGTCTGGCCCGGCGCCAATGTCGTGGTGTTCGGCCTCGGCGGCATCGGGCTCAACGTCGTGCAGGGCGCCCGCATGGTCGGCGCCGACAAGATCATCGGCGTCGATCTCAATCCGGCGCGCGTCGAGATGGCGAAGAAATTCGGCATGACGCATTTCATCAATCCGAGCGAAGTCGGCAACGACAAGGTGGTGCAGGCGATCGTCGATCTCACCGGCGGCGGCGCCGACTTCTCGTTCGAATGCATCGGCAACGTCAACGTGATGCGCCAGGCGCTGGAATGCTGTCACCGCGGCTGGGGCGAGTCGATCATCATCGGCGTAGCCGGCGCCGGGTCAGGAAATCGCGACGCGGCCGTTCCAACTCGTCACCGGACGCGTCTGGAGAGGCACAGCCTTCGGTGGCGTGCGCGGCCGCACCGAGGTACCGAAAATCGTCGACTGGTACATGGACGGCAAGATCAACATCGACGATCTGATCACGCACACCATGCCGCTCGACAAGATCAACGACGCCTTCGATCTTATGCATGACGGTAAGTCGATAAGGTCGGTGGTCGTTTATTAAATTGCCGCGCGCCGCGCTAGACGGCCGCTAAGCATCGGGAACTTTTCCCGATGGAACTGCGGCAATAAGGCGGCATGCCTCTTCAATTCCGGTCGCAAATCTGTCCCATTCCCGATGCACGAGGGGTAGTACGGACAAGGGGGCGATCTCCTCCCGACATTTTCATTCTGCGGCCGCTTTGCCTCGCGGCTCCGCCTTACGATGCGAGGATTTCAAGAGATGCGGAAATTGTTCGTGCCCGCCTGTGTATGCTTGATGACATGGTCCGGCGCGACCGGTTCCGACCCGAAACTCTCGCTCGACGAATTTTACGGCAATACATCGCGCAACAAGGATCTGGTCGCGCAGGCAGCGCCCCCCGAAGCCGCCGCGGCGCCGGCGCAGATTGATATTCCACAGATTGACATTCCGACCGACGCCGAGGCGTCCGATGCAGCGATCGACGTTATCGCGCCGCAACCGCAATCCACCGCCATCGATCCCGATCACATTCCGCTGCCGCCGATTGCCAAGCCCGTGGTGGAGCGTTCGCACCAGGAAATTTGCGACACGCTGACCCAGGCGGCGCAAAGCAACAACGTGCCGGTGCCGTTTTTCATCAGCCTGCTGTTCCAGGAGAGCCGTTTCAAAGCCGGCGTCGTGAGTTCGGCCGGCGCGCAAGGCATCGCGCAGTTCATGCCGGAAACCGCGACCAGCATGGGCCTGGAAAATCCGTTCGATCCGCTGCAGGCGATCCCGGCTTCGGCGCGGCTGCTGCGCGAATCTGATCGCGCAATTCGGCAATCTCGGTCTCGCCGCCGCCGCCTACAATGCCGGGCCCAAACGCATCCAGGATTGGCTGGAGAAGAAGGGCAAGTTGCCGGAAGAAACCCAGGGCTACGTCAAGACCATCACCGGCCGCCCGGCGGAAACCTGGACCGCAGCTTCGGCGGCCTATCCCGGCAAGCAGGTGCCGCGCCACGCGCCGTGCCAGGAAGCCGCGGCGATCTACGCTGCGGCGGAAATCCCGCTGCCGGTGCCGTCGCCGCGCCACCCCGACGCGAAAGTCGGCGCCGAAGCTGACGGTGGTCGCGAAATCAGCCGACAAGCCGGCATCGAAGCCGACGCTGGTCGCTTCGTCGCATTCGCCGATCAAGGTCACACACCACGGCGGACGCGTAACCGCGGTGATTCAGGTGGCGCAGGCTGCGCCGGCGGCGAAAGCGGCCAAACCTGACGCCAAAACATCCGACGCCAAAAAGCCCGCCGCGAAGAAGCCCGCCACCCAGCAATTGGCGGCGCGCAAGCACAAAAGCGAAAAGCACAAACCGCTGAAGCTCGCGCAGCGCTGATCGCTACCAGCGCCGCCATTCGCGGCGCGGTCCGCCGGTGACGATGACGCCGCTTTCGCTGCCGTCGATGTCGGCATCCGACACGCCGTAATCCACGTCATCGCGATTGGTGATTTCCTTCACCTTGCGCACCGCGTCGCGCAGTTCGGCGTCTTGACTGCGCGGCCGCGCCGCCGGCTGGCTGGCGCGCGGTTCCGACGCGATCTTCTGGCCCGCACCCGCCGGCAATTCACACAGCTTTCGCGGACCGTCGAACGGCTGGTAGCTGCAATCCGACGCGCGGAATGAACGATAGGCGCTGGCGCAGGCCGGGATATCGCAATGGTTCGGCGCCGCCGTCGCAGCGACCGGCGTTGCGGCGGCCATCGCTGCTGGCGCCGGCGCTGCGGCCGCAGCCGTAACGACTTTCGGCGTCTCGACTTGCTGCATCGCTTGCGGCGTGGCCGCTTGCGATTTTACGTCCGGCGCGGGCGTCTGCGTCGCGACCTGCGGGGCAGCCGCCGCGGGTTCAGCAGGCGCTACGCCATTCGGATTGGTCGGGTAGATCGGGCTGAGCGCGACGCTGGGCCCGTCGGCCTTCGGCTTGGGCGCCACGGTCGCGGCTTGGGCTACGACCTGGGCCACGGGCTGCGGCTCGTATTTGGGCCGGGTCAGCCAGTTCACCTCCAGCAAAACGCCGGTGACGCCGATAACCAGGGCAAACAAATAGACCAAAAAAGGCATGGTACCGGCCCGCTGTTGCGCAATCCCGTGAAGGGCAACGCCGCAAGCGGGCCTCCGCGTTCCCGGCCAAGTTCCAGACAAGTTCCAGGCAATCGAGCGACCCCCCCCTCCCCACGTCTCGCCTACCTGGGCTAGCCTCAAGCCAACGCGCAAAAGCGCGACCTGCCAGGGGAAACGCCATGAAGCTTTTCACAGCCGCCGCTATCGCTTTCGTGCTGACGTCGTTTGCCGCCGTCGCCGCCGATTATCCGGCGCCGAAGCAGGGCGAATGGGTCGCGCGCGATTTCAAGTTCCACACCGGCGAGGTCATGCCGGAGCTGCGCCTGCATTACACCACGGTCGGCGAGCCCACCGGCCAGCCGGTGCTGGTGCTGCACGGCACCGGCGGTTCGGCCAACAGCATGCTGACCGCCAACTTCGCCGGCGAATTGTTCGGCGCCGGCCAGCCGCTCGATGCCGGCAAATATTACATCATCCTCCCCGACGCGATCGGCGCCGGCAAATCGTCGAAGCCGTCCGACGGCATGCAGCGCCAAATTCCCGCAATACAATTACGACGACATGGTCGAGGCGCAGTACAAACTGCTCAAGGACGGCCTCGGCATCAAGCATCTGCGCCTGGTGATCGGCAATTCGATGGGCGGCATGCACACCTGGCTGTGGGCCGAGAAATATCCCGACTACATCGACGCCGCGGTGCCGATGGCGTCGCAGCCGACCGCGATGGCCAGCCGCAACTGGATGCTGCGGCGCATGCTGCTCGAAACCATCAAAAGCGATCCGGAATACAACAACGGCAATTACACCAAGCAGCCGAACTTTCTGCACATCGCCAACGTGTTCTTCGGCATCGCCACCAATGGCGGCACGCTGAATTATCAGAAGATCGCGCCGACCAACGCCAAGGCCAACGAGCTGGTCGACAAGCGGCTGGCGGCGCCGATGAAAGCCGACGCCAATGACTTCATCTATCAGTGGCAGTCGTCCGCCGACTTCGACGCCGCACCCGGCCTGGAAAAAATCCAGGCCGCGCTGATGGCGGTCAATGCCGCCGACGACGAACGCAATCCGCCGGAGACCGGCCTGCTGGAGCGCGAAATCAAGCGCGTGAAGAACGGCAAGATCTATCTGATCCCGGCCTCGACCGACACGCGCGGCCACGGCACCACCGGCATGGCCAAATTCTACAAGCAGCCGCTCGCGGATTTGCTCAAGACCGCGCCGCAACGCGCCATGTAGGGAATGTGTAGGTAATTTCGCGTACGCATTTATGCTTGGCAATGCCTGACGTAACGTTAGCCCGCCATTAGCGCCTTTGGCGTTGAATCATGGGCAATGACAATAATCGCGACGAATGCGGTCCATGCAGTTCGGCATGTCGCGTCTGCGCACAATTCGCGCCAGGCTCATGCTTGTCGTTCTCACTTTGGTCATTCCGGGAGCATTAGGAATGGCCGCGATCATTTTCAGCTTTTACCATCAAGAGCGCGACCACCTTGCGCAAAGTACGGTCGCAACCGCGCGGGCCCTGGTGGGCGCCGTCGATCGTGACCTGGGCGGCACGATGGGCGCGCTTCAGGTGCTGGCGACGTCGCCGGCGCTGATGTCCGACGATTTCGCCGCCCTTCACGCCGAGGGCGTTAGACTCATCCCGCTGCTATTCGGAAACAACATGGTGCTGGCCGACGAATCGGGCCGGCAACTGGTGAATACGCTTCGGCCCTATGGCGAAAAGCTGCCGGTTCGCGGGGCGCTGCCGGGACAACGCCAGATATTCGCAACCGGCAAGCCGGTGATATCCGATATCTTCACCGGGCCGGTCGCGAAGAGGCCGTTGATCGCCATTTATGTTCCTGTGTTTCGCGATAACAAGGTCAAGTACGCGCTCTCGGTCGGCGTGTTTCCTGAAAGCCTGAACGAACTGCTGATCCGGCAAAAGCTGCCGCCGGACTGGATCGCGGTTATTTTCGACACGTCGGGCACCATCGTTGCCCGCACCCATAGTCCCGAACGCTTTATCGGCACCAAGGGGGCGCCGTTGCTGTTGGCGGCGATGGCGAAGGCGCCCGCCGGTGTCGTCGAAACGCGTCGGTCGAAGGCCTGCCGGTTTTCGCGGCCTATAGCCGGTCGGATGTTTCGAACTGGACGGTGGCGATCGGCATTCCGGTCGCGGAACTTGCCGGCGGCTTGAACACAATGCTTTTGATCGGCAGCGCCGGCGCGCTCATCTTGCTCGCCCTCGGACTTGCCTTGGCCGGCTACCAGGCGAAACAGATCGCGCGTTCGGTGCGCAACTTGATTCCGCCCGCGCTGGCGCTCGGTCGCGGCGAGGTGCCGCACATCCCGCAACTGCCCGTGCGCGAAGCCAATGACGTCGGCAATGCGATCCAGCGGGCCTACCAGCTTCTGCAAAATCGGACGATCGAACGCGATCGCGCCAAAGACAAGGAAGAGGCGGCCGAGTCCGCCACCCGCATCATGGACGAGTTCGTCGCGACCGTGAGCCACGAGCTGCGCACACCGCTGACCTCGATTGCCGCTTCCCTCGGCCTGCTCACCGGCGGCATGGGCGGCGCGTTACCGGCGGCGGCCGCGCACCTCATTGCGATCGCCCACGCCAACACCCAGCGGCTGGTGCGCCTGATCAACGACATCCTCGACATCGGCAAGATCGATGCCGGCATGATGACGTTCAATCTGGCGCCGGTCGACCTGCGCACCATCGCCCAGCAGGGGATCGAGGCCAATCGCGCCTTTGCGGAACAGCATAATACGTCGATCCGGCTCGATGCGGGATCGGTAAGTTGCGTGGTTTGCGCCGACGCCGATCGGCTGACCCAGGTCGTCGCCAATTTGCTGTCCAACGCGGTGAAGTTTTCGCCGCCGGGCGCGGAAGTCGCGGTCATGATCGAGCGGCACAGCGGCATGGGGCGGATCACCGTGCGCGATCACGGCGTGGGAATTCCGGAAGCGTTCAAGTCGCGCATCTTCGAGAAGTTCGCGCAAGCCGACAGCAGCGATACGCGGCAGAAGGGCGGCACCGGCCTGGGGCTCAGCATCGTCAAAAAGATCGTGGCGCAGCACAGCGGCGAGGTCGGGTTCGCGGCCGCACCGGGCGGCGGCACGATATTCCACGTCGACATTCCGCTGTGGAACGAAGCAACCGACGCAGCCTCAGCCGACAGAGCAGCGTCCAAGATTCACGACGCCAATGACGACCAGGTCATCAAGCGGCCGTCGCGACGGGCGATGTAGCGGGCGCTGTTATTTCTCGCAAGTTCGGCGCGGGCCGTTGAACGGCTGATAGGTGCAGTCGGACGCCGTGAATGAGCCATAGGCGGCCGCGCAGGCATTGACGTTGCACGTGCCGGTCGGCTGCGGACCGGCTTGCGCATTGCTCTGAGCTTGCGCATCGGCCGGTGCGGCAGCACCGCTCGCCTCTTTCGGCACCACGCCCTTGGTGCAGAGCCGTCGCGGACCGTCGCTGGGCTGATAGGTGCAATCCGATTCCGTGAAAGAGCGATAGGCGCGCACGCAGGCGCTGACGTCGCATTTTGGCGGCGGCGGCGCGGCAACTTGCGGTGCCGGCGCGGGCGGTGGCGGCTCAACCGGAGGCGGCGCAACGGCGACGACCGGCTGAACCGGCGGGGCCGGCTGCACCGGCGCAGCGACCGGCGGGGGTGGCGGCGGCGGCGGCGCGACAAACACCAGGTTCTTGGTTTCCGGCATCGGCTGCATCGGCGCGGAGGTCCAATCCAGCCCGAACAGCACGCTGCTGACGGCGACCAGCAGAACCGCGCTCACGAAAACAATGCGCATCTTGGGGCCCGGCATTGGCGACAGTGTCTCCATGGCAACGCACAATCAGATCGGCCGTTCCGCGCCGCATCCCGCATGGTGAAATTATACAAACGGCGACGCGAGTAAAAGCAATCTAGCGCCTTTGCCGTCATTGACCATGGCTGGCGGCGAGGCCTACCGTTTGTCTCACTCGCGAAAGCGATCGGCCGGCACGCGCGCGCTTCGCCCTTTGGGCGCTGAGCCTTGTAGCCTGGCGCGGAGTCTTTCGCCGCTCTCAAGGGGGAGGAACGCCGTGACCTTTACGCGCCGCCGATTGATTCAACTCGCCGGAGGCGCCGCCGTCGCGTCGGCCCTGCCGCAAACCGTGTCCGCCGCAGATCGACAAGTGGGGCAAGGTGATCAAGGCCTCGCACACACCGCAGGTGGAGTAGCATCCTTCAAATGGCTGCCGCGAATGCGGCACGTCCTCTCCCCGTTGGGAGAGGTCGGATCGCGAAGCGATCCGGATGAGGGGTCTAGGGCTCTATCGCTAGGCCGTGACCCCTCACCCAGCCCGCGCTTCGCGGCGAGCCGGAACTCGCCGAATTCGCGGCAGAGGCCTCGAACTAGAAAATCGCCGCTTTCGCCGACGCTTCGAGGAAGCGGTGCTTCATGCCGTAGCCGTCGCGGGTCGGGATGACGCGCGGCAGTCGTGCGGAATCGACGCGGGCATGGATGAAGATCGGGCCCTGGCCTTCGTGCATCAGCTTGCGCACTTCGACGGCGGCGCCGAGATCGTCCGCCGTCAGCACCACCGGGAAGCCGCAGGACCTTGCCGTCGCCGCGAGATCGACGCCGGCGCCGGTCGCGGTCGGCTGCATGCCGGTCGCCGCGTAGACCGCGTTGTCGAGACAGACGATCGATAAATTCTTCGGCTGCTTGGAACCGATGGTGGCGAGGCTGCCGAGCGCCATCAGCACGTCGCCGTCGCCGGTGATCACCGCCACGCGGCGGTCCGGACGCGCCAGCGCCAGGCCGAGGCCCACCATCGCGGTGCAGCCCATGCCGCTCCAGATGTAGAAGTTGAGCGGATGATCGCCCTGCGCCGCGACGTCGAAGGTCGCGGTGCCGAGCCCGGTGAGCACCATGAGGCCGCCGCGATCCTGGAGCAGGCGGGCGACGAAGTCCCGGCGGTTCAGCATCAGTGGTGCCCCCCTTTCATGCGGTTGATCATGCGTTGCGACAGCAGCACCGCGACCTGGAAATTGCCGCCATAGGCCATGTCGCAGGCGGCGGCGACGACCTCGGCGACGTCCTTCTCCTCGTCGACGCGGTAGACGTGGAAGCCGCAGAGTTTGAGCGTCTGCTCGGTGATCTGGCCCATCGGCCGCTGCCACGGATTGAAATCGTTGAACTCGCCGCGCATCGTCACCAGCAGCACGCAGGGCACGCCGCAGTTCTGGAACAGCGAAAACGTATTGATGCAATTGCCGACGCCGCTCGACTGCATCAAGAGCGCGGCGCGCTCGCCGCCGAGCGTGGCGCCGAGCACCAGGCCCGGCCCTTCGGCCTCGCTGGTCAAGACCACGTCCTTGATCTCGTTGTCCTGCGCGCACAGCGCGATCAACCGCGTATGCCCGGTGTCCGGCACGTGACCGACCTGGCGCACCTCGAATTTCTTGAACACGGCGTGAATGCGGTCGGGCCAGTCCTCAAAATTGTCGGACCCGTGTGTGGGGGCATGCGGCTGAGCCAAAGCGCTCTCCTTGATACGACGGCGGGCGGGCGGCGGCACTTAAGAGCAATGCACGGCGACGGGCAAGGCGGCGAGCCATGCATCCACGATCAATCACATGCGCGAAAGATTGCAGGATGCGCTGCAGCAAGACACGACCGCACACGCGGCGATAGGTCTCCGGTAAAATGGCATGTTCTGAACGGTAAGCGGCCCATGACGAACGGGACGATGGCGTGCTAGACAACCGCCGCGTTTAGCACTGCAACAGCCGGACCCGATGCCCCAGACCCCCACCCTCACCTCCTTCCGCCGCATCGTCGTCAAGGTCGGCTCCTCGCTGCTGGTGGATGCCGCCGCCGGCGGGCTGAAGCGCGACTGGCTCGATACGCTCGCCGCCGACATTGCCGCGCTCCACAAGGACAAACGCGACGTCCTGGTCGTGTCCTCCGGCGCCATCGCGCTGGCGCGCGCCGTGCTCAAGCTGCCGCCGGGCGCGCTCAAGCTCGAGGAAGCCCAGGCCGCCGCCGCCGTCGGCCAGATCGCGCTGGCGCGGTCGTGGTCGGAATCCTTGAGCGCGCACGGCATCGCCGCCGGCCAAGTGTTGCTGACGCTCGGCGACACCGAGGAGCGCCGGCGCTATCTCAACGCGCGCTCGACCATCGACAAGCTCTTGGAATGGCGCTCGGTGCCGGTGATCAACGAGAACGACACCGTCGCCACCACCGAAATCCGCTACGGCGACAACGACCGCCTGGCGGCGCGCGTCGCCACCATGATGAGCGCCGACCTTTTGGTGCTGCTGTCGGACATCGACGGGCTCTACGACAAGCCGCCGTCGCAGAGCGGCGCCAAGCTGGTGCCGGTGGTGCAACGCATCACGCCGGAGATCGAGGCGATGGCGGGCGTATCGGAATCGGAATTGTCGCGCGGCGGCATGCTGACCAAGATCGAGGCCGGCAAGATCGCCACCACCGCCGGCACCCATATGGTGATCGCGTCGGGCCGCGTGCCGCATCCGCTGCAAGCGCATCGCCGACGGCAGCCCCTGCACCTGGTTCCTGACGCCGGCCAATCCGGTGACCGCGCGCAAGAAATGGATCGCCGGCTCGCTCGAGCCGCGCGGCGTGCTGGTGATCGACGCCGGCGCGGTCAAGGCGTTGCGCCTGGGCAAAAGTCTGCTGCCGGCCGGCGTGATCAAAATCGAAGGCGCGTTCGGGCGCGGCGATGCGGTGCTGGTGCGCGGACCCGACGGCGCCGAGGTCGGCCGCGGGCTGATCGCCTATGACGCCGACGACGCCGACAAGATCAAGGGCCGCTCGTCCGCCGACGTGCTGCTGATCCTCGGCTACACCGGCCGCACCGAGATGATCCATCGCGACGACCTGGTGATCGGCGGGCACTAGCCGATGAGGATGAAACCGCATCGGGAACTTGCGCTGGTCCCGCGCGTTGTTGTGGTGCGACGTGTGACACCGACTTAAAAAATTTACAACTCAGGCCTTGAAGGCGATCGACCGATCGCCCGTTAACCCCAGCCCACCGGAGGCTGGGGTTTCCGTTTGCGCCGCATGCCTAGACGCGGCCGCCCGCTTGCGGGCCGGGCTTGGCGGCCACCGGCCGAGGCCGGCGGGTTTGACCGGGCGCCGCGGCCGGCCGGCGCTTGTCCGGTCGCGCCGGCAGCCGCAAAAGGGTGCCGTCGGGAATTCGATATAGCGTTTAAAGACCTGCACTTCGCCTTCGCCGGCACGCCGCCCTTCGATGACGAATTTGGTGCCAACCGGAAACCGGCTCGGCAGACGGCTTAACTTGGACCCCATGGGAACGCCCTCTGTGGATGTCGTCACCCTGGCACCCCAACGTGTAGGTCAATTGATCGGTTCGGTGTTATTGCCGCTTATCCACGCTATCCCCAGGTACTACCGACCGAACCCTCCACGCCGGCCACCTCGCCGGGCGGAACCCCGACGTGTTAGGAAAACCACCCCGATAGGGGGATTTGGGACAGGGATCTGCCGGACTTTGCGACCATGACTGCGCCGCTCAAGAGCATTGATGGAACTGGGGATTTAGGCCCGTCGATGGCGAAAGTCATGGGCGAGATCGGCCGCAATGGCCGTTTGGCGGCCCGCGTTCTCGCCCTGGCCTCGGCTGCGCAAAAGGACCGCGCCCTCGACCTGATGGCCGCGGCGGTCCGGGCGCAAAAAGCCCGGATTCTCGACGCCAACGCCGAGGACCTCGTCGAGGCCCGCGCCGGCGGCCTCACCGGCGCCGTGCTCGACCGGCTGGCGCTCGACGACGCCCGGGTCGAAGCCATCGCCGTGGCCATCGAGGCGGTGCGCGCGCTGAAGGATCCGGTCGGCGCACGTCACGGAATCCTGGACCCGGCCGAACGGCATGATGATCGAGCGCGTGCGCGTGCCGCTCGGCGTCATCGGCATCATCTATGAGAGCCGGCCGAATGTGACGGCCGACGCCGGCGCGCTGTGCCTGAAATCCGGCAATGCCGCGATCCTGCGCGGCGGCTCCGACTCGACGCGCTCGAGCCGCGCCATCCACGCCGCGCTCCAGCAGGGCTTGCGCGAAGCCGGCCTGCCCGAGGCCGCGATCCAATTGGTGCCGACGCGCGACCGCGCCGCGGTCGGGCTGATGCTCGAAGGCCTCGACGGCAATCTCGACGTCATCGTGCCGCGCGGCGGCAAAAGTCTGGTGGCGCGCGTGCAGGCCGAAGCGCGCGTGCCGGTGTTCGCGCATCTCGAAGGCGTCTGCCACGTCTACGTCGACAAGGCGGCCTCGCTCGACATGGCCAAGACGATCGTGCTCAACGCCAAGATGCGGCGCACCGGCGTGTGCGGCGCGGCCGAGACCTTGCTGGTCGATCGCGCGGTGGCCTCGACTTATCTCAAGCCGCTGATCGAGATGCTGATCGACGCCGGGCTGCGAAATCCGCGGCGACAAGGCGACGCTTGCCGTCGACGGCAGAGTGAAGCCCGCCACCGAAGAAGACTGGGGAACCGAATATCTCGACGCCATCATCGCCGCCAAAGTGGTCGACGGCGTCGGCGGCGCCATCGAACATATCGAGCATTACGGCTCGCACCACACCGACGCCATCGTCACCGATGACGCGGCCACCGCCGAGCGCTTTCTGCGCGAAGTCGATTCGGCCATCGTGCTGCACAACGCCTCGACCCAATTCGCCGACGGCGGCGAATTCGGCTTCGGCGCCGAGATCGGCATCGCCACCGGCCGCCTGCACGCGCGCGGGCCGGTCGGCGTCGATCAGCTCACGACCTTCAAATACCGCATTCGCGGAAGCGGTCAGATCCGCCCGTGAACCCACCCGTCGCCGCTGGCCCAAGAGACGACCGACAGTTTGCGCTATCTTCCCCCGAATGCGCCGGGCATGCGCATCGGCCTGTTCGGCGGCACCTTCGATCCGCCGCATCTGGCGCATCTCGGCGCCAGTCTGCTGGCGCTCAAGCGGCTCAAGCTCGATCGCGTCTGGTGGCTGGTCACGCCGGGCAACCCGCTCAAGAACACCAGCAATCTGGCGCCGCTGGCCAAACGCATCGCCGCGGCGCGCGCGCTCACCCATCATCCGCGCATCGACGTCACCGGGCTCGAGGCCATCATCAACACGCGGTTTACCTTCGACACCATCTCCTGGCTGATCAGGCGCTATCCGCGCGTGCGTTTCGTCTGGATCATGGGCGCGGACAATCTGCGGCACTTCCACCGCTGGCAGAAATGGCGCGAGATCGCCAGACTGGTGCCGATCGTGGTGATCGACCGTCTCGGGCCCGAGCCTCTACGCCGCCGCCAGTCCGGCGGGCCAGGCGCTGGCCCACGCCCGCATTTCGGAACACGACGCGCCGACGCTGCCCGATCGCCGCGCGCCGGCATGGACTTACCTGCACGGCCTCAAATCGGCTTTGTCCTCGACCGCGCTGCGCGCCTTGCGCAGGGGCTCGTCGCGCGCCGGCAAAACCAAGACGGCCAAAAAGGCCAGCAAGACCAAGGCTGGCAAGAAGCGCACAAAGTCGTTATCTTGATGGTTATCCGTAACATGCGTGCGATGAACTGAAAGGATAACAACCCCTGGCCACACCAGCAGTCACGCGGGCGCGTCGTGCGCCCGCATCCGTCTCCAAGCTTTCGCCTGCTTCCAAGCAATCCGACGCTTCCAAGCAATCAAGCTCCAAGGAGACGTTGCGCCTTGTCCTCGCGCGCCTGGCAGACATAAAGGCCGAGGACAGCGTCACCATCGACCTCACCGACAAACCCTCGATCGGCGATTACATGGTCGTGACCACCGGACGGTCGAACGTCCATGTCGCCGCGATCGCCGACAATCTGGTGAAGGGGCTGAAGGCCGCCGGCATCACCGGCATTCACGTCGAAGGCCTGCGGCAGGGCGACTGGGTGCTGATCGACGCCGGCAGCGTCATCGTCCACGTGTTCCGCCCCGAAGTGCGCGAGTTCTACAATCTCGAAAAGATGTGGAGCGCGTAACTAGCGCTCCGTCATTCCGGAGCGCGAGCCAATGGGCGAGCGAGCCCGGAATCGATAACCACGACTGGTGAATATCGGATTCCGGGCTTCGCGGCCTTACAGGCCGCGCCCCGGAATGACGGCTACGTTTGTGTATACGCTCCACCCACCATGCGCATCATCGTCGCCGCCGTTGGACGCCTGAAATCGGGCCCGGAAACCGAGCTCGCCGAGCGCTACCGCAAGCGCGCCGCGCAGACCGGCCGCAATCTCGGCTGGCGCGACGTCGAGATCGTCGAGATCCGGGAAAGCCGCGCCGCCGAGGCGGCCAAGCGCATGATCGAGGAATCGATCGCGCTGACCACCGTTATTCCGCAAGGCGCGGCGGTGGTGCTGCTGGATTCGCGCGGCGAGAGCCTCGACAGCGCCAGCATCGCCGCGCAATTCGCCAAGTGGCGCGGCAACGACAAGCCGGCCGTGGTCTTCGTGATCGGCGGCGCCGACGGCCTGGCGGCCAGCCTGCACGACAAGGCGACGTTGAAGCTGTCGTTCGGCGCCGCCACCTGGCCGCACCAGCTGGTGCGCGTCATGCTGCTGGAGCAGATCTACCGCGCCACCACCATCCTCACCGGGCACCCGTATCACCGGGCGTGAAGTACCCCCGCCTCCGGGAGGCCCCGGGTAACCGCGAGGGGCGAAAAGGGAAGACGGCCTACCCGGGGCCGCTAAAGAATACGGGCGCTGACGCGCGGCGGCTCTATCCCTCCCCCGAAGGGGGAGGGTGGACGCGAGCGAAGCGAGCGGCCGGGTGGGGGATTACTATCGGTGTGAGGTAACCCCACCCCCGGCGCCATAGCGCGTCGGAGACGCGCGTAAACGCGCTTATGGCGCCGCGACCCTCCCCTTTCAGGCGGAGGGATAAGAAGAAGCGTCCCAGATTGGTCTTAATCGCGCGTCATGAAGATGCCTCCAGAATGACCTTGCCGTCTCAACCCGCGGGCGTAACTTGGCTGCGATGATTTGCCGAACAAGCGGCCTTTATCCGCGCGCCGCGCTCATTGCCGGCTTTGCCCTGATTTGGCCGATGACGCTTGCCGTCGCGCAGGAGCAGCCGGCGCTTGCCGACAAGCTCGACGCGCTCAAGCAGCGCGATCAGGAATTGCAGGCCGCGCGCGAGGCGCAACGCAAGTCGGGCGAGACCGAGGCCGCGCTCAAGCGCGAAATCGAAGAGATCGGCGCCGACCGCCGCAAGCTCAACCAGGATCTGATCGACACCGCCGGCCGGCTGCGCGGCGTCGAAACCAAAATCGCCGCGACCGAAACAAGGGTCAAGCAGCTCGACGACAACGAAAGCGCGATCCGCAAGTCGCTCGACGGGCGGCGCGCCGTGATCGGCGAAGTGCTGGCCGCGCTGCAACGCATCGGCCGGCGTCCGCCGCCGGCGCTGCTCGCCAGTCCCGAAGACGCGCTGAAATCGGTGCGCACCGCCATGGTGCTCGGCGCGGTATTGCCGGAGATGCGGCACGAAGTGGAAGCGCTCGCCAGCGATCTCACCGAACTGCTCAACGTCCGCAAAAAGGTCGCCGCCGAACGCGAGCAGCTCAAGGCCGAAGTCGCCTCGCTCGATGCCGAACGCGGCCGCATGACCGCGCTGGTCGCGGAGCGTCAAAAACAGCAGGCCGAGCATGAGAAGGCGCTCGAGGCCGAGCGCACGCGGACCGCCGATTTGGCCCGCCAGGTCGACGATCTCAAAGAATTGATCGCCAAGCTCGAACAGGGCCTCGACCCGGCCGTTCGGGAGGCCCGGGAGGCCGCCCGCAGCGACAGCCGCCCGGCTTTATCGGCGTTTCGCGATCCGGGCCGGCTGGCGCCGGCGATCGCCTTCGCATCGCTGCGCGGACAGGTTCCGATCCCGGTTAATGGCGTCAAATTGAAGGATTTCGGGGCGCCCGACGGTAGCGGCGGGCTGGAAAAGGGCGTTTCGGTCGCCACCCGCGCCGGCGCCCAGGTTACCGCCCCGGCCGACGGCTGGGTGGTATACGCAGGGCCGTTCCGCTCCTATGGACAACTCTTGATCCTTAATGTCGGCGGCGGGTATCATGTCTTGCTCGCTGGGATGGATCGGATATCAGTTGATCTCGGACAGTTCGTGCTGACCGGAGAACCCGTTGCGGTGATGGGCAATGGCTCCCATATCGCCGCTATCCTCGCGACAGGTTCCAGCCAACCGGTGCTCTATATCGAATTTCGTAAGGACGGGACTCCCGTTGATCCAGGCCCATGGTGGGCGGCTGGCGAAGGCGAAAAGGTTCGCGGATAATGCGCAAGACCTCACTCATTCTTCTCGGCGCGGCGGCGGGAGCGGCGATGACGCTGCTCGCGGTTCAGCCCCGCATCATGATGGGCGCCAGCGCCAAGGCCGCGGTGGCCGACACCTACCGGCAGCTCAATCTGTTCGGCGACGTGTTCGAGCGCGTGCGCGCCGACTATGTCGAGAAGCCGGACGACGCCAAGCTGATCGAAACCGCGATCAACGGCATGCTGGCCGGCCTCGATCCGCATTCGAGCTACATGGACGCCAAGAGCTTCCGCGACATGCAGGTGCAGACCCGCGGCGAATTCGGCGGCCTCGGCATCGAAGTCACCATGGAAGACGGCCTGATCAAGGTGGTGGCGCCGATCGACGAGACGCCCGCCGCCAAGGCCGGCATCCTCGCCAACGACATCATCACCAAGCTCGACGACGATCAGGTCCAGGGTCTGACCCTGAACCAGGCGGTCGAGAAGATGCGCGGCCCGGTCAACACCAAGATCAAGCTCACGATCATGCGCAAGGGCCAGGACAAGCCGATCGAAGTGTCGATCACGCGCGACGTCATCCGCGTGCGCGCGGTGCGCTCGCAGGTCGAGGGCGACGACGTCGGCTATATCCGCATGACGCAGTTCAACGAGCAGACCACCGATGGCCTGAAGAAGGCGATCACCGACATCTCGGCCAAGGTCAGCGACGACAAGCTCAAGGGCTACATCCTCGACCTGCGCAACAATCCGGGCGGCCTGCTCGATCAGGCGATCTCGGTGTCGGATGCGTTCCTGCAAAAGGGCGAGATCGTCTCGACCCGCGGCCGCAATGCCGAGGAGACCCAGCGCTTCAACGCGCGGCCGGGCGACCTCACCAAGGGCAAGCCGGTGATCGTGCTGATCAACGGCGGTTCGGCCTCGGCCTCGGAAATCGTCGCCGGCGCGTTGCAGGACCACCGGCGCGTCACCGTGATCGGCACCCGCTCGTTCGGCAAGGGTTCGGTGCAGACCATCATCCCGCTCGGCTCCGGCAACGGCGCGCTGCGGCTGACCACGGCGCGCTACTTCACGCCGTCCGGCCGTTCGATCCAGGCCAAGGGCATCACCCCGGACATCGAGGTGCTGCAGGACGTGCCGGATGACGTCAAGGCCAAGACCGACACCAACACCAAGGGCGAGGCCTCGCTGCGCGGCCACCTCAAGGCCGCCGAGGGCCAGGAGCAGACCGGTTCGCAGTCCTACGTGCCGCCGGATCCGAAGAACGACAAGGCGCTGATCATGGCGGAAGACCTGCTGCGCGGCACCAAGGTCAACTCGGCCTTCCCGCCGAGCGGCAAGACCCCGGTTCCGAACTAAGCACCGATACTGCGCTGATTATCCGCGGGGCGGCCGAAAGGCCGCCCCGTTTGGTTTCAGGGCGCGCGGTCGCCAGCCCGGAATCGGCGCGTGCTAGACTTGCGCGAATGATTCGCAAGGATTTGGGCCGTGGCACGGATGACCTGAACGCCCCGCTCGGCCAGAGACAAGCCCAGAAAACGCAAGCTGCTGCCGAAGCTGCCGGTCGCCGGCCCGCAATTGCTGGCCGGGCTTCTCGGCCTGTTCGGCCTGGTGGTGGTGTCCTGGGCGCTGTTCGTCAACGATCCGCTCGGCGGCGAGCCGATGGCGGTGGTCGCCGACCAAGTCGGCCGGCGCGCGACCCAAGGCATGCCGGACAGCGACGGCAAGAGCATGCCCGCCATGACGGCGAAACCGGCCGCGGCGCCGAACCAGGCCGCCGCGGTCAAAGCCGCCAACGCCGCCGCCCGGCAGCAAGACCGTCACCATCATCGACGGCTCCAGCGGCAAGAGCCAGGACGTCGTCATTCCCGGCAATGCGACGCCCGCCGCGTCGAAGGCGCCGGTCGACCAGAAGCTGCTGGAGACCTCCCGCCACGGCGCGATCCCGCAGATCGGCCCCGACGGCGCCAGGCCGTCGGCGATCTATGCGCAGCCGCGTCAATTGCCGCCGAACCGCAAGGACGCGCCGCGCATCGCCATCGTGATCGGCGGCGTCGGCATCAGCGCCTCCGGCACGGCCGATGCCTTCGCCAAGCTGCCGGCGCCGGTGACCTTCGCGTTCGCGCCCTACGGCGCCGATCTCGACAAACTCGCGGAGCACGCCCGCGCCGAAGGTCACGAAGTGCTGCTGCAGGTGCCGATGGAGCCGTTCGACTATCCCGACAACGATCCCGGCCCGCAGACGCTGCTGACCTCGCTCACGCCGAGCAGAACGTCGACCGGCTGCATTGGCTGATGAGCCGGTTCCAGGGCTATGTCGGGATCGCGAGCTACATGGGCGCGCGCTTCACCGCCTCCGAACAGGCGCTGGCGCCGGTGCTGCGCGAAGCCGCCAAGCGCGGGCTGATCTATGTCGACGACGGCTCGTCGCCGCGCAGCGTCGCCGGCCAGATCGCCGGCAGCCACAATCTGCCCTTCGCCAAGACCGACATCGTGCTCGACGCGGTGCCGACGCCGGTCGAGATCGACCACGCGCTGGCGCGGCTCGAGATGCTGGCGCGCGAAAACGGCACCGCCGTCGGCATCGCCACCGCGCAGCCGGCGACCATCGCGCGCATCGCCGAATGGGCGAAGAAAGTCGAAGGCCGCGGCTTCGTGCTGGTGCCGATCACGCATGGTGGCGGTGAAGGCGAAGTCATCGTAACGTCATTTTTGCGCGCGAAGAACGCGCTGCAAAAGACGGAGCGCGAATGCCGCCCTACGAATCCCTGCCCTACCGCCCCTGCGCCGGCATCATGGTGCTCAACCGCGACGGCCTGGTGTTCATCGGCCGGCGCTCGAGCGGCCCCGAGCACATCGACGCCACGCATGTCTGGCAGATGCCGCAGGGCGGCATCGACGAGGACGAGGACCCGTACCAGGCGGCGCTGCGCGAACTCTACGAGGAAACCAACATCCGCTCGGTCGAGAAGCTCGGCGAGATCGCCGACTGGCTGGCCTACGACATTCCGCGCGACATTGTCGGCGAGGCCTGGGGCGGCAAATATCGCGGCCAGAAGCAGAAATGGTACGCGCTGCGTTTCACCGGCGACGACAGCGAGATCAACATCGCCGACGCCCGGCGGCGGGCACGAGCCGGAATTCATCGACTGGCGCTGGGTGGCGATTGAAGCGAACTGCCCGACCTGGTGGTGCCGTTCAAGCGGCAGACCTACGAGCGGGTGGTCGCGGAATTCGAAAAGTTCGCGCGAGCCTGACGCACAATGCAGATCCCGAATGCGAAGCGGTTTTCGGATAAGATCATGCACCAAGCTAGTGCATCGCCGTGCCGGTCAGATGGCGGTCGACCTGCTTGAAATGATCGAGCCGCGTGATCAGCTTGTCGAGCGCGGAGCCGGGCTCCATCTTCTCGATGCGCTGTTCGAGTTCGCCGATGCGGGTCGCGATCATGCCGCGGTCGATGTCCTTGACCGCCTCGGCCACATCGGCAAGCACGGTGAGACCCGCCGCCGACACTTCGGCGAAGCCGCCGAGCACGACGATCTTCTGCTCGCCGCCGGCGCCGTGAACGGTCAGAATGCCGGGCCGCAACGTCGTGACGAACGGCGCATGGCCGGCCAGCACGCCGAAGTCGCCCTCGGCGCCCGGCACGTCGACCTGCTCGACGTCGCCGGAGAACAGCAGCTTTTCCGGCGAGACCAGTTCGAAATGAAATGTGGCCATCGTTGCTGCCGTTACGCCGCTTCCGCCGCGAGCTTCTTGCCCTTTTCGATCGCCTCGTCGATGTTGCCGACCATGTAGAAGGCGGCTTCCGGCAGGTGATCGTACTTGCCTTCGCACCAGGCCCTTGAAGCCCTTGATGGTGTCGGCGAGGTCGACGAGCTTGCCCGGCGAGCCGGTGAACACTTCGGCGACGAAGAACGGCTGCGACAGGAAGCGCTCGATCTTGCGCGCGCGCGACACCGCCAGTCTTGTCCTCTTCCGACAGTTCATCCATGCCCAGAATGGCGATGATGTCCTGCAGCGCCTTGTAGCGCTGCAGAACCTGCTGCACCTGACGCGCGACCGCGTAATGCTCTTCGCCGACGATCAGCGGCGACAGCATGCGCGAGGTCGAGTCGAGCGGGTCCACCGCCGGATAGATGCCCTTGGCGGCGATGTCGCGCGACAGCACGGTGGTCGCATCCAAATGCGCGAACGAGGTCGCCGGCGCCGGATCGGTCAAGTCGTCGGCCGGCACGTAAATCGCCTGCACCGAGGTGATCGAACCCTTGGTCGTGGTGGTGATGCGTTCCTGCAGCGCGCCCATGTCGGTCGCGAGCGTCGGCTGATAACCCACCGCCGAAGGAATACGGCCGAGCAGCGCCGACACTTCCGAGCCGGCCTGCGTGAAGCGGAAGATGTTGTCGACGAAGAACAGCACGTCCTGGCCCTGGTCGCGGAAATATTCCGACAGCGTCAGACCGGTGAGGCCGACGCGGGCGCGGGCGCCCGGCGGCTCGTTCATCTGGCCGAACACCAGCGCGCACTTGGAGCCTTCGGTCGACCCGCCGTGCGGGTCCTTGTTGACGCCGGATTCGATGAACTCGTGATAAAGGTCGTTGCCTTCGCGGGTACGCTCGCCGACGCCGGCGAACACCGAATAGCCGCCGTGCGCTTTGGCGACGTTGTTGATCAGTTCCTGAATCAGCACGGTCTTGCCGACGCCGGCGCCGCCGAACAGGCCGATCTTGCCGCCCTTGGCGTAAGGCGCCAGCAGATCGACGACCTTGATGCCGGTGACCAGAATTTGCGCTTCGGTCGACTGCTCGGTGTATTTCGGCGCCTCGGCGTGGATCGGGCGGCGCTCGTCGGACTTCACCGGACCGGCCTCGTCGATCGGCTCGCCGATGACGT
This sequence comes from uncultured Alphaproteobacteria bacterium, assembly GCA_963825015.1. Taxonomy (GTDB): domain Bacteria; phylum Pseudomonadota; class Alphaproteobacteria; order Rhizobiales; family Xanthobacteraceae; genus Pseudolabrys. The sequence goes on along the minus strand of CAWGRN010000008.1, from coordinate 413,133 downwards.
TGATGATGCGGCCGAGCAGGCCGGGGCCGACCGGCACCGCGATCGGGATGCCGGTGTCGGTGACGGCCTGGCCGCGCACCAGACCCTCGGTGATGTCCATCGAGATCGTGCGCACGGTCGATTCGCCGAGATGCTGGGCGACTTCGAGCACCAGCCGGTTGTCGCCGTTCTTGGTTTCGAGCGCGTTCAAGATCGCCGGCAGATCGCCTTCGAACTGCACGTCGACGACGGCGCCGATGACCTGGGTGATCTTGCCGGTTGCGTTCTGCGGTGTGGCCATATCGTCCTCGTTACCTGAATTAAAGCGCTTCGGCGCCGGAGATGATCTCGATCAGTTCCTTGGTGATCATCGCCTGACGCGTGCGGTTGTAGGTGAGTGTCTGCTTGCGGATCATTTCGCCGGCGTTGCGGGTGGCGTTGTCCATCGCGCTCATGCGCGCGCCCTGCTCGGACGCGGCGTTTTCCAGCAGCGCGCGGAACACCTGAATCGACAGATTGCGCGGCAAGCAGATCGCCGAGGATTTCCTCCTCCTCCGGCTCGTATTCGTAAGCCGCCGACGGCGCCGGCATCCTTCGCCACCGGCTCGAACACCGGCGGAATGACCTGCAGCGCGGTCGGGATCTGCGAGATCACCGACTTGAAGCGCGAGAAGAACAGCGTGGCAGATGTCGAATTCGTTGTTGTCGAAACGCGCGACGATCTTGTCGGCGACCATCTGCGCCTGCGCGAAGCCCATCTGCTTGACGCCGCGCAGTTCGACGACTTCGATGATGTACTTGCCGTAGACTGCGGCGAAGCTGGTCGGCGCCCTTGCGGCCGACGCAAAGGATCTTGACCTCCTTGCCCTGGTTCAGCAGCGCATTGATGTGCTCGCGCGCCAGACGCACGATCGAGGAATTGAAGGCGCCGCACAGGCCGCGTTCGGCGGTGCAGACCACCAGCAAATGCACCTTGTCGGCGCCGGTGCCGGCCAGCAGGCGCGGCGCGGAGTCGCTGCCGGCAACGCCGGCCGCGATATTGCCGAGCACGCGGTCCATGCGCTCGGCGAACGGGCGCGCGGCTTCCGCCGCCACCTGCGCACGGCGCAGCTTGGACGCCGCGACCATCTGCATGGCCTTGGTGATCTTCTGCGTCGCCTTGGTCGAGGCGATGCGAACGCGCATGTCCTTGAGGGAGGCCATCTTCTTCTCAGTCGCCCTTGAGCCGTCTTACTCACTTCGTTCGTCTGCCCGGCCTTGTGCCGGGCACTCCGATCTGCAACGGGATGCGAAGGCTGACTACCTTCGCGTAGCCTTCGACCACGTCCTTGAGCTTGGCTTCGTCGTCCTTCGACAGGTCGCCGCTCTTGCGGATGCTGTCGAGCAGATCGGCGTGCTTGGTGCGCAGCAAGCGTCAGCAGGCCGCTCTCGAAGGCGCGCACGCGCGACACCTCGAACTTGTCGAGATAGCCGTTGACGCCGGCATAGATCACGACCGACCTGCTCTTCCATCTTCAGCGGCGAGAACTGCGGCTGCTTCAGGAGTTCGGTCAGACGCGCGCCGCGCGCCAGCATGCGCTGGGTGGTGGCGTCCAAGTCGGAACCGAACTGCGCGAAGGCGGCCATTTCGCGGTACTGCGCGAGCTCGCCCTTGATCTTGCCGGCGACCTTCTTCATCGCCTTGGTCTGCGCGGCCGAGCCGACGCGCGACACCGACAGACCGACGTTCACCGCCGGCCGGATGCCCTGATAGAACAGATCGGTTTCCAGGAAGATCTGACCGTCGGTGATCGAAATCACGTTGGTCGGAATGTAGGCCGACACGTCGTTGGCCTGCGTCTCGATGATCGGCAGCGCGGTGAGCGAACCGGCGCCCTTGCTCGTCGTTCATCTTGGCGGCGCGTTCGAGCAGGCGCGAATGCAGATAGAACACGTCGCCGGGATAGGCTTCGCGGCCCGGCGGGCGGCGCAGCAGCAGCGACATCTGGCGATAGGCGACCGCCTGCTTCGACAGATCGTCATAGATGATGACGGCGTGCATGCCGTTGTCGCGGAAATATTCGCCCATGGTGCAGCCGGCGAACGGCGCCAGGAACTGCATCGGCGCCGGATCGGAGGCGGTGGCGGCGATGACGATCGAATATTCCAGCGCGCCCTGCTCTTCGAGCACCTTGACGAACTGCGCGACGGTGGAACGCTTCTGGCCGACCGCGACATAAACGCAGTAAAGCTTGATCTTTTCGTCGGTCTGCGCGTTGAGCGGCTTCTGATTGAGGATGGTGTCGAGCGCGATCGCGGTCTTGCCGGTCTGACGGTCGCCGATGATCAATTCGCGCTGGCCGCGGCCGATCGGGATCAAGCGCGTCGATGGCCTTGAGGCCGGTCGCCATCGGCTCGTTCACCGACTTGCGCGGGATGATGCCGGGCGCCTTGACGTCGACGCGCATGCGCTTGTCGGCCTTGATCGGGCCCTTGCCGTCGATCGGATTGCCGAGCGCGTCGACGACGCGGCCGAGCAGGCCCTTGCCGACCGGCACGTCGACGATGGCGCCGGTGCGCTTGACGGTCTGGCCTTCCATGATCTCGCGGTCGTTGCCGAAGATCACGATGCCGACGTTGTCGGTTTCGAGGTTGAGCGCCATGCCGCGCACGCCGTTTTCGAACTCGACCATTTCGCCCGCCTGGACGTTGTCGAGGCCGTAGACGCGGGCGATGCCGTCGCCGACGGACAGCACCTGGCCGACTTCGGAGACTTCGGCTTCCTGGCCGAAGTTCTTGATCTGCTCTTTCAGGATGGCGGAAATTTCTGCGGCGCGGATATCCATCAGCGTGCCTCTTTCATCGCGAACTTGATTGCATTGAGCTTGGTGCGGAGCGAACTATCGACCATGCGGCTGCCGACCTTGACGATCAGCCCGCCGATAATCGCCGGGTCGATTCTGACGTCCATGTCGATGTCTTTGCCGCCGGTAACCGATTTGAGCGCGCTCTTGAGCGCCTCGAGATTGGTGTCGCTGAGTTTTTCGGCGACGGTGACCTGGGCGCTGACCTCGCCCTTGTGGCGCGCGACCAGCGACGCGATAGCCGCGGATGATCTCGCGCAGCGCAAACAGCCGCCGGTTGGTGGTGACGACGCGGAGGAAATTGGCGGCCAGTCCGGTGATGCCGGCCTTGGCCAGGATCGCCGACAGCGCTTTGAGCTGCTCGTCGGCGCCGAACACCGGGCTGCGCACCAGGCGGTTGAGGTCGGGACTTTCGGCGATCAGCGCGTCGAACTGCTCGAGGTCTTTTTTGACCGAATCGATCGCCTTGTCCTCGCGGGCAAGGTCGAACAACGCGCCGGCATATCGGCCAGCCATTCCGGAAATGATGGGGTCTTCGCCTGCCACTGTGACGCTCGTTCTCGCTACATCGTTCACGGTCCGGCACCGTCACGACTGCGGCGGCGCAAACCATTGGAATCCAAGGAGGAATTCCGATTTTGCCAGGTTTCCCGAAAGCCCCCGGAAACCCCTGCAAAATCGAGGGCTAGCTAACACGGCGGCAACCGCGGTGCAACACGGCGGGCCTAAAGTCGCATCCGTCCCCAGGCGACAAATCTGCATCGCAGGGATGCCTCGCCAGCCCGATTTCCCCCCTATAGCTTGCGCGCGCCGCCGGGGGCATTTGACCGAGGGGCCGCCGGGACCCACGACGCTATGCCGCATGCACGCTCAAAAGCCGAAATCGCGACCACGGCCAAGCTGTTGGTGGTGGCGCTGGCCTTTGCCTGGGGCTTGAACTGGATTGCCGCGGTGGTGGCGCTGCGCGAGGTGCCGCCCTGGAGCTTTCGCTTTGCCGGCGCCGGGATCGGCGCGGTGACGCTGTTTACCGCGGCGCTGTTGAGCGGCTACGACCTGCGGGTGCCGCGCGGCGAGTGGCGGCATGTGATGGTGGCCGGCTTTTTCAACGTCGCCGCGTTTCAAGTCCTGTCGGCTTTCGCCCAGCTCAACGGCGCGACCTCGCGCGCGGTCATCATCACCTATTCGATGCCGATCTGGGCGACGCTGCTGAGCTGGCTGATGTTGCGCGAGAAGCTGGACGGCATTCGCCTGCTGGCCTTCGTCTTGTGCGTCGCCGGGATCGCCATCCTGGTCTGGCCGCTGTTTACAAGCGGGCCGCCATCGTTCGTGTTCTATTCGCTCGGCTGCGCGCTGGGCTGGGCCTTCGCCACCGTCTACATGAAGTGGGTGAAGGCGACGGTGGCGCCGCTCGCCAACGCGGCGTGGCAATTGCTGTTCGGCTTTGTCTGCATCGCCGCCGGCACTTTCGTCTTCGAAGGCTATCCGCATCTGTGGCCGATGCACGGCGCGTCGCTGCTGGCGATCCTCTATGTCGGATTGTTCGGCGTCGGCCTGGCGCATTTCCTGTGGTGGGCGATCGTCGGACGGCTGCCGACCGTCACGGCCTCGATCGGCGCGCTGCTGGTGCCGGTGGTTGGCGTCACCGCCTCGACGATATTTCTGGGCGAGCGCCCGACCGTCAACGACATCATCGGCTTCGTGCTGATTTTCATCGCCGCCGCCTGCGTGCTGCTGCAGCCGAACGTGAAGCACACCGAGATGCCGGAGTAATTTCAGAAGAAGCTCTGCGGATCGACGTCGACCTCGAGCCGCACATTGCCGCGCGGCTTGGGCGCCGCGGCCAGCCATTCGCGCAAATAAGCCGACAGATTGAAGTCGCGCGGCGCCTTGACCAAAATGCGGAAGCGATGCCGGCCGCGCACCACCGCGATCGGCGCCTCGGCGGGACCGAGCACGCGCACGCTGTCGTCCTTCGGCGCGCTCTGAGGCCAGCGCGCGGCCGTAGGATTCCGCGGTGTGGCGGTCGTTGGCGGTGACGACCAGGCTGGCGAGCCGGCCGAACGGCGGATAGCACGGTCGCCTCGCGCAACGCGATCTCGCTCGAATAGAACGCCTCGCGGTCGCCGAGGATCAGCGCCTTCATCACCGGATGTTCGGGCTGATGCGTCTGCAGGAAGCCGACGCCGCGGCCTTCCTCGCGGCCGGCGCGGCCGACCACCTGATGCAGCAACTGGAACGTCCGCTCGGCGGCGCGCGGATCGCCGTTGCCGAGCCCTAAGTCGGCGTCGACGATGCCGACCAGATTGAGCTTGGGGAAATGATGGCCCTTGGCGACCAGTTGCGTGCCGATGACGATATCGAAGCGGCCTTCGGCGACGTCGTCGAGTTCCTGGCGCAGCCGCTCCATCGATTCCACCAGATCGCTCGACAGCACCAGGATGCGCGCGTCGGGAAACAGTTCGGCCGCCTCCTGCTCCAGCCGTTCGACGCCGGGGCCGACCGCGGCGAAGCTTTCGGTGGCGTGGCAGTTCGGGCATTCGTTCGGCGTTGCGGTGTTGAAGCCGCAATGGTGGCAGACCAGCCGCTTCTTGAAGCGGTGATCGACCAGCCAGGCGTCGCAATTCGGGCATTGCAGGCGAAAGCCGCAGGCGCGGCACAGCGTCAGCGGCGCGTAGCCGCGGCGGTTGAGAAACAGCAGCGCCTGTTCGCCGCGCTCGAGCGAGGTCTGCACCGCCTCGCGCGAGCTTGGGCGAGATGAAACGGCCGCGCGGCGGACCTTCGCGCCGCATGTCGATGGCTTCGATCGACGGCAGATGCGCGCCGCCGAAACGTTCCGGCAGATGGATGCGCTTGTAGCGGCCGCGCCGCGCATTGACTTCCGACTCGACCGACGGCGTCGCCGAGGCCAGCAGCACCGGAATTTTCGCAATCGAGCCGCGCACCACCGCCATGTCGCGGGCGTGATAATGCGCGCCGTCTTCCTGCTTGTAGGCCGGGTCGTGCTCTTCATCGACGACGATGAGCCCGAGATCGGCATAAGGCAGAAACAGCGCCGAGCGCGCGCCGACCACCACCTGACACTTCGTTCGCCGCCACCGCCGCCCAGGTGCGCGCGCGGGTGCGCGGCGAGAGTTGCGAATGCCATTCCGCCGGCCGCGTGCCGAAGCGCGCGGTGAAGCGGTCGAGCGACTGCCCGGTGAGCGCGATCTCCGGCATCAGGATCAGCGTCTGCCGGCCCTTGCGGATATTCTCGGCGACGCCCTCGAAATAGACTTCGGTCTTGCCGGAGCCGGTGACGCCATCGAGCAGCGTGACGGTGTAGCCGCCCTGATCGACGGTGGTGCGCAACGCATCGCCCGCGGCCAACTGCATCAGCGCGAAGTCGGGCTTGGCGAAATCCGGATCGGGCGGCCGCGTCACCGGATCAGGCGGCAGCACGACGTCTCCAGCGCGCCTTCGTCGATCAACCCGTCGATGACGCCGGCGCTGACGCCGGCCTCCTTTGCCGCATCGCCCTTCGCGCGCGTCAGACCGTCGGCGAACAGTGCAAGCGCCCGCGCGCGCGCCGGCGTCATGCGCGCCGGCGGCGGACCGGCCAGACGCACGCCGACGCGTTCGCGTCCGGGCCCGAGATGCTCGCCCATGCGCAGCGCCATGCGCAGCACCATGCCGCGCGCCGACAGCGTGTAGCCGGCGACCCAATCGACGAACTGGCGCAGTTCGGCTTTCAGCGGCGGCACGTCGAGCTTGCCGACCACGTCCTTCATGCGGTTATGCAGGCGCGGATTGGGATTGTGGTTTTCGGCCCAGACCACGCCGGTGGTCTCGCCGCGCGCGCCCAGCGGCACGGTCACGACGTCGCCCGGGGCAAGCTCCAGGCCTTCCGGCACCCGGTAGGAATAGGTCTGGTCGAGCGCCACCGGGACCAGGACGTCGACAATGCGCGTAGCCATAAGGTTAGGTCTGTCCGATTCCGCGGGCTTAAGGAAGGGTGAAGGAAGCAATGTAATAACGGCATCGGCTGTCGCCATACCAAGCACCATGATGCCACAAACGAAAATCGCCCCCGACATTGCCGCCGAAATCGGCCGCTGGCTGAGGTTTCTCGGCGCCGAGCGGCGCATGTCGGAAAAGACCCTGGAAGCCTATGGCCGCGACGTCGGCCAGTTCCTCGATTTTCTCGCCGAGCATCTGGGCGGCGCGCCCTCCTCAAGCAACTTGGCCAAACTGACGCCGGCCGATGTGCGCGCCTTCATGGCGGCGCGGCGCAGCGGCGGCGCCGGTAACCGCACGCTGATGCGGGGGCTCGCCGGCGCGCGCTCGTTCGCCCGCTATCTGGAACGCAACGGCAAAGGCAAGGTCGGCGCGCTTTCCGCGGTGCGCACGCCCAAGCTGCCGCGCTCATTGCCGAAGCCGCTGGCGATTATCGATGCCAAACGCATGGCCGACATCGAATTGCGCGCCGGCGAAGCGCGCGAGCCCTGGGTCATCGCCCGCGACGCCGCGGTGCTGGCCTTGCTCTACGGCTCCGGCCTGCGCATCGCCGAAGCGCTGGCCGTGAAGCGCAAAGATGCGCCGGTGCCGGGCGTGGGCGATCAGATCACGGTCATCGGCAAAGGCAACAAGACGCGCATGGTGCCGGTGCTGCCGCAGGTCGCCAAGCTGATCGCCGATTATGTCGCGCTGTGCCCGATCGATCTGCCGCCGGACGGCCCGTTGTTCATCGGCGCGCGCGGCGGACCGCTGTCGCCCCGCGTCGTGCAACTGGCGATGGCCCGCCTGCGCGGCGCGCTCGGCCTGCCCGACAGCGCGACGCCGCACGCCTTGCGGCATTCCTTCGCGACCCATTTGCTGGCGCGCGGCGGCGACCTGCGCGCCATCCAGGAACTGCTCGGCCACGCGTCGCTATCGACGACGCAGATTTATACCGCGGTCGATTCCGAGCGTTTACTGGAAGTTTATGCCAGCGCCCATCCGCGCGCGTAACAAAACAATCGCATACTCCGTATAGCGCTCTTGCGCGAGGTCGCGGTTTCGTATCATCGTCGACGCTCGACGCATTGGAGAGGGCGATGAGCGCACACGAAAACCTGGAACACGTCGAGCATGCCGAGCATGCCTCGCACGGCGGCAACAAGAAAATCGCGCTGCTGATCTCGGTGCTGGCGCTGTTCCTGGCGTTCTCCGAAACGCTCGGCAAGAGTTCGCAGACCGCGGCCATCACCTACAACGTCACCGCCAACGATCTGTGGGCGTTCTTCCAGGCCAAGACCATCCGCATCACCGTGTTGAGCACGGCGGCCGAGCAGATGCAGATCGAGGCCGATCGCGCCACCGATCCCGACCTCAAGGCGCGGCTGACGAAAAACATCGACACCTGGAAGAAGAGCGTCGCGCGCTATGACGACGACGAGAAGTCAAACGAAGGCCGCAAGCAGCTCGCCGAGCGCGCCAAGCAATCCGAAGAAAAGCGCGAACTGGCGATGGCGCGCTATCATCATTACGAATTCGCCTCGGCCGCGTTCCAGATCGGCATCGTGCTGGCCTCGGCCGAAGTCATCACCGGCATGGTCGTGCTGGGCTGGCTGTCCGGAGTGCTCGGCGTGGTCGGCCTGGCCTTCACCGGCATCGGCCTCTGGGCGCCGCACGCCGTGCATTTGTTCTAGCGAAGATTACGCCGCGCGGCTGCGATAAGCGCGCCGCCGCAGTCGCATGAACCGGCGCAGGAAGCGGCCGGCACGTTGCGGTTTCAACAGCCACACCAGTTGACGCACGCGCTCGCGCACCGGCTCGGTGATGCCGTGCGCCCAGTCGCGCAACTCCAGCACCCATTCATACAGCCGGCGGAACCAAGCCATCTGCAACAGCTTGTCGCGCGTGACGTCGAAGATGAAGGCGGTTACGCCGAGGCCGATAAGTTTCACGGCGACGATGACGAGAAACGCGCCCAGCCAATTGCGGGTCGCCAGGAAATAGACTTCGAGAAATTTCAGCGGCAGCAGCAAGACGAAGGGAATGATGAAAACGAACAGCACCGCCCAGGGCGGCAAATCCTGGATCAGCCGCGCCAGTTGTTGCTTGAACCTGCCCCAGGGAACCAGATTGACGACGCGCGCGACGATGCGGTTCGAGATGATCCCACAGCCACGCCTCCGCCAGGAAGATCAGCGCAAGGACGATCCAGAGCGGGCGTAGCCAGTGGCGGCGCATAGTGGAGGATATAGGGTCGATTGCCGCAGGAGTAAGGCCGGCCGGAGTCTGTCCCCTTCTGGCCAGGCGCTGTAAGCCCTTACCCGCCCGCCATCGACGTTGAGCGTCTGGCCGGTAATAAAGGCCGCGTCGTCGCTGGTCAGGAACGACGCCGCACCAATGAGATCATCGGGCTCCTCGATGCGCTTGATAGCCTGGACCTGCGCCACCGCCTTGAATTCGTCGTCCATGGTGGCAAAGCCCGCGCGCGGCGGCCGGCTGGTCGCGCCGGGCGTGCGGGTCAGGCCCGGCTGAATGGCGTTGACCGTGATGCCGAATGGACCCAGTTCGCTCGCCATCGCCCGCGTGAAACCGACGATGCCGGCCTTGCTCGAAACGTAAGGCACAAAGCCGGTCACCACCGAACCGAGCGTCGACGACGACATGCTGACAATGCGGCCCCAGCCGCGCTGCTTCATGCCCGGGATGAAAGCCATGCTGACGAGAAACGTGCCGTCGAGATTGACGCCGAGAATGCGCTTCCAGTCGGCGAAGGTCAGCTTGTCGAGATCGGTCTGCGGAAAGATGCCGGCGGTGTTGATCACGATGTCGGCGCGGCCGAAGCTGTCGTGCACCTTCGCGGCCATCGCCTTGACCGACTCTTCAGACGACACATCGCATTTGATCGCGACCGCCTTGCGGCCGGCCGCCTCGACGAGTTTCACCGTCGCCGCGGCGTCGGCAATGTCGACGCAGGCGACATGAACGCCATCCTCCGCCAGCCGCTTGGCGAAAGCCTGCCCCAGCCCGTTCGCCGCGCCGGTGATGACGGCGATTTTGTCTTTGTGACCTTTGGCCATTTTCACTCCCCGAAATTGTTCTTTCGGGGAGTGTATCACATATGAATGGCGCGTTTGGCGACCGCCATGGCGGCTTCCTTGACCGCCTCGGGCAAGGTCGGATGCGCGTGGCAGGTGCGCGCGATGTCTTCGGCCGAGGCGCCGAATTCCATCGCGAGCGCTGCTTCCGCGATCATGTTGCCGGCATCGGCGCAGATCAACTGCACGCCGAGCACGCGATCGGTCTTGGCGTCGGCCAGGATTTTCACAAAGCCTTCGGTGGTCTGGTTGACCTTGGCGCGGCCGTTGGCGGTCATCGGAAACTTGCCGACATTGTAGGCGACGCCGGCGGCTTTCAGTTCGTCTTCGCTTTTGCCGACGGTGGCGATTTCCGGATAGGTGTAGACCACGTTCGGGATGGCGTCGTAATTCACATGGCCGGCCTGCCCGACCAGGATCTCGGCGACCGCGACGCCTTCGTCCTCGGCCTTATGCGCCAGCATCGGACCGGCGATGACGTCGCCGATCGCCCAGATGCCGGGCACGTTGGTGGCGTAGTAATGATCGACGGCGACGCGGCCGCGCTCGTCGAGCTTGACGCCGGCTTCCTTCAGGCCGAGGCCGTCGGTGTAGGGCACGCGGCCGATCGAGACGAGCACGACGTCGGCCTCGATCGATCTCGGCCGCGCCGCCTTTGGCCGGTTCGACCGTCGCCTTCAGGCGTGCGCCCGAGGTATCGACCGCGGTGACCTTGGACGACAGCTTGAACGTCATGCCCTGCTTCTCGAACAGGCGCTGCGCATGCTTTGCGCACTTCGGCGTCCATGCCGGGCAAGACGCCGTCGACGAATTCGACCACCGTGACCTGCGCGCCGAGCCGTCGCCACACCGAGCCGAGCTCGAGGCCGATGACGCCGGCGCCGACCACCAGCAGATGCTCCGGCACTTGCTCGAGCGCCAGCGCGCCGGTCGACGACACGATGCGCTTCTCGTCGATCTCGATGCCTTGCAGCCGCGCGACATCCGAGCCGGTGGCGATGACGATGGACTTGGTGTCGAGCGTCTGCGTCTTGCCGTCGGCGCCGGTGACTTCGACCTTGCCGGCGCCGAGCGATGCGGCCCGGCGCCGTGGAAGCGTATCGATCTTGTTCTTCTTGAGCAGAAACTCGACGCCCTTGACGTTGCCGTCGACGCCCTGATCCTTGAACGCCATCATCGCCTTGAGATCGAGCTTGGGCGTGCCGACGCCGATGCCCATCTTGGCGAACGAGTGGCCGGCCTCCTCGAACAGTTCGGAGGCGTGCAGCAGCGCCTTCGACGGAATGCAGCCGATGTTCAGGCAGGTGCCGCCGAAGGTTGCGCGCTTCTCGACCACCGCGGTCTTCGAGCCCAAGCTGCGCGGCGCGAATGGCGCAGACATAGCCGCCGGGGCCGGTGCCGATGACGATGAGATCGTAGGCCATGAAACTACTCCGAACGCGCGATCGTCATGGCCGGGCATGACGGAGAAACATCTATAGATCGAGAACCAACCTTGCCGGGTCTTCCAGACAATCCTTCACCCGCACCAGGAAGGTGACGGCCTGCTGGCCGTCGACGATGCGGTGGTCGTAGGACAGCGCCAGATACATCATCGGGCGGATTTCGATCTTGCCGCCGACCACCACCGGCCGCTCCTGGATCTTGTGCATGCCGAGAATGCCGGACTGCGGCGCGTTCAGGATCGGCGTCGACATCAGCGAGCCGTAGACGCCGCCGTTCGAGATCGTGAAGGTGCCGCCCTGCATGTCGTCGATCTTGAGCGCGCCGTCGCGGGCGCGCTTGCCCAATTCGGAAATCGTCTTCTCGACGCCGGCGAGCGACAGATGATCGGCGTCGCGCACCACCGGCACCACCAGGCCCTTCTCGGTGCCGACGGCGACGCCGATGTGATAATAATTCTTGTAGACGATGTCGGTGCCGTCGATCTCGGCATTGACCGCCGGCACGTCTTTCAGCGCCTGGATGCAGGCGCGCACGAAGAAGCCCATGAAGCCGAGCTTCACGCCGTGCTTCTTCTCGAACATGTCCTTGTACTGACTGCGCAGGCCCATCACCGCGCTCATGTCGACCTCGTTGAAGGTCGTCAGCATGGCGGCGGTGTTCTGCGCGTCCTTGAGGCGGCGCGCGATGGTCTGGCGCAGCCGCGTCATGTGCACGCGCTCTTCACGCGAGGCATCGTCGGCCGGCGACGGCGCGCGCATCTGCACGGCTGCCGGGACCGGAGCGGGCGTCGGCTGGGCCGCGGCGCGCTCGATCGCCGCCATCATGTCGCCCTTGGTGACCTGGCCGTGCTTGCCGGAGCCGTCGACCTTTGACGGGTCCATGCCGCTTTCCGCCGCCATTTTGCGCACCGACGGCGGCACGGGCATTGCCGACGCCGCCGGGGCGGCAGCGGGCGCGGGCTTTGGCGCCTCGGCCGGCTTGGCGGCGGCAGCCGGTGCGGCGGGCTTGGCCGCGGCGGCGGCGCCGTCGGTGATCTGGCCGAGGATCGCGCCGACGCCGACGGTTTCGCCATTCTTGGCGGTGATCTCGCCCAGCACGCCGGCGGCCGGCGCCGGGACTTCCAGCGTGACCTTGTCGGTTTCGAGTTCGACCAGCGGCTCGTCGACCGCCACCGCATCGCCCGGCTGCTTGAACCATTTGCCGACGGTCGCTTCGGTGACCGATTCGCCGAGGGTGGGCACGCGGATGTCAGTCATCATTCAACCTTTTCAATTGCGATGCGCGGGCCAGCCGGTCAGCCGAGCGCCTCTTCGAGGAACTGCTTGAGCTGCGCCAGGTGCTTCGACATCTGCCCGACCGCGGTCGAGGCCGACGCCGGACGTCCCGGCATAGCGGCACGGTCTTGTGCTTGGCGCCGATCTGGTTGAGCACCCAATTGAGGAACACGTCGACGAAGAACCATGCGCCCATGTTGCGCGGCTCTTCCTGGCACCACACCATCTCCGCCTGCTTGAAGCGCGACAGTTCGGCGACCAGCGCCTTGGACGGGAACGGAAACAGCTGCTCGATGCGCAGCAGATAAATGTCGTCGATGCCGCGCTTCTCGCGCTCGTCGTAGAGGTCGTAATAGACCTTGCCGGTGCACATGACGACGCGGCGGATCTTGTCGTCGGCGACGAGCTTGATCTTCTCGTCCGGCAGCGATTGCGCGTCGTCCCACAACAGGCGGTGGAACGAGGTATCGGGACCCATCTCGGCGAGCCGCGACACCGCGCGCTTGTGGCGCAGCAGGCTCTTCGGCGTCATCAGGATCAGCGGCTTGCGGATCTCGCGCTTCAACTGGCGGCGCAGCGCGTGGAAGTAGTTCGCCGGCGTGGTCAGGTTGGCGACCTGCATGTTGTCTTCCGCGCACATCTGCAGGAAGCGCTCGAGCCGCGCCGATGAATGCTCCGGTCCCTGGCCCTCGTAGCCATGCGGCAGCAGACAGACGAGCCCGGACAGGCGCAGCCATTTGCGTTCGCCGGACGAGATGAACTGGTCGAACACCACCTGCGCGCCATTGGCGAAGTCGCCGAATTGCGCTTCCCACAGCGTCAGCGCGTTCGGTTCGACGGTCGAATAGCCGTATTCGAAACCGAGCACGGCCTCTTCCGACAGGCTCGAATTGAGCACTTCGAAGCGCGCCTGGTCGGGCCCCAGATGGTTGAGCGAGGTGTGGCGCTCCTCGGTGTTTTGATCGAACAGCACCGAATGCCGCTGCGAGAAAGTGCCGCGCTCGGAGTCCTGGCCGGACAGCCGGACCGGGTGGCCTTCTTTGAGCAGCACGCCGAAGGCCAGCGCTTCCGCGGTCGACCAATCGATGCCCTCGCCGGTCTCGATCGACTTGGCGCGATGATCGAGGAAGCGCTGGATCGTCTTGTGGACGGTGAAGCCTTCCGGAACCGCGGTGATTTTCTTGCCGATCTCGTGCAGGCGTTCGATCGCAACGCCGGTATTGCCGCGGCGCGGATCTTCGAACTCGCCGGCCGCCTTCAAGCCCGACCAGCGGCCGTCCAGCCAGTCGGCTTTGTTCGGCTTGTAGCCTGAGCCGGCCTCCATCTCGATTTCGAGATGCGCGCGCCAGTCGGCTTTCATCTTTTCGACTTCGGCTTCGGTGACGACGCCTTCGCCGATCAGCTTCTTTGAGTAGATTTCCAGCGTGGACGGATGCGAGCGGATCTTCTTGTACATCAGCGGCTGGGTGAACGAAGGCTCGTCGCCTTCGTTGTGGCCGAAGCGCCGGTAGCAGAACATGTCGATGACCACCGGCCGCTGGAATTTCTGCCGGTATTCGGTCGCGACCTTGGCCGCGAACACCACCGCTTCCGGATCGTCGCCGTTGACGTGGAAAATCAGCGCCTCGATCATCTTGGCGACATCGGACGGATAGGGCGACGAGCGCGAATAGCGCGGATAGGTGGTGAAGCCGATCTGGTTGTTGACGATGAAATGAATCGAGCCGCCGGTGCGGTAGCCCTTCAGATCCGACAGCCCGAAACATTCCGACACCACGCCCTGGCCGGCGAAGGCCGCGTCGCCGTGCATCAGCAGCGGCATCACCATGGTGCGCTCTTCCGGCGTGGCGCCGTGCTGGTCCTGCTTGGCGCGCACCTTGCCGAGCGTCACCGGATCGACGATCTCGAGATGCGAGGGATTGGCGGTGAGCGACAGATGCACCTTGTTGCCGTCGAACTCGCGGTCCGACGACGCGCCGAGGTGATACTTGACGTCGCCGGAGCCTTCGATCTCGTCGGGCGTCGCCGAGCCGCCCTTGAATTCGTGGAACAGCGCGCGGTGCGGCTTGCCCATCACTTGCGTGAGCACGTTGAGGCGGCCGCGATGCGGCATGCCGAGCACGATTTCCTTCACGCCGAGATTGCCGCCGCGCTTGATGATCTGCTCAAGCGCCGGGATCAGCGATTCGCCGCCGTCGAGGCCGAAACGCTTGGTGCCGGTATATTTGACGTCGAGGAATTTCTCGAAGCCTTCGGCTTCCACCAGCTTGTTGAGAATGGCGCGCTTGCCTTCGCGGGTGAAGGTGATCTCCTTGTCGCGGCCCTCGATGCGCTCCTGGATCCAGGCCTTCTGCGCGGCGTTCGAGATGTGCATGAACTCGACGCCGAGCGTCTGGCAATAGGTGCGGCGCAGGATGGCGACGATCTCGCGCATCGACGCGAATTCGAGGCCGAGCACCTTGTCGAGGAAAATCCGGCGGTCGAGGTCGGCCTCGGTGAAACCGTAGGAGCGCGGGTCGAGCTCCTGCTCGTTGCCCTCCGGCACCAGGTCGAGCGGATCGAGCTTGGCGTGGAAATGGCCGCGCATGCGGTAGGCGCGGATCAGCATCAGCGCGTGGATCGAATCGCGCGTCGCCTGCATGACGTCGGCGGAGGCGAGCTCAACGCCCTTGGCTTTCGCGGCCGTGGAAATCTTCTCGCCGAGTTTTTTCTCGGTCTCGGCCCATTGGCCGTCGAGCGCGGCCACCAGATCGCCGTCGGCGCGCAGCGGCCAATTCGGCTTTTTCCAGGAGGCGCCGGCCGCGCTCTTGGCGACGTTGGCGGCTTCGTCCTTCAGGCTGTGAAAAAAGTCGCGCCATTCGGCATCGACCGCGGCGGGGTCGGTCTCGTATTTGGCGTAGAGGTCTTCGATGTAGGCGGCATTACCGCCGTAGAGGAAGGAAGTGCGGGCAAAGGCGGCGTTGGAATCCTGGCGAGACATGGTTTTTCGACCCTGGCGAGACCTTGGGCCCCGCAAATATTGTGCCGTCCCCGGCGGGACGGCCACGACCGGCAATTCGATCTTTAACGCTATTTAAGACGCTTGTAAGTCATCGGAAGGGCTAGAACTGAATCAGATTTCAATAGTTCGCTCGGTCCCCCGACTCAGGTCCGGCAACGGTATTAGCTTAAGTCGCTCAGTTTCACATTGCCAAAAATTTTGGCTGGCGCGGGGCGCGCGGCTTCGGCCCCGCTGAAGCCCCGGCGCGACAGGCGGGCGCGTCAGCCTTTCAGCAGTTCGACCAGCGTCTTGCCGATGCGCGCCGGCGACGGCGATACCTTGATGCCAGCCGATTCCATGGCCGCGATTTTCGACGGCGCATCGCCCTTGCCGCCGGAAATGATGGCGCCGGCATGACCCATGCGCCGGCCGGGAGGCGCGGTGCGCCCGGCAATGAAGCCGACCATGGGCTTCTTGCGGCCGCGCTTGGCTTCGTCCTTGAGGAACTGGGCCGCGTCCTCTTCGGCCGAGCCGCCGATCTCACCGATCATGACGATCGAGGTGGTCTTCGGATCGCCGAGGAACATTTCCAGCATGTCGATGAATTCAGTGCCCTTGACCGGGTCGCCGCCGATGCCGACCGCGGTGGTCTGGCCGAGGCCCTCGCGGGTGGTCTGGAACACCGCTTCATAGGTCAGCGTGCCGGAGCGCGAGACGATGCCGACCGAGCCCGGCTTGAAGATATTGCCCGGCATGATGCCGATCTTGCACTCGCCCGCCGTCATGACGCCCGGGCAATTCGGTCCGATCAGCCGCGACTTTGAGCCCGACAGCGAGCGCTTGACCTTGACCATGTCCATCACCGGAATGCCTTCGGTGATGCAGACGATCAGCGGGATCTCGGCCTGGATGGCTTCGCAGATCGCGTCCGCCGCGCCCGGCGGCGGCACGTAAATGACGCTGGCATCGCAGCCGGTCTTGTCGCGCGCCTCGGCAACGGTGTCGAACACCGGCAGATCGAGATGTGTCGCGCCGCCTTTGCCCGGCGAGGTGCCGCCGACCATCTTGGTGCCGTAGGCGATCGCCATCTGGGAATGGAAGGTGCCGTTCTTGCCGGTGAAGCCCTGGCAGATGACCTTGGTGTTCTTGTCGATGAGGATAGCCATTACGCGGCCTCCTTCACGGCTTTGACAATTTTTTGCGCGGCGTCGTCGAGATCGTCGGCCGACGTCACGTTGAGCTTGGACTCGGCGATGATCTTCTTGCCGAGCTCGACATTGGTGCCTTCGAGGCGAACCACCAGCGGCACTTTCAATCCGACTTCCTTGACCGCGGCGACGACGCCCTCGGCGATCACGTCGCATTTCATGATGCCGCCGAAGATATTGACCAGAATGCCCTTCACGCTCGGATCAGAAGTGATGATCTTGAACGCCGCCGTGACTTTTTCCTTGGTGGCGCTGCCGCCGACGTCGAGGAAGTTCGCCGGCGCCATGCCGTAGAGCTTGATGATGTCCATGGTCGCCATCGCGAGGCCGGCGCCGTTGACCATGCAGCCGATCGAGCCGTCGAGCGCGATGTAGTTGAGATCGAATTTCGACGCTTCGGTTTCCTTCTCGTCTTCCTCGGTCAGATCGCGCAGCGCCACGACGTCGGCATGGCGGTACAGCGCGTTGCCGTCGAAATCGACCTTGGCGTCGAGGCAGATCAGCTTGTTGTCCTTGGTCACCACCAGCGGATTGATCTCCAGCATGCTCATGTCCTTGCTGGTGAAGGCCGGCATACAGCTTCGGCAGAATGTCGCCGATCTGCTTGGCGAGATCGCCGGTCAGCTTGAGCGCCTGCGCCACCTGGCGCGAATGATGCGGCATGAGGCCGGTGGCCGGATCGACCGAGAAGGTGATGATTTTCTCCGGCGTCTTGTGCGCCACTTCCTCGATGTCCATGCCGCCTTCGGTCGAGACCACGAAAGCGACGCGCGAGGTTTCGCGGTCGATCAGCGCCGACAGATAGAACTCGCGATCGATCGCCGAGCCTTCCTCGATGTAGAGACGGTTGACCTTCTTGCCGTGCGGACCGGTCTGATGCGTCACCAGCGTCGAGCCGAGAATGCGGGTGGATTCCTTCTTCACGTCGTCGATGGATTTCACCACCTTGACGCCGCCGGCCTTGCCGCGGCCGCCGGCGTGGATCTGCGCTTTCACCACCCAGACCGGACCGCCGAGTTCCTTGGCGCCCTTGAGCGCCTCGTCGACGGTGAACGCCGGCACGCCGCGCGGCACCGGCACGCCGAATTCGCGCAGCACCGCCTTCGCCTGATACTCATGGATATTCATGTCATGCTCCCGGGCGAAGGCGCCGGTTAATATTAGCTGGCGAGGGTCGGCGCGATCTTCTTGCAGGCCTCGACCAGGCCCTGCACCGATGCGACCGACTTCTCGAACATGGATTTTTCGGCGCCGGTGAATTCGACTTCGACAATGCGCTCGACGCCCTTGGCGCCGATCACCACCGGCACGCCGACATAGAGATCCTTGACGCCGTATTCGCCGTTGAGCCAGGCGGCGCAAGGCAATACGCGCTTCTTGTCGAGCAGGTAGCTTTCCGCCATCGAGACCGCCGACGCCGCCGGCGCATAGAACGCCGAACCGGTCTTGAGCAGATTGACGATTTCGGCGCCGCCATTGGCCGTGCGCTTGACGATTTCGTCGATGCGAGCCTGCGTCGACCAGCCCATCTTGATCAGATCGGGCACCGGAATGCCGGCGACCGCCGAATAGCGCGTCAGCGGCACCATGGTGTCGCCGTGACCGCCGAGCACGAAGGCGGTGACGTCTTCCACCGAGACGTTGAACTCGTCGGCGAGGAAATAACGGAAGCGCGCCGAGTCGAGCACGCCGGCCATGCCGACGACTTTCTGCTGCGGCAGCTCGCAGGATTTCTGCAGCGCCCAGACCATGGCGTCGAGCGGGTTGGTGATGCAGATCACGAAAGCGTTCGGCGCGTATTTCTTGATGCCGGCGCCGACCTGGCCCATCACCTTGAGATTGATGTCCAGGAGATCGTCGCGGCTCATGCCGGGTTTGCGCGGCACGCCGGCGGTGACGATGCAGACGTCGGCGCCGTCGATCGCCTCGTAGGTGTTGGTGCCGGTGAATTTGGCGTCGAATTTGTTGACCGGCGAGGACTGGGCGATATCCAGCGATTTGCCCTGCGGGATGCCTTCCATGACGTCGAACATGACGACGTCGCCGAGTTGTTTGAGGCCGATGAGGTGAGCGAGGGTGCCGCCGATTTGGCCGGCTCCGATCAACGCAATTTTATTACGCGCCATGGTGGGAAAACTCTCGACTATGGGTGGGCCGGGCTATGTGCGTGCTGGTTATCCGTTCCCGCTAGCGCCGACAAGGCACTCGAAACAAAGCGGCCCCCAAGTTGCATCTTGTATACATTATACCAGCAGACGCGGGGCTGCGAGTCCAGAGGCGACTGACGGTTCGCGCGCCGATTTTCCACCGCGCCAAGCGACGGCTGTGGACTTGGCTGCAGCCGTCGCCGCAAGATCGGCGCGGGCTTTGAGGATTCGGCCATGAGCCGTTGGCGATTTTCCCTGCGCGGGATTTGGCGCGCACTCGGGCCCGGGCTCGTGACCGGCGCGGCCGATGACGATCCGAGCGGCATCGCGACCTATTCGCAGGCCGGCGCCCAGTTCGGCTATTCGCTGCTGTGGACGGTGTTCCTGACGCTGCCCTTCATGGCGGCGATCCAGATCATCAGCGCCGTCATCGGCTGGAATACGCGGCGGGGGCTTTCCCGCAATATCGCCAAGGTGCTGCCGCCTTACGTGCTGTATCTGCTGGTGGCTTCGCTATTGGTCGCCAACACCATCAACATCGCCGCCGACCTGGCGGCCATGGGCGAGGCGCTCCGCCTGGTTGCCGGCGGCTCGGCTTTGCTGTTCGCGGTTCTGTTCGGGATCGCCTGCCTGATCGCCGAGGTTCTGATCCCCTATCATCGCTACGCCGGCTACCTGAAACTGCTGACCATGGTGCTGCTGTTCTATGTCGCGGCGGCCTTCAGCGTGCACATTCCCTGGGGCGAGGTCGCGCACGCGACGCTGGTTCCAAAAATCGATTTCAGCCGCGATGAGCTTTTGATGATCGTGGCCGTGTTCGGCACCACCATCAGCCCCTACCTGTTCTTCTGGCAGGCGTCGCAGGAGGCGGAGGAATCAAGGCTCAGTCATCGACGCATGTTTGCCGGGCAGCCGGACCTGACCAAGCATTCGTTCAAGAGCATCTCGATAGACACCTGGACCGGCATGTTTTTTTCCAACGCCATCGCCTTCTTCATCATCGTGACCACGGCGGCCACGCTGCACAGCCAAGGCGTCACCCATATCGATACCGCGGCGCAGGCCGCCGAGGCCTTGCGTCCGATCGGCGGCCCGCTGGCCTTCGCGCTTTTTGCCTTAGGCATCATCGGCACCGGCCTGCTGGCGGTGCCGGTGCTGGCTGGATCGGCCGCCTACGCGGTTGCCGAAGTGTTCAAACTGCGCGGCAGCCTGGAGCTGCCGGCCAGCCGCGCCATCGGCTTTTATGCGATCGTGGCTGCGGCGACGTTGGGCGGCTCGGCTCTGCTCGCCACAAATATCGATCCGATCGCCATGCTGTTCTGGACCGCGGTGATCAACGGCATCGTCGCGGTGCCGATCATGATCGCGACCATGGTGGTGGTTTCCAGCAAGCGTGAGACAAAGCTGGCGCTGCCGCGCTGGCTGATGATTCTGGGCTGGCTCGCCGCCGCGCTGATGGCGGTTGCCGTGATATTGCTGATCTGGTCGAGCTTCTGACTTTACGCGTGATGCGCTCCGAAAATCGGAGACGATGCGCTCAAGTCTCGACGATTTTCCCGGTATCGATCGACGACGCCAGACGCGGACCATGCGGCAGGCCGAGATAGGATTGCGAGCGCATTTCGATCAAACGGGACGCCGTGCGCTTGAACTCCTGCGCCTCGTAGCCTTCGCTGCCGACGTATAATTGATCCGCCGGCGCCTCCGCCGAGGCCAACAGCTTCACCGCGTGGTCGTACAGCGTATCGATCAGAATGATGAAACGCTTGGCTTCGTTGCGGCGGCTGTAGTCCATCGTCGGAATGTGGTCGAGGATGATGGTGTGAAATTCGTGGGCGATCCTGAGATAATCGGCCGCCGCCAGCGGCTGCGCGCACAGATCATCGAAGGAAAAACGCGCCACCCCCATCGCCGATTTCGGCACCCGCACAATATGACCCTTCACCACCAGTTGCTGCGGGCCGCCGGCCTCGTCGCCGACCAGCCGCCGCCATGCATCGTCCAGCGCGGCATCGGCCTCGGCATCGGGCGGCACATACCAGCTCTGCACGCCGGTGAGCTTCTCGAGGCGGAAATCCGTGCGCGCGTCCAGTTGGAAGATATCGCAATGGCGCTTGAGCTGCGCGATGAACGGCACGAACAGCGCGCGGTTGAGCCCGTCTTTGTAGAGTTCGGTCGGCGCCAGATTTGAGGTCGCCACCATCACGACGCCGATTTCAAACAGCCGCGTGAACAAGCGGCCCAGAATCATGGCGTCGGCAATATCGGTGACATGGAATTCGTCGAAGCACAGCAGCCAGGATTCCTCGGCGATGGCCGCGGCGGCGCGCTGGATCGGATCCTGTTCGGCGGCGTCGCCGTTCTTGAGCTCCAATCGATAGGTGTGAATGCGCTCATGCACATCCGCCATGAATTCGTGGAAATGCACGCGGCGTTTGCGCACCACCGGGCTGGTCTCGAAGAACAGGTCCATCAGCAGGGTCTTGCCGCGGCCGACCTCGCCGTAGACGTAAAGTCCCTTCAGCGGCGTGCCGCCGTTACCCCGCTTGCCGAACAGCCAGCCCAGCGACGACGATTTGCTTGCGAGCCGATGTTGATCGAGCCGATTGGCCAGCGCCGCCAATTGGTCGGCCAGCGCGGCCTGGCCGGAGTCGGCTTCGAGCATTCCGGCTGCGATGAGCGCCGCGTAGCGCGTACTGAAGGTTTCGGACATGAGGCTGAGGACTTCGGGCCCAGGCGCGGCCGGCGGGCGAGACCTAAAGTCTTATCGGCCGTCTGTAAATCGAGCCATCCGGGTAAGTATTTATGCTGCACCGCATGTTGCACAAAAGCCGCGGTAAGCCTCTGTTAGCCATGCGTTTATTGGTAGGGAGGGTCCCGCACCGCGCCGGAACGGTCGCTATTTTGCTGCATTGCACCATATAGCTGGGAGCGGGGCGATTCGCTTTTGCCCAGGCGACAAAATGATGTTCTGGAGAGCTGAAGAGATGCACGAACCCCTGCCCGACGGCGGCGTCATCCGCAAATTGTGGAATGGCGAAACCGACGCCTATCGCGACCACCTGCTGCGCCTTGACCACGAAAGCCGGTACCGGCGCTTTTCCGGCACGGTGTCGGATGAGTTCATCGCCCGGCACGCGGCGACCGCCAACGAGATCGGGGTCGTGGTGCATGGGTTCTTTGTCGACGGCGTGCTGCGCGGCGCCGCCGAACTGCGGCGCAATCGGCTCGGCATTTGCCCACGAGGCGGAAGCAGCCTTCAGCATCGAGCAGCCATGGCAGAGCCATGGCGTCGGAACCGAGCTGCTTGAGCGCACGCTGCTGAGCGCGCGCAATCGCGGCATCACGTCGCTGCAGATGAATTGCCTCGCCAACAACCAGCGCATGCAACAACTGGCCCGCAAGTTCGAAGCCGGGCTGTCGTTCGATTTCGGCAGCGTGATCGGCGAAGTCGATCCGCCGCGCTCGACCGCGCTGTCGCTGATGCGCGAAGCGATGGCCGACAATTACGGCGTCGCCACCGCGATCCTCGAGGCGCAGTCGCGTTTGTTCAAGCCGGCTTAGCCGTCAGCGGATAACTCGCCTCGACCACATAGGGCCCGCCGCCGACCGAGGCGCGCGACGAAAACAGCACAAAGCGCGAGACCGGGAACGGCGCGGTGCGGAAATAGCCGCGCGCCGAAAGATAATCCGCGACATCCAGGCTGGACGAATCGCGCAGGCGTGCCAGCGTCACGTGCGGCAGGTATTTGCGGCCTTCCGGCTCCAGTCCGATGCGCCGCATCAGACGTTCCTGCTCGGCCTGCAATTCCAGCAGCGGCGGCGCCGGCGCCACCGTCGCCACCACCGCGCGCGGTTTGCGCCCGCCGAACGACATCAGCCCTTCGAAATGCAGATCGAATGCGTCGCGCCTGATGCGGCCCAGCATCAAGGCCACTTCCTGCGCGACCATGTCGTCGACGTCGCCGATGAAACGCAGCGTCACATGATAATGATCGGGCGTAATCCAGCGCGCGCCCGGCATTCCGCCGCGCAACATGGCCAGCGCCTGTCCAACGCCGGACGGAATTTCGACACCGGTGAAGAGACGCGGCATCGAAGACTCGCTTCAATTGCTCCGCGCGCGGCCGCGCGCTTGGGCGATCAGTTCCTCGACCTTCGGCATGATACGCGCGACGATCACTTCGACGCCGGCGGCGTTCGGGTGCATGCCGTCGCCCTGATTGAGTTTGGCATCGGTCGCCACGCCTTCAAGGAAGAACGGATAAAAAACCACCGGGTGAGTCGAGGCAAGCGCCGGAAAAATGGCATCGAACTGCTTCACATAATCCGCGCCCATGTTGCGCGGCGCCTGCATGCCGGCGAACAGCACCGCGATATGGCGGGCCTCAAGCCTGGTCAGGATGGTCTCGAGCGCGGTCTTGGTCAGCGCCGGATCGAGCCCGCGCAACGCGTCATTGGCGCCGAGTTCGACGATCACCGCATCGGTGCCGTCCGGCACCGACCAGTCGAGGCGGCCGAGGCCGCCGGAGGCGGTATCGCCGGAAACCCCGGCATTGGCGACAGTCAGCGGCAATGCCCTTGGCCTTGAGCGCCTGCGCCAGCTTTTCCGGAAATGCGGCCTCGACCGGCAGTCCGAAACCGGCGCTCAAGGAGTCGCCCAGCACCACGATTTTCACCGGTCTATCGGCGGCAAGGCCGCGTGTTGGCGCCCAAACGCAAGCAAACGTGACCAATAGCGCCAGCAAAAGCTGGACCCTGGCGAAGTTTTCCCCATATGACGGGGATCGTGAACGGTGGAACCACATGAAAGCACCTTCCCAGGCGGGGCCGGCCATCGCGCTAGCCGGCGTCAATCTCTCGCTCGGGCATGGGGCCGCCCGCGTTCATATCCTCAAGGACATCACCCTCAATATAGGCAGCGGCGAGGCGATTGGCCTGGTCGGGCCATCCGGATCCGGCAAATCGACGCTGCTGATGGTGATGGCCGGCCTGGAGCGGGCCGACACCGGGACCGTGGCGGTGGCGGGCGAAAATCTCGGCATGCTCGACGAGGACGCGCTGGCGCGATTTCGCGGCCGCAATGTCGGCATCGTCTTCCAATCGTTCCACCTGATCCCGACCATGACCGCGCTGGAGAACGTGGCGGTGCCGCTGGAATTGGCCGGGGTCGCCGATGCGCAGGAGCGCGCGCGCCATGAACTCGCCGGCGTCGGCTTAGGCGAGCGGCTGCATCACTACCCGGCGCAGCTTTCCGGCGGCGAGCAACAGCGCGTCGCGGTGGCCCGCGCGCTCGCGCCCAATCCGGCGATCCTGGTCGCCGACGAGCCGACCGGAAATCTCGACGAGGACACCGGGCAGCAGATCATCGATCTGTTGTTTGCCGGCCATGCCAAGCGCGGCACCACGCTGGTTCTGGTCACGCACGACACGGCGCTGGCGGCGCGCTGCGGGCGCGTGGTGCGGCTGCGCTCGGGACACATCGACGGCGCGGGCGCGTCATGAGCGTTGCGTCGATCACGACCACGCGCGAAAGCACCCGCTGGCTGCCGCTGCGCTATGCCTTGCGCGAATTGCGCGGCGGCTTGCGCGGCTTCTACGTGTTCATCGCCTGCATCGCGCTCGGCTCCATGGCGATCGCCGGCGTCGGCTCGCTGGCGGCCAGCCTCGCCGACGGTCTGGCGCGCGAAGGCCGCGTCATTCTCGGCGGCGACCTGTCGTTCACGCTGATCCAGCGCGAAGCGGCGCCGAATGAAATCGCGTTTCTGCAAAGCCACGGCAAGCTGTCGAGCGCCGCGACCCTGCGCGCCATGGCGCGCGACCCCGGCGGCAAAGCCACGCTGGTCGAACTCAAAGCCGTCGATGGCGCCTATCCGCTGTTCGGCGAGGTCAAGCTTGAACCGGCCGGGCCGCTGAGCGACGCGCTGGCGCAACGCGACGGCGCGTTCGGCGCCGCCGCCGATCCGGTGCTGCTGGCGCGGCTCGACATCAAGCCGGGCGCGCGGCTGAGCATCGGCAACGCGACAATCGAAATCCGCGCCGCGCTGACCAATGAGCCGGACAAGCTCGCCGGCGGCATCGGCTTCGGCCCGCGATTGCTGGTGAGCGAGGATGCACTGCGCGCCACCGGCTTGCTGCAGCCCGGAAGTCTAGTGCGCTGGCACTATCGCCTGCGGCTGCCGCAGAGCGACGCCACCGATGCCGCCGCCAAAGCCGTGACCGCGCAGGCGCGCGCGCAATTGCCCGAGGCCGGCTGGGACATCCGCAACCGCAGCAATGCCTCGCCGCAGCTCGAGCGCAATGTCGAGCGCTTCACGCAATTTCTCACCATCGTCGGCTTGACCGCGCTGCTGGTCGGCGGCGTCGGCGTCGGCAATGCCGTGAAAAGCCATCTCGACCGCAAGCGCGAAGTCATCGCCACCATGAAGGCGCTGGGCGCCTCGGGCGGGCGCGTGTTCGCGGTCTATCTGACGCAGGTGCTGCTGCTGGCGCTGATCGGCGGCCTCATCGGCGTGGCGCTGGGCGCCATGCTGCCGTTCGTGATCGGCTGGACCTTCGGTTCAATCATTCCCTTGCCGTTCGTGCCGGCCATTCATCCCGGCGAACTGGCGCTGGCCTTGGTCTATGGGCTGCTGACGGCGCTCGCCTTTGCGCTCTGGCCGCTGGGGCGCGCGCACGACGTGCCGGTCGGCGAACTGTTCCGCGACGGGGTGACGCCGCAGCCGCGTTGGCCGCGCAAGCTCTACATCGCGCTGACCGCCGCCGCGGTCATCGCACTGGTCGCGGTGGCGGTCGGGCTGGCCTATGACCGCCGCGTCGCCATCATCTATGTCGCCGTCGCCGCGATCGTGTTCGTCACCTTGCGCTTTGTCGCCAGCCTGCTGATGTCGGCGGCCCGTCACGCGCCGCGCGCGCGCTCCACCGTGCTGCGCATGGCGATCGCCAATATCCACCGCCCGGGCGCGCTGACGCCGACCATCGTCTTGTCGTTGGGCCTCGGCATCGCGCTGCTGGTCACGGTGATCGAGATCGACGGCAACCTGCGCCAGCAGTTCGCACAGGAACTCCCGGCCAAGGCGCCGTCGTTCTATTTCCTCGATATTCCGTCCGATCAGGCCAAACGCTTCGACGCCTTTGTGCGCGCGCAGGCGCCGGCCGCGACCCTGGAGGAAGTGCCGATGCTGCGCGGCCGCATCGTGTCGGCCAACGGCATTCCGGCGGAAAAGCTCAAAGCAAAAGACGACGCGGCCTGGGTGCTGCAAAGCGACCGCGGCATCACCTATGGCGGCGAAGTCCCGACCGGCTCGCGGCTGGTCGAGGGCAAATGGTGGGGCCCCGACTACAACGGACCGCCGCTGGTCTCGTTCGAAAAGAAAATCGCCGACGGGCTCGGCCTCAAGCTCGGCGACCCGATCACGGTCAATGTGCTCGGCCGCAACATCACCACGCACATCGCCAATATGCGGACGGTCGATTGGCAGAGCCTCGGCATCAATTTCGTGATGGTGTTTTCGCCCAATGCTTTCAGCGGCGCGCCGCATACTCATCTCGCCACCCTGACTTATCCCGACGGCGGCACGCCGGCGCAGGAAGCGGCCATCATCCGCTCGGTCGCCGACACGTTTCCCATGGTCACCACCGTGCGCGTGAAGGAAGCGCTGGAGTCGGTCGGCGCCATCATCGCCAACATGGTGCTGGCGATCCGCGGCGCCAGCGCGATCACGCTGCTGGCGGCGGCGCTGGTGCTGGGCGGCGCGCTGGCCGCCGGCCACCGCCACAAGGTCTATGACGCGGTCATTCTCAAGACGCTCGGCGCCACAAGGCTGCGTCTCCTGAGCGCCTACACGATCGAATATCTGCTGCTCGGCACCGCCACCGCGGCGTTCGGCGTCCTGAGCGGTTCGCTCGCCGGCTGGCTGATCGTGACCGACCTGATGCACCTCAAATTCACCTGGCTGCCGCTGCCGGCGCTCGCAGCCACCCTCGCCGCGGTCCTGGTGACGGTCGCTTTGGGCCTGATCGGGACCTTCACGGCACTGGGCCAGAAACCGGCTACCGTGTTGAGAAATCTCTAGATTTGCGGCATTCCGCCGCGCGGCATAATTGCCTGCACGGCCCCCGGTTTGCCCCATAATCCGGCCGCGGCAAGGTTAAATCGCGGCAATCCGGCTTGTCATGTTAGGGCCATATCTGGCGCCAACACTGTTTGCACACTACATTTGTGGCACACGAGCGCGACGGCTACCGCCGGCGCGCGTGACGTGCCCGGCACAGAGCCGGGACTTAGAGAGGGAACTTCGATGTCGGACTACGACCGTAACGTAGCTGCCCGCGGCTTCGGCGCCGCAGGTGCCGCCGCGATCGATGCAGGCCTGCGCGCCTACATGATCCGCATCTACAATTACATGGCCGCCGGCGTTGCCCTGACCGGCGTCGTCGCCTGGCTGACCTTCAATGCCGCCGTCGTCACCGACGCCAACGGCACGATCACCGGGCTGACTTCGTTCGGCCAGGCGATCTTCGGCGGGCCGCTGACGATCGTGCTGTTCGTCGGAACGCTCGGGATCGTCTTCTTCCTGAGCTTCCGCATCAACAAGCTGCAGGCCGGCACGGCCTTCGTGCTGTTCATGCTTTACGCCGGCTTGCTCGGCCTGATGCTGTCGACGGTGTTCCTGCAATATACCGGCGCGTCGATCACCCGCACGTTCTTCATCTCGGCGGCGTCGTTCGGCGCCTTGAGCCTGTACGGCTACACCACGCAGCGCGATCTGTCGCCGATCGGGTCGTTCCTGATCATGGGCCTGTTCGGGCTCATCCTGGCGATGATCGTCAACATCTTCCTCAAGAGCACCGGGCTGGACTTCGCCATCTCGGCGATCGGCGTGCTGATCTTCGCAGGCCTCACCGCCTGGGATACCCAGAAGATCAAGGAGATGTATAGCGCCAACGACGACGGCACCGTCTGCCGGCCGCAAGGCGGTGATGGGCGCGTTGACGCTCTATCTCGACTTCATCAACCTGTTCCTGTTCATGCTGCGGTTTATGGGCGACCGCCGCTAAGCTTCGACAGCGAACGTGAAAATCTTCAGCGCCCCGGCCTAGTGCCGGGGCGTTTTCTTTTGCTAGCCTGTCCACCCCATGAGCGTGCCGATCCGCCCCGCCGTTCCCGCCGATATTCCGGCCATCACCCGCATCTACGCGCATGCGGTCGAGCACGGCACGGCCTCGTTCGAACTCGACCCCGCCGGACGAAGCGGAGATGAGCCGGCGGATGCAGGCGATCCTCGACGGCAAATTCCCCTACCTCGTCGCCGAGATCGACGGCGCCGTCGCCGGCTATGCCTACGCCTCGCTCTATCGCACGCGCCCGGCCTATCGTTTCACGGTCGAGGATTCGGTCTATGTCGCGCCCGACATGCACCGCCGCGGCGTCGGCAAGGCGCTGCTGATGAAGCTCATCGAGGCCTGCACCGCGCTCGGCTTCCGGCAGATGATCGCGGTGATCGGCGATTCCGACCAGGCGGCGTCGATCGGCGTGCATCGCGCCTGCGGCTTCACCGACGCCGGCAATCTTGCGACGCTATCGGCTGGAAATTCGGCCGCTGGCTCGACACGCCGCTGATGCAGCGGGCGCTCGGGCCGGGCGCGACGACGGCGCCGTGATTGTCGTGCCCGCGAGCGGCGCACGATGACACGAGGACTAATTCGCCACCAGCGACAGCGACGACGTCGATCGAGCGCAGCACGCGGTCGAGCTCGTGGCCGCGGCGCACGATCAGGCCGGTCGCCGAGATCACGCTGTAGGCGCCCTGCTGCGCGCCAGCTTCGGATTTTTTTCGATGCGGTAGAGCGGGACTTCCGAGGTGCGGCGGAACACCGAGAACACCGCGCGGTCTTTCAGAAAATCGATGGCGTAATCGCGCCATTCGCCGGCGGCGACCTTGCGGCCGTACAGATCGAAAATGCGATTGAGCTCGCGGCGGCTGAAGGTGACTTGGTTTACGGGGGCGGTGCTATTGCGCGCCGGAGATCCGCCCCCGGGGGACTGGCTGGGATCGACATCGCCGGAACCGAACGTCATGCGGCGCCTCCTTTTGCTTTGAGGCATGATCGCGCCGGGGGCCTGCCACGGCAAGAGCTTCCTCTGGGCAACGGGAACTCCCAGTCGGCAGAAAATGGCTGCAAAAACGGGCAAAATCGGCCTTCGGGCGATCACGAACTCGTTAAAACTCCCCACAATACCGCCCTATTTCGGCCAATCGCCGGTCACGCTGGCTTGGGATAAATGCACCGTTGCCTCAAGGCCCGGTCCGGTTCCGAGTCCCGGATTCCTCAGCCCCCCAGCCCCCCGGGGCTCAGCCGGCCGGGTCAGTTGAGTTTAGTGAGTTAAGTTCCGCGTACGATTCAATCCCCTAAGCCTTCGGGCCGGCCCATCGCCGGCCCGTTTTTTTTGCGGCGTTCGTCATCCTTCGAGGCGCGCGCAAAAGCGCTCGCACCTCAAGGATGACGGATCGAGGCTGATGTCGTTCGGACTACCGCAGCGCGGTCGCGGCGGCGCCCAGCATCACGCCGGGCTTGGCGGCGTTGCCGCTTTGCACGATCACCGCAAGCTGATCGATGTCTTTGAGCGAATAATCCGCATCGGGAATATCGGCAACCGGCACGCTGAAGGTCGCGGCCTTGCCGGTCCAATCGCCGAGTTTCACCCAGCGCCGCACCACGTTGTAGTAGGTCAACGTGTGGCCGTTGTTCTCGCCGCGCCCGATCGCGACCGGCGCCTTGTTGGTGATCGGGCACAGCCAGACTTCACCGCCGCGCTGCTCGTCCTTGCCGGCCGGCACGGTCACGGTCACTTTGCCATCGGCAACGGCGATCGTGACCGGCAGTGTCAGCGGCGTGTCGGCGGCCCGGGTCTGGGCGATGGCTTTTTCGATTGCCGCTTTGTCGCTGCCAAGCACATGGGCGATGCCGTTGACGACGACTTGCGGCGTATAGACCTCGCGGTCGCCGCGCGCATTGGCGTAAGCGCGCTCCCGATCGGAATGACCGTGCAGCGCCAGGGTATCCTTCCAGCCCAGATAGTCCCAGTAATCGACCGGCAGGCTCATCGTCAGCAGCGTCGGATCGTGGGCCAATTCGCCGAGCAACTTGTCGGCGGGTGGGCACGATGAACAGCCCTGACTGGTGAACAGCTCGATGACGGCGCGCGGCCCACCGGCCAATGCGGGAACGATCGCGGCCGGCGCGGCCATGGAGGTACAAATAAGAGCGGCCGCAAGGGTGATGTGGCGAGAGTTCATAAAGGTCCCACGATCCCGCAACCCCCTGCTTCGCGAGGCTTGTTATAGGCAGCCTCGTCGATCACCTGCCACTCACTTCGCAGTGAGCGGCCCAAGTTGCATTGCGGGACGTGGCCGGCAGAACCGCCTCAGCTCGCCAACTGGCGAAGCACGTACTGCAGGATTCCGCCGCTCTTGAAATAGTCGAGTTCGTCGACCGTATCGATGCGGCAGATCAGCGGCACGCGCTTGAGCGTTCCGTTGCCCGAGACGATCTCGGCGATCAGCCGCTGGTGCGGCTTGAGGTCGCCGTGCAGGCCGCGGATCGTGACCTGCTCGTCGCCCTTCAGACCGAGCGACTGCCAGGACGTGCCTTCCTCGAATACCAGCGGCACCACGCCCATGCCGATCAGGTTGGAGCGGTGGATGCGCTCAAACGATTGGGTAATGACCGCGCGCACGCCGAGCAGCACGGTGCCCTTGGCGGCCCAGTCGCGCGACGAGCCGGTGCCGTATTCCTTGCCGCCGAAGATCACCAGCGGCACCTTGTCGGCCTTATACTTCATGGCCGCGTCGTACATCGTCATCTGCTGCTTCGACGGATAGTGGATGGTGACGCCGCCTTCGACGCCCGGCACCATCTGGTTCTTGATGCGGATATTGGCGAAGGTGCCGCGCATCATGACCTGATGATTGCCGCGGCGCGTGCCGTACTGGTTGAAGTCCTTCGGACGAACCTGGTGATCGCGCAGGTACTCGCCGGCCGGGCTTTCTTCCTTGATCGATCCCGCCGGCGAAATGTGGTCGGTGGTGATCGAGTCGCCCAAAATGGCCAACACGCGCGCGTCGACGATATCTTCGAGCGGCTTGGGCGCCTTCTTCATGCCGGTGAAATACGGCGGGTTCTGCACGTAGGTCGAACGGTCGTCCCACGCATAGGTCAGTCCGCCCTTGACGCTGATCTTGCGCCAATTGGCATCGCCCTTGAACACGTCGGCGTATTTCTTGACGAAGATCTTCTTGGTGATGTTCTTGGCGACGAACTCGCCGATTTCCTTGTTCGACGGCCAGATGTCTTTCAGGAAGACCTTCTTGCCCTTTTGATCGGTGCCGATCGAATCCTTCGCCAGGTCGACATTCATCGAACCGGCGATCGAATAGGCCACCACCAGCGGCGGCGACGCCAGATAGTTGGCGCGCACGTCGGCGTTGACGCGGCCTTCGAAGTTGCGATTGCCCGAGAGCACCGCGGCCGCCACCAGATCGCCGTCGTTGATCGCCTTGGAGTTCTCCGGCGGCAGCGGACCGGAATTGCCGATGCAGGTGGTGCAGCCGAAGCCGACAAGGTTGAAGCCGAGCTTGTCGAGATCCTTCTGCAGCCCCGAGTTCTCGAGATATTCGCCGACCACTTGCGAGCCGGGCGCGAGCGAGGTCTTCACCCACGGCTTGGCGGTCAAACCCTTGGCCGCCGCCTTGCGGGCCAAGCAGGCCGGCGCCGATCATCACGTTCGGATTGGACGTGTTGGTGCACGAGGTGATCGCCGCGATCACCACGTCGCCATGGCCGATGTCGTAGTTATGGCCCTCGACCGGGATACGTGTCTTGGCATCGGCGCTCTTGCCGAATTCCTTGTCCATCGAAACGGTGAAGCCGGCTTTGACGTCCTTGAGCGCGACGCGATCCTGCGGGCGCTTCGGGCCGGCGAGCGACGGCTCGACCGTGGCGAGATCGAGCTTGAGGATGTCGGTGAACATCGGGTCGGGCGTGGTCTTCACGCGGTACATGCCCTGCGCCTTGGCATAGGCCGCGACCAGCGAGACCAGTTCGGACGGGCGACCGGTATCCTTGAGGAACTTGATGGTGTCTTCGTCGATCGGCGAGAAGCCGCAGGTCGCGCCGTATTCCGGCGCCATGTTGCCGAGCGTGGCGCGGTCGGCGATGGTCAGATGGGTCAGGCCGGCGCCGAAGAATTCGACGAACTTGCCGACCACGCCGCGCGCGCGCAGCATCTGCGTGACGGTGAGCACCAGGTCGGTGGCGGTGACGCCTTCCTTGAGCTTGCCGGTGAGCTTGAAGCCGATGACTTCGGGCAGGGTCATCGACAACGGCTGGCCAAGCATGGCGGCTTCCGCTTCGATGCCGCCGACGCCCCAGCCGAGCACCGAGAGACCGTTGACCATGGTGGTGTGCGAATCGGTGCCGACCAGCGTGTCGGGATAGGCGATTTCCATGGTCGCGTTCTTGCCGTCGACCTTCACCTTGTCTTTTTTGGTCCAGACCACGTGCGACAGATATTCGAGATTGACCTGATGGCAGATGCCGGTGCCGGGCGGCACCACGCGGAAATTATCGAACGAGCGCTGCGCCCATTTCAGGAACTGGTAGCGTTCCTGGTTCTGCCGGTATTCCTCATCGACGTTTTTCTTGAACGCCTGGTTGTTGCCGAAGAACGTGACCGCCACCGAGTGATCGATGACCAGATCGACCGGCACCAGCGGATTGATTTTTTTCGGGTCGCCGCCGAGTTCCTTCATGGCGTCGCGCATGGCGGCGAGATCGACCACCGCCGGCACGCCGGTAAAGTCCTGCATCAGCACGCGGGCCGGCCGGAACGCGAATTCGCGGTCCGACGACTTGGTCTTGAGCCATTCGGCGACCGCCTTGATGTCGTCCTTGGTCACCGTGCGCCCGTCTTCGTTGCGCAACAGATTTTCCAGTAGAACCTTCATCGAGAACGGCAGCCGCGAAATACCCTTGAGGCCATTTCTTTCGGCGACGGGAAGGCTGAAATAAGCGTAACTCTTGCTACCAACCTGAAGGGTTTTGCAGCATCGAAAGCTATCGAGGGAGGTCATGTCGGCTGTTTCCAATCCCGGCCCGGGACATCGGCGGTGGTTAGGCCTAAGCTACTAGCAAGACAAGGGATTTGTCGCTGGTGAGACTTGGGCTAATTCCATTACCGTAGCGCGGCACCTCTGGGCTTAAAAGGTCTTTTCGCACGCCGCGCCGTATTTACTAGGAAAGTTACGAAAGATGCTTAGAAATTTGGAGCCCGCCGCAACCGGCATTGCTGACCCGCGCCTGGCGCGAAGCGTTCGGCGCCGCTGATGCAACTCACCTGTGAAAACCTGACCTGCAGCCGGGGCGGCCGCCAGGTCTTCTCCGGGCTCAATTTCAGCCTGCCGGGCGGCGAAGCGCTGGTGGTGACCGGGCGCAATGGCGCCGGCAAATCCTCGCTGCTGCGCATGCTGGCGGGGCTGATCAGCATATCGGTCGGGCGGCTGGCGCTCACCGGCGCCGAGGATGACGCCACGCTCCCTGAGCAATCGCATTATCTGGGCCACCTGGACGCGGTCAAACCGTCGCTTTCAGTCGGTGAAAATCTGCGGTTTTGGGCGAAGTTTCTGGGCGGGCGCGGCGACCCGATCGAGCCCGCTTTGGCGGCGGTCGACCTGGTCCCGCTTGCCGACCTGCCGGCCGGCTACTTGTCGGCCGGGCAGCGCCGGCGGCTGTCCATTGCCCGCCTGGTCGCGGTGCCGCGGCCGGTCTGGCTGCTCGACGAGCCGACCTCGGCGCTCGACGTGCCGTCGCAGAAACGGCTGGCCGAGTTGATGGCCGGCCATCTGGCCGGGGGCGGCATGATCGTCGCCGCGGCGCATGGGCCTATCGGGCTGGAACGGGCGCGTGAATTGAAGCTGGGGCCGGAAAGTCCGGACCAAACAAGCTTGGACCAAACAAGTCTGGACCAGGCATGAGCGCATTTTCAGCTCTTCTCGTCCGCGACATCAAGATCGCCGTCCGCGTCGGCGGCGGCGCCCTGATGGGCGCGCTGTTCTTCCTGATCGTGGTCACGATGATGCCGTTTGCGATCGGCCCCGATTTGGCCCTGTTGGGCCGCATCGGGCCGGCGATCCTTTGGCTCGGCGCCCTTTTGGCGAGCCTGCTCGCCCTCGACCGGCTTTTTGCGACAGATCATGACGACGGCTCGCTGGATCTGCTGATGATGGGCCGCATGCCGCTCGAACTGGCGGTTGCGGCAAAGGGAATCGCGCATTGGCTGACCACGGGCCTGCCACTTGTCCTTATTTCGCCGGTGCTTGGCCTCATGCTCAATGTCGAGCTGGGCGCCATGGGCTGGGTTTCGCTGACATTGCTGGCCGGCACGCCGGCGCTCACCTTCATTGGGCTGATCGGCGCCGCGCTGTCGGTGGCATTGCGGCGCGGCGGCTTGTTGCTGGCGGTCCTGGTGCTGCCGCTGACCATTCCGGTGCTGATTTTCGGGGTCGCCGCGGCCAACGCCGCGATTGTCGGACCCGCGCCGTTCGGCCCCCCTTTCACCATTCTTTGTGCGCTATCCTTGGCGAGCCTGGTGCTGGGCCCGATAGCCGCCGCGGCGGCGCTGCGCCACGGCCTGGAATGACAGTAACCGGTTACGCAATATCCCGGCATTGCCGGGTCCCCCAGCGGAGATTAGAAAACGCCGATGGCCATCATTGATCTAGCAAACCCGACACGTTTTCTCGGCTTCGTGCGGCGCGTCCTGCCCTTTATGGCGGCGCGACGCTCGTGCTGTTCGCCTTCGGGCTGGTTCGCACCATGGGCTCGCCCGACGACTACCAGCAGGGCGCCACCGTCAAGATCATGTACATCCACGTGCCGACGGCTTGGCTCAGCATGATGTGCTGGGGCGTGATGAGCGTCGCGGCGCTCGGCACGCTGGTATGGCGCCATCCCTTGGCGGACGTCGCCGGCAAGGCGGCCACGCCGATCGGCGCCGCGTTCACCTTCATTTGCCTCGTCACCGGCTCGCTCTGGGGCCGCCCGACCTGGGGCACCTATTGGGTGTGGGACGCGCGGCTGACGTCGATGCTGGTGTTGTTCCTGCTCTATCTCGGCGTGCTGGCGCTGTACTGGACCGCCGAAGACCCGGGCCGCGGTTCGCGCGCGGCGGCGATCCTCACTTTGGTCGGCGCGATCAACATTCCGATCATCAAGTTCTCGGTCGAATATTGGAACACGCTGCATCAGCCGGCCTCGTTGTTTCGCAAAGGCGGCTCGGCCATCGATCCTTCGATCCTGTGGCCGCTGCTGATCATGGCCGGCGCATTTACGCTGCTGTTCTTCACGCTGCACCTTGCCGCCATGCGCAACGAAATTCTGCGGCGGCGCGTGCGTACCATGCGGCTGATGCAGGCGCAGGAGTTACGCGCATGATCAATCTGGGTCCGCATGCCGACTTCATCGTCGCCTCCTATGCGGTGACCGTGTTCGTGGTGGCCGTGCTCGTTGCCTGGGTCACGCTGGATTATTCGGGGCTGCGGCGCATCCTCGGCGATCTCGAGGAACGCGGCGTCACGCGGCGGTCGCGGCGAGCGGGTAAGGACGAACGATGAGTGTCGCCTCCGAAGACGACGGCGCCGGCAAGACGCGGCGCAATGTTCTGGTGCTGCTGCCGCTGCTGGCATTTCTGGCGCTGGCGGCGTTGTTCTTGTACCGGCTCGGCGCCGGCGATCCGTCGAGCCTGCCGTCGGCGTTGATCGGCCATCCGGCGCCAAAAACCGACCTGCCGGCGCTGGCCGGAATCGATCGCGACGGCAAAGCCGTGCCGGGCTTGAGCAATGCGACCTTCGCCGGCGAGGTGACGCTGGTGAATGTCTGGGCCTCGTGGTGCGTGCCGTGCCGCGACGAGGTGCCGTTCCTCGAACAGTTGTCGAAGGACAAACGCTTCCATCTCGTCGGCATCAATTACAAGGACGCCGCCGCCGACGCGCGGCGCTTCCTCGCCCGCTTCGGCAATCCGTTCACTGCCGTCGGCGTCGACGGCACCGGCCGCACATCGATCGACTGGGGCGTCTATGGCGTGCCGGAGAACTTCCTGATCGGACGCGACGGCCACATCGCCTACAAGCTGGTCGGGCCGATCACCGCCGACAATCTCGCCAAGGTCCTCGAGCCGGAAATCGAGAAAGCGCTGAAGCGTTGAAAACGCTGCCGCTTTCGAAGGTCTATCAACTGCTCGAACCGGGACCCGGTGGTCCTGCTGACGACCGCCCGCAAAGGCCGCGCCAATGTCATGACCATGTCGTGGCACATGATGGTCGAATTCGAACCGCCGCTCGTCGCCTGCGTGGTCAGCAGCGCCAATCACAGCTTCGAGGCGCTGCGCGCGACCGGCGAATGCGTGATCGCTTTGCCGGCGCGCAAGCTGGCGGCGAAAGTGGTGAAGGTCGGCAATTCATCGGGCCGCGATGTCGACAAGTTCGCCGCCTTCGGCCTGACGCCGCTGCCGGCCGAGAACGTGGCGCCGCCTTTGATCGCGGAATGCTTCGCCAATCTCGAATGCAAGGTCACCGACCGGCGCATGGTGAACCGCTACAACATGTTCATCCTCGAAGTGCTCAAGGCCTGGGTCGATCCGGCGCAAAAGAATCCAAAGACCATTCACCATCAAGGCTATGGCCGCTTCGCGGTCGACGGCCCGACGATCAATCTGAAATCGAAGATGCGCTAGCTCTTGTTCGCATCCGGGTGATATTTCACCAGCAGCGGATATTGCAGCGCGCCGAACAAGAACGTCAGCGGCACCACGCCGAACAATTTGAAGCTGACCCAGAAATCGGTGGTCTGCGTGCGCCAGACGATTTCATTGAGTACCGCGAGCGCCAGGAAAAACAGCGCCCAGCGCCAGGTCAGCTTGCGCCAGCCTTCCGCGGTGAGATGAAACATCTGATCGAACATGATGCTCAGGAACGGCTTGTCGAGCGCGATGCCCGCCAGCAGCGTGCCGCCGAACAGCACATAGATGATGGTCGGCTTGAGCTTGATGAACAGATCGTCGTGCAGGAAAAGCGTCAGGCCGCCGAACACCAGCACGATAACGGCGGTGACCACCGGCATGATCGCGATGTGCCGCGTCATCGCGTAGGAGACCGCCGAGCGCGATCAGCACCGCCACCATGAAACTGCCGGTCGCGGCATAGATGCCGAATTTCGAATTGGCGGCGAAGAACAGCACCAGCGGCCCGATATCGAGCACCAGCTTGAGGATGGGGTTGAGTTGTTTCTTTTTGGACGGCATGCGGCTGTCTAGCGCGATCAAGTTCGGTTGTCATGCCCCGCGGATGATGACGGTCTTGCCTAGTCCAATCCCACAATCGCCCGTGCGAAATCGCGCGCGGTGAAGGCGGCTAAGATCGTCGACGCCCTCGCCGACGCCGACAAAATGTACCGGCAGGCCGAACCTGGCCGCGATCGCGACCAGAATGCCGCCGCGCGCGGTGCCGTCGAGCTTGGTCATCACCAGACCGGTGACGCCGGCGATCTTGCCGAAGATGTCGACCTGGCTGAGCGCGTTCTGCCCCACCGTCGCATCGAGCACCAGCAGCACGGCGTGCGGCGCCGTCGGCTCGACCTTGCGCATGACGCGCACCATTTTTTCCAGCTCGCCCATCAGTTCGGTGCGATTCTGCAAGCGGCCGGCGGTGTCGACCAGCACCACCTCGATGCCGTCCGCCTTGGCGGCGGTAACGGCTTCGAAGGCGAGGCTGGCGGCGTCGGCGCCGGGCGAACTCGCCTTGACGCTGGCGCCGGTGCGCGTCGCCCCAGATTTTCAGTTGATCGATGGCGGCGGCGCGGAACGTGTCGCCGGCCACCAGCATCACGCTCTTGCCCTCGGCGCGGTATTTGGCCGCGAGCTTGCCGATGGTGGTGGTCTTGCCGGAGCCGTTGACGCCGCAGACCAGGATGACGAACGGCTTGGCGGTGATTTCGAGCGGCTTGGCGACCGCGCTCAGCACCTTTTCAACCTCACCGGCGAGCACCGCCTTGACCTCGTCGGGGGCGATGCCCTTCTCGAACCGGCCTTCGCTCAGCACCTTGACCACACGCGCCGCGAAATCCGGCCCCAGATCGGCGCGGATCAGTTCGCCTTCCAGCTCCTCCACCGCCGCGGCATCGAGCTTGCGCTTCGACACCAGATCGGCGATCGCGCCGCCGAGCGAGGCCGAGGTGCGCTTGAGGCCGCCACTCAGGCGTTTCCACCAGCTTTGCTGTGTACTGTCGTTCATGCGTGCGCCCGTGATAGCGGTTTCGTCATGACACCGGAAGAGATGCTTTCCCGCCTGCTGTACCGCGACGGGCTGATGCTGGTGATCGACAAGCCGGCGGGGCTGGCGGTGCATCGCGGCCCGAAAGGCGGCGAGAGCCTGGAAGACCATTTCGACGTGCTGCGGTTCGGCCTGCCGCGCATGCCGTCGCTGGCGCACCGGCTCGACAAGGACACCTCCGGCTGCCTGGTGCTCGGCCGCCACCGCAAGGCGCTGGCACTGCTCGGCAAGCTGTTCAAGCAGGGCAAGATCGGCAAGACCTATTGGGCGGTGGTCGAAGGCGCCCCCGACGCCGACGAAGGCCGCATCGATATCGCGCTCGGCAAGCTCGATGTGGATCGCGGCTGGTGGATGAAGCCGGATCCCCACGGCATGCCGTCGTCGACGACATGGAAGGTGATGGGGCGCGGCGCCGGATTGACCTGGCTCGCGCTGGAGCCGCTGACCGGGCGGACGCATCAGCTTCGCGTGCATTGCGCGGAGATGGG
Organism: uncultured Alphaproteobacteria bacterium; assembly: GCA_963825015.1. Classification (GTDB taxonomy): domain Bacteria; phylum Pseudomonadota; class Alphaproteobacteria; order Rhizobiales; family Xanthobacteraceae; genus Pseudolabrys. Next base: position 374,316 of record CAWGRN010000008.1, on the reverse strand, counting down.
TTTCCCGATTCTCGGCGACAACATCTACGGCCGCGCGCCGCGCAACGGCGGGCCGGCGCTTCATTTGCACGCGCGCGAGATCGTGGTGCCGATTTCCAAGAACAAGCCGCCGGTGATCGTCACCGCGCCGGTGCCGGCGCACATGCGCGAAATGCTGAGCGCCTGCGGGTGGACGGACGAACCGCCTCAATAAAGCTCGCGCTGTACCCGCGCCGGCAACTCGCGGTCGTAGCTCTCGCCGCCGAGTTTGCCCTGGCTCACTCGGCGATGATGGTGCCGGTCGAAGGCAGGCTCTTGCGCTCGATCTTGCGTTGCCGGATCCCACAGCTTCGAGCGCACGATCGCCTTCGAGCAATGGAAGTAAACGCTATCGACGTGCACGATGAGAACGCAGCGCGGCAGCTTGCCGTTGATGGCGAAGCTTTGCATCAGCTCGGGATCGATCGAGATCGAGCCGCGGCCGTTCACGCGCAAGGTTTCGCTGATGCCGGGAATGAGAAACAACAGCGCGATGCGCGGATCGCGCAGGATGTTGCGGAAGCCATCGAGGCGGTTGTTGCCCGGCCGGTCGGGAATAGCCAGCGTCTTGTCGTCAAGGATGTGCACGAAGCCGGCAGGGTCGCCCTTCGGCGAACAGTCGAGCCCTTCCGGACCGCTGGTGGCGAGCGCGACGAATGGCGCGGCTTCGATCAGCTTGCGGTAGTTGCCGTCGATGTGATCGATCTCCTTGACGGTCGACGACGCACTTCCGTTCGCCGTAGAGCGCCTCGAGCTGCTCCAGGGTCGTCACCAGATGATCGCTCGCGCCCATATGCTCGCCTCCCTCAGGCGGCCAGCAATTGCCGGCCGTCATGCCCCGCCATCGTCAGATCGAGAAGTGTACCGGGCGCGATCGGTGCGGCAAGCCGCACCGCGGTGAACTGCTCGGTGCGGCCGATGCCGCCGCGCTCGGTCAGCACCAGCCGCTGCGCACCGATTTGCGGATTCGAGATAGCGCGCGCAACGCCGCCTCGCCTTTGTCGCGCAGGCGTTGCGCGCGCTCCTTGATAACGTCCGCGATCGAGTTGCGGCATGCGCGCGGCCGGCGTGCCGGGCCGCGGCGAGAATGGAAAGACATGCAGCTGGGTCAGCCCGCATTCGTCGACCAGATCGAGCGAACGCGCAAACATATCCTCGGTCTCGGTCGGAAAGCCGGCGATGATATCGGCGCCGAACACGACATCGGGGCGCAGCCGGCGCAGCTGGCGGCAAAACGCGATGGCCTGATCGCGCGAATGCCGCCGCTTCATGCGCTTGAGAATGAGGTCGTCGCCGGCCTGCAGCGACAGATGCAGATGCGGCATCAGCCGCGGTTCATTGGCGAAAGCGTCGAGCAGATCGGCATCGGCTTCCACCGAATCGATCGACGACAGCCGCAGGCGCGCGAGCTCGGGAATTTCCTTGAGCAGGCGCTTCACCAGGCGCCCAGCGCGGCGCACCGGCCAAATCCGCGCCGTAACTGGTGATGTCGACGCCGGTGAGCACGATCTCGCGGTAGCCGTTGCCGCAAAGCCGTCGCGCCTGCGCCACCACATCATCCACCGGCAGCGAGCGCGAATTGCCGCGGCCGAACGGAATGATGCAGAACGTGCAGCGATGATCGCAGCCGTTCTGCACCTGCACGAAAGCGCGGGTGTGGCCGTCGATGTGGTCGACCGCGTGCATGCGGTGCCGCGTCGCCGCCATGATGTCGCCGACCGCGACGCGCGGGCCATCGTCCGCCCACGATCGCGCGTCGAGCTTTTCGTCATTGCCGAGGACGCGGTCGACTTCCGCCATGCCGGCGAATTGCTCGGGCGCGGTCTGCGCCGCGCAGCCGGTGACGACGATGCGACGCGTCGGGCTGCTCGCGCTTGAGCCGGCGGATGGTCTGGCGCGCCTGACGCACGGCTTCCGCCGTCACGCGCAGGTGTTCACCACCACCACATCTTCGCTGCCGGCGGCTTGCCGCCGGATCACTTCCGACTCGGCGATATTGAGCCGGCAGCCGAAGGTGACGACGTCGACACTCATGGCGCGGCCGCCTTGGTGTCCGCGAACAACTTCGGATCGAACGTGCCGTTGAATTCGAATTCCACCGGCCCGGTCATCAGCACGTGATCGTCGCGCTCGCGCCAATCGATGGTGAGTTCGCCGCCCGGCAGCGTCACCTTGACCTTGCGGTTGGTGCGCTTGAGCCGCGCGGCGGCGACCGCGGCCGCGCAAGCCGCCGAGCCGCAGGCCTTGGTGAGACCGGCGCCGCGCTCCCAGGTGCGGATGACGATGTGATCGCGCGAGACTGATGTGCGCCAGCGTGATGTTGGCGCGATCGGGAAACATCGGATGATTTTCCAAGAGCGGACCGAAGCGGGCGAGATCGTAGGCATTCACATCGTCGACCCAGAAGATCGCGTGCGGATTGCCCATGTTCACCACCGCGGGCGAATGCAGCACCGGCGCGTCGATCGGCCCGATCTGCAATTCGATGGCGCGGGTGTCGCGGAACTCTTCCGCCAGCGGAATCTCGTTCCAGGCGAAACGCGGCTTGCCCATGTCGACGGTGAACAACCCGTCGGCGCCCTTCCAGCAGTTGAGAATGCCGGTGCTGGTCTCGAAGGTCAGCGTGCTCTTGCCGGTCTGGTCCGATACCAGCGAGGCGACGCAGCGCATGCCGTTGCCGCAGGCGCCGGCTTCCGAGCCGTCATTGTTGTAGATGCGGATGAAGGCGTCGGTGCCGGGCGTGCGCGGCGGATAGAGCGCCATCAACTGATCGTAGGGCGCGCCTTGGGCGTCGCCGCGGCGCGCGCCTCGTCTTCGGTTATTGGGGCGGCAATCTTGCCCGCGCCGGCGCGCAAATCGACCACGACGATCTCGTTGCCGACACCGTTCATCTTCACAAAGGACTGGTTGGCGAGCGCGGCCAAAACATTGCCTGCTGAATCTGGCTAAAGCCTGGCCCAAAGGGAACCAATGCCCGGCTTTCGCCCGGTTTATATGGCGAATAAACAACGATTGGCCAGAGGCCATGATAAAATGGCACAAGCTGGCGAATCGCCGGACCGCCGCAAAAGACGGAGAAGTTTGATGTCCTGCCCTCGCCTTGCGGCGCCGCTCTTGCTTGCCCTGGCATTGGCCAGCGGTCCGGCCATGGCCGACGTCCTGGCGCAAGCCACCAGCCCGCCGGCTCCATCCGCGCCGGCGCAGCCGATGCCGCCGACCGCGCCGCCGCTGATGGGCCCTGCCGCGCCGTCGCCGCTGCAGCCGGGCGACGCCTTCGGCGAGCGGTGATGCTGCCGGAACGGACCATCATCTACTTGAACGGCCACACCAATTGGGACGCGGCCTTCGACACGCTGATCGATGCCTTCAAGTCGCTCAACGAATATCTCGCCAAGCAGGGCATCAAGCCGAACGGCCCGGCCATGACCATCTATACCCAGACCGACGACACCGGCTTCTCGTTCCAGGCCGCCTTGCCGATCGCGCAAGTGCCGGCCAATCCGCCCAAGGGCGATATCGCCGTCGGCAAGGCGCCGTCCGGCAAGGCGCTCAAATTCGTGCATCGCGGCTCGTATGACGCGATGGACTCGACTTACGAGGCGATTACCAATTATCTCGACGACAAGGGCCTGGAGGCCAAGGACCTGTTCATCGAGGAATATACCTCCGATCCGGTGACGACCGACCCAGGACAAGCTGGTGATCAATGTCTTCGTGCCGGTGAAGTGAAAATGAAAATATCGATAGCCCCGATCTTGATCGCCGCCTTTGTCGTCGCCGCCGCGACCCTCGTGCCGCACGCGGCGCGCGCCGCCGACAAGCTGGTGACGGTCAGCGGCGAGGCCACCATCGCGGTCGCGCCCGACACCGCCGTGATCCGCATCGGCGTGACCAGCAGCGCCAAGACCGCGCGCGAAGCCAGCGACGCCAACGCCAAGCAGATGACGGGCGTGCTCGCCGCCATCAAGGACGCCGGCATCGCCGACCGCGACGTGCAGACGTCGCGGCTGTCGCTGCAGCCGCAATACGATCCGAACAAGAGCGGCACCGCCCGCCTGCTCGGCTTCCAGGTCACCAATCAGGTCACCGTCAAGATCCGCGACATCGACAAATTGCCGGCCATCCTCGATCGCGCCATCGGCGCCGGCGCCAACGAGATGTCGGGCATCGAATTCGTCGGTGTCGGAGCAGTCGAAGCTGCTGGACCAGGCGCGCGACGAGGCCGTCGCCGACGCGCCGCCGCAAGGCCGAGCTTTATGCCAAGGCCGCCGGCGTCAAAGTCGGCCAGCGTCATCGCCATCACCGAAGAAGGCTCCTCGCCGCCGCCGCGCCCGATGCAGGCCTTGCGCGCCGGCTCGGTCCCGGTCGCGCCCGGCGAGCAGATGCTGCGCGCGGTGGTGACCGTGAGTTATGAGCTAACCAGTTGATTTTACTATGATTTTGCTACCCTTGACTTGGGCTCGCCCCAACCCTAGGTTCCGCCCACTTCTCGATACGTGACTAAAGAAGACCAATTCGCCGCCCGGCCCTAGAGACCGGAGGCCCCCGCCCGACAGCGCAATGCGCCCTCGGGCGTTAAGTCGTTTGGACGCTAGGCAACCGGGATTTCGATGTTCGACTCACTGTCGGAAAAACTAGGCGGCATTCTCGACAAGCTCACCCGCCGCGGTGCGCTGCGCGAAGCCGACGTCGATGAGGCGATGCGCGAAGTGCGCCGCGCGCTGCTGGAAGCCGACGTCGCGCTCGATGTCGCGCGCCAATTCGTCGACGAACGTCAAGAAGCAGGCCGTCGGCGTCGAAGTCGTCAAGTCGGTCACGCCCGGCCAGATGGTCGTCAAGATCGTGCACGACCAATTGGTCGCCACGCTCGGCGCCGAAAGCCAGGGCATCGATCTCAACGCCGCGCCGCCGGTCGCCATCATGATGGTCGGCCTGCAGGGCTCCGGCAAAACCACCACCACCGCCAAGATCGCGCCGCCGCCTCACCGACCGGCAGAAGAAGAAAGTGCTGATGGCCTCGCTCGACGTGCGCAGGCCGGCGGCGATGGAGCAACTCGCGGTGCTCGGCCGCGAGGCGCAAATCGACACGCTGCCGGTGGTCGCCGGCCAGTTGCCGCCGCAGATCGCCCAGCGCGCGCTGCAAGCCGCCAAGCTCGGCGGCTACGACGTGGTGATGCTCGACACCGCGGGCCGCACCACGCTCGACGACGAGATGATGAACGAAGCGGCCGAGGTCAAGCGCGCCGCCAATCCGCACGAAGTGCTGCTGGTCGCCGACGCGCTGACCGGCCAGGACGCCGTCAATCTGGCGCGCGCCTTCGACGAGCGCGTCGGCCTGACCGGCATCGTGCTGACCCGCGTCGACGGCGATGGCCGCGGCGGCGCGGCGCTGTCGATGCGCGCCGTCACCAACAAGCCGATCAAGCTGCATCGGCACCGGCGAAAAGCTCGACGCGCTGGAGGAATTCGACCCGGCCCGCATCGCCGGCCGCATTCTCGGCATGGGCGACATCGTCGCGCTGGTCGAAAAGGCCGCCGCCAATATCGACGCCGAGAAGGCTGCGCGCACCGCCGAGAAGATGCGCAAGGGCAAATTCGATCTGGCCGACATGCGCGAGCAGCTTCAGCAGATGATGGCGATGGGCGGCATCGAGCGGGCTGATGGGCATGATGCCCGGCGTCGCCAAGATCAAGAACCAGATCGCCAATGCCGGCATCGACGACAAGGTCTTGAAGCGCCAGGTCGCGATCATCGATTCGATGACGCCGCAGGAGCGCCGCAACCCGGACATCCTCAAGAACAGCCGCAAGAAGCGCATCGCCGCCGGCTCCGGCACCACGCCGGAAGCGATCAACAAACTTGCTGAAAATGCATCGCGGCATGGCCGACATGATGAAGGCCATGGGCTCCGGCAAGCGCTCGCCGCTCGCCGGCCTCGGCCAGATGATGGGCTTTGGCGGCGGCGGCAGCCGTCGCCGGAACAGATGGCCGAACTCGCCAAGAAAATGCCGGGCGGGCAATTGCCGCCGGGCATGCCGGGCGGCGGCTGGGCTGCCGCCGACGATGCCGAAACTGCCGCCGAATTTCCCTGGCCTGCCTGGATTGGGCAACGCCGGAAAATTTCCTGGACTGCCGGGCTTGCCCGGCGCCGGGAAAAAGAAATGAGATCACTCGAAACACTTCACCGAATCAAATCGTCATCTGAAAGGAAACTAAAATGTCTCTCGTTATTCGTCTCGCCCGCGCCGGCACCAAGAAGCGCCCGGTCTATCACATCGTCGTCGCCGACTCGCGTTCGCCGCGCGACGGCCGCTTCATCGAGCGTCTTGGATTCTTCAATCCGCTGATGCCGAAGGAAAAGACCGAGCGGCTCAAGTTCGATCTCGACAAGGCGCAGGCCTGGATGAAGAAGGGCGCGCAGCCGTCCGACCGCGTCATGCGCTTCCTCGACGCCGCCGGCGTCAAGACGCGCACCAAGCGCAACAATCCGGAAAAGGCGATCCCGCGCAAGGAACGCAAGGCCGCCGAAGGAAGAAGCGCTCAAGGCCAAGGAAGCCGGCGACGCCGCCGCCAAGACCGCGGCGACACGACAAGGCCAACGAAAAGGCCGCGGCCGACAAGGCTGCCGCGCGCCGACGCGCCGGCGAGCTGACGCTTGCGGCGTAGCGCCATGACCGAGCCATGACCGCCCGTATCCGCGTCGCCCGTATCGGTGCCGCGCACGGCGTTCGCGGCGAGGTGAAGCTGTGGTCGTTCACGCAGGACCCGCTGGCGGTCGCGGACTACGGCCCGCTGGAAACCGAAGACGGCGCGCGGCGTTTCGAAATCGAAACGCTGCGCGCGGCGAAAGATCATCTGGTCGCGCGCATCGCCGGCGTCGACGATCGCGACGCGGCGGCGAAGCTTGTGCAACCTCGATCTGTTCGTGCCGCGCGACCGGCTGCCGCCGATCGAAGAGGAAGACACGTTCTATCATGCCGACCTGGTCGGCATGGCGGCGGTGACGCCGGAAGGCGTTCCGCTCGGCGCGGTGACCGCGATCCATAATTTCGGCGCCGGCGATCTGATCGAGATCGCGACCACTGCCGGCGGCGAGCCGCTGCTGCTGCCGTTCACCGAAGCCGTGGTGCCGAAGATCGACACCGCGCTTCGGCAGATCATCATCGTGCTGCCGACAGTGAGCGAGTAACGGCCATGTGGCGCGCATCGGTCCTCACGATTTTTCCGGAAATGTTTCCGGGCCCGCTCGGCATCAGCCTGGCCGGCAAGGCGCTGGCCACGGGCATCTGGTCGCTGGACGCGATCGACATCCGCAGCCACGCCACCGACAGGCACGGCACCGTCGACGACACGCCGGCCGGCGGCGGCCCCGGCATGGTGATGAAGGCCGACGTGCTGGCCAGCGCGCTCGATGCCATCCCGCCGGACCCGCGTCCGCGCCTGCTGATGTCGCCCGCGCGGCGCGCCGCTGACGCAAAGCCGCGCCGCGGCCCTGGCGGCCGGGCCAGGCGTCGTGATCGTCTGCGCCCGCTTCGAGGGCGTCGACGAGCGGCTGATCGCGGCGCGCGGCCTGGAGGAGGTCTCGCTCGGCGATTTCGTGCTGTCCGGCGGCGAGATCGCGGCGCTCGGCCTGCTGGACGCCTGCGTCCGGCTGCTGCCCGGCGTGATGGGCAAGGAGGCCTCGGGCGTCGAGGAAAGCTTCGCCGACGGCCTGCTGGAATACCCGCAATTTACCCGGCCCGCGGTGTTCGAAGGCGAGCCGATCCCGGAGGTGCTGACCTCGGGCGACCACGCCAAGGTCGCGGAATGGCGCCGGGCCGAGGCCGAACGGCTGACCAAAGAGCGGCGGCCGGACCTCTGGGCGGCCTATCTGGCCCGAAAAGGGCCGCAAAACCGGCCCAAAAGCCGAGGGTGACAAGCGCTTAGCTTTGGTCTAGAAGCTCGCCAACCCTTTCAGACCAGACAATGACCGCGCGCCGGTTGCTGGCGCTGCCGACGGAGAATTTGCCATGAACCTCATTCAGACGCTCGAAAAAGAGCAGATGGAAAAACTGTCGATCGGCAGGGAAATCCCCGACTTCGGGCCGGGCGATACCGTGCTGGTTAACGTCAAGATCGTCGAAGGCGACAAGAACCGCATCCAGGCCTACGAAGGCGTGTGCATCGGCCGCGCCGGCGCCGGGCTGAACGAGAACTTCACCGTGCGCAAGATTTCCTACGGCGAAGGCGTCGAGCGCGTGTTCCCGCTCTACGCGCCGATGATCGACTCGATCAAGGTTGTGCGCCGCGGCAAGGTGCGCCGCGCCAAGCTGTATTACCTGCGCGGCCTGCGCGGCAAGAAGGCCCGTATCTCGGAAGCGACCAGCGCGCACGCGTTGGAAGCAACCGCCGCGGCTGCCCAGGCAGAAGCCAGCGCGCCCAAGGCGGCCAAGGCCCCCAAAGCAGCACCGAAGGCCGCCGCGAAGAAATAGCGTTGGCGCGCCATTGCAGTTTGCTTCAAGGGGCCGGCATTCGGCCCCTTTTCGCGTTCAGGACTCGACGCTTCGCTTCATTGTCGAAGCCCGCGCAAGGGTCTATATAGCGGCCATGGTTACCAAGGCTCAGCGGATCATTCTTTGCGATCATGCGCGGCTGCCGTGGCGGTTCTTCGGACGCCTGACGGCGGTGCAAGCGGGACTTTGACCGGCGCCACGACGCCGCGCTCCCGCAACGCCTCTTTCAATCCGAGCTAAGGTCATCACGTCATGAAACCGCGCACGCTGTACGACAAAATCTGGGACGATCATCTGGTCGACGAACAGCCGGACGGCACCAGCCTGATCTATATCGACCGTCACCTGGTCCACGAAGTCACCTCGCCGCAAGCCTTCGAGGGCCTGCGCACCGCCGGCCGCAAAGTGCATGCGCCGGAAAAGACGCTGGCCGTGGTCGACCACAACGTGCCGACCTCCGACCGCAACAAACCCAATCCCGATCCGGAATCGACCGAGCAGATCGCCACGCTGGCGATGAACGCCAAGGACTTCGGCATCGAGTATTACAACGAGTTCGACAAGCGCCAGGGCATCGTCCACATCATCGGCCCCGAGCAGGGCTTCACTTTGCCCGGCACCACCATCGTGTGCGGCGACAGCCACACCGCGACGCATGGCGCCTTCGGCGCGCTCGCCTACGGCATCGGCACCTCGGAAGTCGAACACGTGCTGGCGACGCAGACGCTGATCCAGGCGAAGTCGTTGAACATGCGCGCGACGGTCGACGGCAAACTGCCGCCCGGCGTCACGGCGAAAGACATCATCCTCGCCATCATCGGCGAGATCGGCACCGCCGGCGGCACCGGCTATGCGCTGGAATATGCCGGCGAAGCGATCAGCGACGTCTCGATCGAAGGCCGCATGACGATCTGCAACATGTCGGTCGAAGGCGGCGCCAAGGCCGGCTTCATCGCGCCGGATCAGAAGGTCTACGACTATCTCAAGGGCCGGCCGAAATCGCCCAAGGGCGACACCTGGGACAAGGCCATGCGTTACTGGGAAACCTTGCGCTCCGACGACGGCGCGCATTTCGACCGCGAAGTGCGGCTCGATGCCAGCAAGCTGCCGCCGATCGTCACCTGGGGCACCAGCCCCGAGCAGGTCGCCTCGATCACCGGCATCGTGCCGGTGCCGTCGGAAATCGTCGACGACAAGAAGCGCGAAGCCGCGATCCGCTCGCTCGGCTATATGGGCCTCAACGGCGGCGAGAAGATCACCGACATCAAGCTCGACCGCGTCTTCATCGGCTCCTGCACCAATGGCCGCATCGAAGACCTGCGCGCCGCGGCGAAAATCGCCGAGGGCAAGACGGTCAACGGCAATGTCTACGCCATGATCGTGCCGGGCTCCGGTCTCGTTAAGGAGCAGGCGGAAGCCGAAGGCCTCGACAAGATCTTCAAGGCCGCCGGCTTCGACTGGCGCGAGCCGGGCTGCTCGATGTGCCTGGCCATGAATCCGGACAAGCTGAAGCCGGGCGAGCGTTGCGCCTCGACCTCGAACCGCAACTTCGAAGGCCGCCAGGGCTACAAGGGCCGCACCCACCTGGTGTCGCCCGCGATGGCCGCCGCCGCCGCGATCGCCGGACATTTCGTCGACGTACGAGAGTGGAAATAGCGCGGCGACGTTTTGAGAATTGAAAAACAAAAAGGCCCGCATCGCTGCGGGCCTTTTCATTTTCAGGCGCGGTCAGAAACCGAAGCTGAATGACACGCCCGGCCGGCGATAGTAGTGCCGGTAGCCGTAATAGCGCGGCCCGTAGGCATAGGCGTACGGATAGCCGTAGTACGGCCTGCTGTAATAGCGCGGGCCGTAATAGCGAGTAATGCCGATAATGATGATGGCGCCGCCGCGCGCTGAATTCCGTGCTGGCAGCTTGGCCATTGTGGATGCCGTCGGCCTTGCGCTCGGTAGCGCTCGCCGGCGTCGAAACCGCAACGGCGCACAAGGCCGCAACCGCTGCGCTCAGCGTCAAGAATTTACTCATGGGGTACCTCCTTGTCGTTTCCATATAGGGAAACGCCGAACCGGCCGATTTGGTTTCACGGCAAAGCGTGGAAGGGAACCCGGCGCGGAACTTCGTTCCCGCCGCGCCGCAATTACCAGCAGCGCATTACCAGCAACGCCATGAGCGGCGGATCACCCAATGGTGATTGCGCCAGACCCGCACGCGCGTCCAGCCGCAGTCCGGCTGCGCCGCGTAATAAGGCCCGCCGCCATAATAGTACGGCGAACCAAAGCCGAAGCCGATGCCCGGTCCCCAGCCGCCGCCGTGACGCCATCCACCGCCGTGGTGAGAGCCGCCATGGTGGCTGCCGCCGTGGCGCTGGGCCGCAGCGGGACCAGCGCTGACGGCAATGGCGCCGCCGATCAGAACCGCGCCTGCGATAATTCTGGCAAACTTCGACATGTGTTCAACTCCAAGCCGCCCCTCGTGACGAAGGTATAACGCGGCCGGGCCGTTTCGGTTCGCTAGTCCCAGTAGCAATGCTGGCGCGGGACGATGACCGGGCCGCTGACCCGGTATTCCTTTTCCAGCCAGGCGCGGCAATGGCGCTTGGAGGCGGGACCGGGCTGGAGGTGACGCGGATAGATGGTGATGCGCGGCCGCGACGATTGCGCGGCGAAGTCACGGGTCGCACCGCGATCGGAAGGTTCGGCCATAGCCGACGTGCCGGCCAAAACGACGGCCAGCAATCCGAATATGAAAACGGTGCGCTGCATCGGCGCGGCTAACGCCAGCGGTCGGGAAGACGGCGATAGGTCGTGCGCGGGTAGCGGGTCACGTAGCGGCGCGACGATTGCGCGGCAAACTCGTGGGTGTAGCGGGTGCTGGCGTGGGCGCTGTAGGCGTGGCTTGAGATGATGCGGCTGCTGTTTCTGTCGTTGCAGCCGAAGAACTCTGCCGAAGCCGGTTTCGAAAAACCGGCGACGACCGCAACCATCAGTGCCGCCAAGGCAAAGCCAGCCACAACCCGACGCATAGCCCCAGTCCCCATGGATCCTGCCTTAATGGTTAACGGTCGCTCATTCCGGCGCTTCCGTCAACACCTTGGTTGCCGGGCCCTCTTGGCCTAGAACATTGGTATGACACGGCAATTCGACGGCCCGCAGGCCTGGCGAGGGCAGATTTCGCCGTCTTTGGCCGAATTCGAGGCCATGGCGGCCGAGGCCTATGCCCGGTTGCCCGCAGCATTTCCGGGCGCTTTGCGAGGGCCTCATCATCCGGGTCGAGGATTTCCCCGAGGAAAGCGTCGTAGAAGCCATGAAGCTCGACAGCGAGTTCGACTTGCTCGGCCTGTTTCAAGGTGTGGGACTGCCGTTCCAGTCGGAGACCGCGCCGCAACTGATGCCCAACATGATCTGGCTCTACCGCCGGCCGATCCTCGACTATTGGGCCGAGCACGAGGAGACCTTGGGCGCCATCGTCACCCACGTGCTGGTGCACGAAATCGGCCACCATTTCGGCCTGTCGGATGACGACATCGATGCGATCGAAGCCAGCGCCGATTAATGCGCCGATTAATGCGCCGACCGGGTCAGGTCTGCCGGCGCCATGGAGGCCTTCCGTTATCGGGCGCTTCGCGGTAAACCCCGGCCCTCGGATCGACAGAGAGCAAGTGGACCCATGGATAAATTCACCGTCTTGGAGGGCGTCGCGGCGCCGATGAAGATGATCAATGTCGACACCGACATGGTCATCCCCAAGCAATACCTGAAGACCATCAAGCGCACCGGACTGGGCAAGGGCCTGTTCTCCGAGCAGCGCTACAAGGACGACGGCAGCGAAAACCCCGACTTCGTGCTCAACAAGCCGGCCTATCGCAAAGCCAAAGTTCTGGTCGCCGGCGACAATTTCGGCTGCGGCTCGAGCCGTGAGCACGCGCCCTGGGCGCTGTTGGATTTCGGCATCCGCTGCGTGATCTCGACCTCGTTCGGCGACATTTTCTACAACAACTGTTTCAAGAACGGCGTGCTGCCGGTCCGCGTCTCGCCGGAGGATCTGGAGAAGCTGTTCGACGACGCCGACCGCGGCGCCAATTCCACGCTCACCATCGACCTGGAGAAGCAGGAAATCCGCGGCCCCGACGGCGGCACGGTGAAGTTCGAGATCGACGCCCACCGCAAGCACTGCATGCTCAACGGCCTCGACGATATCGGGCTGACGCATCAGAAGAAGAGCAAGATCGTCAGCTACGAGGCCAAGGCCGCGGCCGAACGCCCGTGGGCGTGAGTATATCGCCCGGTGCTGGACTTGGCTTAGGCGCGAGCGCATCGTTTTAAACGATGTGCTTTTCCGCCACCGCGAGCTTCGTTGCCGCCGCCGTCACCGGTGGGGTCGGAATTGCGGCTCTCAGCAGAGCACGCACGCCGCGCGAATGGCCTCTGGCCGCCGTGCCCCTCATCTTCGCGGCCCAGCAGGCCGTCGAGGGCTTGCTTTGGCTGCAGCTCCCGGTCGCTCCCGATGGCGCATCGGCGTCGTTCCTGACCTATCTGTATCTGTTGTTTGCGGAGGTGCTTTGGCCGGTATACGTGCCGGTGACCTGCCTGCTTATCGAACCGAATAAACGACGCCGGATGGCCATGGCGGCCTGTGCGATTGCCGGCCTTGCAGTAGGCGCTTACTACCTCGTCGCGATATTCACCGTTCCGCACGCCGCTCGCATTATCGGCCACCATGTCGCTTACGTAAGCGAGGGCGAAATATCGTACCTGATGGGCACTGCATATTTGGTCGCGACCGGCGGCGCGATCGCGCTATCGTCGCATCGCGCAATGGTCGCTCTCGCCGCCATTGTCATCGTCGGCGCCTATGTGAGCTACACGCTCTATTGGGAGTCGTTCGTGTCGGTCTGGTGTTTTTTCGCAGCGGCCGCTAGCGTGATCATTCTGGTTCAGTTCGAATGGCAGCACCGGCGGCGCCCGCGCGCCCTGGGCGCATGAAATTTCCGAGCATTGTGACAAACGTTTATTGCCTAGGCGCGATCGCGTTTGCGAACGTGCTGTGCGCGCCGGCGGCGCTGCCGCGCTGAGCGCTAAATTGCGGCGCGGTGCGCATGAACCGCCTTGCGTTCCGCCGAGGCGACCGTGTTTGCCAACAGCATCGTGACCGTCATCGGTCCGACGCCGCCGGGAACCGGCGTGATGTGCGAAGCCTTTTGCCGGACCCCTTCGAAATCCACGTCGCCGACCAGTTTTCCGGACGCCAGCCGGTTGATGCCGACGTCAATCACGACCGCGCCGGTTTTCACCATCTGAGGGACGATGAGATTCGGCTTGCCGGCCGCAACCACAAGAATGTCGGCGAGGATCGTAAACTGGGCCAGGTCACGGGTCTTGGCGTGGCAGATGCAGACGGTGGCGTCGCGCTGCATCAACATCAGCGCCATCGGCTTGCCGACGATATTGCTGGCGCCGACGACGACGACGTTTTTTCCCTCCAAGGCAATGCCTTCGTGCTCCAGGAGCTTCACCACCCCGTAAGGCGTGCAGGGCGGAAACACGGTATCGCCGACGACCAGGCCGCCCATATTATAGAGGTGGAAGCCGTCGACGTCCTTTTCCGCGGAAATCGCGCGAACGATGTGCGGGATGGAGAACTGAGGCGGCAGCGGAAGCTGCACCAGGATGCCGTGGACGTCGTCGTTGAGATTGAGCTCATCGATGAGATCGAGGACAACCTGGGGATCGGTATCGCCGGGAAAGTCGCGACGGTACGAACGTATGCCGACCTGCTCGCACGCCCGCATCTTGTTGCGGACGTAGACGGCGGACGCCGGATTGTCGCCGACCATGATGACGGCCAGACCGGGCCTGATGCCCTTGGTGACAAGCGTCTCCACCTGCCGCTTTAAATCGGCGCGTATTTTCGCCGAAACCGCTTTGCCGTCGATGATCTTTGCCGTCATAGATTCACGACCTAGCCGAAGCGATGCGGCTTGTCATCACGCACGTGATAGCAAACAAAACGTGGGACCGGCCCTACGCGGGCCCACTATAGGTCATTAGTGGATAGAGCCCGCGCGTCAGCGCGGGCGCGCCGGCCGGCCCTCTAGCGCACCGCGTAATCGATGCGCTTCTTGTGGCCCGCTTTGATCTTGCCCTCGAGCGCGTCGCGCATCCAGTCGGCCACCATCGGATAGAAATCCGGCAGGCGGCTGCCGAAGGTGTGGGACTCGTCCTCATAGACCCACAGTTCCTTCGGACCGCCGAGCAGTTCGAACATGCGCTCGCCGTCCTCCAGCGGACATAGTTCGTCGTACTCGCCCATTGCCAGCAGCGTCGGGCATTTGACCTTGCCGGCGATCGGCTCGAGCGTCATCTGCGCGGCCATTTTGTCGAATTCGTCCTCGTCGTGGATGTTCGACATATACATGTAGTTGGCGCGATAGGCCGGCTTGGAGTGCTTGAAGATCGTGTCCTTCTGCAGGAACACGCCCATGGCGCCGACCAGCGCCTTGACCCGCGGGTCGAAGGCGGCGACGCGCGGACCCCAGTAGCTGCCCATGCTCCAGCCATAGACACCGACTTTGCTGGCGTCGACTTCGGGAAGCTTCTCGATGAAATCGATCGCCGCCTTGCCGGCGCGCTCGAAGTTGTCGAGCGTGACCCAGGTCTCGCGGGTGTTGCTCTCGCCCTGCCCCGGGCCATCGATGGTCAGCGTCGCCATGCCGCGGCGGCGGAAGTGATTGTGGTACGGGCTCGGCATGTACTCCTTGATCGTGTCCATGCCGGGGATCACCAGCACGCAGGGCGCCTTGACGCCGGGCACGGTCTGCAGAATGCCGGGGATGGTCTTGCCGTTCTCGAACGGAATTTCGACGCGGCGGACCGGCGCTTCGTCGAACAATTCGGTGAAGCGCGTGTAGCAGTGCACCATGCGCTTATAGAGTTCGAGCTTGCGCGGCGTGTTGGCGTGCAGCACGCCGCAGGGCGGCCCGTAATACAGCGCGGCGCGGTAATAGAACTCGGCGGCGCTCTCGCGGTGGCCGGTCGCCTCGGCTTGCTCGGCGAGCTTCTGCTCCTGTTCGGCGGTCTTGACCCACTGCTTGACCACCGCGGCCGGGTGCTTGATGCGTTCGGTGGTGCGGCGCACGTCGGCTGGCCGGAAGCCCCATTCGACGAACATCACCGAACGGAAGCCGAAGACGTCGAGGACCTTGTAGAATTCCTCGTTGACCCATTTCTGCGCGCGCCGGCTGCGATCGTCGTTCAAGCTTGCCTCCTGGACTCGGATAAAAATCGCGCCGGCCTTGCGGCCGGCGCGCGTGACGAATGACGGGCTCCGGCTATTGTCCCTTCAGGCCTTGCGACGCGATGAAGTTGCCCCAGTTCTTGACATCGCTGACGACGCGTTTCTCCAGCACCGCGCCAGGCTGGTAGTCGGCCTTGATGTCGAGCGACTTCAAACGCTCGCTCAGTTGCGGGTCGGCCAAGGCTTGCTGGAAGGCCTTTTGCAGCTTTGCCGTCACGTCGGCCGGCAAAGCTTTCGGTCCGAAAATCGAGAACCAGAACCGCAGGTCGACGTCGGCCGTCTTGATGCCGGATTCCGCCAGCGTCGGCACGTCCGGCAGCGCCGGTGAGCGTTCCTTGCCGGTGACGGCCAGACAGCGGATCCGCTTGCCTTCCACCAGCGCCTTGGCCACCTGGCTCGACGGCATGGTCATGTCGACATGACCGGCGATCAGATCGGCCATGGCCGGGCCGCCGCCGCGATAGGGCACGTCGATGGCGTCGAGCTTGGCGCCGGCGCGAATCACGTCCCAGACCAATTGCGACACCGACGTCACGCCAGCCGACGCGAAGGTCAGCTTCTTGGACACCGAATGCGACAGCGCGATCAGCTCTTTCATGTTGTTGGCCGGCACCGCATTGGCCACACAGAGCGCCAGCGGCGATGTCGCCAAGAACCCGACCGGTGTGAATTCCTTGGTCGGATCAAACTCCGGCTTGATGTCCTTGAAGCCGGGGCGGATCACCAAAGCATTTTCCGCCATCATCAGCGTGTAGCCATCCGGCGTGGCGGCGGCCACCGTTCGCCAGCCGATGAAGCCGCTGGCGCCGGCGACGTTTTCGACGAAAACCGTCTGGCCGAGCGCCTTGCTCAAGGGACCGGAAAAGATACGGGCGAATGTATCGGTCGCGCCGCCCGGCCCAAAGCCGACAACCAGCCGGATCGACCGGTTGGGAAAATCGCTCGCGGCCTGAACAGTCGAAACGGCAGCGACGCTGAGCACACCGGCGAACAATGTGAATAACAATCGGCGCATGTTGATTTCCTCTCCCACTTGTCTGTTTTTTTGCCCCACCGGCGAAAACACTACTGCATCTGCGACGCCATTGCCACATCCAGAGGGATACACCGACATTATGAGATACGAGCAAGCCGCTAGGTTATTGCCGCGCAATTGCGCGCCGGCGCGCCATTGGCCGGCGGCAGCGTGATCGGGAGGGTCTTGATTTCCTCGATGGTTCGCGGATGCCAAGCCTCGAACAGGCGCTTGGCTTCGCCAAGCTGCTCGGTGGTCATGTGCGGCTCGATCATCGAGCGGATCTGCGAATTGTCGTGATAAGGGCTGCGCGCCGCCAGTCTGAACCAGTAGTCGGCCTGGATCAGATCGATCGGGATCACCGTGCCGTGGCTGTCCTTTTCGCCGCGAGCGAAGATCATGCTGAGCTTTTCGTGCGCCTGCACATTGTCGAGCAATGCGGCACGCATCAGCCAGCAGAAGCCTTCGGCAAGATTGGCCTGGCTTGAAGGCACGCCGATCGGCGTACTCATCGACATATAGCCGAGGCTGACCATCGCATCGACATTGCCATGGCGCGCGGAAACGGCGAGCCACTTCATGGCTTCGGGCCGGTTGGCCGGCAGGCCCGGCGCGCCGTTCAGATAAAGCTGCGAAAGATCCTTCTCGGCATCGGACGAGCCTTTCTCGACGGCGCGCTTCAACAGGCCGAGGCCTGCGGCCAGATCCTGTTTGACGCCGCGGCCGCCGATATACATCGGCCCGAGCGCGCGCATCGATCCGACATCGCCGGCGTCGGCCTGCCGCTTCAACGCCGCGGCGACTTTGGTTTCATCGATTTGGATAGCCTCGCCGTTGCGCATCCGGCCGGCAACGTTACGGGCAGCGTCCGGCTCGCCCTGCTCGGCGGCGCGCACCACCCAGACCATGCCGGCGGCGCGGTCGCTCGGCAGCCCGTCGCCGGTCAAGAGCGTCAGCCCCAGCAGATATTCGGCGGCACGGTCATGCGCGATCGCCCGCTTGATGACGCCGCGCACATGCTCGCTCACAGGGCACAGCGCATTGACCATGCAGAGCCAGCTAAAGCGGCCGAAAGTCTTCTCGATATTTTGCGGCGCGTAATCGCCGGCTTCCGCCGCCAGGACGCCGCTTGCCGGCAGCAGCAGCGCCAATACCAGCGCGGCCGGCCGCACTAAATTCTTGCAGATGTCGACCATCGCCGCCCCCCGCATTGCCGCAAGCTTACACCAAAGCCGCGGCTGCGGGGTCTATCGCGCCGCAATCGCCTCGGCGATGGCCACCGTCCGCCTGGCCATGTCGGCGTGCAGGCGCTCGACCATGCGGCCGTCGATCGAGACCACGCCTTTGCTCTTGTTCTCGGGCAGGTCGAAGGCCGCGATCATGGTGCGGGCCCAGGCGACTTCGTCGGCCGAGGGCGAAAACACCGTGTTGCAGGGCGCGATCTGGTTCGGGTGGATCAGGGTTTTGCCGTCGAAGCCCATGTCGCGGCCCTGCTCGCATTCCTGCACGAAGCCGTCGGCATCGCCGATATTGTTATAGACGCCGTCGAGCACATCGATGCCGTAGATCCGCGCGGCGGCGATGCAATTCATCAGCCAGCCGATCATGGGCCAGCGACCCGGCACCTGCCGCGCCCGGGTATCCTTGGCGATGTCGTTGGTGCCCATGACGAAACCGGCCAGCCGCGTCTCGGAATCCTTGGCGCAGGCGGCGATCGACAGCACGTTGAACACCGCCAGCGGCAACTCGATCATGGCCCAGACGCGGGTCTTGTGGTCGGTGCCCATGTCGAGCAGGCGCTGGCCGATGGTTTCCAGTTGCTGCGGCGAGGAAATCTTCGGCACCACAATGCCGTCCGGCGCGGCCTGCGCGGCCGCGGTCAGATCGTCGCTAAACCAGGGCGTATCGATGCCATTGGTGCGGATGAACACCTCGCGGGCGCCGAAGCCGCCGGCCTTCACGACATCGCCGACTTGTTTGCGGGCGGCTTCCTTGGCGTCGGGCGCGACCGAATCTTCGAGGTCGAGGATGACGCCATCGGCGGCAAGGGTCTTGGCCTTCTCCAGCGCGCGGGCATTGGAGCCCGGCATATAGAGAACGCTGCGGCGCGGTCGGATGCTCATGGGCCGACTTTACCGGCCGTCGGCAAACTATCAAGCCACGCCGATGCCTAGTCTCTGATCAACTTTGGTCTTGAGCTTGATCTCTATCGCTCGCCGACGGAGTAGCGGCCGGGATATCGGCTTGACGTGCCAGGCAACTCGCCCCGCTTGAGAATCTTATAAAGCTGGAAGCGGTCGCCGTCGGCGACGAGCTTGAGGCGCGCCGGATCGGGATTGGGCGCCTCGTCTTCGGTGAACAGAACGTAGAGATAATCGAACTTGGTCCAGTTCAACCAGAACGCGGGCGTGTTCGGCAGCGGGTGTTCGTCGGCAACGACAAGCTGGGACGTCGAGGGCGGCGTGCCGTCCTGGGCGTCGACAAAGTCGTGGAATTCCGGACGGGCATGCAGCACCTGCTTGCCGGGCACCGTGAACAGCGTGGTGACCAGCGCGGAACGCTCGATGGTGGCGATGCAGGCGGCGTGAACCAGGCCGAGATCGCGCACGTCCTCGCCGAGCGAGCGGTCGGCATAGGCGACGAACACTTTCGAGCCCGGCACGATGCGGCGCACCGACGAGCGGAACTGGCTGGTCGAATCCGACAGTTGCGACCAATTGTAATCGATCTCGATCAGACGGCCGGCGATCAACACGATCAATGCGACGAGGAAGCCGCGCCGCACCAGACGGTGCCGTAAGTTCAGATCGCCGCACGCGAACAGCATGAAGGCGACGCCGATCGGCACGCGCTGATCGGTCATGTAAGTGTCGAACATGACGCGCGGCAACTGCGAATACACCAGACCGCCGACGGCGAGCAGCACGAAGACCAGCGGATGAAAGTGCAGCACGCGGTGGCGGACGGCCCAGACGATGCCGGCCGCCATTATGCCGACCAGCGCAAAAGCCACGACGTCGGAATAATCGGTAATGACATACATCAGCCCGTCGATCTTGCCGCGCTGATCCCAATAGGTGCCGCCGATCAGCCGCAGCGTCGGGCTTGCATAAAGCAACGGCGCGGCGGCCAGGAACGGCAGGCCGCTGGCGACGAAATCCACGATCCGCATCGGCCAGTGATCGCGCCGCCACTCCCACAGCCGCAGAATTTCAAACGACAGCAGGCCGACGCCGTAAATGCCGAGCGCCGAGAGGTGACAGAAAAACAGCGCGACAACGAATGCCGTCGACAAGGCGATGCGGATCGGCCAGGCGCGTTCGCGCACCGCGATCCATCCGGCCAGCGCCCATAGCGCGAGGCCGATGCCGAATATGTAGTTCATCAATCCGACCAGGAACACGTAATTGTACAGCAGCGGAAAGGCGAACAGCGGCAACACCGTCCAACGGCCGACCAGCGCGCGGTTCAGCGCCAGCGTCCCCGAAATGATCAGGGCGAACATCGCCACGATGTAGATTTGGCCGGCCAGGTAGACGTTCATGAATCGCGCGAGCTGCGGCACGATCAGATCCATGGTCAGGTTGGGGATCACCTGCCAATTGAGTTCGTAGAAATTCGCCAGCAGCGGGTTGGTCGGCAGCGTCGCAATCACGTGCATGCGGGCCAGGTGATTGACGTAGTCCGACAGCGGCGGCAGCGGGTGGGTCCAGATCGGAATGGAAATCAGCAAGGTCAAGCGCGGCAAACAAAACGGCAATCTGGCCGCCCGAGATTCCGGACGTCCGAAATCGCGGCGGCGATGAAATTGAGGTAATTGGCTTGTCGGGCGAAAGCATGCGTTGTTGGGCCTGTTCTCGACGATTCCAGGTGAACAAGTGATGAATATGCCGCTGATTCCGGCTGCCCAAGGATATGGCAGGTCCGCCATCCCGGCATGGGGTTTGCCTGGATTGAGCCGATATGGAAATGAAGGGGCTATTTCCGACCCAAAGGACGTATGACAGCAATGGTCTTTCCGCAGCGTTTGATCGATGGTTACAGCGCTTTCTCGGCCGGCCGGTTGCAGAGGGAGCAGGACCGCTACCGCGAGCTTGCCGCCCACGGCCAGTCGCCCGAGATCATGGTGATCGGCTGCTCCGATTCCCGCGTCTCGCCGGAAGTGGTGTTCGACGCCGGGCCGGGTGAACTTTTCGTCGTCCGCAACGTCGCCAATATCGTGCCGCCCTATGCGCCGGACGGCCATGCCCACGGCGTCTCGGCGGCCCTGGAATTCGGCGTCGCGGCGCTGAACGTCAAGCACATCGTGGTGCTCGGCCATGCGCAATGCGGCGGCGTTCGGGCCTTCGCGGAGGATGCCGCGCCGTTATCGCCCGGCGACTTCATCGGAAACTGGATGCGGCTGATGTCGCCGGCCGCGGCAAAAGTCGGGCCGCGCGGCGAGCGCTCGGCGGCCGACTACATGTCACGCCTCGAACAGGCCAATGTCGTCAACAGCCTCGACAATCTCATGACGTTTCCGCGGCTGCGCAAACGCGTCGAGCGCGGCCAGGTCACTTTGCACGGCGCCTTTTTCGGCGTCGCCACCGGCGACCTGTCGGTGCTCGACAAGGCCAGCGGCGAATTCAAACCGATCGAGCGGCCGGCCGCCGGCGCACCGCCGCGGCCTTGAAACGCCGCGGTTGCCGGGCTCTCGAAACATTTCGCTTACCGGTCTTTAACCCTGACGCCGGCCGGCGCCGCGGCGGTTAGCTACAATGTGCCGTCGCCGCCTAACGCGGTGGTAATTTCCTGCCGCCAAATATGATCGCTGTCATTCCCGGAACGGATTTTGTCAGTGACGGTAGAGCGATCGCTGCTTGTCGAACTCGAAGGCACCTTCGCCTCCGGCTCGGCCGGAAAACAGGCGGAAATTCTCCGGCGGGTCACCGACCTGTTCCTGGCCGGCGCCGGCAATTATTCCGGCGAGCAAATCGACTTGTTCGACGGCGTGATTTCCCGTCTGGCGGAAAGAATCGAGACCAAGGCGCGCGCCGAACTCGCCAGCCGGCTGGCGCCGGTCGAGAATGCGCCGCCGGCGGCAGTGCGCCAGCTCGCCCGCGACAAATCGATCGAGGTGGCCGGCCCGATTCTGACCCAGTCGCCCCGGCTCACCGACGAAGACCTGCTGGCGATCGCCGCGGACAACAGCCAGGAGCGGCTGCTCGCCATTTCGAAACGCGCAGCGCTCAGTGAGAATATCAGCGACGCGCTGGTCACCCGCGGCAACCGTGACGTGGTGCTCTCGGTCACGCGGAACGAGGGCGCGCAATTCTCCGACAGCGGTTACGGCAAACTGGTCGACCGATCGATCGACGACGAGGTGCTGGCGATCTGCGTCGGCATGCGCAAGGACATCCCGCGCGTTCATTTCCACACGCTGATTTCGAAAGCCTCGGAGGCTGTATTCGCCAAGCTCGCCGCCAGCAATCCAGCCGCCGTCGCCGAGGTCAAAAAGGTGCTGGCCGGCCTCACCGGGCAAGAGGTGGCCGCCGAGCCGAACGCCAAGCCCAAACGCGACTACCGGGCAGCCGAAGCGCAGTTCAAAATCATTCAGGGCTCAGGCAAAGCGGTCGATGCCGTCGTGCACGCCTTCGCCGCAAGCGGCAAGTTCGAGGAGACCGTCGCCGCCCTCGCCGCGCTCTGCGACGCGCCGGGCGAACTGGTGGAAAAGGTCATGGACGACCGGCGCGCCGATAACGATCTTGCGCTGATTCTGGCGAAGGCCGCCGGGCTGTCATGGCCGACCGCAAAGCAAATCTGCATCTTGCGCCGGGGACCAAGCGGCCTGTCGCCCCATGACCTCGAAGCGGCACGCCGGAGTTTCGAGCGACTCCAGCCGGTGACCGCGCAACGCGTGGTCCGCTTCTACAACGAGCGCCACGCCGCGGGCACAGACTTTCAGCAACTTGCCGAGCATATCCGCGAGAGCGAAGGCCCGCCGCGGATGCCCCGTTTCAGCGGGGCATCCCAGCGACCGTGAGAGATAGAAGCTACGCCGCCTTGCGCTTGGCCTGGATCAGCTTGCGGTTGATCAGCGACTCGGCGATCTGGATGGCGTTGAGCGCCGCACCCTTGCGCAGATTGTCCGACACCACCCACAGCACCAGACCGTTATCGACGGTCGGATCGGTGCGAATGCGGCTGATATAGGTGGCGTCCTCGCCGGCGCATTCATAGGGCGTGGCGTAGCCGCCCGGCTCGTGCTTGTCGATCACCAGACAGCCGGGCGCGCTGCGCAGAATGGTCCGCGCCTCCTCGACGCTGATCGGATTCTCGAACTCGACGTTGACCGCCTCGGAATGGCCGACGAATACCGGCACGCGCACGCAGGTCGCGGACAGCTTGATTTTGGGATCAAGAATCTTCTTGGTCTCCATCATCATCTTCCACTCTTCCTTGGTGTAGCCGTCTTCCATGAAGACATCGATTTCCGGAATGACGTTGAACGCGATGCGCTTGGGAAACTTCTTGTTGACGACTTCGCCGAGCGTGAACACCGCCTTGGTCTGCGAGAACAGTTCGTCCATCGCTTCCTTGCCGGCGCCCGACACCGATTGATAGGTCGACACCACGACACGCTTGATCGTCGCCTTGTCATGCAGCGGCTTGAGCGCGACCACGAGCTGCGCGGTCGAGCAATTCGGATTGGCGATGATGTTCTTCTTGGCAAAGCCGGCGAGCGCGTCGGCATTCACCTCCGGCACGATCAGCGGCACGTCCGGGTCCATGCGCCAGGCCGACGAATTGTCGATCACCACCGCGCCGGCAGCCGCGATCTTCGGCGACCATTCCTTCGACACCGCGCCGCCGGCCGACATCAGGCAGATGTCGATATCGGAGAAGTCGTAATGGTCGAGCGCTTTCACCTTCAGCGTCTTGTCGCCGTAGGAGCATTCCTGACCCATGCTCTTGCGCGAGGCGAGCGCCACCACCTCGTCGGCGGGAAAGCTCCGCTCGGCCAGAATGTTGAGCATTTCGCGCCCGACATTGCCGGTGGCACCCACCACGGCGACCTTGTAACCCATTGTTAACTCTCCGAAAAAATATGTCCGGCGTAGCCTCTACGGGAACAACCGAATGGCAGCGCTTCTAGGCGAGAACTGGGGCGCTGACAACGGCGGCATATCTGCCTTGGGACGAGGCCATGCACCCGGCTCTGCATTCGTGGCGCGAGGAACTGCCTGCCACCCTGGTGCGGATATTCGCATATATGGGTGGAATTGCGGTGCTTTCCATCGTGGCGGCGTCGTTCTTTCAATCGCCGCCGGTGATGAGTGTCATCAAACCGGTGCATCGCTCGCCATGGGTCGAGATCGAACGGCCGTTCCCGGCCTTCGTGCTCTCGATCCCGGAAGCCGCCGACGTGCCGTCGAGCTATGCCATTCGCCGGCATGCCGAGGGCGGCGGCCGCAAGGACATTCTCGGCCTCGGCGAACCGGACAGCGCGGCGCCTTATCTCCAGGTCGAGATCTACCGGCCGGGCAGCGAAACGGCCCGCTTCGCCGATCCGCAAGCCGAGATCGTCGAAAGCGCGGCGGCGCTCGGACCGGTCGAGGTCGTGCGCGTGGACGAGCCACTGGCCAGCAAATTCGGTCCGCTGTCGGTCGTCACATTCGAAACTTCGAAGGGCACGCCGCGGGATTGCCTGGGCTTCGTGCGCGCTTATGCCGACCCGCGGATGCAAATATCCGGCTGGTTCTGCCAAGGCGGCGATTTCGTGCGCCAGAGCACGCTGGCCTGCGCGCTCGAGCGGCTGACGCTGCTTTCGGCCGGCAGCGAGCCGAAAGTCGGCGCGCTGTTCGCGCAGGCCGAACTCAATCGCAGCTTCTGCGGCCAGCACGATCCCATCCTGGCGCCGACGCCGAAATATCATCTGCTGTGGAAGGCGCTGGCCAACCGCCCGGAGCCGCGGCGAGTCGGCCGCTAAGCTCGCGACGCCAGCCGCTCAAGTTCAAATTCTCATTCGCTGAGACTGCTGTCGCTGCAATGCGGCAACGATTTCCGCCGGTTACACGTCCATTCCAATTGACCGGCTACAAGAATTCGTCAGATCATATTCAAAGAAGACTATCTAAAGCCGCGGCGATGGCCGGAATGGCTTTAGTAAACCTCTGGGGAGAGGAACCATGATCACACGACGTAACCTGCTGCAAACAGCAGGCGCGGGTGCCGCGCTTGCGGTTTCCGGATTGCCGAAATTTTCCGCGGCCGAAGCGGCCATCGCCGAGTCTCACGCCGGGCGTGCCCGACGGGCGTCGGCAGCTACGCCACCATGGGGACGCTGCCCGGCAAGAAGCCGCTGATCCAGCTCTCCGACCGGCCGCCGAACTACGAAGCGCCGATCGAATATCTGCGCACGCCGATCACGCCGAACGACCAGTTCTTACGTCCGCTATCACCTCTCGGACATTCCGGAGATCGACGTCAAGACCTACAAGATCAAGGTCGGCGGCGACGGCGCCAACGGCCAAGCCGAGTTCACGCTCGACGACCTGAAGAAAATGCCGGCGGTCGAAGTGGTCGCGGTCAACCAGTGCTCCGGCAACCGTCGCGGCCTGTCCAAGCCGCACGTGCAAGGCGTCGAATGGGGCTATGGCGCCATGGGCTGCGCGCGCTGGAAGGGCGCCAAGCTCAAGGACGTGCTCGACAAGGCCGGCCTCAAGAAGGAAGCGATCGAAATCGCCTTCAACGGCGCCGACGGACCGGCGGTGGCAGCAACGCCCGACTTCATCAAGAGCATTCCGGCCTGGAAGGCGATCGAGGACACGACCATCATCGCCTACGAGATGAACGGCCAGCCGCTGCCGCATCTCAACGGCGCGCCGGCGCGCCTCATCGTGCCGGGCTGGACCGGCACCTACTGGATGAAGCACATCGTCGAGATCAACGCGCTGACCAAGCCGCAGGGCGGGTTCTGGATGAACCCGGCCTATCGCATTCCGGTCGGCAAGTTCCCGATCCGGGATCGCTTCATCACTCAGGAAAATGCGGCCAGCACGCCGATCACGGAAATCGTGGTGAACTCGCTGATCACCAGCCACCGCGACGGCGACAAGGTGAAGGCCGGCAAAGTCACGGTCAGCGGCATGGCCTGGGACGGCGGCTACGGCATCCGCACGGTGGAAGTCTCGACCGACGGCGGCAAGACTTGGGGGTCAGCGCGACGCTGGGTCAGGATCAACGGCCGCTTCGCGTTCCGGCCGTGGAGCTTCGATCTTCGCCGCCAAGAAGGGCAAGAACTCGGTGACGGTCAACGCCACCAACAAGATCGGCCAGAGCCAGACCACCGAGTTGATCTTCAATCCGGCCGGCTATCACAACAACGTCATGCAAAACATCACGCTGACGGCCTGAGGGGGAACACCATGCAGAAATTCGTCATTGCACTCGTCGCCGCTCTCATCGCCTCGACCGGCACTCGCCGACGAGCAGGTGATCAAGCTCAAGCCCGGCCCCGGCGCTCGATAAGGTGGAGGCCAACTGCGCGGCCTGCCACAGCCTCGCCTACATCCCGATGAACTCGCCGTTCCTGAACGCGGCCGGCTGGGACGCCACCGTCAACAAGATGATCAACGTGCTGAAAGCGCCGATCGACGAGGCCGACGCCAAGGCGATCAAGGAATACCTCGCCAAGAACTACGGCGGTTGAGCCGCATCGAATCACGCCAAAATGCGTGAGATTTGGCCCCGCCACGCCGGCGGGGCCTTTTTTAATGAAAATCACCCAAGAATTGCCTGTGAGCAGGCCCTGTCGCGGCGAACCGAAACCTTCTAGACTGCGTTGCAACATAGGGCCATGGACGAGGAATTGGGCGAGGAATTCATGCGATTGAAAGTCGTTGCTACCGGGATTGCCGCAATCGCCGCCATCGGGCTGTTGGCGCTGCCGGCCGACGCCGCGCCGAAGAAGAAGCGCGTCGCGGTGGTCGATGCGCGCGGCCACACGGTCTACACCAGCCGCGACGAAGCCGGGCGCAGCCGCACCCGCATCATCATTCAGAAGCGGTCGTATCTCGATCCGGGCACCGAAGTTCTGCCGGGCGACGAGCACAATCACGACTACGCGATCCTGCCGAACCACCGCGCCTCGGGCGTGCTCGACAACACCGCCTTCGGCAGCAACAACTCGGCGCTGCCCGGCGCGTTCTCGCTGCCCGGCAAGAACAATCCGTTCTTGAAGTTCTAGCGCGGCGACGACAGTGAATAAAAAACGCGGCCCCGACGGCCGCGTTTTTTTATTCGTCATTCCGGGACGGCGCTTTAGCGCCGGCCCCGAAAGCTAAGCCATCGCTTCCAGCTCGGCCAGGATCGCGTCGCCCATCTCCGACGTGCTCACAACCTTGGTGCCCGCCGACTTGATGTCGGCGGTGCGCAGGCCCTTGTCGAGCGTCGCCGCAATCGCCTTGTCGATCATGTCGGCCTGCTTGCCCATGTCGAACGAGTAGCGCAGCGCCATGCCGAACGACGCGATCATGGCGATCGGATTGGCCATGCCCTTGCCGGCGATGTCGGGCGCCGAGCCGTGCACCGGCTCGTACAGCGCCTTGCGCTTCTTGGTCTTGGCATCGGCTTCGCCGAGCGAGGCCGACGCCAGCATGCCGAGCGAGCCGGTCAGCATCGCGGCGATGTCGGACAACATGTCGCCGAACAGATTGTCGGTGACGATGACGTCGAACTGCTTCGGGTTGCGCACCAGTTGCATGCCGCCGGAATCGGCGAGCTGGTGCTCGAGCTCGACGTCCTTGAATTCGCGCGCGTGCAAGGCGGTGATCACCTCGTTCCAGAGCACGCCGGTTTTCATGACGTTGCGCTTTTCCATCGACGTGACCTTGTTGCGCCGCTTGCGCGCCAGTTCGAAAGCCACGCGGCCGATGCGCTCGATCTCGTAGGTATCGTAGACCTGCGTATCGATGGCGCGCTTCTGGCCGTTGCCGAGATCGGTGATGGTCTTGGGCTCGCCGAAATAGACGCCGCCGGTGAGCTCGCGCAAAATCATGATGTCGAGGCCTTCGACCAGTTCGCGCTTGAGCGAGGAGGCGTCGGCCAGCGCCGGATAGGTCACCGCCGGGCGCAAGTTGGCGTAGAGGTCGAGGTCCTTGCGCAGCCGCAGCAGCCCGGCTTCCGGCCGCGCGTCATAGGGCACCTTGTCCCATTTCGGCCCGCCGACCGCGCCGAAGATCACGGCGTCGGCGGCCTTGGCCTTGGCCATGGTCTCGTCGGTGATGGCGACCTTGTGGGCGTCGTAGCAGGAGCCGCCGACCAGACCTTCCTCGGTCGCGAACTTGTCCGGACCCTTTTTGTTGAAGAAGTCGATGAGGCGCTTCACTTGCGCCATCACTTCGGGGCCGATGCCGTCGCCGGGGAGCAGAAGGAGATTGTGGGTCGCCATTTGGTACGCCTCGCCGTTACTGAGCTCGCGCGGAGTGCTAAAGGTCCGCGGCGCGGTTGGCAAGGCGGGCCGGTCGCTTGCTCCGCCTTGCGGCGAACGCCATGATCTCGGCCATGGATGAGACAAAGCGCAAATCCGCAATCGAGGTTCTGGCCGCGACAAGCCAGACCAACCTCGAAAATCCCGGTGTGACCTCGGTCCAGTTGCTGTGGCCGGGCAATTCGCCGTCGGCGCAAGTGACCGTCACGCGCGTGACCGTCGCGCCCGGGGCCGGACAGCCGCGCCATGCGCACGCCGCATCGGAGCAGATCTGGATCGTGGAACAGGGCGCGGCGGATATGCTGCTTGCCGACGATCGGGTCCGCCGTATCGGCGCCGGCGAAGTGGTGCGCACGCCGGCAGGCGAAATCCACGGACTGCACAACGATACGGGAGAACCGTTCGTCTATCTGGCGATCACCACGCCGCCGGTGGATTTCAGGCCGGCCTACCGGACGGCGCGTTGACGGCGGCCGCTACAGCCCGCTGAACCAGTTGTAGCCCTGGTTCTCCCAATAGCCGCCGCGGTCGGTATTGGTGACTTCCATCGCCACCACGTATTTCGGCTGCTTGAAGCCGAGCTTGGTCGGCATGCGGATTTTCATCGGGAAGCCGTAGGCGCGCGGCAAGATCTTGTTGTCGAACTTGAAGGTCATCTGGGTCTGCGGATGCAGCGCGCTCGGCATGTCGATGGTGTTGGTGTAGCCCTCGGCGCATTTGAACCAGACATATTTGGCGCGGGTGTCGGCGCCGATGCGCTTGAGGAAATCCGACAGCACCGCGCCCTGCCAGGAGCCGATGGCGCTCCAGCCTTCGACGCAGACATGCCGCGTGATCTGCGACACCTGCGGCAGCGCGTGCAGCTCTTGCAGCGTCCACGGCTTCTTGTTGTCGACCAGGCCGGAAATCTCGAGCTTGTAGCTGTTGCCGTCGACGACCGGCGCCTCGTCCTCGTCGTAATAGGCATTGAACGGGAACGGCCGGGTAATGTCGCTTTCCTTGTAAGTCGGCGCCAGCTTGGTCCTGCTGAACAGCGCGGCCTGGACGCCGTCGTTGAATTCGGAAATCTTGCGCAACACGCCTTCGGCGGTATCGCCGTCGATGATGTCGCAGCCGGTGAGAAGCGTCAGCGCGCCGAGGCTGGCCGCACCGCGCAGGAAGTTGCGCCGCATCGGCATCGGGCATCAGTCTTGCCGGCGTCCTTGATCAGGAGCTTTGGGTCGACGCCGGGAATGATCTTGCGAATGCGGCATGTCACGCTCCTATTTGCCGGTGACCATGGCGCGCAGGCTCTTGGGCACCAGCAGCGCCAGCGCCACATGCACGATCAGAAATCCGACGAACGCGCTCATGGCAAAGAAGTGCACGTAGCGGGCAAAGTCGTAGCCGCCGAACAGCGCGGTCAATTCCTGGAATTGCACCGGCTTCCAGATCGACAGGCCGGACGCCACGATCACGAAGCCGCACAGGATGACGCCGGCATAGAGCAGCTTCTGCATCGCGTTGTAGTGCGCGAGATCGTCATGCGCGAGCTTGAAGGTCAAAGCCGCCTTGGCGTCGGCGTAGACCTGCGACGGCGCGATCGGCAGCAGCTTGCGCCGGAAGCGGCCGGTGGCGAGGCCGAGCGTCACATAGACGATGCCGTTGATCACCAGCACCCACATGGCGGCGAAATGCCAGAGCAGCCCGCCGCCGAGCCATTGGCCGAGCGCGATGCCCTTGGGAAAATTGAAGCCGAACAGCGGCGAGGCGTCGTAGACCTGCCAGCCCGAGCCGATCATCACCAGGATCGCAAGCGCGTTGATCCAATGGGTGATCCGCACCCAGGCCGGGCGGAGTTGTGGTATGGCCTCAGCGGTCATCGCTCCCTGCCCATCCTATCGGGCTATGCCCTATAGATACGGTCGCCGGGCCCGCGGATGCACGGACCCGGCCGCTCCGGCATTCTTCATGTGTCCTTGGCATATGTCCTTGGCCATGTTGTCCTTCTTCATGCGTCGTCCTTGACATCGTCCTTGGCCATGTGTCCTTCTTCATGCGTCGTCCTTCGACATCGTGTCCTTGGACATGGTGTCCTTCTTCATCTCGTCGGCGAAAGCCGCCGGCGCCAGTGGGGCGAAGGCCAAACCGGCCGCGATCAGCGCCGAAAGCAGAATGCTCTTTTTCATCACGTGTCCTCCTCACGATTGGATTTGCACCTAACGCTAGCATGAGGCCTGAACACGTCCTCATCAGTTTCCCGTTGAACGAACCTAGCGTTTGGCTCACGGTTTTGTGACAATGGCGGCGCCGGCAAGATCGGTTGAAGGAGCAAGTCACGTGAGCGAGCCGTCCGTGTCCAAAACCAGTTCGGGAAACTTCTTCGAGGATTTCCGCCTCGGCCAAAAAATCCGCCATGCCACGCCGCGCACCGTCACCACCGGCGATGTGGCGGTGTACAACGGCCTGTTCGGCGCGCGCTTCGCGGTGCAATCCTCCGATACCTTTGCGCAGAAGATCGGCTACCCGCGCGCGCCGATCGACGACCTGCTGGTGTTCCACATGGTGTTCGGCAAGACCGTGCCGGACGTCTCGCTCAATGCGGTCGCCAATCTCGGCTATGCCGACTGCCGCTTTCTCAAACCGGTCTATCCGGGCGACACGCTCCATGCCGTGTCCGAAGTGATCGGGCTGAAGGAAAACTCCAACAAGAAAACCGGCATCGTCTATCGTGCGCTCGAGCGGCTTCAACCAGAACGGCGAGACCGTGCTGGACTATGCGCGCTGGGTGATGGTGCGCAAGCGCGACGAGAAGGCCGAGCCGACGGCTGAAGAAACGTGCCCGAATTGCCGAAGAGCGTCGATGTCGCCAAGCTCGGCGCCGCCTGCCCGCCGATCGACACGGCGGCCTATGACAATGTGCTGGCCGGCAGCCCGCATCGCTTCGGCGACTACAAGGCCGGCGAGAAGATCGATCATGTCGTCGGCATCACCGTCGAGGACGCCGAACACATGATCGCGACGCGGCTCTATCAGAACACCGCGCGCATCCACTTCGATCACTTCACCGAAAGCAAAAGCCGCTTCGGCAAGCGGCTGATCTATGGCGGCCATCCGATTTCGCTGGCGCGGGCGCTGTCCTTCAACGGCCTCGGCAATGCCTTCCATGTCGCGGCGATCAATGGCGGGCGGCACGTGGCGCCGTTTTTCGCCGGCCTCACGGTGTTCGCCTGGACCGAAGTGCTGGCGACCGCCGAACTGCCGGGCCGCAGCGATGTCGGCGCGCTGCGCCTGCGCACCGTCGCCACCAAGGACCACCCTTGCGCCGACTTCCCTTACAAGGTCGGCGACGAATACGATCCGGCGGTGATCCTCGATCTCGACTACTGGGTGCTGATGCCGCGGTATTCCGGGCGCATGCTCGTCCCGGTGACTGTTCACACGCTGGCCCTTAAGTGATCGACCAACTGCCTTGCATAAGGCGGCAAAGTCTCGACGTCGCGCACGCAGATCGACAATTCGCGCAAGGCCCAAGGGTCGGCGAGGCGAACCGAGCTGATCGCCATGTTGCGTTCGGTCCGTTTCACCGTCGTCTCCGGCACGATGCCGACGCCGACATTGCACTCGACCAGGCGGCAGATCGCATCGAAGGAGCGCAGCTGCACGCGCAGGCGGATGGCGCGGCCGATCCGGCTCGCCTTGTCGGCGAGGAAGCGCTGGATCGCGCTGGCGCGGTCGAGCCCGACCATGTCGTAGTCGAGCACTTCGGCAAATCCGATGCGCGACCGGCTGGCGAGCGGATGATTGCGCCCGACCACCAGCACGAAGCGGTCGCTGCGGAACGGAAACGTATGCAGCCCGCCGTAATCGACGGTGCCGGCGACGATGCCGATATCGGCGGCGCCTTCCGCGATCAGGCCGACGATCTCGTCGGAAAGCCGCTCCTCAAGATCGACGCTGATGTCGGGATAGGCGGTGAGGAACGAGCTCAGCGTCTCGGGCAGGAATTCGGTGAGCGCGTTGGTGTTGGACAACACCCGGACCTGACCGGCCAGCCCGCGCGCAAACGGGGTCAGATCTTCCTGCAAGCGCTCGGTCTGCGCCAGAATCGAGCGCGCATGTTGCAGCAGCGTGCGGCCTGCCTGGGTTGGCGAAACCCCTTGCCGGCCGCGCACCAGCAGTTCGGCGCCGAACGCGGTCTCCATCTTGCGAATGCGCGTCGAGGCGGCGGCCAGCGCCAGATTGGCGCGAATGGCGCCGTGCGTGATGCTGCCCGCCTCGACGATATGGCGGAATAGGCTGAGATCGGTGAAGTCGAAGCGCATGGTCCGGACAGCCTTCTTATTTTACGAAGGCAGGCTACGTAAAACACATATTGCACAGAGGCAATTAGAGGTTCAAGCTTCGTAATTGAAGAAGTAGCTGGTTCTGACGGCCGGTCAAGTGCAATCACCGTCGTCGGACCGCAAAACTGTCTGCGCAAGAGACATGCAAAATCATTTCGCCACGCTGCCGGGTGCGATCTTTCTGATCCGAGCGATCGAAGATTCTCCGATTGGTCCGTTGCGGGTCCGCCGCGGTTTGGCTACCAACCTTCCGCGACTGCCGACAGGGTTCCGGCGGTACGATCTGGAGAATGGCCATGGCCGAGCTTGAGGCGGATACGACGGTCGGATCGCAACGCGCGCGGCCACTGTCTCCGCACTTGCAAATCTACAAGCTGACGTTGTCGTTCATGATGTCCGGTTTCCATCGCGTCACCGGCTTCGTGCTGTATTTCGGCATCCTGCTGTTGGCCTGGTGGCTGGTCGCAGCCGCTTCCGGCCCCAACGCCTACGCCAATTTCGAATGGTTCATGGGCAGCCTGATCGGGCAGCTGGTGCTGTTCGGCTACACCTGGGGCGCTGATCCATCACACCCTTGGCGGCGTCCGCCACCTGATCTGGGACACGCTGCACGGCTTTGAGCCGGCCGAACGCGAACTCCTGGCTCTGGCGACCATCGTCGGCTCGGTTTCGCTCACGCTCGTCGTCTGGGTCGTCGGCTATCTCG
This sequence comes from uncultured Alphaproteobacteria bacterium, assembly GCA_963825015.1. Classification (GTDB taxonomy): domain Bacteria; phylum Pseudomonadota; class Alphaproteobacteria; order Rhizobiales; family Xanthobacteraceae; genus Pseudolabrys. The sequence continues at coordinate 340,995 of CAWGRN010000008.1, read as the reverse complement.
CGATGGGAGGCCCCCGATGAAAAAACAAATGCGCACGCCGATGCGCCGCGTTCGCGGGCTGGGCGCGGCCCATACCGGGACGCAGGATTTCTGGCATCAGCGCATCACCTCGGTGGCCGGGATCCCGCTGACCATCGCGCTGATCGTCATCGTCATCGCGCTGCTTGGGACGCAGCCACGCCGCCGTCGTGCAGATCCTCGGCTCGCCGATCGTGGCGATCATCATGCTGCTGTTTATTATCAACACCGTTTATCACATGTGGATTGGAATGCAGGAGATCATTGTCGACTACGTGCATGACGAAAAATTCAAGTTCGCCTGCCTGTTGTCGAACACGTTTTTCTCCTTCGCGGTCGCCTTTGCCAGCGCCTTCGCCATCCTCAAGCTATCGTTCGGGGTCTGAGTCATGGCGACAAACGGAAAATCCAACGGCGGCCCCGCGGTCAACGGCAAGGCCTATCCGATCGAGGATCACAACTACGACGTGGTGGTGATCGGCGCCGGCGGCTCCGGCTTGCGCGCCGTGGTCGGCTGCAGCGAAGCCGGCTTGCGCACCGCCTGCATCAGCAAAGTATTCCCGACCCGCTCGCACACCGTGTCGGCGCAGGGCGGCATCGCCGCCTCGCTCGGCAATATGGGCGAGGACGACTGGCGCTGGCACATGTACGACACCGTCAAGGGCGCCGACTGGCTCGGCGACCAGGACGCCATCGAATATCTCTGCCGCAACGCGCCGGACGCTGTCTACGAGCTGGAGCATTGGGGCCTGCCGTTCTCGCGCCGCGAGGAAGACGGCAAGATCTACCAGCGCCCGTTCGGCGGCATGACCACCCATTACGGCAAGGGCACCGCGCAACGCACTTGCGCCGCCGCCGATCGCACCGGCCACGCCATGCTGCACACCATGTACGGCCAGGCGCTGAAGCATAACGCCGAATTCTACATCGAATATTTCGCGCTCGATCTGATCATGCAGGACGGCCGCTGCCGCGGCGTGGTCGCGCTCAATCTCGACGACGGCACCATTCATCGCTTTAGCGCCAACATGGTCATCGTCGCCACCGGCGGCTACGGCCGCGCATATTTCTCATGCACGTCGGCGCATATCTGCACCGGCGACGGCAACGCGATGGTGCTGCGCGCCGGATTGCCGCTGCAGGACATGGAGTTCGTGCAATTCCACCCGACCGGCATTTACCCGGCCGGCTGCCTGATCACCGAAGGCTCGCGCGGCGAAGGCGGCTATCTGGTGAATTCCGAAGGCGAACGCTTCATGGAGCGCTACGCGCCCTCGGCCAAGGATCTGGCGTCGCGCGACGTGGTGTCGCGCGCCATGACCATCGAGATGCGTGAAGGCCGCGGCGTCGGCAAGGACAAGGACCATCTGTTCCTGCACCTCGACCACCTCGATCCCGCGGTGCTGCATGAGCGGCTGCCCGGCATCGCCGAGTTGGCGCGTATTTTCGCCAATGTCGATATCTCGCACGAGCCGATCCCGGTGCTGCCGACCGTGCACTACAACATGGGCGGCATCCCGACGAACTATCACGGCGAGGCCTTGACCAAGAGAAACGGCGAGACCGATAGCGTGATCCCGGGCTTGATGGCGCTCGGCGAAGCCGCCTGCGTGTCGGTGCACGGCGCCAACCGGCTCGGCTCGAATTCGCTGATCGATCTGGTGGTGTTCGGCCGCGCCGCCGCGCTGCGCTGCGCCGAATTGCTCACGCCCGGCGACAAGCAGCCCGACCTGCCGAAGGACTCGGCCGATCTCGCGCTGTCGCGGCTGGATAAATTCCGCAACGCCAATGGCGGCTCGCCGACCGCGCAGCTGCGGCTCAATATGCAGCGGGTGATGCAGGACAATTGCGCGGTGTTCCGCACCGGCGACGTGCTGGATCAGGGCCACAAGCTGATCCACGAAGCCCACGCCAGCCTCGCCGACGTCAAGACCACCGACCGCTCGCTGATCTGGAATTCCGATCTGATCGAAACGCTCGAACTCGACAACCTGATGGCGCAGGCCGTGGTCACCATGGATTCGGCGCGCAACCGCACCGAAAGCCGCGGCGGTCACGCGCGCGAGGACTACCCCGAGCGCGACGACGTGAACTGGATGAAGCACACGCTGGCCTGGATCGACGACAAAGGCACGGTGAAGCTCGATTCCCGCCCGGTGCACACCTACACGCTCACCAACGACGTCTCCTATATCGAGCCGAAAGCGCGCGTCTATTGAGAAATCGATGAGGCGCTGACTCAAACCGCGGATTGCCGACATGGTCGAATTTACACTGCCGAAAAACTCCAAGATCACCCAGGGCAAAACCTGGCCGCGCGCGCCGCATGCCACGCACCTGACCGAGTTCAAGGTCTACCGCTGGAATCCGGATGACGGGCAGAACCCGCACACCGACACCTTCTTCGTCGATCGCGACGATTGCGGGCCGATGGTTCTCGACGCGCTGATCTGGATCAAGAACAACATCGACCCGACGCTGACTTTCCGCCGCTCCTGCCGCGAAGGCGTTTGCGGCTCCTGCGCCATGAACATCGACGGCGAGAACACGCTGGCCTGCACCAAGTCGATGGACGACGCCAAGGCGCCGCTGAAGATCTCGCCGCTGCCGCATCAGCCGGTGGTGAAGGATCTGGTGCCGGACCTGAAGAATTTCTACGCGCAATACGCTTCGATCGAGCCCTGGCTCAAGACCACGACGGCGACACCCGAGAAGGAATGGAAGCAGAGTCACGAAGACCGCGCCAAGCTCGACGGCATGTACGAATGTATTCTGTGCGCCTGCTGCTCGACCTCGTGCCCGAGCTACTGGTGGAATTCGGACCGCTATCTCGGTCCGGCCGCGCTGCTGCAGGCCAACCGCTGGGTCCAGGACAGCCGCGACGAAGCGACCGGCGACCGGCTCGATAATCTCGAGGATCCGTTCCGGCTCTATCGCTGCCACACCATTCTGAACTGCTCGAAGGCCTGCCCGAAGGGCCTCAACCCGGCCAAGGAAATCGCCGTCTTGAAGAAGGCGATGATCGACCGGCAGATCTAAGGCGGCCTGTTATTCCGACTTAGGTTGCAGACCTGGCCGTCAAAGCCCATAGAAACGGCCATTTTTTCGCGGTTGTCGCTTTCCAGCCCACAACTTGGGCTTGATCCGGTTGTACCGCTGGCGCAATCTTGGCGCTCCGGGGGGCTCCGGTGCGTTGGCGTTTGTGGCTGGTCATTGCAGGCGTGTGGCTGTGCGCGGCCTGTTCGCCGAGCGCCAAATTGCCGACGCTCTCGCGCGACGAGATCGCCGCCGAAAAGCGCAAGCAGGAGATCGCGCAGCTCCGCGATTACTACGCGCAACTGCACAAGCTCGACACCGTCGCCTTCCGCATCGCCACCGCCAATCGCGAATTCTGCAAGGACTGGGTTTCGGCGCAGATCGGCTTGCACGCCCTCACGCCCAGAAGTCTGCCGCGCAAGTTTCGATCGTTTTCCGCCGAGGCGCTGGGTCTGCGCTGGGTCAGAGCAACCGTCATCTCGGTGGTCGATGGCTCGCCGGCGGATGTTGCCGGCTTCAAGAACGCCGACGAACTGATTTCATTCAACGGCGAGCCTGTGCCGACGACCGGCGCGCCGGGATGGATTGGCGGCTTCCTCAAGTTCAACGGCGAGCGGCCGGTCAAGGTCGTGCTGCTGCGCAATAATGAATTCACGACGCTGGAGGTCAAGCCGGTGCTGGCTTGCGCGATCCCGGTCAAGCTCGACATCAACCCGGACCCGAATGCCTTCACCGACTACACCAAGATCGTCATCCAGTCGGGCATTCTGCGGTCGACGCGGACCGATGCCGACGTCGCTACCATCGTCGGGCATGAACTCGCCCATGTGACCATGGGTCATTATCAAAAAAGGACGATCAACGGCTTGGTCGGCGCCGTCGGCGGCGCCGCGATCGATGGCGGCTTCATGCTCGGCGGCGTCGGCACCGGCGGCGCATTCTCAGCCTATCTTGAACGCGCCGGGATGATGGCATTCAGCGCCGAGTTCGAACGCGAGGCCGACTATGTCGGCGCCTATTATGCGGCGCGGGCCGGTTACGATATTTCAGGCGCCGAAGAAATATGGCGAAGATTTGGGCTTGAAGTTCCAGACGCCATTCGCTTGGCGACGACGCATCCGACCTCGCCGGTGCGATACCTGCAGATGCGAAAAGTCGCCGAGGAAATCGCCGACAAAAAGCGCCGCAATTTGCCGCTGCTGCCGGAGATGAAGGTCATGCAGGTGCAGTCCGAACCGGAGCCGCGACCAGCGAGACGCATTACTAGCGCGCCGTCACCGCGGCGCTATTCGCACTTCGCGCCGTAGCAGAGCTTCTCCAATTCCGGGAACGGCTTGTAGGCGGCCTTGGCGCACTGTCCGCCGGTCGCCTCGATCAACTGGTTGAGACGGCCGCCGTAGAAATAGCCGATGCGCTCGGTGACGCCCATGTAACGCTTGTTGGGGTCGCGCGGGTTGTAGCGGACGCAGACGGTGTAACGGGTTTCCTTGCCGACCGGCGTCAGCGCCGGGTCGGAAATAGCGCCGTCGCGCAAATTGGTCGGATCCGAAAGCAACGGCGTCAGCGTAGCAATAACTTCTTGTTTGTATTTGGCCGGAAAAATATTGGGCTCGACCTCGTCGATCTTGCCGCTCGACGAACAGGCCGCGAGCGCCAAGCCGAACGGCAATAGCAAAGACAAACTTGCTGCGGTGCAACGCTTGGGATGTCTCCGTGTCATAGCGCCTCCGGTCAGTCGCGCTTCTTGCGCCGCTGCCCGAGCGTGCGCAGCCGCAGCGCGTTGAGCTTGATGAAGCCCTCGGCGTCCTTCTGGTCATAGGCGCCCTTGTCGTCCTCGAAAGTCACCAGCGTCGAGGAATACAGCGACGCCGGGCTGTCGCGCCCGGTGACGATGACGTTGCCTTTATAGAGCTTGAGCCGCACCTCGCCTTCGACCATCTCCTGCGACTTGTCGATCAAGGCTTGGAGCATCTCGCGCTCGGGCGCAAACCAGAAGCCGTTGTAGATCAGTTCGGCGTAGCGCGGCATCAACTCGTCCTTGAGATGGCCGGCGCCGCGGTCCAGCGTGATCGAACTCGATGGCGCGATGGGCGGCGAGCAGAATCGTGCCGCCGGGCGTCTCGTAGACGCCGCGGGACTTCATGCCGACGAAGCGGTTCTCGACCAGATCGAGCCGGCCGATGCCGTTGTCATGGCCGAGCTTGTTGAGCTTGGCCAGCAACGTGGCCGGCGACAGCTTTTCGCCGTCGATGCTGATGGCGTCGCCCTTGGCAAAGCCGATGCGGATGTCGGTCGGCTTGATCGGGCGCCTCCATCGGCGAGATGGTGCGCTGATAGACCATGGCCGGCGCTTCCTTGGCCGGGTCCTCCAGCACTTTGCCCTCGGACGACGAGTGCAACAGATTGGCGTCGACCGAGAATGGCGCTTCGCCCTCTTTGTCCTTGGCAATCGTGATCTGGTGCTGGCGCGCGAATTCGAGCAGTTCCTCGCGGCCCTTGAATGCCCATTCGCGCCAAGGCGCGATGATCCTGATGCCCGGCTCGAGCGCGTAGTAGCCGAGCTCGAAGCGCACCTGGTCGTTGCCCTTGCCGGTGGCGCCATGACAGACCGCGTCGGCGCCGACCTTGCGGGCGATCTCGATCTGCTTCTTGGCGATCAGCGGCCGCGCGATCGAGGTGCCGAGCAGGTACTGCCCTTCATAGACGGTGTTGGCGCGAAACATCGGAAACACGAAGTCGCGCACGAATTCCTCGCGCAGATCCTCGATGAAAATGTTTTCCGGCTTGATGCCGGCGCGCAACGCCTTGTCGCGCGCAGGGCCGAGCTCCTCGCCCTGCCCGAGATCGGCGGTGAAGGTCACCACCTCGCAGCCATAGGTGGTTTGCAGCCACTTCAGGATGATCGAGGTGTCGAGCCCGCCGGAATAGGCCAGCACGACTTTCTTGACGTTGGTATTTGCCATGCGATGCCGGTCCTTGGCGCTGGGCCGCCCTTTGAATTCTTCGAAAGCGCGCGGACTATAGGGCGAATGACCGCCCGCGCAAGACGCCGCCCGGATCGAAGGCCTCGGACTACTTTGTCACGTCCTGGTAGACGTCCATGTCGGCGGAGCCCTGCAGAATGGCGCGCCAGCCCTGCAGGAAGGTGCGCACCATCGGGTCGCTCGCCGCCTTATGGCGATTGAGTTCGAGCGCGGCGTGGGCCTCGTATTCGATTTCGATCAGAAGCTGGGCCGGATCGTCGACATTTTGCAGCACGCGAAGTTCGGTGCCGCCGAGCGTGCGGTAAAACGGCGAGGCGCTGCGGATCAGCGTGAGGACCTGCGAAGGGTCGCCCAATGCCCGCATCTTGATATGCAAAACCCGTTTGACGCCGTTCTTTTGCTCCGCCACAGGCCCTTCCTAGCGCGAATCGACACAATTCTAGAGCATGTGCGCCACGCGGCGAATTGGGATTCGCCCATTCCGCACGGCCGGAAATCCGCGGTCGCGCAGGCAATGTCCCTGGTTTTGCCGGCGAGCAGGCGAGAAACCGGCGCGGATTAAGCTTACCGCGCGATCCCGCTGGCAGCCGGAATGGCTTCCCATCATCTTGCGCGCGATCCGGGTTGTCATCAGTGGGGCTATTCAATGTCAAAAGTTAACGCCGCATTTGCCGCCGCCCTCGCGGGCGCCGTGCTGATCTCGGCAGCGCCGGCTTTCGCCGCGCAATGCAATCACAAAGGCGGGTTCGGCGGCTTCATCGCCGACTTCAAGAAGGAAGCCGCGTCCAAAGGCATTTCCAAAAAGGGCCTTGCCGCCCTCGATGGGCTCAGCGTCGACGACAAGGTGCTCGCCGCCGACCGCAATCAGAAGGTCTTCAAGCAGACTTTCGAGCAATTCTCCGGCCGCATGATCTCGAAGGATCGCCTGGTCAAGGGCGCCAGGCAGATGCAGCAGCACGCCGACGCCATCAAGCGCATCGAGAAGCAATATGGCGTGCCGGGCTCGGTGATCGTTGCGATCTGGGGACTGGAAACCGACTACGGCGTCAATCAGGGCAAGATGTCGGTGGTTCGCTCGGTGGCGACGCTGGCTTATGACTGCCGCCGCACCGACAAATTCCAGGCCGAATTGGTCGATGCGCTGCGCATCGTCGACAAAGGCATCATGGCCTCGGCCGACCTGAAAGGCGACTGGGCCGGTGAAATCGGCCAGACCCAGTTCCTGCCGAGCTCTTACGTGAAGTACGCGGTCAATTTCGGCGGCAACGGCCATCCCGATCTGGTGCGCAACCCGTCGGACGTGCTCGCGTCCACCGCCAATTATCTCAAGAGCCACGGCTGGCAGCGCGGCCAGGGCTGGAATCAGGGCCAGCCGAATTTCGCCGTGATCCAGGAATGGAACAAGGCGGAAGTCTACGCCAAGACCATCGCGCTGTTCGCCGAAAAGCTCGATGGCGGCCGCTCGGTCAAGGATGCGGTGAAGGAGCCCGAGACAAAGAAGATGGGCAAGCCGTCGCACGACAAGCGCGCGCAACGCTAACGCTCGCGTCGACCTGCAAAAATAAAATCGCCGGGCTTTATCGCCCGGCGATTTTTTTCGCGCGCGGCGAAAGCTATTGCTGCTTGATGCCGGCCCGCGTTCGACCAGCGCACGAACCGCCGGAATCTCGGTCTTCATCCGCGCCGTCAGCGCTTCCGGCGGACCGGCGACCACTTCGAAGCCGGCGGCGCGCGCCATCTTCAGCGCGCGTTCGTTGTTGAAGGCTTCGCGGCACAGCTTCGACAGCAAGGCGACAATCTCGGGCGGCGTTCCGGCCGGCGCGAACAGCGCCGAGAACGTCTCCGAGACGAAGCCGGGATAACCGGACTCGATCATGGTCGGCACGTCGGGCATGGAAAACCAGCGTTTCGGTCCGGTGACCGCCAGCGCCTTGAGCTGACCGGATTGCACCATCGCCTCCGCCGCCGGCAGCGCCACCGAGCCGACCTGCACCGTGCCTTCCAGCACCGCGACCGCGGCGGGACCCGCGCCGCGATAGGGAATGTGCGCCATCTCGATGCCGGCGCGCTGCTTGAGTTCCTCGCCGGTCAGGTTCGATTTGGTGCCGACGCCGGGCGAGGAATAATTGAACGTGCTGGGCGCGGCCTTGGCGCGCGCGACCAGCTCGGCAATCGTGTTGATGCCGGACTTGGGATTGCACCACGATGATGTTCGGCGAATCCACCAGCTCGGAGATCGGTGCGAAATCCTTGAACGGATCGTAGGGCAGTTTCTTGAACAGCGCCGGATTGACCGCGATCGCGGTCGAGGTCAGCAGCAGCGTATAGCCGTCCGGTGTCGCCCGCGCCGCCACGCCCATGCCGAGGTTGCCGGCGGCGCCCGGACGATTTTCCACGATCACCGATTGCTTGAGCGATCTGGCTGAACGAATTCGGCCAGGATGCGCGCGATGATGTCGGTCGGCCCGCCCGGCGCGAACGGCACGAGCAACGACGATGGTCCGGTCCGGATAGGCGGCATGCGCCGCCGGCATCTGCAGCGCACGCCAGCAACCCAGCCGCCAGAACCGCTGGCAGCACCCTCGAATGTAACAGTCTCATGTGGCGTTTCCCTGTGCTTATTGGCCGTTCAGTTTGTCTTCGACCGACGGCTTTTTCAGACGATACCGGGCCTTCACGAAGCGCTCAATAGCCCGTTCGATCGCTTCATCGGATAGTCGCGTGCGCGGCCAGCGGTAGATCAAGCCGTGCACAACCCAGATGATCAGGAACGTGAACACGCCGGCAAAAATCGCATCGGTCATGAAATGGCCGCCCGCGATCAGTCGCAATGCGGCCATGCCGGCGCCCAGCGTCAGCGCCGCGCCATAGGCCAGCGCACGCCATTGCGGCGGCGCCAGCGCCGCCGGCGCGATCGTCCAGAATGCGCCGGAGACATCGCCGGAAACGAACGAACAGTTGTTCGGGCAATCGCCGCGCGGATCCCACCACGGCACGAAATGTTCGCTGCCGCCGAATTGCGCCACGTCGATCGGCCGCGGCCGGCCCCAATGATCCTTGAGCAGGACATTGACGAACAGGCCGGGTGCCAAGCGCCAGCGTCGCGATCAGGAATACGATGGCGCGGCCGGAGATCAGCAGCTTGCGCTTCGGCATGATCAGTTTGATCACCAGCGCCGCGATCGCCGGCATCACCAAGGCGGCGCTAACCCACAGGCCGATGTCGCGCGCCAGCATCAGCGGCGGATAGACATGGCCGCCGAAACTGTAGCCGTTGAATTTTATCGCATAGAACGGCGCGGCGATGCATCAGATCGAGCTGCGGATAGAGGCCGAACACCAGGCCGGCGACGGCGGCGATGGCCAAGCGCGATGATCAGTCCGGTGCGGTTCATGCGGTCTCAGTCTTGCGATGGGATTGCGGTCTAGCCGAGGCGTCGCAAAATGGAAAGGCGGCCATGCGGATCGACGCACTGGCTTGGCCGAGGCGGTCGAGTGGCGTCATGGCCGGCTTGTCCCGGCCACGACTACGCTCGCGGCTCCCGCCAGCGGCCGGCCTTGCGGCCGGCGATAACCCAATAGGTCAGACCGAACACAATGCCGGCGGCGGCGGCGAGTTCGGTTTCGCGCGACACCGGCGGCGGTGGATGGTCGATCAATTCCTCGTAATTGTTCGACAGTCCGCTGGCGTAAAGCCCCAGCACCATCATGGCCGCGCCGGCGGCGGCATTGGCGAGCAGCGAACGGATTTTGAACGTCTCGGCCAGCGCGATCATGATCACCAGCGGCAACAGCCCGACCGCGCCGGTGAAGCTGGCGCCGAACGCCACCAGCAGCCAGAAGCCGGTGCGCTCGCCGAAATCGCCGGTGAAGCCGTGCCATTCCGGCCCGAGCATGCCCATGGCGATGGCGATGCCGGCGGCCAGGCTCGCCACCATGACGGCGAAGATGATGACGATGAGGCGGCCGATGAATGCCAACGCTAGTCCGTCATCGCCATGGCGCGCAGCGCCATGCGTTCGCGGGCGGACAGTTTTTCGGTCGCGCTTTTGAGCTGGCCGCAGGCGGCGAAAATGTCGCGGCCGCGCGGCGTGCGCACCGGCGAGGCATAGCCGGCGTCGAACACGACGTGCGGAGAATTTCTCGATCTGCTCCCAGTCCGAGCATTCATATTTGCTGCCGGGCCAGGGATTGAACGGGATGAGATTGATCTTGGCCGGGATGCCCTTGAGCAGGCGGACCAGCGCCTTGGCGTCCTCGATCGAATCGTTGACGCCCTTGAGCATGACGTATTCGAAGGTGATGCGCTTGGCGTTGGAGGCGCCGGGATAATTGCGGCAGGCTTCCAGCAGCGCGGCGATCGGATATTTGCGGTTGAGCGGCACCAGCTGGTTGCGCAGTTCGTCGCGCACCGCGTGCAACGACACCGCCAGCATGCAGCCGATCTCGGCGCCGGCGCGTTCGATGTTGGGCACCACGCCGGAGGTCGACAGCGTGATGCGGCGCTTGGAAATGCCGATGCCGTCGCCGTCGGACACGATCAGCAGCGCGTCGCGCACCGCGTCGAGATTATACAGCGGTTCGCCCATGCCCATCATGACGACGTTGGTGACGCAGCGGTTGTCGCCGTTCGGCACGATGCCATCGGTCGGCCGCGTGCCGCCCGGCCAATCGCCCAAACGATCCCGCGCCACCATCACCTGACCGACGATTTCGCCGGCGGTGAGATTGCGCACCAGCCGCTGCGTGCCGGTGTGGCAGAACGAGCAGGTCAGCGTGCAGCCGACCTGGCTGGAAACGCACAGCGTGCCGCGCTCGCTGTCGGGAATATAGACGGTCTCGACTTCGTGCGGACGCTCACCTTGCGTCTCGCCGGGCAGACGCAGCAGCCATTTGCGGGTGCCGTCGACCGAGATCTGTTCGGCCACCACCTCGGGACGCTCGAGCGTGAAATTCGCGGCCAGCGTCGCGCGCAATTCCTTCGACACGCTGGTCATGGCGTCGAATTCGGTGAAGCCGCGGAAGTAGATCCAGTGCCAGAGCTGCTGCACGCGCATCTTGCGTTGCGCTTCCGGCACGCCGACCGCGCCCAGCACGGCGCCGAGCTGCTTGCGCGTGAGGCCGATCAGCGACGGCTTCTCCGGCGCGACATAGCGCTCAAGCGGCGCCTTCTCGACGAAGGATGCCGCCGATTCCGGTGCGGTTTCGATTGTACTGGTCATACTAACGGGTCGTCCTGTCCGCGCGCTACGGCGCTGACGACAATATAGGGCGGCGGGGCGTTACTTGCACTCCTCCGCCGCCTTGTCGATCGCCTCGGCGACGCCCTTGAGCGAATAGGTATCGGTGGTCTTGGTGCCGTGGCCGGAGATGCTTTTGATCACCAGATCGGCGCCTTTGCGCATGGTTTCCACCATCTGCGCTTCCTCGGCGGCGTTCTTGACCCAGGCGCCGTCGTTCTGGGTGTACATCACGTAGGTCACCGAACCGATGGTGGCGGAGGCGTCGACGCCGGCCTTCTGCGGATAGCCGACAATCACCGACACCTCGTTCTTCACCTTCTCGGCCGGGCGCGTCGAGACGAAGGCATAGGATGGATCGCGGTTACGGCCGGCCGGGTCGGTGACCGCCGAGGTCGGCTTCGACAGCGCGAAGCACACCTTCTTGCCGCCGGGGGCCGCCTTGTAGGCGCCCCAGTCGCCGAATTGGCCAAGCAGCACGGCCTGTTCGGTTGGGTCGGATTTCGCAGGTTTCTTTTGCGCCCAGGCGGCCGTTGAAAATGCGCAAGCCGAAGCCGCCAGCAGGACAATCGCGTTACGGAGCAAAATATTGTTGTTCATCGGGCCCTACCGGTCAGATGGACGGCGGCAAAAGAACCGCCTGAGGGATCGTTGGATACTAGCCCATTACGGGCCAATATCGGCAATGTGAAGGCGGCAAAGCGCCGCTATCGGTTAGATTAGCCTGGGAAAGTTAACATCCGCTGGCCTGACAGCCGCCGGCGCCGTGTTAGAAATGCCCATGAAAGCCCTGCTCTGCACCCGTTACGGCACGCCCGACGACCTTGAGATCGCCGACGTTGCCGACCCCGCGCCCGCTACCAGGCCAAGTCGTGGTGCGCATCCGGGCCGCGGCCCTGAACTTCTTCGATACGCTGATCATCGCCGGCAAGTACCAGACCAAGCCGCCGATGCCGTTCTCGCCATCGGCGGAATTCGCGGGCGAAGTCGAGAGCCTTGGCGCCGGCGTCACTTCGCTGCGGGTCGGCGACCGGGTGATGGCCTATACGCGCTATGGCGCGGCGCGCGAGCGCATCGCCGTCGCCGCGGACCGAGCGATCAAGATTCCGGACGGACTCGATTTCGACCGCGCGGCCGGTCTGTGCGTCACTTACGGCACCACGCATTACGCGCTCAATGAGCGCGGCGATCTCGCGCCCGGCGAAACACTCGCGGTGCTCGGCGCCTCCGGCGGCGTCGGACTGGCGGCGATCGAGATCGGCAAGCTGATGGGCGCGCGCGTGATCGCCTGCGCGTCGTCGCCGGAAAAACTTGCCTTCGCAAAACAGCACGGCGCCGACGAGGTCATCGACTACAGCAAAGAGGATCTGAAGGAAGCGCTGCGCCGCCTCACCGACGGCAACGGCGTCGACGTGGTCTACGATCCGGTCGGCGGCCCCTATAGCGAACCGGCGCTGCGCGCGATGGCCTGGCTCGGCCGCTTTCTGGTCATCGGTTTTGCCGCCGGCGAAATTCCGAAGCTGCCGCTCAATCTGGTCATGCTGAAAAGCTGCGACGTGCGCGGCGTGCTATGGGGCGGCTGGACCGAGCGCGACGTCGCCGGTTACCGCGCCAGCACCGAGCAACTGATCGCCTGGGCCGCGCAGGGAAAATTGTCGTCGCATGTGCATGCGGTGTATCCGCTGGCGCAAGCGCCGGCGGCGCTCAAGGCCATCGCCGCGCGCCAGGTGATGGGCAAGGTGATTTTACGGCCGTGATCGTCACCGCCGCGCGACGATGCGGTGGATGATCTTGCCCGACGACGCGCTGACGACTTCTTCGTCGAGCAAAATCGCGGCGCCCGCCAGTTCGCGCCGCACGACATCGCTGCCGAAGGCCGAATAGAGCCGTCCGTTGTTGTCGCGCAGATCGGCGTCCTTGGTGACGCGCCAGCTCAGATAAAGAATGCCGCCAGGTTTGAGAATATCGATCAGCCGCTGCACCGAAGCGCCGATCGCATCGGCCGGCAGATGCATGATCACGGTTTCACACAATACGTTGTCGAAGGTCTGCGGCGCGATAGGCGCGAGGCCAGGCAATGCGGCGAATTCGAACCGGCCCTGCGGATAACGCCGCAGTGCTTCGGCCAGAAGTCCTTGCGACGCGTCGTAGCCAATCGCCGGATAGCCATTGGCGTTCAGCCAGGAAACCTCACGGCCGCTGCCGCAGCCGATATCGGCGGTTGAGCCTTTGATGAAAAACCGGCGGACCACGTCATGCAGATCGGCCGGCGGCGGCTGGTCGTGCCAGTCCTTGGCGAAATCCGCGGCGGCGGTGTCGTAGGCGTCGAGCGTTGCGCGGTCCATGCCGGACGATAGCGCATAGATCATGCGCAAGAAAACCGCATCAGTCCGATGAATTCATCAAACCGCTGAGCTTCTGTCGTGCCGCCTCGCGATGTGCCGGAACGATATGGCTCGCGACCAGCTTGATCGCGGTCGCCAGCACCGCGGCATCGTCGGTGAATCCGAGCACCGGCAACACGTCGGGCATCGCATCGAGCGGCAATACGAAATAGGCGATCGCGCCGACCAGCGTCGCCTTCACTTGCAGCGGCGTGTCGCGGTCGAAGGCGCAGTAATAAGCCGCCAGCAAATCCTCGGCGAACGGAATGCGCGCGGCAACGCTTTGCAGCTTGCGCCAGAAATTGCGGCGCAATGACCCCTCGTCAGCTTCATTTCGCCAGAAGGCGGCGCGTGCGAATGCCATAGGATTTATTTGGTGAGCGATTGGGGCGGGCGCAAGACGTCGCTCACCCCGCGATCTTATCCATCGCCTCGGCGAGTTTGACGTCGAGTTCGGTCACCCCGCCGGCGTCGTGGGTCGACAGCGTCACCTCGACCGTCTTGTAGACATTGAACCATTCCGGGTGGTGATCCATTTTCTCGGCCACCAGCGCCGCGCGCGTCATGAAGCCGAAGGCCTGGTTGAAATCCTTGAAGACGAATTTCCTGGTGATGGCGTCGCGGCCGGAAACGTCAGACCAGCCCGACAACTTGGCCAAAGCGCCTTTACGCGCCTCCGCGGTCAGTTTTTGCGCCAAGTCCTTTTGAGCCATGTCACAACCCTCCTGGAACGAACGCACGACCCTCGCAATGGGTCCAGAGCGATATTACCTTTTAGGGCACGGCCCAGACCATATGAGGCTTCCATGTCCTGGTCATTGAATATCGGCAAGGTGGCGGGCACCGTAATCCGCGTCCACATCACGTTCCTGCTCTTTCTCGCCTGGATCTTCGCGGCGAGCTACGCCTCCGGCGGCGCCGCCACCGCCTGGGACAGCCTGATCTTTCTGCTGCTGCTGTTTCTGTGTGTGCTGCTGCACGAATTCGGTCACATTTTCACCGCCCGCGCCTTCGGCGTGCCGACGCCTTATGTGACGCTGTTGCCGATCGGCGGCGTCGCCCAGCTCGAGCGCATTCCCGAAGAGCCGAGGCAGGAATTCCTCATCGCCATCGCCGGCCCGCTGGTGAACGTCGTCATCACCATCGTGCTGGTGGTCGCCGGCGCCCATCTGCAATCGAGCGCCGCGGCCGGCCTGGACAACACGCAATTTTCGCTCATCGACCGGCTGGCGGCGGTCAACCTGTTCCTGGCGTTGTTCAACCTGATCCCGGCCTTCCCGATGGACGGCGGACGCGTATTGCGCGCGGCGCTGGCGAGCCGCCTCGGCTATGTGCGCGCCACCGAAATCGCCGCCGCCATCGGCCAGTTCGTCGCCTTCGCGCTCGGCTTCATCGGGCTCATGTACAATCCGGTCCTGATCTTCATCGCGATCTTCGTTTATCTCGCCGCCTCTTCGGAAGCTCACATGGTGGCGTTGCGCGCCGCTTCGCGCGGCGTGCCGGTGAGCCACGCCATGAAAAAGCAGTTCGCCACGCTCGCGCCGCAGGCGCATCTGGACGAGGCGGTGCAGACCTTGCTGCAAACCGGCCAGGGCGAATTTCCGGTGGTGGACGAAGCCGGCAAGCCGGTCGGCCTGCTCGGCCGCGGCGATATCATCCGCGCCATCAAGACGCTCGGCCCCGACGCGCGCGTCGCCGAGGCCATGGTCGCGGACATGCCGACCGTCAGCCACCGCAGCTCCCTGGAGGATGCCTTCAAGCTGCTGCAGGAGAAATCGGCGCCGGCCGTCGGAATCACCGATGCCGCCGGTAAGCTGGTCGGGCTGGTCACCAGCGAAACCATCGCCGAAATGATGATGCTGCAGGACAAGGGCGTGCCGCTCGGGCCTTGGAGCCGTCCGGCGGGGGCTTAACCCCGTTTGGGCCAAACAGCAGTCAGCGGTTGCTTCCAGCCGTTTCATGACTATATTGCGCCGCAATAGAGGCGCAGAACCCGCAGGATTGCCCCCTGGCAATCCTGTCGCTTTTTGAGCGATCAGGGCTGCCCTCAGTTTCCGGAACCAGTATGAACATTCGAAATATTGCCATTATCGCTCACGTCGACCATGGCAAAACGACTTTGGTCGACCGCCTGCTGCAGCAATCCGGCGTTTATCGCGAGAACCAGCGCCAGGTCGAGCGCGCCATGGATTCCAACGACCTCGAGCGCGAGCGCGGCATCACCATCCTGGCCAAGGCCGCCTCGGTCGAATGGAAGGGCACCCGCATCAATATCGTCGATACCCCCGGCCACGCCGATTTCGGCGGCGAGGTCGAACGCATCCTCAACATGGTCGACGGCGCGCTGGTGCTGGTCGACGCCGCCGAAGGCCCGCTGCCGCAGACCAAGTTCGTGGTCTCCAAGGCGCTGAAGATGGGACTCAAGCCCATCGTCGTCATCAACAAGGTGGACCGCTCCGACGCGCGCCCGGTCGAAGTCATCAACGAAGTGTTCGACCTGTTCGCCGCGCTCGATGCCACCGACGAGCAACTCGATTTCCCGATTCTCTACGGTTCGGCCAAGCAGGGCTGGATGGCGACCAGCCTCGACGGCTCGCACGAAGACGGCATGACGCCGCTGTTCGATCTCGTGCTCCAGCACGTCAAGCCGCCGCAGGTCGACGACGGACCGTTCCGCCTGCTCGGCACCATCCTCGAGGCCAATCCCTATCTCGGCCGCATCATCACCGGCCGCATCACCTCGGGTTCGGTCAAGCCGAACCAGACCGTCAAGGTGCTCGACCACACCGGCAAGATGATCGAGACCGGCCGCATCACCAAGGTTTTGGCGTTCCGCGGCCTTGAGCGCGTGCCGTTGGACGAGGCGTTCGCCGGCGATATCGTCGCGCTCGCCGGTCTGCCGAACGCCACCGTCGCCCACACCATCTGCGATCCGTCGGTGGAAACGCCGATCCAGGCGCAGCCGATCGATCCGCCGACGCTGGCCATGACGTTCCGCGTCAACGACTCGCCGCTCGCCGGCACCGAAGGCACCAAAGTTACCGGCCGCATGATCCGCGACCGCCTGCTGCGCGAGGCGGAAGGCAATGTGGCGCTGCGCGTGCGCGAAAGCGACGACAAGGACGCAATGGAAGTGGCCGGCCGCGGCGAACTGCAGCTCGGCATCTTGATCGAGACCATGCGGCGCGAAGGCTTCGAACTATCGGTTTCGCGTCCGAAGGTGCTGCTGCGCACCAACGACAAAGGCGAACTCGAAGAGCCGATCGAGGAAGTCGTCATCGACGTCGACGAGATTCATTCCGGCATCGTCGTGCAGAAGATGGCCGAGCGCAAAGCCGAGATGATGGAGATGCGTCCGTCCGGCGGCCACCGGCTGCGGCTGGTGTTCCACGCGCCGACCCGCGGCTTGATCGGCTACCAGGGCGAGTTGCTCACCGACACGCGCGGCACCGCCATCATGAACCGGCTGTTCCATGCCTATGCCCCCCATAAGGGGCCGATCCCGGGCCGCCGCAACGGCGTCTTGATCTCCAACGATCAGGGCGAAGCCGTCGCCTATGCCATGTGGAATCTGGAAGACCGCGGGCCGATGATGATCGAGCCGGGCTGGAAGGTCTACAAAGGCATGATCGTCGGCGAGCATACCCGCGACAACGATCTCGTGATCAACGTGCTCAAGGGCAAGCAGCTCACCAATATCCGCACCACGTCGAAGGACGAGGCGGTTCGTCTCACCCCGCCGATCCGCATGACGCTGGAGAAGGCGCTCGCCTATATCGAAGATAGCGAACTGGTCGAGGTGACGCCGAAATCGATCCGCCTGCGCAAGAAGCTCTTGGACGAGACCGACCGCAAGCGCGAAGACCGTTCCAAGGCCGCTACGTCGGAAACGGTCTGAGGGCTTAGGAACCCGCGGGTTCCGCCGGCTTGTCTTTGTCGAGAAGATCGATCGCGTCGATCAAACTTCTTATCTGCGGGGCAGCCCGGCCGCCACCGCGTTTCAAGTCCCAGTAAGCCGTGTGGGTGAAGAAGTCCTTCACCGTCGGTTTGCTGAGGCAGACCTCTTGGTCCATGACGTGGGTTCCAAACAGCGGCTGGGCGTCTTTGCCCTCGCCTTCGATTCCAACCGGCCCGCCGACCGGATCGCCCCAGAATAATTGCGACATCGGAAAATACAGATTGGTCCAGCGCGTCAGCGCGAACAGCCCGCCGTGGTGCAGGCGATAGGCGTCTGTCCTTGGATTTTTGAATGCAAGCCAGCCGTCGGGATCGCTGCTGACTTTGCTCGGTGGACAACTGGGGAATTCGCGCTCCTCCAGACGCCGCTCGAAATCTTGGGTGAGTTCATCAAGACTGTCGCCGTTGCACATCAAATAGCGCGCATGGGTGAGCGGGCTGCCAA
Organism: uncultured Alphaproteobacteria bacterium; assembly: GCA_963825015.1. Classification (GTDB taxonomy): domain Bacteria; phylum Pseudomonadota; class Alphaproteobacteria; order Rhizobiales; family Xanthobacteraceae; genus Pseudolabrys. The sequence continues at coordinate 322,931 of CAWGRN010000008.1, read as the reverse complement.
GGCTGACGAAGTCGGTTACGAGCCAGGCCTCGGGCGGGCGTCCGGCCGGAATCGAGCGTCATCAGTGCTCGCCGATATTATTCGCCATCTTGGCGATGATGGCGCGTCCCTTCTTCGGCGCAACGCATCGCGAGTGAGATTACCGCTTGTCGACTTCGTCAAACTCCGGATTGAGCTTGCCTGGATCGAACACGATCTGATCGCAGATGCGGCTGTAATAGGCCCGTAGCATGTCATAGGCGACGACGGTGCCGAGACTATGCGCGACCACGACAATGCGATCGTAAAGCCGCAGCCTATGCAGCATGTCGAGTGTGTCGACGGCTTGCTTGCGGATCTCGCGGCGCACCTTGATATTGGCTGGCGAATTGCGAAAGTAGCGCGCGGCGTCGCCGAGATAAGGCTGGAGAAAAGCAGCACTAGCGATCATGTAGGCGCCGATGACCACCCAGGCGCCGACTTCGCTGGATTGCGAATGCAGACTCCATGGCCATCGTCCGGCCGACACGGCCTTGGGGATTTCAGCCGAGGCCTGGGCAAGACTGCCGCTGTGAAACCATTCGGGAATGACCAGCGATACGAAAAACCGCAACAGAAAACACAGCGACAAAAGATACGCGTAGCGAATACGCGCATGCCCATTTCCCCATCAGCAGATAGGCGGTCGACAGAGCAATAACGGGCGTCAGAAATACGTTTGTGACCCACGCTGCGGAGACGTCCGAGGGCGGACAAAACCTCTCCGCCCCGCGCTTTGAAGATAAATGCGAAGAATGCCACGCAATGAGAAAGACGATGGGGGCGGCAAAGCCGGTAAAAGGCGTTTTAAGGTATCGGCCAACAACTGCAAGGCGCCGACGTACCATGCCACCGCGATTCCGGCGACGACTCCGATCAACACCATCACTAAGGCGCGACCACCAATTTATGCGGCCCGGACTCGATATGAGAGAACCAGACGATCGCTTGCAGGATCAGCAAGGAAACCGAGAGCAGGAGCAGGCAGAGAAAAATGGCGACGCAATACCACAGGGCATTCATCGCCGTGGTAAATCGCGGGCCCTTGCGGCCGAGTTCGAACAGCCAGAGCAGCACCGCGACCGCCCGGGTCTGGCTCATCAGGTGGGCCCAATACAGCTCGTGAAAATCGGCGGTGCGGTCCCCCGGCTTTCCGGAAAGGGCATTGGTCGTCATGACGGTGAGATCCATATCGACGCCGCTCGGCTCGGGATGGGTCCACACGCGCTTGGTGGAAAGGTTCGCCGGCTGACCGTCATGCCAGACCGCGTCGACGATGCCGCGCACCGTTTCAAGCGGGCGCTGGCTGCCCATGCCGTGCACCACCAGCACGGCCGTCCGGAATTTGCGCGCCATGGCCCCCGCCCTCCGTCGCACCTGAGGATAGTTGGTTGCGCTCTTGCGGCAAGCCCATTTTAAATTGTATGATTTGTCGATTGCTGGATTGCCAGCGCGCGCAAACGCACGCTCGTCGTGGCGTGTCTGGTGCGCCGTTGGACGTGCGCGCGCGTTCAAATCTTTCTGACCCGCAAGCCAGCCCTCGCAAAAATGTTTTGCGGCTTTGCCGCGCTCAAAGCGTTCGCCGGGACCGCCCGCAAGCGTGAACGCTTCGCGGCAAGGCAGGCGTCCGTCTTTGGTCGCAACGGCGGCTTCGAACTGGAATAAATCGAATCACTTTGGCGCCCGCCCGCCGCCCAGCACCGCTCCCATGCGCCGCTGCGGCCGCCAGCCGAGGCGCCAACGACACCTCCACAATGTCCGTGCCGACAATTTAGCAGCGGCAGCACAGGCATTTTCGTCTCCTGTGGCCAGTAATCCACACCGTTAACCCATCATTAACGATAGGGCTTGAAGGGCGGTGTTTTCGTTGCTTGTATTCGAACATGAGCACGACCCTCATAGAGATTCGCCGCGCCAAGTCAGTCGACGCGGTCGACGTCGCCACCACCCATGACGAAGCGTGGCGCGCGGCCTATCAGGGCATCATCCCGGGCAACGAACTCGACAAGCTGATCAACCGGCGCGGGCCGGATTGGTGGGACTCGGCGATCCGCAAAGGCAGCCGCATCACCATTTTACAGTTCGGCGACAAGGTTGCCGGCTACGCCAATTACGGCCGCAACCGTGCGCGCAGCCTGTTCTATGACGGCGAAGTCTATGAGCTGTATCTGCGTCCGGAATTCCAGGGCCTCGGCTTCGGCCGCCGCCTGTTCACCGCCGCGCGCAAGGACCTGGTGCAGAGCGGCCTGAAGAGCCTGGTGGTGTGGGCGCTGTCCGACAACGAGCCGGCGATGGAATTTTATCGCGCGCTTGGCGGCCGCGCGGTGGCGCGCTCGTCGGAGAAGTTCGGCGCCAAGACGCTCGACAAGGTCGCCTACGCCTGGCAGCAGAGCTAGCCAAGACTGTCATGCCCGCGAAAGCGGGCATCCAGTATTCACCACTTTTAATTTGAATTGATAAGCCTGCGTTTACTGGGTCCCCACCTTCGTGGGGACGACAGTTAGACCTTCGGCGCCGGCAGTCCGTTCTGGGCGCAGGTCGCACGCAACGTATTCAGCAGCAGGCAAGCGATCGTCATCGGCCCGACGCCGCCGGGCACCGGCGTCAATGCGCCCGCGACTTTCTCCGCTTCGGCGAATGCAACATCGCCGACGATTTTATATTTGCCGGCACCGCCGGCGGGGCGCGACTGGCCGCCCTCCGCCACAACGCGGTTGATCCCGACATCGATCACGGTCGCCCCGGGCTTGATCCAGTCGCCGCGCACCAATTCGGGCCGGCCGATCGCGGCAACCAGCAAATCGGCGCGGCGGCACACCGCCGCCAGATCGCGCGTCTTGGAATGCGCGATGGTCACCGTCGCGTCTTCCGCCAGCAGCAACTGCGCCAGCGGCTTGCCGACGATATTGGAGCGGCCGACCACCACCGCTTCCAGACCGGCGAGCGAGTCATGCACGGTCCTGGCCAGCAGCACGCAAGCCAGCGGCGTGCACGGCACCAGTCCGGACAAGCCGCTGGCGCGCCGGCCGACATTGAGCGGATGGAAACCGTCGACGTCCTTGGCGTCATCGATGGCGGCGATGACCTTTTGCGCGTCGATCTGCGGCGGCAGCGGCAATTGCACCAGAATGCCGTTCACTTGCGCGTCGGCATTGAGCTTGGCGATCAGTTTGAGCAGGTCGGTTTCGCTGACATCCGCGGCAAGCTTGTGGTCGAATGCGCGCATGCCGGCTTCCGCAACCGCCTTCGACTTGGCGCGGACATAGACGCTGCTCGCCGGATTGTCGCCGACCTGCACCACCGCGATGCCGGGAACGAGGCCGTGCGCGGCTTGCAGGCGCGCGACTTCGCCGGCGATCTTGCCACGCAAGTCCGCCGCGATCGCTTTGCCGTCGATGATGCGCGCCGTCATACCCAGTATCCGTCGCCCGCTATTCCGTTATGGCCATTGCCTTAGCGCGAAGCCGTCATCTTCTCCAGCGCCGCGATCAGCGTTGGGCCGTCGCCCGCAAGCATAAGCCGTTTGATGCGCGCCGTGGCGCCCGGCGACCAGCGTGACATCGCGCGGCGGGACGCCCACGGCCTTGGCGATCATCCGGCACAGCGCGTCATTGGCCTCGCCCTCGCTCGGCGCGGCTGCGACGCGGGCCTTGAGCACCGCGCGACCGTCGGCCAGGACGTCGATGCCGTCGATGGCGTCGCGGCCGCCCTTGGGCGTCAGCCGCACGGAAAGCGCAACGCCGCCGGCTGTCGCCGACCACGGCCGCGCCGGGTTTTTCATCGTCAGCGGCGTCAGAATACGTTGGGGTAAATGTAGCGAATGATCACGTTTTCCAGCAGCAGGATAATCAGGATCAGGATCACCGGCGACACGTCGATGCCGCCAAGATTGGGCATCATCTGGCGGATCGGCCGCAGCACCGGCTCGGTAATTCGATAAAGAAAATCGGCCACCATCGCCACGACCTGATTGCGGGTATTGACCACGTTGAAGGCAATCAGCCAGGACAGAACCGCGGAGGCGATCAGCAGCCAGATATAAATCTGCAACACCAGCAGAACGATATCGAGAATAGCGCGCATGGGAATCCGCCCGGTTTGAAGGTGGCCGGAACCTAGCCGGTCACATGGCCTCGAACAAGCCGACCGGCCTTATCCTTGACAGGCCGGACCCCTGGCCCTAAATGGCGGCCAATCGCCTGAATTTGCGCGACAACGGCTGCGTTGTCGTTGCACTTTGGGGGGCCATAGCTCAGCTGGGAGAGCGCGTCGTTCGCAATGACGAGGTCGGCGGTTCGATCCCGCCTGGCTCCACCACCTGCCTTCGCTAGCGCTACGGCGGCAAGACCTTCGCCGGCGGTGTCCGTCGAAGCCCGCAGGGCGAAGACGGACCTTTCCCTCAAATCGACCATTCCACGCCTGGCGGCTCAGGATCTGCCGTCGCCGCTTCCAGTGGCATGACGATCTCACAGCGCAACCCGGCCGGTTCGAAGGCCATGCGAGCGCTGCCGCCGTGCTCGGCGGCGACGCTGCCTTCGATCAGCTTGGAACCGAAGCTGCGTTTCTTCGGGGCAACGACCGGCGGCCCGCCCCGCTCGATCCAATCGATCCGCAGCATCGGGCGCGCGCCGGCCTCGGCCGGAACCGGCTGCCAGCGAATTTCGATTTGCCCGCCGGGAACCGACAGCGCGCCGTACTTCGCGGCATTGGTGGTGAGTTCGTGGAACACCATCGCCAGCGTCAACACCGCGCGCGGCCGTAGCATGATATCTTCGCCGCGCAGGATGACCCGCTCCGGCCCCGCCCCGGCATAAGGTGCAAGACCTCCCGACAACAGATCGCGCAAGTCGGCGCTTTCCCAGTGATGCATCGTGAGCTGGTCGTGCGCTTTGGACAGCGCGATCAGCCGGCCTTCGAAGCTGGCGCGGAAGGCCGCCGGCGTCGGCGCGCCGCGCGCGGTCTGCGAGGCCAGCGACTGCACGGTGGCGAGCGTGTTTTTCACGCGGTGATTCAATTCGTCGATCAATAGCTTCTGCCGCCGCTCCGCCGCCTTGCGTTCGGTGATGTCCTGCACGACGCGCACGATATAGAGCAGCTGGCCATCGGCGGCGCGCACCGAGGACGAGCGTACCGACAGCCAGATCATGCGGCCGTCCCGGCGGATAATTCGCTTTTCGATCGAATAGAACTCGAGATCGCCGGCAACTTGTTTGCGAAAGCCTTCCCGATCCGGATCGGTATCTTCCGGATGGTTGTGGTGGAACAAATTAAGCGTCAGATGCTCCTCGCGGCTATAGCCGGAGATCGCGCAAATCGCCTCGTTGACGCGCAGGAAGTTGCCCTCGGGGGAGATTTCCGAAATGCCGATGGCGGCGTGCTCGTAAGTCGCCGCGAGAAACTGCTCGCGCTCGAGCGCGCGCAATCGCGATTGCTCGAGCGCTTCGTTCATGAGCTTGCGTTCGGTGATGTCGAGAAAGCAGTTTACCGCGCCGACCAGCTCGCCCTTGGTGTTGCGGAGCGGATCGATATTGACCGAAAAGAAAGACCGCGTGCCGTCGCCGCGCACCACCAGCCGCTCGACGTCGCGCACCGGTTTGCCGTTTGCCAAAACCTCGGACAGCAGCGACCGCGGCATCGGCGTGCCGTCGGGTGCGAAGAATTGCGAGTTTGCGCTGAACTGATCGTGGGTCTGGCCGGGGGCGGGCGCGCGGCCCCAGATTTCCACGGCGCGCTGATTGTACTGCAGGATGGTGCCGCGCGCGTCGCAGATGAAGGTGGCGATCGGCAGCAGGTCGAGAATGCCGTCGGATGCCCGCAGCATGGCGCTCAAGACCGAGGGAACCACCTTGAAAGCGCTCCGCCCGTTGTCGTTCGAATCAAGCATCCGCACGCTCCGCGTGGCCCTCGAATCCCCTATTCCCCGGCGCAACGATGCGGTCCAAGGGTTATTTGTCAATGGGCAGGGTCGGCGTCGCCGGTTCGGGACGCGGCGTCGACGGCAAATTGCCGGGCTTGCGGCCGATCCAATGATCGATGAAAGCGGCAAGCCAGTTGTGCGAGGCGTGATCGTGCACCGCGCGGCCGGCAATGTGATCGGCGCGCGGCTTGGCGCCGGGGAGTTCCAGGCGATGGGCGCCGCGCACCAGCCAGCGATACATCATGGCGTGGGTGACCTCGGGGTGGAACTGCAACGCATAGCCGCTGCCGTAGCGGAACGCCTGCACCGAGAAGGCGTCGCCCTCGGCCAGCAACTCGCCACCGGACGGCAGATCGAAGCCTTCGCGATGCCATTGGTAAACGTGGTCGGGCCAATCGGCGCCAACGATATTGCGTCCGGCTTCGGTCGGACGGATCGGGTAATAGCCGCATTCGGCATGGCCTTGCGGATGCGGATCGACACGCGCGCCGAGATGCCGCGCCATCATCTGCGCGCCAAGGCAGATCCCGAGATACGGTTTGTTGTCGCGCAGCGGCACGCCGATCCAATCGATCTCGCGGCGCACGAAGTCATCGCTGTCGTTGGCGCTTTGCGGGCCGCCGAAAATCACGGCGCCGGAATGCTCGGCCATCGTCTCCGGCAATGGATCGCCGAATCGCGGCCGCCTGAGGTCGAGCGGATAGCCGAGCCGCGTCAGCGTCTGGCCGACGCGGCCGGGCGAAGAATGTTCCTGGTGCAGGATGAGGAGAACCGGCTTCAGCATGGCGGTTGACATGGTTCAGCGAGTACTACCCGCTCTGCCGAGGTTTGCAATATCGGCCGTGACGCGGCCGCTATGTGCCTTGCGCGGACCTGCGCCGGCTTTGCCTGGAATCCACCAGCCGCAACAGCAGGCGGCGCGGGACGATCCGAATCAGGATCGTTACCAACTTGTTGGCCAGGCCCGGCACCACCACCCGCTGGCCCGCCATCAGGCCGCGGAAACCGGCCGCGGCGACGCTCGCCGCGCTCTGGGTCAGGATGCCGGGCGCCAGCCCGGCGCTGATGCCGGCGCGGGCCGCGAACTCGGTCGGCACCGGACCCGGGCAGAGCACGGTGACCTTGATGCCGCGAGGTTTGAGCTCGCTATGCAGCGCCTCGCTGAACGACAGCACATAGGCCTTGGTGGCGTAATAGACCGCCATGCCCGGACCGGGCAGGAAGCCGGCCATCGAGCCGACATTGAGAATGCCGCCGCGGTGCCGCTCCAGGCTGCCGACGAAGGCGAGCGACAGCTCGGTGAGCGAGCGCACATTGAGGTCGATCATCGCCAGTTGCTCGTCGCGGTCGCGCTGCGCGGCCACGCCGACCAGGCCGAAGCCGGCATTGTTGACGACGAATTGCGGCTCGGCCCCCCGCGCCGCCAGCGTCTCGCCGATCTGCCTTGCGGCGCCGGCCTGCAACAGATCGGCCACGATAACGATCGGCCGCGGCGCGCCGGTGGCCGCGATCTCATCGGCAAGCTGACGCAAGCGATCCTCGCGTCGCGCCACCAGCGCGAGCTCGTAGCCGTTGCGCGCGAAAATGCGCGCCAGCGCGACGCCGATCCCGGCCGATGCGCCGGTGATCACAGTGACAGGCCGCAATCCGCTCATGCTTTGGTGACCGCCTCTTTGCCGCGCGTTTGATTGGCGACCCGCTCGCGCAACGCAATTCGCTCTTCGCGCGACACGCTGAGCAGGTCGGCCGCCCGCCAGATCAGATTATCCTCGAATTCGGTCGCCGCGCCGTCGGCAAAGACGATTTGCCACATCATTTCGACGACCCGGGCGCGGGTCGTCTCGTCGAGCGAACGGTTGAGCTGGCTGGTGAACTGATAGAGATCGATCGACTTTTGATCGGCCTCGGCGGCCTCGGCGACCAGTTCGTCGGTGGTGGCGTCGTCCAGCTTGAAGTGCTGCTTGATCACCGCATGCACCTTGTTGCGCTCGACTTCCGAGACATTGCCGTCGATGCCCGCGGCATGCATCAGCAGCGCCGCGGCCGCCAGGCGGTAATCCCGCTCGTCGAAGCGGCTGGGATGCTTGCCGCCGTCGTGCAACTCGACAATGAGCTTCTTAAACGATTCGAACATCGGCCTCTATTCCTCGGCAGAATGCCGCCCACGTCTATATCTATAAACGGCAACGGCCGTCCGGTAGCCCGAACGGCCGTTGAATTGCATCACGATGCGGTTCATCCAGTCGCGACGGCGACGTCCTCCAGCGCCCGGTTGCGCGGCTCGACGCCCCAGGCCCACACCACCACGATCTGCACCACCACCAGGCCGATCATCAGCCAGACCACGCCCGGCAACTGGTAGTGCACCATCAGCCAGCCGACCACGAAGGGCGAGACCACGGTCGCGCCCCGCCCCAGCGTGTTGCAGATACCGTTGGCCCGCAGCCTGATCTCGGTCGGGAACAGTTCCGGCGTGTAGACGCCGAACAGGATCGCGGTCTGCACGTAGATCGCGACGATGAGGATGAAGCCAACGCTCAACACGACGGTCGGGTCCGACGCCGCGTTGAAGCGCGCGTAGATATAGCCGCTGACGATGGTCACGATCGAAGCGCCGATGATGCTCGAGCGCCGCCCGAAAGCATCGGAGGTGTAGGCGCCGAGCGCGCAGCCGACCAGCGAGGCGATCGACAGCAGCACGGTGTAGGCGAGCGAGTTGGTGATGGTGAGGCCCTGGCGCAGGAAGAACTGCGGCAGGAAGATCACGAAGCCGAAGATCAGCGTGTTGATCGTGATCAGCACCCACGTGCCGACGATCATGCGCTGCAGGATCGGCGGCCGCAGCATGGCCGAGGCGGTCAGCAGCGGCGCGGTCGGCGCCGGAGCCGGCGGCGGCAACGGCAGCGTCGGCGAGGCTTCCGCCTCGATCGATTTCATCAGGCTTTCCGCTTCCGCGGTGCGGCCTTGCGATTCCAGCCAGCGCGGCGATTCCGGCAGCGACTTGCGCAGATACCAGACGATCAGCGAACCGACGCCCGCGATGATGAACATCGGCCGCCAGCCGAAGCTCGGAATGATCAGATAGCCGAGGATGGCGGTGACCGGGAAACCGGCCACCACGATAAAGGCCATGAAGGACAGCCAGCGGCCGCGCGTTTTCGGCGGCACGAATTCGGTCAAGCGTCGAATAGCCGACCACGATTTCGGCGCCGAGCCCCAGGCCCTGGATGAAGCGCAAGACGATGAGTTGATTCATGTCCTGCGCGAAGGCCGCCGCCAGCGAGGCCAGGCCGAAGATCAGCAGGTTGATCTGGTAGGTGAAGCGCCGGCCGTATTTGTCGCCGACAAAGCCGGTGATCAGCGCGCCCAACGTCATGCCGACGAAGGTCATCGAGAGGAACTGCAGATTTTGCGGGCCGGTGGAGAATTTGGTCTGGATCGCCGAGGCCAGCACGCCGCCGGCGACATAGAGATCGTAGCCGTCGAAGAACATGCCGGCGCCAACCAGCCAGAAAATCCGATAGTGAAACGATGAAATCGGCAGCCGGTCGAGACGTGCGCCGGCGTTCACTGCGGTAGCCATTGGATTTCCCCCTGATGAGATGACCGGTCTTGCGCGCCGGTTCATACGCGGACGTAATATAACACCGCGGTGGGGTATTTTAATCAGACCTCGATGGGTCTGTCCCGTCTATCGGCCTTAAAAATCGCCAAGACGGATAAGTTTTTCAAGTAGCGGAAGCCAAGCCTACTCGACGGCCTTGCCCTGGCGGGCGCTCTCCGCCAGCAGATGCAGGTTGTTCTGCACGTATTTATTGCGCGGATCCTTGCGCTGGGCTTCGGCGAGCTTGGCGCGGGCGCGCTTGTAGTCGCCGCGCAGCATGTAGGAATAGCCCTGGTTGTTGAGAATCTCGGCGGTCGGCCCGACGATGCCGATGGCCTGGCTATAGGCGCGGTCGGCGAGATCGAAACGGCGCAGGCGGTCATAGGCGGCGGCAAGGCCGAGCCAGGTCTCCGCGTCGCGCGGATGGTGTTCGGCGGCGCGGCGGAAATATTTCTCCGCCAGGCCGAAATTGTTGGCGCGGTATTGTTTCTTGCCGAGGCTGAGATCGTCGTTGGGATCGCCGCCGAGCAGACCGGTTCGACGCGCCGGTGCCGGTCTCGGCATTGGGCGGCGCCGAGGCAAAGGCGTCGGCACCCGGCGTGGCTGGCTTCGGCGGTTTTGGATTCAAATGGATTGGAGATGCCGTTCGATGTGCTGCAGCCCGCCAGCCAGAGGCCGGCCATCGCAACAACCAGCACTCGGACTATTCCAATACGCATGACAAAGCCTGACGGAAACTGCCGGTAACGGGACGCCGTCACGCTAGGCGAGCTTGGTTAATAAATTATTCATTCAGTAAGTTCCCGTAATGCAGGCGCACGAACACCGGCAGCAGGATGACGACGAAGATCACCGGGAAAATGCAGATCATCATCGGCAAGGCAAGCTTGGCCGGCAGCGCGTAGGCCTTTTCCTCGGCGAACGACATCCGCTTGTGGCGCATGTCGTCGCTATAGACCCGCAACGCATCGGTGATGCTGGAGCCCAGATCGATCGACTGGTTGATCAAGGTGGCGAACGAGCGCGCCTCCTCCAGCGCCAGCCGGTCGGCGAAACGCTCGAGCGCATCCTTGAGCGGCCGGCCGGCGCGGATCTCGAGATTGGCGATGTGGATGTTGGCGGACAGCGACGGATAGTTGTCGCCGAGCTCGCGGCCGACCCGCGTCAGCGCCGCCTCCATCGACAGGCCGGAATCCGCGCACACCACCAACAGGTCCATGAAATCCGGGAAGCCGGCGCGGTGCTCGACTTTGCGGGCGGCGATGCGCCGGTCGATATACATGCTGGGGCCGACGTAACCGGCGATGCCGCCGACGATCACCATCAGCCAGAAGAACGAATTGCTCTGCGGCGCCAGCATCGGCACCATGACGAAGACGGCGAAGGCGAGGCCCACCGCCAGCGCGGTGCGCCCCATGAAGAAGTAGGCGACGCCGCGGGGATCGTAGATGCCGGCCTGGACCAGCCGCTGGCGCAATACCTTCAGGTTGCCGTCGTCGGTCCCGGAGTAATGCTTGGTGGTGTATTCGATCAGCTGCGCCGCGGCCTTCAGGCTGGAATAGCGCAGCGACCGCGACGGCCTTGTCGCGCGTTCGCCGGGCGAGACCATGCGGCTCGTGCGCTGCTTGACCGCGCCGCGCACGCGAATGAACGCCATCGCCGCGAACGCCGTGATGCCGGTGGCGAGAAACACCAGCAGCGCCATCAGCACGCTCGAACTGTCGCGCAAGATATTGCCGAGCATCTCGGTGATCATGTCCATCGGTCAGACCCTGAAATTGACCAGACGGTACATGATGAAATTGCCGATCCCCATCCAGCAGGCGGCGGCCGCCCAGCGCGGCCTTGGTGAGGCCGAACTGCCAGACGCTGGCGTAGAATTCCGGCGTCACGATCTGGACGATGGCGAACATGCCGATCGGCAGCGACGACAGGATCAGCGCCGAGGCGCGGCCTTCGGCGGCCAGCGCGCGGATCTTGCGGCGCATCTTGAAGCGCAGGCGGATCACCGCCGACAGGTTCTCGAGGATTTCGCCGAGATTGCCGCCGGTCGAGCCCTGGATCGCCACCGCGGTGACGAACAGCGGCAGGTCGTCGGTGCCGACGCGGAAGAACAGATTGCGCATCGCGGTTTCGAGATCGGCGCCATAGGTGATCTCGTCGGTGACGATGCCGAATTCGCTGCCGATCGGGTCCGGCATTTCGCGCGCCACCATGGTGATGGCGACCGGCACCGGATGGCCGGCGCGCAGCGAGCGCACGATGATGTCGATGCCGTCGGGAAACTGGGCGCCGAATTTCTTCTGCCGCCGCTTGCGCAGAAACCGCAGCACCAGCAGCGGCAGCACGAAGCCGCAGAACAACGCGGCGCCGATGGCGTGCTTCATGCTGCCGTCGAACGTCAAGACGCCGGCAAAGGCCGCGATCATGCCGATGGCGATGAACAGCATCAGCCGTCCGAAGCCGATCGACAGGCCGGATTGCAGCACCAGCTGGTTGAGATTGATCAGCGGCAACCGGTATTCGCCGCCGCTGGTCAGGCCGCGCTCGCGCCGCAACTGCACCAGCGCGCTCTCGCGGTCGGGCTTGTCGTCGAGCACCTTGAGCCGGCGGTTGATGTTCTTGCGGTACGACGCCTTGTTGTAAAACAGCAGATAGACGCCTTCGGCAAGCATCGCCGCCGAGAGGCCGATCAGCAGGTAGATCAGAAAGATCGGATTGAAATCGAACATGCGGGGCTAGAGGGGCTGCGATGGATCGAAATAGCTGCCGGGAATCGTGATGCCCTGGTTGACGAGCTGGCCGAGGAAGCGCGGGCGCACGCCGGTGGCGGCGAAGTGGCCCTGCACGACGCCGTCGGCGCCGGTGCCGGTGCGCACGTATTTGAAGATTTCCTGCATCTGGATGATGTCGCCTTCCAGCCCGGTGATTTCCGCGATCGAGGTGACCTTGCGCTTGCCGTCGGACTGGCGCGAAAGCTGGACGATCAACTGAATGGCGCCGGCGATCTGGCCGCGGATCGAGGCCACCGTCATCGGCAGACCGGCCATGCCGATCATCTGTTCGAGGCGCGAGATGGCGTCGCGCGGCGTATTGGCGTGGATGGTGGCCATCGAGCCTTCGTGGCCGGTGTTCATCGCCTGCAGCATGTCGAAGGCTTCCTCGCCGCGGCACTCGCCGAGGATGACGCGGTCGGGCCGCATACGCAGCGCGTTCTTCACCAGTTCGCGCTGGCGGATTTCGCCTTTGCCTTCGATGTTGGGCGGGCGGGTTTCCATGCGGCCGACATGCGGCTGCTGCAGCTGAAGTTCGGCGGCGTCTTCGATGGTGATCAGGCGCTCTTTCTCGGAGATGAAGCCCGACAGCGCGTTGAGCATGGTGGTCTTGCCGGAGCCGGTGCCGCCGGAAATGATGGTGGTGATGCGGGCTTTCACCGCCGCCGCCAGCACGTCGGCCATCGCCGGGCGCAGCGCGCCGACCTCGACCAGCTTGCTGAGGTTGAACGGCTTCTTGGAGAATTTGCGGATCGACACCAGCGGGCCGTCGACGCCGATCGGGCGCACCGCGACGTTGACGCGCGAGCCGTCGAGCAGGCGCGCGTCGCACAGCGGATGCGATTCGTCGACGCGCCGGCCGACCGCCGAGACGATTTTGTTGATGATGCGCAGCAGATGCTGCTCGTCCTTGAAGCGCACCGCCAGCGGCTCGAGCATGCCGCCGCGTTCGACATAGACGCATTCATGGCCGTTGATCAGGATGTCGCTGATGCTCGGGTCCTTGAGCAGCGGCTCGAGCGGGCCGAGGCCCGTCATCTCGTCGAGAATCTCCGAGACGAATTCGTCGAGCTCCTGGGCGTTGAGCGCCAGCCGCTCGACCAGCACATATTGCGAGACCAGCTGCTGGACGTGCTTGCGGATTTCCTCCTCCGGCAGCTTTTCCATCGCCGACAGATTGATCTCGCCGATCAGCTTGCGATGCAGCCGGACCTTGGCGTCGAGCAGCTTGTCGCTGAGCAGCGGACTGGCGTTGGGCTGCAGCGGCGGCGACGGCTCATGCGCCACGTCGGCGGATGCGGTCCACGCCACCGGCTCGGCCGCCGCCGGTTCGATGACCGGCAGATCGGGCGCCGCAAAGCGTCGGGCTGAGAAACGGCCGGCCATGAGTTAATCCTTGTCGTCGCGGATCGCGCGCGTCATTTCGCGAAGGAGAACTTGAGTTTCTTCAGGAGCGGCGCCGATTTCGCCGCCGCCGCGCCGGCGGCCGGACCGAGCACCAGCTTCTTGAGCTGCGCGGTGATCTTGTTGCCGGGCTTGACCTCATCGAGCGGCACGCCGCGGTCGATCGCCTCGCGCACCAGATTGTAATCGTTGGGGATCGCGCTGACGAAGCAGTCGCCGAGCGACTGTTCGAAATCGCTGCGGCGCAGGCCGGCCGCGAACATGCGCTGCTGGAAGCGGTTGACGATGACCTTGGGGTTCGGCCCGTCGCCCAGCCGCTCCTTGATCGCGGCCACCAGTTGCTTGGCGTGGCGCAACGCCGGCACCGTGGTCTCGCTGACGATGAACAATTTGTTGGAGCCGAGCAGCACGCTGTCGGTCCAGGAGAACCAGGTGCGCGGCATGTCGAACACGATGTATTCGAAATTGCTGGAAACCAGGTCGAGCAGGCGCGTCACCACGTCGGGATCGAACGAGCGCATCTCCGCCGGCCGGTTCGGCGCGGCGATCACCGCCAGACCCGAGGCGTGATACGACAGCATGACTTCGAGCAGCTGCCGGTCGAGCCGGTCGGGCCGCGGTTCGATTTCCGCCAGGTTCAGGCGCGGTTCGAGATCGAGATAGTCGGCGACAGCGCCGTGCTGGAAATCCAGATCCACCAGGCAGACCGACGGCTTGCCGCGCGACTTCGCGCCGCTCAGCAGCAGCAGCGCGGTCTGGATGGCGAGCGTGGTGACGCCGGCGCCGCCGACCGAAGGAAGAAACGTGGTGATCTGCGCTTCGGGCGGCTCGGCGGCGCCGGCCTGGCCTTGGGCGACGCGCGCGCAGGCCCGCACCAGATCGATCGGCGCCACCGGCTTCACCAGGAAATCGGTGACGCGCATCTGCATCAGCGTGCGGGCGACGTTTTCGTCGAAACTTTGCGTCACCGCGATCACCGGCGGCCAGGCGCCGACCCGCGCCGTCAGCCGGGCGAGGCCCTGCATTTCGTCGGCGCGGCTGGCATCGAGATCGACCACGATGACGGTGGCGCCGGCGATATCGAGGCTGTCGGCATGCTCCGACGTGCGGCCCGACACGATCGTGAGATCGATCGCATTGCTGGCGCCGAACGTCGTGCGCACCGACCGGTCGAACTCCGGATCGGCGGTGAGCACCACCACATGGGTGCGATTTGAACTGGGGCCTTGGCCGATGTGCATTACGTCGAATGATCCTGCTTATTTCACCGGCGCCGCCGCCTGGGTCACCGTCGGCCCGACCGGCGCCGCGTTGTTTGCCGCGGCCGGCGCCTGATAGGTGCCGGACGTGCCGGTGCCGACCGGCGGAATGACCTTGTTGGTGCGGTAGCGCTCGACCGCGCTCTGCATCTTGTCGCCGTTGAACGCGATGTTGCGGTTGGCGCTGGCGCGCGGCCAGGGATCGACCATTTGCGTGATCTTATTCGTGGCGACCGCATTGCCGCCGCTCAGCGCGACGGTGTCGCGGCGGTCGAGATATTCCGAGCAGCCGGTGAGCGCGACCAGCACGGCGGCGAGCGCGAGCTTGCGCAATGTCTTACTGAATGGCCGCATCGGAAACCCCCTTCGGCATGTCGAGCATGTGCCCGGTGAACGGCAGAACTTCGGAAGCGGCGAACCGAGCCGAGGCCGGCGTGAGCGCGCGCGCCTGCCGGTGCGTGACTTCGTTCTTGCCGAGCAGGAAGAAGTCCGGATCGTTCGGCGGCAGCGTGTCGTCGGTCGGCGTCTTGATGTCGTCGCCGGGACGCGCCGGGCGCACCAGATGCGGCGTCACGATGATGACGAGGTCGGTTTCGTTCTTCTGATAGGACTTGCTGGAGAACAGCGTACCGAGCACCGGCACGCTGCCGAGCCAAGGCAACTGTTCGATCTGGTTCTTGTTGTCGCTTTGCAGCAGGCCGCCGATGGCGAAGCTCTGGCCGTCGCGCAGCTCGACCGTGGTCGAGGCGCGCCGCACGGTCAGCGCCGGCACCGAGACGCCACCCGACACCGTCACGGTGTGGGTGGTGTCGATCGACTGAGACCTCGGGCTCGATCTTCATGTTGATCAGGCCACGGGCGAGCACGGTCGGCGTGAAAGCGAGGCCGACGCCATATTTCTTGTAGGCGACGGTGATCTGCCCGAGCGATCCGGCAACCGGGATGGGATATTCGCCGCCGGCCAGGAAGCTGGCGGTATCGCCGGACAGCGCGACCAGATTGGGTTCGGCCAGGCTGCGGGCGATGCCCTTCTGCTCGAGCGCATTGATCGCAACGTCGGTGGTGGCGCCGCCGCCCACCAGCCGGGCGATCATGAAACCATAGGGCGAGGCGCCCGACAGCACGCCCGCCGCGGTCTCGGTGGCCGAAGTGACCGGCAAGGCGGTGGTCCGGTTGCCGATATTGGTGATGCTGCTGCCGCCGAAGCGGTTCCACTGCACGCCCAGCTCGCGGCCGGCGGTGCGGGAAATCTCGACGAAGCGCACCTCCAGCATGACCTGCTGTGGTGACGCGACCGAGACCGCATTGATGATGTCGGGGCCGAACTGGCGCGCGATGATGACCGCCTGGTCGAGCGTGGCGGCGTCGACGACTTCGCCGGACAGCATGATGCGCCCGTTGACCGCCGAGGCCTTAAGGCCCGAGGCGCCGAAGCGGCGGCGCAGCTCGTTGGTCAGCCGAGTGACGTCATAAGTCACTTCGACGTCGAAAATGCCGATCAGCTTCTTGCCCTCGGCATAAACCGACACGCGCGTGGTGCCGATCTTCTTGGCGAGAATCGAAAGCGAATGGTCGGTGAGCGGATTGACGTCGGCGACCTCCGGGTCGCCGACCATGACGTCGACAAAGCTGGTGCCGGTGCGCACGTCCTGCGACTTGCCGATCGCGACCGTCACCATGGCGGTGTGGCTGGCGCCGCTGATCTGGATGACGCGGCTTTGCGCGCGGGCGTCGCCGACCATCCACAGCAGCGCGATCGCCAACGCCAGGCTCAAGGCGATCGCCAGATCGCGAAGCCAGGCGCCCGACTTGGCCGTCCTGTCCGATTGCCGCCAGTCGAAACCGGCGACGTCATTTCTATTATTGTTCACGACACTCTCCCCGCCCAACTTTGACTGAACTACCCCGAATTAGCGCACCGCTTCGGCCAAGGCCCCGTTACGTCCCTCGACCGGCACGGTGTATTCCTGTTTCGACGATGCGCGCGTCACCACCACCGTCGCGGTCGCGACTTTTTCGTCGGCGGCCGGTTCGTTGCTGCTCAAATCGTTGAGCGTAATCTTGCGCGTCTTTGTTGCCGCGGTTTCGCCGGCCTTGCGCAGCAGCAGCGACAGGCTGCCGACCGACGACGCCAGCCAGATCTTCTGCGCTTCGACCGTGCTGACTTCGAGCGTCACCGATTTGGCAACCGCCGCCTTGAACGCGCGCTCGTCGGCGCTCTGGTCGATCGCCAGCACGCGCGTGTTCTGCAACACCACCTCGGTGGTGGCCGAGCCTTTGTCGATCTGGCGCGTGAGCACGACGTCGACGTGATCGCCCGGCAGCACGAAGCCGCCGACGCCTTCGACGTCGTTGACGCGGATCGTGACCGCCTTCATGCCCGGCTTGACCAGCGCCGACAGCGTGGCGCGCTGGCCGGCGCCGGTGATCTTGAGCGCGAGCACCGGCTCGTTGGCCTCGATCGCGGCCAGCACGACGCGGCGGCCGCCGGAGACGATGTCGTCGACCTTGGCGAAGGCGCCGGTCGGCACCGATTCGGACGGCCACGGCACTTCCTGCAGCATCGCGGCGTTGATCTCGGTGCCGAAGCGCAGCGGCTGTTTGGCGACGACGATGGTTCGCGTCGTCATCGGCTTCTTGTTCGCCTCGAAATTCTTCGCCTGCATGTTGGCCTGGTTGTTGAGCCAGGCCTGGGCGATGAACACGGCGAGCAAGCCGAACACGACGGCAAACCCGGTCATGACGATGGTGCTGGCACGCACTTTTTTGTCCCGCTTGACGCGACCTGAAACGGCTCCGGTCTGTTGGTAGAAACACTAGAGGTCGGGAAGTATTCAATTACTAAAATCGTCGGTGGTATTTGAACTATGCTGAAGATGCCCTGAATTACTATTGTTTACGCCCGGTATCCGAACTCCGATAACGTTCGAGTAACCTTGCCTGAAATTAACAATACTAATGACATCGCTGGCTCGGCCAGTAACGATCGGTTTAGCCTAACAATTCGCTGCAGCGCGCAAACACGTGGCAAAACCGCACGTTTGCCGCAACGCGGCTACCGCGCGCGCACGCCGATGGGCTAAGGCGTGGTTAGCGACTGCGGCGGCCAAAGTTGCTCGTGCGGCGCCGTTGCGGCAACATGCGCCGCGTCATCGCCTCGACCTACGGCCGGCGACACTAAAAGAAGACTTCCTGGGAGATTTGCCGATGTCTAAACCGCGCATTAGCTATGTCGACCCGGCGACGGTCACCGACCCCGCCATGATCGCCGAGTTCGAGCGTTGCGCGCGCGAAGGAACGCCGCGGCCGGAAAGCCAGGCCATCCGCGCCCATGTGCCGGCGACATTCTGGTCGTTCGCCAACACCTGGCGCGACGTGTTCAAGAACGGCGTCGCCGATCACAAGATCAAGGAGCTATGCCGCATCTATGTGTCGCGCTCGGTGCTGTGCGAGTTCTGCGGCAATCAGCGCTCGATCAAGGCGGCCAAGTCCGGCTTGAAGGAAGACGACTATTCCGACCTGATCAATTTCGAGACGTCGTCGCGCTACGACGAGCGCCAGAAGGCGGCGCTGGCCTACGCCGAGGCGATCACCTGGGACCTGCCGTGCGACGACGCGTTCTGGGCGCGCCTGCACGCGCATTTCAGCGAACCCGAACTGGTCGAGATCGGCTATTTCGTCGCCATCACCATGGGCCAGCAACGCTGGCTGCGGACGCTCAACATCGAGCATCACCAGATCCTCGCCGGCACCGACGGCTCGATGGCGCCGGGCTTCGAGACCGAAGAAGCGCTCAAACGTTCCAAACAAGCGGCCGACTATTGGGCCAAAACCAACGCCGAAACCAACGCCAAACCAACGCCAGCCGCAACCGAGGCAGCCGAGTGACAAACCAGCAGACCGCAACATCCGCCATCCGTTCAAGCGTCGCCGCCAGCCGGCGCCGCACCCCGCATTCGCGTCAGGGGCCTCGGCAAGCACTACGGCACGCTCGAAGTCTTCCGCAACATCGACTTCGACGTCGGCGAGCGCGAGATCGTCGCCATCGTCGGCCCGTCCGGCTGCGGCAAGACCACGCTGCTGCGCTGCATCGACGGGCTGCTGCCGCACGATGCCGGCGAAATCCTGGTCGGGCACGAGCGCGTCACCGAGCCGATCGCCGGCGTCGCCATGGTGTTCCAGCATTTCGGCCTGTTCCCGTGGAAGACCGTGTACGAGAACGTCGCCTATGGGCTGCGCATGGCCGGCGCGCCGAAGGCCGAGATCGAGCGCAAGGTGCCGGAATTCATCAAGCTGGTCGGCTTGGCCGGCTTCGAGAAGGCCTTCCCGTATCAGATGTCGGGCGGCATGCAGCAGCGCTGCGGGCTTGCCCGCGCGCTCGCGATCGAGCCGAACGTGCTGCTGATGGACGAGCCGTTCGCCGCGGTCGACGCGCAGACGCGCGAGATCCTGCAATTCGAACTGCTGCGCATCTGGGAAGAGCGGCCGACCGCCATGGTGTTCGTCACCCATTCGATCGAGGAAGCGGTGCTGCTCGGCCACCGGGTGATCGTGCTCAAGGGCCGGCCGTCGAGCATCCACGAGACCATCACCATCGATCTGCCGAATCCGCGCACGCGCGACACGCTGCGCGAACCGCGTTTCGCCGAACTGCGCGAACGGGTGTGGAGCACGCTGATGCGCGAGGCGCGCGAAGCCGAATTCGTGCTCGAACGCTGAACGCCGAAAAGAACCACTCAGAACCAAACTCATACGGGAGGATTCAGATGATCCGCAGAACATTCACGCTGATGGCCGGGCGCCGCGCTTGCTGGCCGCGCTCTGCTGGCGGCGCCGCGCCGGCCTGCCGCGCAGGGCAAGAAGGTCGTGCTGGCGATCCCCGGCATTCCGCCGATCTATTCGGTGACCATCGCCTATCGTCGCGCGAGAAGCAGGGCTTCTTCAAGAAGCACGGCGCCGATGTCGAAATCCGTCCGTTCGACAACGGCACCGCCGCCGCGCGCGCGGTGGTCGCCGGCGACATCGACATGGCCTGGTCGCCGACGCCGCCGGTGATCAACCAGATTTCCAATGCCGACGTGCCGCTGGTCGCGATCTACGGCATGCCGAACCCGGATTGGGTGATCGGCACCACCGAAACCGGCAAGACCTGCAAGGACATCGTCGGCCAGGACGTCGGCGTCGACTCGGTCGGCGGCGCGCGTTCGGTGGCGCTGCGCTCGATGCTGATCGGCTGCCCGGGCGTGAAGATCGAGGACACCAAGCAGGTCGCGCTCGGCTCCAGCGCCGGACCGGCCATGATCGCCGGCCGCCTGCACTACGCCGTGCTGCATCTCGACGACCTCGCCGAGATCCAGGCGCAGGGCAAGAAGCTCAACATCCTGCTGGCGATGAAGAACACCAATCCGACCAGCCACTATCTGATCCATGGTGGTGCGCAAGGACAATCTCGCCAAGAACCGCGACGCCATCGTGCGCACGGTGGCCGGCATGATCGAAGCCGCGCGCTTCATGCAGGACCCGAAGAACGCCGACGCGGTGGCCGAGGCCGCGACCGTCACCGGCCACAACAAGGAGGTCAACAAGGCCGCGCTGAAGGAATTCCTCGCCATCGACTTCTGGGCGGCCAAGGACGACGGCCTGCCGCGCAACAAGCTCGAAGCGGTCGCCAAGCTGATGAAGAAGATCGGCGCCATCAAGGCCGACAAGGAGCCGGTGACCTACGACAACCTGGTCGACGCCAGCGTCTGGAAAGACGCCAACGCGATGGTGAAGTGAGATCGGTCGGCTGACCCGTCGCGGTCGGCCCAACAACAGACTGTCATCCCCGCGAAAGCGGGGATCCAGTACTCCCGGAGTTCGGGATTGAATTGCAATGCCGGGATTACCGGATCGTCCGCCTTCGCGGACGATGACATCTGAGTGGGTGAAACTTCGTGCTCAACACCTACCTCCGCCGCCACGCCCCGTTCTGGCTCAGCATCCTCGCCGGCATCGCCATCTGGGAGATCGCCGGGCGCACCACCAGCCCGGCCTTCATGGTGCCGTTCTCGGAGACCGTGGTGCAGCTCTGGCAACTGGTGCAGACCGGCGAATTCATCCGCCAGTTCCTCGATTCGGCCGAGCTGTTCCTCACCGGCTTCGTGCTGGCGCTGATCGTCGGCATGCCGCTCGGCATGCTGCTGGCGCGCGTGCGCGTGCTGCGCGTCGGCGTCGAGCCCTACATCATGATCCTCTACGCCACGCCGATGGTGGCGCTGATCCCGTTCATCCTGTCGATGATGGGCTTCGGCTTCGCGCCCAAGGTGCTGGTGGTGTTCCTGTTCGCGGTGTTCCCGGTGCTCTACAACACGGTCGAGGGCGCGCGCAGCATCAAGCCGGAACTGATCGAGGTGGCGCACTCCTACCGCTCGAGCGAATGGTCGCTGTGGCGCGAGGTGATGCTGCCCTACACCCTGCCCTACATCATGACCGGCGTGCGCCAGTCGATCGGCCGCGCGCTGGTCGGCATGATCGCGGCGGAATTCTTCCTGTCCTCGACCGGGCTCGGCCAGCTGATCATGAGCGCCTCGCAGAATTTCGACACCGGCGGCGTGTTCGCCTCGATCCTCGTGATCGCGCTGATCGGCGTCGGCCTGATGCGGCTCGGCCTGGAGATCGAGCAGCACTTCGCGCGTTGGAGGCAGTGAGACCCGAATGTACCGACTTCGACAGACCATGCGCGTATCATGCCGCTCACAGCGCACGCCGGCCGCCGAGCCAGCGCCGCGCCGCGCCGCGCGCGCGCCCGGCACCTTCTGCCGCGGCTTCGTCGCCGGCGTCGTCATCCTGCTGGTCTGGGAATTCGTGGTGCGCGCGCTGGCGCCGGCCTATGTCGCCAAGCCGAGCACGGTGCTGATGGCGATCCCGCGCGTCATCGTCGACCCGGCCTTCCTCAGGCGCCACCGGCATTACGCTGGCGGCGGTCGCCGAAGGCCTGGCGATCGCGCTGGTGTTCGGCACCGTCATCGGCCTGCTGATGGGCCGCAGCCCGGCGATCGAGCGCGGCATCCGCCATTACGTCAACGGCTTCTACGCCATGCCGATGATCGTGGTGCTGCCGCTGTTCTCGCTCTGGTTCGGCTATTCCGCCGCGACCCGCATCGCCACCATCATCTTCGCCGCGATCTTCTCGATCATCATCAATGTCGCCGACGGCGCCCGCTCGGTGCCGCGCGAATATCTCGAAGTCGCGCGCTCGTTCCGCTCCACCGGCTGAGCGTGCTGATCGGGATCGTGCTGCCGGCGTCGATGCCCTATCTGCTTGGCCGGTTTCCGGCTCGCCGCCGGCCGCGCGCTGATCGGCGCGGTGGTGGCGGAGTTCTTCCTGTCGATCGGCGGGCTCGGCTACTACATCCTCTACAATTCGCGCTCCTACCAGCACGCGCGAAGCCTTCGTCGGCGTGCTGCTGCTCGCCGCCTTCGGCGTCGGCTTCGAACTGCTGGTGTTCTGGATCACGCAGCGCTTCATGCCCTGGTACCGGCGCGAAGACAAAGACGAACTGAAATCCCTCAAGAGGAATTCCCTCATGTCAACCGATCCTGTGCTGGCGGCCGCAATCGTCGCATTGGGGCGCGCGCTTCGTCGCCAATGGCGTGAACCTGTCCGACTTCGAGGACGTCACCGCCTCGATGACATCCTATGACGAATGGTGCGCCGCCTGGTCGAAGCGCGCGGCGCATGCACGAAGCAGATCGGGCGCGAAGCGCTGGCCAAGAAGCACTACCTCACCGCCGGCGAATGCCTGCAGCGCGCCGGCGTCTACTATCACTTCGCGTCGTTCCTGTTCCTGCGCGACATGGCGCAGATGAAGGCCGCGCACAAGAAGCAGATCGAATGCCGCCAGACTGGCGCTGCCGTATCTCGATCCGCCGGGCGAGCGGGTCGAGATTCCGTTTGAGGGCAAGACGCTCGCCGGCATCCTGCGCAAGCCGAAGGGGATCGCGCGGCCGCCGGTGGTGGTGATGGCGGTCGGGCTCGATTCGACCAAGGAAGAAACCGACGCCTATGAGGCGCCGTTCCTGGCGCGCGGCATGGCGATCTCTGGTGTTCGAAGGTCCGGGCCAGGGCGAGGCGCAATACGACTTCGCCATCCGCGGCGACTACGAAGTGCCGGTCAAGGCGGTGATCGACTATGTCGAGACCCGCAGCGATCTCGACAGCGCGCGCATCGGCATGTGGGGCGTGAGCCTCGGCGGCTATTATGCGCCGCGCGCCACCGCGTTCGAAAAGCGCATCAAGGCCTGCATCGCGCTCGGCGGCCCGTTCGAGTTCTCGAAAGCCTGGGATACGCTGCCGCAGGTGACGCGCGAAGCGATCCGCGGGCGCACGCACGCCAAATCCGACGCGGAAGCGGCACGAGCGGATCTCGCAAGCTGTCGCTGGTCGGCGTGGCGCAGAACATCACGGTGCCGATCTACATCGTCAACGGCCGGCTCGACCGGCTGGTGCCGGCCTCCGACGCCGAGCGGCTGGCGCGCGAGGTCAAAGGTCCGGCCGAACTGATGATCGTCGAGGACGGCAACCACATCGCCAACAACCGCGCCTACCGCTGGCGTTCGCAGAGCGCGGATTGGATGAAGGAGCAGTTGGGGTAAGCGCGCGCGGCCTGCTCACTCGCCTCTCCCCTTGGGAGCCGTGCGAGTGCGGCGTCTGAAGCGCGAGCAAGGCGGCTTAGTCCGACTTGCGCATCGTGACTGCTAAGCTTTCTTCTTCAACGCCACGATCATGTCGAGCTCGATGCGCGCGCCGGGCGACGACAGCGAATTGATGCACATCGTGGTCGAGGCCGGCCGCCAGTCGCCGAAATACTTGGCCATGGTGGCGTGCATGGCGTCGGCCTCGCGGAAGTCGGTGAGATATTTCGTCACCTTGACCACGTCGCGCCAGGTGGCGCCGGTGTGATCGAGCATCGACTTGATCGCCTCCATCGCCCGCGTCGTCTGCTCCTCGATCGAGTGCGGATGCACGTGCTCGGCATCGACATGCGGATGCTTGTGGTAGAGCGGCGACGGCGTCGCGCCCGACAAGAACATCAGATCGCAGGCGCCGACGATATGCACCGCCGGGGCGTAAGGCATCGTATGCGCCTGTTCCGGCTTGGGGTGCACCGGCTCCAGCGTGAAACCGGTCTGCTGGCTTGGCGTTGACGTTCATGAGGGCCTCCCTGGCATCCGACAATCTGAGACGGAAACCCAGGTCCGCGCAACAGGTTGATCGGCCCGCAAGAAACGTTAGGGTGCCCGCCAACATTTCCCGGGAGACCCGAATGCCCTCGACCCTTCTCGATTCCGCGGTATTCCGCGACATTTTCACCACGCCGGCGATGCGGGCCGTGTTCTCGGACGAGAACCGGGTGCAGAAATATCTCGACTTCGAGGCCGCGCTGGCGCGCGCCCAGGCCCGGCTCAAGATCATCCCGCAGCAAGCCTGCGACGAGATCGTCAAGCACTGCTCCGCCGACAAGATCGACATGGCCAAGCTCAAGGAGGCGACCGAGCGCATCGGCTATCCGGTGCTGCCGGTGGTCCAGCAACTCGTGAAGCTGTGCAAGGACGGGCTCGGCGAATGGTGCCACTGGGGCGCCACCACGCAGGACATCACCGACACCGCCACCGTCATGGTGCTGCGCGAAGCGCTCGACATCGTCGAAAAGGAAATCGACGGCATCTGCGATGCGCTCGGCCGATCTCGCCAAGAAGTACCGCGACACGCCGATGGCCGGCCGCAGCAACCTGCAGCAGGCGGTGCCGATCACCTTCGGCTACAAGATGGCGACCATGCTCGCCGGCTTCGAGCGCCATAAGCAGCGCCTGGACGAGTTGAAGAAGCGGCTGCTGGTCGTCGAATTCGGCGGCGCCGCCGGCACGCTGTCGTCGCTCGGCAAAGACGGCCTGAAGTGCCAGGAAGAACTGGCCAAGGAGCTCAAGCTCGGCCAGCCGGTCGCCACCTGGCACACCGTGCGCGACACGCATCGCCGAAGTCGGCTGCTTCCTCGGCCTGGTCACCGGCTCCTGCGGCAAGATCGCCTTCGACGTGAAGCTGCTGATGCAGACCGAAGTCGAGGAAGTCTACGAGCCGTTCCACGAAGGCCGCGGCTCGTCCTCGACCATGCCGCAGAAGCGCAACCCGATCTCGTCGGTCTACATCACGGCGCAGACCGGCATCGTGCGGCAACTGGTGGCGGCGCTGCTGGAAGCCATGATCGAGGACCACGAGCGCGCCACCGGCCCCTGGGAGATCGAATGGATCGCGCTGCCGGAAATCTTCATGCTGTCGGCCGGCGCGCTGGCGCAGACCAAGTTCGTGGTCAGCGGCCTGCAGGTCAACGAAAAGAAGATGAGCGAGAACCTCGACATCACCAACGGCCTGATCATGTCGGAAGCGGTGATGATGGGACTGGGGCCGACGCTCGGCCGCAACAAGGCGCACGATCTGGTCTACGACGTCTGCCGTCTGGTGATAAAGACCGGACGCCCGCTGATCGATCTGCTTGGCCGAGGACAAGGAAATCAGCAAGCACGCCACCCGCGCGCAACTGGAGAAGATGGTCGACCCGGCGAACTACCTCGGCGTCGCCGGCGAGATGGTCGACCGCGTGCTGGCGGCGCGGAAGAAGCGCTAGGGCCGCCGCACGCGGCTGGATACCTGCGCCCGATCCTCACCGGCGCCATGGCAGAACGGGAATTAAGAAATCGTTAACCATCCGAGTTCTTAATCTTGAGTCGCACGGCCACGTCATCGCGAGGACCGCATGCGACAGACAGCGAAACGCCTCCTGTGCTTTTCTGTTTTGATCGGCTTCGGCCTGGTCGTCGGCACGGCTGATGCGCGCTGGAAGCCGGAATATGCCAACGCCCCGCAAGCGGTACAGGACTGGTACCGCAACGCCGAGCTCACACCGCGCGCGCAATTCCGTTTTGCCTTCAAGAAATGCTGTGAGCATGCCGATGTCGTAAAGACGCAATTTCGCGTCAACCGGGCCAATGCGGGCGATGAATGGTATTGGCTCGACGGCTCGAAATGGCGGCGCGTGCCGGACGACATCATCCATTGGGGAGAAACCGCCCCCATGAAGCAGCCGACGCTTTTTGTCTACCAGGGCAAAGAGACTTGCTTTTGGCCGGGCGAGTCGCGAATCTAATTCAATCGAGCAACAGTCCGGCGCCTAGTCCGCGGCTGCCTTCGGCATCGTTTTCCAGATCGCCACAGCCACCGCAAGCGTCGTCGCGCCAATGCCTGCAAACAGCACCGGCACGGTGACGCCGAAATTCTGCATCACGGCAACGGCGACCGTGGCGCCGGTCATGAAGGCGGCGTTGAGCACGTTGACCGCGCCGACGGTGCGGGCGCGGTAATCGGCAGGCGACCAGGCCTGCACCGCGGCGAAGGCCGGCACGATGAACAGCCCGCCGGCAATGGCGAGGCCGGCAAGATCGACCGCGACGCGAATGCCGAGCGCCGATGAGAACACCAGGCCGGGTGCTTGCGGCAGCGGCGCGGCCGCCAGTCCAAATGTCGCAAAGCCGAGATCGAGCGCGAACAGGCCGAGCAGCACGCAGCCTGCGAGCGTGGTGTTGAGCACGATGCGGCCGCGCGCGATGACCGCGGCCATCGCCGAGCCTAAGCCGACCGCGATCGAGAACAGCGCGAGATAGGCGGTGACGGTGTCCTCGTTGCCGCCGACCAGTGTTTTAATTAGTGGTGGAAGAAGCGACAGCACCACAATGCCGACCAGCCAGAACCAGCTCGTCACCATCGCGCCCCACCACAGCCGCGCATCGGCGCGCAGGTGCCTGATCATCGCCACGGTCGACGCCGCGATATTGATCGCGACCTTGAGATGCGGCGCGCCTTCGCCGGTCGGCGGAATCAGCAGGCTGGCGATCCAGCAGGCCACGGCAAATCCCATCACCAGCACGGCGAAGGCCGCAACGTCGCCGCCGCCGCGCGCGGCCAGGCCGCCGACAATGGTGCCGGTCAAAATGGCGATAAAGGTCGCGCCCTCCACCAGCGCGTTGCCGGCGGGCAATTCCTCGCGCCGCAAATGATCGGGCAAGATGCCGTATTTGATCGGCCCGAACAGCGCGGCGATCACGCCGAAGCCGGCCAGCGCAACGAACAGGATCGGCAGCGATTGACGCCAATAGCCGGTCACCGCCACGCCGGCGACAAAGATCTCGGCGAATTTCAGCACCTGCGCCACCCGCGCCTTGTCGTAGCGGTCGGCCAGTTCGCCGCCGAGCGCCGACAGGAAAAAATACGGCGCGATGAAAATCGCGCTGGCGGTGGTGATGAGGGCTTCGCCTCCGGCTCCGCCCGAGCCGAACAGGATCAGAAAGACCAGCGCGGTTTTGAGAAAATTGTCGTTGAATGCCGCGAAGAACTGGCACCAGAACAGCGGCGCAAAGCGCCTCGACAGCATCAGGGGCGGTGGCATGCTCCTCGATTAGAGCATGATCCCGATACCGGGGAACCGGTTTTGCGGGCGGATCGCGCGCCATCCAACGCAAAGTTCCGCCGAGCACCCCGCGCCAAAAAATTGGGCGGCCTTCTGGCCGCCCGAGGGATCGCTACCTGCTCAGACAGGTCGCTATCTCTGGCGCAGACGACGCAAATTACGGGCGGGTTTGGCTTCCTCGTAGGATTCCAGGGCTATGGCGCCCCAACCGAGGGCAAGAGCGATGGCGAGCACGACGGTGAACATCGAGATCCACATGGCTGGGCTCCTCGTTGGCGTTATAACGCGCGCGGGAAGTCTGAGGGTGGTAACGCGCTAAGCGGCTCCCGGTTCCTGAGCGCCAACGCAGAATTGGTGTTTATTGGATGTTCCCGAACCATAAAATTACGCGCAATCGATACCGGCGC
Source organism: uncultured Alphaproteobacteria bacterium (assembly GCA_963825015.1). GTDB lineage: Bacteria > Pseudomonadota > Alphaproteobacteria > Rhizobiales > Xanthobacteraceae > Pseudolabrys. Next base: position 295,048 of record CAWGRN010000008.1, on the reverse strand, counting down.
CGCAAGGCTTGATTTGGCTTGCTGGCTAGGATTCCAGCCGGATCGAGGATTGCAAATCGGCCAGCAGAATACGCAGGTCGAGTTCCCGGAATTCCAGATAGGCTTTGCCGCAGCCAGCGTTGCAGCTCGATATGGACGTCGAGCGGCATGTTGCGCGTATTGGCCAGCTGCGATTCCGAAAACGAAAACGGCGGCTGCTCGATAAATCGCCGCAAACCCGGCGCCAGCACCGGGAGCCTGACCTGCACCGCGCCGGTGCCGGCGGCCGCGTATTTGTCGCGGTGCTGGGCCGCGCCGAGCAATTCATTATGCACGGGAATCAGCGCCGCCTGCGGCATCCGGCTGCGCAGTTTGCGGAAGGCCTCGACCGAAGTGGCGTCCGGCGTGACCATGAACATAATGGCCGGCGCGATGCCGCGGTTGCGCGCTTCTTCGGCAAAGCCGATCTGCGCCGCCAGCGCGAAAAAGGCCTCGAACCGCTCGTGGCCGAGATCGACGACTTTGGTGGTGTCGTCGGCGGCGACCAGGCGGTCGAACAGCGCCATCTGGCCTTTGATGTCGCCGATGTCGGCAGCCGTGACATGCTCGGGCGCAAACTGCGCCAGCGTGCCCTCGCCGGCGTTGAGATCGAACGCCGCGACCGCGCGGCCTTCGTGAATATGGAAATCCGTCAGCAGCCGCGCCAGCAGCGTCTTGCCCACGCGCGGCCGCGGCGACGCGACGATGGTGACGGAGTGGCGGAACGACATCTTGCCTCCACTGTCATTCCGGGCCGCGGGCCAGAAGCGCGCTTATGGCGGCGTCCGGAATGAAATGGAGGATCAACCCGCGACCTGGCGCACGGTGTTTTCGATTTTCGGCGAGACCAAGTCGACCAGTTTGACCCGGTCGAACTCGCCCCAGACATTGCCGAGCCAATGGCGCACATAGCCGCGCAGCACGAACGAATAGTTGGCCGGCTCGCCCTTGGCATTCTTGTTGGCGACGAAGGAAACATACGGGACCCCGGCTACCTCCACCTGTTCGCACGCCATCTCGTTGAGCTTGGGGATGTTGATTTCCTCGGCGCCCTTGATTTGCTTGAAGAAAGAATTGTAGGTCGCCGGATCCCATTCGAAGAACGAAGTATCGTTGATGTGGTTCTTCACCAGGAAATAGCTGGCGTCGCCGACGAAACGCGCGGTCTCGGCGATTTCGTCGAGCGAGGCGATCGACGGACCGAGGATGTGGAATACCGCGAAGGTGATCTGGCCCTTCTTGGCCGACTCGATGAAGCCGATGTCGTTGAGCGCCTGCAGCGTCGACGACAGCAGGCCGGCGCGCACGTCGATGACCGTCACCTTGGCCTCGGCGTTGCCCAGCGTGTCGAAGATCTTCATCTGGTCGGGCACCGAAGTCACGTCGACGACTTCGGTCACGTTGGGATGGAAGCGCTTGAGCGTGCCGCGCGGCGACTTCGGTGTCGAAGGCGCGGGTCCGGGTTTGATGGGCGCCGAAATAATCCAGCAAAGTGCGGGCGACCGTGGTTTTTCCGACACCGCCTTTATCGGCGCCGACGAGGATGACTGCTGGTCTGGCCATAGGCTTGCCTTACGAAATGAAGGAGAACGGCGTGATTTTACGCCTTTGCTCGCTATCTTATTACGCCATGGGTGGGGAATAATGACAGGATTATTCGAGGCTGCCACGCTATCCTCGGGTAGAACCGCGTCTAGCAATTAAATTGTCCCGTATCTTCAATAAATTGGCTAACAACAAAAGCTGGGGAGAGAACGCGTGGCCACAATTTTGAACGAAAGTGCCGTCGCCGGCGAGCCGTTCGGAAACAATGCAACCCGCCAGCATCTGCTCACCGCGGATCGAATTCCCGGAACCGCGCATTCTGCTCGACCGGCTGACGCTGGGCGCCGGCGGCGAAACGCGGCTGATGGTGCCCAAGACCAGCGTGGCCTGGATTCAAGTGCTCGACGGCGAAGCGGTGCTCGCACATGGCAGCGCCAGCGAGATGCTGTCGGACGCGCATGTGGCCTTTCTGCCGCCCGATTTTGCCGCGGGGCTGAGCTCGGCGCGCGGCGCCACGCTGCTCTATGGCGAGATTCCCGACGCCGCCAGCCTCGATCCGGGCTTTACGCAAAATCCGCCGCCGTTCCGGCTGGCGGACTGGACGCGCGAGCCGGTGCTGGATTCCGAGCATGACGCGCGCCAGCGCATCTATCTGGTGACGCCGAAGCTGTTCGGCACCAAGGCGGTGAAAGGCGAGATGATCATCTATCCGCCCGGCACCGCGGCCGCCAACCACCACCACGAGGGCGCCGAGCATTTCATGTACGTGCTGCGCGGCAGCGGCACCGTCTACGCCAACGAGCAGCCGTTTGCGGTGCGCAAGGGCGACCTGATCTACTATCCCGCTCTCGAACGGCACTATCTCGAAGCCGCCAAGGACGAGGAAATGGCGTTCGCCGAATTCTTCGCCCCGGCCGAGTTCAAGACCGTCTGGGTGAACGACAACGAGGTCTGCACCTGGCTGCCGACCGGCCGCGACATTCGCGGCCGCGCGCCGTCGCGCGACATCAAGGCGCATAGTTCGGCCGACGTCTTGAGCCACGAGGATGTCTGAGCCGGCCGGCGTGACGGCACTGGCAAAAGATATGGGCTAAGGGTGCCGCGTGATGGCTTTGACGACCAATGCCTTGCTCTGCGCCGGTATGGCCGTCTTGTTATGGACCTGCGTCGGGCTGGCTTTCGCCGTGCGAATTGCGCCGCGGCCGCTGGCCTTCGCGATCGCGCCCGCGATCGGCTGGGCCGTCCATAGCGCCTTGGCCTTGCTGTTGTTCCGCATCCTCGGCATGTCGCGGATGGCGGTCACCGCGGTGTTCGCTGCCTCGATCGCCGCCGCCCTTGTGGCGCTGTGGACCGGCCCGCGGGCCGCGCCAAACGAGCCTCGTGCGTTCACCCGCACGTCGATTTTGGCTTTTGCCGCGGCCGCCATCCTGGCGCTCGGCGTCATGGCGGCGATCCTGCCGAAGGTCTCGGCCGAGGGCGTCGCCCTGGCGGCGCCGATCTTCGACCACTCCAAGGTGGCGATGATCGAGCAGATGATGCGGCAAGGCGTGCCGCCCGATAACCCGTTTTTCGGGGCGATCGGCGCGCCGGCGCGGCTGTCCTATTACTACCTCTGGCATTTCAGCGCGGCCGAACTGGCGGTCGCGGCCGGCGTGACCGGCTGGGAAGCCGATGCCGGCCTGACCTGGTTTACCGCCTTCGCCTCGCTGGCGGTCATGATCGGCTTTGCCGTCTGGCTGAGCGGCCGCAGTGCTGCTGCCCTCTGGGTAGTCGTCCTGGCCGCGACCGCGCTCGATCCGGCCGATCCTGTACTGGCTGTTTGGCGTGGAGCAAGCCGAACAGTTCGTCGGCTATCAGTCCGGTTTGGGCGGCTGGCTGTTTCAGACCAGTTGGGCGCCGCAACACATGGCGGGCGCGGTGTGCGCAGTTCTGGCGATTTTTCTGCTGGTCCGATTGGCGCAACGCCCGAGCCTGTTGATCGCACTGGTGTTCGCTTTGACGATGGTCGCCGGCTTCGAGTGTTCGACCTGGGTCGGCGGCGTGGCCTATCCGCTGGCGGCGGCGCCGATTGCGCTGGTGCTGCTGTTGCGGACCGAGCCGAGCCAACGCGGGCGGTTTGTCCTGCTACGTCGGCGGCGCGGCGCTGCTGGCGATATTGATCGCCTCGCCCTTGCTATACGATCAGTTTCGCAGCACGGCGATGCGCGGCGACGGCTCGCCGATCACGATTGAGCCCTATGAAGTCCTGATCGGCGGCGGCTTCGCCAACCTGCCGGCCTACTGGCTGATCTTCCTGGTCGTCGAATTCCCGGCCATCTATCTGACCGGCATTGCCTCGATTGTTTATCTGCTCAGAGATCGAGCGCTTACCGACGACCGCCGGCCAATCGTCGTGGCATTCGCGATTCTCACGGCCGTGAGCCTGGTGGCAACCTGGCTGCTGGTTAGTACGCTCGGCGACAATAACGACCTCGGCTGGCGGTCGGTGCTGCCGGCGCGTCATGGTGCTGATCGTGTTCGCCGCCATCGGCCTGGCGCGCGTCACCGCAAGACCCTTGTCGCTCGCCGCCATCGTGCGCGGTCGCCCTCGTCCTTCTCGGCATTCCGGATGGCGCCATGCTGCTCTACGGCAATGCGGTGGTGGCGCCGGCGCCTTCCGCGAAAATCTTTGCGGCGACGCCGGCGATGTGGGCCGCGGTGCGGCGGCATTCGGCCGCCGACGACCGTGTCGCCAACAATCCGCAATTCCTGCACGACGTGACGCCGTGGGCGGTGAACATTTCATGGGCGCTGCTGGCCGACCGCCCTCGTGTTACGCCGGCGCAGCGCCTGGTCGGGCCGTTCGCGGCTTTGTCCAAACAGCGCCAGGACGAGGTCGACGCCCAGTTCACGCGCGTGTTCGATGGGCAAGCCGCGCCCGGCGATGTCGCGCAACTGGCGACGCAATACAATTGCGCGCTGGCCGTGGTGACCGCGCAGGACGGCGCCTGGAGCAAGCGATCCGTTCGCGGCAGGCCCGTTCTATCGTCTGGTCGAGGAAAGTCCGGCGGGCTGGCGGATCTACAAGCGGGCGAACTAGATGCCGGCGAACCAGTTGAAGCCGCGGCTTTCCCAATAGCCGCCCGGATAGGTGTTGGTCACCTCGATCGCCGTGATCCATTTCGGATTCTTGAAGCCGAGCTTGGTCGCGGTGCGCAGCCGCAGCGGAAAGCCGAACGGATCGGGCATCGGCTTCCTTGGCATATTTGGTCGCCAGCATGGTCTGCGGATGCAGCGCCGTCGCCATGTCGATCGATCTCGGCATAGTCGTCGGCGCAACTGAAAGTCGACGTATTTGGCCGTGAGGTCGGCGCCGATGCGCTCGAGGAACAGCCGCAGGTTCACGCCCGACCATTGGCCGATATAGTCCCAGCCTTCGACGCAGATATGCCGGATGATCATTTCCTGCTCGGGCAGCGCATAGATCTGCTGCGCGGTCCACGGCGTCTTGTCCTTGATCAGACCGGCGAGCTCCAGCTTCCAGGTTTGCGACGTCGACCGGCTTGACGTCCTCGACGTCGTAATAGGCGTTGAAGCGCGGCGGCTTGACCACCTGGTCTTCGGCATAGGTCGGCGCCAGATGGTTCGGGCGGAAGATCAGCCCCTGAACGCCGTCGTTGAACGCGCGAGACGGCGCGCAGCACCGATTGCACGGCGCTCTCGCTGGTGACGTCGCATCCGGTCAGCATGGTCAGCGCGCCGAGGCTGACCGCGCCGCGCAACAGCTTGCGGCGGTCGATGTCGTGCGAGCAGCTTCTTGTTCTGTCTTCGAGGACGCTTTGGTCGATGCCGTTCTTCGGCCGGAAGATCGACGACGATGGTGTGCGTATCGTCATGGTGCTCGTCCCAATTCTAGAACCGGTTCGGCGGGAGCGGCGGCGTTGGCATGCAGCGGTGTCTCATCGTCGACGCGCGGGCCGCCGGTCAGCATGGCGCCGATGGTCTTCGGCACCAGCAGCGCCAGCGCGACGTGGATCGACGAGGAACGACAACGATCGCGGCCATGCCGATGAAATGCACCAGGCGCGCGCCCTGGAAGTCGTAGAACAGATTGGTCAGTTCGGAGAACTGGACCGGCTTCCAGATCACGCCAGCCCGAGATCACCTGCACGACGATGACCAGCGATGATGCCGACATAGAGCATCTTCTGCACGGCGTTGTAGTGCGTGATGTCGTCATGGCGCGAGCCGGAAGCGCAGCGCGTCGCGAATGTCGGCGATGACCTCGCTCGGCCAGATCGGCAACAGCTTGCGGCGGAAGCGGCCGGTGCAGAAGCCGTAGACGAGATAGCAGAGCCCGTTGAGCATCAGGATCCACATGGCGAAGAAGTGCCATTGCAGCGCGCCCTGGGCTTCGCCGCCGATCGTGATCCAGTCCGGGAAAATGCAGCCAGCCGAACAGAACCTCGTCGTTGTAGATTTTCCAGCCGCTGCCGATCATGACGATCATGGCAACGGCGTTGATCCAATGCATCGTGCGCAATGGCGCCGGGATGCAGGCGGCTGGGATGACGTTCAGTTGATTTGACCGTGATGGCGCTCATAAGGAATTCTCAAATCAATTGGTTCGGTTCGTGGCAAAATAAGTCACAAACGACGTCGTAACGCGCAAGACACGTCTTCGTGTAATTTCTGGAGAACGAATGCGGCTGGCAATAATACTTTTGGGCGCTTTGGCCGCCGTGGCCCTGATCGTTTCGGGCTGCGCCGTCGCATGCCTTGACGCCTTCGTTCAAGGTCGCCGCCGCGCCGCAAGCCGAAACGCAAGACGGCAAACCGGCCGCGGCCGCCGCGCCGAGCGCCGACAAGGAAAAAGAGCCTACGCCCGAGGAACGCATGCAGCGGCGCTTTCCGCAGCCGGTGCGCGTCGGTGTTCCTGATCGGTCTGCCGGTGCTCGACGATGACGATTTCACCATCGGCTATATCCAGCAGGTGGTCCGCACGCCGAACGGCAAGATTCAGCTGATCGTGCCCTACAGCGCGCTGGTTCGGCTGGGTCCGCTATGGCGGCCGTCAACTGGGGCCAGCGCCCGGTCGCGGTGCCGATCGAAGTCGGTCGCGATCCTGGCCCGCCAGATCGACGCGCTGGAAATGTCGCGCGGACGATTTCGACGACGCCCCGACCTGGACGGCGGCGCAGGGCCAGCCGATTTCCCCGGATGAAAAAATCCAAATCGCGCTCGGACGGCGATGACGCACAAACCATGCTGAAATTACGGGAACCCTGAGTAGATTTTTTCGGTTGATAGGCTCACATGGACGATCAAACCAAAGTCACGATTCAGCGCGCGACGCTGGTCGCTCAGGCGCTCGGCGTTCACGAGCCGGTCACCAAGGCGATCGTGCCGCCCATCCATATGTCCGCCACCTATCTGCGCGATCCCGACAACGGCTATCGCGCCGGCTATGTCTATGGCCGCACCGACAATGTCTCGGTGCAGCAGGCCGAAGATCTGATCGCCGCGCTCGAAGGCGCCGACGAGGCGCTGCTGTTCGGCTCCGGCATGGCGGCAGCCACCACGGTGCTGCTGGCGCTCGACAAGCCGACCCACATCGTCGCGTCGCAGGTGATGTACTGGGGCTTCCGGTCGTGGCTGCGCGAGATCGGCCGCTACGGCCATCAGCGTCACCTTCGTCGAGACCTCCGATCTCGACGCGGTGCGCGCCGCGGTGCGGCCGGGCGAAACCGGCCTGTTCTGGATCGAGACGCCGAGCAATCCGCTCTGGACCATCACCGACATCGCCGCGATCGCCGAGATCGCGCATGCCGCCGGCGCGATCCTGTGCGTCGACTCGACCGTGGCGACGCCGATCTTCACGCGGCCGCTGGCGCTCGGCGCCGACATCGTGATGCATTCGGCCACCAAATATCTCAACGGCCATTCCGACGTCATCGCCGGCGCGCTGGCGACCGTCGGCGACAGTCCGCTGTGGGCGCGGATTCGAGACAATGCGCGGCCAGCACGGCAGCGTGCTCGGCCCGTTCGAGGCCTGGCTGCTGATGCGCGGCATGCGCACGCTCGATGTGCGCGTGCGGGCGCAGGCCAAGACCGCCGCGCAAGCTCGCGCACCGGCTTGTCGGCCATCCGGCGATCGCGCGCGTGCTCTATCCCGGGCTCGAAGACCATCCCGGCCACGAGGTGGCGCTGCGCCAGATGACCGGCGGCTTCGGCGGCATGTTGTCGATTCGGATCAAGGACGGCGAGAAGGCCGCGATCGCGGTCGCGGCGCGGGTCGAATTGTGGAAGCGCGCGACCTCGCTCGGCGGCGTCGAAAGCCTGATCGAGCATCGCGCCTCGATCGAAGGCGAGGGCTCGCCCTGTCCGGGCGATCTGCTGCGATTTTCGGTCGGGCTCGAAGACCCCGATGAGCTGTACTTCGATCTGGCCCGCGCGCTTGGCCGTGGTGCGATAGGAATCATCGATGCAAACCGTTGCCGTTGCGATCATTTGCAAGACCCCGATGCCCGGGCAAGTCGAAGACCCGGCTGTCGCCGCCGTTGCGGCCGGAAGAATGCGCGGCGATCTCGAGCCTGCTTCATCCGCGACCTGTCGCAGCACCATCCAGTCGCTGGCCGATGACGGCGACGTCACCGGCTACGCCGTCTACACGCCGTTCGGCTCCGGAGCCGGCGTTGCGCCGCTGCTGCCCGACGGCTTTGCATCTGACTTTGCAGGGCGACGGCGATCTCGGCGCCCGCCTGCTCAAGGGCACCGCCGATCTTGATCGATGCCGGCTACGCCGGCGCCATCCTGGTCAATTCCGACTCGCCGACCTTGCCGAAGGCGATCCTGCGCGACGCGGTCGATGCGGTGCGCCGCGGCGACAACGTCGTGCTCAGCCCGGCGCTCGATGGCGGCTATACGCTGATCGGCCTGTCGAAGCCGCATGCGCGCCTGTTCGACGGACATTCCGTGGAGCACCAGCACGGTCTACCGGCTGACGCTCGACCGCGCCCGCGAGATCGGCCTGCCGGTCGATCAACGTGCCGGGCTGGTACGACGTCGACGACGCAGCGTCGTTCGGCATGCTCGAAGCCGAGTTTGCCGGCCACCGCCCGGCCTTCGCCGCGCCGGGCCTTACCGGCGCTTTGGCGCCGGCGACGCGGAAATTCGTGCGCGAGCGGCAAAGCGCCTTCGCGTGCAGTCTTAAGCCATGCGATTTCCGGCAGGCGAACGCGTCGTCAGCGTCGTGATTCCCTGCCTGAACGAAGAAGCGCCGATCGCCGACGTCGTGCGCGAGGTGCTGGCGCAGGGCGTCGACGAGGTCGTCGTCGTCGACAACGGCTCGACCGACAGGACCGCGGAGCTCGCCGCCGCCGCCGGCGCGCGGGTCGTGACGCGAGCCGCAGCGCGGCTATGGCCGCGCCTGCGCGGCCGGGCTCAAAGCCGTGCGGCCGGACTGCGATATCGTCTGCTTCCTCGATGGCGACGGCAGCGACGTGCCGGCCTTCATGGCCGACGTGATCGGCCCGGTCGCCGCCGACCAGGCCGATTTCGTCATCGGCTCGCGCACTGCGCGGCAACCGCGAGCCGGGCAGCATGACGCCGCAACAGATCTTGGCCGGCTGGCTGGCCGGGCTGCTGCTGCGCCTGACCTACGGCGTGCGCTTTACCGACATGTCGCCGTTCCGCGCCATGCGCGTCGAGCGGCTGCGCGCGCTCGGCATGCAGCGAGCAGACCTATGGCTGGAATCTCGAAATGCAGATGCGCGCCGCCGCCGGCGGATTGCGCATCCTCGAGGTTCCGGTCGACCATCGCTGCCGCCAGGGCGGCGTGTCGAAGGTCTCGGGCAATCTGATCGCCGGATTGCAGGCCGCCTGGAAGATCGTGACGACCTTCCTGCGGCTTGCCGTGACGCTGCGGAATGCGCCACCCTACCGGCGCCGTTCTCCGGCCGTGGAAAGCCTGATCATGCGCGTCCTGCTCACCGGCGGCGCCGGCTTCATCGGCCGGCATGTGCTGCGCGAATTGCTGGCGCGCGGTCATGAAGTGCGCGTCCTGGATTCGCTGCGGCCGGATGTCCATGCCGGCGGCAAGACCGGGCCGCTGGACGGCGCCGAACTGCAAGTGGCCGATGTCCGCGAACCGGCTGCGGTCGAGCGCGCCTTGCACGGCGTCGACGCGGTGCTGCATCTCGCCGCCAAGGTCGGGCTCGGCGTCGATGTCGGCGATCTGCCCGACTATGCCTCGTCGAACGACGTCGGCACCGCCGAGCTCTTGGCCGGCATGGCGCGCGCCGGCGTGACCCGGCTGACGCTGGCGAGCTCGATGGTGGTGTATGGCGAAGGTTTAGGCCTCTGCCCCGAGCACGGCGCGGTGCGGCCCGGCCCGCGCATCGAGACCGAACTTGAAGCCGGGCAATTTCGAACCGCCCTGCCCGATCTGCGGCCGCTCGCTCGACGCCGCGCTGGTCGATGAGGACGCGGCGGTCGATCCGCGCAACGCCTATGCCAGCAGCAAGGTCGCGCAGGAATTCTACGCCGCCAACTGGGCGCGCGTCACCGGCGGCTCGGTCGCGGCGTTGCGCTATCACAATGTCTATGGCCCCGGCATGCCGCGCGACACGCCCTATGCCGGGGTGGCCGCGATCTTCACCTCCGCGCTGCGGCGCGGCGAGGCGCCGAAAGTCTTCGAGGATGGCCGCCAGCGCCGCGACTTCGTCCATGTGCGCGACATCGCAGCCGCCACCGTCATCGCGTGCGAGAACCACCGCGACGGCGTGCGCGCGTTCAATGTCGGATCGGGCACGCCGCGCACCGTCGGCGACATGGCGGCGGCGCTGGCGCAGGCGCTGCACGGACCGGTGCCGATTGTGACCGGGCACTATCGGCTCGGCGACGTCCGCCACATCACCGCCGACTCGTCGCGGCTGCGCGACGAACTCGGCTGGCAGCCGCAGGTCGACTTCGCGCAAGGCATGGCCGAATTGGCGCAGCAGTAAGCGGACGATTTTCGTTTTGAAAAATTGGTGCCGACGGAGGGATTTGAACCCCCGACCACCCGCTTACGAAGCGGATGCTCTACCGCTGAGCTACGTCGGCTTACGCACCAACCGCGAAATGCGCAATCAAAGTCCGCGCCACTACTATCGGCGTGGACCCCACTTGGCAAGCAATACACCCGGCGGCTTTATCCGGCCTTAACGAAACAACTGCAGCAGGCGCTGCCAGGCGTCGCGGGGCGGCGGCGATGACGATTCCGGCACCGGATCGGCGTCCAGCCCGGAATCCGGCCCCGGATCGTCCGGCGCGTGCACCAGCGGAATAACGGCCTCGACCGGCTTGGCCTTGGCGGTTTTGGCCGCCAGTTTCGCCGACTTGCGGACCGGCGGTTCCGGCTCGGACGCCGCCGGTTCGGGCGCCGCTTCGGGTTTCATCTCGGGCACGATCGGCGCCGGCGGCGCGGCAAATTCGATCACCGGCCGGCTGGCGCCGATCTCGGCCAGCGGCAGTTTCCATTCGAAGCCGTCGAGCCGTCCGTTCGGCGACACCGGCATCCAGCGGTCCGACACCACGCCGTCGGCGGTCCATACCGGATCGCCGGAGGCGCGCATGGCGCGGCCCATCCATTCGCGCACGCGGCCTTCGTCGCCGTGCTCGGCTGCTTCGATCTGCGCCATCAAGGTCGCGACCCGCTGCGTCGGCGCCGACTGATAGGGCGCGAGCGCCGCGCGCGCGACGCCGAATTCCTGCGCATCGAGCGCGGCGCGCGCCACCGCGATCGCGCCTTCGCGCTGGCCCGGCAGTTTTTCGGCGAGCGTCTGCATGCGCGTCAGCCGCGCCCGCGCGGTGTCGCCGAAGCGCAAATTCGCATAGGCCTCCGCGATATCGGGATGCGGATTGAGCTTCCAGGCCGCGGTCAGGATTTTTCCGGCCTTGCGCACGTCGCCGGTTTCCGCGAGCCGCCGCCCGGCCAGCGCCGCCGCCGGCACCAGATCGGGCGCGAGCTTCACCGCCTCCAAGACGGCCTGACGCGACGCGTCGCGGTCGATGTCGGCAAGCGCCAAGGCGCGGGCGGTGAGCAGCACCGCGCGCTTGCGGCGGTAGTCGGCCTTCTCAAGCCCGCTCCGCATGTGATCGAGCGCGTCGAGCGCGCCGGCCCAGTCGGCGGCGGCGCAATGATCGTCGAGCACCGCCTGCCCGGCCCAGGCCAGCGAAGGCTCGGCCTTGGCCGCTTCGACGGCAACCAGCCGCGCGGCATGGCTGTCGTTGCGGCGCTGCGCCTCGATATAGAGCCCGCGCAGTCCAAGAGCTTGGTGTCGTCGCGCGCGCTCATGGCGCGGAACGCCTGCTCGGCGGCGGCGCGGTCGCCGGCCATCTGCGCCGATTGCGCCGCCAGCAGCAGCGCCAGCGGCTCGCCCGGCGACAGCCGCGCCGCTTCGTCGGCGGCTTTGCGCGCGATGCGCAGATCGCCGGCGCCGATCGCGATCAAGCCGCGCGAGATGGCGTGGTAGCCCTTCATCTGGCGGCGATTGCGCAGGAACAACGAGACCTGCTGCGGCGTGCGCAAAATCCCGCGCAGGATCGACCACACCAGCATGAGCGCGAGAACCAGCGCCGCCACCGCAAGCGCGGCCACCATGAACGAGGTTTCGATGTGATAACCGAGCCAGGTGATGACGACATCGCCCGGCCGGTCGGCGACCCAGACAAAGCCGGCGGCGATAATCGCAACCGATATCAGGAACAAAACGACCCGGATCATTGCGCCCTCACTGCTTGCCGAGAGCGAGCGCGGATTGCGCGGCGAACATCCGTGCGGCGGTAAGCGCGGCCTGGCGCGCCTCCGCCTTCTTGATCCAGGCTTGCGCCGGCGCGCGCGCAGCGTCTGGCAACTTGCCGAGCTCGCCGAGCGCAGCGCCGATATCGGCATGGGCGGCCGCGACCTCGACGCGCGCCAGCACCGCCGAAGCATCGTCGCCGGGCGGCGCGTCGACCGGCCGGATGCGCACGAGTTGTCCGGCATTGGCCTGCAGCCGCTCGAGGAAGCCCCCGGCCGGCGTCTGCGCGCCCGATGTCTTGATCATGCCGGGCAACAGCGCGCGCAGTTCTTGCGCCAGCGCTGCCGGCGACGGCACGCCGCTCGCGGCGAACGGCTCAAGCGGCGCCAGAGTTTTGGCATCGGCGCCGAGCGATTTGGCTTGCGCCAGCACGGCCGCGTAAGGCGCGCCGCCGAGCACCGCATCGCGTAAGCTCGCCGCGCTCAAGGCCAGCCGCGCCGCGGTGTCGGCAGCGCCGGCCTTGGCAATTTCCTCGCGCGCGGCCTTGGCCGATTGCTCGAGGCCGGCGATGCGTTTTTGCAGCGCGTCCAATTCGGCGGCCGATGGACCGGCGGAGGCATCCTTGGCCACGTCGCTGCAGACTCGCGCGCAGTTCGGTGACGGCTTTTTCGGCGGCTTCGGCTTGCGCGAGCGCATGCGCGGCATTGCCGGCGATGTCGTCGCTGCGGCGGCTGAGCGCGGTGAGCGACAGCCCCAGCGCTTTCATGGCGTTGTCGGCGGCGGTGATGCGCTCCGCGAGCCTCGGATCGCCGGCGGGAATCTTGCCGACGGCGTCTTCGATCCTGGCGACGCGATCGTTGAGCGCATCGATCGCTTTGGTGTCCACGGCGCCGGCCGGACGCTTCTGCAATTCATGCAGTTCCATTTCCAGCGCGGTCACGCGCGCCCGCGTCGCGGTCGATCCGGCATAGCGGATCGGCACCAGGCCGGTCAGCCAGAGCCCGAACAGCACCGCCGTCATTGCGGCAGCACCGGCGACGCCGGCGGCCACCGTTGGCGCGCTGAACATCGAATGCGGCGCGGCGTCGGGCGAAGGCGCTTCAGCGGCGGGCGCGGTTTCGGTATCGGGTGCCGGCTGTTCCGGCGGCGGCGGCGGGTCGGCTTCCGAGGTCGGCGGCGGCTCGCTGGCCGCGCGGCGGCGGCCGGCACTTCAGTGGCGGTCAGATCGATGGTCGGCGCCGCGCGTTTACGGCGGCTGGCGCCTGATTTGGGCGTTGTTCGCTTATCCGCCATCCGCAGTTCCTCGAATCGGCCCCTCGCCGTCAGCAAATAACGCAAATGCCGCCCAGGCGCGAATCAACCCCCGGGCGGGCCCAAAAGTTCGATCATCGACGCCTCATCGGGCCTCGCGGCGACCGCGACGCGGCTGGCGCCAGCGGCACGCAGCGGCGCGGCGATTGGCGCCGACAGGCACAGATGCCGCACCGCCTTAGCCTGTTCGGCGATGCCGGCAGCGGCAGCGCCGGCGAGGTAATTGTCGGCGCTGCGCCGCGAGAAGTGCAGCACGGCGTCGACCTCGCCGGCCTTGAGCGCCGCGATCAGCGCATCGGGAAACGGCACGGCGGCGGCGCGATACACCACCGCCATTTCGGCGGCGATACCATGCGTGGTCAGTTCGCCGATCAGGTCGGCGGCGCGGTCCTCGCCGGCGAGATAGAGCAGCGGCCCCTTGGCGTCGGCGCGCCGCTCGGCGATCAGCCGCACCAGATCGCGCACGTCGCCGCCCGCCGGCGTGACATCGGCAAATCCCGCCGCGCGCGCGGCATCGGCGCTGCGCCGGCCGACCGCGAACACCGGCAGCTTGATCAGCGCCGCGCGCGCCGGATGCGCCGCGATCGCCGCGGCGGCATTGGCGCTGGTGATGATGACGGCCGCCCAGGCGTTGCGAATATCGGCGGCCACCGGCTCGACGCGCAGCAGCGGCGCGACCAGCACCTCATGGCCGCGTGCGCGCAACACCGATGCGGTGCGCTCACTGTCGGCTTGCGGGCGGGTGACGGCGACGCGCATGGGCATGCTTTCCGAAAACCGTTCCCACTTTTCGGATCATGCGCTAATCGAAAAATCCCGGACCGGCGAGCCGCTTCAGTTCGCGGCCGGCGTCGATACCAATTTGGATCGCGTCCTTACGATGGCCCTTGCCGGCGATGTCGTGCGCGGCGGCGCCGTCCGGCCGCGCGATCAATCCGCGAAACTGCAACGCGTCGTCCGACAGCGTGGCATGTCCGGCGATCGGCGTCTTGCAGGAGCCGTCGAGCTCGGCGAGAAAGGCACGCTCCGCAGCAAGCGCCGTGAACGTGTCCGCATCATTGATGCGCGCCAGAGCGTCGCGCGTGCGCTCGTCGTTCTCGCGCGCCTCGATGCCGATGGCGCCCTGCCCGACGGCCGGCAGAAATTCTTCCGCGCTCATGATCTTGGTGGCGTGCTGCGTCAGCCCGAGCCGCTTCAAGCCGGCGAGCGCCAGCAGCGTGGCGTCGACTTCGCCGGCTTCGATCTTGCGCAATCGCGTTTCGACATTGCCGCGCAGCGGCACCACGTTGAGATCCGGCCGCAGCCGCTTGGCGATGGCTTGCCGGCGCAGCGAGGCGGTGCCGAGCGTCGCGCCCTGCGGCAAATCCTGCAGCGACTTCGCTTTCAGGCTGATGAAAACGTCGCGCGGGTCCTCGCGCTCCAGGCAGGCCGCCAGCATCAGGCCCGGTTGCGACAGCGTCGGCATGTCCTTGGCCGAATGCACCGCCAGATCGATGCGGCCGTTCAGCAAGGCTTCCTCGATTTCCTTGGTGAACAGGCCTTTGCCGCCGACTTCCGACAGCGGGCGGTCCTGGATGGCGTCGCCGGAGGTGCGGATGATCGTAAGCTCGATCGCGTCCTCGTCGACCTTAAGCGCCTTGGCCAGCCGGGCGCGCACGGTCCGCGCCTGAACCAGGGCGAGCGGGCTGCCGCGCGTGCCGATACGCAGAATAGGGGTGGCGGATTGCGTCATATTACCTCGCGATGCTAGGCCACCTTGTAGCGCATGATCCCGAAAGGTGGATACCGGATTTCGGACAAGATTATGCGCCGGTAACATCTCCCTCACCCGAAACGGGGAGGGTCGGAGACAGAAATGATCGTCCTCGGCATCGAGACGACCTGCGACGAAACCGCGGCGGCGGTGGTCGAGCGTTTCGAGGACGGCCGCGGCAAGATACTGTCCAATATCGTGCTGAGCCAGGTCAGCGAACACGCGGCCTTCGGCGGCGTGGTGCCCGAGATTGCCGCGCGCGCCCATGTCGAGGCGCTCGATCTCATCATCGCCCGGGCGATGAACGAGGCCAAACGCAGTTACGACGATCTCGACGGCATCGCCGCCGCCGCCGGCCCCGGGCTGATCGGCGGCGTCATCGTCGGCCTGACCACGGCGAAAGCGATCGCGCTGGTCAAGAACAAGCCGCTGATCGCGATCAATCATCTGGAAGCCCACGCGCTCACCGCGCGGCTGACCGACGGCACGCCGTTCCCCTATTGCCTGTTCCTCGCCTCCGGCGGCCACACCCAGGTCGTCGCCGTGCGCGGCGTCGGCGATTACGTGCGGCTCGGCACCACCATGGACGACGCCATCGGCGAGGCCTTCGACAAGACCGCCAAGCTGTTGGGCCTTGGCTATCCGGGCGGCCCGCAGGTCGAGAAGGAAGCCATGCGCGGCAACGCCACACGCTTCGCGCTGCCGCGGCCGATGCATGGCCGCAAGGATGCCGATTTCTCACTCTCCGGATTGAAGACCGCGCTGCGGCTGGAAGCGGAAAAAATCGCGCCGCTGTCGGACCAGGATGTCGCCGACTTGTGCGCGTCGTTCCAGCAGGCGGTGGTCGACGTCGTGCTCGACCGGTTGCGCGCGGGCCTGCGCCTGTTCCGCGCCAAATACGGCGCGCCGAGCGCGCTGGTCGCGGCCGGCGGCGTCGCCGCCAACCAGGCGATCCGCAAGGTGCTGCATCGCCTCGCCTTCGAAGTCGGCACCGTGCTGGTGGCGCCGCCGCTCGAACTGTGCACCGACAACGGCGCCATGATCGCCTGGGCGGGCGCCGAACGGCTGGCGCTCGGCCTGACCGATACGCTCGAGGTCGCGCCGCGCGCGCGCTGGCCGCTCGATGAAGTCGCCGCCGGCAAGGCGATCGGCCAACGCAATGCGGCATACAAATGAGCGAGCCGTCCGCATGACCATTCAAAGAATTTCCGTGCTCGGCGGCGGCGCCTGGGGAACGGCGCTGGCGCAAACTTGCGCGCGCGCCGGCCGCGACGTGACGCTGTGGGAATTCGAGGCCGGCAATGCCGAGCAACTCGCAACCAAGCGCGAGAGCAAGTTTCTGCCCGGCGTAAAGCTCGAAGCCGGCATCAAGGTCACGCGCGATCTTGCCGAAGCGGCGCAGGCCGACGCGATCCTGTTGGTGGTGCCGGCACAAGCCATGCGTTCGGTCTGCACGACGCTGGGAAAATTGGTGCGCGCGCGCACGCCGCTGATTGCCTGCGCCAAGGGTATCGAGCACGGCACGCACAAATTCATGACCGAGATCATCGCCGAATTCGCGCCGAAGGCGGTGCCGGCGATTCTGTCCGGGCCCGAGCTTCGCCGCCGACGTGGCGCGCGGCCTGCCGACCGCGGTGACGCTGGCCGCGGCCGACGGCGACGTCGCCGGCGCGCTCGCGCAGGCGATCGCGTCGTCGACGTTCCGGCCCTATCACTCGACCGACGTGCGCGGCGTCGAAATCGGCGGCTCGACCAAGAACGTGCTGGCGATCGCTGCCGGCATCGTGACCGGACGCGGTCTCGGCGCCAGCGCATCGGCGGCGCTGACCACGCGCGGCTTTGCCGAGCTGGTGCGGTTCGGCAAGGCGTTCGGCGCCAAGGCCGAAACCATGACCGGGCTGTCCGGATTGGGCGATTTGATCCTGACCTGCTCCAGCCCGCAGTCGCGCAATTTTTCATTCGGGGTCGCGTTGGGCAAAGGCGAGAAGGCCGACAGCGCCGCGCATGGCAAATTGGCCGAAGGCGCCTTCACCGCGCCGGTGCTGCTGGAAATGGCGCGCGCCAAGAATGTCGACATGCCGATCTCGTCCGCGGTCGCGGCGCTGCTGGCGGATAAGATGAGCGTCGACGAAGCCATCGAGTCGCTGCTGACGCGGCCGCTCAAGTCGGAAGAGTGATCGTCATCACCGGGCCGGCGCGAAGCGCCGTGACCCGGTGATCCCGCTTAGGATGGCACAATGTTCGCCTAATCGGGATGGCCGGGACAAGCCCGGCCATGACAAGAAGGAGAAATGCGATGGCCTACTGGCTTCTGAAATCCGAACCCGATGCATTTTCGTGGGACGAGCTGGTGAAAACCGGCGCGAAGGGCACGGCGTGGACCGGCATTCGCAACCACACCGCCAAGCTGAACATGATGAAGATGAAAAAGGGCGACCGCGGCTTTTTCTATCACTCCAATGTCGGCAAGGAGATCGTCGGCATCTGCGAGATCATCAAGGCCGCCTACCCCGACCCGACCGCCAAAGCCGGCGAGCCTTGGGTCTGCGTCGACATCAAGGCGGTCGAGCCCATGCCGAAACCGGTGACGCTGGCCGCGATCAAGGCCGAGCCGAAGCTCGCCGAGATACAATTGCTCAAGCAATCGCGGCTGTCGGTGCCGCCGATAACGGATGCCGAGTGGAAGTTCGTGTGTAAGATGGGTGGATTGAAATAGGAGGCGTCGATGGCTGGTCACGTCAACGTATTGAGCGTCGTCATCGCCGCGGTCGCGGCCTGGATCTTCGGCGCGATCTATTACACCGCGCTGGGCAAGGTCTGGATCGCCGCCCAGGGCAAGACCGCCGAAATCCTGCAAGGCCGAGTTCGCCGCCAAATCGGGCCTGGCGAAATTCGCGCCCTTCGTGTTGTCCTTCGTCGGCGCGCTGATCATGGGCTTCGTGATCTACGGCATCCTGACGCACAGCGGCCTCTGGAGCCTGCGCGCCGGCGTCATCACCGGCGCGTTCTGCTGGCTCGGCTTTGTGCTGACCACCGTCGTGATCAACAACGCCTATAGCGGCCGCAAGGCCATGCTGTCCGTGATCGACTGCGCCCATTGGCTGGGCGTCCTGATGATCATCGGCGGCATTGTCGGCCGGATGGGCCCCTAGGGGCCTAAACCGCCGCCAGCATTGATATTTCGCAACCGGCAGCACGACCAAAGTTTGCCGCCGCCACCTTGTCGCTCGTCGCCGGGCCAGCGCATAATGGGTCAAAGCGCATTTAAATGCCCGCCGGGCCAGCCGGATGGGCGGGGAGGAAGTTCCGATGTCCGACAAGATTTATGACGTTCCAGCCGATTGGCAGAAGCGCGCCTTGATCGACGACGCCAAGTACAACGAAATGTACGCGCGCTCGATCAACGACCCGAACGGCTTCTGGGCCGAGCAGGCCAAGCGCCTCGACTGGATCAAGAAGCCGACCAAGATCAAGAACACCTCCTACGATCCGCACAATGTCTCGATCAAATGGTTCGAGGACGGCACGCTCAACGCCGCCTACAACTGCGTCGACCGGCATCTGGCCAAGCGCGGCGACCAGACCGCGATCCTGTGGGAAGGCGACGATCCCAAGGACGACAAGAAGATCACCTACAAGCAGCTGCACGCCGAGGTGTGCAAATTCGCCAATGTGCTCAAAGCGCGCGGCGTCAAGAAGGGCGACCGCGTCACCATCTACATGCCGATGATCCCGGAAGCCGCGATTTCGATCCTGGCCTGCGCGCGCATCGGCGCGGTGCATTCGGTGATCTTCGGCGGCTTCTCGCCGGATTCGATTGCCGGCCGCATCGAGGATTGCAAATCGACCTGCGTCGTCACCGCCGACGAAGGCCTGCGCGGCGGCCGCAAGATTCCGCTCAAGGCCAATGTCGACGTGGCCTGCGATAAAGTCGGCGGCGTCACCTCGGTCATCGTCGTCAAGCGCACCAATGCCGCCGTCGCCATGAAGGCCGGCCGCGATGTGTTCTACGACGATATCGCCAAGACCGTGCCGGCCGACTGTCCCGTGCGAGCCGATGAGCGCGGAGGACCCGCTGTTCATTCTCTATACGTCGGGCTCGACCGGCAAGCCGAAGGGCGTGCTGCACACCACCGGCGGTTATCTGCTCTACACCTCGATCACGCATCAATACGTGTTCGACTATCACGACGGCGACATCTACTGGTGCACCGCCGACGTCGGCTGGGTGACCGGCCACAGCTACATCATCTACGGCCCGCTCTCGAACGGCGCGATCTCGCTGATGTTCGAAGGCGTGCCGAATTATCCGACCACGTCGCGCTTCTGGGAGGTGTGCGACAAGCACAAGGTCAACATCATCTACACCGCGCCGACCGCGATCCGCGCGCTGATGCAGGGCGGCGACGGTCCGGTGAAGAAGACCTCGCGCAAGAGCCTGCGCCTGCTCGGAACGGTCGGCGAGCCGATCAATCCGGAAGCCTGGGAGTGGTACCACCACGTGGTCGGCGACGACCGCTGCCCGATCGTCGATACCTGGTGGCAGACCGAGACCGGCGGCATCCTGATCACGCCGCTGCCGGGCGCCACCAAGCTCAAGCCGGGCTCGGCGACGCGGCCGTTCTTCGGCGTGGTGCCGGAGATCGTCGACGCCGAAGGCAAGGTGCTGGAAGGCGCCTGCTCCGGCAATCTGTGCCTCGCCGATTCATGGCCGGGCCAGATGCGCACGGTCTATGGCGACCATGAGCGCTTCGTGCAGACCTACTTCTCGGCCTATCTCGGCAAGTACTTCACCGGCGACGGCTGCCGCCGCGACGAGGACGGCTATTACTGGATCACCGGCCGCGTCGACGACGTCATCAACGTCGCCGGCCACCGCCTCGGCACCGCCGAAGTGGAAAGCGCGCTTGTTGCGCATCCGAAAGTGTCGGAGGCCGCCGTCGTCGGCTATCCGCACGACATCAAGGGCCAGGGCATCTACGCCTACGTCACCTTGATGACCGGCGAAAAGCCGACCGAGGAACTGCGCAAGGAGTTGGTCAACTGGGTGCGCAAGGAGATCGGCCCGATCGCCTCGCCCGACCTGATCCAGTTCTCGCCCGGCCTGCCGAAGACGCGCTCCGGCAAGATCATGCGGCGCATCCTGCGCAAGATCGCCGAGGACGAGTTCGGCAATCTCGGCGACACCTCGACGCTGGCCGATCCGGCCGTGGTCGACGATCTGGTGAACAACCGGCAGAACAAGAGGCCGGCGAAGGCGGGGGCGTAGTCCTTCTTATCCATCCCCTGTCAGGGGAGGGTCGATCCCGAACGAAGTGAGGATCGGGGTGGGGCTGTGCCTCGATGGAGTAATCGCCCACCCGGCTCGCTATTCGCTCGGCCACCCTCCCCCTTCGGGGGAGGGATCAGACCGCGCTACGCATCCGCCAGCGAGTGGCCCTCGCCGTGCGTCAGGTCGTGGATCTTGCGCGCGCGCACGACTTCGTTGCGCGCGCCTTCGTTGTGGGTGAACAATTCCATCGTCTCGGTCTCGTCGTCGTTGACCGGCGTCAGCGCCGCATCGGTATAGGCGTAGCGCTTCGGGTCGTTGCGGACGCTGCGGCGGATCGCGTCGATCTTGTAGTAGTGCCACGCCAGCAGCGCGTGCTTGTGCACGATCTCCCAGAGCCGTTTCGGATAGAAGGTCCAGACCGGCTCGATCGGCATGCCGTAGCGGCGGTCGAGCCGATACCTGCGGCGGAACAGGCCGCTCTGCAGCGGATGCACCTTCTCGATCTCCACCGCGTTGGCAAAGATCCACAAGAACCCGGCCAGATGCGACACGCCGACGTCGAACGCGGCGGCGCGCTGCATGATCGTCTTCATGTGTTCCGGCGTGTAATAGATCTTCCAGGCGCTGTTGTAGATTTCTTCCCACTGCTCCTTCGACATCTTGTCGTGGCCGGTCACGACATGCTCGAGGTCGTACTTGTTCATGTCCGGATCCATCCAGACGCCCTTCGTCCAGAGCCCCTTGTGATCCTCCGAGCCGGGCAGCGGCGTCAGGCAGAAGAATTCCAGGATATCGAGCGGCAGTTCCTTCTTGATGATCTCGATGTCCTCGCGGATCGATTCGGCCGTGTCGGCTGGGGAAGCCGAGAATGTAGCCGGCATAGGTGACGACGCGCGCGCTGCTTCCACGCCAGAATCATCTTGCGGTATTCGGTGATCTTGTTCTGCCGCTTCTTCGCCGCCAGCAGGTTGGCCGGATTGATGTTCTCCAGGCCGATGAACACCTTCTTGACGCCGGCGCGCGCGGCTTTCTCGATGAAATTCGGAATCTTGTGGCACAGCGTGTCGACCTGGATCACCATCTTGATGTCGATGCCGTCGCGTTCGCGCAACTCGATGATCCGGTCGAAGATCGATTCCCAATCCTTGTTGCGGGCGAAATTGTCGTCGGTGACGAAGAACCAGCGGATGCCCTTCTGATAATGCTGGCGGATCAGATGCTCGATGTCGTCCGGCGAACGGCGGCGCGATTTGCGGCCCTGCACGTTGATGATGGTGCAGAACGAGCATTGATACGGACAGCCGCGGCCGGCGTCGAAGCTGCCGTAGTGGTCGAGCGTGCGTTTGAGAATTTCCGGCGGCAGAAAAGGCGTCGGCGTCGACTCCAGCGCCGGCAGATCGTTCATATGGTTGTAGATCGGCGTCAGCGTTCCGTGCATGGCGTCCTGCAGCACCTTGTCGATGCGGCCCTCTTCGGCTTCGCCGGCGAACAGGCTGCAGCCCATGTCGAGCGCGACCTTAAGATCGGCCTGCATCTCCGGCAGCATGGCGATGCAGCCGGAGACGTGAAAGCCGCCGATCACCACCGGGATGCCGGCTTGGCGCAGCGGCCGCGCGATGTCGAGCGCGCGCGGGAACTGGTTCGACTGCACGCCGACCAGCCCGACCATGCCGAAGCCGTCGTCGCGCTTGAAATTGGCGATGATGTCCTTGATGCGGACGCGGGTATTGGTCTCGTCGATCGCCGTGATGTCGACTGCGACGTCGGGCCCGAGCGCCTGGCGCTGCGCGGCGTCCTGAGCCAGCGCGTAGACGCAGGCCAAGGAGTTCGACGGAATCGCCGGAGCGCGCCCACTGGATGACGTAACCGTCGTCGTCGTAGTGCGACGGCTTGATCAGCACGAGCTGAAAGCAGCGTTCGCGCGTCGGGGCCGAGGCCGGGGCCAACATCGGTCTTCCTCCCAGAAGATGGCCATCAGCATAGGGGTATTTGCGGCAAATTGAACAGGTAAATTCTGGGGTTTCTCGGTTCCCGCCGCGGTTCCCGATGCAAGGCGGCGGCGCGCCGCGTAACCAATATTCTTAATATTTACGCTGTTTCCAGCTTTCGACCGAGCTTGTCCGCCGCCGCATTATTATCGCGTCCGTAAACGTTTGCGGGCGGAAGCAATGACTCTTGTATTGAGACGGGCGGCGCTGTTTGTCGTGTTTGTGCTGCTGTGGGCGCTGCTGGCGGCGGTGGTGGCGCAGGCAGCGACCGGCGACCGCGACATCGTCGCGTTCAGCGGCTTTAGCCCCGGCACCATCGTGGTGAAAACCGGCGAGCGCAGGCTGTACTACGTCATCGACGAACAGCGCGCGTTGCGCTTTCCCGTCGGCGTCGGCCGCAGCGGCAAGACCTGGACCGGCACCGCGCGCGTCGAAGGCAAATTCATCAAGCCAGCCTGGCAGGCGCCGGACGAAATCCGCCGCGACAACCCGAAACTTCCCGAGGTCATCAAAGGCGGCGCTGCGAACAATCCGATGGGCGCGGCCGCGCTCACTTTGCGTGGCGGCGAATATGCCATCCACGGCACCAACCGCCCGGCCTCGATCGGGCACTTCGTGTCCTACGGCTGCATCCGCATGTACAATCGCGACATCGTCGAACTGTTTCGCCTGGTCGCGGTCGGCACGCCGGTCATCGTGCGAGCGCGCATGATCCCGAAAGTGGGAACCGGTTTTCGGACAGATCATGCGCAGAGAAGATCATGTACCGGCTTTGGCTGAAGACGATCGCGGCCGCGGCAACGCTGGCGCTGAGCGCGACAAATATTGCGCAGGCGCGCGATATCGTCCCGTTCCGCGGCTATGGAGCCGGCACCGTCGTCGTCGTGACCCATTCGCGCGAGCTTTATTATGTGCTCGGCCAAGGCCAGGCCATTCGCTATCCGGTCGGCGTCGGTAGAGCCGGCATGGCTTGGCACGGCAGGGCCTGGGTCGCGCAGAAGCTGGTGCGGCCGGCCTGGCGAAATCCGCCCGACCTCGGCGGCGGTCCGGTTATTCCGGGCGGCTCGCCGCACAATCCGATGGGCGCCGCGGTGCTGGGTTTGAACCGCGGCAATTACGCCATCCACGGCACCAACAATCCCGCCTCGATCGGCGGCTTCGTCTCGCACGGCTGCATCCGGATGTTCAACGAAGACGTTTTGGATTTGTATCGGCGCGTGCCGCTCGGCGCCGAGGTTTACGTGCTGCGCTGAGAATGGCTCACCACTGTCGCGTGCGCGGCTCTCATCCGCACCAGCTTTCGCGCCGGCCGCCGGAATAGCGGCGCGCCAGACCGCGCTCGAGCAACAACGCCGACACATCGGACGTCGCCGCGGTCGAAACATCGGCGTCGACGCGGCCGCCATATTTGTCCTGGCCGATGCGCGAAATGCCGACCGTGCCTTCAGCGAGGATGCGCGCCAGCGCGTCGCGCGCGGCCAGCGCCTTCACCCGCTCGCCGTCGCAGCGCGCGTGCAGTTCCGGCGCGTCGATGCCGCGCAGCCGGACGCGGGTGGTCACCTCCATGCCCGGCCAGATATTCACCCGCGCCTCGAACGTGTCGCCGTCGAGCACGCGCACGACCTCGGCCGGGTGCCCGCCGCGCAGCGTCGGTAGCTCGCTGTCGGCGGTGGCTGCGACCGCGCGTCGCGGCTCGACACTACGGCTGGCGTCAACCGGCGCGACCAGCGCGCCGGCGGTGAGGCCGGCCGCAAAACACGCCGCCGCCAGCATCAGGACCCCGCCGCGGTGCGGGCGGGCGAAGTATTTCAGCGTTACGAACATCGTCCCGAATTAGCCGGCGACAGCCGATTCGCGCAACCAAAACCCGAGGGCAGCGGCATAATACAACCTATCCGAGAATCGACGCTGCCGCGCTAAAGCTGTGCGCGGGCAATGTTTTTGGCGCTGCACTCGCGACGAAGCCACAATTCATGGCAATAAAGGTGCCATGGCGCGACCGCGAACCTCCCCTCAGCCGGAAGTCCCTGGCCTCGCCGCCCGCAGGATCGCCGCCGACATTCTCGACGGCGTGTTGCGGCGGCACATCGCGCTCGACGAGCAGCTCTCGGGCAAAGCCGCCCATCCCGGTCTGGCGACGCTGGCGGACCGCGACCGCGCCCTGATGCGGCGCCTGGTCGCGACCGTATTGCGGCGGCTCGGCACCCTGCGCCATCTGCTGACCGGCTTCCTCGACAAGGGCTTCCCGCCGACGCGCCGCGCGCCGAGACCATTCTTCTGATCGGCGCGGCGCAGATCCTCTGGCTCGACGTGCCCGACCACGCCGCGGTCGATCTGTCGGTGCGCCTCGCCCAGGCCGACCGCCGCGCCGCGCGTTACGCCGGGCTGGTCAACGCCGTGCTGCGCCGCGTGGCGCAGAACCGCAGCGCCATCCTCGCCGAAAAAGCGGCGCGCGATACGCCGGACTGGCTGCTCAAACGCTGGCGCAAGACTTATGGCAACGACGTCGCGCGCGACATCGCGGAAGCCAATGGCCACGAGCCGGCGCTCGACCTCACCGTCAAAGCCGACGCCGAATCCTGGGCCGAACGGCTGCGCGGCCGCGTCTTGCCGACCGGCACGGTGCGCACCATCGCGCACGGCGCGATCTCGCTGCTGCCGGGATTCAGCCGAAGGCGCCTGGTGGGTGCAGGACGCCGCCGCCTCGCTGCCGGCCCGCCTGCTGGGCGACGTGCGCGGACTTAGCGTCGCCGATCTATGCGCGGCGCCGGGCGGCAAGACCGCGCAGCTCGCCTTCGCCGGCGCCCACGTCACCGCGGTCGATCGCTCGGCCGCGCGGCTCATGCGGCTGCGCGAGAACCTTACGCGGTTGTCGCTGCAGGCCGAGACCGTCACCGCCGACGTGCTGGAGTGGCATCCTGAATCGTCCAATGGCGGGCCGTTCGACGCCATCCTGCTCGATGCGCCGTGTTCCTCGACCGGCACGATTCGCCGCCATCCCGACGTGCCCTGGCTCAAGGGCGAGGCCGACCTCGCCCAGCTCACCTCCTTGCAGCAGCGGCTGCTCGACCGCGCCATCGAACTGCTGAAGCCCGGCGCCACCATGGTCTATTGCGTCTGCTCGCTGGAACCGGAGGAAGGCGTCAACCAGATCGAGGCCTTGCTGGCGCGCAACAGCGGCGTTGCCCGCAAGCCGATTACGGCGCAAGAGGTGTACGGGCAGGCCGAATTCATCACCGCGGACGGCGATTTGCGCACGCTGCCGCAGCATCTTCCCGATCCCGACCCGCACTGGGGCGGGCTCGACGGTTTCTATGCCGCCCGGCTCACGCGTAAAGCGCCTTAATTCACGGCGGCCGGCGGGCGTATTGGCCGTTCGCCGACCCTTCGCTATCGTGTGAGTCGCGCGCGAGAATCGGGCCGCGTTGCAGGGGACGAGCAGCTTCATGAGGGGTGTTTCGGTCGCGGAGCGAATACAGACTCTCCGTGCTCATCGGGCGCCGCGCATTCCGCAGCCTCGTCGGCGGCTTCAACGCGCATCCGCTGCTGCGCTGGCGCTTCGGCTCGACCAAAACCGACCGGCTGGTTATCGCCCCTCAAGATCTGCGCACCGCCGACGCCACCCGCGCCAGCGAAATCTATGCCGGCCGCTTTGCCTTCGCCGGCAAGGTGGTGATCTGCGACCGGCGCTCGCCGTTCGAGATGACGCCGCCGTCGGACGAATGGGCGGTGGCATTGCTGAGCTTCTCCTGGCTGCGCCATCTGCGCGCCGCCGAATCCGCCATCACCCGCGCCAATGCCCGTTCGCTGATCGACGAATGGATCAATCTGCAGGGCAGCTTTCATCCGGTCGGCTGGCGGCCCGATATTCTGTCGCGCCGCATCGTCTGCTGGCTCAGCCAGGCGCCGTTCGTGCTGCAGGACGCCGACGCCCGCTTCTACCGCCGCTTCATCCGCAGCCTGTCGCGGCAGGTGCGCTATCTGCGCCGCACGCTCAAGCAATCGCGCGACGGCTTGCCGCGGCTGCAGGCCGTGATCGCGCTCACCTTCGCGACGCTGTGCCTGCAAGGCCAATCCGGCTACCTGCGCGGCAATGCCCGCCGCCTGATCGACGAGTTGCGCTCGCAAGTTCTGCCCGACGGCGGCCATATCAGCCGCAATCCCGGCGCCTTGATCGAACTCCTGGCCGACCTGTTGCCGCTGCGCCAGTTGTTTTCGGCGCGCGACCTGCAGCCGCCATCGGCGCTCAACAACGCCATCGACCGCATGATGCCGATGCTGCGCTTCTTCCGCCATGCCGACGGCAACTTCGCGCAATTCAACGGCATGGGCCCGACCTCGGTCGATCTGCTGGCCACCGTGCTCGCCTATGACGACGCCCGCGGCACGCCGGTGTCGAACGCGCCGCATTCCGGCTATCAGCGCATCGACGCCGGCCCTACCGCGCTGCTGATGGATAGCGGCCGGCCGCCGCCGATCGGCCTGAGCCAGGAGGCGCATGCCGGCTGTCTGTCGTTCGAAATGTCGTGGAAGCAGCACCGGCTGGTGATCAATTGCGGCCTGCCGGCGGTCAACCGGGAAACCTGGCGGCAGGTCGCGCGCGCCACGGCGGCGCATTCGACCGTCACGTTCAACGACACGTCGTCGTGCCGCTTTCTCGAATCCAGTTCGTTCCGCCGGCTGCTGTTCGGTACGCCGATCGTCAGCGGCCCGCGCGACGTGCGGGTCGAGCGCGAGGACAAGCCGGGCGGCGCGGCGCTGCGCACATCGCATGACGGCTACGCCGCCGAATTCGGCGTGATCCATCGCCGCTCGATCCAGCTCAGCGCCGACGGCGGCACGCTCGACGGCGAGGATAGCTTCACGCCGTCCGACGCCCGCGGCTTCCCGGCGGGCGCGGCCGACGAATTCGCCATCCGCTTCCATCTGCATCCGGCGATCAAGGCCAGCCGGCTGTCGGATGGCCGCGGCGTCATCCTGCTGCTGCCGGACCGCGAGGTCTGGACCTTCGCCACCCTCGGCCATGCCATCGAGATCGAGGAAAGCGTGTTTCTGGCCGGCAACGACGGCCCGCGCCGGGCGGTGCAGATCGTGATCTACGGCCATGCCCGCGAACACGCCAAGGTGCGTTGGAGCTTCGGCCATAGCCCGCCGGTGGCGCCCGGCGCCCGCGTCAGCCGGGCGGACGAGCCGGAATTACCGCTGTGACTTCTTTCACCTTCCCCCTTGCGGGGGAGGTCGGCGAGCGACATTAAGAGCCCCATGACCAGCCACCCGCGCCGCATCATCCGCGCCCTGCTGTCGGTATCCGACAAGACCGGCCTCATCGATTTTGCCACCCAGCTTGCCGGCTTCGGCGTCGAGCTGGTGTCCACCGGCGGCACCGCCAAGGCGCTGAAAGACGCCGGCCTCGACGTCATCGACGTCGCCGCGCTGACCGGCTTTCCCGAGATGATGGACGGCCGGGTCAAGACGCTGCACCCGAAGGTGCATGGCGGCCTGCTGGCGATCCGCGGCAACAAAGAGCACGCCGCGTCGATGCAGGCGCACGGCATCAAGCCGATCGATCTCCTGGTCGTGAACCTCTATCCGTTCGAGGCCACCGTCGCCAAAGGCGCGTCGTATGACGACTGCGTCGAGAACATCGACATCGGCGGGCCGGCGATGATCCGCGCCGCCGCCAAGAACCACGCCGACGTCACCGTCGTGGTCGAGCCGGCCGACTACGAAAAAGTGCTCGACGAATTGGCCGCAGCATAACGGCATGACCTCGCTCGAGCTGCGCGTGAAGCTGGCGGCGAAAGCCTACGCCCGCACCGCCGCCTATGACGCGGCGATTTCCAACTGGTTTGCCGAGACGCTGAAGGATGACGCGCCGGATTACCGCGCCTTCGGCGGCAAGCTCATTCAAGCGCTGCGCTACGGCGAGAACCCGCACCAGTCCGCTGCGTTCTACAAGGCGCCGGGCGAGCGCTTCGGCGTCGCCTCGTCGCGTCAGTTGCAGGGCAAGGAACTGTCCTACAACAACATCAACGACACCGACGCGGCCTATGAATGCGTCGCCGAGTTCGACCCGCGCCGGACGCGCGGCCTGCGTCATCGTCAAGCACGCCAATCCGTGCGGCGTGGCCGAAGGCAAGAGCTTCGCTGGAGGCCTATCAGCAAGGCGCTGGCCTGCGACCCGACCTCGGCCTTCGGCGGCATTGTCGCGCTCAACGGCACGCTCGACGCCGAGGCCGCGCGCGCCATCACCGAGATCTTCACCGAAGTGATCATCGCGCCGGACGCCACCGACGAGGCGATCAAGATCGTCGCGGCGAAAAAGAATCTGCGGCTGCTGCTGGCCGGCGGCCTGCCGGATCCGCGCGCGTCCGGATCTGACGGTGAAATCGGTCGCCGGCGGCCTGCTGGTGCAGTCGCGCGACAACGCCGTGGTCGACGAGATGCAATTGAAGACCGTCACCAAGCGCGCGCCGAGCGAGCAGGAACTGGCCGATCTGCGTTTCGCCTTCCGCGTCGCCAAGCACGTCAAGTCGAACACCATCGTCTATGCCAAGGCGCTTGCCACCGTCGGCATCGGCGCCGGACAGATGAGCCGGGTCGATTCCGCGCGCATCGCCGCCCGCAAGGCGGAAGACGCTGCCGCGGAGATGAAACTCGCCGCGCCGCTGACCAAAGGCTCGGTGGTCGCGTCCGATGCGTTCTTCCCGTTCGCCGACGGGCTACTGGTCGCGATCGAGGCCGGCGCCACCGCGGTGATCCAGCCCGGCGGCTCGATGCGCGACAACGAGGTGATCGAGGCGGCCGACAAACACGGCATCGCCATGGTGTTCACCGGCGTACGGCATTTCAGGGCATCTGACAGCGAGTCGTTCACCCTCCCGGTCGGCGACTGGAGAATCACTCCCGCGCCAAATCCCCAGCAGGCTCGCCGCCACCGACAGCTTCGACAGCGTCAGCCCGAGCCGGAAATTTCGTGGATCTGCGAGCGGATGCGCTCGACCTCCGCCTGGCGCGGCTTGACCCAGGCCTCGAACCGCATCGGCGCCGGCGTGACCGTTGCCGACCATCGCCGCGGTCAGCCGGCGTTCGGCGTCGCCGATCGAATCGAGCGCGCGATCGAGCGCCAGCCGGTCGAAATAATCCGACACCACGATGCCCGGCACCGCATTGGCGATCTGATCGAGCTGGAAGAACGCCTCGGCCGCGAAATAAGTCGCGGTCACTTCGGCGACCGGCTTCTTGGCGCGATCCGCCACCTGCACGATATCGGGCGCGGCCTTCAACGCCGGCAGGCTGGCGATGCGCTGCGCCAGAGCGTCCGGCACGCCGGCTTTGGTCAGCGCCGTCACCCGCGCCTCGCGCGCGGCGGCGGCCTCCTTCGACAGCGCGCCATCGAGAGCGCCCGCCACTTGCGCGATGCCGTCGCGATAATGCGCGACGATGGTTTCCAGCCCCTGCTTGAGATCGACATTGCGCAGGAACCACACCAGCCGGTCGAGCAACAGATCCTGCACCGCGGCGTAAAGATCGAGCTGGGTCTTGCCCGGCAGCTTGTTGTCGAGCGCGTCGATCTCGCTGTTGAGCCCGATCAGATCGTAGCTGTTGCGGACCGCCGCGAACGCCGCGGCGATCGACGCCGGCGCAGCGCCGGTCTGGTCGGCGATGCGCACGATCAGCGTGGCGCCGCCGCGATTGATCATCGAATTGGTGAGCTGGGTGGCGATGATCTCGCGCCGCAGCCGGTGCGCGTGCAGCGCGTCGGCATAGCGCTCGGTCATCTCCTTGGGGAAATAGCGGTTGAGCTCGCGCCCGAGATAGGGATCGTCCGGCACGTCCGAGTCGAGCAGGTCGCTGTAGAGCGTGAGCTTGGCATAGGCCAGCAGCACCGCGAGCTCCGGCCGCGTCAGCGCCAGGTTGCGCTTGCGCCGGTCGGCGATCGCCATTTCGTCGGGCAGGAATTCGACCGTGCGATCGAGCTGGCCGTGCTTTTCCAGCGTCTGCATCAGCCGCTGCTGGAAGCCGAGATCCTCAAGCCCGCGCCGCTGCGCCAGCGACAGCGCCAGCGTCTGCTGATAGTTGTTGCGCAGCACCAGCCGCGCGACCTCGTCGGTCATCTCGGCCAACAGCGCGTTGCGCGCCTCGATGGTCAGCGCGCCGGCGCGCACCGGAACGCTGAGCGCGATCTTGATATTGACCTCGACGTCGGAGGTGTTGACGCCGGCGGAATTGTCGATGGCGTCGGTGTTGAGCCGGACCCCGGCGAGCGCCGCCTCGATGCGGCCGCGCTGGGTCATGCCGAGATTGGCGCCCTCGCCGATCACCTTGGCGCGCACGTCGGCGCCGGTGATGCGGATGGCGTCATTGGCGCGGTCGCCGGCCGCCTCGTCGGTCTCGCTCGACGCCCGGATGTAAGTGCCGATGCCGCCGAAGAACAGCAGGTCGACGCGCGCTTTCAGGATCGCCTTCATCAAGGCCTGCGGCGTCACGCTATCGCCGACCTCGAACAGCTTCTGCGCCTCGGGGCTGAGCTTGATCTCCTTGGATGCGCGCGGATAGACGCCGCCGCCCTTGGAAATCAGCGCCTTGTCGTAGTCCTGCCAGCTCGAACGCGGCAGCGCGAACAGCCGCTTGCGCTCGGCGAAAGCGGCTTTGCTGTCCGGATCGGGATCGATGAAGATGTCGCGGTGATCGAAAGCGGCCAGCAGTTTGGTGGTGCTTTCGCGCAGCAGGCCGTTGCCGAACACGTCGCCCGACATGTCGCCGACGCCGACCGCCGTGAACGGCGTCTCATGGATATTGATGTCCATCTCGCGGAAATGCCGCTTGACCGATTCCCAGGCGCCGCGCGCGGTGATGCCCATGACCTTGTGGTCGTAGCCGGCCGAGCCGCCGGAGGCGAAGGCGTCGCCCAGCCAGTAATCGTGCTCGATCGAAATCGCGTTGGCGATGTCGGAGAAGGTCGCGGTGCCCTTGTCGGCCGCCACCACCAGATAGGGATCGTCGCCCTCGTGGCGCACCACGCAATCGGGCGGAATGATCTTGCCGTCGGGCGCGAAATTGTCGGTGATGTCGAGCAGCGTCGAGATGAACAGTTTGTAGGTCGCGATGCCTTCGGCCTGCACCACGTCGCGCGCGGCGCCTTTCGGCATCAGCTTGGGCACGAAGCCGCCTTTGGCGCCGACCGGCACGATCACCGCGTTCTTGACCTGCTGCGCCTTCACCAGGCCGAGCACCTCGGTGCGGAAATCCTGCGGCCGGTCGGACCAGCGGATGCCGCCGCGCGCCACCTTGCCGAAGCGCATGTGCACGCCTTCGACGCGCGGCGAATAGACGAAAATCTCGTAGAGCGGGCGCGGCAGCGGCAGATCGGTCAGCTTGCCGCTCTCGAACTTGATCGCGATCAGCGCCTTGGCCTGGCCGTCTTTGTCGGTCTGATAGAAATTGGTGCGGATCGCCGACTGCACCGCGTTGACGAAGTGGCGCAGGATGCGGTCCTCGTCGAGGCTTTGCACATTCTGCAATTCCTCTTCGATGCCGGCGACGATCGCGGCCTGCTTGGCCTTGCGGTCCTCCGCCGCTGCGGGGCGCGGATCGAAACGGGCGTAGAACAATTCGACGATATCGGCGGCGATCACGAAATGCTTCACCAGCGTCGCCCACATGTAGTCCTGCGAATAGGGCACGCGGATCTGGCGCAGGAAACGCGACAGCGTCCGGATCAGCGCGACGTCGCGCCATCCCAGCCCGCCGGCCAGCGTCAGCGCGTTGAAGCCGTCGTTCTCGGCGCCGCCGCGCATCACGTTCATGAACGCGGCCTCGAGCCGCGCCTTGCCGTGTTCGAGCTCGATCGCGGCGCCGTCACGGCGCTGCCAGCAGCATGTCGTGGAACCAGACCTCGGGGCCGTTCAGCGGCGCGATGTGGTAGGTGCGCTCGTCGACCACCCAAAAGCCCATGTTTTCCAGCACCGGGACGCGCTCGGACAGCGGCAGCGGCCGCGCGAAACTCCATACCTTGAGGCCGACCGCGCGCTGTTCTTCCTCGAGCCGGTGGTGGAAATCGACGCCGAGCGGCCGCTGTTCGGTGAGGCCTTCGATCACACGAATGTCGCCGGCCCCGATCGCCGGCGAATAGGTATCGCGGAAACCGGCGGAAAACGCTTGCGCGTAACGGCTGAACAAATCGCGCGCCTTATCCGGCGGGTTGACCAAAGCGAGCGCGTCGCAGAGCCCATCGGTCCACGTGCGCACGATGGCCGCGACTTCGGCTTCGAGCTTTGCCCGTTCGACCTGCGGCGCGGCGCCGCCGGACCGGCCGATGATGAAGTGCACGCGCACCAGCGGCCCTTCCGGGAAGAACGGATAGAACGCCGAGACCCGGCCCATGAAGGCGCTGGCAAGGCATTCGCCGATCTTGACGCGGATGTCGCTGTCGTAGCGTTCGCGCGGAACGAACACCAGCACCGACACGAAGCGATCGAAGCGGTCGAGACGCGCCAGCACGCGCACGCGCGGACGCTCGTCGAGCTGCAATATGGCGAGCGCGAAACGGTAGAGCGTGTCCTCGTCGATCTGGAACAGTTCGTCGCGCGGATAATGCTCCAGCACGCTGGCCAGCGATTTTCCGGAATGGCTGTTCGGATCGAAACCGGAACGGGCTTCGACATTGGCGATCTTGCGCCGCAGATAGGGAATGCTGTGAGCGGTGCGGGTATAGGCGGTCGACGTGAACAGCCCGATGATGCGGAATTCGCCGATCAGATTGCCGGCGGCGTCGAAACGCTTGACGCCGATATAGTCGAGATAGACGCGCCGGTGCACGCGCGCATGAATATTCGCCTTGGCGATGATCAGCGGCCGCGGCTCCTTGAGGAACGCCATGATCTCCGGGGTAAATTCGAGCTGCTCGCTGCCGCGCTTGAGCACGCTCAGCTCGCGCGAACGCATGATGCCGAGCGAACTGTCGAATTCGGGCTTGAGCGCTGCGCCGTCGACCGCGTAGTCGCGCAAGCCGAGGAAGGTGAAATTATCGGCCAGCAGCCATTGCAGAAACTGGATCGCTTCCGCGATCTCGTCGACCGGCAGCGGCGGCGGATTGGTCTTGAGTTCGGCGACGACGGCCGTCGACGCGAGCGCGCATCGGCCGCCAGTCCTGCACCGCAAGCCGCACTTCGCCGAGCACGCCTTCGAGCGCGGCGACCAGATCGGCGCGCGCGGCAGCGTCCTCGATCGGCGCGAGATGGATATTGATGAAGCTTTCGCGCGTGGCATTGGCGGCATCGGCCGCGCCGAGCGCGACCAGTTTGCCGCCCTCGCGCCGCACGCCCAGCACCGGATGCGTCACCAGCAACGCCTCGAGCCGGCGCTCGGCAATCTCGCCCATCACCGAGTCGACCAAAAACGGCATGTCGTCGTTGGCGATCTCGACCACCGACACCGCCTTGCGCGCGCCCGAGGCGGTGAGCGCCACGGTCTCGCAGCGGATTTTCGGCACGCCCGGCTGGCGGTCGGTCAGAAAGTCATAAGCTGCGCTCGGCGAGCATCGCCAGATCGTCGGCGCCGTAGCGCATGACGTCCTCAGGCACGGCGCGCTCGTAAATCTGCGCGACGAAATTCGCCGGAATGTCGTCGCGGCGGGCAGCCAGCGCGACCCCGGCGTTCTCGATGGCCACATGGGCGGCCGCGTCGTCGTCGCGGGCGGTACGCTCAAGCATTCAAAACCTCGCGTACTTAAAGCTTAGCGCATGATCGGTTCCGAAAATTGGTGCCCATTTTTCGGGAATCATGCGCAGGAGAGAATCGGTCGAGGCGGGATGGGAGTGTTCACATTCCGCGCGCGCCCGTCGAGAGCAACACACCATTTGGTGACGCGGCCGTGACGGCGGCGGCAAAGCCCGCATTCCGCCGAGCGCTTAAGATACTGAACTAAAAGGCGAAAACAGGGCCGCGCGGTCGTATCGCGGGCTTGCATAACATTGTAGTCTTGCGCTCCGGGCAAGGAAAGCAACAAGGACAATCAGGGGCGTGGAAATGGCCAAGGCCGAAAAATCCGTCAAAACCGCCGGCAAGGCGGCCAGTGTGAAGCCCGCACAGGAACAGCCGGTGCTGCATGCCATCAAGGGCGGCAAATCCGCGCCGAAAAACGGCGCCGCAAAAACGGCAGCGCCGTCCAAACCCGCGCAATCGAAGACCGCGATGATGAAGGCGCTGGCTAACAAGCCGGCGCCGGCAGCCGCGGACG
Organism: uncultured Alphaproteobacteria bacterium; assembly: GCA_963825015.1. Taxonomy (GTDB): domain Bacteria; phylum Pseudomonadota; class Alphaproteobacteria; order Rhizobiales; family Xanthobacteraceae; genus Pseudolabrys. The sequence goes on along the minus strand of CAWGRN010000008.1, from coordinate 260,157 downwards.
ACGTGCCGGTGATCGCGCTCGATCTCGGCCCGGCCAAGCTTTCGCCGGCGATGACCGCCTATTTCAAGAAATGCCAGGACAAGCTCGGCTTCGTGCCGAACGTGCTGGTGGCTTACGCCTTCGACAGCACCAAGCTGGAAGTCTTCGCCGCGTTCTACAACGACCTGATGCTGGGCGAGAGCGGGCTCTCCAAGCTCGAGCGCGAGATGATCGCGGTCGCGGTGTCGTCACAGAACCGCTGCTACTATTGTCTGACCGCGCACGGCGCAGCGGTCCGGCAATATTCCGGCAATCCGTTGCTCGGCGAACAACTGGTGATGAATTATCGCGTCGCCCGGCTCTCCAAGCGCCAGCGCGCCATGCTCGACTTCGCGGTCAAGCTCACGGCCTCGCCGGGCAACGTCGAGGAAGGCGACCGCGAGCGGCTGCGCCGCGCCGGCTTCACCGACCGCGACATCTGGGACATTGCCGCCGTGGTGGGCTTCTTCAACATGTCGAACCGCGTCGCTTCCGCCACCGACATGCGGCCGAACGCGGTCTATCACGGACAGGCGAGGTGACATGCCTTCCCGCGCATGCACCGTACCGCCATTCCGCGCACGAGACCGGTCTGGATCCCGCTCGCGCGCGGACGCTGCGGGATGACGCATAGTCCGCATGACATAACGCGCATCTTATCTGCTTCACCCTCGCGCTTCTCCTCAGCGCCTCGCTCGCGCTTGCTCAGGTCGCGCCGGTCGCCCACGCGCCGCAGATCCCGCCGGCGCGCGGCATCGTCGCCCAGCATGGCATGGTGGTGGCGCAGGAGAGCCGCGCCGCCCGCATCGGCATCGAGATCCTCGACCGCGGCGGCAACGCGGTCGATGCCGCGGTCGCGGTCGGCTTTGCGCTCGCGGTCACCTATCCGCGCGCCGGCAATATCGGCGGCGGCGGCTTCATGGTGATCCATCTCGCCAAAGATAACCGCGACATCGCCATCGACTATCGCGAGACGGCGCCTGCGGCCGCCACCGCGACCATGTTCCTCGACGCCAAAGGCGAGCCGGACCCGGCGAAGTCGCGCGACTCCGGTCTTGCGGTCGGCGTGCCCGGCACGGTCGCCGGTCTCGCGCTCGCGCGCGAGAAATACGGTTCCGGCAAGCTCTCGCTCGCCGATCTGATCGCGCCGTCGATTCGCCTGGCGCAGCAGGGTTTTCCGGTCGAGGACGACACCGCCAATTCGCTGCCGCGGGCCGCCAAGCGGATCGCGCGCTGGCCGTCGTCGTCGGGAATTCTGCTCAAGAACGGCGGCAAGCCGCTGGAAGCCGGCGACCGGCTGATTCAGTTCGATCTCGCCGACACGTTGCAATCAATCGCACACGACGGTCCGCGCGCCTTCTACCAAGGCTCGACCGCCGCGCGGATCGCCGCCGCGGTGAAGAAGGCCGGCGGCATCATGACCAAGGACGATCTGAAAAATTACCAGGCGATCGAGCGCCCGGTCGTGCGCGGCACCTATCGTGGCTACGACATCGTCTCGATGCCGCCGCCATCCTCCGGCGGCGTGCATCTGATCGAGATGCTGAACATTCTGGAAGGCTACGACCTCGGCAAGCTCGGCCGCGGCGAGCAATCGTTCCATTATATGATCGAGGCGATGAAGCGCGCCTATGCCGACCGCGCCGTGTTCATGGGCGATCCCGACGCGGTGAAAATGCCGATCGCCGGATTGATCTCGAAAAAATACGCGGCGGCGTTGCGCGCCGGCATCGGCGACAAGTCGACGCCGGCGGCCGACATCAAGCCCGGCAAGCCGGCGGACTTCGAGGGCCAGAACACCACGCATTTCTCCGTCATCGACCGCGACGGCAACGCGGTGTCGAACACCTATACGCTGAATTTTTCCTACGGCCTCGGCCTCATCGCCGACGGCACCGGCGTGCTGCTCAACAACGAAGCTCGACGATTTCACCGCCAAGGCCGGCGCGGCGAACGCCTATGGGCTGGTCGGCTTTGCCGCCAATCTGCCGGGGCCGAACAAGCGGCCGCTGTCGTCGATGACGCCGACCATCGTGCTGAAGGACGGCAAGCCGTTTCTGGTCACCGGCTCGCCCGGCGGCAGCCGCATCATCACCGCGGTGCTGCAGGTCATCAGCAACGTCATCGACTTCCATATGCCGATTGCCGCAGCGGTCACCGCGCCGCGCCTGCATCACCAATGGCAGCCGGACGAGACCGATGTCGAGCCGGGCTTTGCGCCGGCGGTGCTCGATGCGCTCAAGGCGCGCGGCCACAAGATCGTGCCGGCCGAGCCGCACACCGTCGGCGAATTCGATCGAGGTCAGGTGACCGAGGCATGCTTATGTCGGCGCCGCCGACACGCGCACCCGCGGCGCGCTGGCGGCGGGGTATTGAACCGCCTGTCGCCGGAGGGCGCGCACCTTCGGTGCGCCCCGGCAATGACAGTGGGAAAGTTGGGAGTAAATTGGAGCGGGCGAAGGGATTCGAACCCTCGACCCCGACCTTGGCAAGGTCGTGCTCTACCCCTGAGCTACACCCGCATCCGTTAGATATTTGGCCGATTAAGCGTTTCCGGCCGCCAAGACCGTTCCTATGCCAAAAGCATCGCCGCTTTGCAACCACGGCGCCGAGGGGCCGTTAATGCGCCCTTACGGGACGCCGGGTGCGATGCTTGGCCGGTTCCGGCTTATATCGCGGGTTCTCGGTGCAAAAGCCGCGGTTGCCGGCGAGCACGAACGGCCGGCATTCTTCGAAAGTGCGGAAATCGCAAATCTCGCTGAGATTGTCGAACCCGGTATTGACCATCGCGCACCAGGGATAGACGACGATCTGGGCCTGCCCAGCGGGAATGTTGCAGAATAAGGCCGCCGCCAGGGCAGCCGAGGCTAGTACCAGTCGCATAATGATGCGTGTCCCGTTATTCGTCAGTGCAGAATAACACCAAACTCGGGCAATATGTTTCGACCATGGCCGTCACGCCCGACGAATTGTTCGCCGCCCTGACCGGGCTCGGCATCGCCCATACCACGGTGACACACCCGCCGGTGTTCACGGTCGAACAGGCCGCCAGCCTGCGCGGCGAGATTGCCGGCGGACACACCAAAAACCTGTTCCTGCGCGACAAGAAGCAGGCGCTTTACCTGGTGGTCGCGCTGGAAGACGCCGAGATCGACCTGAAAGGCCTGCACCGGCGGCTCGGCGCCAGCGGGCGGTTTTCATTCGGCTCGGCCGATTTGCTGCGCGAAGTGTGGGGCGTGGCGCCCGGCGCGGTGACGCCGTTCGGCGCCATCAACGACACGCAAGGCCGCGTCACGGTGGTGCTGGACGCCGCCATGATGGCGCACGAAACGCTCAATTATCACCCGCTGGTCAACACCATGACCACGTCGTTGTCGCGCGACGATCTGGTGAAATTCCTCGAATCCACAGGCCATATGCCCCGGATCGAGGCGGTATCGGGCCCGGCTCTTGAGGCCTGTCTGACGCGATTGCAATCGCCCGCCGGATGACCCATTTAAGCCGGGAATGGAACCCAAACGGGCTCACAGCCAATAAAACGGCGAGGAACTATGCTGCAGGGTGACGGGGTAATAGCGGCGGCGGCCGATAGCGCGGTCAAGGACACGACCACGCAAGGCTTCGTCAAAGACGTGATCGAGGAATCCAAGCTCCAGCCGGTGCTGGTGGATTTCTGGGCGCCGTGGTGCGGGCCGTGCAAGCAGCTGACCCCGATCCTGGAAAAGGCGGTGAAGGCGGCCAAGGGCAAGGTCAAGCTGGTCAAGATGGACATCGACAAGCATCCCGAGATCCCCGGCCAGATGGGCATCCAGTCGATCCCGGCGGTGATCGCCTTCGCCAATGGCCAGCCGGTCGACGGCTTCATGGGCGCGTTGCCGGAAAGCCAGGTCGTCGCCTTTCTGGAGCGGCTGACCAAAGGCAAGGTCGGCGTCGAGGAAACCGATCTGCTGAAAACCGCCGACGAAGCGCTCGCCGCCGGCGACGCGGTCGAGGCCGCCAATATCTACGGACAGCTGGTCACGCAGGACAGCGGCAATGTCGCGGCGCTGGCCGGCCTGGCGCGCTGTTACGTGCAGACCGGCGCGCTCGAACAAGCCAAGCAGACGCTCGACCTGGTGCCGGAGGCCAAGCGCAACGAAGCGCCGGTGGCGGCGGCGCGCGCCGCGCTCGAGGTCGCCGAGCAGGCCAAGAAAGTCGGGCCGATCGACGAGCTGGAACGCAAGGTCGCCGCCGATCCGCTCGATCATCAGGCGCGCTTCGATCTCGCCACCGGGCTGAACGCCGCCGGCAAGCGCGCCGAGGCGGCCGATCACTTGCTGGCGATCGTCAAGCGCGATCGCAAATGGAATGAGGACGGCGCCCGCAAGCAGTTGGTGCAGTTCTTCGAGGCTTGGGGCCCGACCGACCAAGCCACGCTCGACGGCCGCAAGCGGCTGTCGTCGATTTTGTTTTCGTAACTCGGCCTCATGCTGAGGAGCGTCGCGCAGCGACGCGTCTCGAAGCATGGGGCCGCCAGCATCCTTCGAGACGCACCCTTTGGGTGCTCCTCAGGATGAGGGCGGAGGTGAATGCCATGCCGATGAACGCAGAATATCGTGGGCCGATCGACCTGCCGGGAACCATCCCCTTGTTTCCGCTGCCGGGAGCGCTGCTGCTGCCGCGCGGACAAATGCCGCTCAACATTTTCGAGCCGCGTTACCTCGCCATGATCGACGACGCGTTGCGCGACGGCCATCGGATGCTCGGCATGATCCAGCCCGACCCCACGCATAGCGGCGCCACCGGCGAACCGACGCTCTACAAAATCGGCTGCGTCGGCCGCATCACGCAGCTCGCCGAGAGCGGCGACGGCCGCTATCTGCTCGAGCTGACCGGCGTGGCGCGCTTCGTGATCGAGGAGGAGCTGAAGGTGAAGACCGCCTATCGCCAGGCCAGGGTCACCTTCGCGCCGTTCGCCGACGACTTCGTGCCGCGCAAGGGCGAAGACGAAGTCGACCGCAAGGCGCTGTTGCACGCGCTCAAGGACTTCATGAAGGCCAACGACCTGAAGGCCGACTGGGACGATATCGACAAGGCCCCGAACGAGGCGCTGGTCAACGCGCTGTCGATGATGTCGCCCTACGGCCCGGCGGAAAAGCAGGCGCTGCTGGAAGCCCCCGACCTCAAGACCCGCGCCGAACTGCTGGTGGCGATCACCGAAATCGAGCTCGCCAAGAAAAATATCGAAGGCGAGCCGCAGCTACAGTAGGCTCTCTATGCTATAACGCCGCCGCGTTTTCCGGGAGCCACTTGATGACCACCACCCCCTCGACCGAACGGCCCGAAAGCGGCGTCGATCCGAAGCTCTTGGAGATTCTGGTCTGCCCGCTGACCAAGGGCCCGCTGGAATACGATGCCGCCAGGCAAGAATTGATCTCGCGCAAGGCCAAGCTCGCCTTTCCGATCCGCGACGGGATTCCGATCATGCTGCCGGAAGAAGCGCGGCGGCTCGACTGACCTTTCATCAAGCAAGCAATAACAACGACATCAGGGAAACGACTCATGATCAAAATCTGGGGCCGCAACACCTCGTCCAACGTGCAAAAGGCGATGTGGGCGATCGGCGAACTGGGGCTCGAGCACCAGCGCATCGACATCGGCGGCGCGTTCGGCATGAACAAGGAGCCGAAATATCTGGCGATGAATCCCAACGGCCTGGTGCCGACGCTGGAAGAGGAAGACGGCTTCCTGTTGTGGGAATCAAATTCCGTCGTGCGCTACCTCGCCGGCAAACATGACAAGAACGGCGTGCTTGAGCCGAAGGACGCCAAGCAGCGCGCGCTGGCCAGCCAGTGGATGGATTGGCAATTGTCGGTCGTGGGTCCTGGCATCACGCCGGCGTTCTGGGGCCTGATCCGCACGCCGGCCGAAAAGCGCGACATGGCGGCGATCAAGGCGTCGCAGGACAAGACCGCCGAGAATATGAAGATGCTCGACGCGCAGTTGGCCAAGACTGCCTACGTCGCCGGCCCGGCGTTTTCCTACGGCGACATTCCGGTCGGCGTGATGTGCTACCGCTACCGCCAACTGGTGCCCGGCCGCCCGGCCACGCCCAACCTCGATCGCTGGTACGACGCCATCGCCAAGCGCAAGGCGTTCCAGGATCATGTCGGAAGCATTCCGCTGAGTTGATTTCTTATCCCTCCCTTGCAAGGGGAGGGATTAAAGCGCCTCGCCCCGCAGCAGCTTCGGCACGTCGCCGGTAAAACCCGCCGCCTCGCGGATGAACACGCGCTTGAGCGCGGGCATGCGCTCGACCAGCCCGAGACCGACGTCGCGCGCCAATCGCAAGACGTCGGAACTGTTGGAAAACAGCTTGTTCAAGCCGTCGGTGGCGACGCCCATGGTCATGGTGTCGAAACGCCGCCAGCGTTGATAGCGCTCCAGCACGTCCGGCGCGCCGATATCGAGGCCGAGCCGCGCCGCGTCGGCGATCGCTTCGGCCAGCGCCGCGACGTCGCGCAGACCCATGTTGAGCCCCTGCCCGGCGATCGGATGAATGATGTGCGCGGCGTCGCCGACCAGCGCCAGCCGTTCGCCGATGAATTCGCGCGCCGTGAACAGCCCGAGCGGAAAGGCGCGCCGCGGACCGATCACCTTGAGATCGCCGAGATGCAGGCCGAAGCGCTTCTCCAACTCGTCGTGAAATTCCGCGTCGGGCAGCGCGACGATACGCGTCGCCTCGCTGGTGCTTTCGGTCCACACGATTGAAACGCGTTTGCCGGTGAGCGGCAGGATCGCGAACGGTCCGGCCGGCAGGAAATGTTCCTCGGCGCGGCCGTTGTGTTCGCGCTCATGCGCCACCGTGGTGACGATGGCCGACTGATCGTAGTTCCAGCCGTGGGTCGCGATGCCGGCCTGCTCGCGGATCAACGAGCGCGCGCCGTCGGCGCCGACCAGCAGGCGCGCGGAAATTCTTTCGCCGTCCTTCAACGTGACATTGATCGCGTTCGGCGCGTGCTCGAAGCCGCTGACCGCGCCGGCCCGCAAGTCGACGCCGATCTCCTTCGCCTTCGCAACCAGCGCGTCGATCAGATGGCGGTTCTCGATCATATGCGCGAAGGGCTCGCCCTCCTCCACCTCGCCGCCGAACGTCAGGAAGGTCGGCCGCACCGCGTCGTCGAGTTTGCTGTCGGTCACCACCATATCGAGGATCGGCTGCGCCTCTCCGGCGACCGCATCCCAGACGTCGATCGCCTCGAACAGCCGGCGCGCGGCGGCCGCGATCGCCGAGGCGCGCGGATCCTTCGATTGCGCGGCCCCGAGCGCGGGGTCCACCACCGTCACGCCGAAGCTGTCGCCCAGCCCCTGGCGCAGCGCGATGCCAAGCGCTAGCCCGGCAAAGCCGGCGCCGCCGATCACCAGGTCGGTTTTGCGGTGTTCTGTTACGCCCTTCGGCATTATTGCGGCTTCCTTGTAAAATCGTCCCGATCATAGCAGGTTGAGCCGTTGATTTAACCGCCGTTATATCCCGAGCCCGCCAGATTTGAGACACACCATGTCCGCTGCCGTCCAAGAGCTGCTCGGCGTCCTCGATCTCGAAGAATTGGACGTCAACCTGTTCCGCGGCCGCTCGCCGCAGTCGAGTTGGCAGCGCGTGTTCGGCGGCCAGGTGATCGGCCAGGCGCTGGTCGCCGCGGTGCGTACGGTGGAGGCCAGCCGGCCGCCGCATTCGATGCACGCCTATTTCCTGCTGCCGGGCGACCCCAAGGTTCCGATCATCTACGACGTCGACCGCATGCGCGACGGCGGCAGCTTCACCACACGCCGCGTCACCGCGCGCCAGCACGGCCATCCGATCTTCTCCATGCTGGTGTCGTTCCACGTCGACGAGACCGGCGGCCTCGATCATCAGGCGAAAATGCCGGACGTGCCCGATCCGGAATCGCTGCCGAGCGAAACCGAGACGCGGGCGAAAATTCTGCCGGCCATGCCGGAGGCGGTGCGGCGCTACTACGAACGCGAACGGCCGATCGAATTGCGGCCGGTCGAATTCGAACGCTATCTCGGCAAGAAATTTCCCGACGGCAAATTCAACGTCTGGATCAAGACCACCGGTCCGCTGCCCGACGACCCGGCCATCCATCAATGCGTCCTGGCCTACACCACCGATATGGGACTGCTCGACACGGCGCTGGTGCCGCACGGTCGCACGCTGTTCGAGAAGGAATTCATGGCCGCCAGTCTCGATCATGCTTTGTGGCTGCACCGGCCGTTCCGCGCCGACGAATGGCTGCTCTATGCGCAGGACTCGCCGAACCTGCATGGCTCGCGCGGCTTTGCCCGCGGCCTTATATTCAAGCGCGACGGCACGCTGGTTGCCTCGGTGGCGCAAGAAGGCCTGGTGCGCTTGCGGCGCGCGCCCTGACGCTGTGGCTATGCAACGATCGTTTACGGCATTCGTCTTTCTGATCTGCTCGTTGACGGCGGCGCTTGCCGCGTCCGGCAAGCAGCCGGCGCCGGCGGGCGCTTTCGCCGGCGCGCCGGCGCAATACACCCGCTTCTCCACCGCCGAGCTCGAGCGCGGATTTCTCGCGCTCGCTTTCGGTTCCGATCTGCGCATCGGCGCGCGGCCGCGCGGCATCCGCCGCTTCGATCATCCGATCCGCGCGCAGATTATCGCCGGCGGCAGCGTCGATCGCAGCGCGGCGATGGCGCGCGTTATCGCGGAATACGCCGCCAAGATTCCCAATCTGCATTTGAGCCCGCGGCGCCGACACGACTCCGGCCGACCTCGAAGTGCGGCTGATCGACGAGAAGGACTTCAGGTCCGCGCTGCAGGCCGCGTTCGGCGCCAAGATTACCAAGACCTTCGTGGCGCGCACCAATCCGCAATGCATGACCAGCGTGAAATCGAGCACCGAAGGCGACATTCTGCACACGGTGTCATTCATTATCGTCGACAAGGGCGACGACGTCTTCCTCGACTGCGCCTATCACGAGCTGCTGCATGCCTTCGGCCTGTCGAACCACGACCAGCGCAATCCGTGGACCACGCTCAACCAGAAACGCATGGTCGGCTATCTGTCGGTCTACGACCGCGCGCTGCTCACTTTGCTGTACGACCCCCGCATCACGCCCGGAATGACCCCCGCCCGCGCCCACGCCGTGCTGCCGCGCTTGATCCAGGACCTCGGCTTTGCGAGGGCCGAGCAAAGACCGTAGGGCGGTACGTAAACACCTAATAAGTCAGCCTTGCTGACCCAATACGCCGATAATTTCGGCAACCGGCTGTGAGTGCGGTGATTTTCCGGCCTAAGATATGAGCTCTTGGATGGGCCGGGTATCGCGAAACAGTGATACACCCATCCAATAACGCGCCGGGAAGGAACTCATGAAACTGGTCATTGCCGTCATCAAACCGTTCAAGCTCGACGAGGTGCGCGAAGCCCTCACCCGTATCGGCGTTCACGGCATGACCGTGACCGAGGTCAAAGGCTTCGGCCGCCAGAAGGGCCATATGGAAATCTACCGCGGCGCCGAATACGCCGTGAATTTCCTGCCCAAGCTGCGCGTCGAGGTCGCGGTCTCGAGCGAACAGATCGACCAGGTCGTCGATGCGGTCTCCGCGTCCGCCAGGACCGGACAGATCGGCGACGGCAAAGTCTTCGTCACGCCGCTCGAACAGGCCGTGCGCATCCGCACCGGCGAGACCGACGTCGACGCACTTTAAAAACCGACCGTGATTTTCTGCGAAGCGGCTCGCGCCGTTTCGAATCATGCGCGCAAAAAACGAACTTCTAGGGGGGATGGAGGATGACGAGGGCACTGCGATGCATTGCCGTGGCCGCATGCGCGGCGACGACGCTGGCCGCTTCGGCGGCTGTTTGCGCAAACTTCCGATATTGCGCCGAAGATTGACGCCGCCGACACAGCCTGGATGCTGGGCGCCACCGGCCTGGTGCTGATGATGACGGTGCCCGGTCTGGCCTTGTTCTATGCCGGCATGGTGCGCAAGAAGAACGTGCTCGCCACCATGGCGCAGAGCATGGCCGCCACCTTCCTGGTTTCGATTCTATGGGCGCTGTTCGGATACAGCCTCGCCTTCACCGGCGACGGCGCCTATATCGGCACGTTCGATCGGATTTTTCTGTCGGGCATGTCGCTCGATTCGATCTCGCCGTGGGCCAAGACCATCCCCGAAAGCCTGTTCATGATCTACCAGATGACCTTCGCCGTCATCACGGTGGCGCTGGTCGCGGGCTCGGTCGCGGATCGCTTGCGCTTCTCCGCATTTCTTTTGTTCTGCGTGTTCTGGCTATTGCTGGTCTATGTGCCGATCGCGCATTGGGTCTGGGGCGGCGGCTTTCTCGGCAGCCATGGCGTGATCGATTTCGCCGGCGGCCTGGTCGTGCATGTCAACGCCGGCATCGCCGGCTTGGTCGCGGCCTATGTGGTTGGCAGGCGGCGCGGCTACGGCAGCGAGAATTTATCGCCGCACGATCTGACGCTCGCGGTGATCGGCACCGGCCTGCTGTGGGTCGGCTGGTTCGGCTTCAACGGCGGCTCTGCGCTCGGCGCAAATTCCCGCGCGGCCATGGCGATCGTCTCGACCCATCTCGCCGCCAGCGCCGGCGCCTTCACCTGGATGGCGCTGGAGTGGTGGATACGCGGCAAGCCTTCGGTGCTCGGCATGATCTCCGGCGCGGTCGCCGGACTCGGCACCATCACGCCGGCGTCGGGCTTCGTGTTGCCGATGCAGGCCGTGCTGATCGGCTTGACCGCCGGCGCGGTCTGCTTTTGGGCCTGCACCTGGCTCAAGACCAAAATCGGCTATGACGATTCGCTCGACGTGTTCGGCGTGCATGGCGTCGGCGGAGTGACCGGCACATTGCTCGCCGGCGTCTTTGCGGTCGGCGCGCTATCGGCAAGCCCGGCAATGCCCGGCGGCGTATCGGGCCTGCTCGAAGGCAACCCAGAGCAATTGCTGGCCCAGTTCTATGGGGTCGCCGTCACGGCGTTATGGTCCGGCGCCATGACCTTCGTCATCCTCAAGATCATCAGCGCGATGGTTCCGTTGCGGGTGCGCCACGAGGACGAAATCATGGGCCTCGACGTCAGCCAGCATGGCGAGGCGCTGCAATAGGTCGTCGTACGGGCCAGACCTGACTTGTTCGGGGGCTCCGAGGTTCCGGAGCCCCCGAACGCCGAAAAGTTACCGAAAAGTTCCCGGTAAGGCGGTCTGACCGCCGCGGATTGAATCAATTTCAATCAACTGACTAATTTTTGTGCAGGCCGTTGAAGTCTTGGCGCGACTTTGGGCTTATGCCACCACTGGTATTTAGGTCGGGCCACCGCCCACCAAATTTCATCCATCGAATCAGTCGGATAGGCCGTTCGCGGGCAACTGGCACGGCGTTTGATTCTATCAGACCGGTCATGCCTGCGAAGCGTGCTTCGGGGCCCGGCTCAGTGAAACCGCCCGCACTGCGTGAACGTAAAACGGGCTCAAGCGGGGATCTGAATCCATGAAAATCGTCATGGCCATTATTAAACCTTTCAAGCTCGACGAGGTCCGTGACGCGCTGACCTCCATCGGCGTGCAAGGCCTGACCGTCACCGAAGTCAAAGGTTACGGACGTCAAAAGGGTCACACGGAAATCTACCGTGGGGCCGAGTATGCGGTGAGCTTCCTCCCAAAGATCAAAGTGGAGGTCGCAGTGGCATCCACCCAGGTCGACAAGGTCGTCGGGGCCATCACTGGCGCTGCGAAAACCGGACAAATCGGCGACGGCAAAATCTTCGTCTTCGGTTTGGATCACGCTGTGCGCATCCGCACCGGCGAGACCGATGCCGCCGCGCTTTAGTCACCCGCACAATCATTCGGACAGGAGTTAGACCATGACGTTGAAGAAACCCTCCCGTGCGGGACTCACAGCTCTCGTGCTTGGAGTTTTGCTCGGATTATTTTTGAGCGTGTCGGTGATCAGCACCTCGCACGCCCAGACCCCGGCTCCGGCCGCTGCACCCGCAGCGGCCGCGCCGGCTCCGCGCTCCGGCAGCGCCGCCGCCGGCTTGCGATGCGACGGCCAAGCCGCCGATCCTGAGCGCCTGTAAAACCGATTCGGGCGACACCGCCTGGATGCTGACCTCGATGGCCCTCGTCCTCATGATGACGATCCCGGGCTTGGCGCTGTTCTACGGCGGCATGGTCCGCAAGAAGAACGTGCTGGCGACGGTGATGCAGAGCTTTGCCATCACCTGCCTGGTCACCGTGTTGTGGATGGTCATCGGCTACAGCTGGGCCTTCACCGAAGGCGGCGACTATCTCGGCGGCACGTCCCGCTTCCTGCTGATGGGGATGAACACCGATCAGGTCAGCCCGCTGGCGGCCACGATTCCTGAAGTCGGTGTACATGTCGCTTCCAGATGACCTTCGCCATCATCACCCCGGCGCTGATCTGCGGCGCGTTTGCCGACCGCATGAAGTTCTCGGCGATGATGTGGTTCATGGGTCTGTGGTCGCTGCTGGTCTACTCGCCGATCGCCCACTGGGTGTGGGGCGGCGGCTGGCTCGGCACGCCTCGGCGTTCTCGACTTCGCCGGCGGCACCGTCGTGCATATCAACGCCGGTGTTGCCGGTCTGATGTGCGCGCTCGTCCTCGGTAAGCGCAGAGGCTACGGCACTGAAAACATGGCGCCGCACAATCTCGTGCTCACCATGATCGGCGCCTCGCTGTTGTGGGTCGGCTGGTTCGGCTTCAACGCCGGTTCGGCGGTGGCTGCGAACGGCACGGCCGGCATGGCCATGGCCGTCACGCAGATCGCCACTGCCACCGCGGCGCTGGCCTGGATGTTCGTCGAATGGATGGCCAAAGGTAAGCCAAGCATTCTCGGCATCTGTTCGGGCGCGGTCGCGGGTCTGGTCGCGATCACCCCGGCTTCGGGCTTCGTCGATCCGATCGGTGCGCTGGTCATCGGCGTTGCCGCGGGCATCGTCTGCTACTGGGGCGCCACCAGCCTCAAGCACATGTGCGGTTACGACGACAGCTTGGACGCCTTCGGCGTGCACGCGGTCGGCGGCATCACCGGTGCGCTTCTCACCGGCGTGTTCGCCAAGAAGGCGATCAACTCGCTGGGCAGCGGCCTGGTCGACGGCAATGCCTATCAGGTCGTGATTCAGATCTACGGCATCCTCGGCACGTTGATCTACGATGCCATCGCCACGCTGATCATCCTCTACGTGATCAAAGCGGTGATCGGCCTGCGTGTCTCCGACGAAGCGGAACGCGAAGGTCTCGACATCTCGCTGCACGGCGAAACCGTACAGTAAGTCAATCCAGCGACGCGCGGCCTTCGGGTCGCGCGTCGAGAGCTAGCGGTAGGGGCGGAAACCCGGCACTGTCCCTTCCGTTGAGGCCCTCGGTTCGCAAGAGCCGGGGGCCTCTCTTATTTTGGGCATGCGTAGGCAACGGCGACGCGGCCGCGCGAGCCGCCGGGCGTCAAAGCGCTAAACCGAAAATATTATTTCAGGCCGGCGACCGCCGCCTTGGCGCGGCCCATCTGCTTGAGAAAACGAAGGCCCGGCTTGGTCACCTTCACGACGTTGTTGCCGTCAGGGTTGGTTTCGCGGGCAACCAGGCCGCGGTCGACGGCTTCTTCCCAGACTGGAAGCCGCGGGCACGAGGTGCGCCAGGCTTCCATGGTCTGGGCGTAGGAGCGCGGTTCCTTCGCGATCCATTCGACGAGATCGAACACCAGGCTATCGAGTTTGTGGTCCGCGGAATTCGACTGCACGGCAATCCTCGGCGGCTGCGATGGCAGGCTCAGGAAAAAGGGGGACCCGCGGGCCGATGCCGGGCCCCCTTTCCTGGCGCCAAGGCCGGTGTTTTGCACCTCTTGCCGCCAGCGGCAAACCGAGTTATCTGAGCATCAGCCTTAAATTTCCTGATGGTGGCGCTTGCGCAAACTGCCTTACCTCAATGGCGTCAAAGCCTTCGAGGCCGCGGCCCGCCGCGGCGGCTTCGCGCGCGCCGCGGAAGAACTCAACGTCACCCCGGCCGCCGTCAGCCGCATGGTGGGCCTCCTGGAGCAGCGGCTGGGCCTGCCGCTATTCCAGCGCGAGGCCAATCGTCTGACTTTGACGCCGGCAGGCCGCATCTATCAGGTGGGCCTGACGCAGATTTTCGACACGCTCGCCAGCGCTCACCGCGCAGGTCACCGCGCTCGCGGGCCCTTATGTCCTGACCGTCGGCGTCGGACCGACCTTCGCGATCCGCTGGCTTATTCCGCGGCTGGCGTCCTTTCAAAAGCTCGAACCCGACATCGACGTCCGGATCACGACCGGCGGCGCGGCGGCGCCGTTCGCCGACGATTGGACCTGCGGCATCAAACTCGGCGATGGCAGCTGGCCCGGGCTGGTGGCCGAGCCGCTGTTCGCCGCCGATCTGGTGCCGGTCTGCGCGCCCGCGCTCGCCGCCGATCTGAAAACGCCCGCCGACCTGAAAGCCGCGACGCTGCTGCGGGTGGCGCACGCATTGGACGACTGGCCGCGCTGGCTGAAGGCCGCGGGCGTATCCAGCGTCACCTCGACCGGTCCGCAATTCGAATTCTACGGCCAGGCGCTGCAGGCCGCGGCCGACGGCGTCGGCGTCGCCATGGGCATCCGGCCCTATATCGACGACGATCTCGCCGCCGGGCGGCTCGTTACGCCCGTTCTCTTTAGCCGTGCCCAAGGGCGAGCGCTGGTACCTCGTCTACCACCGGTCGCGGCTCGAAGAGCCCGGTTTCGCCGCTTTCCGCGGCTGGCTGATGCACAGCGCCCAAGTTCATCATTGAGCCCAGCACTGATTGCCACCGGCAATTCTCGATGGTTAATCGGGTCTTAACCTCGCCCTCTCTATTGTGTCGGACCTAGTACCGCGGGGCTCATCCCCTGCACGTGTGCCTATGCCCATGATGACCGCCAAGCGCGACCCTTCCTCATCCACCGTACCGGCGGTCGACGGCCGTTCGCCGTTCGTGCGGCTGACCGAGCTCATTGCCGGCATCGAGCCGGGCAAGCCTGCGATCAATCTGTCAGTCGGCGAACCGCAGCATCCGATTCCCGCTTTCGTCGGGCCGACCATTGCCGCGCACATCAATGAGTTCGGCCGCTATCCGGCCAACAAGGGCATCGAGCCGTTCCGCAAAGCGGTCGCCGGCTGGCTTGGCCGCCGTTACAAGCTGCCGCGGC
This sequence comes from uncultured Alphaproteobacteria bacterium, assembly GCA_963825015.1. Lineage (GTDB taxonomy): Bacteria > Pseudomonadota > Alphaproteobacteria > Rhizobiales > Xanthobacteraceae > Pseudolabrys. Next base: position 244,925 of record CAWGRN010000008.1, on the reverse strand, counting down.
CGGTCGATCCCGAACACGAAGTGCTGGTGCTCAACGGCACGCGCGAGGGCCTGTTTCTCGCCGCCATTGCCGCCACGCGCTTCGTCGCGCCGCGCGCCGGCAAAACCGGCGATGCTGATTCCCAATCCGTTTTATGCCGCCTATAGCGCCGGCGCGCTCGCGGCCGGCTGCGAGCCGGTCTATATGCCGGCGACGCGCGAAAGCGCTTTCCTGCCCGATCTCGACGCGCTCGACGATGCGCTGCTGGCGCGCACGGTCGCGTTCTATCTCGCCTCGCCGTCGAACCCGCAGGGCGCGGTCGCTTCGCGCGCCTATCTCGAAAAGCTTTCCGGGCTCGCGCGCCGCTTCGGCTTTCTGGTGTTCGCCGACGAATGCTATTGCGAGATCTACAGCCAGCATCAGCCGGCCGGCATGCTGGAAGCCTCCGGCCCCGACTTCGCCAATGTGGTGGTGTTTCACTCGCTGTCGAAGCGCTCGAACCTGCCCGGCCTGCGGCTCGGCTTTGCCGCCGGCGACCGGCGGTTTCTCGCGGCGTTCCTCGAACTGCGCAACGTCGCGGCGCCGCAGGTGCCGACGCCGATGCAGCATGTCGGCGTCGCCGCCTATGGCGACGAGGCGCATGTCCAGGAAAACCGCAAACTCTATTCCGCCAAGTTCGATCTCGCCGACCAGATCGTCGGCGACCGCTACGGCTACAAGCGTCCGGCCGGCGGATTTTTTCTCTGGCTCGACGTCGCCAAATACGGCGGCAGCGAAATCGTGACCAAGCGGCTGTGGCAAGAGGCCGGCGTGCGCGTCGTGCCGGGTCGCTATCTCGCGCGCGAGCAGGCCGACGGCTCAAATCCCGGCGCGGACTACATCCGCGTCGCCATGGTTCAGGACAGTGCGACCACGGCGGAGGCGCTGCATCGCCTCGTCGCCGTACTCGGATAGACGCGCATGATCCCGAAAAGTGGAAACCGGTTTTCGGACAAGATCATGCGCAAGGAACACTGGTGTAACTGATGGCCTCAACCGATCGCAGCCTCGATGTCGTCGCCTTCGTCACGGAGCACTTCCGCGACATTATGCGCCGGCGCCTGAGCGAAATCGCCGGACTGGCGCTGATCACGCTGGCGCTGCTCGGCGCCATCGCGCTCACCACCTGGTCGGTGCAGGACCCTTCGCTCAGCCACGCCACCCAGGCGCCGATTCACAATCTGCTCGGCTTCCCCGGCGCGATCTTCTCCGATCTGGCGATGCAGCTCTTGGGCCTCGCCGCGGTTTTGTTGCTGCTGCCGGAAGCGTTGCTCGGCTGGCGGCTGCTGTCGCACAAGCCGATCGGCGCGAAATGGCGCGGCCTGGTGTGGATCGCCGCCACCTTCCTGGCCGCCGGCTTTGCCTCGACGCTGCCGCGGATCGGCTCCTGGCCGCTGCCGACCGGGCTTGGCGGCGTGTCCGGCGATGCGCTGCTGCTGGTGCCGGCATGGATATTCGGCGCGCCGCTGAACGGCCTCACGCTGGTCGTGCTGGCCGGCCTGTTCGGCCTCGCCACCATCGTCACGCTGGCCTTGGCCATCGGCTGGCAATGGCCGGCGCGGGCGCCCGAGAAAGTCTCACGGCGCGCCGTAGCGCCGACGAAGACGAAATCGACGATGAAGAAGCAGACCGAAGATCACGCCTCCGCCTGGAAAGGCATGATCGTGCATGCGCTGTTGAGCTGGAAGGCGCGCCTCGGCCGCATGATCCGCCGCGCGCCGGCGCGCATGCCGGTCCGCGCCGCGCGGCCGGTACAAGGCGGCCGCAATGAACCGCAGTTTGACGGCTTCGGCCGCGTCGCCATGCCGGCGGCCGTCGAAGAAGAAGACGAGATCGAGGAAGAGGACGCAGCGCCGGTGCCGCGCCGCCGCGCTCCGGCGAAAATCCCGCCGCGCCGCACCGGCGGCGGCTTTGTCTTGCCCTCGCTCAATCTGCTGACCGCGCAGAAGGTATCCGAGCGCACCACGCTGTCGAAGGACGTGATCGACGCCAATGCCGTCGCGCTCGAAAGCGTGCTCGGCGATTTCGGCGTGCGCGGCGAGATCATCAATGCGCATCCCGGCCCGGTGGTGACGCTGTACGAACTCGAGCCCGCGCCCGGCATCAAGTCGTCGCGCGTCATCGGGCTGGCCGACGACATCGCCCGCTCGATGAGCGCGGTGTCGGCGCGCGTCGCGGTGGTGTCCGGCCGCAACGCCATCGGCATCGAACTGCCCAATCCGACGCGCGAGAAGGTCTATTTGCGCGAACTGCTGTCGGCCAAGGATTACAACGAGAACACGTCCAAGCTGCCGCTCTGCCTCGGCAAGACCATCGGCGGCGAGTCCGGTGATCGTCGATCTCGCGCGCATGCCGCATCTGCTGATCGCCGGCACCACCGGCTCCGGCAAATCGGTCGCCATCAACACCATGATCCTGTCGCTGGTCTACCGGCTGACGCCGTCAGCAGTGCCGGCTGATCATGGTCGATCCCAAGATGCTCGAACTCTCGGTCTATGACGGCATCCCGCATCTGCTCACGCCGGTCGTCACCGATCCGAAGAAGGCGGTGGTCGCGCTCAAATGGGCGGTGCGCGAGATGGAAGGCCGCTACAAGAAGATGTCGAAGCTCGGCGTGCGCAACATCGACGGCTACAATGCGCGCGTCGCCGAAGCCAAGGCCAAGGGCGAGACGCTGACCCGCACCGTGCACACCGGCTACGACAAGGAATCCGGCGAGGCGATCTACGAGAAGGAAGAACTCGAGCTCGAGCCGCTGCCGTTCATCGTCGTGATCGTCGACGAAATGGCCGACCTGATGATGGTCGCCGGCAAGGACATCGAAGGCGCCATCCAGCGCCTGGCGCAGATGGCGCGCGCCGCCGGCATCCACGTCATCCTGGCGACGCAGCGCCCGTCGGTCGACGTCATCACCGGCACCATCAAGGCGAACTTCCCGACCCGCATCTCATTCCAGGTCACCTCGAAGATCGACAGCCGCACCATCCTGGGCGAGCAGGGCGCCGAGCAACTGCTCGGCCAGGGCGACATGCTCTACATGGCCGGCGGCGGCCGCATCAGCCGCGTGCACGGCCCGTTCGTGTCGGACGACGAAGTCGAGAAGGTGGTGCGCCATCTCAAGTCGCAGGGCGCGCCGGAATATCTGGAAGAGGTCACCGCCGGCGATCTCGAAGACGGCGAGGACGGCGCGGTGTTCGACGCCACCGGCATGGGCATGGCCGAGGGCGGCGATCTCTACAGCCAGGCCGTCGCGGTCGTGAAACGCGACCGCAAGGCCTCGACCTCCTACATCCAGCGCCGGCTGCAGATCGGCTACAACCGCGCCGCCTCGCTGATGGAGCGCATGGAACAGGAAGGCATCATCGGCCAGCCCAACCATGCCGGCAAACGCGAGATCCTGATCCCGGAAAACCCGGCGGACGACCGCTACTAATCTTAAGCCGCCGGTCGCGATTAGGCCCGAATCAGCGCATCATGCGCCGCGCAGGCCGCGAAATCGCCACAGCCGGCCCTTATATGACGCGGAAATGAGGCGGAGATTTCCAATGGCGGCACACCATAAGGCGCGGACCGGCCGCAAGCTGGCGACGGCTGCGTTGTCGTTGGGCTTGCCTGACCGCCGTGCCGGCCTTGGCGCAGGTGCCGCTGCCGACCGCGCGGCCGGGAAACAACACCACCGGATCGATCCTGCCGCGTCCGGGCAGTCCGGCAGCGCCATCCCAAGGGCTTGGACGCCCGCGCCCAGGCGCCGAACCCGGTCTCCAATCCGTTCGCGGCCTTGCTCGGCAAATCCGGCTCGGCTTCCGGCGCGCTCAATCCCGAGCAGCGCGCGATCATCGACCAGGTCAACAATTATCTCTCCAGCATGCAGATGCTGTCGGGCAAATTCGTCCAGGTCGGCCCGGACGGCGGCCGCACCCAGGGCAAGTTCTACATTTCCAAGCCCGGCAAGGTGCGCTTCGAATATGACGATCCGAGCCCGATCGAACTGATCGCCGACGGCCAGTCGGTGGTGGTGCGCGACCGCAGGCTGGCGACGCAGGATGTCTATCCGCTGTCGCAGACGCCGCTGCGCTTCCTGCTGTCCGACCATGTCGACCTGATGAAGGACTCGCACCTGATCGCGGTCTATGCCGACGACGTGTTCGTCACCGTGGTGGTCGAGGAAAAGAACGGCATCGTCGGCACCAGCCGGCTGATGATCATGTTCAGCGCCAAGGACATGCAGCTCAAGCAGTGGACCGTGACCGATCCGCAGGGCTACGACACCACCGTCGCGGTCTACAATCTCGACAACAGCCGGCGGCCCGATCCCAACATGTTCCAGATCGATTACACCAAGTATCGGAATTAGCGCTCAACCGGTCGTCCCCGCGAAAGCGGGGACCCAGGTAATTCGCTGAACAATCGGTGGATACTGGATGCCCGCGCTTTCGCCGGGCATGACAGATGACTATGTTGGCAATTCCATGCCCCTCAAAATCACCACCTGGAACATCAACTCCGTCCGCCTGCGCATCGATCTGGTCGCCAAATTCCTCAAGAGCGCGCGGCCGGACGTGCTCTGCCTGCAGGAAACCAAATGCCCGGACGACGCCTTTCCGCTCAAGCGCTTCCAGCGGCTCGGCTACGAGCACGCCGCGCTCAACGGGCAGAAGGGCTATCACGGCGTCGCCGTGCTCTCGCGCGTGCCGTTCGAGCGCTTCGACGTGCAGAACTTCTGCGGCAAGACCGACTGCCGCCACATCTCGGTCGTGCTGGGCGAGCGCGCCGGGCTTCGCGATCCGCTGACGCTGCATAATTTCTACGTGCCGGCCGGCGGCGACGAGCCGGACCCCGAGATCAATGCGAAATTCGAGCACAAGCTCGATTTCCTCGACGAGATGCGCGCGCATGCCGCGTTGCGGCCGGCGGCATCGCAGCGCGCCATCCTGGTCGGCGATCTCAACGTGGCGCCGCTCGAGCACGACGTCTGGAGCCACAAGCAGATGCTCAAGGTGGTCTCGCACACGCCGATCGAATGCGAGAAGCTCGCCGCCCGCGCAGAAAGCCGGCAACTGGATCGACACCATGCGCGTGCTCACGCCGGAGCCGGAGAAGCTCTACACCTGGTGGAGCTATCGCGCGATGGACAATTGGAAGACCGCCGACCGCGGCCGCCGGCTCGATCACGTCTGGACCTCGGACGCGCTGGCCGACCGCGTCTCGAAGATCAAGATCGCCAAGGATTATCGCGGCGCCGAGCGCCCGTCCGACCACGTGCCGGTGACGGCGACGGTGGAGATATAACCGGAGTTACTCCCCGCTCTTCTCCATCGCCGCTTCACCGCGCCGAGTTCGCGCGTCCAGCGTCCAGCCGCGCGGCCATGATGTCGCGCAATTTCACGGCCGCCTCCGGATAGCCTTCCAGCATCTTGCGGAACAGGCTGCGCGAAATGCGGATCACCACCGTCGGCTCCTTGGCGATCGCGGTGGCCGGACACACCATGTCGGTGAGCAGCGCCAGTTCGCCCACCAGCGTGCCGGGGCCGACGGTGAAGTCCTTGTCCTCCGGCAAGCGTGCCCGGCTCCAGCAGCAGCGAGCCTTCCTGCACCAGATAGCCGCCGTCGGCGAGTTCGCCGGCGTAGAACAGCACCGCGCCGCTTTGCAGATGGCGTGGTCTCGGCGCCGATCGCGAGAATGCGCAGCGCCTGCTTGCCGAGCACCGCGAAGGTCGGCACCTGCTCGAAGAAGGCGATGTCGTCTTCGAGGCACATGGGCTATCGCTCGTCATTCCGGGGCGCGATCGCGAAGATCGCGGGGAATGACACTGAGATCATGTCTCACGGCACCAGCTTGTAGCCGCCGGCTTCCGTCACCAGGATCGCCGGCGCGGCGGCGTCCTTCTCGACCTTCTGCCGCAGCCGGTAGATGTGCGTCTCCAGCGTGTGGGTGGTGACGCCGGAATTGTAGCCCCACACTTCCTGCAGCAGCGTCTCGCGCGACACCGGCTTCTGCCCGGCGCGATAGAGATAGCGCAGGATGGCGGTTTCCTTTTCGGTCAGCCGCACCTTGCTGCCCTTCGGGCTGAGCAGCAGCTTGGAGCTCGGGCGGAACGTGTAGGGCCCGATGGTGAAGACCGCGTCCTCGCTCGCCTCGTGCTGGCGCAGCTGCGCGCGGATGCGCGCCAGCAGCACGGCGAAGCGGAACGGCTTGGTGACGTAATCGTTGGCGCCGGATTCCAGCCCGAGGATGGTGTCGCTGTCGGTGTCGTGGCCGGTCAGCATGATGATCGGCGCCTTGAAGCCGTTCTTGCGCAGGATGCGCACCGCCTCGCGGCCGTCGACGTCGGGCAGGCCGACATCCATGATCACCAGATCGATCTGGCCGCCCTTGGCGGCCTGCACCGCCTTGGTGCCGCTGTCGACCGCGATCGCCTCGAACTCCTCGTGCAGCGCCAATTGCTCGACCAGCGCCTCGCGCAGCTCGGCATCGTCATCGACGATCAGGATGGTCCGCCTATTGGGCATCGCTCAAAGGCCCCCTCGAGGTGCGCCAATGCGCGCTTCGACCCAGTCATAGTCGCGAAGTAGAGCATTCAGGGCTAAAAGAGCAAGCGCGAACTGGTATTTAGGGCCGGACCGCCGACCGGCAAGGACATTGACGGCAGGCGATGCGAAACAGTACCTTGTCCCGCATCACGGTACGCCGCAAGCCGGGCGATCCGCGCGCGGCTGGCTGATCGCCGGGCCGCTTGCGCTGCCGGTGGCGCTCGGCCGCGGCGGCATCAAGGCCAACAAGCGCGAAGGCGACGGCGGCACGCCGCGCGGCACCTTCCGGCTGAAGCGGCTGTGGTGGCGCGCCGAACGGCATCCGCGGCCGGCGACCCTGTTGCCGGCGCGGCGCATCAGGCCGGACGACGGCTGGTGCGAGGACCCGGCCGATCGCCACTACAACCGGCCGGTCAAGGTGCCGCCGAACAGCAAGGCCGACCGGCTGGCGCGCGGGACGATCTCTACGACTTCATCGTCGAGATCGACCACAACACGCGGCCGCGCATCGCCGGCCGCGGCAGCGCGGTGTTCATCCATGTGGCGCGGCCGCGCTTCGCGCCGACCGCCGGCTGCGTCGCGCTCGACATCGTTCGCTGCGCCGGCTTGCTCGCGCGCCTCGGTCCGCGCACGCAGAATCGTGGTTGATTAATCGTTACCGACGCGCGCCAATCAGCTGGTTACCGCAGTCGGCAAAGCGCGGTAGGTCTTCTACCTTTTTTAAGCATAGCCGCGCCGGACCGCTCAGAATAACGGCGCATTAATAAAACCGGAATTGCGCCGTGGTATTTCTTGCACTGGCGCGCAAGCAAATCACAACACTGCTGCGCCGGGGCGATCATGGACACGTCACTCGCACGCGATGCGCACGCCACCTTGCCGACAACGCCGAATCGATCGGCCGCGTGGTCGCCGTCACCGGCTCGCAGGCCACCGTCGAGCTCACCGCGCGCGCGCCGGGCGGCGAAAATCCGACCGTCGGAAAATTCATGGGCCTGACGACCGGCAAGGTCCGTCATCATCGGGCTGATCACCGAAGTCGGCGAGCAGGCCATTGTCCGGCGCGGGCGGCGATCCGACCTTCCGCAAGGTGGCGCGGCTCGATCTGATCGGCGAGATCGTACCGAGCGCAGACGGCGCGAGCGCTTCCAGCGCGGCGTCACCGAATATCCGAACATCGGCGATGGCGCGCTGATGCTGAGCGAGACGCGAATTGCGGCTGGTCTACGGCAGCGCCGACGCCGACCGCGCCCATATCGGCAACCTGCAGCAGAATCCGAACATCCACGTCCACATCGACATCGACCATCTGGTGAGCCGGCACTTCGCCATCCTCGGCGCCACCGGCGTCGGCAAGTCGAGCGGCGTCGCCATCATCCTGCAGAAGATTCTCGATACGCGGCCGAACCTGCGCATCTTCCTGGTCGATCCGCACAACGAATATGGCCGCTGCTTCGGCGACAAGGCGCAAGTGCTCAATCCCGCGCAACCTGCGGCTGCCGTTCTGGCTGTTCAATTTCGAGGAGACCATCGACGCCTTCTTCGGCGGCCGCCCCGGCGTCGACGAGGAAGTCGAGATCCTCTCCGAAGTCATTCCGCTGGCGAAGGCGGCCTATCTGCAATATCGCGCCGGCGCCGACCGCGCGCTCGCCAAGAAGCGCGATCCGCGCGACACCGGCTTCACCGCCGACACGCCGGTGCCCTACCGCATCGAGGACCTGATCAACCTGCTCGACGAGCGCATGGGCAAGCTGGAGAACCGCTCTCGCGCATGGTCTATCACAAGCTGATCGGCCGCATTCAGACCTTCCGCAATCACCCGCGCTACGCCTTCATGTTCGAGAACGCCAATATCGGCGGCGACACCATGGCGGAAATTCTCGGCATCCTGTTCCGGCTGCCGCCGGACGGCAAGCCGATGACCATCATGCAGCTCGCCGGCTTCCCGGCCGAGGTGGTGGACTCGGTGGTGTCGGTGCTCTGCCGCATGGCCTTCGACTTCGGCCTGTGGAGCGACGGCGTGGCGCCGCTGCTGTTCGTCTGCGAAGAGGCGCACCGCTACGCGCCGGCCGACAAGAAGATCGGCTTCGGACCGACCGCCGCGCGCTCTCGCGCATCGCCAAGGAAGGCCGCAAATACGGCGTGTTCCTCGGGCTGGTGACGCAGCGGCCGGCCGAGATCGACCCCACCATCATCTCGCAGTGCTCGACCTTGTTCGTGATGCGGCTGTCGAACGACCGCGACCAGGCGCTGATCCGCTCGGCGGTGTCGGACGCGGCGGCCAACCTGCTGTCCTTCATCCCCTCGCTCGGCACCCGCGAAGTGTTCACCTTCGGCTCCGGCGTGGCGCTGCCGACGCGCATGCGCTTCCAGGAATTGCCGGCGGCGCTGCGGCCGAACAGCGAGGCCTCCGGCAATACCCGCTCCGATGCCGGCACCAATATCAGCCGCGATCTGCTGTCCTCGGTGATCGAGCGCTGGCGCAGCGCCAGCATGAGCCATCGCATGAGCGACGACGAGTTCGCCGATTACGGCGATGCGCCGGCCCTGCAACCGGCGCCGGCGCCGCCGCGTGCAGGCCGCGCGCCGGTGCCGCCGACGCCGCGCGGCAAGCCCGCTGCGCTCGAGCCTGCTGAAGAAGCCGCTCGATGCCGGCTCGTTCGGCAGCCCGCCGAGCCGCCGCGCACCACTGCGCTATCCCGCGCGCGGTTTTCCGCGACGCAGATCATGCGCACGTTCAGGTCGGATTATCCAGGCTGAAGGTCTCGGAGCGGTCGTCGTAGGCGAAGGCCTCCGCGAAACGCGCCCAGGCGATCACCGCCCGCAAGGTGTGCTTGGCGCCTTCCGCGGTCATGTGGTCCTCGAGCTCGTCGAGGAAGCGGCTCTTGGGCGCCGCGTGATTGGCGCGTTCCTGCAGCACCCGCCGGATATGATTGGCGAGCGGAACATGGTCCAGCAGCTGGCGCTGGAACAGTTTCTTGCGATCGTCGACGCCGGCTTCCGCGAACTGCTTGCCGGTATCGGTCAGCCGGATGTCGCCGCCTTCGATTTCCGCCAGGCGCAGGAGCTGCAGCGCCTCGGCGACCGGAAACAGATCGTCCACCTCCATCTGCAACGCGCTGGCGATCACCGGCAGGTCGGCCTTGCCGTTGTAGGGCGCGCCGGCCACCGCCTCGATCAGGCCCGACATCAAGTTGGCCGAGACCCGCGGCAGCAGCATATCGATGCCCATGCCGGCGAAGCGCTCCGGCGCGACGCGCGGCGGCGGCGCGGCTGGCCGCGCCGTCATGGCCACGTAGATGCGCTCGACCAGATCGCGGAAATCGGACTCCAGCCGGTTGCGCGGCTGCGGCAGCTCGACCTTGATTTCCTCGATGATATGGCCCGGGCTTCTCGAGAACACGAGGATGCGGTCGCACATCAGCACCGCTTCCTCGATGTTGTGGGTCACCAGGATGACGCCCTTGATCGGCAGCTTGCCCTCGATCCAAAGGTCGAGGAAGTCGGTGCGCAGGGTTTCCGCGGTCAGCACGTCGAGCGCGGAGAACGGCTCGTCCATCAGCAGAATGTTGGGATGCACGACCAGGCGCGGGCGAAGCCGACGCGCTGGCGCATGCCGCCGGACAATTCGCGCGGATAGGCCGACTCGTAGCCGTCCAGCCCGATCAGATCGATGCCGGCGAGCGCGCGCTGGCGGATGTCCGCCTCCGGCAGGCCGAGCGCTTCCAGGCCGAGCTGCACGTTCTCCAGCACGGTGAGCCAGGGAAACAGCGCGAAGCTCTGGAACACCATGGCGATGCCGGGCGCCGGTCCGGCGACCGGCTGGCCGTGATACATCACGCTGCCGGCGGTCGGCCGCGCCAGGCCGGCGATCAGCCGCAGCAAGGTCGACTTGCCCGAACCGGAGCGGCCGAGCAGTCCGACGATCTCGCCTTCCGCCAGCGTCAGATTGATGTCGTCGAGCACAAGCAGCGTCTTCGCCATCCGGCTTGGGAAACGCCTGGCGCACGGATTGGATTTGCAGCAACGCGTCGCTCATAACCCTTGCCCTGTCATCCGAGTTTGAATTTGCGCTCGGCGTACCAATAGAGCGGCCGCCAGAATAGCCGGTTGATGACCACCACGTATAAGCTCATCACCGCGATGCCGAGCACGATGCGCGGCAGATCGCCCGCTTCGGTGGCCTGCGCGATATAGGCGCCGAGCCCGCTCGCCTGCAATTTGGTGTCGCCCCAGCTCGCCACTTCGGCCACGATGCTGGCGTTCCACGACCCGCCCGACGCGGTGATGGCGCCGGTCAGGTAATAGGGAAACACCGCCGGCAGCGCGACCTTTTTCCACCACAGCCAGCCGCGCAGCTGCAGATTGGTGCCGACGTCGCGCAATTCCGTCGGGATCGCCGAGGCGCCGGCGATCACGTTGAACAGAATGTACCACTGCGTTCCCAGGATCATCAGCGGACTGAGCCAGATGTCGGGATCGAGCTTGAACACGACGATGCCCGAGACCGCGATCGGAAACAGCACGTTGGCGGGAAACGCCGCCAGGAACTGCGCCACCGGCTGGATCGTTTGCGCGACGCGCGGCCGCATGCCGACGTAAATCCCGACCGGCACCCAGATCGCGCTGGCGATCGCGATCAGCACCAGCACGCGGGTCAGCGTGGCCAGGCCGAACATCGTCGCGCGGCCGACTTCCGGCAGCGAAACGCTGGTGAAGACGAAGCGCTCGACCCGCCACAGCGCGAGCGCCGCCAGCGCGGCGACGATGGCCAGTCCACAGCCAGTCGCCCCAGCCGCGGCGGCCGTCGTCGAATATTGCCGGCGCGCGCTGGCGCGGCGCGAAGATGCGCAAATGAAACGACCGCCGCCACAGCCGCGACAGCGGCGCGGTGAGCGCCGCCACCAGCCGCGAGCGGCGCAGCACATCGAGCACGAACGAGCGCGGCGGCGCCACCCCGGCCTGCTGCTCGAAGCGGAAGCGGTCGGCCCAGGCCACCAGCGGCCGGAACAGCAGCTGGTCGTAGAGCAGGATCACCACCAGCATGGTGCCGATCGCCCAGCTCAACGGCGCACGAGATTTTTCTGCTCGATCGCCAGCGCGATGTAGGAGCCGACGCCGGGCAGCGTGACGGTGGTATTGCCGACGCTGATCGCTTCAGACGCCACCACGAAGAACCAGCTGCCCGACATCGACATCATCATGTTCCAGATCAGCTGCGGCATGGCGAACGGCGCCTCGACCCGCCAGAAATGCATCCAGCGCGACAGCTGGAACGTGCGCGAGGCTTCCGTCAAGCTCGGTCGGCACCGTGCGCAGCGACTGATAGAAGCAGAACGCCATGTTCCAGGCCTGGCTGGTGAAGATCGCGAAGATGGCGGCGAATTCCGCGCCCAGCACGCGCCCGGGCGCCAGCGACATGAAGAACACCACCGTCACCGAGATGAAGCCGAGGATCGGCACCGACTGCAGGATATCGAGCAGCGGCACCAGCAGCACTTCGGCGCGCCGGCTCTTGGCCGCGAAGGTGGCGTAGGTGAACGTGAACACCAGCGACAGGATCAGGGCCAGCAGCATGCGCAACGTCGTGCGCGCGGCGTATTCCGGCAGGTTTCCGGCGCCAGCGAGAGCGGCGCCGAGCGCAATTCCGACAGCGGCTGCAGCAGATGGCGGCTGGCTTCGGCGAAAAACACCAGCAGCGCCGAGCGTCAGCAGGACGGCGAGCGCGTCCCAGCGCGTGACGCCGCGCGCGGCCTGCTCGACGGAGATCGGTATGGTTCCGCGCATGGCTCGGCCTGCCGGTATATGAAGTTTTGGAGTTGTTGCTGCGGCCCCTGAGCAAACGCTTAGAATGGCCGCTGCGCATCCGCAAGTGCAGATTGCCGGCGCGGCGAAGCGCTTCTGCCAGGGTTCGAATTCGATATTGGGCTCGCTCATGTCGCTTGCGTTCCCCGAAAATCGCGCTGCCGACGCGCACATGGGTGGCGCCGAGCGAAATCGCGACGGCGAAATCCGCGCTCATGCCCATCGACAACAGCTTCAGGCCGTTGCGCCTCGCGATCTTGGCGGTGAGCGCGAAATGCGGGCCCGGCGCCTCGTCGAGCGGCGGAATGCACATCAGGCCGGAAATGGTCAGGCCGTAAGTTTCGCGGCAGGCGGTCGAGGAACGCGTCGGCGTCCTGCGGCAGCACGCCGGCCTTCTGCGGCTCGGCGCCGGTATTGATCTCGGCGAACAGCAGCGGCGTGCGGCCCTGCTTGGCGATCTCCTTGGCCAGCGCCTCGCACAGGCTGGCCGATCGACCGAATGGATGGCGTCGAACAGCGCCACCGCCTCCTTGGCCTTGTTGGATTGCAGCGGGCCGATCAGATGCAGCTCGATGCCGGGATGCTTCGCCATCAGCGGCGGCCATTTGGCCTTGGCCTCCTGCACGCGGTTTTCGCCGAACACGCGCTGGCCGGCGGCGATCACCGGCTCGATCGCCTCGGCGCGGAAAGGTCTTCGACACCGCCACCAGCGTCACCGTCGGCCGGATCGCGCCCGGCGTCGCGGCAGGCGCGCGCGATCTCGGCGCGGACGTGTTCGAGGCCGCGGTCGTCTGATGGCGGCCGATCAGTGACCATGCGCGTCGGCTATATCGCAACCTGTCGGCCAGACGTCGCCGGCCACGCCTCAAATAAACGGCCGCGGCCTGGCGCGGCGTCACATCGTCGCCGGCGATCGCGGCCAGCGCGGCGCGGTCGATCATCTCGAACACGCGGTCCTTCCAGCGCATCGCCTTGGACGCCAGCAGCCGCTTCAGCGTCTTGTTGGTGTGCACCAGCGACATGCCGAGCGTATCGGCGAGATGCTGCTGCGTGAACGGAAACTGGATGGTGCTGTTCTTGGCCAGGCCCGCCTCCTCGGCGCGCACGAACAGATGCAGCAGCAGATAACGCGGTGCGCTCGAGCGCGGTGCGGCGGCCGAGACTGACCAGATGCTCGTCGATCAGCTGCTCCTCGCGCGCCGCGAGCCAGGTGATGTCGAAGGCGAGCGAGGGAAAGTTGGCTGTACAGATCCCACAGCTTGCTGCGCGGAAACACGCACAGCGTCAGCGGCGTCAGCGCCTCGACCGAGTGCTCCATCTCGCGCATCAGCGTGCCTTGCAGGCCGACCATGTCGGCCGGCAGCGCGTAATTGAGAATCTGCCGGCGGCCGTCGTCGAGCATCTTGTAGCGGAAGGCCCAGCCGCTCAGCACGGTGTAGAGATGCTCGCTGCGCGCGCCCTCGCGCAGGAAGCTGGCGCCGGGATCGACGCGCAATTCGTCGACCTTGAACTGCTTGACGAAATCCAGTTCTTCCGGCGTGAACTCGCGCAAGCGACGGCCGCTTGCGCAGCGGGCAATTCTCGCAGGCGTGTAATGGCCGTTCGGCCGCGCATTGCCCAGAATCATTAAGACGCCCACTGCCCCGCGTCGATTAAATTGCGCGCCGCTATGTCTTATTTAAATGCCGCCCATCTCAATTCGTAGCACAAGCGAAAGTTCCATCGCGGAACTGGAGATGGGCCGTGGCCAATATCGAACCGTCGATCGCCGGCAAGCGCTGCCTGGTGCTGGACGACGAATTCCTGATTGCGCTCGACATCCAGCAAATCCTGGAAGCGGCCGGCGCCGCCAGCGTGATCTGCGTCGCCGACGCCGATGCGGCGTTCGCGGCGCTGAATGCAGGTCCGCCATTCGATCTTGCCGTGCTCGACCTCAAATTGAGCGGCGCGACCCGCACCAGCGTAACGGTCGCCGCCGCGTTGGCGGAGCGCGGAACGCCGTTCGTCTTTCTCACCGGCATGCGCGCGAGGACGAGCACGCTGCAGCAATTTCCGCATGCGCCGGTGGTCGAGAAGCCGTATCAGGCGCCGCTGCTGCTGGACGCCGTGCTGCGCGCGCTCGGCGTGCGGTCGAATGACTTAATCTCACCGCGCGCGTCGCGGTTGACACTGCGTTACGCCGCCGCCTGCCACTGCGCCATCACATCCTTGGCCGGCTTGTTGAGGTGGACATTGTCGTCCACGTGATCGACCCAGCCGACCGGAATGATGTGATGCTGACCGCCGGACTTCGGATCGCTCTTGGTGAGCTTGATCCGGTCCACGCCTTTCAGGTGATCGACGGTGCCGACATGCTTGCCGTCGGCGCCGAGCACTTCCATGTGTTCCTTGATGTTTTCAATCTTCGTCATTGAGCACCTCCTGTTACCCGGGCTAACCCGCGCCGAGCAGGCGGCTGGTTCCTTTGAATTTGCAGGCGAATTGTTCCGCCTGTTGACCGCCAGCCCCCTTTCATGTCTGTTCCGGCCACCTTAAAAAGAGCCGGAAATGACCGCCGATTCGAGCAAAAACGAGCGCTATAACGCCCGCGAGGCCGAGGCCCGCTGGCAGAAGACGTGGGACGAGCGCGGCATCTACGCCACCAAAAACGACGACCCGCGGCCGAAATACTACGTGCTGGAGATGTTCCCCTACCCGTCGGGGCGCATCCATATGGGCCACGTGCGCAACTACACCATGGGCGACGTGGTGGCGCGCTTCAAACGCGCCATGGGCAACGCCGTGCTGCACCCGATGGGCTGGGACGCCTTCGGCATGCCGGCGGAGAACGCCGCCATCGACCGCAAGGTGCACCCGAAGGCGTGGACCTACGACAACATCGCGGCGATGAAGAAGCAGCTGCAGTCGATGGGCCTGTCGCTCGACTGGGCGCGCGAGATCGCGACCTGCGACCCGACCTACTACAAGCACCAGCAGAAGATGTTTCTCGACTTCCTCAAGGCCGGGCTGGTCGAGCGCAAGAAATCGAAGGTGAACTGGGACCCGGTCGACCACACCGTGCTCGCCAACGAGCAGGTGATCGACGGCCGCGGCTGGCGCTCGGGCGCCGTGGTCGAGCAGCGCGAGCTGACCCAGTGGTTCTTCAAGATCAGCGATTATTCGCGAAGACCTGCTCAACGCGCTCGACACGCTCGACCGCTGGCCGGAAAAAGTCCGGCTGATGCAGAAGAACTGGATCGGCCACTCGGAAGGCCTGCTGCTGCGCTTCATGCTCGATGCGGCGACCGCGCCGAACGACGAGAGCGAGCTGGAGATCTTCACCACGCGGCCGGACACTTTGTTCGGCGCCAAGTTCATGGCGCTGGCGCCCGATCATCCGCTGGCGCAGGCGGCGGCGGCGAAGAATCCGAAGCTCGCGGCCTTCATCGAGGAGTGCAGCCGCATGGGCACCTCGCAGGCGGCGATCGACACCGCCGAGAAGCTCGGCTTCGACACCGGCATCAAGGCGGTGCATCCGTTCGACGCGAACTGGAAGCTGCCGGTCTACGTCGCCAATTTCATTCTGATGGACTACGGCACCGGCGCCATCTTCGGCTGCCCGGCGCACGACCAGCGCGACCTCGATTTCGTCAACAAATACGGGCTCGGCAACACGCCGGTGGTGTGCCCGCCGGGCCAGGATCCGAAGACCTTCGTCATCACCGACGTCGCCTATGACGGCGACGGCCGCATGATCAATTCGCGCTTCCTCGACGGCATGACCATCGAGGAAGCCAAGGAAGAAGTCGCCAAGCGGCTGGAGCAGACGACGCGCGGCAACCGCGCC
Source organism: uncultured Alphaproteobacteria bacterium (assembly GCA_963825015.1). Taxonomy (GTDB): domain Bacteria; phylum Pseudomonadota; class Alphaproteobacteria; order Rhizobiales; family Xanthobacteraceae; genus Pseudolabrys. Next base: position 228,745 of record CAWGRN010000008.1, on the reverse strand, counting down.
GGTGGCGCAGCGCCAGGTCAATTACCGCCTGCGCGACTGGGGCATTTCGCGCCAGCGCTATTGGGGCTGCCCGATCCCGATCATCCACTGCGACAAATGCGGCGTGGTGCCGGTGCCGGAGAACGATCTGCCGGTGACGCTGCCGGAGGACGTCACCTTCGACAAGCCGGGCAATCCGCTCGACCGCCATCCGACCTGGAAGAACGTCAAGTGTCCGCAGTGCGCCGGCGCCGGCGCGGCGCGAGACCGACACCATGGACACCTTCGTCGACTCGTCCTGGTACTTCGCGCGCTTCACCGATCCGTGGAACGACGAACGCGCCGACCACGCCGAAGGTCGCCAACGACTGGCTGCCGGTCGATCAATATATCGGCGGCATCGAGCACGCGATTCTGCATCTGCTCGTATTCGCGCTTCTTCACCCGCGCCATGCACAAGACCGGCCACATCGGCATGGACGAGCCGTTCGCCGGCCTGTTCACGCAGGGCATGGTGGTGCACGAGACCTACCAGGCGCAAAAGCGGCGACTGGGTCGAGCCGGCCAACGTCAAGATCGAAGGGCTGGGCGACGCGCGCCGCGCCACGCTCGCCGCGACCGGCGAGCCGATCGAGATCGGCTCGATCGAGAAGATGTCGAAGTCGAAGAAGAACACCATCGACCCCGACGACATCATCGCCGCCTACGGCGCCGACACCGCGCGCTGGTTCATGCTGTCCGACTCGCCGCCCGAGCGCGACGTGATCTGGACCGAGGAAGGCGTGCAGGGCGCCTGGCGCTTCGTGCAGCGGCTGTGGCGGCTGGTCGGCGAGATCGCCGGCATCGACGGCGCCGGCCGCGCGCCCGGCCGCGTTCGGTCCGGCAGCGCTTGGCCGTGCGCAAGGCCGCCCACCGCGCGCTCGCGCAACGTCTCCGACGACATCGGCAGGCTGCGCTTCAACCGCTGCGTCGCCCACATCTACGAATTCGCCAATGCGCTGTCGGACGCCATCGGCGAGGCCGAAACCGCGCCCGCCCCCGACTTCGCCTGGGCCTTGCGCGAAGCCGGCGACATCCTGGTGCGGCTGTTCCACCCGATGATGCCGCATCTGGCCGAGGAATGCTGGGCGGCGCTCGGCCACAAGACCCTGGTCGCCACCGAGGCCTGGCCGCAGGTCGAGCCCGATTTGCTGGTCGAAAACACCATCACTTTGCCGGTCCAGATCAACGGCAAGAAGCGCGCCGACGTCACCGTGCCGCGCGACGCCGGAGAAGCCGAGATTGAGGCTGCCGTTCTGGCCCTCGATGCGGTAAAAAAGGCGCTGGACGGCAAAAGCCCGAAAAAGGTCATTGTCGTCCCGCAGAGGATCGTCAATGTCGTGGCCTGAAACTCCCGCGCTGTTCCGGACTGCTGCTGGCGCTTGCGCTGGCCGGCCTCACCGCCGGCTGCTTCCAGCCGCTCTATGGCGACCAAGACCGCGGTCGGCGGCGCCGGCGTCGGCGACAAGCTGAGCGCCGTCGAGGTCGCGCCGATCGAGGCGCCGAACGGCACGCGGCTCGCCCGCGTCGGCGTCGAGGTCCGCAACGAGCTGATCTATCGGCTCACCGGCGGCGGCGCCGCGCGGCGACCAACTACCGGCTCGACGTCAAGCTCTACGTCCGACCAGCCTGCAGGTGATCGTCGACATCAACACCGCGCGCCCGGACATCCAGAATTACGGCATCGACGCGACCTATACGCTGACCGACGTCGCCACCGGCAAGAAGGTCGTCAGCGGCACCACCTTCTCGCGCGTGTCCTACAATATTCCGGGCCAGCAGCAGCGCTTCGCCGGCGATCGCGGCCTGCGCGACGCCGAGAACCGCGCCGCCAAGGTGATCGCCGAAAACATCCGCACGCGGCTGGCGTCGTATTTCGCGGCGGGGACGTAACGGCCTCATTGTCCCCGAGCGGGCCGCGCGAAGCGGCGACGTAGAGCCGGCCGTCAGAACTGGTCACCCGGTCTGCAGCGCATCACTTCGCGCTGCCTCGCCGGGAGAGGGCAAGAGCCATGACCGCCATCAAAGCCTCCGACGTCGATCGCTTCATCGCCCGGCCCGATCCGGCCTGCCGATCGTGCTGGTGTTCGGGCCCGACGCCGGCCTGGTGCGCGAGCGCGTCGATGCGCTGGTGCGCGCCTCGGTCGACGATCCGAACGATCCGTTCGCGCTCGTGCGCATCGAGGGCGAGGACTTGTCGGCCAATCCGTCGCGGCTGGTGGAGGAAGCGCACACGGTGCCGCTGTTCGGCGGCCGCCGCGCCGTGCTGGTGAAGGCCGGCGCGCGCAACATCGCCGCCGCGGTCGAGACCGTGATCGCGCGCCGTCGAACGAATGCCGCATCATCATCGAGGCCGGCGACCTGCGCAAGACCGCGCCGCTGCGCGCGCTGTGCGAGAAGGCCAAGGTCGCCGCCGCGCTGCCCTGCTACGTCGACGGCGCGCGCGATCTCGCGCGGCTGATCGACGAGGAAATGCGCGCGGCCAATCTCACGATCGCGCCGGACGCGCGCGCCGCGCTGCTGGCGCTGCTCGGCGGCGACCGCCTGGCCTCGCGCAACGAGATCCGCAAGCTCGCGCTCTATGGCAAGGGCCAGGAGCGCATCGAGCTCGCCGACGTGATGGCGGTGGTGGCCGACGCCTCGGCGCTGGCGCTCGACGGCGTGATCGACGCCGCCTTTGCCGGCAAGACGCCGGAGGTGGAAACCGAATTCGGCAAGGCGCGCGCCGGCGGCTCGTCGCCGGCGGCGATCATCTCGGCGGCGATCCGCCAGGTCGCCAACCTGCACAAGATGAAGCTCGCGGTCGAGGGCGGCGACTCGATCGAATTCGCCATGAAGCGCGGCGCGCCGCCGGTGCATTTCACGCGCGAGACGCGCGGTCGGCGACGCGCTGCGCGTCTGGTCGCCGGCGCGGCTGCTGCGCGCCATGGAGCAGCTCGCCGAAGCCTCGCTCGACATGCGCCGCAATGCGCGCGCTGGCCGAGGCGATCGCGCAGCGCACGCTGCTGTCGATCGCGGTGAGCGCGCGGCGGCGGAAATCGTAGCGCCGATGCTCGTTTTGGTTGCTGCCGTGGCGGTTTGATCGGAAATCCCGTCAAATTCGAGACAAGTTGTTTTAGCAGCATTTCAACGTTTTTGCGTTAAGCATGAGCGATGAGCACGCTCGCTCGATTTGGCGGATGCCGGCCGGAAAGCCTCGGCCATGAAGCTGCAACGCGGCCGCGCGCCGGGCCCGCGAGGCGCGCGTTGAATTCTGGCGCGCGTTCGTCGTTGTCGACGTTCTTCGTCGTCGTGCTCGGCGCCAACCTGTTCGTCGGCGCGGTGGTGATCGCCGGGAGAATGCAAGCCAGCCAGGGCCGACAGCAGCCGCGGCAAGCCATCAGACCGCCCGGATCAAGCGGCCGCTGCTGCGACGGCATGTTTTGCCGCAACATCGTGTTCGACAACAAATCCGTCGCAATCGATCGACGGACGGTATCGAGCGTTGCGACAAGTCGGGCCAGCCGTCGCTGAGGACAAGCGAAAATCGAGATTCAGCTGGGGCGGAAATTGACCGCCGCGGCGCGATCGCGCGCGGCCTCACAAATTCAGCTGATAGCTGTGCGGCACCCAGCGATAGCCGCCGGCTGCTTTCTCGACCCAGCCGATGCCGGGGAACGGGAAGTGGAAGCTGACGAACAGCAATTTGTCGGTCGCCAGCATGTCGAGGATGCGCTTGCGGGTGGCCACCGCCCTGTCCTTGTCGTCGTCCATGTCGAAATACCAGTCCGGCCGCTGCACCGCCATCACGTACTGGGTGCAGGTGTCGGCCGTGATCATGAAGCGCTTGCCTTCGCTCTCGACATGGAAGGCCATCAATCCGGGCGAATGCCCGGCGGCATCGACCGCGGTGATGCCGGGCACCACTTCGTCGCCCGGCTTGATGAAGGTCGAGCGGTCGGCCAGCGGCACGCAGATCTTCACGAACAGCTCGCGATTGAACTTGCGCGCCTCGCGCACGTTCTCGCCGCGCTTCCAGAAATCGAACTCGGCGGCGCCGAACACATAGCGCGCATTGGGAAACACCGGCTTGCCGCCCTCGATCAGCCCGCCGATGTGGTCGGGATGGCCGTGCGTGGTGACGACGACGTCGATGTCCTCCGGCTTGTAGCCGGCCTTGGCCAGTTCGCGCGACCAGTTGGCCGGGCGGCAGCCGGCCCTTGCAGCTGCTCGTATTCGCGCGACAGCGCGCCATTGCCGGTGTCGAACAGCACCAGCTTCCTTGCCGGTATTGACCAAAGTCGGGATGTAGGGATGCTCGAAGCGGTTGGTATCGATGTTGTTGGCGCGGGCCAGCGCGTGCACCTCCTCGGCCGAGGCATTGCCGCCGAAGTTCGGATGCAGCCCCTCGCGGATGCGACTTGCCGTCCAGGATGGTGGCGACCTCGAAGCCGCCGAGCTTGAAGCGGTAGATGGTCGGCTGCAGTTCGCCTTGCAGTGATGCGGGCACGCCAGTCCTCCCCATTTGTCTCGACCGGTCCATTGTATAGACGACAAGTACGGTTTTTGGCCAGTTGCGTATCCGCTGGCGCGGCCCGCCGCCACCCATTATGCTCGGCGCCGAATTGAAAGCCTTGGGAGGGCGCCGATGGCGAAGAAGACCAGCAAGAAGACTTTAAAGAAAACTGCGAAGAAGAAATCGAAGGTTTCGCCGAAAAAATCGGCCGTTAAAAAGACCAGCAAAAAGAAGAGCAAGAAAAAGTCGAAGCCGCGGCGCAAGAGCTTCACGGACCAAGTGACCGGCGCCTATCAAACGGTCATCGACACCATCAAGGGCACCGATGCGCTGAGGAATAAGATGGAACGGCCGGGCACCTCGGAGACCGAGTAGAAAATTTCGTCGCCATGGCATTGGCCGCAAAATTATTTCGCGAGGCTGAGTCGTCAATCCGACATTGGAACGCCGAATGGCGTTGCGCTATGAATTCGGGCTGTAACCCTATACCGTGAGGCGATGGGCGAGGTGATATGAGGCAGCGCGTGTTCTCGGACACCGTGCGCATGGTTGCGCGGCGTGGGTTGCGCCCGGCGTCGCCGGCGGCTTTTGCCTTCGCCAGTCCTCTGCGTCGCCGCTGCCACCGGCTTGCGATTGGCGGATCGACCTGATTGCCCCGATGTCGCCCCTTCGCCACCTATTATCCCGCGATTCTCGATTGCGGCCTGGTGGGCGGCGTAGTCGGCCGGCATCTTTGCCACGCTGCTTGAGCGCGACTCGTGTCGTGGTGGACGTTTATACCGCCCCGGTTCGAATGGAGTCCGCTTAGCCACGACCATATCGTCACGTCTGTCCTGTTCTTGTCGCCGCGGCCGTGATCATCTGGATCGCCGGGCAATATCGCAAAGTCGTGCGCCGCCTCGACGAGGAAGAAAACTATCGCCAGGTCGTCGTCGACGAACTCGGCCACCGGGTCAAAAACAAGCTCGCCACCATCTACGCAATTCTGCGCCACGAACTGCGCGGTCACGACGATATCTGGCAAAGCGTTTCGGGCAGGCTGCGCGCGCTGTCGGCGGCCGACGATTTCCTGGTGAAGTCGGACGGCAAGGGCGTCGACCTGCGGCAAATCCTGGAAATGGAACTCGAGCCCTATGGCACCGGCCGGGTGTCCCTGCAAGGCGAGCCGGTGCTGCTGTTCGCCAAGGTGCCGACCGTGCTGGCGCTGGTGTTCCACGAGCTCGCGACCAACGCCGCCAAATACGGCGCGCTGTCGAATTCGGACGGCCGCCTCACGATCTCATGGCGCCCGGTCGGCGATCGGATCGCGATCGAATGGGTGGAAAGCGGCGGGCCGCCGGTGGCCGAGCCGACGCGCCGCAGCTTCGGCAGCAATCTGATCGAGCGTAGCCTCGGCGGCTTCGGCGGCTCGGCGAAAATCGAATTCTTGCCGACCGGCGTGATCTGTCGAATGATGCTGCCGAAGCCTAAAGCCCCGGCCGCGTCCGACTCCACCGCCGCGGATATTCCCAGGTAGCCTAGCCCCGCCACCCGTGGAATGCCGAACGAATGCCGATTGAGCCAGCCCAACCTTCGACACCGGCTTCTCCTCGTTCTGGAGAGATGGCGGCGCTTGTCCGCTCGCACGATTGGTCGAAGACCCCGCTGGGTCCGCTCGAGAATTGGTCTGCCAGCCTGCGCCTGATCGTCGATATCATGATGGCGTCGGGCTTTCCGAAGGCGGTGCGATGGGGACCCGATTTCGTCCTCATCTATAACGACGGCTACAAGCCATTCCTGGGCGACAAGCACCCCAAGGCTTTTGGGTTGCCGTTTCGCGAAGCCTGGCCCGAGGTGCAGGAGCGGCTTGCTCCGCTGCATCAGGACATTCTCAGCGGAAAAAGCCCGGGGCTCTTCTCAGAGGATCTGCCGCTGAAAATCCAGCGCCACGGCGACCAATGGGAGGAAGCCCACTTCACCGTTGCCTATAGCCCGGTCCCCGACCCGACCGCCGCCAGCGGCGTCGGCGGCGTCTTGGTCACCGCGGTCGAGACCACCGAGCGTGTCCGCGTCGAGCTCGCCTTGCGCGACGCCGAGGCCGCGCTGCGCCGGACCAACACGGAATTGCAGGAAGAGCGCGAAATCGTCACCGCCGCCAACCGCCGGCTGGTCGCTGAAACCGAAAACCTGCTCCGCACCGAAAACATGTTGCGCGAAAGCGAACAGCGCTTTCGCCTGGTCGCGGAAAATGCGCCGGTGATGCTGTGGATGGGCGATGCGGCCGGCAAATGCGTCTTCTTGAACGCGGCGCAACGCGAATTTTGGGGCCTGCTGCCGAACGACGTTGCCAGCTTCGATTGGAATTCCACGCTGCATCCCGACGATGCGGAAAAGCTCTACGGCCCGTTCAGCCGCGCCATGCAGACGCAGACCCCGTTCACGGTCGAGGCGCGTTACCGGCGGAGCGACGGCGCCATCCGCCTGCTTCACACCGACGGCCGGCCGCGCTTCGGCTCCGGTGGCGAATTTCTCGGCATGATCGGCGTCAATGTCGACATCACCGAAAGCCGGCGCGCCGAAGAGGCGATGCAGGATCTCAACGCCACGCTCGAGCGGCAGGTGATCGAGCGCACCGAGCAATTGCGCGCGCAGGAAGAGAGCTTGCGTCAGGCGCAGAAGATGGAGGCGGTCGGCCAGCTCACCGGCGGCGTCGCCCACGATTTCAATAATCTGTTGCAGGTCATCGTCGGCAATCTCGAGATCTTGCAGAGAAATCTTGCGCCGGCGGACACCCGGCTGCGCCGGGCCGCCGACAACGCGATGAACGGCGCGCGCCGCGCCAGCACGCTGACCCAGCGCCTGCTGGCATTTTCGCGCCGGCAACCGCTTGAGCCCAAGCCCGTCAAGGTCAACGAACTGGTCACCGGCATGTCCGAACTTCTGCATCGTTCGCTGGGCGAAACGGTGGAAATTGAAACGGTGCTGGCGGCCGGCGTCTGGCGCACCGAGGCCGACCCGAACCAGCTTGAAAGCGCGCTGCTGAATTTGGCGGTCAACGCCCGCGACGCGATGGCGGCCGGCGGCAAACTCACGATCGAGACCGCCAACGCCTATATCGATGCCGACTATGCCGCCCATCAAGCCGAGGTCGCGCCCGGGCAATACGTCCTGATCAGCGTGTCGGACACCGGCGTCGGCATGGACAAGGCGACGATCGGCCGGGTGTTCGAGCCGTTTTTCACCACCAAGGAACCCGGCAAGGGCACCGGACTGGGCCTGAGCCAAGTCTACGGCTTCGTGAAGCAGTCGGGCGGCCACGTCAAAGTCTATTCGGAAATAGGCGAAGGCACGTCGGTGAAGATTTATCTGCCGCGTCTGTTCGGCGAGGATGCCCGCGACGAGAACGCGCCGGAGGCGATCGCGCCGGAAGGCACGCGTGACGAGATTATTCTCGTCGTGGAAGACGATGACGACGTGCGGGCCTATACCGTCGATATTCTGCGCGAACTCGGCTACCGCGTTCTGGAAGCGCCCGACGGCGCGACCGCGCTATTGCTGCTTGAGCAGCAGCCCAAGATCGATCTGTTGTTCAGCGACGTCGTGCTGCCCGGCGGCTGGACCGGCGCCAAAGTCGCGGCCCAGGCGCAAATCATGCGGCCGGACCTGAAGGTATTGTTCACGACCGGTTATGCGCGCAACGCCATCGTGCACCACGGCCGGCTCGATGCCGGCGTGCACCTGATCACCAAGCCGTTCACCTACACGGCGCTGGCGGCAAAGGTGCGGGACGTGCTGGACGGCGCCTAGCGCCGCAGCGGCGACGCGGCAATTCTAGCGCGGCCACACCGCGGTGAAATAACCGTGCGGCGGCCGCGGCTGGGTATCGCCTTCGCGGGCGATCTGCTCCGCCTTCACCACGCACTTGCCGTCCGGCGGCAGACCGCATTGATCATTGCGCTCGCAGTCGCCGCAGGTAAATTGCGAGCCGCGCCGCACCGCCGCAATTCGGGCCGCGATCGTGCTGAACATCCTCTGGATTCCATCGAGTGCGCGCATGGTTCGGTCCCTTTTTCAGGGTTGCTCCGCGAACAAATCGAGCGTGGCCAACAGCCTCAACTCGTAATTTCTGAACGATGCGACGCGCGCAGCGCATGCGCTTTGATTCAGGTCAACGCCGGGCAAATTGAGCCATATCAAAGCGCGCCGCGGCTAACCGGCAAATTATTAAGTAGCTTGGCAGAGGAGGTATGGTCATGAACGCGGCCGATGTGATGGTCACGAGTGTAATCTGCGTCCGCTTCGATGCCACGGTCGAAAGCATTGCCGAGACGCTGCTGACGAACCGGATCAGCGCCGTGCCGGTGCTCGACGAACACGGTGCCCTGGTGGGGATCGTCAGCGAAGGCGACCTCATTCACCGCGTCGAAGCCGACACCGAGCGGCACCGTTCATGGTGGCTCGAGCTGCTGACGTCGCGCGAAATCCTGGCGCATGAATTCGTCAAGTCGCATGCGCGCAAGGCCGCCGATGTGATGACCCGTTCGGTGATCAGCGTGACGCCGGAAACGCCGCTCGGCGAGGTGGCTTCGCTGCTCGAAAAGCACCGGATCAAGCGGGTGCCGGTCATGAAAGGCGGCCATATCGTCGGCATCGTCAGCCGCGCCAATCTCATCCAGGCGCTGGTCCACCGCGACAAAGCCATCGTCCCGGACCGGCCGGTGGCGGATACCGAGCTTCGCGAAAACGTGATGGCGCAATTGACGTCGAAGCCGTGGTGGCCGAACGACGTCAACGTCATTGTCCGCGACGGCACCGTCGAACTGTGGGGCATTGTCGACAGCGAAGTCGAGAAGGACGCGATCCGCGTCGCGGTCGAGGTGACGCCCGGCGTGCGCATGGTCGCCAATAATCTGGCGCTTAAGAATTTACCGTCGGCGATGTAATTCCGCACGGGAACCGCTGTTGATATAGCGCAAGGCGGCGGCCGGCGGCGCATGTCAAATAGCGCAACTTATCCTTTCGAGGAGGGCGTCATGCCCAGCCAGCAAGCCAATTATCCCGCGGTCGATTTTGTGCTCAATGCCGTTGCCAACTGGGTCAGCCGCTATCGCGATGCGATCGGCCAAGCCAACCAACTCGGACAATGCAGTCCCGAAGAGGTGGCGCAAATCGCCAAGGATCTTGGCGTGTCCACGATTGAACTGCGCGAGCTTGCGACCAAGGGGCCGCACTCGGCGGATCTGCTGCAAGAAATGCTGGTCGCACTCGATGTCGATCCCAAGGTGATCGCCAGAACCGACCCGCTGGTCATGCGCGATCTGCAGCGGCTATGCGTTACCTGCGCCGACAAGACGCGCTGCGGACGCGAGATGGCCAAGGGAACGGCGGCGGCGCATTTCCACGAGTTCTGTCCCAACGCCTTTACGCTCGACGCATTGTTCGAAGAAAAGCATCGGACGCCGCAAGCCTAGCGCGTCATAGAATCCCGCCTTCTATGGTTACCGCTTGGTGTCGCGCCGACGAGCTTCGGCATTGCCAGCGGTATTTTGCGTTGAAGTCGCACCTGCCACGCGAAACAGCATGCCTCGCGGCCGGGCTCGCACAGAGCTTGTTAAGCCCGGAGGTATAAGGTCTTGCGGCGGATGCAGCACTCACAAGCCTGACCGCATCCATTCAGGAGCGGCGTCGATGCGAAAAGCAATACCAGCGGGCATGTTCAACGAAGCCGATCAGCCGCGGATCGCCGCGCTGCGCAATTGGGTGCTCGACAATGGCGTCACCGAAATCGAGATGACCGAGCGGCAGTTCTGGACTTTCGCGCAGCTGCAGCCGGTGGCCGAGAAGCCCTGGGTTACCTTCATGGGGCGCAACTTGCGCGTGCCGAAAATGCCGGAAGAAGCACAAAAGTGCCTCGGCATCGACGACAAAACCGGCCCGGGCGCGATTTAAGTGCTAGCGTCAGCCGACAAGGCCGATGGAACTCAAGTGCGCTGCTTGTGTTGTCATGTGTCTTAATCAGGAGAGCGCCCCTTGTTCACCGACATCATGAAGACCTGGTTCGAGGCGGCGCAATTCGCGGCCGATAGTCATCGCGTCATCGCACTGCGCATGATGCGGCTGTCGTCGGGCGGGCCGCAAGCAGCCACCGAAGCGCGCCGTATGGTGGCGGAAAAAGTCGCCGCCTTCGGCGAGGCGCATGGCGCGCTGATGGGCGCCCTGGTGAACGGCAGCAGCTTCGATGCCGCCGCCGCCAAAGCCTACGCGCCGTACCGGCGCGCGGTGCGCGCCAACAACCGCCGGCTCGGCTAAAAAATCCGCTACTTCTTGTGCCCGGCGCCGGCGATGACATCGCCGATGCGGGTTTGCACTTTATCGTCGAAGAACGGATCGTCGAGATCGTGAGCGCGCTGCGCCGCGGGATCGTGCACGATGACTTCCGGCAAGCCGGCGGCGCCTCGGCGCCGGTCGCCGACTGCCAGAGCTTGCGCAGCTTCTGCGTTATCGACTGAGCGGGGCCGGACATGGCGCTTCGTTTCCAACGGGAAATGGGGTTGTCTCATCAACCCGCGCCGCGGATTTAAGTTCCGCTGAGGCCGCTTTAGCGCGCCGGTTCGGCCGGTCCGGACTTGAAGCCGGTGCCGCCGCAGCGCTGGCACTTCACCTTCTTGTCGCCCAGCTTGACCAGGCCCTTGCCTTCGCAATTCTTGCACTTCTGTTTCTTTTTTACCGGCTGCATGGCGTCCTCCAGATGCAAACTCGTTGTGCAAACTCAATCTGCAAACTTAATGCCTAGTCCCCGGCGATGGAGAAAGCCACCCGGCGCGGTCGTTTATTGCGCGCGGCATAGAGAATGCTTGGCAAGATTGTGAGTCTCTACGATGCGGCGGCATCGGCATCCGTGTAGCCCGGATGGATGCCCGCCTTCGCGGGCATGACACTAGGGGCGATCCAACTTCCTCAACACCGCATCCAACTGATCCAAATCGCGATACTTGATATGCAGCGTGCCGCCCTGCGCCGCGGTGATCGACGGTCACCTCAAGCCCGAGCGCGTCGGACAGCCGCCGCTCCAGCGCGCTTGGTGTCGGCGTCCTTGGCGCGCGAGTGTGCCCGGCTCCGACCGCCGCTCGCGCGCCTGCCTCGCGCCGTCCTTGCGCATATCGAGTCTCGATCTGCCGCACGTTGAGGCCGCGCTTGATGATGTCCTGCGCGATCTCGAGCGCGTTGGGCTGGCCGACCAGTTGGCGCGCGTGGCCGGCCGAGAGCTGGCCGGATGCGCACCAGCGCCTGCACCGGCTCCGACAGCTTCAACAGCCGCACCATGTTGGCGACATGCGAGCGGCTCTTGCCGACGATCTGCGCCACCTCGTCCTGGCTGTGATTGAATTCTTCCATCAGCGCCAGATAGCCGGCCGCCTCCTCGATCGGATTCAAATCGGCGCGCTGCACGTTCTCGATGATGGCGAATTCGAGCGCCTGCGCGTCGGTCGCCTCGACGATGGCGATCGGCACCTCGTGCAGGCCGGCGCGCTGCGCCGCGCGCCAGCGCCGCTCGCCGGCGATGATCTCGAAGTGCTCGTCCTTGCCGCGCACCGGGCGCACCACGATCGGCTGGATGATGCCGCGCTCCTTGATCGAGGCGGCCAGCTCGTTGAGTTCGGCTTCGGTGAAATTGCGGCGCGGGTTGCGCGGATTGGCGGTGAGATTTTCGATCGGCGCGCTGCGCGGCTTGCGCGCCGCTGTCGGCCGCCGGCGTTTCCTCGCCGACGTCGCCCATCAGCGCAGCCAGGCCGCGTCCCAATCGCGAGTGATCCGCCATCGCCGCCGCTCCTGAACTTCTGCTCACGCTTGCCTCTTAAGATTAGTGTTTCGTTGCGTTTATTGTTGTCATGCCCTGCGAAGGCGGGGCATCCAGAGCCATCAGTCTTAGTCTCGACGGCAGAAGTCGCTGGATTGCCCGCCTACGCGGGCACTGACAGCTGACGGTGCACGCTCACCCCGCCTTCAATTCCTTCTCGCGCTGGATGATCTCGGTGGCCAGCCGCAAGTAGGCTTCGCTGCCGACGCATTTCAAATCGTAGACCAGCACCGGCTTGCCGTAGGACGGCGCTTCCGAGATGCGCACGTTGCGCGGGATCACCGTGTCGTAAACCTTGCGGCCCATGAACTGGCGCACGTCGGCGACCACCTGGTTGGCGAGATTGTTGCGCGAGTCGTACATCGTCAGCACGATGCCGTGGATGGTCAGGTTCGGATTGAGCGTCGTCTTGACCTGCTCGACGGTCTTCAGCAGTTGCGACAGACCTTCGAGCGCGAAGAACTCGCATTGCAGCGGCACCAGAATCGAATCCGCCGCCGCCATGGCGTTGACCGTGATCAGATTGAGCGACGGCGGGCAGTCGACCAGCACGTAGGTGAAATCGAAACTGCGGCGTGCCGCTGTTGATGTTGTTGAGCGCCGTGCGCAGGCGGAAGGCGCGGTCGCGCGCCTGGCCGATCTCGAGCTCGAGGCCGGACAGATCCATGGTCGAGGGCGCGATGAAGAGCTGCGGCACCGCGGTCGGCACCACCGCGTCGCGCATCGGCGCCGCGCCGGTCAGCACGTCATAGGTCGAGGTGCGGCGCGCCTTGCGCTCGATGCCGAGCCCGGTCGAGGCGTTGCCCTGCGGGTCGAGATCGACGATCAGCACGTGCTCGCCGATGGCGGCCAGCGCGGTGCCGAGATTGATCGCGGTGGTGGTCTTGCCGACGCCGCCCTTCTGGTTGGCGATCGCCAGCACGCGCGGCCGCGGCGCGTCGGCTTGGCCGCCGGTTTTCCGCCGGCTTGCCGAACGGGACAACCTGCGGGTCGGCGGGTGTGGCGATGGTCGGGGTATCGGTCATCTGGTGGTCCAATCGGTTGCTCGGGCCCCTGGCGGGGCAGCCTCGCGGAGCCGAGGAAGTCATCCTCAGCGCCGAGGTTAGGGGCGTCTAAGAGCCTTAAGACCGCGAATGATGACGATGCAGCCCTCCGGGCTGGTCTTGCTGGGCACCTTTGAGGCCTGAATAGTCCAATATTTAGCGGCTTCGGTCAATTCAGCATCTACATCTTGTCCCTTGGGGAACAGGCCGATGGCGCCCCGCTCGATCAAAGGAAACGCCTGATCGCACAGGGTTTTCAACGGGGATAGCGCCCGCGCCGTCACCACATCGACGCTTATCCCCGCAGCTGTCCCCAAAATTCTCCGCCCGCATATGGTGCACTTGCGCCGGCACGCCGGTGACGCTGCACCGCCTCGCGCAGGAATGTGGCCTTTTTGCCAACGCTTTCAACGAGATGGACCATCGCGCCGGGCTTGTCGGCGAGCGCGCAGGCGATCGGAATGCCGGGAAATCCGCCGCCCGAGCCGAAGTCCACCCAGATTTTTGCGTCCGGCGCGTGCTCGAGGAGCTGCAGCGAATCGGCGACGTGCCGCGTCCAAATTGTTGGAATTGTTGAAGGCACCGATCAGGTTCTGCTTCTGCTGCCAGTGCAGCAGCAGATCGACGAACAGCTCCAGCCGCTGCTCTGTTTCACGTGAAACAGGCGTGAGCTTGAGCGCGCGCGCTTTGTCGGCGCAGTCGACGGCTGCTCACGCGCGTTTTGCGTCCGCGTTTCACATGCGCGACCAGCAGCGTCAGCGCCGCCGGCGTCATGCCGTCGATGCTGGCTGGCGTGGCCGATGGTGCGCGGCCGATGCGTTTGCAGTTTCTGTTTGGCTTCGTTCGACAGGCCCGGCAGCGCCGGCGTAATCGAAATCGTCCGGCAGCGTGAAGCTTTCGTCGCGCCGATAGGCCGCGACATCGGCCGCCTGGCGCGACAGATAGACATCGTACTTGGCGTCGATCTCGATCTGCTCGGCGATTTTCGGCGCGAGCTCGCCGAAGCGCGGCCAGATTTTCGCCAGATCCGCGATCGCGATATTCGGATACGACAACATTTCAAACGCCGTGCGCCGCTGACCGTCTTTGTTGAGCGTGATGCCGTGACGCTCGGCTTCTTTCGGCGTCAGCGAAACTGAATCGGCGAATTCGCGCGCGCTCTTTCAGCGCCGAAGATTTTTCGCCGTAGACGCGCGTCCGTTCGCTGCCGACGCAGCCGATCGCAATGCCTCTGTCGGTCAAACGCTGATCGGCATTGTCGGCGCGCAGCTTCAAACGATATTCGGCGCGCGAGGTGAACATGCGATACGGCTCGCTGACGCCGCGCGTCACCAGGTCGTCGATCATCACGCCGATGTAGGCTTCGGCGCGATCGAAAATGATTTCAGCGCTGCCGCCGGCTTTTGCCGCCGCGTTGAGACCTGCAAGAAGTCCCTGTGCCGCAGCCTCTTCGTAGCCTGTGGTGCCGTTGATCTGGCCGGCCAGATAAAGCCCGCGCAGACGTTTCGTTTCCAGCGTCGGATGCAGCTCGCGCGGATCGACGTAATCGTATTCGATGGCGTAGCCGGGCCGGATGAAGCGCGCGTTTTCCAATCCGGGAATGGTCGCGACCAGCGCGTGCTGCACGTCTTCCGGCAGCGACGTCGAAATGCCGTTCGGATAAACGGTCGTGTCGTCGAGACCTTCCGGCTCCAGAAAAATCTGATGGCCGTCGCGCTCGCCGAACTTCACGATCTTGTCTTCGATCGACGGACAATAGCGCGGGCCCCTGCTCGCGATCTGTCCGGAATACATCGGCGAGCGATGCACATTGGCGCGGATGATCTCGTGCGTCGCCGCGACCGTGCGCGTGATGCCGCATTCGATCTGCGGCGTGGTGATGCGCTCGGTCAGCATCGAGAACGGCTCCGGCACATCGTCGCCGGGCTGCATCTCGAGGCTTTTCCAATCGATGGTGCGGCCATCGAGCCGCGGCGGCGTGCCGGTTTTCAAGCGGCCGAGCGTGAAGCCGAATTTTTCCAGCGTCGTCGACAGGCCCATCGCCGGCGCTTCGCCGACGCGGCCGGCGGGAATTTGTTTTTCGCCGATATGGATCAGCCCGCGCAGAAACGTGCCGGTGGTCAAAACCACCGAGCCGCAGCCGATCTCGCGGCCGTCGGCGAATTTCACGCCGCAAACGCGGCCATTCTCGATGACCAGGTCGTCGGCTTCGGCTTCGATCACGTCGAGATTGGCGATTTCGCCGATCGCGGCCTGCATGGCCTGCGCATAGAGCTTGCGGTCGGCCTGGGCGCGCGGACCGCGCACGGCCGGGCCTTTGCGGCGGTTCAGAACGCGGAATTGGATGCCGCCCTGGTCGGCGACCCGGCCCATCAGGCCGTCCAGAGCATCGATTTCCCGCACCAGATGGCCCTTGCCGAGCCCGCCGATGGCCGGATTGCAGGACATGGCGCCGATGGTGGCGAATCGATGGGTCACCAGCGCCGTCCGCGCGCCCATACGGGCCGCGGCAGCCGCGGCTTCACAGCCGGCATGGCCGCCGCCGATCACGACAACGTCGAAGGAGGTGCGCATGGGCGCGTTGTAGCGGAGGCGCCGCGGAAGGGTCAAAAACAACGGGCTTTGGCGAAATGTTTCACGTGAAACATCGCCAATTTCGGTAAAGAACCTCACCGCCGCAGCGCCCTCTGCTTGGCGGCGTGGCGCTGGCCGGCTTGGCGCCTTTGGGCTCCGGCGCGGAGCCAAAAATCATCGTTGCGGCGCCGATGGCCACCACCAGCACGAAAAACGCGATCCAGCCCATCGCGTTCGGCTCCCGCAAGGCTTTCCGCCATTCCGACTTCTCGGACATGCCGTTCTCCTGGGGCTTTTGGCCTATCGCACAGCGCCCAGGATGGCCGACATCCGCCAGCCGCGGCGACATGGCCCATTGCCACGGCGACCGCATGCCACAGGGCCCCCGCAGGGCCTATTCCGCCGCTATTTGCCGATGCAGAAGTCGCGGAAGATCACGTCCAGGATGTCCTCGACGTCGACCCGGCCGGTCAGCCGGCCGAGCGCGCGGCTGGCGATCCGCAGCTCCTCGGCCAGCAGATCGTCCCGGCCGGCCAGCTCGCCACTTTGCGCCCGGCGCAGCGCCGCCAGCGTCTCCTCGAGGGCGTGGCGGTGGCGCTGCCGCGTCACCAGGGCGGATTCGGCTCCTGCCAGGAAACGTTCGGCGTAAGCCGCCAATTGAGCCAGCAACAGGTCAAATCCCTCACCTGATGTGGCCGAAAGATTGAACTCTAGATCACTGTTAGTGAATACCTGCTCATTCTTATTCGTTAACGATTCGTTAACCATCTTTGTTAAAGGGTCATTAGTTCGAGGCTTCGGTTCACTTTTTGGCGTTAACCTCGCATTATCCATGTTTGTTAATGCCTTATTAGATCGCATTGATGATTCACTATTATATGTAGCTATATATTCTAATTCATTTTTATTAAGCTGTTGATCTAAAAGGTCAATCTTGTTGCGAATCAGCCAGCGGGGCGGGTGCGGGGTGACCTGTTCGGAAGCCAGCGGCTTGATCGGCGCCTTCGGCGAATTTCCCCTCGCTGACCGGGATTATGGATTCCGGGCCCGGCCCTGCGGGCCGTCCCGGAATGACAGTGGAAGCGCCAGGCTGTTGGCCGCGGCCCTTGGTCGCGGAGCCGCAATGTCGGCCATTGACCCAGGCGCCGCGCCCGGTCCGTCGCTCGCATCCACCACCCACAGCACCAAATCGGCGCCCGCCGCCCGCTCGCGCGCGCGGCGCACGCCTTCGAGCTCGACCGGATCGTCGGTTTCGCGAATGCCGGCGGTATCGAGCAGGGTCACCGGCAGGCCGCCGAGATCGAGATGCACCTCGATCACGTCGCGGGTGGTCCCGGCGTAAGGCGACACGATCGCCGCCTCGCGCCGCGCCAGCCGGTTGAGCAGCGTCGACTTGCCGGCGTTGGGCGGCCCGGCGATCGCCACCACCAGGCCCTCGCGCAACCGTTCGCCGCGGCCGCCGTCGGCCAGCGCCGCCGCAATCTCGTCCGCCAGTTCGCGCGCGATCGCCAGCGCCGGCTGAACCAGATTCTCCGGCACGTCGGCCTCGTCGGAAAAATCGATGCGGGCCTCGACCAGCGCCAGCGCCTGGATCAGCCGTTGCCGCCAGGTCTCGGCGCGGTTGCCGAGCAGGCCCTTCATCTGGCGGAACGCCTGCCGGCGCTGGCCTTCGGTCTCGGCGCCGACCAGGTCGGCGAGGCCTTCGACCGCGGTGAGATCGAGCTTGCCGTTCTCGAAGGCGCGGCGGGTGAACTCGCCGGCCTCGGCCGGGCTGCAGGCCCTCGATGCCGGCCAGCGCCTCGAGCACCGCGGCGATCACCGCGCGGCCGCCGTGCAGCTGCAGCTCGGCCGTGTCCTCGCCGGTCTCGCTGTTGGGCGCGGGAAACCACAGCGCCAGCGCCTCGTCGATGATCTCGTTGCTGCGCGGATCGCGAATGCGGGCGAGGCCGGCCTTGCGCGGCTCCGGCGTTTTGACGCCCAGCGCTTGCAGCGCAGCGCCCGCGCGCGACCCGCAGATGCGGATGACCGCAATGGCCGCCGGCGGGCGGCCGGAGGACAGGGCGAAGATGGTGGGGCGGTCGGACATCACGGCGCAAGTGAGCGCCGAGGGGAGGGTGGGTCAAGGGGAGAGGATGAACAAAAATGCCCGAGTTTAGGCACGCGTCATTTCTCCGAATCAAGCCGCCTCGATATCCAAGTCGGCCGGCCACGCAATCCACCTCCACCCCTCGAACGGCCCCGGCCATGACGGTACGTGCAATGAAGCGAATGCGCGCAGGGGATCTGTCGCAGCCGTCGCTGGGAAGTAACACGCATAGACCGCGTTGAACCTCGCGAAGTGCGAGCGGGCCCCGACGTGCAATAGACATTGCACTTGACCACTTGCGCCAGCGACGAGCCGGCGGCTTCGAGACACAGTTTCATCTGGTCGAGCACGAGTTCGGCCTGGCGTTCGAACGGCACGCGCTTGATCTCGCCAGTCTCGGGATCGAACGGGGGCAGACCCGACAAGAACGCCAAGCCGCCGGCAATGGTGACCGGACAGATCGGCCCTTTGCGGCGCCGCTCCAGATAACTCGAAATCGGCTCCACGCGTATTCGCTTCATGGTTTCGCCCGTGCGCTGCCTACCGCCGGCAACCTAGCGCGTCGCGCGGCATCGATGGTTCGGCCGCCACCGAACTATCGCGGCTTCCTAGCTCACGCGCGGCGCGCTAGGCTCACGCATGGTCGCGGCAGCAAACATGGTCGAGGTCGCGGCGCTGGTCGGCGACACCGCGCGCGCCACCATGCTCGCCGCCCTAATGGGCGGGCAGGCCTTGACCAGCAGCGAGCTCGCCGCGCTGGCGCGCATTTCACGGCCGACCGCGAGCGGGCATCTGAGCAAGCTGGTCGCCGCGCGGCTGCTCGCGGTGACGCAGAAACGCCGCAACCGCTATTACCGCATCGCATCGCCGCTGGTGGCCAAGATGCTGGAAAGCATCAAGGCGGTCGCCGCGCTTGAGACGCCACCGCGGCATCAGCCGCGCTCGGCGCAGGATGACGCGCTGCGCTTCGCCCGCACTTGTTACGATCATCTGGCCGGACGGCTTGGCGTCGCGATCGCGGACGCGCTGGTTGCCAAACGGTATGTCGTGCTGACCGAGGAGGGCGGCGAGGTCACGCCGGCCGGAACGCGCTTCCTGACCAAATTCGGCGCTGAACTGAATGCGAAGCCGGGCAGCCGGCGGATTTTTTGCCGGGCCTGCCTGGACTGGAGCGAGCGGCGCTATCACGTAGCCGGCCTAGTCGGCGCGGAAATCTGCCGCCGCGCTTCGGCGCTTGGCTGGATCACACAAAAACACGCCGAGCGTACCCTTCACCACGCCCGCGGCGGCGCGGCTTGCGCGCGACCTTTGGCCTGACGCTTGACGCGAAATGCCCGACGGACGCCCGCCGCCCACCTTGATAAGATGTCCCATAATCAAAAAGCCCGGGAGGACATCATGACGACCAAAATCAAATCGCTGCTGGCGACCAGCGTTGCGTGTGCGTTGCTGTCGATCGCGTTGGCCGGCCAAGCCAGCGCCGCCGAGCCCTACGGTGTCTGGCTCCGTCCCTCGACCGGCACGCAAGTCAGCTTCTACGATTGCGGCGGCAAGCTCTGCGGCAAGATCGTCGCGGTCAAGGATCAGGCCCGCAAGAGCGAAGTCGGCACCGTGATCATGAAAGGCGCCACCAAATCCGGCGACAACAAATGGCAGGGCGACCTGTTGGAGGCCGACACCGGCAAGATCTATTCCGGCGTCGTCACGCTCGAGGGGCCGCGCGCGTTGAATCTGAAAGGCTGCGTCGCCGCCGTGTTCTGCCGCGGCGAGACCTGGAGCAAGGTCAAGTGACGCCGGCGCGGCGATAAGCCAACTCAGCCGAGCGGAATCGTCATGGCCTTGGCCTGCCGCAGCACGTCGGCCGGATCGTAGGGCTTGGCATGGAAGCTGGTGTGCAGCGGCAGATCGCGCGGCTGCGGCCGGCCCGATGTCATCATGATACCGACCGCCGGCCAGCGTTTGGCGACCTGATGCACCAGATCGGACCCGTTCAACAGACCGGGCATGTTGAAGTCGGTGAAAAGCAGCTTGATTTCGCTATTGGCCTCGAAGCAGCGCAGCGCTTCGTCGGCATTGCCGGCTTCGAGCACGTCATATCCGGCATGCGCAAACATGTCGGAAGCCCCCATCCGCTCGAACACGTCGTCATCGACGACCAAAATCAGCGCTTGCGGGGGAAAACCGGTCATGGTGTGACAACTAGCACGGATCACTACCGTTCCGTATGTATTTGTCCGCGCGTGAATTTATAAACCAAGCCGCAAAGGCCTCGGCGTATCCAGGTACCATAGTGAGCAATTTTATACAGACAGGCCGCCGGTATAAGTCGTAGAGTTTACTGTCAGTGCGTTTATTGGTCATCCCAAGTCCCGCCATTCAGTAAACCCCGGCAACGACCGGGGTTTTTTGTTTCTGGGCAGGTACGCAGCGCGGAGATTTTGTGCAGCCGACAGGGTTTCGAGAGCAGTTCACCGCCATCGCCGACGCCTGGGCGCTCGCTCAGGGCATTGTCGACACCGTCCGCGAGCCGGTGCTGGTGCTCGACAAAGAACTGCGCGTGATCGCCGCCAGCCGCTCGTTCTACACCGCCTTCAAGGTCAAGCCCGACGATACCCAAGGCCGGCTGCTTTACGACCTGGGCGACGGCCAATGGGACATTCCCAAGCTTCGCGTGCTGCTGGAAAAAATCATCCCTGAGAAGGGCGTGATGGAAGGCTACGAGGTCGAGCACGAATTCCCGGGCCTCGGGCAACGCACCATGCTGCTGAACGCCCGCCAGGTGTTCTACGAGGGCGGCCCCAACATCACCATTCTGCTCGGCATCGAGGACGTCACCGACCGGATCATCCTGGAGCGCGAAAAGGAAACCGTGCACCGGCAATTCGAGGAAAGCCGCGCGTTTGCGCAGGCGATCGTCGATACCGTGCGCGAACCCTTCCTGGTGCTCGACAAAGAACTGCGCGTGATCGCCGCCAGCCGCTCGTTCTACTCAGCCTTCAAGGTCAAGCCCGACGATACCCAAGGCCGGCTGCTTTACGCGCTGGGCGATGGCCAATGGGACATTCCAAAGCTTCGCGTGCTGCTGGAAAAAATCATCCCCGAGAAGGGCGTGATGGAAGGCTACGAGGTCGAGCACGAATTCCCCGGCCTCGGCCAACGCACGATGCTGCTTGAACGCCCGCCAGGTGTTCTACGAGGGCGGCGCCAACACCACCATTCTGCTCGGCATCGAGGACGTCACCGACCAGCGCATCCTGGAGCGCGAAAAGGACGCGCTGCTGCGGCAATTCGAAGAAAGCCGCGCGTTCGCGCAGGCGATCGTCGATACCGTGCGCGAACCTTTCCTGGTGCTCGACCACGACCTGCGCGTGCTCGCCGCCAGCCGCTCGTTCTACTCGGCCTTCAAGGTCAAGCCCGACGACACCCAGGGCAGGCTGCTCTACGCCTTGGGCGACGGCCAATGGGACATTCCCAAACTGCATTTGCTGCTGGAAAAGATCGTGCCCGAACACGGCGTGATGGAAGGCTACGAGGTCGAGCACGAATTCCCCGGCCTCGGCCAACGCACGATGCTGCTTGAACGCCCGCCAGGTGTTCTACGAGGGCGGCGCCCACACCACCATTCTGCTCGGCATCGAGGACGTCACCGACCGGATGCATCCTCGAGCGCGAAAAAGACGAGCTGCTGCAAGAAAAGGACGTGCTGTTCGAGGAACTGCAGCACCGCATCGCCAACAGCCTGCAGATCATCGCCAGCATCATTCTGATGAAGGCGCGCGCGGTGCAGTCGGAAGAGACGCGTTTTCATCTGCAGGACGCGCACAAGCGCGTCTTGTCGATCGCCGCCGTGCAGAAACAGCTGCATGCATCCGGCGCCAGCGGTCATGATCGAAATCACGCCCTATCTCACGCAGCTTGTGCGAGAGCCTTGCGACCTCGATGATCGGCGACAGCCGCCCGATCGTGCTGAAAGTCGTCGGCGAAGGCGGCAGCGGCGCTGGCCCGCGACGCGGAAAGCCTCGGCCTGATCGTGACCGAACTGGTCATGAACGCGCTCAAGCACGCCTTCCCCGACGAGAAAGTCGCCGGCGAGATCACCGTCACCTATGAGGTTTCCGGCACCAATTGGAAGCTGTCGATCGCCGACAACGGCGCCGGCAAGCCGGCAAGAAGCAAGGCAATTCGCTCCCGAAAAATCCGGGCTCGGCACCGGCATCATCAAGGCGCTGTCGCATCAGCTCGACGCCCAGGTCGAAACCATATCCGGGCCGCAGGGCACCACCGTGTCGATCACGCACGCCACGTTCCCGACCAAAGCCGAACAGGCCGAAAAAGCCGAACAACGCGTGGCCTAAGCCGCCCGGTTTTCTCGCGCGCGCAATCCGGCTTAGGATGCGCCGATGTCTTCCGCACCCGACACCACGCATAGCAACCGGCTCGCGCAAGCGACCTCGCCCTATCTGCTGCAGCACCAGCACAATCCGGTGGACTGGTGGCAATGGGGCCCTGAGGCTTTGGCCGAGGCCAAGCGCTCGAACCGGCCGATCATGCTGTCGGTCGGCTATGCCGCCTGCCACTGGTGCCACGTGATGGCGCACGAGAGCTTCGAGGACGAAGCCACCGCAGCGGTGATGAACGAACTGTTCGTCAACATCAAAGTCGACCGCGAGGAACGGCCGGACATCGACCAGATCTACATGAACGCGCTGCATCTGCTGGGCGAGCAGGGCGGCTGGCCGATGACCATGTTTCTGACGCCCGACGCCGAGCCGGTGTGGGGCGGCACTTATTTTCCGAAGGAATCGCGCTACGGCCGGCCGGCCTTCACCGACATCCTGCGCGAAGTGTCGCGCATGTTCCGCGAGGAGCCGGCCAAGATCGAGCAGAACCGCGCCGCCTTGCTGGCGCGGCTGGCCGACAAGGCGCGGCCCGCCGGCAAGGTCACCATCGGGCTGAAGGAGCTCGATGGCGCCGCGCAGCAGGTCGGCAACATGTTCGACCCGACCCATGGCGGCATGCGCGGCGCGCCGAAGTTTCCGCAGCCGGCCATTCTGGAAATGCTGTGGCGCGCGGGATCTGCGCACCGGCGATACGCGCTTCTTCGAAACGGTCGAGCATTCCGCTCGAGCGCATGAGCGAAGGCGGCATCTACGACCATCTCGGCGGCGGCTTCTCGCGCTATTCGGTCGATGAAAGGTGGCTGGTGCCGCATTTCGAGAAGATGCTCTACGACAATGCCCAGCTTCTCGAACTGCTGGCGCTGGCCTGGCAGCGCGGCGGCAATCCGCTGTTCCGGACGCGGGCCGAAGAGACCGTGGGCTGGCTCAAGCGCGAGATGACCACGCCGGAAGGCGCCTTTGCCGCCTCGCTCGATGCCGATAGCGAGGGCGAGGAGGGCAAGTTCTACGTCTGGTCCAAGGCCGAGATCGAGGCGGTCCTGGGCGCCGAAAATGCTGCACTCTTTGCTGCACATTACGACGTCAGCGCCGCGGGAAACTTCGAAGGCCACAATATCCTCAATCGACTCAATAGCTTACCGCGCAGCATGGAAGTCGAGGCCAAGCTTTCCATGCTGCGGTCCATGCTGCACAAAAAGCGCGAAGAGCGGGTCCGGCCGGGGCTCGACGACAAGGTGCTGGCCGACTGGAACGGGCTGATGATCGCCGCTCTGGTCAATGCCGGCGTTGTCTTCGACGAGCCGTCATGGCTGGCGATGGCGCGGCGCGCCTTCGATTTCATCGCCAAGACCATGACCAAGGACGACCGGCTCGGCCATTCCTACCGCGCCGGCAAAGCTGCTGTTTCCGGGCCTGGCCTCCGACTTTGCCGCCATGATCCGCGCCGCGCTGGCGCTGCACGAGGCGACCGGCGACCACGGCCTGCTCGAGCAGGCGCTGATCTGGCAGCGCGCGCTCGACGCGCATTACGCCGATCCCGACACCGGCGGCTACTACTGGAGCGCCGACGACGCCGACGACCTGCTGCTGCGGCCGCATTCGACCTCGGACGACGCCACGCCCAATCCGAACGCGGTCGCGGCGCAAAATCTGGTGCGGCTGGCGGTGCTGGCCGGCGACGATAAATGGCGCGACAAGGCCGACCGGCTGTTCGACGGCATTCTGTCGGCGGCGGCGAAAAATCTGTTCGGCCATGTCGCGCTGCTCAATGCGCTCGACCTGCGGCTGCGCGGCGCCGAGATCGTGGTGACCGGGCGCGCGACGCCGATGCGCTTGGCCGCAGCCGCGCTCAAGCTGCCCTTCGTCGAGCGCATCGTGCTGCGCGCGCCGACCGCCGCGGCGCTGCCGGCCGCGCATCCGGCGCGCGACAAGATCACGGCGGCGCCGCAGGGCGCGGCGTTCGTCTGCGTCGGCGAGCGCTGTTCGCTGCCGGTGACGGACGCCGGACAAGATCGCCGAAGCGGTCGCGGGGATGCGGACTTCTTAATCGCTCCCCTGAAAGCGGAGGGTGGTCGGCCGATAGGCCGACCGGGTGGGGTCAATGGCGAACGAGATTGCATCGCCGTCTGCGAAATACCATGACAGCTCAAGAGGTGAAACTCTGGGTTCACCTCAGAACGTGGAAAGACCGCGGCTTCCATTTTCGAAGGCAAGCGCCCAAGAGCGGACATATCGTTGACTTTGCCTGCCTGAAAAAAAACTCATCATTGAGCTCGACGGCGGCCAACATAATTTTGAAGACCATGCTCGTCGTGACAATGCTTCGTGATCGCGGTTTAAGTGATGATGGCTATCGCGTGCTGAGATTCTGAAATCACGAGATTAACCAAAATCTCGACGGCGTACTTGAGGTTATCGACGTGGCGCTAAAGGAGCCCCCACCCGGCGGACCTTCGGTCCGCCACCCTCCGCCTGCGGGGGAGGGATAAAGCCTAGACCGCCCGCTTGAGCACCAGCTCGCGGCCGGCGCTCGGCATTCTTCGCCAGCCATTGGCTCCACGGCTCCGGCGCGATCACCGTCTTGCTGGTCCAGACCGGCCAGATCACGTTCTTCTCGTCCATGCGGCCGATCACCGACGGCTTGTGCAGATGCTGGTTCCCGGCGTCGAGCACGACGTCGAAGCCGCTCGGCGCGCGGATGCTGCGGCCGGCCAGCGCCTTGCGCACCGCCTGCACCTCGGTGGTGCCCGCGGCCTGCACGCTTTGCGTCCAGAGCTGGAAGCCGAGCCAGCTCGCTTCCATCGGATCGTTGGTCGTCGCCTTGGCGTCGCCGGTGAACTGCCGCCACTCCTCGATGAAGGCGTGGTTCTCCGGCGTGTCGAGCGTGTGCAGATAAGTCCAGGCCACCATGTGGCCGATCAGATTGCGCTCGTGCAACGCCGGCATTTCCGCTTCGCCGAGCGACAGGCTCATCACCGGCAGGCCGTTGGCATCCAGCCCCTGGCGCGCGCGCTCGCGGAAGAAGTGCACATTGGCGTCGCCGACTAAGCGTCGCGATGATGGCGCCGTCGCGGCCGGCGAATTTGCGGATGCGTGAACGGTATCGGCCCAATCCTTTTCGCCGAACGGCGGTATAGAGCTCGTCGACCGCATCCGGGCCGATGCCGCGCGACTCCAGATAATTGCGGATGATGGCGTTGGTGGTGCGCGGATAGACATAGTCGGTGCCGACCAGGAAGAACCGCCGCCGCCCGAGCGACAGCAGATGATCGACCGCCGGCAGCGCCTGCTGCTGCGGCGTGGCGCCGGTGTAGATCACATGCGGCGATTGCTCCTCGCCTTCGTATTGGCTCGGATAGAACAGCAGGCCGTCGTGCTCGGCCAGCACCGGCAGCACCTGCTTGCGCGACGCCGAGGTCCAGCAGCCGAAGATCGCCGCGACCTGGTGGTCGCGCAGCAGCGTCTCGCGCCTGCTCGGCGTAGGCGGCGGTGTCGGAGCGCGGATCCATGATCGACCGCTTCGACCGGCCGGCCGAGCAGGCCGCCTTGCCGGTTCAGCTTCTCGATCATCATCACCAGCAACTGCTGCAGCGGCCGCTCGCTGGCGGTCAGCGTGCCGGACAGCGAATGCAGAATGCCCGACCTTGATCGAGCCGTGATCCAGATCGGCGAAATAGCGGCTGACCGAACTGGCCAGCGATTCGCGCGCGGCCGATCAGATCGTCGGCGGTCGCCAGCACGGCATCGCCGGCCATGGCGACGTCGGTCACCACCGCGCGAATGCCGGGCAGCGTCTCGCTCACCTTGCCGGCGACCTTCATCGCCTCGGTGCCGATGCGATCGAGCTGCAGCGACCTGCTGCTCGATCATGACGATTGATGTTCTCGTTGACGCCGCCCATGGCGGCGACGCTGCGGTCGACGGCGAGGATCGCCTCGGCGGTATCGTTGACCGCCTGCTGGATGCCGTGAATCTGCGTGCTGACGTCCTGGGTGGCCTTTGCGGTGCGGCGCGACAGTTCCTTCACCTCGGCGGCGACCACGGCGAAGCCGCGTCCCGATTCGCCGGCGCGCGCCGCCTCGATGGTGGCGTTGAGCGCCAGCAGCGAGGTCTGCCCGGCAATGGCGTTGATCAGCTTGATGACTTCCTCGATGCGCTGGGCGGCGCCGGCCAGCGTGCGCATGGTGGCGTCGGCGCGCGCCAGCTCGGTGGTCGGTGCGCTTGGTGGCGGCGCGGGCGTCGTCGATCTGCTGGGCCGAACTCATCACCAGCGCTTCGACGTCGCGCGCCGCGGCGGCAACGCCGGCGACGTCCTCGGCGGCCTGCGCCGCGGCGTCGGACGCCGCGGTGACCTGGTTCGCCATCTGCCGGTTGGTCTGCGCCAGCTCGGCCGCGGTGCCGCGAATGCGCTCGCCGGCATTGGTGAAGGCGTTGACCACCTCCTCGACGGCGTGGCGGAAATTGCCGGTGAAGAACAGCCGGCCGGCATGATGCAGCCGCGCCTCGGTCTCGCGGCGGCAGCTGATCGACCGTCAGGGTGTCGGCCTCGATCAGCGCGGCGCGGACGGTTTCGGCGGTGCCGGCGAAACTCCTGGATCGCGCCGTCGCCGACCAGATTGCGGCAGCATGGTGTAGCGGTCGCCGCGGGCGATGCGGTCGAACGACGAGATGATGCGCGGCCAGCCGGCGTTCGGCGAAAACGCCGACCGCGACCGCGCCGAGCGAGCGCGATCACCAGCGCGGCAACGATCGCCGGCCTGGAGCGCGGCCATCACCGCAACGCAGACAACGAAGGTCGGCACCGCGATCCACAGCGCGGGACGCGGAATAGACGATCGGCTTTGCGGGGACATTTTCTGCTTCTGCTCGCGGCGAAATTCCAGCATTCAAATTCGCCAGAATATGGTTTCAAAATCCTTTCGCACGTGCAGCAAACGCCGCATCAATTTGCGGCAAACGCGCACAAAGATTGGGCGCTGCGACGGCGCAAAATGAAATGGCCGGGCTTAGCGCCCGGCCATGACAACTTCTGCGATTGATGCAGCGATTACGTATTCATGCTCTCGAAGAATTCCGCGTTGTTCTTGGTGTTGCGCAGCTTGTCGAGCAGGAAGTCGATGGCGTCCATGGTGCCCATCGGATTGAGGATGCGGCGCAGCACGTACATCTTCTTGAGCACGGCCGGATCGACCAGCAGTTCTTCCTTGCGGGTGCCGGAGCGGGTGATGTCGATGGCCGGGAAGGTGCGCTTGTCGGCCACCTTGCGGTCGAGGATGAGCTCCGAATTGCCGGTGCCCTTGAACTCTTCGAAAATCACTTCGTCCATGCGGCTGCCGGTATCGATCAGCGCGGTGGCGATGATGGTGAGCGAGCCGCCTTCTTCGATGTTACGCGCGGCGCCGAAGAAGCGCTTCGGCCGCTGCAGCGCGTTGGCGTCGACGCCGCCGGTCAGCACCTTGCCGGATGACGGCACCACGGTGTTGTAGGCGCGGCCGAGGCGGGTGATCGAATCGAGCAGGATGACGACGTCGCGCTCGTGTTCGACCAGGCGCTTGGCCTTTTCGATCACCATTTCGGCGACGGCAACGTGGCGCGAGGCCGGCTCGTCGAAGGTCGAGGAGATCACCTCGCCCTTGACCGAACGCTGCATGTCGGTGACTTCTTCCGGCCGCTCGTCGATCAGCAGCACGATCAGATAGCATTCCGGATGATTGGCGGTGATGGCGTGCGCGATGTTCTGCAGCAGCACGGTCTTGCCGGTGCGCGGCGGCGACACGATCAGCGCGCGCTGGCCCTTGCCGATCGGCGAGACGATGTCGATGACGCGGGCCGAGAGATCCTTCTTGGTCGGATCCTCGTGCTCCATCTTCAGCCGCTCGTCGGGATAGAGCGGCGTCAGGTTGTCGAAATTGATCTTGTGGCGCGCCTTCTCGGGGTCCTCGAAATTGATGGTGTTGACCTTGAGCAGCGCGAAGTAGCGTTCGCCTTCCTTCGGCGAGCGGATCTGGCCTTCGACGGTATCGCCGGTGCGCAGGCCGAAGCGGCGGATCTGCGCTGGGCGAGACGTAGATGTCGTCGGGGCCGGACAGGTAGTTGGATTCCGGCGAGCGCAAAAAGCCGAAGCCGTCGGAGAGAACTTCGACGACGCCTTCGCCGATGATGTCGATCTCCGGCGGTCGCGAGCTGCTTGAGGATCGCGAACATCAGCTCCTGCTTGCGCAGGGTGCTGGCGTTTTCGACCTGGTGCTCTTCGGCGAAGGCGTGCAGTTCGGCCGGGGTCTTGGACTTGAGGTCCTGGAGTTTCATTTCCCGCATTGGGGGGTTACGTCCTTGGGAGAGTGACCGGTGGAGTCCTGAAAATGAAAAGACTCAGATCACCGAGTGACTTAAGGGGAGAGAGAAAGATCGCAGGTCTGGGGTGACGAGGTGGTTTTGGAAAAGTGCCCGGGGACCCGATGCTGCCGCCGACTCCGAGCTTGGGAGCCGGAACGCGACTGCATCCGCCTGCGTTCGGTGGGAGACCAAACATATGTGGAAGCCGCGATTTCGCGCAAGAGGCGGCGCGGCCGCTGTGTGCGCTGATTTAAGCCGTTTCTAGAACGGTTTGACCACCACCAGGATCACGATGACGATCATCAAGATCGTCGGTATCTCATTGACGATACGGAAGAATTTCTGAAGTCGTGGCGGTTGCGGTCGGCGGCTGAAGTCCATGACCCAGTGGCTCATAGCCCGTGCAGCGCCGACAGCACGATGACCAGCGCGAACTTGGCGGAAACCAGGCGGCCGTCAGCCACTGGCCCTGGATCACCAGCGCGATGCCGAGAATCCAGGTCACCGCCATCGCCGGCGTCATGATGAAATTGCAGCAGCCGGCGTTCCATCACCTTGAAGGTTTCGGACTGCGTCGGAGCCGGGCTCGGCGCTGGCGTGATAGACGAACAGCCGCGGCAGATAGAGCATCCCGGCCATCCATGAGATGACCGCGATGATGTGGAAGGCTTTGATCCAGAGGTACATGGACGCCTCGTCAAGCCTGCCCGCACGCGCTTGAGCATCCGCTCGACATGCGCGATCGGCGTCGCCGGCAAAATGCCGTGGCCGAGATTGAAGATCAGCGGACCGCCGCCGAGCAGCGTCATCACGTCGTCGACCTCGCGGTCGAGCGCCGCGCCGCCGGCGAGCAGCGCGAGCGGATCGACATTGCCTTGCACCGCGACGCGCGGCTGCAGCATGTCGCTGGCGCGAGGCTGCGCGGAAACGTCCAGTCGAGCCCGACGCCATCGACGCCGGTGATCTCTGACATAAGGCAGCGTCATCGCGCCGGCGCCGCGCGGAAATCCGATGATCTTGGCGCCCGGCACCTGCTGGCGCACGCCGGCGACGATTTTCTGCGGTCGGCTCAATGCACCAGCGATCGAATTGTTCCGGCGACAGCACGCCGGCCCAGGTATCGAAGATCTGCACCACCTCGGCGCCGGCCTTGAGCTGGCCGACCAGATATTCGATCGAGCCTCGCACCAAAAGATCGATCAACCGCGCGAAAGCTCTCCGGATCGCGATAGGCAAACAGCCGCGCCGGCGCCTGGTCCGGCGTTGCCTCGCCCGCCACCATGTAGGTCGCGACCGTCCAGGGCGCGCCGCAAAATCCGATCAACGTGGTCTTGCTATCGAGCGCCGATTTGACGCGGCGCACCGTCTCGTAGATCGGCGCCAGCACCTTGCCGTCGATGGTTTCGTGCAGGCTCGTCGAGCGCCGCGGCATCCGCCAGCGGCTCGAGCTTGGGTCCTTCGCCGACCAGAAATTCGACCTTGCGGCCGAGCGCCAGCGGCATCAATCAGAATATCGGAAAATAAAATAGCGGCATCGAAGCCGAACCGCCGGACCGGTTGCAGCGTTACTTCGGCTGCCAGCTCCGGATTGAAACAGAGATCGAGAAACCCGCCTGCTTTCTCCCGCACCGCACGATATTCCGGCAGATACCGCCCCGCCTGGCGCATCATCCAGACCGGCGGAACGTGCTTCGTGCTGCCTTGCTCAGCACGCGCAGCAGCGGCTTTATCCCCACGCTCGACAGCTTTCACGACTTCTTCCCTAAAGACTCTTAATAGAACTCTTTGTAGTGTTTGTTAGGCCGTTGATTGGACTCATGACTTGCGATCAACATTCTGTCCACCGCCTAGCAGGCTTTGATTCAGAATCGGGTGCT
This sequence comes from uncultured Alphaproteobacteria bacterium, assembly GCA_963825015.1. Classification (GTDB taxonomy): domain Bacteria; phylum Pseudomonadota; class Alphaproteobacteria; order Rhizobiales; family Xanthobacteraceae; genus Pseudolabrys. Next base: position 198,085 of record CAWGRN010000008.1, on the reverse strand, counting down.
ATCCGGTCTTTCGCCGTCCACCGCGAAAAACGCGGTTTTATTGGTATTTTTCGTGCTTATCCCCCTCTGTCCCCAGGGCGCCGTCCACATCCCGAGCGTGAAGGCTTGATCGGCGCTCCCGAGATTGTCCCACGGGCCAGCCTTGTGGACGAAAATTGCACCCCGGTCCCGTGTTAGCTTGCGTGGCGGGTAAAGCCGTGGCCTCCTCCCGTTCTGTCCACACGTCCATGACCGCATTATACAGATGTCCGAACCGGCTATTTCCATCTGCATCTGGTTTCCGACGCCACCGGCGAGACCTTGATCACGGTCGCGCGCGCTGCCGCGGCGCAATACGCCAATGTGTCGCCGGTCGAGCATCTTTACCCGATGGTGCGCTCGAAAAAGCAGCTCGATCACGCCTTGGCCGAAATCACCGAGGCGCCCGGTCTGGTGCTCTACACCCTGCTCGAAGAAGACCTGATCAAGCTCTTGGAAGACAAATGCCGCGAGCTCGGTCTGCCGTGCATGTCGGTGCTGGGCCCGGTCCTGCGGCTGTTCCAGTCCTATCTCGGCGCCGAGACCATCCACCGCGTCGGCGCCCAGCACGTTCTCAACGCCGAATATTTCCAGCGCATCGATGCGCTCAACTTCACGATGTTTCATGACGACGGCCAGCATGTCGAAGGGCTCGATGAGGCCGACGTGGTGCTGATCGGCGTGTCGCGCACCTCGAAAACGCCGACCTCGATCTATCTCGCCAACCGCGGCGTCAAGACCGGCAATGTGCCGCTGGTGCCGGGCGTGCCGCTGGCGCCCGAGGTCGAGAAGCTGACGCGGCCGCTGGTGGTCGGGCTCTACGCCAGCCCCGAGCGCATCGTGCAGATCCGCGAGAACCGGCTGCTCGGTCTCAATGCGCATCGCGACGACGATCAATATATCGACAAGACCGCGGTCGCCGAGGAAGTGGCCTATTCGCGCCGGCTCTGCGCCAAGCACAGTTGGCCGAGCATCGACGTGACGCGCCGCTCGATCGAGGAAACCGCTGCCGCGGTGATGAAGCTGTTGGTCGAGCGCCGCCGTCAACCGGCGAAGTCGTAAGCTTCGCCCGCAAAGCGAGGCGATAGGGAAGCGCTTTCATGCCGCTGTGGATCGAACGTCAGCCGCTGGTGCTCGCCTCGAAAAGCGACATCCGCGGCAAGATTCTGGCGGCCGCCGGGCTGCGCTTCGAGATCCGCCCGGCGCAAATCGACGAGCGCGCGGTCGAGGCCGAAGCCGGCACGCTCGATGCGGCGGCTGCGGCCGCGCTTTCTGGCGCGCGCCAAGGCGCAAGCCGTATCGGCGACGCGGCCCGGTCAACTGGTGCTCGGCGCCGACCAGACCTTGGCGCGCGGCGCCATGCGCTTTACCAAGCCGGCGGATCGCGCCGCCGCTGCCGAGCAGTTGCGGGCCTTGCGCGGCCGGACCCATGAGCTGCATTCCGCGATTGCGCTTGGTGCGCGACGGCGCCGTGCTGTTCGACTGCGTCGATACCGCGCGGCTGACCATGCGCGATGTCTCCGACCGTTTCCTCGACGACTATCTCGAGATGGCCGGCGACGCGGCGCTTGAGCAGCGTCGGCGGCTATCAGCTCGAAGGCATCGGCATCCACCTGTTCGAGCGGGTCGAGGGCGACTACTTCACCATTCTCGGCCTGCCGCTGTTGCCGCTGCTGGCGTTTCTGCGGCAGAACAAGTTTGTCGATGGCTAGCGCATGAAAGACTTTAAAGCGATGTTCATCCTCGGCCTGACCGGCTCGATCGGCATGGGAAAATCCACCACGGCGAAGATGTTCGCCGAGGAGGGCGTGCCGGTGCAGGATGCCGACGCGGTCGTGCACCGGCTCTACGAAGGCGAGGCGACGCCGCTGATCGAGGCGGCGTTTCCGGGCACGACCGCGGACGGCAAGGTCGATCGCGTGAAGCTCGGCCAGCGCGTGCTCGGCGATACCGCAGCGATCAAGCGGCTGGAGCAAATCGTGCATCCGCTGGTGGCGGCGGCGCGCGAGCGCTTCCTCGGCGAAGCGGAGCGCAACGGCGCGGCGGTCGCGGTGCTCGATATTCCGTTGCTGTTCGAGACCAAGGGCGACGAGCGCTGCGACGCGGTGGTGGTGGTATCGGCGCCCGCCGAGATGCAGCGCGCAGCGCGCCATCGAGCGCCCCGGCATGACCGAGCAGAAGCTCGCCGCCATCATGGCCAAGCAGATGCGCGGACGCGGAAAAGCGCAAGCGTGCCGATTTCGTAGTGGATACGTCGCAGGGATTCGACCATGCCCGCGCCCAGGTGCGTGATATTCTCAAGGCGGTTGCTAAGATGCCGAAACGGCGGCGCTGAGTCGGTTGCCGTCCCGGAATGACGCAGAGATACATGCGCGAAATCGTCCTCGACACCGAAACCACCGGCCTCGATCCGAACCAGGGCCATCGCCTGGTCGAGGTCGGCTGCATCGAGCTGCTCAACCGGATTCCGACCGGCGCGGTGTTCCACGCCTATCTCAATCCCGACCGCGACATGCCGGCGGAAGCTTTCGCCATTCATGGCCTGTCGATCGAGTTCCTGAAAGGCCATAAGCGCTTTCATGACGTCGTCGACGAGTTCCTCGCCTTCATCGGCGACGACACGCCGCTGGTGATCCACAATGCCAGCTTCGATCACGGCTTTCTCTGCGCCGAACTCAAGCGCGTCGAGCGCGCGCTGATCGCGCGCGAGCGGCTGGTCGATACGCTGGCGCTGGCGCGCCGCAAGCATTCGGCCGGGCCTTACAATCTCGACGCCTTGTGCGCGCGCTATGGCATCGACAATTCACGCCGCACCAAGCACGGCGCGCTGCTCGACGCCGAAATTCTGGCCGAGGTCTATCTGGAGCTGATCGGCGGCCGCCAGGCTCAGCTCGGCCTGGCCGAAAGCGTCGAGGCGCAAAGCAAGGGCAGCGACGGCATCGTGGTGCGGCGCGAACGCACCGTGCGCGCTGGCGCCGCGGATCAGCGATGCCGATCGCGAGGCGCACCGCGCACTTCGTGGCGACGCTCGGCGAGGAAGCGGTGTGGCAGAAGTATCTTTAATACCGACGCCTAGGCGTTTGCCGCGCCGGCGGGCTGCAGCTGCGCCATCTTCTGGCGATAGAGCGAGACGAAATCCACCGGATCGAGCAGCAGCGGCGGGAAGCCGCCATTGCGCACGGCGTTGGCGACGATCTCGCGCGCGAACGGAAACAGCAGGCGCGGGCATTCGATCAGCACGATCGCGTTCAGGCTTTCCTGCGGCACGTTGCGGATGCGGAACACGCCGGCGAAAGACAGCTCGAAGCGGAACATCAAGCTGCCGCTCACTTCCGCCTTGCCCTCCAGCTTGAGCACCACCTCGATATCGGTGTCGGACATCGGCGCGGCCGTGACGTTGATCTGGATGCCGATCTGCGGCGCCTGCTGGCCGGTGATCAGCGACTTCGGCGCGTTCGGATTCTCGAACGAGAAATCCTTGATGTATTGCGCCACCACGCTGAGTTGCGGCTGCAGGTCTTCGGCTGGGCCGCCATTGGTCGTCGACATGAATTCTCCTTCGCGCTCCCCGCGGCATTTTTTCAGGCGCATGCGCCGGCGCGGCGGTTGGCTAACATGGCGTCCTAGGTGGAACAAGGATGCGGGCCGATTACGGTTTCCGCTCGTCGCCGCGCCGGTCGGGCAATGCCGGATCGGGCACCCGCTGCCACTGCTCGGGCTCAAGATCGACCACGCCGTCGGCCCGCCGGCGGCGGGGCGCCGCCCGAAATCGGCCGAACACCGCCCGGCGCAGCGGCACGATGAGCAGCAGCAGGCCGAGCAAATCGGTGATAAACCCTGGAATTAACAGGAGAATTCCGGCCAGCAGGATGACGGCGCCGGTGCTGTCGGCCTGCAGCGAGGTGAAACTGCCCTGGTCCAAGGCGACCCGGACCCGGGCGATATGGTTGCCGCCGGCATGGCGGAGCACCATGCCACCGGCCAGCGAGCCCACCAGCACCAGCCCCAGGGCCATCGCGAAGCCGATTGTCGCAGCCACCGCGACGAACACCGCGAGTTCCGCCAGCGGCAGCGCCAGAAAGGCCAATAGCAGCCATTTTGCCACATTCATCGGTATTTCATCCTGGCAGTCTTTGTTGGCGTCCGCGTTCTGATCGTCTAAGGTTTATCGGTGAGGCACAATTGCGCCGAGAAGCTGGCGCGAGGCCTATGGAACGGCGCGGCCATCAGCATACATAGGGTAGATGGCGGCGGCCGCTATGCCGTCGAGCCGGCAGGTTTTTAGACGATATGGGGCCGAACGCCGATCTGCCGCAACGATAGCCGAAAGTATGCGAGACGTGTTCGACATCTACACCATCATATTCCTGGCGCTCGCAGTGTTCATTTTCCTGCGGTTGCGCAGCGTGCTTGGCCAGCGCACCGGACGGGAGCGCCCGCCTTACGATCCCTATGCCGCGCGCGAACCGGTGCGGCCGGCGACCGAGAACGTCGTCGCCTTGCCGACCCGCGCCCCGGAAGCCGTCGCGCAGACGCCGGCCGCGCCCGCTGAGCCGGTCGAGCGCTGGAAAGGCGTCGCCGAGACCGGCTCGGCCGTCGCCATCGGGCTCGATGCGATCGCCGCCGCAGCGCCCGATTTCGACGCCAAGCATTTCCTCACCGGCGCGCGCGCCGCCTATGAGATGATCGTCAACGCCTTTGCCGAAGGCGATCGCCGCACCCTGAAAAATCTGCTGTCGCGCGAAGTCTATGACGGCTTCGAGACCGCCATCACCGAGCGCGAAAAACGCGGCGACACCGTCGAAAGCCGTTTCGTGTCGATCGACAATGCCGAGATCACCGCCGCCGAAGCGCGCGGCCGCACCATCCAGATGACCGTGCGTTTCCAATCCAAGCTGGTGTCGGCGACGCGCGACAAAGCCGGCAACGTCATCGACGGCAATGCCGAGAAGGTCACCGACGTCACCGACGTGTGGACCTTCGCGCGCGACGTGTCGTCGCGCGATCCGAACTGGAAACTGGTCGCTACCGAAGCCGGGCAATGACCGCATGGCGGCGCCGCATTCACGTTTCGCCGCAAGATTCGGTGTAGGCCTTTGCCTGATCGCGGGCTTGAGCGCGCCGGCGCTGGCGAGCGGTTCGGTGAAGCATCGCCACGCGCAAATAAGCCTCCGCAACGCTCAAGTCGAAACCCTTAAATTTGCATCGCTGGCCGGCTGGACCGATGACGACCACGCCGTCGCCTTCGATGCCTTCCTGAAAAGCTGCAGCGCGATCCTGCAAGGCAGCAAGGCGATGCGGGCGGCGCGGCCGGTTTACGGCGCGCTGTTCAAGGTCTGCGAACGCGCAGCCGCCGCCGGTCCGCTCGACCGCGAACAGGCCCGCATGTTCTTCGAGGAAAATTTCAACCCGGTGCGTCTGGCGCCGCCCGGCCAGACCGAGGGCTTCTTCACCGGCTATTACGAAACCGAAGTCGATGGCTCACGGTTTCCCAGCGAGCAATACAGCGTGCCGCTCTACACCGCGCCGGCGAGCACGATCAAAGCCAATAAAGGCAAAGTCTTTTCCGACCTCGACCGCACCAAGATCGAGGACGGCGCGCTGGCGGGAAAGCATCTCGAAATCTGCTGGGTGAAGAATCCGGTCGACGCGTTCTTTGCGCAGATCCAGGGCTCGACGCGGGTCAAGCTCGACACCGGCAAGGAACTGCGGCTGAATTACATCGCCAGCAACGGCCAGCCCTATACGCCGGTCGGAAAATTCCTGATCGATCGCGGCATCATCACCAAGGAAGAGATGTCGATGGACCGCATCCGCGATTGGATGGTGGCCAATCCGGAAGAAGCCAAGGACCTGCGCCGCAAGAACCGCTCGTTTGTGTTCTTCCGGGAAACCGATCTGAACGCGCAACGACGAATGTATCGGCGCGCAGGGCATTCCGCTTACCGCCGGACGCTCGGTCGCGGTCGACAAGAAAATCCACGTCTACGGCACGCCGATCTGGATCGACGCCGATCTGCCGATCGAGAGCGAAACGCCGAACACCAAATTCCGCCGTTTGATGGTGGCGCAGGATACCGGCGCGGCCATTATCGGGCCGGCGCGCGCCGATATTTATTTCGGCCACGGCGAGGACATCAGCCACATCGCCGGCCGCATCAAGCAGCACGGCCAATTCGTCATGCTGGTGCCGCGCAGCGTCGCGGTCAAAGGCACCATCGAGACTCCGCTGCCGAAGCCGCGGCCGAAAGACCGCGTCGCCGCCGCAAAACCATGAGCCACGACGGCAAACGGCGGCGCGGTCTCTCCTACGAAGATCGCGTGCTGTGGACGACGGTCACCAAGGCGATCAAGCCGCTGCGCGCCAGGCCGCTGATCGCGCCTGACGCACATGACGACGCGGCAAGCCGCTATTGCCCGGCCGGTAAAGCCTGCGCCGCCGGCCAAACGCGCCGCAAAAGCTGCGCCTGTGCCGGCTGCACGCAAACCACCGCAACCGCCGGCGCCGCCAATGGCGCCGCTCGGCCGCCGCATGAAGCAGCGGGTCGCGCGCGGCAAAGAAGCGATCGACGCGCGGCTCGACCTGCACGGCCTCACCCAACACGAAGCGCATGGCGAGCTGCTGCGGTTTCTGCGCCATGCCAATGCGCGCGACGCGCGCCTGGTTCTGGTGATCACCGGAAAAGGCCGCGGCGGTGAAATCGGCGTGCTGCGCCGCCAGGTGCCGCAATGGCTCGGGCTGCCGGAATTCCGCGCGCTCGTGGTCGGCTTCGAAGACGCCAGCATCCGCCACGGTGGCGAAGGCGCGCTCTATGTGCGGGTGCGGCGCAGCCGAAGCGAATGACCGGATGCCCGCCGGTGCGGGCCTAGGACCGCCGCTTCGAGCGCGGCCGCTTGTTTAGCGGGCCGTTTCGAGGTTGGCGCCGTTTCAAGCGCCTGATTCGACCCGCTCATTCTCGCCAACAGGCGGGAGCTGACGAGGCAGAGTTCCAAGGCGTCCCCGATGACTTCCTCGCGCAAGGCGCTTTCGGCGCCAATCGCATATTGCCGGCGCTCCCCGTTTCCCATTCTGCTGACGCATGACGAAATCCCCCCTTCGGCAGCTGTCGCCACATTGACGTTTGCAACCGCAAGGATAGTTCCGGACGATTTGCAATGTGTCAATAAAATTTTATATTCCACGCGACACAACCGGTAATACATTTCAGGTTGTTGGAATTCCGTCCGGGGCTGCGGCGAGCCGCGAAATCTCGAGGCTGAGGACTGCATCGAGATAGCGCAGACGGAACGAGCTTGCGCCGGCGTTGAACAAACAAAAATCCACGCGGCCTTTAAAGCCCGGCTCGATTTGCAATGCATTGCAAACAAGGATGCCATGGCCGGCAAGCCGCGCCGTGCCGCCGAGCCGGCCAAGATAATCGCGCGGCAGCTCGATGCGCTCTTTCGTCGTCGCCTTGATCGAAGCCTTGGGTTCGAGGACGAAACCTTTTGCCCGGCCAATGTTGACCCGATCGCCGCCCGCGGTGATCAGGGTGTCGTTCAGCGTCAAATCGATCGAAGCGGATCGTAAATTTTGCGCGGCAAATGGGGCGATGCCGATGATGCCGTCTTTCACCGCCTGTAAGATCTGATGATTGACCAGGATGCCGGCGCCGGCGACCCGAATGGCCGGCATGGCGGCGCCGCGACGCGCGCCTTTGTTGGGAAACCATTCACGCAGCCAGTAGTCCGAGCTTTGCCCGGTGAGACGGCCGAGCTTGCCCGCCATCGCGCGCGAAATCGCCTGGCGGCCGTTGATTATATTATTGACGGACTGGCGCGAAACGCCGGTCGCCTTGCTCACGGCGACCTGATCGAGGCCAAGCCGCTGGATCTCGGCGCGAAGATGCGCGCCGGGAGCCAAGCGTTCTCGGTCGGCCTTCGCGTTGTCCCGGCTGTCCGCGGACATAGTCATGCTCCTGGAACAAATATTTATTCCACTCAAGCGACTGTAGCCATCCTGGATGTTGCTCAACCATTAATTGTAACCATAATTAATAAAGGCCGCCGCACAAGGCTCGGCCTGTCTACAAAATAAACCGGCTCAAATCGGTATTTTTCGCCAGATCGCCGATGTGCTTGTCGACGTAAGCCGCGTCGATCTTGACCGTCTCGCCGGAGCGGTCGGTGGCGGCGAACGAGATTTCGTCGAGCACGCGTTCCATCACCGTCTGCAAACGCCGCGCGCCGATATTCTCGATCGAGGAATTCACCGCCACCGCGACATCGGCGATGGCGTCGATGGCGTCTTCGGTGAAGTCCAGCGTCACGCCTTCGGTCTTCAGCAGCGCCACATATTGCTTGATCAGCGAAGCTTCGGGCTCGGTCAGGATGCGGCGCATATCGTCGCGGGTGAGCGCGTTCAATTCGACGCGGATCGGCAGCCGGCCTTGCAGTTCGGGCAACAGATCGGACGGCTTGGAAATATGAAACGCGCCGGAGGCGATGAACAGAATGTGGTCGGTCTTCACCGGTCCATGTTTGGTGTTGACGGTGGTGCCTTCGATCAGCGGCAGCAGATCGCGCTGCACGCCTTCGCGCGACACGTCGGCGCCGCCGCGGCCTTCGCGCCCGGCGATCTTGTCGATCTCGTCGAGAAACACGATGCCGTTCTGCTCGACCACCTTGATCGATTCCTGCACCAGTTGCTCGCTGTCGAGCAGCTTGTCGGATTCCTCGTTGACCAGGATGTCGTGCGATTCCAGCACGGTGACGCGCCGGGTCTTGGTGCGGCCGCCGCCGAGTCTTGCCGAAAATATCGCCGATATTGATGGCGCCCATCTGCGCGCCCGGCATGCCGGGGATCTCGAACATCGGCATGCCGGCGCCGCCGCCTTGCACTTCGATCTCGATTTCCTTGTCGTTGAGTTCGCCGGCGCGCAGCTTCTTGCGGAAGCTTTCGCGCGTCGCCGGGCTTGAGGCGGGCCCGACCAGCGCGTCGACCACGCGCTCTTCCGCCGCCTGCTCGGCGCGCGCCTGCACGTCCTTGCGCTTGCGTTCGCGGGTCAGCGCGATGGAAATCTCCACCAGGTCGCGGATGATCTGCTCGACGTCGCGGCCGACATAGCCGACCTCGGTGAATTTGGTGGCTTCGACTTTCAGAAACGGCGCGCCCGCGAGCTTGGCCAGGCGGCGCGAGATTTCGGTCTTGCCGACGCCGGTCGGTCCGATCATCAGAATGTTTTTCGGCAGCACCTCTTCGCGCAATTTGTCGTCGAGCTGCAGCCGCCGCCAGCGGTTGCGCAGCGCGATGGCGACCGCGCGCTTGGCGTCGTTCTGGCCGACGATATAGCGGTCGAGTTCGGAAACGATTTCGCGGGGGGAGAAGTCGGTCAACTTGATTACTCGATTACGATTTCAAGGATTCGATGGTGACGTTGCGGTTGGTGTAGACGCAAATATCGGCGGCGATGTCGAGCGAGCGGCGCACGATCGCCTCGGCATCGAGCGCGCCGTCGAGCAGCGCACGGGCGGCCGACGAGCGCGTAGTTGCCGCCGGAGCCGATGCCGGCCACGCCCATTTCCGGCTCCAGCACGTCGCCGGTGCCGGTCAGCACCAGCGACACATTGACGTCGGCGACGATCATCATGGCTTCGAGGCGGCGCAGATAGCGGTCGGTGCGCCAGTCCTTGGCGAGTTCGACCGAGGCGCGCAGCAACTGGCCCGGGATACTGCTCGAGCTTGCTTTCCAGCCGCTCGAACAAGGTAAAGGCGTCGGCGGTGGCGCCGGCAAAGCCGCCGATCACGTCGCCTTTGCCCAGTCTGCGCACCTTTTTGGCATTGGATTTGACGATGGTCTGGCCGATCGAGACCTGGCCGTCGCCGCCGATGACCACCGTGCCGCCCTTGCGGACGGTGAGGATGGTGGTGCCGTGCCAGCTAGGCGTTTCGTTGGCGGACATACGCGTTTACCCCTCGGATGCCTGCACATGTAGGGATGTCCGGCGGGCGATGCAAACCGGGGCCCGCCCTCTTTCGGGGCGTCGGCACCCGAGGTGGCGAATCCCGCAAACCCCTGATAAAAGGCGCGCGAATAAAGGATTAGCCCATGCGCACTGCGACCGTGAAGCGCAAGACCAAGGAAACCGACGTCGAGGTCGCAATCGATCTCGACGGCAAAGGCCTGTCGTCGGTCGCGACCGGCATCGGCTTCCTCGATCACATGCTCGACCTTTTGGCGCGGCACTCGCGCATCGACATCACGGTCAAGGCCAAGGGCGACCTGCATATCGACCACCACCACACCACCGAGGATGTCGGCATCGCGCTCGGCCAGGCGGTGAAGCAGGCGCTCGGCGACATGAAGGGCATCACCCGTTACGCCGACGTGCACGTGCCGATGGACGAGGCCTTGACCCGCGTCGCGATCGACATTTCCGGCCGGCCGTTCCTGGTGTTCAAGGCCGAGTTCGTGCGCGACAAGGTCGGCACCTTCGACACCGAGCTGGTGCAGGAATGGTTCCAGGCCTTCGCCATGAATGCCGGCATCACGCTGCACGCCGAGTGCTTATACGGGACCAACGATCACCATATCGCCGAGTCCTGCTTCAAGGGGCTGGCGCGGGCGCTCAAGGGCGCGGTGACGATCGATCCGCGCGCCAAGGACGAAGTGCCGTCGACCAAGGGCTCGCTCGGCGGGTGAGGCAATACGTCATTCCGGGGCGCCGCGAAGCGGCGAACCCGGAATCCATAACCCCGGTCTGTGAATATGGATTCCGGGTTCGCGCCTACGGCGCGCCCCGGAATGACCGGAAATAGTTGAGAGCACGAGATGCCCACTTTCACCGTCCACGAACCGCCGCCGCGCAAGAGCGAAAGCGTTGCCAGTCCGGAACGCTTCGTCTTCGTGCGCGACGGATTCTATTTCTGGGCTTTCGTGCTGGCGCCGCTGTGGCTGCTGGTGCACCGGCTGTGGCTGGCGCTCGTCGGTCTATCTCGTCGTGAGTGCCGTGTTCGGCGCCGGGCTTTACCTGATCGGCGCGCCGTCGTCGGTGAAATTTCTCGCCGGCTTTCTGATCGCGCTGCTGATCGGCTTCGAGGCGGCGACGCTGTGGCGCTGGACGCTTGCCGCGGCGCGGCTGGAAGACGCTCGGCTTCGTCGTCGGCGAAGACGCGGAAATGGCGGAGCGGCGCTTCTACGCCGAATGGGCCAAACGCGAGCCGTCGCAGCCTGCGCCGAGTTTCGTGCCGCCGGAGCCGAAATACGCAACGCCGGTGCGGCGCGGGCCGCCGTCGCCGTCCGATGTCATCGGCCTGTTCCCCGAGCCGGGAAGCCAGCGATGAGCGTCGCCATTGTCGATTACGGCTCGGGCAATCTGCACTCGGCGGCGAAAGCCTTCGAGCGCGCCGCGCGCGAGAGCGGCCACGATCAGCCGATCGTGGTGACCAGCGATCCCGACGACGGTGGCGCGCGCCGACCGCGTGGTGCTGCCGGGCGTCGGCGCTTTCGCCGATTGCCGGCGCGGGCTCGACGACATTCCCGGCATGATCGACGCGCTCGAACAAACCGTGCGGCAGCGCGGCCGGCCGTTTTTCGGCATCTGCGTCGGCATGCAATTGATGGCCGAGCGCGGCCGCGAATATCAGGTGACGCCGGGCCTCGGCTGGATTCGCCGGCGAAGTCGACCGCATCGCGCCGTCCGATCCGGCCTTGAAAATCCCGCATATGGGCTGGAACACGCTGAACATGCTGAAAGCCCATCCGCTGCTCGAGGATATTCCGCTTGGGCCGGATGGCCTGCACGCCTATTTCGTGCACTCCTATGAGCTGAAGGCCGCGCAGCGCGCCGATCTGGTGGCGCAGGCCGACTATGGCGGCCCGCTCACGGCCATCGTCGGACGCGACAACATGGTCGGCACGCAGTTTCACCCGGAGAAGAGCCAGAAGCTCGGGCTCGCGGCTGATCGCGAATTTTTTGAAGTGGACGCCGTGATTCTGTTTCCCGCCATCGATCTCAAGGAAGGCCTCGCCGTGCGGCTGGAGCAGGGCGACATGGCGCGCGCCACGGTGTTTCACCGCGACCCGGCGGCGCAGGCGCGCGCCTTCGAACTGCAGGGCTTCGAATATCTGCACATCGTCGATCTCGACGGCGCCTTTGCCGGCAAGCCGGTGAACGCCGGCGCGGTCGAACGCATTCTGGAAGCCATCGGCATTCCGGTGCAGCTCGGCGGCGGCGTGCGCGACATGGCGACGGTGGAAGCCTGGCTCGACAAGGGCGTCAACCGCGTCATCATCGGCACCGCGGCGGTGCGCAATCCGGCGCTGGTGAAGGACGCGGCGAAGAAATTTCCCGGCCGCATCGCGGTCGGGCTCGACGCGCGCGACGGCAAGGTGGCGGTGCAGGGCTGGGCCGAGACTCTCGGAACTGTCGGCGCTCGATATCGCGCGCCGCTTCGAGGATGCCGGCGTCGCGGCCATCATCTATACCGACATCGCGCGCGACGGCTTGCTCAAGGGTCTCAATCTCGACGCAACCATAGCGCTGGCCGAAGCGATCTCGATTCCGGTGATCGCCTCGGGCGGGCTTGGCCTCGATCGAGGACATCAAGGCGATGCTCGAGCCGCGCGCCAAGAAACTCGAAGGCGCCATCGCCGGCCGCGCGCTCTATGACGGGCGGCTCGATGCGGCGGAGGCGATGAAGCTCATCCGCGCCGCGAAAGCGCGCCTGAGCCATGTTCAAAGTCCGCGTCATTCCCTGCCTCGACGTCAAAGACGGCCGCGTGGTCAAGGGCGTCAATTTCGTCAATCTGCGCGACGCCGGCGATCCGGTCGAAGCGGCGATCGCCTATGACGCCGCCGGCGCCGACGAACTGTGCTTTCTCGACATCACCGCGAGCCACGAGAACCGCGACACCATCTACGACGTGGTGACGCGCACGGCGGAAGCCTGCTTCATGCCGCTGACCGTCGGCGGCGGCGTGCGCACGGTCGAGGACATCCGCAAGCTGCTCACCTGCGGCGCCGACAAGGTGTCGATCAACACCGCGGCGGTGGAGCGGCGCGCCTTCGTCAAGGAAGCGGCGGAGAAATTCGGCGACCAGTGCATCGTGGTGGCGATCGACGCCAAGAAAGTGTCGAAGCCCGGCGAGAAGGATCGCTGGGAGATCTTCACCGATCGGCGGCCGCAAATCCGACCGGCATCGACGCGGTCGAATACGCCCGCGAAGTGGTGGCGCTCGGCGCCGGCGAAATCCTGCTGACCTCGATGGACCGCGACGGCACCAAGACCGGCTTCGACATCGCGCTGACCCGCGCGATTGCCGATGCCATCACCGTGCCGGTGATCGCCTCCGGCGGGGTCGGCAATCTCGACCACATGGTGGAAGGCATCCGCGACGGCCACGCCACCGCGGTGCTGGCGGCCTCGATCTTCCATTTCGGCGAGCACAGCGTGCGCGAAGCCAAGCAATATATGGCCAAAGCGGGCCTGCCGATGCGGCTCGATCCGTGATAAAGGACGCCCGCAAAGGACGCGCTATGACCAAGTTCACCCTGGCCGATCTGGAAAACCGCGTGCACGAGCGCGCCAAGGCGGGCGCGGCTGAATCCTATACGCGCGCGCTGATCGACAAGGGCATCGCGCACTGCGCCAAGAAGCTGGGCGAAGAGGCATTCGAAACCGCGATGGCCGCCGTGCAGGAGGACAAGGGCCGGCTGATTTCGGAAACCGCCGACCTTCTCTATCATCTGCTGGTCGTGCTGGAAGCGCGCGGCGTCACGCTGGCCGAGGTCGAGGCCGAACTGGGCAAGCGCACCGCGCAATCCGGCCACGCAGGAAAAGGCCGCGCGTCACCCGCTAAGAGCTAGGCGAACGCTTGATGGAACAGCGCACCGAAGAAACGCTTTCGCCCTACCGCACCTTCTCGCGCGCGGAATGGGCGACGTTGCGCGAAGACACGCCGATGACGCTGACCTCGGAAGAGGTCACGCGGCTGCGCTCGCTGCACGACCGGCTCGACATCAAGGAAGTCGAAGAAATCTATCTGCCGCTGTCGCGGCTGCTGTCGCTCTACGTGACCGCGACGCAGCGGCTGTTCCGCGCCCAGGAACGCTTCCTCGGCACCGAAGACGTCAAGATGCCGTTCATCATCGGCGTCGCCGGTTCGGTCGCGGTGGGCAAATCGACCACCGCGCGCGTGCTGCAAGCCTTGCTGGCGCGCTGGCCGAACGTGCCGAAGGTCGATCTCGTCACCACCGACGGCTTTCTGTTTCCGAATTCGATCCTCGAACGCGAAGGCCTGATGGAGAAGAAGGGCTTTCCGGAAAGCTACGATCTGCCGGCGCTGCTGCGCTTCCTCACCGACGTGAAGGCCGGCCGCCGCCCGGCGCGCGCGCCGGTCTATTCGCATCTGACCTACGACGTGACGCCGAACCAGTGGGTGGAAGTCGACCGGCCGGAAATTCTCATCGTCGAAGGCTTGAACGTGTTGCAGACCGGGCGCCTGCCGAAAGACGGCAAGGCGATCCCGTTCGTCTCGGACTTTTTCGATTTCTCGGTCTATCTCGACGCCGACGAGGACGTGCTGAAGTCCTGGTATGTCGACCGCTTTTTAACGCTGCGCGGCACCGCGTTCCGCGATCCGAAATCCTACTTCCATCGCTATTCGCAACTCTCCGACGAACGAAGCGGTCGAGACCGCGTCGTCGATCTGGGAGCGCATCAATCTGGTCAATCTGCACGAAAATATTCTGCCGACGCGCCAGCGCTCCGATCTGATCCTGAAGAAGGGCGAAAGCCATCTGGTCGAGGAAGTGTCGCTGCGGCGGCTCTAGCGTCACGCCGCGCCGGCTCAAGTCGAAGTGCTCGCAGGTAGCGCTGCTTGATCGCCGACATCGGCAGCACGATCAGCACGTCGGTGGTGCCGAATTCGTGGTCGACCACCGCGCCGTCGCCGATATAGGCGCCGAGCCGCAGATAGCCCTTGACCAACGGCGGCAGCACGCGCAGCGCCTCCTTCGGATCGATCGATTCCTTCGACATGCGGTTCATCTCGATATAGCGCTCCGGCAGCGCGCGCGCGCGCCAGGCTTCCGGCGCGCGCGCATAGTGATGCAGGAACGACAGCGGCAGCGCGAGCTGCCGCGGCTCGGTGCCGTCGAGACTGGCGCAGCCGATCATCACGTCGATGCGGTTCTGCAACACGTAGCCATGGATGCCGTGCCAC
This sequence comes from uncultured Alphaproteobacteria bacterium, assembly GCA_963825015.1. Taxonomy (GTDB): domain Bacteria; phylum Pseudomonadota; class Alphaproteobacteria; order Rhizobiales; family Xanthobacteraceae; genus Pseudolabrys. Next base: position 182,861 of record CAWGRN010000008.1, on the reverse strand, counting down.
AACAGTTCGACCGTGCGCTTGTTGCGATAGGGCGCCAGCACGCAGGAGCGGCCGAGCTCGAGGAATTGCAGATTGCTGTGGCGCGCGATCAGCCCGCCGATATCGAATTCGCCGGAGGTGTAGAAGCCGCCATATTCCTCGGCCAGCGGCTGACGCAACAGCCGATAGGTGCCGACCACCGCCGGCCGGTTGCCGGGATGACCGTCGCGCGCGGCGTGATCGAGCACCAGCAGGTGGTCGCAGATCGCGTCATAGCTGTCGATGTCGCGGCGGGCGAACAGCCGGCCGGGATTGGGGATCGCCGAACCCTCCTGGTAGAAAACCCGGTAGCGCAGTTTCTGCGCCTGCCGGACTTCGGCTGCGGTCTGCGCCAGCCGCACTTCCAGCGAGCCGATGCGGCCCAGGCTCTGCGACGGCCGATGCGCGCGCGCAGCCCAGGCCTGCAATCCGCCATAGGCCTGCAACGTCGAAATCAGATTGGGAACGCCGGGACTGGCGGGCGCCGGGCGAAACCGGCTGAGCAGATTGCGCGGGGCGCTGACAGTGCGGCTATCGCTGCTAGCCATGGGCTTTGAAGTCCTTTTCAGCGCGAATTTGATGCGATTTTCGCAAGAAATCTCATCTCAGCCGAATCAGCAATCGAATTGCGGCAAGTCTACAGCATGGGCCGGACACGAATTTATGACAATGTGGGGAAGCTTGTCGTCAGGCCGCAAGCGACGCCCGGCGCGCCACGATTTCCAGCGCCTCGCGCAGGCGTTCGCGGTTCAGCGGCTTGACCAGCAGGCCGTCCAGGCCGGCGGCAAGGCAGGCGTCGCGATCCTCGGCATAGGCATTGGCGGTGAGCGCCAGCATCGGGGTCGGCGGGCTGCCAGTCTCGGTCTCGGCGGCGCGGATGCGGCGGGCGGCTTCCAGTCCGTCCATCACCGGCATCTGGACGTCCATCAACACCAGATCGTAGGGGCTGCCCGCGGCGCGTGCGGCGGCCCAGGATTCCACCGCGGCCGCGCCGTTGCCGGCGACGGTCGGGACGATGGCCGAGCCGCACCAGCAGCGCGCGCGCCAGCAGCGCGTTGATCTCGTTGTCCTCGGCCACCAGGATCGACAGTCCATTGTCCTTGCCTTGCCGTCGTCGTCGGCGTTGACCGGCTGTGACGGCGGTTTCGGCGAGCGCGGAGTCGAAAGCATCCTCGGCGGTCAGCCGGGCCGCGAGCGAAGCGGCGCGCACCGGCTTGACCAGATAGCCGGTAAAGCCCGCGGCCTTGAGCGCGGGCAACTCGTGCCGCTCGGCCGGCCGGATCAGCACGATACGCCGCGGCGCTTCGAGCTGTTCAACAACGCCGCCGGCGATCATCTTGCGCGCCAGCGCGATAGTCGACCAGCAGCGCGTCAAAGCGGCCTTCCGGCAGCGTCGCGCGGGCGACGTTCTCGTCGGTCGCTGCAAAAGTCTTCATGCAAGTCTTGGCGCCCCAGCGGTCCGAGCCGCCGCGCCAGCAGCGCGCCCTCGATTTCCGACGCCGCCACGATCAGCACCGCGGCGCCGTGCAGATCGGGTGCGGCGAATTCGACACCGGCTCCCGTCGGCCGCGCTGCCTGCAACGGCACGGTGAAACTGAAAGTGGCGCCAGCGCCCGGCTCGCTTGTCGACCGCGATGCGGCCGTCCATCCGCTCGACGATCCGCTTGGAAATCGCGAGACCGAGGCCGGTGCCGCCGAACTTGCGCGTCGACGAGCCGTCGGCCTGCTCGAAGTCGAGGAAGATGCGTTGCTGATCGTCCGGCCGCAAGCCGATGCCGGTATCGCGCACCTGGAAAACGAATTTCGCCGGCGTGTTCGCCCGGCTCGACGATCACCGCGACGCCGCCGTGCTCGGTGAACTTGATGGCGTTGCCGGCGAGATTGAGCAGCACCTGGCGCAAACGTGCGGCATCGCCGACGATGGTCGCCGGCAGGCGGTCGTCGACGAACGACGCGATCTCGATGCCTTTGGCCTGCGCGCGCGGCGCCAACAGCTCGACGGCTTCCTCGACCAGCGGCTGAAGCGCGAACGGCCGGGCTTCCAGTTCGAGCTTGCCGGCTTCGATCTTGGAGAAATCGAGAATCTCCTCGATCAGCGACAACAGCGTTTCGCCCGAGGTCTTCGCCGCCTTGGCATAGGTCACTTGTTCGGGCGTCAGCGGCGGTATCGAGCAGCAGATCCGCCATGCCGAGAATGCCGTTGAGCGGCGTGCGGATTTCATGGCTGACCATGGCGAGAAAGCGCGACTTGGCGCGATTGGCGGTTTCCGACTGGTCGCGCGCATTTTCAAGCGCGCGTTCGGCTTCGACGCGGTCGGTGACGTCGCGGCCGACGCCCTGCACCTCGCTGCCGCTCTCGCCGCGCACCGCGACTTCGCGCCAGGCGATCCAGCGCGCACTTGCGCCGCAGGCGATCTTCTGGTCGTGCACGCGGGTGCCGTCGGGCAGCACGGTCAGCGCGCCGCGATCGAGCACCGGCAATTCCATCGCCTTGCCGATCAAGGCTTCGCGGTCTTTTCCCGCCAGCGCGCAGAAGGCGTCGTTGGCGTAAGTGACGCGGCCGGCGCTGTCGCGGCGCACGATCAGGTCGCCTTGCGCTTCCAGCAGGCTGCGCGCGCGCTCTTCCGCCTCGCGCAGTTCCCAATTGCGATCGGACAATTCCTCGACGCGGGCTTCGAGAATGCGCAACTTCAGTTTCGCCACCCGCCGGCGCGTCAGCAGGAAGGCGATGACGGCGCAGGCCGCGGCAAACAGCGCGCCGGCGCCGATGGCATAGGCGTGCGGATCGTAGGTGTCGCTCTGCATGCGCACGCCGGCGAGGAACCCGAGCCAGGCCGACACGATCGACAAGGTGGTCACGACCGTGCGGCCGAACAGCACCAGCGACCTGGTGTTGCGCGAGTTGGTCCGGAGCGCGGAAACGCGTTTGGCTGTAGCTTTATTTTGCATGGTCCCGGCGGCCATTTGGCGCCAGGAATCTTGCAAATTCATTCCCCATCACGGGCGGCTAGCCCGTGGGCGCGAACATGGTGAAAGCCGGGTTAAGCCCGCTCAGGCCGGACTAACGGGTCTCGGCGAAAGCGCGGCCGGGATGGCTGATCTGCCCGGTTTTGCGGGTGTTTTGCCAGATCACCGCGAACAAGGCGGCGGCATCCTGCTCGGTATAATTCGCCGAGCGCACGTAGATCTTGTAGTTGGCCTCGGTGCGCGACAGCGCCACCGTCAAGTCGGGATGGGCCGCGGCCGGATCGACGCGGATGCTGCTGACGGTGCTGGTGGCCTTGCAGGTCTCGGCCGCATCGCCGTCATCGACCAGCATGAAATCGGCCGCCGCCGGATCGTCGACCAGCTGCATGCGCAGGCTGGGGTTCGGCGCGGTGTTGTCGATGCGCACGGTGTAGTCGGCCTTGGCGCTGCCGGACAATTCGTAGCCGGCATTGCCGGCGACGAAACATGGCTTGGCGCTCGAGGAGAAGAACGAGCCGGCGGTTGCCGCCGGCACCGCGACGACCAGAGCCATCAGCGAGAAAAGGTGGGTGCGTGTCATGGGCCCCCCAAGGGCGGCGCGGCCAAATCGGCGCGCGACACAGCAAGGCTAGGACCGACTGATTAACTGTTGATTAAATTGCGCGCGGTCGAATGAATCGGTCGCTACGCCGCGCGGCGCACTTCGTCGGTCAGCGCGCGGTAGGACAAAGCCTCGGCCAGATGCACGCGGCCGACTTTGTCGGCGCCGTCGAGGTCGGCCAGCGTGCGGGCGACCCGCAGCACGCGGTGATAGCCGCGCGCCGACAGATGCATCTGGTCGGCGGCGTCGCGCAGCAGCGCCATGCCGCCGGCGTCGGCGCTGCGCGACTTCCTCCAGCACCGGGCCGTTGGCCTGGGCGTTGGTGCGCACATGCGGCAGTCCCATTGAGGCGTAGCGCTCGGTCTGGATGTCGCGGGCGCGCGCGACGCGGGCCGCGACCTCGCGGCTGCCTTCCGACGGCGGCGGCAGGATCAGGTCGGCGGCGGTCACCGCCGGCACCTCGATATGCAGGTCGATGCGGTCGAGCAAAGGCCCCGACAGCCGGCCTTGGTATTCGGCCGCGCAGCGCAGATTGGGCCCGCGTTTGCAGGCGAATCCGGGGTCGCTGGCGCGCCCGCAGCGGCACGGATTCATCGCCGCCACCAGCATGAAACGCGCCGGATAGGTGATGCGGTGATTGACGCGCGCGATCGCGACCTCGCCGGTTTCCAGCGGCTGGCGCAGCGAGTCGAGAACCTGGGCGGAGAATTCCGGCATCTCGTCGAGGAACAAGACGCCGTTATGCGCCAGCGAAATTTCGCCCGGCCGCGCCCGCAAGCCGCCGCCGACCAGCGCCGGCATCGACGCCGAGTGATGCGGCGACCGGAACGGCCGCTTGTTGGTCAGCGCGCCGCCTTCGATCACGCCGGCGACCGAGGCGATCATCGAGACTTCGAGCAGTTCGGCCGGCGACAGCGGCGGCAGGATCGACGGCAGCCTTGCCGCCAGCATCGACTTGCCGGCGCCGGGCGGCCCGACCATCACCAGGTTATGGCCGCCGGCGGCGGCGACTTCGAGCGCGCGCTTGGCGCTCTCCTGGCCCTTGATGTCGGCAAGGTCGAGCGGCACGCCGTCGATCTCGCGGATCTTCGGGATGCGGCCGCGACAGCACCTGCGTGCCCTTGAAATGATTGGCGAGCTGGATCAGCGATTGCGCCGCGACGATCTCGATCTCAGGAGAAGCCCAGGCCGCTTCCGGCCCGCAGACCTGCGGACAGATCAAACCTTGGCCGCGGGCATTGGCGCCGATCGCCGCCGGCAGCACGCCGGCCACCGGCGCGATGCCGCCGTCGAGGCCCAACTCGCCCAGCACGGTGAAGCCGGAAATCGCGTCCTGCGGGATGGCGCCGATCGCCGCCATCAGGCCGAGCGCGATCGGCAGGTCGTAATGGCTGCCTTCCTTCGGCAGATCGGCCGGCGCCAGATTGATGGTGATGCGGCGCGCCGGCAGCGCGAGTCCTGAGGCGACCAGCGCCGCGCGCACCCGCTCCTTGGCTTCCGACACCGCCTTGTCGGGCAGGCCGACGATGTTGAAGGCCGGCAGGCCGGGCGCGACCTGCACCTGCACGTCCACGGCACGGGCTTCGATGCCCTCGAAGGCGACCGTCGAGACGCGCTGGACCATCGATCCCGCCCCTACTTTGCTACCGGGGAGTGTAGCCTAAGTTGTGGAGGGGAACAAGAACATTTGCAGAACGGAACGACTCAGTTATGCTCGCGTTAATTCGAGCCAGGGAGCCGCCGCCATGATCGATAGCAAGACGATTGCTGAGGAATTGCAGCAGGCTCGGCTGGCCCGGATCGAGGCCGAGGACGCCGGCAACGAGATCGAGGAATTGATCTGGCAGATGCAGCACCAGCCGCCGAGCGGCCCGCGCATCGCCTATGCGTTCGACGGCTTCGGTCGGCCATTGGCCGACTGGGCGGCCTAGCCAAGCCGCGCTAGGCGGCCTTCCGCTTCTTCTCGATCACGTCCCACACCATCGCCGCAGCATCAGGCCCGCCGAGGTTCTTCACCGCGCGGATGCCGGTCGGCGAGGTGACGTTGATCTCGGTGATCCAGTCGCCGATCACGTCGATGCCGACGAAGATCATGCCGCGTTCGCGCAAGGCCGGTCCGAGCCGCTTGCAGATTTCGCGCTCGCGGGCGGTCAGGTCGGTCGCCGCCGGCGCGCCGCCGCGCACCATGTTGGAGCGCAGATCGTCGGCCGCCGGAATGCGGTTGACCGCGCCGGCGAACTCGCCGTCGACCAGCAGGATGCGCTTGTCGCCCTGCTTCACCGCCGGCAGGAATTTCTGCACCACCCACTGCTCGCGGAAGGTGACCGAGAACATGTCGAACAGCGAGCCGAAATTGAGGTCGTCACGCGTGATGCGGAAAACCGCGCCGCCGCCGTGGCCATAGAGCGGCTTCATCACGATGTCGTTGTGCTCGGCGCGGAACGCCTTGATCTCGGCGAGGTCGCGCGTGATCAGCGTCGGCGGCATCAGGTCGGTGAACTCGGTGACGAAAATCTTTTCCGGCGCGTTGCGCACATGCGCGGGGTCGTTGACCACCAGCGTCTTGGGGTGGATGCGCTCCAGCAGATGCGTGCTGGTGATATAGGCGAGGTCGAAGGGCGGGTCCTGGCGCAGCAGCACCACGTCGAATTCCGCCAATTCCACGCGCCGCGGCGCATCAAGCGTGAAATGGTCGCCGGCCTGGTCGCGCACGGTCAGGGTTTCGACCGTCGACGAACACCCGGCCGTTGAGCAGGGCCAGCCGGTCGGTCGTGTAATAAGCGAGCGTATGGCCGCGCTTTTGCGCCTCCAGCAGCAGGGCGAAGGTGGAATCGCCCTTGATGTTGATCCGCTGGATCGGATCCATCTGCACCGCGATTTTCAGGCTCATGCGGACCTTCTGGGTGATTTGGACCATGTTTTAGGCAACGGTGCGATTAAGGCAAACAGACCGTTAACATTTTACCGCCACTATAACCGCTCGCAGACCTGTTTCGCACGGGGTGGGGGTCGTTTGTGACTTTGCCGAAGCTTTCGATTGCCGCCAAGCTCTATGCGATCTTCGCGTTGATGGCCACCATCACGCTCGCGCTATCGGTGGTCGCGGTGTCGAGCGCGCGCCACCACGCCGCGCTGACCGACGAATTCCAATCCGCCAATGCCGGCACCTTGAACGTCGAGCGCGTCAATGGCCTGATCTACGCGGTGCAGTCGGCGGCGCGCGGCGTCGCCATGTCGCCCGACATCAAGTCCGCCGCGCCCTATGGCGCCGATCTCGGCAAGTTCAACGACCAGATCGACAAGGTGATCAGCCGACTGGCAGCGAACCGTTCGAGCCGAGGACGCCGACTATTTCAAACAGTTCTCCATCCGCCTCTCGGCGTTCCAGAATTTCGCGCCCGAACTGATGCGCATCGCCGAGGAGTCGGGCCGAAGGCGGCGCGCGATTGGGCGGAAAAGAACTTTCCGGCCGACGCGCGCAACGAGCTGACCCACGATCTCGATACGCTCAGCCGCCAATATGCCGACCGCGCCCGTCAGAGCTATACCCAGATGGAGCACGGCATCGACGCAACCGCGCTTTGGCTGAGCCTGCTCGCCGCGTTCGCGGTCATGCTGGCGAGCGTCGGGAGCCGTCATGATCCACCGCAGCGTGGCCAAGCCGCTTGCCGACATTACCCGCATCACCGAACAGGTCGCCGCCGGCGAGGCCGGCGTTTCGATTCCGTTCAGCGAGCGCCGCGACGAGATCGGCGCGCTGGCGCGATCGATCGGCGTCTTCCAGCTCGCCATGCGGCATAACGAAGAGCTCAATCACACCGTGGTCGACGATGCCGGTTTGCGCGCCCGCCGCCAGCAGGAGATGTCCGGCGAAATCGCGCGGTTCTCGGCCGACGTTGAAGCGACGCTGTCCGAGCTCGGCCGCATTTCCGACCAGATGCTGGCGGCCTCGAGCCAGCTTGCCGGCGCCGCCGACGACGCTTCGGCCAAGACCGCGCGCGCCGAAGCGGCTTCCGCCGAGGCATCGTCCAATGTGCGCGACATCGCGTCGGCCGCCGATGAGCTGTCGGCCTCGGTCAACGAGATCGATCGCCAGGTCGGCGCAGTCCAACGCCATCGCCACCAAGGCGGTGAGCGAGGCCGGCCGCACCAATCTGGCGGTCAAGGAACTGGACGAAGCGGCCGCGCGCATCGGCGACGTGGTCAAGCTGATCACCGATATCGCCGAGCAGACCAATCTGCTGGCGCTCAACGCCACCATCGAAGCGGCGCGCGCGGGCGAGGCCGGGCGCGGCTTTGCCGTGGTCGCCGGCGAGGTCAAGGCGCTGGCCGGCCAGACCAGCCGCGCCACCGAAGAAATCGGCGCGCAGATCGCCGGCATGCAGCGCGCCACCACGCGCTCGATCGAGGCGATCACCGCGATCGAACATACCATCCGCGAAATCGGCAATATCAGCGGCGCCATCGCGGCCGCCGTGACCGAGCAGGGCGCAGCCACCGCGGAAATCGCGCGCAGCGTCGAGACCGCGGCCCGGCGCACGGTCGATACCGCCAACGAGGTCAACCTGGTCGGCTCGGCGACGCAGGACACCCGCGCCAGCGCCGTCGCGGTGAAAAGCGTGGCCGACGATCTCGGCAGCGTCGCCGGCCGCATCCGCGGCCAGGTCGATCAGTTCTTCGAGCGGCTCAGCGCGTAGTACCCTCCCCTGAAAGGGGAGGGTGGCGAGCGCCGCGAGCCGGGTGGGGCAATCCTTCGATTGCGATCCCCACCCGACCGCGTCGCTAGCGCTCGCGGCCACCCTCCCCCTGCGGGGGAGGATAAGCATCACGTCTCGAACGCCGCCGGAATATGCCGCGGCAACTTGCCGGGCGCGACCAGGATCGCGTCGAAGCGCATATTGAAATTGGCATAGTCGGGATTGTGCGACAGCCAGATTTCCGCCGCCGCGGCGATGCGGCGCTGCTGCCGCTCGCTCAAGGATTCCGCCGCGTCGTCCAATTTCGCGCGCGCCTTGACCTCGACGAAGATCAGCAATTGAAAGCGGCGGGCGACGATGTCGATTTCGCCGAGCGGACTTTTCCAGCGCCGCGCCAGAATGCGGAAACCGTTGCCGATCAGCCAGGCCGCGGCGCGGCTTTCGGCGGAGATGCCTAAGCCGAACGGCCGCTTGCCGTTCCGCGCTCGGTGCGGATTTGGGCGGCGCCGGCGGCTTACGCGGCGCCATTGTCGCTGTCCTCTTGGTCGCTGTCCTTTGCGAGCTCCAGCGCGCGCTGATAGACGTCGCGGCGCGGCCGCCCGGTGGCGAGCGCCACTTCGCCGACGGCGTCCTTGACCGAGACGCGCGCCAGCGCGCGGCGCAACATGTCGTCGAGATCGCCGGCGCTGGTCTCGTCGTCCGCGGGCGGCGCCACCACGATGACGATCTCGCCGCGGATCTCGGCGCCTTCGGCATAGTGCTGCGCCAGATCGGTCAGATCGCCGCGCCGGACTTCCTCGTGCAGCTTGGTGAGTTCGCGGCAGACCGCGGCGGCGCGCGGACCCAAACCGGCGGCGAGATCGGCGAGCGCCGCGGCCAGCCGCGGCCCGCTCTCGAACAGCACCAGCGTCGCCGGAATGGCGTTCAATTCGGCAATGCGTTTTTGCCGCCCGGCCTGCTTTGGCGGCAGGAAGCCTTCGAAGAAGAATCGATCGGTCGGCAGGCCGGCAAGATTGAGCGCCGCCATCACCGCGGACGCGCCCGGCAGCGCGGTGACGCTGTGACCGGCCTCGACCGTGGCGCGCACCAGCCGGTAGCCGGGGTCGGAAATCATCGGCGTGCCGGCATCCGACACCAGCGCGACGGCCTGGCCCTCGGCCAGCCGGGCGAGGATCTTCGGCCGCGCCTCACCGGCATTGTGCTCGTGATAGGGCATCAGCGGCGTCTTGATGCCGTAGCGCTCGGTCAGCTTGCGGGTGACCCTGGTGTCCTCGCAGGCGATGACGTCGGCCGCCGCCAGCAGCTCGAGCGCCCGCAGGCTGATATCGCCCAGATTGCCGATCGGGGTGGCGACCAGATAGAGGCCGGCCTCGGCCCTGGGGGCCTCGATCGCGGCGCCAAACGGCGAATAGGCGCGTGGCCGTCCGTCCGCCTCCGGTTTTTTGTCCCTGGTCATGGCCGTCACCTTAGCCTGGGCGTGAAGTTTTTGGCGAAAACCAGCCTTGCGGGCGCGCTGGCGAAGCCGGGCCGCGGGCAAATTCCCTATCCTTTTCATTGCCTTAACTTTTCCGGGACAAAATAGGGGATTAAAGTTACGACTGGCCGCATGGGCCATATCCGTCGCAGTGTGGGAGCGACCATGTTGGGGACGCCGCGAGCCGAGGGGATGCTGACGCGTGGCTTGCGCCGCGCGCGCGCGGCGCTTGCCATTGCCGCGACGGCCGCGGCTCTGACTGCCTGCACCGGCAGCAATTTCGGTCAGCCGGACGGCGAACGCCGATGGCGCCCGGCGACCGAGCCGCCGCCGGCCGCGAATATCGGCACCGGCCAAATCCGCGTCGGTTTGATCCTGCCGCTGTCGGCGCCGGGCAATGCCGGCATCGCCGCGCTGTCGATGAAGAACGCCGCCGAAATGGCGCTGGCCGAATTCAAGGAACCGAACATCCAGCTGCTGGTGAAGGACGACGCCGGCACGCCGCAAGGCGCGCAGCAGGCCGCCCAGCAGGCGCTCGACGAAGGCGCCGAAATCATCGTCGGTCCGCTGTTCGCGCAATCGGTCAGCGCCGTCGGCAGCGTCGCGCGCAGCCGCAACATTCCGGTGATCGCGTTCTCCACCGACGCCAGCGTTGCCGCGCGCGGCGTCTATCTGCTGAGCTTCCTGCCGGAGTCCGACGTCAAGCGCATCGTCGATTTCGCCGTCTCCAAGGGCAAGCGCTCGTTCGCGGCGCTGCTGCCGGACAACGCCTATGGCGCGGTGGTGGAAGCGGCGTTCCAGCAGGAAGTGGCGCGCCGCGGCGGCCGCGTGCTGGCGATCGAGAAATATCCGCTCGATCCCGGCCGCATGGCCGATCCGATCAAGCGCGTGGCGCAGGCGGCCAGCCGCGTCGACAGCATTTTCATTCCCGACGGCGCCGATGCGGTGCCGCAAGTCGTGGCCGCGCTCACCGCGAACGGCGTCAACACCAAGCGCGTGCAATTGCTCGGCACCGGCCTGTGGGACGATCCGCGCATCTTCTCGGCGCCGGCGCTCGACGGCGGCTGGTACGCCGCGCCGGAATCGACCGGCTTCCGCAATTTCTCCAGCCGCTATCGGGCGCGTTACGGGCAGGATCCGGTGCGCACCGCGACGCTGGCCTATGACGCGGTGGCGCTGGTCGCGGCACTGGTGAAGACGCAAGGGCCGCAGCGCTTCAGCGAGCAGATCCTCACCAACTCATCGGGCTTTGCCGGCATCGACGGCATCTTCCGCTTCCGGCCCGACGGCACCAATGAGCGCGGGCTGTCGGTATTGCGGGTCACGCCGACCGGCGGTCAGGTGATCGGCCCGGCGCCGAAGTCGTTCGCGCCGGGGACGTGAAGCCTTTCCGTTCGCTTGCGCACGCGCTAAGCCGCCAGATCCGCCACCACCGCATCGAGCAACGGAAATCCTGCGAGCGTAACGCGCAGGCGTCCGTCTTGCGTGGTCTCGACCGCGCCGCCGTCGCGCAAAAATGAAATCCGCACCGGATCGAGCGTGCGTCCCGAGCAGCTGGGTGAAGCGCTCGGTCTCGATGCCTTCGGCGAGCCGCAGCCCCATCAGCAGGAATTCGTCGGCGACTTCGCCGGGCTGCAATTTTTCGTCGACGGTCAGGCCGGTGCCTTGCGCCTCGACGCGATCGAGCCAGCCTTCCGGCTTCTTGTCGGTTTCAGTCGCATAGCGGCGGCCGTCGATGTTGAGGCGGCCATGGGCGCCCGGCCCGATGCCGGCATATTCGTGGCCGCGCCAATAAACCAGATTGTGCCGGCACTCCGCGCCCGGCCGCGCATGGTTGGAAATCTCGTACGCGGGCAGGCCTGCATCGGCGCAAACCGACTGCGTCAGATCGTAGAGATCGCGGCCGAGGTCGTCGTTGGGAATGGCGAGCTTGCCGGCCTTGTGCAGGCCGAAGAACGGCGTGCCCGGCTCGATGGTCAATTGATAGAGCGACAGATGCTCGGCCGCCTCGGCGATGGCGCGCTTGAGCTCGGCGCTCCAGGCTTCAAGCGTCTGGCGCGGGCGGGCATAGATCAGATCGAACGAATAACGATCGAAGATCGAGCGCGCCACCGCGACCGCGGCGAGCGCTTCCTGCGCGCTGTGCAGCCGGCCAAGCTCCTTCAACGAAACGTCGTCGAGCGCCTGCACGCCGAGCGACACGCGGTTGACGCCGGCGGTGCGATAGCCGCGAAACCGCGTGGCGTCGACGCTGGTCGGATTGGCTTCCAGCGTGACTTCGACGTCGGGCGCGACGCTCCAATGCTTGCCGATCGAATCCAGGATCGCCTGCACCGACGACGGCTGCATCAGCGACGGCGTGCCGCCGCCGAAGAAAATCGTCGACACCGTGCGGCCCGGCACGCGCGCGGCGGTCGCGGCGATTTCGGTTTCGAACGCGCGCACGAAGCGCGCCTCGTCGATCGCCTGATGGCGGACGTGGCTGTTGAAGTCGCAATAAGGGCACTTCGACAGACAGAACGGCCAGTGCACATAAACGGCGAACGGCGCTGCTGTGGTTAATGTCATGTTAAGCATCATAGGCGGCTTGGCGCACGGCAGCCAGCGCGGTTTCAAAATTGCTGCGAACAACTGATTAAAATTGTAACGATCCCGCGGGATCGCAAGAGGCTTCCCCTGCGCTTTAGACGCTGCGAAGGCAAGCTTGCGCGAGTTTCACGAAGGCGCGCGCGCGATGCGACAGGCCTTTGCCGTGCGGCGGCAGGCCGTGTTTTTCCAGCGCGCTCATCTGGCCGAAGGTGCGGTCGATGACCATCGGGCAGGAACAAGGGATCGTAGCCGAAGCCGGCATCGCCCCGCGGCGGCCACACCGCGACACCGTCGACGCGGCCTTCGAACTCTTCGACATGGCCGTCGGGCCAGGCCAGACACAGCGCGGCGATGAAATGCGCGCGCCGTTGCTCCGGCGTCTTGGCGCCGCGCTCGATCAGCAGCGTCTGGATGCGGTTCATGGCGAAGCGGAAATCCTTGTTCGGCCCGGCCCAGCGCGCCGAGTGAATGCCCGGCTCGCCGCCGAGCGCATCGACGACCAGACCGGAATCATCGGCGAAGGCGGTTTGCCCGGTCGCCTTCGCTGCGGCCGTCGCCTTGATGCGCGCGTTCTCGGCGAACGTCGTGCCGGTTTCTTCCGGCTCGGCGAGATTGAGCTCGGCCGGCCGACTGCGCGCTGATGCCGTAGGGCGCGAGCAAGTCGCGCATTTCGGCAAGCTTGCCGGGATTGTGGGTCGCGATCACCACGTCGCCGGTCAGCGTGCGGCTTGTTGCGTTGCGGGCTGTCGTTCACAGGCGCGCCCGATGTTTCGACCAGGCCAACACGCCATGCCAGGCCACGTAGGACAGCAGGCAGGCAAAAAACGCCGCCCAGAGCGAATGACCGGTGTTGTAGGCAACAAGCGCAACGCAAAAGGCGGCGAGCGCGCCAAAGCCGATCGACAAAAGATATTTGCGCCGAAGTTCGGCTGGAAACGTCGGCTGCCAAAGTATAGGCGCCCAATGAGAAACTCGCCGCGCGCTCGTCCTGCAGGTTCGACGGAAACAGCGGCTTGGCCCGCGCCACCACCGATCTGTAAAGCATGTCGGAAACGTAGAAAGAAATCAGCGCGGCGATGATTGCAAAACCCGTCATTGCGCGATCCACACGGCCAGGCTCAAGCCACCGCGATCTTTTGCAAGTCTACCAGTTTGCCGATGCCTTTGCGCGCCAGCGCCAGCAGCGTCAGCAATTGCTCTTCGCTGAACGGATCTTTTTCGGCGGTGGCCTGGACTTCGACGATGTTGCCGTTGCCCGTCATGACGAAATTGGCGTCGGTGTCGGCTTCCGAGTCCTCGGCATAATCCAGATCGAGCACGGCGGTGCCCTTGAACACGCCGCATGACACGGCGGCGATGTGATCGCGCAGCACTTGGGCGTTGCCTTGCGCCTTGAACATGTCGCGCGACTTCATCCAGGCGAGGCAATCCGACAGCGCCACCCAGGCGCCGGTGATCGACGCGGTGCGGGTGCCGCCGTCGGCCTGGATGACGTCGCAGTCGATGGTGATCTGTCTTTCGCCGAGCGCCTGCAGGTCGATCACCGAACGCAACGAGCGCCCGATCAGCCGCTGGATTTCGACGGTGCGGCCGCCCTGTTTGCCGGCGGTGGCTTCGCGCCGGGTGCGCTCGGAGGTGGCGCGCGGCAGCATGCCGTATTCGGCGGTGACCCAGCCGCGGCCCTGGCCCTTGAGCCAGGGCGGCAGCCGCTCCTCGAGGCTGGCGGTGACCAGCACATGGGTATCGCCGAATTTCACGAAACAGGAGCCTTCGGCGTATTTTACCACGCCGCGCTCCAGCGATACGGCGCGCAGCTCGTCGACTTGTCGCTTGCTCGGCCGCATCGGGCGCTCCATTCGTTGTTCGTGAACAGCTTTTACGGAGCGCGGCTTGCCACGGCAAGGGTCCGCCTCATTTGGCCTTCTGAATCTTGGTCACGATGAACTGGCCGTTGACGTGTTCGGCGTCGAATTTCACTTTGTCGCCGGCTTTGACCGCCGTCAGCATGGCCGGATCCTGGACGCGATAGACCATGGTCATGCCGTCCTCCATGTCGAATTTCTTCATTGGTCCGTGTTTGATGGTGATCTTGGCTGCCGAGACGTCGATCTTGGTCACTTGCCCATCGGTAAGTGCGGCTTGAGCCCAGGCCGGGGCGGCCATTGATACATTCAAAATCGCTGCTACGGCCGCGATCAGCACCAGAAGTTTCTTTTTCATCGATTGTCTCCTTGTCTCGTTATTTGGATTCGATTTCACTTGACGTTGACGACGCCGTGCATGCCGGCTTCGCGGTGGCCGGGGATCAGGCAGGCGAATTCAAACGAGCCCGCCTTGCTGAATCGCCAGACAAATTCGGCGGTTTTTCCCGGTTCGACGTCTTTTGCGTTCGGGTCGTCGTGTTCCATATCAGGATATTTCTTCATCAGTTCGGCGTGCTTGTCGTTGTCTCGCACGCTCGCCAGCACGAACTCATGTTTGAGCAGGCCATTATTCCGAATGATGAAACGAACCTGCTCGCCCTTGCGGACATCGACCTTGTCCGGAATGAACTGCATCTTGCCGTCGGCTTCGCTTGCCGTGACCTGGACGACCCGCGCCGGCTTCTTCGGATTGCCCGGCTCGCCGGCCGAAAACGTCGCCCTCATGGGCGGCCGCGGCGAACGTTGCCGCGCCCAGAAACAAAGCAACGGTGGCGGCGGTCAGAACTTGATCTCTTCATGTTCGTGTTCCTTGTCAGTGTTCGTTGTGGCTGTTCATGTGCGGTTTCACGACTGTGACTTCGATGTCCCTTTGTCCTGGAGCCGCATCGCTCTTGCGACTTGGCGCCTCTGGCACAGGGTCTTGAACTTCGTATGCGACCGTGCCGGCCGGATGCTGGTACCAGCCCGGGTCTTTGTAATCGTTGCGCTCAAGGCCCTCGCGCACCTTCACCACTGAAAACATGCCGCCCATTTCGAGCGGTCCGAATTGACCGAAGCCGGTCATCATCGGCAGCGTGTTGTCCGGCATCGGCATCTCCATCGAACCCATCTCGGCCATGCCGGCCGAGCCCATCTGCATGTAGTCGGGCACCAGCTTGCGGATCGGTTTGACGAGGTCGCGCTGATCGGCGCCGATGAAGGTCTTAACGTCGTGGCCCATCGCGTTCATGGTGTGGTGGGCTTTGTGACAGTGGATCGCCCAGTCGCCCGGTTCGTCGGCTACGAATTCATAGGCGCGCATGGCGCCGACCGGGACATCGGTGGTGACATCCGGCCGTCGCGCGCTTTCTGGAATCCAGCCGCCATCGGTGCAGGTCACCTCGAAGTGGTTGCCGTGCATGTGGATGGGATGGTTGGTCATGGTGAGGTTGCCGATCCGCACGCGCACGCGATCGCCGCGCCGCACTACCAGGTGATCGATGCCGGGAAATACACGGCTGTTCCAGGTCCACAGGTTGAAGTCGGTCATGGTCATGACCTTGGGCAGATAACTGCCGGGGTCGATGTCGTAGGAGTTCATGAGAAAGACGAAGTCGCGATCGACCCGGTGCAGCTTGGGATCGCGCGGATGGACGACGAAGAATCCCATCATCCCCATCGCCATCTGCACCATTTCGTCGGCGTGCGGGTGATACATGAACGTGCCGCTCCGCTTCATCGCGAACTCGTAGACGAAGGTCTTGCCCGGCTTGATCTGCGGTTGGGTGAGGCCACCGACGCCGTCCATGCCGTTCGGCACCACCATGCCGTGCCAGTGCACGGTGGTGTGTTCAGGGAGTTTGTTGGTGACGAAGATGCGGACTTTGTCGCCTTCGACGCATTCGATGGTGGGTCCGGGCGACTGTCCGTTGTAGCCCCACAGGTGCGCCTTCATGCCCGGCGCCATTTCGCGCAGCACCGGCTCCGCGACCAGATGGAATTCCTTCCAGTCGCCGTTCATCCGCCACGGCAGCGTCCAGCCATTGAGCGTGACGACCGGCTGGTAGTCGGGCCCGCTCGACGGAAACAGCGGCGGCTGCATCTGAGGCGTGGTGGCGATGGCGGCTTCAGGAATGCCGGCGGCCTGCACGCGGCCGCTGACAACGGCTGCGCCGGCGAGAACCGCCGAGCCGCCGATAAGATTGCGTCGCGAAATCATCCTCGTTCTCCTCGTCAATTTCAGTGACCCGTGGCGTCGCCGGCGGCGGGCATCGCCATGTTTGAAGTGTCCTCGTTGCTCGCGGCGCCGCCGCCGCCGATGATCGCTGTCGACAGATCGGTGCTGGCGAGCCAGAAATTGCGCTGCGCCTCGGCGGCGGCAATATTTGCGGTGGTCCGCTGCCGTGCTTCGGTCAGCAGCGAGAACACATCGACCTGCATGGCGCCGTAACGCAGCATCATTTCGTCGGAGATGATCTTGCGCAGCGGCAGCACGTCGCGCTGGTAGTGAGCGGCGATGTCGTAGGTCGAGCGATAGTTCCGATAGGCGTCGCGCGCCTCGGAGCGCACATTGATCGCTTTCTCCGCCAGCCGGTTGACCGCCTGCATGTAGGTCTGTTCGGCCTCGCGAAGTCTCGTTTCGCCGAAATCGAACAGCGGCACCTCAAAGGCCACCGTGAACCCGCGGTCGTGAACGCGTTCGTCAGTCTCCTTGTTCTTCGTGATCTTGTCGGCGTAGCCGGCGTCCAGCACGTTGATGAACCGGGTCGCCTGCGTCAGTCCGTAGGACTTGGCGAGCGTCTCGAGTTCGATGCGCGCGATTTGCAGATCGACGCGACGGCTCACGGCCTCCTGCTCCACCGCAGGCAGGGCCCGCGGGCGCTTCGGCAGCGCCGGCAGAGACTTCGGCAGCGTGAAGCCGAGATCGCTGCCCCACAAGCCGAGCGACCGGATCAGGTCCTCGCGCGCGCTGGTCGCGCGCTGGCGCGCAGTCGCAAGCTGCGTGGTGACGTCAGCGTAAAAGACCTGTTCGCGGGCTTGGTCGAGCTTGTTCATGGCGCCGCTCTTGCCCAGGCGAATGGCAAGCTGTGTCGCCGTCTCGGCGGCGGAGTTCGCTTGCGTGAGAAGATCGACCTGCTGGCGGGCCGCTACGGCGCGGTAGTAGGCGCGCCGCGATTTTGCGGCGACGCGCAAGGTTTCTAGCGCTGCAAACAATTGCGCCTGTCGAAAGCGATCCGCGGCGATCTCGGCACGCGCCGGCAGCGTGGCGAGAGCAAGAATGTTGCCAACGATCTGGCGATCGATCTCGGTTTCAACCGAGCCGGATATGCGCGAGATCGAGAATGATGGGTTCGGCGGCAACGATTGCTGAACCTTTATCGCGTCGGCAATACCGAGCTCGTTATAGGCCGCTTGCAGGCCGCGATTGTTGAGCAGCGCGATCTGAACCGCCGCGTCGGCGGTCAAAGGCCGCTTAAGGAGATGCTGCACCTTGCCGTACGCGGCGGAAGCATCCTCCTGCGTGCGTATCGCTACGACATCCTTGTGGAGCGCTTGATCCGCGACGTTGGCCGTGACGCTCATTCCGCCGTCTGGCGAAAAGCTGCTGCAAGCCCCGAGCGTCAAAGCGCTAACGAGGACGACGGCACGTTTAAAGGACCGGTCCCGCATCATTTGCGGTCCTGCTTCGGTAGCGGTGCGGCGCGATCATTGGGTTCGCGCCATGGCGCCGGCTCGACCGGCCGCTGGCTGGAATAATTGCCAAGCACCGAACGGTAGGCCGTGGGCGGCGTGCGGACCTCCGGGTCGGAAGCCTTATCGGCGTCGAACGGCCGTGGCGGCGCCGCGGTGCAGCCCTGAATCAGAAGCGCGCTAGCGGTCAAGAAAGCGGGCAGCCGATATCGCCATAGGATCGAGCGCCGCATTGCGGCGGTCGATCGCGGCCAGAATTGTCTGGACATGAATTTCCCTGATCCATCGATTCGATGACGAGTGCGGGCGGTCGCAGTGCCGCCGTCGCGCTACAGTTTCAAAGCGACAGAAGGAATCTCGGAGGTCGATCGATACGGTCGGAACCGCAGCCGGTCAGGCTCTTCGCGTACCGGGGGGCGAGATGCGACACCAGCGGTTGCTGGCCGACCGCGAAGTCGATCGTCGGCGCGATGCCGCTCACACTAAACAGCCCGCAGCATTTGGCGGGCTGGCCGTGATCGTCGTCCCCGGTACCGGAGTGATGATGGCTCGATCCGTCCTCGTGGACGTGGTTCGATCCAATTTCTTGGTGATCGTCGGTCAGGCAATGAGCCGGCACGGAGCCGTCGCTGAAGGCCAGCACAGCGGTTGGCGCCGCCAGGCAGAATGCGTAAAGCGCGACAAGCAGGCTTGCCGTGCGCCAACGCCACCGACGGGTTAACCAAACGAACATACGAACAACCGGTATGGATGCTGCGCCGCCCACCGATTATGAGCGGCAACCTGAGCAAAAACTGCCATTATGCGCCGATGCCGACAAGCCCAGCTTGAACAAATGCACTTGAATGGTCAATTCTAAGGCGAATTGAAGGAGTTTTCCGTGGCTTCCCACGACGTTCCGATCGGCTCTTCGCAGGTCAGTCTCGCGGCGCTCAACGAGCGCTCGCGCGAGATTTTCCGCTCGATCGTCGAAAGCTACCTGACCACCGGCGAGCCGGTCGGTTCGCGCAATCTGTCGCGCATCCTGCCGATCTCGCTGTCGCCGGCCTCGGTCCGCAACGTCATGTCGGACCTCGAACAGCTCGGCCTCGTCTATGCGCCGCACACCTCGGCCGGGCGGTTGCCGACCGAATTGGGCCTGCGGTTCTTTGTCGACGCGCTGATGCAGATCGGCGACCTGAACGAAGGCGATCGCCGCTCGATCGAGGCCCAGGTCGCCGGCGCCGGCACCAACAAGTCGGTCGAAGCCGTGCTCACCGAAGCCTCGCAGATGCTGTCGGGGCTGACCCGTTCGGCCGGCGTCGTGCTCACGGCGAAAATTAACGTGCGGCTCAAACACATCGAATTCGTGCGGCTGGAGCCGGAACGCGCGCTGGCGGTGCTGGTCGCCGAAGACGGCCAGGTCGAGAACCGCGTGCTCAACGTGCCGTCGGGCCTGCCGACCTCGGCGCTGACCGAGGCCGGCAATTTCCTCAACGCGCATATCCGCGGCAAGTCGCTGGCCGAACTGCGCACCGAGATCGAGACCTCGCTGTCGCAGGGCCAGGCCGAGCTCGATCAGCTGACGCAGAAAATCATCTCGGCAGGTCTTGCGAGCTGGTCGGGCGGCGAGAGCAAGGACCGCCAGTTGATCGTGCGCGGCCATGCCAATCTCCTGGACGACCTGCACGCGCTCGACGATCTGGAACGGGTGCGTTCGCTGTTCGACGCCCTGGAGACCAAACGCGGGGTGATCGACCTGCTCGGCCGCGCCGAGCGGGCCGACGGCGTGCGGATTTTCATCGGCTCCGAGAACAAGCTGTTCTCGCTGTCCGGATCATCCACCATTGTGGCGCCCTATCGCGACAATGAGGGCCGGATTGTCGGCGTTATCGGCGTGATCGGCCCGACCCGGCTCAATTATGCCCGCGTCATCCCGATGGTCGATTACACCGCCCGCGTCGTCAGCCGGCTTTTGGCCGGATAGTTCTTTGTTTTGCGCATGATCTTGTCCGAAAACCGGTTCCCACTTTTCGGATCATGCGCGTAAAGCTTGATTTTTCGACCGTGAACCCTGATATCCGGGCATCAAACCGATCTTTGAGGATTTACGCATTATGACGGACAGCCCCGCCGCCGACGATATGGCTGGCAAGCCGGAGGGCGAAATGGCCGCGGCCGCGGCGCCTGAACTGGTGCCGGCCGAGCAGGTGACCGCCGCTTTGGAAGCCGCCGCCGAGTTCAAGGACAAGCTGCTGCGCACGCTCGCCGAGATGGAGAATCTGCGCAAACGGACCGAGCGCGAAATCGCCGAAGCGCGCCTCTACGGCGTCACCGGCTTCGCCCGCGACGTGGTGGCCGCCGCCGACAACATGCACCGCGCGCTGGCCGCAGTCGGCGCCGAGGAGCGCCGCGCCGCCGACCCCAAGGTCAAGGCTTTGATCGAAGGCGTCGAACTGACCGAGCGCGAACTGCTCAAGGCGCTGGAAAAGAACGGCGTTAAGAAATTCTCGCCGGAAGGCGAAAAATTCGATCCGAATGTGCATCAGGCGATGTACGAGGTGCCGACGTCGGAATTGCCGCCGGGCTACGTCGCGCAGGTGATTCAGCCCGGCTACATGCTGGGCGAGCGGGTGCTGCGTCCGGCGATGGTCGGCGTCGTCAAGGCGGCGCCGAAGCAATCCTCCGCCAACGACAATCCGCAGGCCGACGACGCCGCCGAGTAGCTTTGGCTATTTCGGCTCCAGCCCATCGCGGATGGCGCGAAAGCGCGTGAACAGCGCATCCCAGTTTTCCTTGCTGGCGACGCCGACCACACGCATGAAACCGCCGGAACCGAACCGCACCCATTGCACCAATGTGACCGCTTCGCCGTCGATGCCCCTGGCCTGCGCCCTGATCTCGTAGCCCTGCAAGCCGCTGATCCGCATCGGCTCGGCTGACGTCACCTCGACCTCGCGCAGCGGCGCCGACGACAGCAATTCGCGCGCAAACCGGGCGCGGTCGTCGAGCTGGTCGGGCGATCCGCCGCCGATTGAAATGATAACGTAAGGCTGCTTGCTGATGTCGTCGGTCGGTCCATCGGTCAGAATCACGCCGCCGGCCGGCAACACCTGCATGACCCGAAAGCCGGCCATTTCATTGACCTTGAACGGCAACAGGCCGAGTTGTTCCTGCAGCGGCGTCGGCCGGAAGGCGACGCTGGCGAGCAGCTTGCGGACCGCCGCGTCGGAATAGACGGCGCGCGCGCTGTCGGGCACGTCGCACATTGATCAGCGTCGCGAGGTCGGCGACCGCGCCGCCGGCCGAGGTCGCCAGCAGAAACCACTTGTGCGACTTCACGCCCTTGTCCTGGGCCTGGCCGCTGATGAGAATCCCGACGCCGCCGGCGAAGGGAAAACTCTCGCGCTTCACACCGGCCAGGCCGTTCTGGTCTATGGCGGAGGCCGAGCGTTCGATTTCCTCATAAGCGCGCGCCGGCAGGTCGAGGATGGTGACGGCGACCTTGTGACCGGCATCCTCGAAGCCGGGGAAGCGCCGGCTCACGACCAGGTCGCCCATCGGCTCCAGCCCGATCCGCAGGCCGGGCGGAAACACCGGTTCGGCGGAGGCTGGGGAACTGAAGCCCGGCAGTCCGGCCCAAATTGCGACCATTGCTGCCAGCAGAGCGACCATAGATGGACGGCGCATGGGGTCGGGTTTCTTTCCAAATGGCACGGGGTCCGGCCTGCCTAACCCGGCCTTGCCCGCGGCGGCAATGGCCAGAGCCGGCCTAAGCCGGTTGCTCGCGAATTCGTGACAACCTGACTTGCGGCTCCGGGGGGCCCTCCTATATGAGGCATTGAGCCGCAGAACTGCGGTAAAACATGTATCCAGGGGGCTGGATCAGGGGGTCTGCGGATGAGCCGCGGGCGTCCCATTCGGGCGCCAATCGGCCCGGCCGGCCTGCCGCAAATTGAGAGGAAATTACCATGAGCAAGGTCATCGGCATCGACCTCGGCACCACCAATTCGTGCGTCGCCGTCATGGAAGGCAAGACGCCCAAAGTTATCGAGAACGCCGAGGGCATGCGCACCACGCCTTCGATCGTCGCCTTCACGGATGACGGCGAGCGTCTCGTCGGCCAGCCGGCCAAGCGCCAGGCGGTCACCAATCCGGAAAAGACCATTTTCGCGGTCAAGCGCCTTGTCGGCCGCCGCTACGACGATCCGATCATCGAGAAGGACAAGAAGCTCGTCCCCTACAAGATCATGAAGGCCAGCAATGGCGACGCCTGGGTCGAGGAAGACGGCAAGTCTTATTCGCCCTCGCAGATCTCCGCCTTCATCCTGCAGAAAATGAAAGAGACGGCGGAAGCCCATCTCGGCCACAAGGTCGAGCAGGCGGTCATCACCGTTCCGGCCTATTTCAACGACGCCCAGCGCCAGGCCACCAAGGACGCCGGCAAGATCGCCGGCCTGGAAGTGCTGCGCATCATCAACGAGCCGACCGCGGCCGCGCTCGCCTACGGTCTCGACAAGCAGAAGCAAGGCATCATCGCGGTCTATGACCTCGGCGGCGGCACCTTCGATATTTCCGTGCTGGAAATCGGCGACGGCGTGTTCGAGGTGAAGTCGACCAACGGCGACACCTTCCTCGGCGGCGAAGACTTCGACATGCGCCTGGTCGAATTATCTCGCCGACGAATTCCAGAAAGAGCAGGGCATCGACCTGCGCAAGGACAAGCTGGCGCTGCAGCGGCTCAAGGAGTCGGCCGAGAAGGCCAAGATCGAGCTGTCGTCGACCACGCAGACCGAAGTCAATCTGCCGTTCATCACGGCCGATGCCTCGGGCCCCAAGCATCTCACCATGAAGCTGACCCGCGCCAAGTTCGAAGCGCTGGTCGACGATCTCATTCAGCGCACCGTCGAGCCGTGCCGCAAGGCGCTCAAGGACGCCGGCCTGTCGGCGGCTGAAATCAACGAAGTCGTTCTGGTCGGCGGCATGACGCGCATGCCGAAGGTCCAGGAAGTGGTGAAGCAGTTCTTCGGCAAGGAGCCGCACAAGGGCGTCAACCCGGACGAAGTCGTCGCCATCGGCGCCGCCATTCAGGCCGGCGTCTTGCAAGGCGACGTCAAGGACGTGCTGCTGCTCGACGTGACCCCGCTCTCGCTCGGCATCGAAACGCTGGGCGGCGTGTTCACCCGCATCATCGACCGCAACACCACGATCCCGACCAAGAAGAGCCAGGTGTTCTCGACCGCCGAGGACAATCAGAACGCGGTCACGATCCGCGTGTTCCAGGGCGAGCGCGAGATGGCGGCCGACAACAAGATCCTCGGCCAGTTCGATCTGGTCGGCATTCCGCCGGCGCCGCGCGGCGTGCCGCAGGTCGAGGTCACCTTCGACATCGACGCCAACGGCATCGTCAACGTGTCCGCCAAGGACAAGGCGACCAGCAAGGAGCAGCAGATCCGCATCCAGGCATCGGGCGGATTGTCCGAAGCCGACATCGAGAAGATGGTCAAGGACGCGGAAGCTCACGCCGAAGAGGATAAGACCCGCAAGGCCGCGGTCGAGGCCAAGAACCACGCCGAGGCGCTGGTGCATTCCACCGAGAAGGCGCTCACCGAGCATGGTTCGAAGGTCGGCGACGCCGAGCGTAGCGCCATCGAGAATGCCATCGCCGATCTCAAGGAAGCGCTGAAAGGCGACGACGCGGCGATCATCCAGGCCAAGACCAATACCCTGGCGCAGGCTTCGATGAAGCTCGGCGAGGCGATGTACAAGCAGGCCGAAGGCGGTCAGCCCGCCGACACCAGCGAGAGCGCCACCGGCGCCGACGGCAAGAAGGAAGACGTGGTCGACGCGGAGTTCACCGAAGTCGACGACGACAAGAACGACAAGAAGTCGGCCTAACCGCAGAGCCGAGCATGATCTGCGCTCGACGAATCATCATGCCCTCGGGATACTCCCGGGGGCATATGTTTTTCCCGGTCATGCCGGGGCGACGCGAAGCGCCTGCGTGGTCCACGTCCCGGAATGACAGCACGGTGTCCTGATGTCCAAGCGCGACTACTACGAAATCCTGGGCGTCAGCCGAACCGTCACCGAGGTCGAACTCAAGGCGGCCTATCGCAAGCTCGCCATGCAGCACCATCCGGATCGCAATCCGGGCGACTCCGAGTGCGAGCACAAATTCAAGGAACTGTCCGAGGCCTATGACGTGCTCAAGGACGGCGACAAGCGCGCCGCCTATGACCGTTTCGGCCACGCCGCCTTCGAGCAGGGCGGCGGCGGCCACGGCTTCGGCTCCGATTTCGCCCACACCTTCTCCGACATCTTCGAAGACCTGTTCGGCATGGGCGGCGGCCGGCGCGGCGGCGGCCGCGGGCAGGGCCGCGAGCGCGGCTCGGACCTGCGCTACAACATGGAAATCACCCTCGAAGAGGCCTTCGCCGGCAAGACCGCGCAAATCCGGATTCCGACATCGGTGGCCTGCGAAGTCTGCTCCGGCACCGGCGCCAAGGCCGGCACCAAGCCGAAGCCATGCGCGACCTGTGGCGGTTCCGGCAAGATCAGGCATGCCCAGGGCTTCTTCACCTTGGAGCGGACCTGTCCGGCCTGCCAGGGCCGCGGTCAGGTGATCGACGACCCTTGCGCGTCTTGCGCCGGTGCGGGCCGCGTCACGCGCGAACGCATGCTTTCGGTCAACATCCCGGCCGGCGTCGAGGACGGCACCCGCATCCGGCTGGCCGGCGAAGGCGAAGCCGGCCTGCGCGGCGGACCGCCGGGCGATCTCTATATTTTCCTGTCGCTGGCACAGCACGAGTTCTTCCAGCGCGACGGCGCCGACCTGCACTGCCGGGTGCCGATTTCCATGGCCACCGCGGCGTTGGGCGGCGAATTTGAGGTGCCGGCGATCGACGGCAGCAAGGCCCGGGTCAAAGTTCCCGGTGGAACCCAGACCGGGCGCCGTTTCCGCCTGACCGCCAAGGGCATGCCGGTGCTGCGGGCCAAGCAAACCGGCGACATGTATGTCCAAGTTGCGGTGGAAACGCCGC
Organism: uncultured Alphaproteobacteria bacterium; assembly: GCA_963825015.1. Classification (GTDB taxonomy): domain Bacteria; phylum Pseudomonadota; class Alphaproteobacteria; order Rhizobiales; family Xanthobacteraceae; genus Pseudolabrys. Next base: position 157,899 of record CAWGRN010000008.1, on the reverse strand, counting down.
AGAACCTGACCAAACGCCAGCGCGAACTGCTGGCCGAGTTCGAAAAGCTGTCTTCCGAGCAAACCCAGCCCGAATCGGCCGGTTTCTTCAGTCGAGTCAAAGAGTTTCTCGACGGTCTGGGGAGTCGGGGCAGCCATACCGAGTAGCGATCTTGACCCTTCGCCCGCCGCCCTATACCGATTGAACAGCGGCATTACGCCGCCTGCCTGCGTGACCCTGCATCGATGCCTTCGCATTCATTAGTTCGCGTCGAAAAGAAGGGCCTGCGTCTCGATGACGAGATGCAGTTCATCCGTTCTTGGTTCGAAAAGCCGATTCGCACCGGCGCGGTGATGCCGTCGAGCAAGGCGTTGGCGCGCACCATGGCGAGCTACGTCGATCCGGCGTCGACCGGCCCGGTGATCGAGCTCGGCCCCGGCACCGGCCCGGTGACCGAAGCGCTGGTCCAGCGCGGTGTCGATCCCAAGCGTTTGGTGCTGGTCGAATTCAATCCGGACTTCTGCCGCCTGCTGCGCGCGCGCTATCCGGCGGCGACCGTGGTGCAAGGCGACGCCTACCGGCTGCGCCGCCTGCTGGCGACGACGGTGCGCGATCCGGCCGCCGCCATGGTGTCCGGCCTGCCGCTGGTCACCAAGCCGCTGCGCACGCGCTTGCGGCTGATCGCCGATGCGATGGGCCTGTTGGCGCCGGGCGCGCCTTTCATCCAGTTCACCTACGCGATGGTGCCGCCGATCCCGAAGGCTTTGTCCGGCATCAAGGCCGAGGCCTCCGACCTGATCTGGCTGAACCTGCCGCCGGCCCGCGTCTGGATCTACCGCCGGAAGTAGGCCGCGCCGCGCAATTCTCTTCCGTCATGCCCGGCCTTGTGCCGGGCATCCACGTCTTTAGGGTAGGCGTGGATGGCCGACACCGGCCATGACGATGAACGAGACGCCGCCGATGCCCGCGCCCAAAATCCTCGTCCTGCCAGGCTCGACCCGGACCGGGTCGCTGAACGTCAAGCTGGCGGCGCTGGCGGCGAAAGAACTCACGCTGATCGACGCCGACGTCACGCGCATCTCGTTGCAGGATTATCCGCTGCCGATTTACGACGGCGACCTCGAGGCCAAAGCCGATCCGCCGGCCAATGCGGTCAAGCTCAAGCAGATGATCATGGCGCATCACGGCGTCTTCATCGCCAGCCCCGAATACTCGGCCTCGGTGACGCCGCTGTTGAAGAACGCCATCGATTGGGTGTCGCGCGTGCGCGAGCGCGGCGATCCGACTTACGCCGCCTTCAAGGGCCGCGTGTTCGCGATCGCGTCGGCGTCGCCGCAAAAGGCCGGCGGCCTGCGCTCGCTGATGGCGCTGCGGCAGATTCTCGAACTCGGCTGCGGCGCGCTGATGATCCCCGAGCAGGTCGCGATCCCGCAAGCCGACCATGCGTTCGACGACATGGACAACATCACCGACACCGCCACCGCCAATCTGTTGCGCGCGCAGCTTGCGCGCCTGGTCGACATGGCGCGGTTGATGACGTAGCGATCATGCCGATCGAGAGGAGGAGCTTGTGCCGTTGGACGCCCGCGAACGATTGATCGTCGCTCTCGATCTGCCGACCGTGGCCGCCGCCGAGGCGATGGTGTCGCGGCTCGGCGAAGCCGTGTGCTTCTACAAGATCGGCTATCAGCTCGCTTTCGCCGGCGGCTTGCCGTTCGCGGCCGGGCTGATCGCGGCCGGCAAGCAGATATTTCTCGATCTCAAGCTGCACGACATCGGCAATACGGTGACCAAGGGCGTCGAGAGCGTGGCGCAAATCGGCGCCACCTTCCTCACCGTGCATGCCTATCCGCAAACCATGAAGGCGGCGGTGGAGGGCCGGAAAGGCTCGCGGCTGCGCATCCTGGCCGTGACCGTGCTGACATCCTACGACGACGCCGATCTCGCCGCCGCCGGCTACGACATGAGCGTCGGCGAACTCGCCGCCGCGCGTGCGAGCCCAGGCGCGCGATACCGGCGTCGATGGCCTGGTCTGTTCGCCGGAAGAAGCCGCCAATCTCCGCAGCATCGTCGGTCCCGGCATGACCTTGGTGACGCCGGGCATAAGGCCCGCGGGCAGCGCCAGCGGCGACCAGAAACGCATCATGACGCCGGCCAAGGCCATCGCCGCCGGCGCCGACTATCTGGTGGTGGGCCGGCCGATCGTGGAAGCCGGCGATCCGAAGGCGGTGGCGGATGCGATCGTCGCGGAAATCGAGCAGGCACAAAAGATAAGAAGGGAACGGAAATGGCCAAGGGTTATTGGGTCGCGCTGGTCGAAGTGAAGAATATGGACGGCTATCGAAGCGAATACGTCGCGGCGCTGGGTGACATCTTTCGCAAGTTCGGCGGCCGCTACCTGACCCGCGGCGGGCAGACCTCAATCCCCGAAGGCAGCGCCAAAAGCCGCACGGTCATTATCGAATTTCCGAGCTATCAGGCGGCGCTCGATTGCTACAATTCGCCGGAATACGCCAAGGCGAAACCCGGACGCCAGAAAAATGCCGAGGCCGATCTGATCGTCACCGAAGGCTATGACGGCCCGCAGCCATAGCGCCATTCCGGGTGGGGCAGGTGACGGGAGTTCGCCGGCCCGCTATACCCTCGCCCGAGTTCCGGGAGTTTGACCCATGGCCGAGATGCGGCTCGTGGTCGCCGGTGCCGGCGGGCGGATGGGCCGCACGCTGGTCAAGGCGATCGCCGACAGCAAGGATTTTGCGCTTGCGGGTGCGCTGGAAGACGCGCGCTCGCCGCTCATCGGCTGGGACGCCGGCGTGCTGGCGGGCCTGCCCGCGAACGGCATCAAGCTGACCGGCGATGCCGGTCCGCTGCTGGAAAATGCCGACGGCATCATCGATTTCACCGCGCCGGCCGCGACCTTGGCCTATGCGGCGCTGGCCGCCAAGGCCGGCAAGGTGCACATCATCGGCACCACCGGCTTGAGCGCGGCCGATGAGGCCAAGATCAAGGACGCCGCCAAGACCGCGGTGATCGTCAAGTCCGGCAATATGAGCCTCGGGGTCAATCTGCTGGCGGCGCTGACCAAGCGCGTCGCCAAGACGCTCGGCAATTCGTTCGACATCGAAATCCTGGAAATGCATCACAACCAGAAAGTCGACGCGCCGTCCGGCACCGCGCTGATGCTCGGCCGCGCGGCGGCGGAAGGCCGCGGCATCGACCTCGACAAGAATTCGGTGCGCAGCCGCGACGGCAATACCGGCGCGCGCCATGCCGGCGATATCGGCTTTGCGAACTTGCGCGGCGGCAGCGTGGTCGGCGAGCACACGGTGATTTTCGCCGGTCCCGCCGAGCGCATCGAACTGGTGCACAAGGCCGAGGACCGCATGATCTTCGCGCGCGGCGCGCTGCACGCCGCGCTGTGGGCGCGCACGCAGAAGCCCGGACTTTATTCGATGGCCGACGTGCTCGGCCTGGGAAATTCTGATCTCTTTGGGGGCGATCAATGACGCCTGAGCAAGCGGCGAAGACGCCGTCTCGAAGGATGGGGGCGGCCCCATGCTTCGAGACGCGGCCTGCGGCCGCTCCTCAGCATGTGGCCGATCGAGTCTCGACGTCTTGTAAGGATAAGGGAAATGGCCGACCGACTTCTCGTGCTCGTGCGTCACGGCCAGAGCGAATGGAACCTGAAGAACCTGTTCACCGGCTGGCGCGACATCGATCTCACCGACAAGGGCGTCGCGGAAGCGCGCGACGCCGGCCGCAAGCTCAAAGCCCAGGGCCTCAAGTTCGATGTCGCCTTCACCTCCGCGCTCAAGCGCGCGCAGCGCACGCTCGATCTGATGCTGGAGGAAATGGGCCAGACCGGGCTGCCGGTGATCAAGGATCAGGCGCTCAACGAACGCGACTACGGCGATCTGTCCGGGCTGAACAAGGACGACGCCCGCAAGAAATGGGGCGAGGAGCAGGTGCACATCTGGCGCCGCTCCTACGATATCTCGCCGCCCGGCGGCGAAAGCTTGCGCGACACCGCGGCGCGCGTGCTGCCTTATTATATCCAGGTGATTCTGCCGCGCGTGCTGCGCGGCGAGCGCGTGCTGATCGTGGCGCATGGCAATTCATTGCGCGCGCTGGCGATGGTGCTCGACAAGCATACGACCGAAAGCATCACGCAATTGAATATCGATACCGGCGTGCCGATGATTTACCGGCTTAACGCCAATTCGACGGTGGCCTCCAAACTCGATCTCGCGGCCTAGCCGAAGGACAAATGCGAAAAAAGCCCCGCCGCAAAGCGGGGCTTTTTCCGTTTCAGATGCCGGTTAGTCGATGATCTTGACCACCTTGTGGGTGCGGCCATCGACGATGATGCGCTGGTTGTTGACCACGGCGTAGCGATATTCGGTGTGGTCCGGAATGGTGCGCAGCTCGATGGTCGAGGGCACCGCTTCGCCGACCACGATGTGTTCGCGTGTGGTCACGGACGGAACCTTCTCGTGCTCGACATAGGTAATCACCGGCGCCGGCGGTTCGGCCGCCGCGCCAACGGTTCCACCGACGCCGGCGCCGACCACGGCGCCGACCGGCCCGCCGACCACACCGCCGACCACGGCACCGGTCACGGCGCCGCCGACGGTCGAAGCTTGCGCAAACGCAGCGGCTGGCGCGAGCGTCGTCGCCGCCAACAGAGCAATCATAAATCGGGTTCGCATCATGTTCCTCCTGGGCTGGAAAAAGTTCACCGAGGCAAACGCATGTCATTCGGCATGCGTTCCTGGAACCCGTGGTGGAACCGGAAATAATTTCACACGCTTGATTGCAGATTAATCGCGCGCGAGTTCCGTGATGCTCAGGAACCTGCGGCCATGCCGGCTTCCCAGCCGAGCATCGCGCGCTTGCGGGTGATGCCCCAGTGATAGCCGGTGAGGTCGCCGTTCTTGCCGATGACGCGATGGCACGGCACCACGAAACAGATCGGATTTTTCCCGACCGCGGCGCCAACCGCGCGCGCCGCTTTCGGCGATCCGGCCTTGGCCGCCAGGTTGGAATAGGTGGTGAGGCCGCCCATCGGAATGGTCAGCAGTTTCTCCCAGACCCGGACTTCGAAATCGGTGCCGATCAGCACCACGCGCAACGGCTGCTCCGGTCGCCACAACGTCGCATCGAAGATGCGGCGCGCGGTCGGCGCGGTCGCGGCGAAGTCCTCGACGTAACGCGCGCTCGGCCAGCGCCTGCGCATGTCGTTGAGCGCGGCGCGTTCCTTGCCGGCGTCGGCGAGCGCCAGGCCCGCCAGCCCGCGCGGCGTGATCATCACCAGCGCCATGCCGAACGGGCAGGGATGAAAACCGTAAGTCACGGTCAGCCCTTCGCCGCCGGCCTTCCATTCGCCCGGCGACATCGCCTCGTGGGTGACGAACAGATCGTGCAGGCGGCCGGGCCCGGACAGCCCGACCTCATAGGACGTTTCCAGCACGCTCGCCGACGACCGCAGCAGATCGCGCGCGTGGTTGAGCGTGAGCGCCTGCAGGAATGCCTTCGGCGTCAAGCCGCACCAGCGGCGGAACAGATGATGCAGATCGGTCGGGCTGACGCCGGCCGCTTCCGCGATGATGTCGATTTCGGGCTGGGCGCGCCAATGGCCGCGGATATGGGCGATGGCGCGGCGCACGATATCGTAGTCGGCCGCAGCGGTTGCGAGCGGCGCGACGCCGGGGAAGCGATCCACCCGGGCCTGGCCTTTGCCCGCTTTTGCGAGGGATTTTGGCAGGGTCATGTTCATAACCGCTATCTAAGGCGGTCCAACGCGGCAAGCCACCCGATTCCTGCTCGCATTCTTATCCCTCTTCCTTTCAGGCGGAGGGATTATGAACCACCCCGCGCCTGGCTTCGCCGAGCGCGGCGCTCAGTTTGCTGGCGAAGCTCGCTTTTTCATCGGGGCCGAGGAAGCTGGCGATTAGAAGATTCTTGCCGCGCGACACCAGCAGCAGCCGCTCGATGCCGTATTCCTCGTGGGTTTCCTTGTCGAGCCGCACCCAGAGCGGATTGAGCACCCATTCGCGTTGCCGCCCGCGATGGCTGACCTTGCGCACGGTCAGCGTGGAGTGCGTGACCTTCACCTCCTCGTAAGCCTCTGCGCTGCGGTAGTTGATGCGGAACGCCCAATAGAGCAGCAGCACGTCAAGCCCGAAAAATCCGAACACCGGCCAGGCGCCCATCAGCAGAAAGGCGATGCCGCTGACGAAGCTGACCGCGCCGAACACGATCATCAGCACCAGGAAGCCGACATTGCCGAGCGAGCGGTGCGGCTTGAGCACCGCGGAAAAGATCGTGGGTTCGAGGTCGTCGGCGTGATGTTGGGCGTTGTCGGCGGTCATGGGGCTTACTATACCAAAATGATGGCGAAATCTTTGGCGAAAAAATCGGCACGCACATCGGCCAAGAAGGCTTTGAAGAAGGCGCGCAATTCTCCTGCGTTGGCGCGCAAGGGAAAGGCGGCGGTGGTAAAGCCCGCGCCGAAGCGGGCGAAAGCCGACGCCAAAGCCGCCGCCGGCGCGCTGCCGCACATGACCAATGCGCAGATCGCGGAGGCGTTCCGCCGTTTCCAGGAAGCCAACCCCGAGCCGAAGACCGAGCTGACTTACGTCAATCCGTTCACCTTGCTGGTGGCGGTGGTGCTCTCGGCGCAGGCGACCGATGCCGGCGTCAACAAGGCGACGCCGGCTTTGTTTGCCTTGGCCGACACGCCGGAAAAAATGGCCGCGCTCGGCGAGGATCGCGTGCGCGACCTGATCAAGACCATCGGCCTGTTCCGCAACAAGGCCAAGAACGTCGTGGCGCTGTCGCAAAAACTGGTGGCCGAGCATGGCGGGCAGGTGCCGCGCTCGCGCGAGGCGCTGGAGGCATTGCCCGGCGTCGGCCGCAAGACCGCCAATGTGGTGCTCAATTGCGCTTCGGGCGAGGAAACCTTCGCGGTCGACACCCACATTTTCCGCGTCGGCAACCGCACCGGCATGGCGACCGGCAAGAATCCGCTCGAAGTCGAGCAGAAGCTGGAGCAGGTCGTGCCGGGGCCGTACCGGCGGCACGCCCATCACTGGCTGATCCTGCACGGGCGCTATACTTGCGTGGCTCGCAAACCGCTGTGCGAAAAGTGTATCATTGCCGATCTGTGCCAATGGCCGGGCAAGACGGTCCTAAAATAATTGCCTCGGGAGAGGCGCATGGAAGGCTCCGGCAACGACAAGCGCGTCGATCAAGCCGACCCGAAAGTCATTTTCGGCAATGCCGGCTTACCGCCGAAGGCCGGGACTGCCTGGATGAAAACGCGGCTCCGCTTTGGCCGCGATTTCAAACGCGATGCCGCCGCCGGGACGAAATACTGGCGCCAAGGCGCCGATTTTTTGTCCAAGCTGCCGGCAAAGCCAAAGCGCACGCGCGAGCAGCAACTGGCGGCAAACATTATTCAATCGAATTGTCGCGAGGCACGTGAGAATTTTCTCACCCGTCACGCCGACGCCGTTTACCGCAAGCTGACCAAGAATCTGGCCGAGTTCTCACGCATCGACGACATCACCTATTTCGCGGCGAAGCTGGTGCCGGGCCTGACGCCGACGCGCCGCCAGGTCGATGCCGAAAGCGAATTGCTGCAATCCGAAAAAGACGGCGTCGAAGTCGACCAGGGTATCTTTCCTGGCGCATGTGCTGGCCAATGCCGAGACCGGCATGCATCTGTGCCGCGCCATGCTGCATCCCAAGATGGAATCGATTGAACGCGTCCGGCGAATTCATCCAACGCGGCGTCATCGATTTCGGCCCGGCGCGGGTCGAGCGCCAGGGCAAGGCCGCGGTCGTCACCATCAAGAACCCGCGCTTTCTCAATGCCGAGGACGACGACACGCTCGACGACTCCGAAACCGCGGCCGATATCGCGATCCTCGATCCGCTCAGCGAAATCTGCGTGCTGCGCGGCGACTTCGTCGATCATCCGAAATACCAAGGCCGCAAGATTTTTTCGAGCGGCATCAACCTGACGCATCTCTATCGCGGCAAAATTCCGTTCCTCTGGTACATCCGCCGCGACATGGGCATCGTCAACAAGATGCTGCGCGGCGTCGCCAACATCGGCGGACGCGGACCGGACGAGATGATCGGCGGCACCACCGAAAAGCCCTGGGTCGCCGGCGCTCGATACTTTCGCCATCGGCGGCGGCTGCCAGTATCTGCTGGCGATGGATTACGTGGTCGCCGGCAGCGACGCCTACATGACGCTGCCCGCGCGCAAGGAGGGCATCATTCCCGGCGCCGCCAACTTGCGGCTGCCGCGCTTCGTCGGCCCGCGCGCCGCGCGCCAGGCCATCATGATGGGCCGCCGTTTCGATTGCGACAGCGCCGAAGGCCGCATGATCTGCGACGAGGTGGTGCCGCCCGGCGAGGTCGACGCCACCATCGCCCGCGTCGTCGAGGACTTCACCGGCTCCGGCGTGGTCAGCGCCGCCAGCAACCGGCGCGCCTTGCGCGTCGGCGAAGAGCCGCTCGACACCTTCCGCCGCTACATGGCGGTCTATGCCAGAGAGCAGGCCTATTGCCATTTCAGCCCGGCGCTGATCGCCAATCTGGAAAAGCACTGGAACGCCGCGCAGCGAAAGATCTAGCGCATGATCCCGAAAAGTGGGAACCGGTTTTCGGACAAGATCATGCGCGAAGGAGAATGATGCACGGACCGACCATCAAAGGCGCCGATCTGGCGCCACGCCGGCACGAGCTCGAGCCGATCGAGATCGCCTCGCGCGACGAGATCGCCGCGCTTCAGCTCAAGCGCATGCAATGGTCGCTCGGCACGCCTACGACAACGTCGCGCATTACAAGCAGGCTTTCGACGCCGCCGGCGTGCATCCGGACCATCTGAAAAGCCTGTCCGACCTCGCCAAATTTCCATTCACCGCCAAGGACGACCTGCGCCGGCATTATCCATTCGGCATGTTCGCGGTGCCGCGCGAGCAGGTGGCGCGCATCCATGCCTCGTCGGGCACCACCGGCCGGCCGACGGTGGTCGGCTACACCGCGCGCGATCTCGACATGTGGGCCGATGTGATGGCGCGCTCGATGCGCGCGGCCGGTTGCCGGCCCGGCATGCTGGTGCAGAACTCCTACGGCTATGGTCTGTTCACCGGCGGCATCGGCTTCCACTACGGCGCCGAGCGGCTGGGCTGACGGTGGTGCCGATGTCCGGCGGCATGACCGAGCGGCAGGTGCAAGCTGATCGTCGACTTCAAGCCCGAAGTCATTTTCGTGACGCCGAGCTACATGCTGGCGATCCTCGACGAATTCCGCGCGCAGGGCATCGATCCGCGCAGCTCGTCGCTCAAGATCGGCATGTTCGGCGCCGAGCCATGGACCAACGCCATGCGCGACGGAAATCGAGCAACGCGTTCGATCTGCAACGCCATCGACATGTACGGACTATCCGAAGTGATCGGGCCGGGCGTCGTCTGCGAATGCATCGAGAGCAAGGACGGACTGCATATCTGGGAAGATCATTTCTATCCGGAGGTGGTCGATCCGGCGACCGGCGCGGTCTTGCCCGATGGCGAAAGGGGCGAACTGGTGTTCACCTCGCTCACCAAGGAAGCCATGCCGGTGGTCCGCTATCGCACCCGCGACCTGACGCGGCTGCTGCCCGGCACCGTGCGTTCGTTCCGCCGCATGGAAAAAGTCACCGGCCGCTCCGACGACATGATCATCCTGCGCGGGGTCAACGTGTTTCCCAGCCAGATCGAGGAGATCATCCTCAAGGACGCGCGGCTGTCGCCGCATTTCGTCATCGAGCTCAAGCGCGCCGACCGGCTCGACACCATGACGCTGGTGGTCGAGGCGCGGCCGGAAATCGGCGACGCGACCTGGGCGGCCTGCAACCGCGATCTGTCGGGACACATCAAGAGTCTGATCGGCGTGACGGCGGAGGTGAACACCGTCATGCCCGGCAGTATCGAGCGCTCGCTCGGCAAGGCCAAGCGCGTCATCGATCTGCGCTAGAGCGGCGTCGTGACCAGCCCGGCGCGCGAGCCCGACAGCTTCTTGTGAACGTGCACCATGAACGCCATGGCGAAAATCGGCGTCGCCAGATTGAGCACCGGGATCGACACGAAGGCCGCGATCACCATGCCGGCGAGAAAGACATAGGCCGCGCGCGCCTTGCGCATCGCCTTGGCTTCGGCGGGCGGGCGGAACCGCATGGCGGCGAGCTCGAAATATTCGCGGCCGAGCAGATAGGCATTGGCGAGGAACAAGATGACCACGCCGAGCCCGGCGAATAACACGAAAGGCAGCGCGCAGAAATAAACCGCCAGCGCCAGCAGGGCGAACTTCACGCCTTCGATCAGCGCGCGGAACAGCGGCAAAGCGCGGCCGGCAGGCTCGGCCGGGTAATGCGTGTGCTCGACCACATCGGCCACCTCGTCGACGAAGAAGCTGCCGACGAACGCGGTCACTGCCGGCATCAGGAACAGCGCGCCGGTGACGATGCCCAAGCCCGCCATGATCGAGAGCACCCAGGCCAGCGTCGCCCAGGCGGCGTGCGGCGCAAAGCCCGCGGTCTGCTCGGCCCAGGTGGCGCCGTTCTCCGCCGAGCGCCGCGAATACGCGTTGCAGCGCGATGCCGATGATGACGATCAGCAGCAATGCGAAGCCCACGGATTTCATCAGCACCGCGCGCAGCGGTTGCGTGAACATCTGGGAGAGCGCTTGGACGGCCGCGTCGATCATGCCGGCAACAGGTAGGCACTGGCCTGCCGGAGAGCAAGGACAGCCGACCTCGCGGCGTATGATCGTGATCATATGAAGGCGGCCGGCAAAGCCCTAGCAAAGCTCAAAGAGCCTGACCTCGCGACCGTTGGAGTGATTGCCATGAACCCTGCATCCCCCGCACCAAACGGACCGGCGGCTTGCTGTTCCGCGGACAACGGCCCGGCACGCGTGCCGAAAACCGCGTGGGGTGGCCGCATTGCCGCCATCGCCGCCGTGGTCCTGGCGTTTCTCGCCAGCCAGCACCACACGATCATGATGACTTTGTTGGCTTTCGGGCTGAGCAACACGGCCATGAGCTTCATGACGGCAGCGCCGTTGGTTCGCGACGCCATGCTGGGCATGTCGTTGGTGATGATTGCCGTGGTTGCCTGGCAGATCAAGGACAAGCGGCGTCCGCGATCGTTCCGCGTCACCGGCGCGGTATCCATCGTTGCGACGCTCGCTCTGGCGGCATGGTCGATTGTCCAGTTTGGCCTGTGAGGGGGCCCACAATGCAGCAGCCATTCAAAAAGGACCTCAGCCATTCCACCTGGGATGAGGTCTATGCGCGGCAAGAGCAGCGGGCCGAGCTGGTTCCGGCCTGGATCGAAGGCCTTGACCTGAAACCGCGCGATCGCGTGCTCGATGTCGGTTGCGGCCCTGGCTATGTCAGCTTCAAGCTTGCCGATCGCGTGGGCCGCGATGGCATCGTCTATGCGATCGACCGTTCGCCCGAAGCGCTCGCGCATCTGGAGCGCTTGCAGAAGCAAAAAAATATTTCGCAGATCGAGCAGATAGTCGCCGACGTCGGCACGCTCCAGAGCGGCGACCTCCATGCGGATAAGGCGCTGATCAGCATGATCTTGCACCATGCCGACGATCCGGCGGGCGTCCTTGGCAATGTGCATCGGCTGCTGCCGCCGGGTGCGCGCGCGGTCGTGGCCGAATTCCATCCGGACGGTCCGTGCCAACAAGGCGCGCCGCGGGAATTTCGGCTGGCGCCCGAGCAGGTGCGGGAGTGGTGCGAAGCGGCCGGCTTCAAGATGCTCGGCTACCGGCGTCAGAGCCCCGAGCACTATATGTTCGTCGTGGAACGCGCCGCCTGAATGGTCCGAGCGCGGACGATTCTGCCGTCGAGCCGCTTTATTTCGCCTTTGGCCGCCATCCGCGCCAGCGTTCGATAGAGCGCTTCGTGGGTGAGGCCGAGCTCGGCTGCCAGTTCCTTGAGCGTGCCGTTGATTGCGACCGTCAAGCCATCGGCGCCGGCATTGAGGGCGAGATAATGGCGGACCCGGTCGCGCGCCGAATGGATGTTGCGCAGCTCCATCCGCGTGCGCAGGTCCATGACCTGCCGCGCCAGCCGCGCCATGAACGACTTCGCGGCGTCGGGATCACGCTCGAACGCCGCCAGAACCGCATCTTTCGGGTAGAGGCGGACCTTCGCCGGCACGCTTGCAATCGCGTCGCAATGATAGACAGACGAAAACAATGAGGCTTCGGCGATCATGTCGCCGCTGCCGGCGGTGTAGAGCACCGTCTCCCGCCCGGAGCGATCGACGCGTGTGAGCCGAACCCTGCCGCTCAAAATCTGGTAAAGTCCGATGGTTCGCTGGCCGGTCCTGAACAGCGTCTGGCCCAATTCCAAATCACGCTCTACCGAGCGGATTCCGAGATCCGATATAAGTCCGGTCGGCCCCGCCATGCTTGCTCACTCGCCAATGAAGGGAAGCGCCGCAAGTCTATACGCAAAAGCCGGGCAATGTCCGGCTGCGCCCGCCTCCGAGTCAGGTCGGCTCATGCAATTGACGTGTGCGCGCCTGCTAGATCACGCTACCGGCGCCGTTTCGGGCTCGAAGATCTCGGCTGGCGCCAGCGACACCATGGCGTCGGGATCGATGGCCGGAACGTCGGCCCAGGCCATGGTCTTGTAGTCGAAGCCCATCACCAGGGTCGGCTTGACCACCTCGAAATAAGGCGAGATGTCGAAGTCGCGCGGCGCGTAGAGCGACGAATGACGAATTTCCAGGATTTCCTGGCGCGCCGCTTCGCAGTCGGCGCGCGTCACCTTGGGCAGGATCGGATAGCGCACGTTTTCGAAAGCCTGCGCGATCAAAGCCGAGCAGATGATGCGGGTCGGGTGGCCGGAGCCGAGCGCCATCAGGCGCCGGCGCCAGCGTTGCGGCACCGGCAGCGGAAACAGATAGCGCATGAGGTCGATGATGTTCTTGAGGTCGTAGTCGAAGCCGATGCGCTCGGCCGCGTAAGCGCAGACGCGGGCGCGATCGTCGTCGGTCAGCCCGGTCGGCCGGCAGATGCGCGAGTGGAAGCGGGCATATTTCGACAGCGGCGCCGCCACCACGCCCTCGCCGATATTGGCCTCCACCAGCACCAGCGGCTCGCCGTCGGCGGCAACGCGGTCGCCGATCGGCCCGACATAGAGCGCGGCATGCGACCAGGTCGACTGCGTGAGATACTTGATGACGCCGGAAATATGGTTGTTGCCTTCGACCAGCAGCACATCGCCGGGCTTGAGCGTCGCGCGCAATGCGTCGGCGTCGCTCGGCGTGAAAGGCTCATAGCCTTGCGCCGGCTTCTCGAGATAGTGGGCGAGATAGCGCCCGACTTTGTCGGCCATCCAACTCATGTCGTCCCGTCCCCGACGTCAATTCTTGACGTCACAATTCTGGCGTTCAAATTCGACGAACCAGTCCCCGGCGCGCAGCCGTTTTTCTTGTGCGCGTCTTGTTGCTGCCCAATTTAATGAAGACTCATTGCAAATTGGTTCATTTGGAAATTGGGATATTGGCTGTGCCGATTGGTTACCGACCGTTAGCCATGAAATTTGCTGTGCCTCCTGCGTTGGTGCACTGTGGCGGCCTTGCCCGGAAAGCATTCGGATACCATGTCGCGGATTAGTCGCCGTTCGTTCCTCGCCGCAGCCGCCGCTTTTGCGGCGGCGCCGAAGCTTGGCGCGGTGGCGGCTTCGGGCGAAGTCGACGTGGTGATCGTCGGCGCCGGCGCCGCCGGCATCGCGGCGGCGCGGCGCGTTGCCGCCGCCAAACGGAGTTTCGCGCTGATCGAGGCCGGCGCCAGCGTCGGCGGGCGCTGCGTCACCGACACGAAAATCTTCGGCGTGCCTTTCGATCTCGGCGCGCACTGGATTCACAATCCCGACAGCAATCCGGTGGCCAAGCTCGCGACCGGGCTCGAGGTCTATCCGGCGCCGCGCGCGCAGACCGTGCGGGTCGGTCCGCGCCCGGCGCGCGACAGCGAACTGGAGAATTATCTCGCCGCCATCGTGCGTTCGCACCGCGCGCTCGCCGATGCCGGCAAAGCGAAAGCGGACATGGCGGCGTCCAAGGCGCTGCCGCGCGATCTCGGCGACTGGCAAGGCGCAATCGAATTCATTCTGGGGCCGCTCGCCGTCAGCCAGGATTTGAGCAAAGTCTCCGCCATGGATCTGGCCCGCGCGGTCGAGCGCGACAGCGAGGCGTTCTGCCGGCAGGGCTATGGCGCGCTGCTGGCGAAGCTCGCCGCCGGACTGCCGGTGCAGCTTGCGGCGCCGGTCGACGCGATCTACTGGGGAAAAAACCTGGCGGTGGACACGCCGAAGGGAAATATCCTGGCGCGCGCCGCGATCGTCACCGTGTCGACCAACGTCTTGACCTCGGACCAAATCGAATTCATTCCGCCGCTGCCCAAGCGTTCGCTCGACGCCGCCGCCAAGCTGGCGCTCGGCAGCTACGATCACATCGCGCTGGAGATGCCGGGCAACCCGCTCGGCTTGCAGCGCGACGACATGGTGCTGGAGCAATCCAACGGCACGCGCACCGCGGCCTTGCTCGCCAATGTGTCGGGCACCAGTCTGCATCTGGTCGAGGTCGGCGGCCAATTCGGCCGCGAACTGGCGGCGAAAGGCGAGGCCGCGATGGTCGATTTCGCCGGCGAATGGCTGGCCTCGCTGTTCGGTTCGAACGCCAAACGCGCGATCAAGCGCAGCCATGCCACACGCTGGAACGAAAATCCGTTTGTCCGCGGCGCCATGTCGGCGGCGGCGCCCGGCGGCGCCGATGCGCGGAAAATCCTTATGGAGCCGATCGGCGGCAAGATATGGTTGGCCGGCGAGGCGATCCACGAAACCCAATGGGGCACGGTCGCCGGGGCCTGGGAATCCGGCGAGCGCGCGGCCGAAGCGGCCTTGCGCAAAATGGGCGCGCTGAAAGCGCCGGACGAAGACCGGCCGGCGCGCCGGTCCCGGAAGAAGCGGCGGCGAGGAGACAACTGATGACGAAGCCGAAAGCGCTGATCGCCTGGTCGAGCGGCAAGGACTCAGCCTGGGCGCTGCATGAGGCGCGGCGCAGCGGCGAATACGACATCGTCGGCGCCTTGACCACGGTGACCGACACTTTTGCCCGCGTCAGCATGCATGGCGTGCGCGAGGAACTGCTGATGGCGCAGCTCGATGCCGCCGGACTGCCGGCGATCATCGTGCGCATCCCGTATCCCTGCAGCAACGACATCTACGAGCAGAAAATGGCGGCGGCGATGCAGGACGCCATCGCTTCCGGCGTCAGCCACATCATTTTCGGCGATTTGTTTCTGGCGGATTTGCGCGCCTGGCGCGAAGAAAAGCTCAAGAGCATCGGCATGACGGCGGTGTTTCCGCTGTGGCTGCGGCCGACCGCGGCGCTGGCGCGCGAGATGATCGATGCCGGGGTCGAGGCGCATCTGGCCGTGGTCGACTTGAAGAAATTATCGGCGCCGTTTGCCGGCCGCCGCTTCGATCGCGGTCTCATCGACGGCTTGCCGGAAGGCATCGATCCTTGCGGCGAGAACGGCGAATTCCATTCGTTCGTCTCGGCCGGCCCGATGCTGTCGCGCAAGATTGCGGTGACGGTCGGCGAACGCGTCGAGCGCGACGGTTTTGCCTTCGCGGATCTGGTGCCGGCCTAAGCCCGCAACACGCCGCCGGTCTTCTTCGCCACCTCGGCGACAATGCGCTGGCCGAGCGCGTCGATTTCGGCGTCGGTCATGGTCTTGTCGCGCGGCTGCATGGTGACCGCGATGGCGATCGACTTCTTGCCCGGCTCGATGCCGGTGCCTTCGTAGACGTCGAACACGGTCACGTTCGCGATCAGCTTCTTGTCGACGCTCTGCGCCGCGCGCACGATGTCGCCGGCCTTCACTTTGTTGTCGACGACGAAAGCGAAATCGCGCTCGACCGGCTGGAATGCCGACAGCTCGAGCAGCGGTTTGGCGCGCGTCGCCTTGGCCTTGGCCGCGGGGATGTTTTCCAGGATCACTTCGAAGCCGACCAGCGGCCCTTCGGCCTTGAGCGCGGCAAGGGCGCGCGGGTGCAGTTCGCCGAAAGTGCCGAGAATGTTCTGCGGGCCGATCTGGATGGTGCCCGAACGGCCCGGATGCATCCACGCCGCCCCGCCCGGCACCACCTGCAGCGCCTGCATCGGGCAGCCAGCGGCCGCCAGCACCGCGAAAGCGTCGGCCTTGGCGTCGAAGGCGTCGACTGGCTGCTGTCGCGGCCGACCAGTGGCGGCCGATGCCGGCGCCTTTGGCCAGCGCGCGGCGCAAGCCGCTGGCCGCGGTGAACTGGTCCTCGGGCCTGTCGCCCTTGAAGATCTGCCCGACCTCGAACAGCGCCACGTCGGCAAGCCCGCGGTCGGCATTGCGCTGCGCCGACATGATCAGCCCCGGCAGCAGGCTCGGCCGCATGTCGGACAATTCCGCCGCGATCGGATTGGCCAGCGCCAGGGCAGCGCTGCCGCCGCCGAACAGTTCGGCCTCGCGCTTGGACACGAACGACCAGGTGACGGCTTCGGTCATGCCGCGCGCGGCCAGCGCGCGCTTGGCCTTGCGGGTGCGGTTCTGGATCGGCGTCAGCACGGCTTTGCGCGCATCCGGCCCGCGCGGGAACGGCGTCGACGGCACCTGGTCGACGCCGACGATGCGCACCAGTTCCTCGACGATGTCGGCGCGGCCATGCACGTCCGGGCGCCACGACGGCACCGCCACTTTGACGCGCTCGTTCTGGCCGGCGGCGAAGAAGCCGAGCTTTTCCAGCACCCGGCGCACGTCGGTCAGCGGCAGCTTGAGCCCCGCCAGCCGCGGCAATTCGCTCAGCGGGAAATCGATGACCTTGTCTTTCGGCGTCGGATCGCCGGCGACCACGATCTCGGACGCTTCGCCGCCGCAGAAATCGAGCACCAATTGCGTCGCCAGTTCCAGCCCCGGCAGCATGAAGTTCGGATCGACGCCGCGTTCGAAGCGATAGCGCGCGTCGGAATTGATGCCGAGCTTGCGGCCGGTCTGCGCGATGTTGAGTTCGTCCCACAGCGCCGATTCGATCAGCACATCGGTGGTGGTCTCGGAGCAGCCGGTCGCCTCGCCGCCCATGATGCCGGCGAGCGATTCGACGCCCTTCTCGTCGGCGATGACGCAGATCGCTTCGTCGAGCGTGTAGGTCTTGCCGTCGAGCGCCAGCAGCGTCTCGCCGTTCCTGGCGCGGCGCACCGTCAGATTGCCGTTGACCTTGGCGGCGTCGAACACGTGCAGCGGGCGGCCGCGGTCGAAGGTGATGAAGTTGGTGATGTCGACCAGCGCGTTGATCGGCCGCAGGCCGATCGCGGTCAGGCGTTTCTGCAGCCATTCCGGCGACGGGCCGTTCTTGACGCCTTTGACCAGCCGCAGGCCGAAGGCCGGGCATAGCGGATGGGTGGCGCCGAAATCGAGCGTGACCTTGACCGGGCAGGGGAAGCGTGCCCTTCACCGGCTTCGGCGCGTTCTCTTTGAAGTCGCCGATCAGCGTGGCGCCGAGATCGCGCGCGATGCCGTTGACGCCGGTGCAGTCCGGCCGGTTCGGCGTCAGATTGATCTCGATCACCGGCTCGGCGGCGCCGGCCCATTCGACGTAGGATTTTCCGACCGGCGCGTCGGCCGGCAATTCGATGATGCCGTCGTGGTCGTCGGAAATCATCAGCTCCGCCGCCGAGCACAGCATGCCGCGGCTTTCGACGCCGCGGATGGTGCCGACTTCAAGCGTGATGTTCTTGCCGGGGATGAAAGTGCCGGGCGGAGAGAACACGCCCTTCATGCCGGCGCGCGCATTGGGCGCGCCGCACACGACCTGGATCGGTTGGCCGTCCCGGTATCGACCATGCAGACGCGCAGCCGGTCGGCGTTGGGATGCTTCTCGGCCGAGATCACGCTGGCGATCACGAACGGCTTGAGCGCGGCCGCCTTGTCCTCGACGTGCTCGACCTCGAGCCCGATCATGGTCAGCTTGTCGACGATCTCCGGCAGCTCGGCCACCGTGTCGAGATGTTCTTTCAGCCAGGACAAAGTGAATTTCATGATCTACTCCGCCGGCGACCAGAAGTAGAGAACCGGCAGCAGCAGGAACACCGCGATGGTGAATACAATCGCGCTGCGGATGCAGAGGCTGTAAAGCTCGCTGCGGATGATCAATTCGCGGCGGATGATGGCCTTTGCGGCATCGCCCGAGCCGACGAATTCATGGGTGCGAAACACCGACAGGCAGCGCAGACAGCCCAGCGCGATCAGCAGGTAGATCGCCATTTCCACGATCACGATGCCGACTTCGACGTCATTATCCGCGACCAGCGGCGCGATCAGCCCGAGACCGGCGATCATCATCGACGTATGCGTGAGCAGGCCGGTCGCCTTGGCGTCGATCGAAGCGAAGGTGTGCGACACTTCGGGCGACATGGCCTGATCGCGCTGGCGCAAGGTTTCTTCGTATTGCGAAATCTTCTGCGCGTTCCAGCCGCGGGTGATGATCGCGAACAAAAAACGTTCGAGCGGCGAGCGCAGCGGCAGGCCAGACGGCGTCGTCGGGTCGAGCGTCATGAACTCAATCCCCCGGCAAGCGTCGGGAAGTCGAGCGGCCGGAAGCCGTAATGCGACAGCCAGCGCACGTCGGCCTCGAAGAAGGCGCGCAGATCGTTCATGCCGTATTTCAGCATGGCGATGCGGTCGATGCCCATGCCCCAGGCAAAGCCCTGATACTCGTCCGGATCGAGGCCGCAATTGCGCAGCACGTTGGGATGCACCATGCCGCAGCCGAGAATCTCCAGCCAGTCATTGCCTTCGCCGAAACGGATTTCGCCCTTGTCGCGCCGGCACTGAATGTCGACTTCCATCGACGGCTCGGTGAACGGGAAGAACGACGGCCGGAAGCGCATCTTGACGCTGTCGACTTCGAAGAACGCCTTGCAGAATTCTTCCAGGATCCATTTCAGGTGGCCGAGATGCGAGGTCTTGTCGATGACGAGACCCTCGACCTGATGGAACATCGGCGTGTGGGTCTGGTCGCTATCTGAGCGATAGGTCCGTCCCGGAATGATGACGCGGATCGGCGGCTTCTGCGTGAGCATAGTGCGCACCTGCACCGGCGAGGTATGCGTGCGCAGCAAGAGCCGCGAGCCGTCGGGCTTTGGCGGGAAATAGAACGTGTCGTGCATTTCCCGCGCCGGATGGCCTTCCGGGAAATTCAGCTTGGTGAAGTTGTAGTCGTCGGTCTCGATATCGGGACCTTCGGCCACGGCGAAACCCATGTCGGCGAAGATCGCGGTCAGTTCGTCGATCACCTGGCTGATCGGATGCACGCGGCCGGTCTCGGCCGGCGTCTCGCGCACCGGCAGCGTGACGTCGACCGTTTCCGAATTGAGCCGGCATCGAGCGCCGCAGCGCCCAGCGCATCTTTAGCGGTTGCGATCGCCGCGGTGACGCGCTCCTTGAGGCCGTTGATCGCGGGGCCTTGCACCTTGCGCTCGTCCGGCGTCATCGAGCCGAGCGTCTTGAGCAGCGCCGACACCGAACCGCTTTTGCCGAGCGCTGAAACGCGCAACGCTTCCAGCGCCGCTTCGTCCTTGGCGGAGGCAACGGCGGTCAGCAGTTCGTTTTCAAGTTGCGCGATATCGGACATGGCATCCTCCGTCCTACCGTCCCGCCTGGAGGGCGGACGGTCGGCGAGCGAAGCTCGCCGGCGTGGGGGTGAACGCAAGTGGGCACCCCACCCCGGACCGCTTGCGCGGTCCGACCCTCCCCCTCAGGGGAGGGTGAAGTGACTTACGCCTTGGCCGCTTGCGCCTGCGCCGGCAATGCGGCCTTGGCCTTTTCCACGATCGCCGCGAACGACGCCGGCTCGTTGATGGCGAGATCGGACAGAACCTTGCGGTCGATCATGAGGCCGGACTTGGCCAGGCCGTCGATGAACTTCGAGTAGTTGAGGCCGAACGGCCGCACCGCGGCGTTCAGGCGCTGGATCCACAAAGCGCGGAACGTGCGCTTGCGCCGCTTGCGGTCGCGGAAGGCGTATTGGTTGGCCTTTTCGACCGCCTGCTTGGCGACGCGGATCGTGTTCTTGCGGCGGCCGTAATAACCCTTGGCGGCCTTGTAGACTTTCTTGTGCTTGGCGTGGGCGGTGACGCCACGTTTGACGCGGGACATGATGCAGCTCCTGGCGGTTATCTAAAACGTGCGATTGCGATTAACGGGAACAACGGCCGCATGAGCGGCCTTCGAATACAGGTCAGCCGTTGGGCAGCCAGTATTTCTTGATGTTGTCGCCGTCGGTCTTGAACAGCACGCTGGTGCCGCGCTTGTTGCGGATCTGCTTGGTGGTCCGCTTGATCATGCCGTGGCGTTTGCCGGCTTGTGTGTATTTCACCTTGCCGGAGGCGGTGATCTTGAAGCGCTTTTTAGCGCCCGACTTGGTCTTCAACTTGGGCATTTTGCTCTCCTCATCGGCGCAAAGTGGAGCGTTAAGCCCCATCTGGCCTGGATTGGCCCACAGGGCGTAAAGCCCGGAGCCGTTGCTCGGTATTGAGCTGTTTTCACCGCCACGGCAGCCCTTGACACGCCGGGCGGTGAAGGGCGGCGTTATGGCAGAGGCGGGAGAAGCTTGCAACCGACCTCGGGCCGAGGCGTTAACCCGGCGACCGGCGCCTCTCGGTACGGCCTGAGCCGAATTGATGCTGATTTTACAGGCTTTTGACCCCTAGGGTCGCTCCGGCCGGCAATACTGCGATACTATGGCGCCAATGATAGGGAGTTCGTCGCCATGCGGCGTATTTTGACGACCGTAACATTCGCCGCCCTGATGCTCGGTCTGGCCGGAGCCGGCGGTCCCGGCACGGCGCTGGCCGCCGGCTATGACGGCAACTGGAGCGTGCTGGTCATCACCGAAAAGGGCGACTGCGACACCGCCTATCGCTACGCCGTCGGCGTCGCCAATGGCCAGATTCGCTACACCGGCGATGCCGCGATCAACATGTCCGGCACCGTCACGGCGGCTGGGGCGGTCAAGGTCAGCATCAGAATGGGCGACAAGGGCGCCACCGGCACCGGCCATCTTGCCGCCAGCACCGGGGCCGGCCGCTGGCAAGGCGCCGCGGGCTCGGGCGCTGCCTGCGCCGGGCGCTGGGAAGCCGAGAGGCGATAGCGTCACGTCATTCCGGCCGCGCCGCTTTAGCGGCGAGAGCCGGAATCCATAAACCCGGTCTGTGATTATCGATTCCGGGCTCGCGGGCTAAATGCCCGCGCCCCGGAATGACAATAGCCGCTAGCGCGGCGCCAGCAGCATGACCATCTGCCGGCCCTCGAAGCGCGGCTCCGATTCGACCTTGGAAAACGGCGCGGTGTCTTCCTTGACCCGGTTGAGCAATTTGTGACCGAGTTCCTGGTGCGCCATCTCGCGGCCGCGGAAGCGCAAGGTGATCTTGACCTTGTCGCCTTCCTCGAAGAAGCGCTGCATCGAGCGCATTTTCACTTCGTAATCGTGGTCGTCGATCATCGGCCGGAGCTTGATCTCCTTGATCTCGACGACTTTCTGCTTTTTGCGGGCTTCCGCGGCCTTCTTCTGCGCCTGGAATTTGTACTTGCCGAAATCCAGGATCTTGCAGACAGGCGGGTTGTTGTTGGGCGAAATCTCGACCAGGTCGAGGCCCGCCGCTTCCGCCATGCCCATGGCGGTTTGGATGTCGACGACACCTTTGTTGTCGCCGGTACTATCGATCAGCTGAACTTCTTTCGAGCGGATCTCCTCGTTGATGCGCGGGCCGTCCTTTTGGGCGGGCAGCGCGGACTTCATCGGACGACGAATGGCTTTACTCTCCTCAAGCTGTTGAAACGGTTGTCAGGCTAGCAGATTGATTGGCCTCTTAGCGTAGCAGAAAGATTGGTAGAAACGGCGAATAAGTCAACGCGGTTCCGCCATCTTGTCGATAAAATCAGCGGATTCCGGGCTCAAACCATTCAAATTGCACTAATTTTGTCTGACTGCGGCACCAGCGCCGGTGCGCTGTCGCGGCCGGTAATCTCACCATAGAGCCGCAAGGTCTGCGCGGCGATCTCGGCCGCATCGAAATGGCCGAGCACCCAGTCGCGGCCGCGCCGGCCCATGGCGCGGCGGGCCGGCTCGTCCATCGAAAACAGCCGCAGCAAAGCCGCCGCCAGCGCGGCGTCGTCGCCGGCCGGAAACCGCAAGCCGGTGGTGCGGCCGTCCGGTACCGCCGGCGCCGTCAGCACCACATCGGGACCGGCGGCCATGTCGGACACGATCACCGGCCGCGCCATGGCCTGGGCTTCCAGGGTCGCGCGCTGCACGCCTTCCGGCTGCACCGCGCCCGATACCACGACGTAGGCCGCGGCATAGGCCGCCGGCATATCGCTCACCGGCGCGGCCATGCGGATGACATCCATGGTGTCGGTCGCCAGCACCAGGTCCCAAAGCTCGCCGGTGTAATGCGTGCGGCCGCGGTCTTCGCCGACGAAGACGAACAGGAAATCCTTCAGCCCCATGTCCTTGAGCCTTCGCACCGCCTTCACCACCACGTGGTGACCTTTGCGGCGCAGGATGCGGCCGGTGATCAGGATCACTTTGGTGTCCGGCTTGACGCCCCAGACGCCGCGCACGGCAGCGATACGCGCCTCGCGTGACTTGCGCCGGATCGAAACGTTCGAAGTCGATGCTGCAAGGCACCACCGCGATCTTTTCCCACGGCGTGCCGTAACGGTCGTTGACCAATTGGGCGATCTGATCGCTGACCGCGATGACGCGGTTGCCGCGCGCCATCACGCCGTTGTACAGATGCTTGAAGACGTTCTGTTCGCTGAAAGCCCTTGTACCAGCTGGTGACGAAGGGAATGCCGCGCAGCCGCGCGGCGATAAAGGCGCTCCAGGCGCCGGCGCGGCCGAAGGCGTGGATCACATCGCAGTCGCGGTCGCGCGCCAGCCGGTTCAGCACCGCGGCATTGCGCAAGCATCACGATCGGATTGTTGGTGCCGACATCGAGCGGCACGAATTCAGCGCCGGCGGCGGTGACGTCGGCGACCAGCCGGCCGGCGCGCGACACCACGATGCTGCGATGGCCGGCGGTCCTTAGAATGCGCACCAGTTCGACCGCGCCGGCGTCGGCGGCGCCGCCGTCCAGCGTCGGCACCACGATCAAGACGGTGATCGGATCGCGCGCGGCGCGACGATACGCTCGGCGCGGCCGCGGACGGCGTTGGACGATACGCGCGCGCGGTCCGGCTGGCTTTTCGGCGCGGTAAAACTCGACATTACGTCACGACCTCAACTCGGATGGCGGAACAACCGTCGCCAACGCCCGTCAGGTATCGCGTGCCAGCAGCGAGGTATAGACGCCCCGAATGGCTTGGGCAACGCTTTGCGGCGAAAACACGAATTCGGCGAATTGCCGGGCGCGGGCGCCGAGCGCCTCGTAGGACGTGGCGTCGAGCGCAAGTGCTGCGGCGACCGAACGCGCCAGTTCGCTGACATTGCCCGGCCGCACCAGCCAGCCGGTGCGCAATTCATCGCGCATGCGCGGCGGGCACAGCACGTTTTCCGGCAACACGCCGACGGTGGTGGTAATCACCGGCCGGCCGATGGCTTGCGCCTGCGCGGCGTCGCGGCCCGATAGTGGTGGTTGCAGCGCCGGTACCACCACCACGTCGGCGGCGGCGAGCGCCGCCGGCATGTCGGCGCAATGGCCGACCATGCGGCACAGCGTATCGATGCCGTGCAGCGCGGCGCGGCGGCGCAACGCCCGCGAATAGCGGATCTGACCGCGGTCCTCGCCGGCGAACACGAACGCGACATTGCGGTCGCCGCCGCCGACCAACAGCCGCGCGGCTTCGATCATGCTCATCTGACCGTTCCACGGCGCGATCCGGCCGGTGATCAGCACGATGCGCATGTGCGGCAGCACGCCCCAGGCGCGGCGCAAGGCGGCGATACGGTCGGCGCTCACCGCCGCCGGACTGAACCTGGCGGTGTCGACGCTGCGCGGGATCACCGTGATGCGCTCCGACGGGATCTTGTAGCGCTCGATCATGGCGCGCGAGACGTAGCTCGACGGCGCGATGACCCGGTCGCCGCGCGCCAGCGAACCTTGGAAAGAGGTGGTGCCGGGCCAGGAACTGGTCGACAGCCGGTCGGGAAACGACGTCACCAGAAACACCGGCATGCGGTGGGTGGCGGCGAGCGCGCTCCAGGCCGCGCCCGCGCTCTGCGCATGCACGATATCGATGCGGTCGCCGGCGATCATGCCGGCCAGCCGGTTCGCATTGCTGCGGATCCGCAGCGGATTGATGGTGTCGTTCGGCATCCGCAGCCATTCGCCGCCGAAGGCGCGCAACTCGCCGACCAGCGGCCCGTCGTCGCCGGCGACGATGGCGCGGGCGCCGGATTGCAGCAAAGTGAGCGCGATATCGACCGCGGCGTGACCGGCCGGGTCGTCGCTCAGCGCCGGCACCAGCTGCAGAATGGTGGCGCCGGCCAGCGAGCGCGGTTTGCGCCGCAGATTGTCGATCAGGAAGGACCCCTTGCGCACAGGGCCGGCTTGCGGCGAGAAGGTTTAGCGAATGAAATCTTGTGCATCCCAGAACTGGCCAAAGCGCTCATGAGCCAAGCTCGCCTGACGTCCCTGACGATAGAATCGCCGCCGCCGCAGCGGACCATCGCCGTGCGCGCGCGCGAGAGCAAGGAAAACCATAAAGGCCAAAGCCCTGGACCCGGCCTGTTCTGGCTCGGCGGCTTCAAGTCCGACATGAAGGGCACCAAGGCGGTGGCGCTCGACCAATGGGCCGAGGCGCAAGGCCGCGCCTGCGTGCGGTTCGATTATTCCGGCCACGGCGAGTCGGATGGCGACTTCAAGGACGGCACCATCGGCCGCTGGCTTGAGGAAAGCATCGCGGTCTACACCAAGTTCGCTCAAGGTCCGCAAGTGGTGATCGGCTCGTCGATGGGCGGCTGGCTGGCCTTGCTGATGGCGCGCGCGCTGCGCGGGCGGCAAGACGTCGCGCCGATCGCCGGCATGGTGCTGATCGCGCCGGCGGTGGACTTCACGCGAAGAGCTGATGTGGAAACAGTTCTCCGACGCGGTCAAGCGCGAGATCGAGGAGACGGGCGTCTGGATGCGGCCGTCGGAATATGCGGAAGGTCCCTATCCGATCACCAAAGGGCTGATCGAAGACGGCCGCAAGCATCTGCTGCTCGGCGGGCTGATCGAAACCGGCTGCCCGGTGCACATCCTGCAGGGCGTGCAGGACCCCGACGTGCCGTGGCGGCACGCGGAAGGCCTGGTGACGCGCTTTGCCCGCGACGACGTGGTGCTCACCTTGATCAAGGACGGCGACCATCGCCTGTCGCGGCCGGAAGATCTCGAGCGGCTGATCAGTGCGGTGAAGGAATTCTAGGCCAGCGCCGCGGCCCATTCCTCATTCACCGACGAATCGTCATCAGGCCGCCGCATCGCCGCGAATTTCTCTTTCGTCACCAGCCGCCCCAGCGCCCACACCGCCGCGCCGCGCACCAGCGGCGAGGCATCGTCGAGCAGACGCTCGGCTTCGGCGGCAAGCGACGCATCGCCTGAATTGCCGATGGCGATCAGCACATTGCGCACGAAGCGATCGCGGCCGCTGCGCTTGATCGAGGTCTTGGCGAACAGCGTGCGGAATTGCGCGTCGTCGAGGCGGGCTAGCTCGGCGAGCTTCGGCGCGCGCAATGTGTCGCGTGCGGCGAGCTTGGCCTCGCGGCCTTGTTGCGCGAACTTGTTCCACGGGCAGACGGCAAGACAATCGTCGCAGCCGTAGATGCGGTTGCCCATCGCCTCGCGAAACTCGCGCGGGATCGGCCCTTTGTGCTCGATGGTGAGGTACGAAATGCAGCGCCGCGCATCGAGCCGGTAGGGTTCGGGAAACGCCGCGGTCGGGCAAATATCGAGACAGGCGCGGCAGCTGCCGCATGAATCTTCTGCCGGCGCGTCGGCCGGCAGTTCGAGCGTGCTGAAGATCGAGCCGAGAAACAGCCAGGAGCCGAAATCGCGCGACACCAAATTTGTGTGCTTGCCCTGCCAGCCGAGACCGGCGCTGGCGGCCAGCGGCTTTTCCATCACCGCCGCGGTATCGACGAACACCTTGACGTCGCCGCCGGCATTGGCGACCAGCCAGCGCGCGATATCCTTGAGCCGCGCCTTGATCAGCTCGTGATAGTCCTCGCCTTTGGCGTAGGTCGAGATCGCGCCGTGGCTGCGCTCATTCAGGATCGCCAGCGGATTTTCATCCGGCCCGTAATTCATGCCGAGCATGATCACCGAGCGCACCTCGGGCCACAGCGCCAAAGGCGAGCCGCGCCGCGCCGCGGTCGATTTCCATCCACACCATGTCGCCATGCGCGCCGTCGGCGAGAAAGCGCTCGAGCCGCGCTTTGGCTTCCGGCACCGCGTCGGGCTTGGTGATGCCGCCGACATCGAAGCCGCGCGAACGCGCGTGCTCGATCAACGCCGCTTTGATCTCACCCGGATTATTCAAAAGTCGAGATTGGCGTAGCCCTTGGCCGGCGGAATTCCCGGCAGCACGTCCGTCAGCAGCGTGCGGAACGACGGCCGCGACTTCACCCGCGCGTACCAGTTCTTGGCTGCCTCGTCGTCGTTCCACGGCACATCGCCCAGGTAATCGGCGGCCGACAAATGCGCCGCCGCGGCCAGATCGGCCAAGCTCAGCCGGTCGCCGGCCAGCCAGTCGCGTGTTTGCACCAGCCAGCCGATATAGGCCAGATGATAGCGGATATTGTTGCGGGCGGCGCGCAGCGCCTCGGTGTCGGGCGGGCCGCCGCCCTGCTCCAGCGTCATGTGGCGCTTGAAGATGCGCTCGGTCACCAGCGGGCCGCTGACTTCGGAATGGAATTTATCGTTGAACCAGCTCGCCAGCCGCCGCACTTCGACGCGCTGACCGATCGCTGCCGGCAGCAGGCGGTCCTTGCCCGGCTCGGCGTTGCGCGTCTCCTCGATATATTCGGCGATGATGGTGGCGCCCGGAACGGCGGGCTGGCCGTCGGCCACCAGCACCGGGATCTGGCCGGTCGGATTGAGCAGCAGGAACTCCTCCCGGCGCTCCCAGAACCGCTCTTCCACCAGCCGCGCCTCGATGCCGTATTCGCCGAGGATCAGGCGCACGTAACGCGAAAAGGGGCACAGCGGATGGTAAAACAGCGTCAGCATGGGGGCCCGGCATTGGAGGGATAAAGAATCGGTGAGCGCACTATAGAAAGCCGCATCCGCGGTGCAAATTGCTCACAGCATTACGTTTTTTATTTGCCTGGATGACGCCCTTGCGCCAAAAGCGCAAGTTCTCAAGATGGCCGCATGATTCCTTAATCGCCGCGCTTCCATGGTCACAAGCGGGCGATTCCCCCGGAGCAGCAGATGAATTTCGACGCCATCAAGGCGGTTCTGGCGGGCCCGATCATGGCTCACCTGGACCTGGTCAAGGCCGCCGTCCTCGGCATGGTGGAGGGCCTCACCGAATTTCTGCCGGTCTCGTCCACCGGCCACCTGCTGCTGATGGAGCACTTCCTCGGCTGGGGCGACAGCTCCTTCGGCAAGTCGTTCGCGATCCTGATCCAGCTCGGCGCCATTCTGGCTCTGCTGACCATTTATTTCGGCCGCATCTGGGCGCTGGCCACCAGCATGTTCACGCAATGGGCGGCGGCGCGCTTCATCATCGGCATTCTGCTCGCGTTCCTGCCGGCGGCGGTGATCGGCGCGCTGTTCGGCGGCTTGGTCAAGGAAAAGCTATTCGACGTGCGCATCGTCTGCGTCATGTTCATTCTCGGCGGCTTCGTGTTGCTGTGGGTCGACCGGATGAATCTGAAGCCGCGCTATTTCGAATCGACCGCGTTCTCGCTGCCGATGTATTTCGCTATCGGCGTCTGCCAGTGCTTCGCCATGATCCCCGGCGTGTCGCGTTCCGGCGCGACCATTGTCGGCGCCATGCTGTTCGGCGCCGACCGGCGCTCGGCCGCCGAATTCTCGTTCTGGCTGGCGATGCCGACCATGGTCGGCGCCTTTGCCTACGAAGCGTTCAAGAGCCGCGCCGAACTCGCGCACGGCGATCTCGGCGCCATCGCCGTCGGCTTCATCTTCTCGTTCATCTTCGGCTGGATCGTGGTGAAGACGTTTCTGCGCTTCGTGCAGCGTCACAGCTTCGCGACCTTCGCCTGGTGGCGCATCGTGGTCGGCAGCATCGGCATCTACGCGATTTATTTTCTTTAAGCGATACGACTGCGGAACTGGCCGGTCCGGCGGAAGCGCCAAAGATAAGACGGCACGATCGCCTCGATCGGCTCCGGCTCGATGCCGATGCCTCGCAGCGTGCGGCCTTCGGCGATAGCGGCGTCGGAGACGACATTGTCGACGCGCAGCAGCTCGACCTGGTCGGGCGTGAGCGTCAACGGCGCCGGCATGAATTGCAGGAACAGCGCTTTCAGTTTGGCATAGAAGAACGGCACCGGCAGCAGCAGCCGTTTGCGCTCGATCGTCGCGAGCACGTATTGCATGAGCTGCTTGAAGGTCCGCACCTCCGGCCCGCCCAGTTCGTAGATCGTGCCGGCTTTGAGCTTGCCATCCACCGCGTCGGCGATCGCCTTGGCGACATCGCCGACAAAGACCGGCTGGAATCGGGTGTGGCCGCCGCCGATCAGCGGCAGCGCCGGCGACATGCGCGCCAGCACGGCGAAGCGGTTGAAGAAGTCGTCTTCCGGCCCGAATATGATCGACGGCCGCATGATGACGGCCGCGGGCTGGGCCGCCAGCACCAGCCGTTCCGCCGCGGCCTTCGAGCGGGCGTAGCGGGCGGTCGCGTTGTCGTCGGCGCCCAGCGCCGACACATGCACCAGGCGCGCGCCATGGGCGCTCGCGGCCAGGGCGACCTGCTCAGCGCCGAAGGCATGGACGCTGTCGAAACGCTGGCGCCCGCTTTCGGCCAGGATGCCGCACAGATTGATCAGCACGGCGGCGTCCCGCGCCGCCGCATCGACCGACGCCGCATTGCGTAAATTGGCCTGGACCGCATGGATTTGGCCGACCCGGCCGAGCGGCTGCAGGAAATTGGCGAGTTCGGGCCGGCGCACCGCCACCCGGATGCGGTAGCCGCGCTTGGCCAGGGCTCGCACCACGTGGCGGCCGAGGAAGCCGGAGCCGCCATAGACGGTGATGAGGGTGTCGGAATTGCTTTTGGCGGTCATTTTGACCTCGCTTCGCGCACAGGCTGGGCAAAAGGCGCTGCGATCCGGCAAATACAGGATTGGCCGTGGGCTGTATAGGGCCTGGATCAATGCGGCGGCCGGTTCAATTGACAAGCCGAAAGCGGCTCCGTACCTAGTCCCGAAGTGCCCAGGTGGCGGAATTGGTAGACGCACTAGTTTCAGGTACTAGCGCCGCGAGGCGTGAAGGTTCGAGTCCTTTCCTGGGCACCAGTTTCCCGAACCGCATGATCCCGACCCGTGGGAACCGGTTTTCGGAAAATATTACGATCGAGAACGTTTTATAAGAAAGCCCGATAGCCGAATGACCATCCGCCTGCATCGCGGCGACCTGCCCAGCCTCGCGGCCTATAAAGGCGCGGTGGCGATCGATACCGAAACCATGGGGCTGGATCCGCGTCGCGACCGGCTCTGCGTGGTCCAGCTCTCGCCCGGCGACGGTTCGGCCGATGTGGTCCAGATCGCGCCCGGCCAGACCAAGGCGCCCAATATCGCCAAGCTTTTGGCCGACCCGGCAATCGTCAAGATATTCCACTACGCGCGCTTCGACGTCGCGGTGATGGCCAATGCCTTCGGCGTGATGGCGGGCCCGATCTATTGCACCAAGATCGCGTCACGGCTTGCCCGCACTTATACCGACAAGCACGGGCTCAAGGATCTGGTGCGCGAACTGCTCGGCGTCGACCTGTCGAAGCAGCAGCAATCGTCCGACTGGGGCGCCGACGCGCTGTCCGACCCGCAGGTGACCTACGCCGCATCCGACGTGCTGCATCTGCACGCGCTCAAGGAAAAGCTGGACGCGATGCTGGCGCGCGAGGGCCGCGCCGATCTGGCCGCCGCCTGTTTCCGTTTCCTGCCGGACCGCGCCCGCCTCGATCTCGCCGGCTGGGCGGAGCAGGATATTTTTTCGCATTCCGCCTAAGCCGTTGGTATTGGGCTATTATTAGTTAGTATAGCGATTGGCGTCAGGCCTTAAGTCTTGCCGCTTGTGGGCCATATTCGCGCGGCATGTTGCGTTGCGGGGGCGTTTCCTGAAAACCGAAGCGGAGCCGCCGCTCTGCTGCAATGAAGGCAATCCGATCCGAAGCATGACCCGTGTGATCACAGCCAGAGCCGATCCACAGACCGCTCATTCTTATTGGACGATGAGCCGCGGCGATAGCGAGCGCGCCTTCCGCTCGGCCCGTCGTCACAGCCGCACCGTGCGTATCCTGCGCGTCGCCATTCCGCTCGCGGTGGTGCTCGGCCTCACCGTCATTTCGCTGATCACCTACTTCAATCCGCTGCGCTCGCTGGCCAAGCTGCCGATCAATGTCAACGACCTCGTCGTCTCCGGCACCAAGATCACGATGGAGAAGCCGCACATGTCCGGCTTCACCAAGGATGCCCGCGCTTATGAGTTCAACGCCGACGCCGCGGCGCAGGATCTGACGCACCCGGATATTATCGAGTTGCGGAATATCCGCGCCAACCTGCAGATGCAGGACAAGACCATGATGAAGATGACGGCGGACACCGGCATCTACAACAGCAAGCTGGAGACGCTTCAGCTCGACAGCAACATTTTGCTCAGTTCATCGAACGGCAATAAGGGCCGCTTGAAACAAGCCAAGGTCGACATCCGCAAAGGCAATGTCGTTTCCGATCAGCCGGTCGAACTGGAATTCCTGCAAGGCGTGCTCAACGCCAACAAGCTGGAGATCGTCGATTCCGGCGATGAGGTGCGCTTCCACGGCGGCGTCGACATGGTGATGAAGCTCAACGACGGCCCCGCGCCGCAACCGAAAACCGGCAAGAAATGACGTTTATCCGCCGATTCAGCGCGCAGGTGCTGATTGCCGCTGCGCTGGTCATGTCCGGCGCAATCGCGCATGCGCAGCCGGCCTCGAAGGGTCCGCCGAACGCGCTGCAGGGCTTTTCGCAGAACCGCGGCGAGCCGGTGCATATCGAGGCGGCGACGCTGGTGGTGCGCGACAAGGACAAGGTGGCGACCTTCAGCGGCAATGTGAAAGTCACGCAGGGCGACACCGGCATGCGCTGCAAATCGCTGGTGGTGTTCTACGAGCAGGACGGCGCCGCGGCTGATGGCGGCAAGACCATGAAAGCCGACACGCCCGGCCCCGGCGGCGAGCAGAAGATCAAGCGGCTGGAAGCCCACGGCGGTGTGGTGGTGACCCAGAAGGATCAGACCGCCACCGGCGAACTCGGCATCTTCGACATGAAGACCAACACCGTCACGCTGCAAGGCAACGTGATGATGACGCAAGGCCCGAACGTGCTGCGCGGCGACAAGCTGATCGTCGATCTGACCACCGGCGTGTCGCGCGTGGAATCCGGCAAGAACGGCCGCGGCCGGGTGCAGGGCCTGTTCCAGCCCGGCACCGCCGGTCCCGAGCTCAAGCCTGGCGCCGGTGGGCTGCCGGCGGCCAAGCCTGCGGCGAAGCCTGCGGCCAAGCCGGCTGCACCGGCGCGGCAGTCCAATTGACCGCTAGCGCCGCCCAGCTTTGCAACGATCCCGGCGGTTTGGCATCGGGGAATCAGTTAAGGTCGCGCCTGTCCATGCGCCGCGAGGTCGCCCGGTGAATATTCTCTCGCTGTTTCAGCGCCGCCAGCCGCCACGCGGCCGCCGCGTTCTGACGCCGGCCGAAGTGCGTCAGCAGCAGACCGCCGCGGCCAATGCGCAATCGGTGCAGACGCTGCAATCGGCGCGTCAGGCCACCAATGCGCAGCAGCAGGCGGCGGCGGCCGGCCGGCCGCGGCGCGACGCCGATGGCCGCCAGGCGGCCCGGCACTACCTCGCCGCGCATGGTGTGGAGAAAAGCTTCGGCGGCCGCATGGTGGTCAAAGGCGTGACGCTCTATGTGCGGCGCGGCGAGGCGGTCGGCCTGCTGGGTCCCAACGGCGCCGGCAAAACCACCGTGTTCTATATGATCACCGGGCTGATCAAGGCCGATCGCGGCCGCATCGAACTCGACGGCTACGACGTCACCGTGCTGCCGATGTATCAGCGCGCGCGGCTCGGCATCGGCTATCTGCCGCAGGAGGCTTCGATCTTTCGCGGCCTGAACGTCGAGGAGAATATCCGCGCGGTGCTCGAAGTGGTGGAGCCGGATAAACGCCGCCGCGACGCCGATCTCAACGCGCTGCTCGAAGAGTTCAACATCGCGCGCCTGCGCAAGACGCCGACCATCGCGCTGTCCGGCGGCGAGCGCCGCCGTGTCGAGATCGCCCGCGCCCTGGCGACGCGGCCGAGTTACATGCTGCTCGACGAGCCGTTCGCCGGCATCGACCCGATCGCGGTCGGCGACATCCAGGCGCTGGTGCGCCATCTGACCAACCGCGGCATCGGCGTTTTGATCACCGACCACAATGTGCGCGAGACGCTGGGCCTCACCGACCGGGCCTATATTATTTATTCCGGCGAAGTGCTGATGGAGGGCCGCGCCGAGGACATTGTGAATAACCCCGACGTCCGGCGGCTCTATCTGGGCGAAGAATTCCGCCTATAATAGCAGCGCGCGGCGCTGTCCTGAAAATTCAGCACAAAATTTGTGCAATACCGCAGTGCGGAATCGCATACCGCTCCGCTTCAGGACCTGCTATAGTCAAAAACAAGCAAGAATCGGACCAGTTTCCGCCGGGAAACCTCTATGGCTTTGTCGCAACGACTAGAGTTCCGTCAGTCCCAAGCGCTGGTGATGACGCCGCAGCTGATGCAAGCCATCAAGCTGCTGCAGCTCTCCAGCCTGGATCTGGCGGCCTATGTCGAAGGCGAGCTCGAACGCAATCCGCTGTTGGAGCGCGCCGAGGCCGACGATACGCCGGCGGCGGGCGCGGAGCCCGAAGCCCCGATGGTCGAGCGCAACGAGGATACGGCGCCCACTTCCGATTGGATGGGTGACGACCTGGAGACCAGCCGCGCCTCGATGGAGCAAGGTCTGGGCACCGAACTCGAGAACGTATTTCCCGACGACGGCGGCGCCAAAACCGAGCCGGTCGAAACCCCGCCGCCGGCCTATTCGGAATGGTCGGGCGTCGGCAGCGGCGGCTCCGAAGACTCAAGCTACAATCTCGAATCCTTCATCACCGCCGATATCACCCTGGCCGACCACCTCGCCGCGCAGATGACGCTGGCGATTTCCGATCCGGTCAGCCGCATGATCGGCCGCTATCTGGTCGATATGGTCGACGAGACCGGCTACCTCAGCGGCGATCTCGACACGGTTGCGGAAAAGCTCGGCGCCAAGCGCAGCGAAGTCGAGGCGGTGCTCGCGGTGCTGCAGACCTTCGATCCGCCCGGCGTGTGCGCGCGCAGCCTCACCGAATGCCTCGCGCTCCAGCTTAAAGAACGCGACCGCTACGATCCGGCGATGCGGGCCTTGGTCGAGCACCTCGAACTCCTGGCCAAGCGCGATCTCGCCGCCTTGCGCCGGCTGTGCGGCGTCAGCGACGAAGACCTCGTCGACATGATCGCCGAGATTCGCAATCTCAATCCGAAGCCGGGCCTGGCCTTCGGCTCGACGCTGGTGCAGCCGATCGTTCCCGATGTCTATGTGCGCGCCGCGCCGGACGGCACCTGGCAGGTCGAACTGAATTCCGACACGCTGCCGAAAGTGCTCATCAGCCAGCGTTATTACGCGCAGGTGTCGAAGACCACGCGCAACGACAAGGATAAAACCTACATCGCCGATTGTCTGCAGACCGCGACCTGGCTGGTGCGGGCGCTCGATCAGCGGGCGAAGACAATCCTCAAAGTGTCGAGCGAAATCGTGCGCCAGCAGGACGGCTTCTTTGCCAAGGGCGTGCAGCATTTGCGGCCGCTCAACCTCAAGACCGTCGCCGACGCCATCGGCATGCACGAGTCCACGGTGTCGCGCGTCACCGCCAACAAATACATGGCCACCAGCCGCGGCATCTTCGAACTGAAATATTTCTTCACGTCCTCGATCGCGGCTTCAGACGGCGGCGAAGCGCATTCGGCGGAAGCGGTTCGCCATCGCATCCGGTTGCTGATCGACGGCGAGACCGCGATCGACGTGCTGTCGGACGATACAATTGTCGACAAACTGCGCGACGTCGGCATCGACATCGCGCGCCGCACGGTTGCCAAGTACCGCGAAGCGATGCGTATTCCGTCCTCGGTGCAACGTCGGCGCGAGAAACAGGCCGCCAATGCCTAGGTGCTATCCGGATAACCGCGAACGGTATTTAGAAATATCGCGGCTTTGAAAAACATGCCAAGCTTGAGGACGTTGACGTCAGGAACCTTTCGACGCTGAAATGTTTAGCCGGTAGCTAAGTGGTGCGGCGGTAAGTCCGCGCCCGACAGGGAGGCAACAGTGATGCCTTTGCGCGTCTCGGGAAAAAACATCAACATCGGTACGGCCTTGCAACAAAGAATCTCCGCCCGCGTCGCCGAAGCGACGACGAAATATTTTCGCGGCGGCTATTCAGGCCACGCCACGGTCGGCCGCGACGGTTTCGGCTTTCGCACCGAATGCGTGTTGCACCTGGATTCCGGCGCCATGCTCGAATCGGAGGGCATGGCGGCCGATGCCTATGAAAGCGCCGAGCAGGCCTCGGTCCGCATTGAAAAGCAATTGCGCCGCTACAAGCGACGCCGCAACGATCATCAAGGCCGCCGCGGCGGTTAAAATCGTCCGTTTTGCAAGAAAAAACGGCAAAAAGCTGCCCGGCGCCGCCCATTGACCTTGTCGCCGACCGCTTTATAAGGACCGCGACCAATCAACATCCCTTTTCAAGTCCGCGCTATCGTTTTCGATCATTGGATCACGTCCATGACGCTCACCGATCTCGTCGTGCCGAACGCAATTATTCCGGCGCTCAAGGTCAACGGCAAAAAACAAGCGATCCAGGAACTCGCCGCGCGTGCGGCCGAGCTCACGGGTCAGAGCGAGCGTGCAATTCTGGAAATTCTATTGCAGCGCGAGAAGCTCGGTTCCACTGCCGTCGGCAACGGCGTGGCGATCCCGCATGGCAAGCTGCCGAAACTCGGCCGCTTGTTCGGCTTGTTCGCCAGACTCGATCGGCCGATCGATTTCGAGGCGCTCGACAATCAACCGGTCGATCTGGTGTTTCTGTTGCTGGCGCCGGAATCGGCCGGCGCCGATCACCTCAAGGCGCTGGCGCGCGTCGCGCGCGTGCTGCGCAATCCGGAGACCGCGCGCAAGCTGCGTGAATCGAGCGACGTCGACGCACTCTATGCGGTGTTGGCGATGCCGGCCGCCTCAAGCGCGGCCTAGACGAACGCCGTCCGGTAATCGCGGCGTTGTCGGATTATCTCAGCGATTGCGATGACTGGATGCCCCGCTTTCGCGGGGCATGACAGTTTTTCGTTTAGTGCACGCTCACGGCCTCGAGCTCCTGGCTCCAGGCATTGGCGAGCGCGGCTTCGCGCGTATCGGTCAGCATGATCGGCGTGCCGTCGGCCGCATGCAGTGCGAACAGCTTCATCCCGGGCTCGATCGTCGGCGCCTGCGGAAACATCTGCGCGACATCCTCGGAGCGGATCGCCTTGACGTAGGCCAAGCGGCCGTCGCCGAGATGCGCCAGCGCTTCCTGCGTGATCGCGGGATTTGTCATGTTCGTGTCACTCGTCTTGTCGTTCGTCATCTTAGCGTTAGTCATGGCCCTCGACTCCTTTTCCATTGAACGCTTTACGCGGTCGAGTCCCGTGACGCATGATCCCGAAAAGCATGTCCTCGACCCCGATCGGGGATGGGAACCGGTTTTCGGATAAGATCATGCGTACTTGTCATGAGTTCGTCATTCCTGCTCGTTGATCGAGATCGTCTTCACGATCCGCGCGGTTTGCGGCCGCACCAGATCGATCGACAGCAACCCGTTCTTCAAGTCGGCGCCCAGAACCTCCATGCCGTCCGCCAGCACGAAGGTGCGCTGGAATTGGCGCGCGGCGATGCCGCGGTGGAGATACTGGCGGCTCTTGTCATCCAGCTGCCGCCCGCGAATCACCAGCTGACTTTCCTCGACGCAGACGTCGAGTTGGTCGCGGGTGAAACCGGCAACGGCCAAGGTGATTCGGAGCCGCTCGGGGTTCTGCCCGTCATGCGCCAGCCGTTCGATGTTGTAGGGCGGATAACCGTCGGCGCCCTTGGCGACGCGGTCGAGCACGCGCTCGATTTCGTCGAAGCCCAGCAGGAACGGACTGGATAGTGACGGAACTCGTGACATGGTCTCAAAGTCCTCGCTTTAAGCGACTTTGACGGGGGCCCTGGATTAGGCGTCCCCCATTTGGCGGCCGGCACCTGCCGGTCGACAGCCCCTAATATGGGCAAGGCGGGTTAAAGGTTCAAGAACACGGGCGAATTTGGCCTTAAGGGCGTTTAGTGGGCCAAATCCGGGGATTTCCGTCCCAAATCGGCTTGGCCAGCCCCGGCCCTTTGCCGGGCCAACGCCGGCCCCGAGCGGGGCGTGCCGCGTCCGAAATCGCTTCTCCCGGCCGGCTGCAAGAGCCGGCGCATTTCGTTTTGCACGGGCGCGCGCGTCGTCATCGCCGACGGTCACGCGATCGTTCCGCAGCGTCCCGGCCCGAGCTGGATTGCCGTCGTCATCGAACGCCATGACATTTTCTGAATCTGCGCCGGTCGCGTTAACTCGAAAAAGTTAAATCGGCGCGCTGCGCATGGTTAAATTAAGCACGCATATTTGCTTTGTTGAATCATAAATTTCCTCAAATCCGCGCGATTGTATTTTCCATCAGTAAGATCGCCGCTGCTCGACCACCATCATCAATGAGGCGAGCGTTAGCGGGGGTTGGAAATTGCTGAAGCGTAGCATCGACATCGATCCCTTCGGTCTGACGATCGAGGAAAAGATTTTTCTCGGCGCCAAGCGCGTCTGCATCGTGTTTGCAGTCGCCGCTCTGACGCTCGCCGGGCTCGACATCGCCAACATCCGCACCGTCGAAAATGCCGCCGCCTACATCCACCACAACGGCCTGCGCGTCGCCGATCTGCAGGACCAGATCCGCAGCGGCATTGAATTCGTTTCGTTCACGCCGGAGCAGCCGTCGGTAACGGTCGCTATACCGCGCGACAGCTTCAACATTGCGCAGCGCCCGGCGCGGCGCCCGGCCGAGATCGTGTCGTTGTCGGCCAACGCCAAAACCAATGACTCGCCGGTCGCCGAACTTGCCGCCGCGCGCCACCAGGATGCGGTCGAATTCGCCATGGCGCCGCCAGCAACAATGTCGCCGCCAGCAACAATGGCGCCGCGGGCCGCCCCGGTTGCCGAGTCTGCGCCGATCGTGCTGGCCAGCGCCGATAGCGGCAGTCTGCCGTCGACGATGGCGCCGAGTCTGTCATTGCCGATGTCGGCCGCGATTCCGCTCGGCATGGTGCCGATGCCGCGCGCCGCGCCCGGCGTGCCGCCGCCGTCGCCGGCCCAGCGCCTGCATCTGGAAGGTAAGGAATATGCCAAGGCCGAGCGTTGTCTGGCCAATGCGGTCTATTTCGAAGCGCGCAGCGAACCGTTGCGCGGGCAGGAGGCGGTCGCGCAAGTGGTGCTGAACCGCGCGTTCTCCGGCTTCTATCCGAACAACATCTGCGGCGTGGTCTATCAGAACGCCAACCGGCATCTGGCCTGTCAGTTCACCTTCGCCTGCGACGGCAAGAGCAAGGCCATCAACGAGCGCGGCGCCTGGGCGCGCGCCAACCGCATCGCCAAGCAGACCCTCGCCGGCCAGATCTACGTGCCGGAAGTGGCCAAGTCGACGCATTACCACGCCATCTACGTGCACCCGAACTGGGTGCGCGAGATGAAGAAGATGGTGCGCTACGGCATCCACAATTTCTACCGGCCCTATGCCTGGGGCAACGGCGCCGAAGAGCCGGTCTGGGGCAGCGCCGCGATGGCGCAGATGAAGAAGAAGTAGTTTCAGCTCAACTTCAACTTGAACAGCTTGATCGCGTTCTGCCGCCCGACCTTGACGCGGTCGGCTTCGCTGATCGCGGCCTTGTCGAACCAGTCGCAGCCTTCGCCGACATCCTCGAACGGCCAGTCGACCGAAAACATCACGCGGTCGGCGCCCATCTCGGTCATCACATTGACCAGCGACGGCGTATGGAAATTGCCCGAGGTGGTGAGGTGGAAATGCTTGCGGAAATAGTCCGCCACGCCTTGCTTTGCCGCGTAATTATGCGGGTGCTTCATCCAGCCGTTGCGATTGTCGATGCGCCAGAGCTGCACCGGAATGCCCTCGCCGAGATGGCCGAGCACGAACTTTAGGCTCGGATGCTCGTCGAACAGCCCGCTGCCGATCAGGCGCAGCGCATGCACCGAGGTTTCCGCGGCGAAGGCCCAATTCGGGCCGAGCAGCCAGTTGAATGGCCGTCGTAGTTGCCGGTTCCAGCTCGGCAGCGGATTGCGCGGATGCAGATAGAACGGCACGTCGAGCGCCTCGACCGCGCGCCAGAACGGCCGGTATTGCGGCAGGTCGTAGTAGGTGACGTTGTCCGGCGTTCCGATATTGCGAAAATCCGTTGACCAGCGCGCCGACCATGCCGAGGTCTTTGACGCAGCGCGTGAGTTCGGCGGTCGCGGCCTCCGGGTCCTGCATCGGCAAAGCGGCGAAGGCGGCAAAGCGCGAAGGCCGCTTGCGCACTTCCTCGGCCAGCACGTCGTTGGCCTGCTTGGCCACCGCGATCGCGGTCTTGACGTCGTGGATGGCCTGCACCGCCGGCGCGTTCAGCGACAGGATCATCATCTCGATGCCGTGTCTGTCCATCTCGCCGAGCCGCGTGTCCTGAATGTCGATCAGGCGATGGCGCAGGTCGGTCCAGACATGCGCGCCGAACACATGTGAATCGCCCAGCGTCGCTTCGATGGCGAAATGTTCTTCGAGCGCGATCTTGCCTTGCATGTCGTTTCCCCCGGATTTGGTTTTTTTGCATCATGCAATGTGAAGCCGCTGGTGTCAGCAGCGCTAAGCAACAAAAAAGCCGCCCGGAAAGGGCGGCTCTTTGGGCTCGCGAAGCGAGCGAAGGTTGGTGGAGCCAAGCGGGATCGAACCGCTGACCTCCTGCATGCCATGCAGGCGCTCTCCCAGCTGAGCTATGGCCCCAATCTCTTAAATTCGTTGCGCGGTCTGGAATGCCGTGCAGGTCGTTCGGATATTAGCGCATAAGACCATGCGCAAGCAAAATTAAGCCAGCGCTCAGGTCTCTTCTTCCTTCTCGATGCCGTCGCCGATGATGTCGGTGACGTCCGGATCGCCTTCGTCCTGTTCTTCGATGAAGGCGGCATCGTCGAGGCTCTCGTCGGCCTCAACCTCTTCTTCGTCGCCCGGCACCACAGCGGCGTCGGACTTCTTGCCCTGCTGTTCGGCCTCGGCGTCCTCGAGCGAAACGAATTCGGCGTCCGCCGTCTCCGGCGCGATCGCCTCGACCTCCTCGACTGGAGCTGGACGTGCCGCCGCCGCCGCTTCCGGCGGCCGCGAGCGCGACTGCACCGGCACGACGATCGGTACGACTTTGCCCGTATAGGGCGATATCACCGGCGTCTTGCCGAGATCGTAAAATTTACGACCGGTTTCGGGGCAGACGCGTTTGGTGCCGAGCTCGGTTTTAGCCACGGTCAAGGTTCCTCAGAAAGGTCTATAAATCGGTGCTTCACTTGTAAGCGGTGCTTCACTTGGCTAGTTGCAGCGCACCTGTCAAGCACTTCGGACCGCGCGAAGGCTCCTGCAAGGGCTCCAGGGGGCCCAAGGGCCGATTGATGACGCCGCGCGCGGCTGCGTGGTAGGACGGCACGACTTTTTGAGGAAAATGCCGGTGAATTCCAGCAACGCGACGCCCAAATCGACGCCCTTAACCGCCCGCCGTGGTGCCCCGCTGCAGGGCCGCATCCGCGTACCGGGGGACAAATCGATCTCCCACCGTGCCTTGATTCTGGGCGCCATGACGGTCGGCCTGACCACCGTCAGCGGCCTGCTCGAAGGCGACGACGTCATCCATACCGCGGACGCCATGCGGGCGCTCGGCGCCCAGCTGGAGCGCGGCGGCGACGGCATCTGGCGCATCCACGGCGTCGGCGTCGGCGGCTTTGCCCAGCCGGCGGGCCCGCTCGATTTCGGCAATTCCGGCACCGGCTGCCGGCTGGCGATCGGCGCCGTCGCCGGCTGCCCGGTGACCGCGACCTTCGACGGCGACGCGTCGTTGCGCAAACGGCCGATGCGGCGCGTGCTCGATCCGCTGGAAAAAATGGGCGCGCGCGTGCTGCAATCCGTCGACGGCGACCGGCTGCCGCTGACCCTGCAGGGCGCCACCGACGCCATCCCGATCACCTACGAATCGCCGGTGCCGTCGGCGCAGCTCAAGTCGGCGGTGTTGCTGGCGGGGCTGGCGGCGCCGGGCGAAACCACGGTGATCGAAGCCGAGGCCACCCGCGACCACACCGAACGGCTCATGAAACATTTCGGCGCCAAGATCGTCAGCCGGCCGCATGGCGAGCATGGCCGCCGCATCACGCTGCAAGGCCAGCCCGAACTCGAGCCCGCCAATGTGGTGGTGCCGGCCGATCCGTCATCGGCGGCGTTTCCGCTGGTCGCGGCGCTGATCGTGCCGGGCTCCGATCTGATCCTCGAAGCGGTGATGACCAACCCGCTGCGCACCGGGCTGTTTGCGACGCTTGCGCGAAATGGGCGCCAATATCGAAACACTGGCCACCCGCGACGACGGCGGCGAGGAAGTCGCCGATCTGCGCGTCACCGCATCGAAGCTCAAAGGCGTCGAGGTGCCGCCCGAGCGCGCGCCGTCGATGATCGACGAATATCTGATCCTCGCGGTCGCCGCGGCCTTCGCCGAAGGCGTGACGCGCATGCGCGGCCTGAAGGAATTGCGCGTCAAGGAGAGCGACCGGCTGGCCGCCACCGCCGACATGCTGCGCGTCAACGGCGTCACCGTCGAGATCGACGGCGACGACCTGATCGTGCACGGCAAGGGCACGGTCGCCGGCGGCGGCGAAGTCGCAACCCACATGGATCACCGCATCGCCATGTCGGCGCTGATGATGGGGCTCGCCAGCGACAATCCGGTGCGCATCGACGATTTCGGCCTTCATCGCCACCAGCTTCCCGGGCTTCGTCGACCGAGACCATGCGACGGAGCCTGGGCGCCGACCTCGACATGATCATCGCCATCGACGGGCCGGCGGCCTCGGGCAAGGGCACGCTCGGCAAGAAGCTCGCCGCCCATTACGGCCTGCGCCATCTCGACACCGGGCTGCTCTACCGCGCCGTGGCCAAGGCCGTGCTCGATGCCGGACAACGCCCGGACGATGCCGCCGCCGCGGTCGCCGCCGCCAAAGCGCTCGATCCGGCCGCATTCGATGAGGCCGCGCTCAAGACCCCGGCGGTCGGCGAGGCGGCCTCGATCGTGTCGGCAATTCCGGGGGTTCGGGCCGCTTTATTGGCGTTTCAGCGCGATTTTGCCGCCAAACCGCCCGGCGCGGTGCTCGATGGCCGCGATATCGGCACCGTCATCTGCCCCGATGCGGACGTGAAGATCTTCGTCACCGCCACGCCCGGAGGTCCGCGCCGCCCGCCGCGCCGCCGAATACCGCGCCCAAGGGCAAGGCCAGATCGACGACGCCACCGTGCTCGCCGACATCCGCCAGCGCGACGACCGCGACCG
Organism: uncultured Alphaproteobacteria bacterium; assembly: GCA_963825015.1. Classification (GTDB taxonomy): domain Bacteria; phylum Pseudomonadota; class Alphaproteobacteria; order Rhizobiales; family Xanthobacteraceae; genus Pseudolabrys. The sequence goes on along the minus strand of CAWGRN010000008.1, from coordinate 115,886 downwards.
CAATCGCGCCGCGGCGCCGCTAAGCAGGCCGCCGGATGCGCACTTGCTCGATACCACCAATATGGCTATATCCACCGCAATTCGGGCCGCTATCGACATCGTCGAGGCCACCCGAGCGGGCCGAGGTCGCGCTTAACGCGCCTCGCTGTTGGAGGACAAAGCCCCGCTCGAGTCTCGTCGTAAGGCGCGCCCCGCCAAGATCAATCGTTCCGACCGTACGGTGTTAGCGCCGGCCATCCGTCTTATCGGGTGGTCGTCGAAGGTCATGCCACGACCTTCGGCCCGTGCTCTTGGAACGCCATTCAAACCGCCGGCGCAGGCAAACAGGAGACTACATGGCCACTGCTGCAGCTCAGAATCCTACGCGTGAAGATTTCGCCACGATGCTCGACGAGTCCTTCAATACCGGCAATTTGCAGGAAGGCTCCGTCATCAAGGGCACGGTCGTCGGCATTGAAAAAGATATGGCCGTCATCGACGTCGGTCTGAAGACCGAAGGCCGCGTCGCGATCCGCGAATTCGCCGGCCCCGGCCGCAAGGATGCGCTCAAGATCGGCGACGAAGTCGAGGTTTACCTGGAGCGCGTCGAAAACGCGCTCGGTGAAGCGGTGCTGTCACGCGACAAGGCGCGGCGCGAGGAAAGCTGGGGCAAGCTCGAGAAGGGCTTCACCAACAACGAGAAGGTCACCGGCGTCATCTTCAATCAGGTCAAGGGCGGCTTCACCGTCGATCTCGACGGCGCCGTGGCCTTCCTGCCGCGCAGCCAGGTCGACATCCGCCCGATCCGCGACGTCACCCCGCTGATGAACGTGCCGCAGCAATTCCAGATTCTGAAAATGGATCGCCGCCGCGGCAACATCGTGGTGTCGCGCCGCACCGTGCTGGAAGAGACCCGCGCCGAACAGCGCCAGGAACTGGTGCAGAATCTCGAAGAGGGCCAGGTCATCGACGGCGTGGTCAAGAACATCACCGACTACGGCGCGTTCGTCGATCTGGGCGGCATCGACGGCCTCCTGCATGTCACCGACATCGCCTGGCGCCGCGTCAATCACCCGACCGAAGTGCTCAATATCGGCCAGTCGGTGAAGGTCAAGATCATCAAGATCAACCACGAAACCCACCGCATTTCGCTCGGCATGAAGCAGTTGCTGGACGATCCGTGGCAGGGCATCGAGGCCAAGTATCCGGTCGGCGCCAAGTTCACCGGCCGCGTCACCAACATCACCGACTACGGCGCCTTCGTCGAACTGGAGCCGGGCATCGAAGGCCTGATCCACGTTTCCGAAATGTCGTGGACCAAGAAGAACGTGCATCCCGGCAAGATCGTCTCGACCTCGCAGGAAGTCGAAGTGCAGATCCTCGAAGTCGATCCGGTCAAGCGCCGCATTTCGCTCGGTCTCAAGCAGACCATGCGCAATCCGTGGGAACTGTTCGTCGAGAAATATCCGCCGGGCACCACGGTCGAAGGCGAAGTCAAGAACAAGACCGAGTTCGGCCTGTTCCTCGGCCTCGACGGCGACGTCGACGGCATGGTTCACCTTTCGGATCTCGACTGGAAGCGTCCGGGCGAGCAGGTGATCGAGGAATACAAGAAGGGCGACATGGTCAAGGCGCAGGTTCTCGACGTCGACGTCGAGAAGGAGCGCATCTCGCTCGGCGTCAAGCAGCTCAACGGCGATCCGATGACGCAGGGCGCCGCCGGCGAAATGAAGAAGGGCTCGGTCGTCACCTGCGAAGTGATCGAGATCAAGGAAGCCGGCATCGAGGTCAAGATCGTCGACACCGACCTGACTTCCTTCGTCAAGCGCTCGGAACTCGCGCGCGAGCGCGGCGACCAGCGTCCGGAACGCTTCGCCGTCGGTCAGAAGGTTGACGCCCGCGTCACCCAGTTCGACCGCAAGACCCACAAGGTCACCGTCTCCATCAAGGCGCTCGAAGTCGCCGAGGAGAAGGAAGCCATGGCGCAATACGGCAGCGCCGATTCCGGTGCTTCGCTCGGCGACATTCTCGGCGCCGCGCTCAAGCAGCGCAGCGACAAGTCCGAGGCGGAAGCCGACGACGACAAGGCCGAAACCGAAAAGGCCGGGGACTAACGCCCGGTTCAAGGCCGGCCATTAGCCGGCTGAAACGCGGAAACTCAAGAACCCCCGGGGCGCAGCGTCCGGGGGTTTTTCTTTGTGCCATGAGCAGTGCCAAAATCGGCGGCATACCTATCTCCGTCATTCCGGGCTCGCGCTAAAGCGCGCCCCGGAATGACGATCCAGTTATAATGCCCGGGACGCGACTCAATCGAAGGACCACCGCCATGTCGCTCGATGCCGATGCAATCGTCGATCGCCGCCGCCTGCGGCGCAAGCTCACGTTCTGGCGCGTCAGCGCGATCCTGATCGTGCTGCTGGCCATCGTGGGCGCAGGCTTCGTGCTGGTGCCCGGCAGCCGGCTTTTGCCGGTCGGCGCCAGCATCGCCCGCATCAAGGTGCAGGGCCTGATCCGCGGCAACCAGGATCGGGTCGAGGCGCTCGAGCGCCTGTCGAAGTCGTCGGTGCGCGCGGTGATCGTGCATATCGACTCGCCGGGCGGCACCACCGCCGGCTCGCAGCAGCTTTACGATTCGTTGCGCGCCTTGCAGGCCAAGAAACCGATGGTGGTGGTGGTCGACGGCCTGGCCGCGTCCGGCGCCTATATCGCGGCGCTGGCCTCCGAGCACATCATCGCCCAGGACACCTCGCTGGTCGGCTCGATCGGCGTGCTGTTCCAGTTTCCGAATTTCACCGACATCCTCAAAACCGTCGGCATCAAGATGGAGGAGGTCAAATCCTCGCCGCTCAAGGCCGCGCCCAACGGCTTCGAGCCGACCAGCCCGGAGGCGCGCGCGGCCATCGACGCCATCGTGCGCGACTCCTATGCCTGGTTTAAGGGCCTGGTGAAGGACCGCCGCCACATGGACGACGCCCAGCTCGCCGCGGTTGACGATGGCCGTGTCTTCACCGGCCGCCAGGGCGTGGGCCTCAAGCTCATCGACGGCCTCGGCAACGAAAAGACCGCGCTGGCCTGGCTGGAGAAGGAAAAGAAGGTCCCGGCGACCACTCCGGTGCGCGATTTTTCGCTGCAGCCGCGATTCAACGAGTTTTCCTTCCTCCATGTCGCGGCCTGGGGCTTCCAGGCGGTCGGACTTTCCGCCGTGGCGCAGCGCATCGAGGAGTGGGGCGGGGTGCAGGCATTCGAGCGACTTAATCTTGACGGTCTGCTGGCGCTTTGGCACCCTCCGTCTTCCAATTGGCAAAATGCAGTCAGGCGGCGTCAATGATCAAGTCCGAGCTTGTGCAGCGAATTGCCGCCCAGAATCCCCACCTCTACCAGCGCGACGTCGAGAACATCGTCAACGCCATCCTCGGCGAGATCACCGGTGCCATGTCGCAGGGCGACCGCGTCGAGCTGCGCGGCTTCGGCGCCTTCTCGGTCAAGCACCGTCCGGCCCGCACCGGCCGCAACCCGCGCACCGGCGCCCATGTCTCGGTCGATCAGAAGTCGGTGCCGTTCTTCAAGACCGGCAAGGAAATGCGCGAGCGCCTGAACAAGGCCGACGGGGCGGCGCCGCCGAGCGCCTGAGGGCACGGTTTTCTGCCGTTCGTCCCCGCGAAAGCGGGGACCCAGTTCTGATATTCGAACGTTGTGTGATGCAATGCCTGGATTCCCGCTTGCGCGGGAATGAGCCGAGTTTGGCTCGCTCGTCCGGGACACGAGGTAGCCATGTTCCGCAAAATCGTCACCGCGATCATCGTCGTTCCGCTCGCCACGCTGATCATCGCCTTCGCGGTGGCCAACCGGCAGTCGGTGACGGTGTCGTTCGATCCGTTCTCCTCGGTGAGCCCGGCCTATGCGGTGACGCTGCCGCTGTTCCTGATCGTGATCGGGGTGCTGACGCTCGGCGTCGTGATCGGCGGCGCCGCCGCCTGGATCCGCCAGAGCAAGTGGCGGCGCACCGCCCGCAGGCTCGACGGCGATGTCCGCGCGCTGCACGAAGAGCTGGCGACCATCCGCCGCCGCTTCGCCACGCCGGAACCGGCGCCGATGGAACGGGCGCCCATGGAACCCGCGCCAATGCCGGTCATTGCCCCGCCGGTCCCCTGAGCGCCGGCCAAATGGCCGCTTTGCGGACCCGGGGATAAGGCGGTAGAACCCGCTGCATCATGGCTTTATCGATCAAAATCTGCGGCCTGAAGACCCCGGAAGCGCTTGATATGTCGCTGGAATCCGGCGCCGACCTGGTCGGCTTCGTGTTCTTTGGCCCGAGCCCGCGCCATCTCGATTTGGCGACCGCCAGGACGCTGGGCGAGCGGGTCCAGGGCCGCGCCGGCAAGGTCGCGCTCACCGTCAACGCCAATGACGAGACGCTGCGCGACATCGTCGCCGCGCTGAACCCCGACATGCTGCAATTGCACGGCACGCGAGCCGCCGGAGCGGGTGGCGGTGGTGCGCTCGCGCTTCGGTCTGCCGGTGATGAAGGCGCTGCCGATCGCCGAGCGCGCCGACCTGTCGCCGATCCGGCTCTACGCCAAAGTTTCCGACCGGCTGATCTTCGACGCGCGCGCGCCGCAGGACGCCACGCGGCCCGGCGGGCTCGGCAAGCCGTTCGACTGGTCGCTGCTCAAGGGCATCGATGTCGGCATTCCCTACATGCTGTCGGGCGGCCTCGACGCCGAGCAATGTCGCCGAAGCGATCCGCGTCACCGGTGCGCCGGGTGTCGACGTGTCGTCGGGCGTCGAAAGCAGCCCCGGCGTCAAGGACCCCGACAAGATCCGCGCCTTCATCCGCGCCGCGCGCGCCACCGAACCCTTGATGCTCGACGCGTCAAACATCGTGAGCAACGCATGACCGCGCTTGAGCCCAATTCATTCCGCACCGGCCCCGACGAGCGCGGCCATTTCGGCATCTATGGCGGCCGCTTCGTCGCCGAGACGCTGATGCCGAATATTCTCGAGCTGGAGGCGGCCTACGCCGCCGCCAAGGCCGATCCGAAATACCAGCAGGAGATGGACGGCCATCTCGCGACCTATGTCGGGCGGCCGTCGCCTTTGTATTTCGCCGAGCGCTTCACCGAGCAACTTGCGGCGGCGCGAAAATCTATTTCAAGCGCGAGGAGCTCAACCACACCGGCGCGCACAAGGTCAACAATGTGCTCGGCCAGATCATGCTGGCGCTGCGCATGGGCAAGAAGCGCATCATCGCCGAGACCGGCGCCGGCATGCACGGCGTCGCCACCGCGACGCTGTGCGCCAAGTTCGGGCTGCCCTGCATCGTCTACATGGGTTCGGTCGATGTGGCGCGCCAGCAGCCCAACGTGCTGAGGATGAAGATCCTCGGCGCCGAGGTTCGCGCCGTCGAGTCGGGTTCTAAGACGCTGAAAGACGCGATGAACGAGGCTTTGCGCGACTGGGTCACCAACGTCGCCGACACGTTCTACTGCATCGGCACCGTCGCCGGCCCGCATCCGTATCCGGCGATGGTGCGCGATTTCCAGTCGATCATCGGCAAGGAAACCCGCGAGCAGATGCAGGCCGCCGAAGGCCGGCTGCCGGATTCGCTGATCGCCTGCATCGGCGGCGGCTCCAATGCCATGGGCCTGTTTCCATCCGTTCCTCGACGACCGCGGCATCGAGATCTACGGCGTCGAAGCCGCCGGCCTCGGCGTCAAGAGCGGCAAGCACGCGGCCTCCATCGCCGGCGGCCGGCCGGGCGTGCTGCACGGCAACCGCACTTATCTGTTGATGGACGCCGACGGCCAGATCGAGGAAGCGCATTCGATTTCCGCCGGTCTCGATTATCCCGGCATCGGCCCCGAGCACGCCTGGCTCAACGACATGGGCCGCGTGAAATTTCTGTCGGCGACCGACGACGAAGCGGTGGCGGCGTTCCAGCTGTGCAGCAAGCTCGAAGGCATCATCCCGGCGCTGGAGCCGGCGCATGCGCTGGCGCGCGTGCTCGACCTCGCGCCGCAGAAGCCGAAGGATCACCTGATGGTGGTCAATATTTCCGGCCGCGGCGACAAGGATCTGGATTCGGTCGCAGCCTTTCTGGAAAGCAAGAAGCGATGACCACCCGCATCGACCGCCGCTTCGCCGCGCTGAAAGCCGAAGGCCGCGCCGCGCTGGTCACCTTCACCATGGCCGGCGATCCCGATTATGAAACCTCGCTCGCCGTCGCCAAGGCTTTGCCGAAGGCCGGCGCCGATCTGATCGAACTCGGCATGCCGTTCACCGATCCGATGGCCGACGGCCCGGCGATCCAGGCCGCCGGTGTGCGCGCGCTCGCCGGCCGGGCAGACCATGATCAAGACGCTTCAGCTGGTGCGCGAATTCCGCAAGGGCGACGACGCCACGCCGATCGTGCTGATGGGCTACTACAATCCGATCTACATCTACGGCGTCGACCGCTTCCTGGTCGATGCCATGGCCGCCGGCGTCGATGGCTTGATCGTCGTCGATCTGCCGCCCGAGGAGGACGAGGAGCTGTGCCTGCCGGCGCTCAAGGCCGGCGTGAATTTCATCCGCCTCGCCACGCCGACCACCGACGACAAGCGCCTGCCGGCGGTGCTGAACAACACCTCGGGCTTTGTCTATTACGTCTCGATCACCGGCATCACCGGGTCGGCCGCGCCCGACGCCGGCAAGGTCGCGGCGGCGGTGACGCGCATCAAGCGCCACACCAAGCTGCCGGTCGCGGTCGGCTTCGGCGTGCGGACCGCCGAACAGGCCCGCGCCATCGCCGAAAACGCCGACGGCGTCGTGGTCGGCTCGGCGCTGGTCGATGTGCTGCGCTTAAGCCTCGATAAGAACGGCAAAGCCGGGTCCGGCACGGTCAAGGCGGTGACCGATCTGGTGGCGGAGTTGGCCAAAGGCGTCAAAGCCGCCCGCCGGGTTGCGGCCGAGTAACCATTCCACCGCACCTGTGGTTATAATCCCGCCACAACGGGCCTATATAGGAAATCACCATGAACTGGATCTCCAACGTCGTCCGACCGAAAATTCGCAGCTTCCTGCGCCGCGAAACGCCGGAGAATCTCTGGATCAAGTGTCCGGAGACCGGCCAGCTCGTGTTCTACAAGGACGTCGAGGCCAACCAGTTCGTCATCCCTCGTCGAACTATCACATGCGCATCAGCGCGCCGACGCGGCTGAAGACCATGTTCGACAACGGCGAGTTCGAAGACATCGCCGTGCCGGACGTGCAGATCGATCCGCTCAAGTTCCGCGACGAGCGCCGCTACGCCGACCGGCTCAAGGATGCGCGCGCCAAGACCGGCTTGCAGGACGCCGTGAAGCTCGGCATCGGCCGGCTCGAAGGCCTGATGGTGACCATCGGCGTGCAGGATTTCGATTTCATGGGCGGCTCGCTCGGCATGGCCGCCGGCGAAGCGGTCATCGCCGGCCTGGAGATGGCGGTGCGGCGTTCGACGCCGTTCATCATGTTCGCGGCCTCCGGCGGCGCGCGCATGCAGGAAGGCATCCTGTCGCTGATGCAATTGCCGCGCACCACGGTCGCGGTGCAGATGCTGCGCGAGGCGCGAAAGCCCTACATCGTCGTGCTGACCAATCCGACCACCGGCGGCGTCACCGCGTCCTACGCGATGCTCGGCGACGTGCAGATCGCCGAACCGGGCGCGCTGATCGGCTTTGCCGGCCCGCGCGTGATCGAGCAGACCATCCGCGAGAAACTGCCGGAAGGTTTCCAGCGCGCCGAATATCTCACCGAGCACGGCATGGTCGACATGGTGGTGCACCGGCACAAGTTGCGCGCGACGCTGGCCGAATTGTGCCGGCTGCTGACCAAGCAGCCCGCGCCGGGCGTCCAGCAGCAACTGCCGGTTCCGGCGCACGCGTGTCAGCCCATTCTCCGTCATTCGCCGCGCAAGACGCGGACATCCAGCGGACGAAGGCTAAAGTCGTGCCGCATATGTCGCGGATCACCGCGACTCGCGCCGGGGACGACGGAAAAGTCGCGTTACCGATTGCATGACCCCCATCGACTCCATCGTCGCGCGGCTGAACGCGCTGCATCCCAAGCGGATCGATCTGTCGCTCGACCGCGTGCAGCGTCTGCTGGCCGCGCTCGGCCACCCCGAAGCGCAAGCTGCCGCCGGTGATCCATGTCGCCGGCACCAACGGCAAGGGCTCCACCATCGCCTTCCTGCGCGCCATCCTGGAAGCCGCCGGGCTGCGCGTGCACACCTACACCTCGCCGCATCTGGTGCGCTTCAACGAACGCTTCCGTTTAGGTGAGGCGGTGAAGGCAAACTGGTGTCCGACGACGAACTGATCGCGGCGCTGGAAGAATGCGAACGCGTCAATGCCGGCCAGCCGATCACCGTGTTCGAGATCACCACCGCGGTCGGCCTGCTGCTGTTCTCGCGCCATCCGGCCGACGTGCTGCTGCTGGAAGTCGGCCTCGGCGGACGGCTCGACGCCACCAACGTCATCGACCAGCCGCTGGCCACCATCGTCACGCCGATCTCGATCGACCACACCGATTTTCTCGGCGACACGCTGGAGAAAATCGCCGCCGAGAAGGCCGGCATTTTCAAGCGCGGCGTTCCGGCGATTGTCGCCGCGCAGAACCGCGACGTGCTCGCGCGTGCTGGAGCGGCAGGCGGCGCGGCTGAAAGCGCCGATCAAGATCGCCGGCGAGGATTGGACCGCGACCGAGGAGCGCGGCCGGCTGGTCTATCAGGACGAGGCCGGCCTGCTCGATCTGCCGGCGCCGAAACTCTATGGCCGCCATCAATTCGAAAATGCCGGCCTCGCCATCGCGGCGCTGCGCGCGGTGTTCAAGCTTGCGCCTGCGGCGTTCGAGGCCGGCATGGTCAAGGCCGACTGGCCGGCGCGGCTGCACCGCCTCGCGCCAAGGCCGCTTGGTCGATCTGGTGCCGCCGGGCAGCGAGCTGTGGCTCGACGGCGGGCACAATCCCGATGGCGGCCGCGCGGTGGCGGCGGCGCTCGCCGATCTCGAGGAGCGCGTGTCGCGGCCGCTGGTGCTGATCGTCGGCATGCTGGCCACCAAGGACTGCGAAGGCTTCCTGCGCAATTTCAGCGGGCTGGTCCGCCGCATCATCACGGTGCCGGTGCCGGGCGCCGACAAGGGCATGACCGCCGAAGCCTTGGCCGAGGCCGCGCGTGGCCTCGATATGCCGGCGGCGAGCCGCGACAATCTCGACGAGGCGCTGGAGGCGGTGCGCAAGCTCGACCTCGATCCGCCGCCGCGCATCCTGATCACCGGCTCGCTCTATCTGGCCGGCGACGTGCTGCGCCAGAACGGCACGCTGCCGGTCTGAAACGCAAACGGCCGGCGCTAAGGCCGGCCGTCGAATTTCAGTTTTGACGTGCGCTCAGACCGCGCCGCTGATCCACTGATGCAGCTTCTGCTTCGGCGCGGCGCCGACCTGGCGCGAGGCGATCTCGCCGTTCTTGAACATCAGCAGCGTCGGGATCGACATGATGCCGTATTTGGCCGCGGTGTTCGGGTTCTCGTCGACGTTGAGCTTGACGATCTTGACCTTGTCGCCGACCTGGCCGGAAATTTCCTCGAGCGCCGGCGCGATCATGCGGCACGGGCCGCACCATTCGGCCCAGAAGTCGACCACGACCGGCTCGGCCGATTTCAACACGTCCGATTCGAAGCTTGCGTCCGACGTTTTGCCGACGGCCATGGCACTGTCCTCATGTGATGGGCGGCAATATTGCGCCGCGGAATTGCGAGAGAGAATTGCGAGGCGCCGAACCTATGAACGCGCTCCGGCAGCGTCAAGGCGCTCTCACGCGGGGGTGATGCCCGTCAAAGCGGCCTCCAGCGCCTCCGCGGAAATCTCCATGATATCAGGGACTTCCGTCCAGATCAGGGCGGCGCGCAGCGGCCGTCCGGGATATAATTTTTCAAGCACCGCGCGATAGAGCGCGAGCTGGCGGACGTAAACCTTCGGCACCTCCTCGATTCGCCGCGGCGGCGCGGGCGATTCGTCTTGTAATCCGCAATCAGCACAGCGCCTTGGGTTACCACCAGGCGGTCGACCTGGCCGGACACGCGCACGATTTGCCGTTCACCGACACGCGGCCGACGATCGGCACCTCGGCGCGGCTGCCGGCGGCGAACAGCTCGCAGAAGCGCGGATCGTCGAGGACGCGCATGACTGCTCGGCCAGATTCCGCGCGCGCCTCGGCGCGCTCAAGTCCTTGCCGGCGCGGGCGAGATAATCCGCCGCCGCCTTGGCGCGGCGCGCGGCGGGAATATCCGGCAGCGATTGCATCAGCCGGTGCACCAGCGAGCCGCGCAGCAGCGCCATCGCGTTGCCGGCGGCGGCAATGCCGCGGCGCGCTGTCGTCGCCCGCGGCGCTGGACGGTGTGATCGGCGCGGAGCGCGTCGGTCGGCCTTGGCGTTGCGCGTGAGCCAGGGCGGCAGCGCCGTTTCGCACGCTCGGCTCTTTTCGCCGATGCCTCGATCGTCGCGGCGTGGCGGCGCTTCGCCTTTGCGATAGCGCAGCACTTCGCCGGCGCCGTCGTCGGCGTCCTCGCTCACTGCATGCGTCGCGCAGCGCGCCGTCGACCAGCTGATACCAGCAGCCCTCCGGAATCTTGTTGTCGCCCTCGACGCCGCACACGATCAGCCGTTCGGTGGCGCGCGTCATCGCGACATAGAGCAGGCGGCGATATTCGTCGCGCGCCTCGTCGAGCGCGGCCTGGCGCGCCGCGGCCATCGGGCCGACGTCGTTGGCCTTGGCGCCGGCCCAGACCAGCGGCGTCGCGGCGTCCGGCGTCGGCTTGTCCGGCGGCAGAGGCAGAAGCTTTGGCGGATGCCAGCCCTGCGGCGGCGTCGTGGTGTCGGCGAGGATGACGATCGGCGCTTCGAGTCCCTTGGCGCCGTGCACGGTCATCACGCGCACCTCGTCGCGCGTCCATCTCCATGTCGCGCTTCACCTCGGCTTCGCGCCGCGCGCAGCCAGGCGACGAAGCCCTGCAGCGACGGCGTCTCGGCTGCGTTCGTAATCGAGCGCGAGATTGAGGAACTCGTCGAGCGCGTCGGTGGCCTCATGACCGAGCCGCGTCAGGATTTTGCGCCGGCCTTGCTCGGCGCCGAGCAGCCAGGCGTAGAAGGCGAACGGCGATGCGGCCCGCGCGGCTTCTCGCGCATCGCGTCGAAGCGGCGCCGCGAGATCGGGCCGTTGCGCGCGCAGCGCGGCATAGCAGACTGCCGTCGCGGTCCCAGGCGAGCTTGAACAGCGCGTCGTCGTCGAGCCCGAACAGCGGGCTCTTGAGCACCGTCGCCAGCGCCAGATCGTCCTCCGGCAGCAGCAGCGCGTCGGCGAGCACCATCAGGTCCATCACCGCGATGTGCTCGGTCAGCACCAGCCGGTCGGCGCCGGCGACCGGGATGTTCTCGTTCTTCAGCGCGCGGATGATGGCCTCGAACAGCGCGCCGCGCCGCCGCACCAGGATCAGCACGTCCTTCGGCGCGCCGGCCTTGCCGCTGCCACGCCGCGACGGTGCGGGCGATGCGGCGGCCAGCTTCACCGACGCGCTGGTCGCGGTCTGGCAGGTCGAACGGCGCGTCCCAGCCCGGCTTCGTTGTCGCGCTCGTCGGACTTCGTCCAGGTCCCAGATTTCGACCAGGCCGGGCGCGTCGTCCGGCAGCGCCTCGTGGACCGGCGGCACCGGATCGGCGGTCAGCCCGGCGATAGGCCTCCGGCGCGAGGAACACCGTATCGACCGCGCCGAGCACGTTCGGCGCCGGAGCGGAACGAATGCTTGAACTCGGTCGGCGACGAATTCGAGGCTCGGCGCGCCGGTGCGCCGCTCGAAATGCTCGCGCATCGCGGCGAATTCGCGCGGCGCCGCGCCCTGGAACGAGAAGATCGACTGCTTCTCGTCGCCGACGGCGAAGATCGTGCGCGTCCGCTCGTGCGCGCCCTGGCCGGCGAAGAATTCGCTGACCAGCGCCTTGACGATCTCCCATTGCTTGGGGCTGGTGTCCTGCGCCTCGTCGATCAGCACGTGATGGATGCCGCGGTCGAGCTTGTAGTGCACCCAGGCGGCGCGATCGTCCGTTCAGCAGGTCGAGCGTCTTGTCGATCAGGTCGTCGTAATCGAGCAGCCCGCGCCGGTTCTTCTCGGCGCGGAAGCGCGCGATCACCGCGTGGGCGACGGTGAACAGCGCGGCGCTGCGGTCGCGCGCCTCGATGGCGCGCTTGCGCTGCACCAGCGCCCAGACGCGGTCGCGCTCCTCGTTCAGGCGCTGGCACAGGTCGGGATGCTCCTTCTGAATCGCATTGGTGGCGATCCGCTCCTTGGTCTTGTCGCGCTTGCCGGTGCAGAAGATGTCGAGATAGGTGTCGAGCAGTTCGCGTGCCGTTGAGCGCGGCCAGCGCGTGGAATCGCGCGCCCTGGTCCTTGTCGGTCTTCGAGCCGCCCGTCAGCGCTGTCGCCGACGGCGGGCCATTCCGGATCGGCGATCAGGCTGTCGTCGAAGATCGCCGCTTCGACGTGCCGCTACCGTCTCGTCCGGCCCGACGCCGAGCGCCTGCGACAGCTGCGCCATCGCCTGCGGCACGCCGCCGGCGGCGTCGACCCAGCGCGTCAGCGTGTCGCGCTCGCGGATCGCCTCGCGCACCATGTCCTGGAACGTCTGGTCGGCGGCGGCGAGCACGGCCTGCGCCAGCGCGCGGCCGAGCGGGCTGTCCGGCGCTTCCGCGGCCTCGAGCATCACGTCGAGGCTGAGTCTGCTCCAGCATCTGCGTCTCGGTGGTCTCGTCGAGCACCTCGAAGCGCGCCGGCGACATTGGCCTCGAACGGAAACAGATGCAGCAGCTGCGTGCAGAAGGCGTGGATGGTCTGCACCTTCAGCCCGCCCGGCGTCTCGAGCGCCAGCGCGAACAGCTGCCGCGCGCGCGCGCCGCTGCGGCGCGTCGATCTGCTTGACGCCGATCTTGCGCATGGCCGTCGTCGAGCGCGGCGTCGTCGAGCACGGTCCAGGCGCGCAGATCGTTGAACACCCGGTTCGCCATGTTGGCGGCGGCGGCCTTGGTGAAGGTGATGCAGAGGATGCGCGCCGGATCGACGCCCGACAGCAGCAGCCGGATCACGCGCTGCGCCAGCACGTGGGTCTTGCCCGAGCCGGCATTGGCCGACACCCAGGCCGAGCTGCATCCGGGTCCGACGCCGTCGGTCTGCCGCTCGATGACGGCGGGCGGGATGACGCGCGGCTTGCTCATTCGCCGGCCTCCGTCATCGTCGCCGCCGCCGGTCAGCGACCATTCCTGCACGCGGGCGAGATGATCGTAGGTGCCGTAGTGCGTCGTCCACATCGGATGCAGCAGCGAGTGATACGGGCTCGTCCGGATCGGCGAACGTCGCGCCAGCAGCTCGGTCAGCCGCGGCGAGCGCGTGATCGGCGTGCTCGTCGGGCGTGCCGTCCTTGAACTTGATCGGCAATTCCTCGCCGGCCTCGGCGCCGCCGCGCAGCCGCACATAGAGCAGCTCCGCCACCGATCGCGCCGGCCGGAATGTCCTTGAAGCCGCCCTGGCGCAGGATCGCGGCTTCGAGCGTGAGCTGCGGCGACAGCCCGGTGCGCACCTGCGGCTCGGTCGGCGGCGCGCCGGTCTTGTAGTCGAGGATGGCGTAGCGCCCGTCCGCCAGGCACTCGATGCGGTCGGCCCGCACCGTCAGATTGAATTCGTCGTCGCCGAACGGGATTGCGATGCTGCCGCCGATCTCGGCGTGCGAACGTCGTCAGCTTCGCGCGGCGCTCGGTTTCGAAGCCCGCGAACCAGTCGGCGATGCGCAGAAGCGCGGCCACCAGAACGCGCGCGCCTCGGGATAGTCCGCCAGCGGCTTGAAATGCCTGCTCGCCGATCGTCGATCAGCGCCGCGACTGGATCGTCGGGCATTGCTTCGCGGCGAAGTCTTGGCGAATTCGCCGATGGAGTCGTGGATCACGGTGCCGCGGTCGGCCGCGCCCGGCGGCGTGTCGATCTCGTCGAGCGGCGTCAGCTTGAGGACGTGCTTGGCGTAGATCGTGTAGGGATCGCGCAGCCAGGTCCTCGATCTCGGTGACGCTGAGCTGCCGCGGCCGCGCCGCGAGCGGCGGCCTCGGCGTCGGGCCGCGTGGCGGGAGTGGCCGTGCTCGGTCTCGTCGAGCGTGCGGGCCAGCGCCGCGTAGCGTGCGCCGCGTTCGAGCGCCGCCTTCCAGCGCGCTTCGCCGGCGACCGCGGCGAGCCGCTGCACGAAGCGCGACGCCACCGTCGGCGCGCCGCCGAGCTTGGCCGCGCGGCGTGCAGGATCACCTCGGGCGCGCCGAGCGCCTGGGCGAAATCGTGCGCCGAGAGGCCGATGCGCCGCTCCGGCAGATCGAGGCCGAGCTCGTGGCGCATCGGCGCGGCTGAGCCAGGGATCGCCGCGCGTCTCCGGCGGCCAGACGCCCTCGACCAGGCCGCCCAGCACCAGGCGGTCGACCGATTGCAGGCGCGCTTCGAGCGGGCCGAAGATGCGCACGCGCACGTCGGCCTCGGCGGCCGGCGGACCGTGCGGTCGGCGATCGCGGCGTGGAACAGTTCGGCATAGTCGCGACGGCGCGACCGTCGAGCGCTGCCGGCTCGCGTCGATCTCGTCGAAGGCGCGCGCGCGAGCTCCCGGCGTCAGTGCCGCCGAGCGCGGCAAGCGCCTCGGCATGGCGCGCGGCGATGGTCGGCGATCGGCTGCGCGCCGGCGGCAGTGATTCCAGCGGCGCCAGCGCCGCGCTTGAGTTGCGCGACCAGAGTCGGCGGCGGCGTCGAGCTCGGCGTCGGTCAGCGATGGCCCGCGGATCGGAACGATGCAGGCCGAAGTCTCCTTGCGGCGCGAATTTTGTCGAGCTCGCTCGCGGAAGGTCTCGCAGCGCGTGGGCCAGCCCGGCGGTGCCGGCTTCGGCCGCGGCCCGCGCAGGATCGCGCGCTCCAGTGCGGCGACGTCCGCGGCCGCTCGAATCCGCACAGCGGATGCTTGAGCAGCGCCAGCAGCGGGACCGGCGCGAGGCCGTCCGAGCGCCGCCTCGGCGGCAAGCCGCGCGAACACGCCGGCCGGCATGTCGGCGAGCGCAGTCGCCGCCGGAATTGTCGACCGGCACGTTCCAGCGCGCCAGCGCCGCCAGCACGCGGCGGGCCAGCGCCCGGTCGGGCGTCACCAGCGCGGCGGTCTTGCCCGGATCTTCCACCGCCTCGCGCAACGCGACCGCGATGGCGAGCGCCTCCTCCTCGGCGTTGGCGGCCTCGATCACCGCGATGCTTGTCGATGCGCCGCGTCGGCGTGCGCGGCGAATTCGGCGTCTGCCAGGCGCTCCTGCCAGAGCTCGCTGGTGGCGGCCGGCCGCAGCGCCTCGGAGCCAGGCGACTCGCGGCCGTGCGGCGCCGGCCGCGCCAGCGCGATCATCGGCGCGCAGCGATGCCGATGCGCTCGAGCAGCGCCGCCATGGCGAATTGCGGATGGCCGTGCGCTGGCTTCGCGTCGGCGCTGCCGGCGATCGATTGCCAGGTCGCGTCGTCGAGATCGGTGTCGAGGCCGGGCAGCACCACGCGCGCCGTGCGGCAGCTTGGCGATGGTGGCGAGCAAGGTCGCGGTCGCCGGGATCGAGCCGGTCGAGCCGGCGGCGATCACCGGACCGGACTGGTCTGGCGAGGCGCGTCGGCCTCCGCCTCGATCAGCTGATCGCGGCGCTCGGCCGGCTCGATGCGGCCTTTCTCGGCCAGGATCGCCGGCCACTGCTCGCGGATGCGATCTTCAGGAAGCCGAGCGTCATCTGCCAGTATTCGTCGATGTCCGTCCGGCACCAGATCGTCGAGCTGGTCCCACGGCACCTGCCGCGTCGTCATGTCGTCCATCAGCCGCGCCAGATCCTGCGCCAGCGCGAGCGCGGCTGCGGGATTGTTGGCGACGAGCGGCGTCGCCGCGGTCCGCCGCGCAACTCCGGTGCTCCGCCCATTGCAGGATCAGCGCGGCGAGCAGCATCTTCCGCTCGAGCCCGCCAATCGCCTCGGGCAATCGCAGCGCCGTCTCCGGCAAGCTCGCCGGTGGCGGCCTCGGCGAAGACGATTTCGTCCTCGTCGAGATCGCCGATCGGCGACGATGCGCGGCAGGATGGCGGCGTCGCCGTCCGATTCAGGTTCACGTTTCGAGAAACGCCTCGCGCGCCAGCCGGCAGGCGCGCCGCGTCGGCAGATAGAGCGTGGCCGCGAGTTCGAGCGGATCGTCCGAGGCCGGAAAGCCCGGCACCAGTTTCCCGGCGCGCAGCGCGTCGATCAGCGTCCGCAGGAACGGCGCCGAGGCGGGGATGGTGAAGACGTGGGGTTTTGCAGCGCGGCATCGGCGCGAATCGATGACATCGCTTTCAGCTGCGCGCTGTCAGCCCCGTGCTGTCGCGGATCGCGGCTTCCGCCTCGGCGATCGCCTCGGGCGTGCCGACGTGCATCCACAGGCCTTCGAGGCGCAGGCCGTACAGCCGGCCCGCGCTCGGCGGCGCGCGTGAACAGCGTGGTCAGCGAGAATGCGCCCTTCGGCGCATCGTTGAACAGCGACGGCGCAGGATCGCCGCGCCGGCATAGACGAAGGGCGCCACCTCGCGCTCGCCGCGCGCGGCGTCAGCCGGCCGTCCGCGGCCATAGTGAAATCGCCGCGCCCGTCATAGCCGATGCTGCCGGCGGTCGGCGCCAGCAGCAGCAGCGCGTCCATGGCCTGCGGCTCGAAGCCCGCCGCCAGCCGCGCCAGATTGGGCGTCACGCCGTCGATCCAGATGGTGTCGGAGTTGAGGTGGTAGAACGGCGCGTCGCCCAGCTCAGGCAGCGCCTTGACCACGCCGCCGCCGGTATCGAGCAGCAGGCCGCGCTCGTCGGAGATGACGATCTCGGGCGTTTGCGGCCGGCCGAAATGCGCAATGATCTGCTCGGCGAAGTGATGCACGTTGACCACGGCGCGTTCGACGCCCGCGTCGGCCAAGCCGGTCGAGCACATGATCGAGGAGCGGCTTGCCGTCGACCTTCACCAGCGGCTTCGGCATGGTGTCGGTGAGCGGGCGCATGCGCTTGCCCATGCCGGCGGCCAGCACCATGGCGCGGCGCGGCGTCGATTTGGATTTCGGCTGGTTCATTTCGGAAGCGCTTTCAAGGCCGGCACGTGCAGGCGGTACCAGCCTGCGAGCGGCGTCAGCGCCGGATGCGCCAGCGAACGCTGCAGATAGGCCCATACCCGCGGCAGATGACGCAAATATTGCGGCTTGCCGTCGCGTTTCTCCAGCCGCGCGAAAATGCCGAGAATCTTGGACGCGCGCTGCGCCGCCAGCGTCGCGTAAGCCCGCGCGAAGGTCGGCGCGTCGAAGCCGGGCTCGGCGGTCAGCCGCGCCCGCGTGTAGCGCGACAGCAGCGATATCTCCATCAGCTCCGGTACGTCGACGCGCGCGTCCTGCAACAACGACGCAAGGTCATAGGCCGGCGAGCCCATCACGGCGTCCTGGAAGTCGAGCAGGCCGATGCGCGCGATGGCCTTGCGGTCCGGCAGCCACAGCAGATTGGGCGAATGAAAATCGCGCAGCACCCAGGTCGGGGTTGCTTCCACCACCGGCAGCAGCGCGTCGCGCCAGAGCGAGAGATAGAGGTCGCGCTTGGTGTCGGAAATTTTTGCTTCGAGCTTCGGCAGATACCAATCAAGCAGCAATTCCAGCTCAATCAGCAGCGCTTCCATGTCGTAGGGCGGCAGCTTGTATTCGACGCCCGGCTCGACCGGCAGCGTGCCGGGCAGCCGTTTGCGATGCAGCGCGGCGAGCAGATCGGCCGCCACCTCGTAGCGCGCCTCGATCGGCGCCGGCGGCGTTCCCGCCACCACCTGCTCGGTGCCGAGATCCTCGATCACCAGCAGCCCGGCCTCGCGGTCGGCGGCGATAATCGCCGGCGCCGAGAAGCCGTTTTCCCGCAACGCCTGCGCCATGGCGATGAACGGCGTCACGTCCTCGGCCAGATGGGCGATCGCGCTATAGGGCTTGCCGTCGCGCACGGTCGGCCCGTCCGGGCGGCGCGGCGAATTCATCAGGATGTAGCTTGCGCCGTCGAGCGTGAGCCGCTCATAGGCGCGGGTCGAGGCGTCGCCCTGCATGTGCCGTCGGTCGGCTTGACCGAGGCCGGCGCTCGCCAGGAAGCGGCGGATGATCGCGATGCGCTCGGCTTTGGCGGCGAAAGTGCCGTAGCCGGTGATGCGGGCCTGGCGGAAGGTCTCGCCTTGCTGCGGCGACAGCGTCAGCGCGAGGTCGAGCCGGTTGGGCGGCAGAAAGCCGGCGGCGCGGTCCGGCCATTCCAGCAGCGTCACGGCGTCTTCCGAGGCGTCCTCGAAGCCGAGCTCGGCGAGTTCGGCCGGTCCCGACAGCCGGTAGAGATCGGCATGCACCAGGTTGAAGCGCGGCAGCTCATAGGCCTGCATCAGCGTGAAAGTCGGGCTCGGCACCTCGATGCGTTCGTCATTGCCGAGATGGCGGATCAGGGCGCGGGCGAAGGTGGTCTTGCCGGCGCCCAGGTCGCCGGACAGCGTGATCAGATCGCCGCGTTCGACGACCGCCGCGATATCGACCATCAGGCGGCGGGTGGCCTGCTCGTCCTCGAGCGCCACCGTGAAGCTGTAGCCGCCGGAAGTGGTGGGAAACATCGAATCATCCGTTGTGCTGTCACCTTATAGGCGGCGGTGACAGGCCGCTTCCAGCGCAAAACCGGGCTTCCCGGTGGGTTCTGCGGCCCGCCATTCCAAGTTCCAAATTAGCGATGTTATTTGCCGATTGGCCACACGGCTCGTTCAGCATACAGGCGATTAAGCCTGCCCTCCGACCCATTGCGATCATCTCTGGCCGATAGACTCGCTCGATTCCCGTTGGATATTGGCGATGGCTGGAAACGCTCAAAGGATCAGTGCGGCTTGGCGACGGCGCGGCAATCGCATTGCCGTGGCGGTCGGCGCTATTGGCCTCGCCATTTATGCCGCGGTGCAGTGGCCCGGCTATCCCGGCTGGCTCTATGCGTGGGCCTTACGGCAAAGGATTTTCGGGATCGACGCGCTGATCGTCGGCGGTTTCGTATTCTGCCTGGTGATGCTGATTGTCAGTCTGCGCCAGGCCCGAGCGCTGAAACTGGAAACGCGCAAGCGCGAGGCGGCCGAAAAAAGAATCAACGATGATGCCCGGCGGCTGGCGACGGCCGTCAACAATATGCCGCAAGGCATCATCTTGTTCGATGCTTCCGAGCATCTCATCGTTTGCAACGACTACTATCTGGAGATGTACAACCTCTCCCCTGAGATCATAAAGCCGGGAGCAACTCTGCGCGAAATCTTCCAGCACCGCGTCGAGGCCGGGATGCTGAAGCGCAACGCCGAGCAATATCGCACCGAACTGCTGACGTTGCTGGCGCAAAAAAAGGTCATCCGCCGGATCGTCGAAACGGCGGACGGACGGGAAATCGCAATCACCGATTATCCGATGGCCGACGGCGGCTGGCTGGCGACGCACGAAGACCGCACCGAGTTGCGGCGCCGTGACGAATTGTTCCGGCTGCTGTTCGATAACAATCCGATAGCGATGTGGGTATTCGACCGTGCGACGCTTCGCTTTCTGGCGGTCAATGATGCCGCCGTCAGGCGCTACGGATATAGCCGCGAACAATTCCTCACCATGACAGTCCCCGACATCCGCGCCGGGGACACCGAAAGCTCCGCGGCATTTATTTATGCATTGCCGGAGACACAAGAAGAAAAATACGCCGGGCTGCATCGACGGGCCGACGGAACGACAATGCACGTCAGCGTCTACTCAAGAACTTTGATTTATGAAAATTACGACGCGCGGCTGGTGGCGATCAATGACATTACCGCCCGCAAACTGGCCGAAGACGACCTCCATCGCACTAGAATATTTCTTAATGCGGTGATCGAAAACGTGCCCATACCGATGGTGGTCAAGACCATCAAGGACGGCCGCTTCACATTGATCAACAAGGCCAGCCTGGAGCTGCATGGTCACCGGCGCGAGGACGTTATCGGCAAGACCCTGATCGATATATTTCCCGAGGAACGCGCCAGACTTATTGCGGCTCAAGACGCTGAATGCCTTCATGCCGGTCACCCGACCGTCATTGGCGATCATCTCATTCACACGCCCAAAGGCGCGCGCCTCGTCACGTCGACGAAGGTCGCCATTCCGGGAAACGACGGCGTGCCGGAATATCTTCTGACGCTGATCGACGATGTGACCGAGCGCAAGCAGGTCGAGAAACAGATTGCGCACATGGCGCATAGCGATTCATTGACCGATCTGCCAAATCGCGCGGCGTTCAATGAACGTCTGAACGTGACGCTGAAACTGGCGGAAGCGGAACAAAGAAGTTTCGCGATCCTGTGCATGGACCTCGACGGCTTCAAGGGGATCAACGACATCTACGGGCACGCAGTCGGCGATCTGCTGCTGTGCCAGATCGCGGATCGCTTGCGCGCGGTGGCCGCCGGCATATTCGTCGCCCGGCTGGGCGGCGACGAATTTACAATGATCGCCGCCAACGACGAAGAGCGCAGCATCGAAGAGCTTACCGAGCGCCTGCTGGCGGCGTTTGTCGACGACTTCGACATCGATGGCCACAGGCTGCCGCAAGCCTTGAGCATCGGGGTCGCGATCTATCCCGCCGATGGCGCGGATGCCAAGACACTGTTGAAAAACGCGGACGCCGCGCTTTATCGCGCCAAGGTCAATGATGCCAGTTCGGTGTGTTTTTTCGAAGCCGAAATTGCCACACGATTGGGAAAGCGCGCCGAACTGCAGGCCGAATTGAGTTCCGCCATTCAGCACAACGGCCTGCATCTGCACTATCAGCCGCAGTGCAAAATGTCCGGTGAAATAACCGGGTTTGAGGCTTTGGCGCGCTGGAATTCGCCGACCCGCGGCATGGTGCCGCCCGGCGAGTTCATCCCGCTCGCCGAAGAGAGCAGTCTCGTCCTGGTGCTGGGCGAATGGGTGTTGCGCGAGGCCTGCCGCGAGGCTGCCACGTGGGACAAGCCCCTGAACATTGCCATCAACGTTTCTCCCGTTCAGTTCCGACACGGCGACCTGCCGCGGCTGGTCCATTCGATTCTGCTTGAAACCGGACTGGCGCCAAACCGCCTCGAACTCGAAATCACCGAAGGCGTGCTGATCGGCGATTTTTCCCGTGCGGTATCGATTCTGCGCCGGCTTAAATTGCTCGGCGTGCAGATCGCGATGGATGATTTTGGCACCGGATATTCGTCGTTGTCATATTTGCGGGCGTTCCCGTTCGACAAGATAAAGATCGACCGCTCCTTCATTTCCGACCTGGAGAGCAATCATCAATCGACCGCGATCGTTCACGCGGTCATCGGTCTCGGCCGCAGTCTTGGCATTCCGATTCTGGCCGAAGGCGTCGAGACGCAAGACCAGCATGCATTTCTTGCGCGCGAAGGCTGCAGCGAAGTGCAAGGCTATTTGACCGGCCGTCCGCTCGCGATCGACGATTATGCCGAAGTGGTGCGGCAAAAAACGATTGTCGCGACGCCCGCGCGCGCCGCGCGGCGGCCCTAACGGTTCCGCAAAATTACCGCGACACCGCGGCATAGTTTCACTTGCCATCTCAGCGACACGATTTCATCGCGCCACCACCGCGGTTCCACGCGGCGTGCCACATCGCAGCCATAGTTGGAGGCCGCGCGAATTTTCTGCAACGAATTTCGGAACGCACGCCCGCTCCGCGGGTTTGCAGTGCACAGGTCTCAAGGCGGCCCGTCTTAAGGCGAGCCGGAATACCAAGCCTGAATTCAAAGGAGCGCGATCATGCGTAAAATTCTTATGCCTATTCTTGCTATCGCAGCCGCAGCCGCTTTGGCGACACCCGCCTCGGCCTATCAAGACGACCGTTATCCGGTAGAGCCCTATGTCGCCCCGGTGGCCGGCGCTGCTGTCGGCACCGCGGTTGGTGTCGGACTTTATAACGGCTGGTACGCCGGTGAATTCGCGGCGCTGCCGGCTTCGGCCGCCGGTGCGGCGGCGGTCGGCGGTGTTGCCGGCATCGGCACCATCGCGCTGATCGATGCGGTCGTGCAGCCGTGCCGCGGCTTCCACGCGCTGTTCGATCTCAGCCACGGCCAGTGCGTCAACGGCCAATATGTCGGCGACCGGCCGGCGCCGCGGGCGCACCGCAGCATGCGCTGATCGGACTAAGCGATAGTCCAACTGACGATGAAAGCCTCCGCGGTTCGCCGCGGAGGCTTTTTTCATGCGGGCTTTGCTAGGCCGCGCTTTGCTTGGCGGCCGGCGTGTGCACCACCGGAAATACGCAGGTCACCGTGGTGCCCTGTCCGAGCGTCGAGTCGATCGTCACCGTGCCGCCGTGCAGCTCGACGAAAGAACGCACCAGCGACAGCCCTAAGCCGGTGCCGCGGTGCTCCGAGCCCATCGAGTCGGTCTCGAACCACTCGAACACCTTGTCCTTCTGGTCGGGCGGAATGCCGGGTCCGCGGTCGGTGACCGTAAACACCACCGCGTCGGGGCGCCGCTCGGCCGACAGCGTGACGGTGCCGCCCGGCGGCGAGAAGCCGACGGCGTTGGACAGCAGATTGAACAAGATCTGCCGCAGCCGCCGCTGATCGGCGCTGAAGCTGCCGATGCCGGGCTCCGCCTCGATCTTGAGCGTCAGATTGTCCTTGACCAGCCGGTCCAGCACGCCTTCGGACGCCGCCTCCATGCTGGCGCGGATATCGACCTCGCCGAGCGTCAGCGACATGGCGCCGGCGTCGATGGTGGCGAGGTCGAGAATATTATTGATCAGCGCCAACAGCGCGTTGGTCGAGGTGGTGATGTAGCCGAGATATTCGCGCTGCTTGTCGGTCAGCGGACCGAATGCCGGATCGCCGAGGAAATGTGCGAAGCCGATGATGTTGGTGAGCGGCGAGCGCAGCTCATACGACACGTGATGCACGAAATCGATCTTGATGCCGTCGGCGGCGACCAGCGCCTCGTTGCGATCCAGCAGCGCGCGCTCGACGTTGACCGTGTCGGTGACGTCCTGGAAGGTGACCAGCGTGGCGCCGTCCGGCAGCGGCATGGTGGTCATGTCGATCATCATGCCGTCGCGCCGCTCGAGCCGCGCCACGATCGGCTCGCGGTCGTCGATCGCGGTGACCGCGCCGCGCAAGTTGCGCCACACATTGTTGTCGTCGTGCAGCGCCTGAGCCCAGGCGGTCACGGCCTCGATATGCGGATGCGCATCGAGCGCCTCGGACGCGAGCTTCCACATGCGCTGGAACGCCGGATTATGCAGTCGTATACGGCCGTCGCTGCCGAACACGGCGACCGCTTCGGCCAGGTGGTCGAGCGTCTCGCTCTGCACCTTGATCAGCGCATCGTAGCGGCGGTGCATGTCGAGCCGTTCGGTGACGTCGTCATAGAGATAAGTGACGCCGCCTTCCGGATTGGGCGTGGTGACCACGCGCAGCGTGCGGCCGTCCGGCAGATGCCACATGTGCTCCTTCGGCTCGACGGCGCGATAGGCTTCGTAAAGCTGCAGCTTCCATTGCCGGTAGTCCTGCTCCTCGGGCAGCTTGCGGCCGGTGCGCAGGGTGTCGAGCACGGCGCTGTCGGTCGGCGTCTGGTCGAGCAGGCCGGTGTCGAGATCGAACAGCGAGCGGAACGCGGTGTTGTAGAAGATCAGCTTGCGGTCGACGTTGTAGATCGAGACGCCGGTCGCCAGTTGGTCGAGCACGCGGCGGTGCGCCTCGATCATGCGCGCGAGTTCGGTGCGCATGGTCTCGACTTCGGTGCGGTCGATGGCCATGCCGGCGCTGCCGGCGCCGCTCGGCGCGTCGACCACGTCGAAGATGCGCCGCTGGCCGGCGGCGATCGCCGGCAACCGGCCGGCATAGGGCTGGTTGGCGCCGCGGACGCGCGCCAGTTCGTCGCGCGCGGCGCGATCGAGCAGTTCAATCTCACGCTCAACCGCGTCGGTGGAATCCTTGGCCTCCACCGCGCGGGCATAGGCCGCGTTCACGAACACCAGCCGGCCGGCTGCGTCGCGCGCCCATACCGGCGCCGGCAATGAATCGAGCAGCGCCTTCATGGTCTCGACGTCGCTCAACAGCCTGTCGTGGCGGGCGGCCAGATCGATGAGTTCGCGCTCGATGCCGCTGACGTCGCGCAGGCGCAGCACCGCGCGTCCGCCGACGGCGCGGCCTTCCGCCTCGATCGGCCGTCCGGAAGTGGTCGTAAGCGTCATGACGAAGCCGCGGCCTTCGCTGCGCAGCGTTGCGACCGCGTGCTCCATGCGCTGCGCCGCCGCCGGCTCCAGCCAGGTGCCGAAGGCGAGCACGCGCTCGGGCACGCCGCTGGTCATGATGATGCCGGTGTCGCCGATAACCTCGGCCTCGTCGCTGGCCGCCGACCAGGCGACCAGGACCTGCGGCTCCGACATCAGCAGCGTCTTGAGCCGGTCGATTTCGGCATTGAGCTCCATGGCCTGGTCGCGCGAACCGGCTTGCGCGCGGTCGACGGCCTTGCGTGTGCGCAACAGCACGATGGCGGCGAGCACCGCGAACACCAACAGTCCCAAGGTCAGCGCGAGCGTGGCGATTTGCTGTTGGGCGAGCGCCGTGATGGAGCGATGAATGGCGTCGACGACGCCCAACGCGGCGCCCGTGTCGGCGCGCGCCGGCGTCGAGAGCGCGAAGCAAAGATTTGCGATCACGATGGCGGCCAGGAATCCGTCCCGCCTCGGACGAGAACGCAGTCTCTCGTTCGCCGCCCGGATTGTCTCCGGCATTCAGGCTTGCCCCAGGGATTAGGGGACGGCGTCTGCCGCACCGTCCACGAATCGTTGGACTTTACCCCCAACGGGAATCGCGCCGATAGAGTCCAGACCGTGAACGTGAATTTCCATTGTCATTGCGGCGCGTGCGGCGCCCGCGAACCCGGAAGATCAGGAAAAGATCAGTTCTGTGCCTCGGCCAGCTTGGCCAGGTCTTCGACATTGATTCGGCCAAGCGCCGCGGAGAAAATGCGCTCGGCCTCGATCAGCGCCGGCTTCACCACATCTTTGACCAGCGCGGATGCCGGCAGCGGCGGTTCGCCGGCCTCCTCGGCGCTGCCGGCGGCGCGCAGAATGTCTTCGGCGGTAATTTGTTTTCGCTCGCGCGCGAGTTCGTAGCCGCCGTGCGGACCGCGCACCCCTTTCAGGATACCGTCGCGCACCAGCGCTTGCAGCACCGGCTCGAGATGACGAGGTGGTAGCTTATGACGCGCAGCCAACGCCTTGGCCGACACCGGCCGTCCATGGGCGTGGACCGCGACATCGATGACGGCAGCAATGGCAAGGATGCCCTTGCGAGACACCAGCGGCATGGTCGGCACCACTTGTAACGAATTGAAGTGGTAATAGGCTACGGTCGACCGTCCGTCTAGCCATACTCAAGGAACTAATTTTTTCAACCGCCGGTAGAGCCGAAACCTCCGGCGCCACGGGGTGTTTCGTCGAGCGAGGCCACTTCGCACAGGGCAGCACGCGCTACGGCTGCAATGACCAACTGGGCGATCCGCATTCCCCGCGTGATGCTCACCGATTCGGAACCGAGATTTACAAGCAGCACCTGTATTTCGCCGCGATAGTCCGCATCGATGGTGCCGGGCGAATTGAGCACCGTCAGACCATGACGCACCGCCAGTCCCGATCGCGGCCGCACTTGCGCTTCGTGGCCATCGGGCAGCGCGATGGCGATGCCGGTGGGAATAAGCGCGCGCGCGCCGGGCGCAATACTGAGCGGCTCATCGGCCGGTACCGCGGCCAGCAGATCGAGGCCCGCAGCGAGCGCGCTTTGATAGGACGGCAGCGCAAGATCTCTGCCGTGCTCGAGCCGCATGATGCGGACATTGGTGGTGCTCAGCTTGTCTCCCTTGAATGCTCCGCGGCGATGCGCGCGATCAGCATCGCGGCGACGTCTTGTTTGGTTTGCGGCGGCCAGGGCTCGATGCCCTGCGCGGTCACAAGCTGAATGGTGTTGCGATCGCCGCCCATGATGCCGGTTTGCGGTGACACATCGTTGGCGAGAATCCAGTCGCAGCCTTTGCTCGCCAATTTTGCTTTGGCGTTGGCGGCGACGTTCTCGGTTTCCGCGGCAAAGCCGATCACCAGTTTCGGCCGCTGCGTCTTGCGATGCGCGATGGTGGACAGGATGTCGGGATTTTCCACCAGCGACAGCTCGGGCGTGGTCTGGCCGGGCTTCTTCTTGATCTTCTGCGCGCCGGCATTGGCGACGCGCCAGTCCGCGACCGCGGCGGCAAAGATCGCGACGTCGACCGGCAGCGCGCGCTCGGCGGCTTGCAGCATGTCGCGCGCGCTCTCGACTTTGACCAGCTTTACGCCCGGCGGATCGGGCAAATTCACCGGGCCGCTGATCAGCGTGACCTCGGCGCCGGCCGCCGCCGCCGCCGCCGCAATGGCGTGGCCCTGCTTGCCGGACGAGCGATTGGCGATATAGCGCACCGGATCGATCGGCTCATGGGTCGGGCCGGAAGTGATCAGCACGCGCTTGCCGAGGAGCGGTCGCACGGAGTTCGCACTCAGCATTTTTTCCGCAGCGGCGGCAATCTCCAGCGGCTCGGCCATGCGGCCTAAGCCGCGCTCGTTGGATTCCGCCATCTCGCCTTCGTTCGGTCCGACCACCACCACGCCATCGGCGAGCAAGCTGCGCGAGATTGCGTTGAGTTGCCTTGTTCCACCACATCAGCGGGTTCATCGCCGGCGCCAGCAGGATTTTCGCCTGCGTCGCCAGCAGCACGGCGGTGGCGAGATCGTCGGCATGGCCGCCGGCCATCTTGGCCATCAGGTCTGCGGTTGCCGGCGCCACCACAATCAGGTCGGCCTCGCGCGCCAGACGAATGTGCCCGACGTCGAATTCAGTCGTCGGATCGAACAGATCGGTGAACACGCGCTCGCCGACCAGCGCGCCGGCCGACAGCGGCGTGACGAAATGCTCGGCGGCCTTGGTGAGGATGCAGCGCACGGCGATGCCGCGTTCTTTCAGGCGCCGAATGAGATCGAGCGATTTGTAGGCGGCGATGCCGCCGCCGATGATCAAGAGCACGCGCCTGCTGGCCGGTGCGGGCGCCATCTGCCGCGGCGCTCTTCGGCGCCGGCGGGTTGATCAGGTCCAGCGCCTCACCCCCGGTCTCCTCCGCCGCCGCCTTCAGGATGGTGCGGACTTCGTCCTCGACCGAGCGGCCGCTGCGCGCCGCGCGCAGCCGCAACAGCTTCTTCAAACGTTCGTCGAGCTGCCTGACGGTGAGCGAGGCCATGAGAAAATCCGCTATGGATTTAGATAGTTAGCATATCAATGATCGCAGTGCAATCAATGCAATCATTAGGTCGACAAAAATTATTTTAGGCCGCGCTTGACCGGCGCAGCGCCGTTGTGTATTTAACCAACAAGTTATTTAACCGATTGGTTCATAACGCCATGACCCCGATGCCGACCGACCGCCTCAGCGCCACCTTCTCCGCTCTCGCCGATCCGACGCGGCGCGCGATTCTCGCCCGCCTCGCGCTCGGACAGACTTCGGTGTCGGAACTGGCCGAACCCTTCGCGATGAGCCTGCCCGCCGTCTCCAAGCATCTCAAGGTGCTGGAACATGCCGGTCTGATCACGCGCAGCCGCGATGCGCAGATGCGGCCGTGCAAGATCGAGGCGATCGCGCTCAAGGATGTCGACGACTGGCTGGGCGAATATCGCCGGCTGTGGGAACAGCGGCTCGATCGTCTGGAAGATTATCTGAAAACACTGCAGGCGAAAAAAGCGCCGCAAACCGGGGAGACCAAACGTGGCCGAAAAAAATAGCATCAACCTCGACGATCCACGCTCGATCGTCGGCTCGCGCGTGTTCGACGCGCCGCGCGAGCTGGTGTTCGCAGCCTTCACCGATCCGCAACATCTGGCGCAATGGTGGGGCCCGGACGGCTTCACGCTAACGACGCATTCCTTCGAATTTCGAATCGGCGGCGTCTGGCGCTTCGTCATGCACGGCCCCGACGGCCGCGATTACCAGAACCAAGTCACTTATGACGAGATCGTGCCGCCCGAGCGCATCGCCTACCATCACGGCGGCGGCGACGACGTCGAGCCGGTGAAGTTCACGACCACAGTGACGTTCGAGGATCTCGGCAACCGCCAAACGCGCATCGTCTGGCACGGCACGTTCCCCTCGGCCGAAGAACGCGCGCGCGTCATCAAGGAATACGGCGCCGACAAGGGCTTGGTGCAGACCTTGGCGCGGCTCGCCGAGCATCTCGCGGCCAAATAGCGGTCATGTCGCCGACGAAATAACGGCGTCACAATACACCGGCAGGCAGAAAACCATGGACACGCTACCGATGCACTCTTGCCACGATCAGGACAGCGTCCGCAGCGCGTTGCGCAACTCGTCGGGGCTGCCGGGCGAAACCAGAAACTCGATTTCGACATGCGCCTTCTTCCAAAGCGGATACGCCTTGCGCAACAAAGCGCGCCCGGCGGCGGTGATGATCAGCCGCCGGCTGCGCCGATCCTCCTTGTCGACCGACACTTTCAGCAGACCGCGCCGCTGCAGCGGCTTGAGATTGGCGGTGAGCGTCGTGCGATCCATGGCGAGCAGCGCGGCGACGCTGCCGAGCGTCGGCGGCTCGGGACGGTTGAGCGACATCAGCAGCGAAAACTGGCCGCTGGTCAGATCGGCCGGCTGCAGCACCTGGTCGAAACGCCGCGCCAGCGCGCGCGCCGCCCGCTGCACATGCAGGCACAAGCAAGCGTCGCGCACCTCGATGGTGGCGGAAAACGGCAGTTCTTGGGGCGAATTCTGGGGCTTTTCCGAGCGGGTTGACATACCGGATAATATGTTGATATCAACCTAATTGTCAATGACCGAAATATCAGGGAGAAGATCGATGCAGGTTCAGACCTATTTGATGATGGACGGCCGCGCCGAAGAGGCCATCGAGTTCTACAAAAAGACGCTCGACGCCAAGGTGACGATGCTGATGCGCTTCAAGGAGAGTCCCGATCCGCACATGTGCGCGCCCGGCGCCGAGAACAAAATCATGCACGCCTACATGAACATCGGCGAGACCGGCGTGATGATCTCCGACGGCCGCAACACCGGCCAGCCGAAATTCGAAGGTTTTGCCTTGTCGATCGGCACCAAGACCGAAGCCGAGGCCGACAAACTGTTCAACGCGCTGGGCGAAGGCGGCAAGGTGACGATGCCGCAGAGCAAGACGTTCTTCTCAGCGCGGTTTGGCATGTTGCAGGACAAATTCGGCGTGCACTGGATGATCCTGGTCGCGCAATAGACGCGACCGGGAGCGGCTAAGACGGGATCGATGGAGCAGCAGACAATGGTCTCAAGCTGTATTACCACCCGCTGTCGTCGTTTTGCCACAAGGCGCTATCGCCTTGTACTGAGAACGCGTCCCGTTCGAGCCGATCCTCGTCAATCTCGGCGATGAGAAATCAGCGCTGCGCTGCGTTCGCTGTGGCCGATTGCGAAATTCCCGGTTTCGCGCGATGACGCGATCGCACGGTCGCCGAGGCGACCGTCATCGTCGAATATCTCGACGCCTATTCCCCGGCGCCGTGCGAATTCGTGCCGGCCGATGCCGACCTCGCCTGGCAGACGCGGATGTGGGATCGATTCTATGATCTCCATGTTCACGATCCTCGATGCAGAAGATCGTGGGCGACAACCTGCGCTCCTGCCGGCGCCAAGGATGCCTGTCGCCGTCGAGCAGGCGAAAGCGACATGCGCAGCCAGCCTACGGCATGATCGAGCGAACATGGCTGGTCACGCACACGGGCGATCGGGAGACTATCTACGGCCTGGTCGATTGCGCCTGCGTCGCCTGCCTTGTTCTACGCCAACACGACCATGCCGTTCGATCCGCGCGAATCTGCATGTCCTTTGCACGGCTGATGCGCGGCCGTCCTAGCGCGGGCGCTCAAGAAGCCGAGCCCTATTTCCAAATGTTCCCGATGGAAAACAAACCATGCGACCGAGGAGAGCTGTGATGACCGGAGCGCCTACGACCAATCCAAAGACTTCGTCATATCGCGCGTGCTCGACGCGCCGCGCGATCTGGTGTGGCAATGCTTTACCCAGCCCGAGCGCATGAAGCAGTGGTGGGGGCCCAAGGGCGTCAAAATCCTCAAGTCGCAAATGGATCTGCGCGTCGGCGGCACCTACCACTACGGCATGCAGACGCCGGACGGCAAAGTGATGTGGGGCCGGATGGTCTATCGCGCCATTACGCCGCCGGCGCGGCTCGAGTTCATCAATTCGTTCTCGGACGAAGCCGGCGGCCTGGCGCGGCATCCGCTGGCGCCGACCTGGCCGATGGAGATGCTCTCGATCTTCACCTTCGAGGAAATGCCGGACGGCAAGACCAAGTTCACCGTGACCTGGCGGCCGCATAACGCGACCGAAGAAGAACGCGCGACCTTCGATGCGGGTCACGCCAGCATGACCGGCGGCTGGACCGGCACCATCGACCAACTCGAGGCTTACCTCAAAGGTGCGCAATGACATATGTCGATGGTTTCGTCGTTCCGGTGCGCAAGAACAAGCTCGCGCTATATCGCAGCATGGCGAAGAAGTCCGCCAAGATCTGGCGCGAATACGGCGCGCTGGAATTCCATGAATGCGTCGGCGACGACGTTCCGCTCGGCAAACGCACTTCGTTCCCGCGCAGCGTGAAACTCAAGCGCGGCGAGATCGTTGTGTTCTCATGGATCGTTTACCGGTCGCGGGCGCACCGCGACCGCGTCATGGAAAAGGTCATGAAGGACAAGCGTATCGCCGCGATGATGACCGGCAAGGACCTGCCCTTCGACGGCAAACGCATGTTGATCGGCGGCTTCAAGACCATGGTCTCGGTCGCCTAATCTTCAATCCAAAGTCGGGAGAATGCCGATGGCGCTCGCCAAGCAGAAGATCACGCCATGCCTGTGGTTCGACACCCAGGCCGAGGACGCCGCCAAGTTCTATGTCGGCATCTTCAAGAACTCGCGCATCGGCAGCGTCAGCCGCTTTCCCGATGCCGGCAAGGAAATCCACGGCAAGGACGCCGGCTCGGTGATGGTGGTCGAGTTCGAGATCGAGGGCCAGACCTTCACCGCGCTCAACGGCGGCCCGCAGTTCACGTTCGACGAGGCGGTGTCGTTCCAGGTGATGTGCGAGACGCAAGACGAGATCGACTACTACTGGAGCAAGCTGACCGCCGACGGCGGCTCGGAAGTTCAATGCGGCTGGCTGAAGGACAAGTTCAAGCTGTCCTGGCAGATCGTGCCCAGCATCGTGCCGAAGCTGATGAGCGGCGGACGCGGACAAGGCGGCGCGGGTCATGAACGCCTTCATGAAGATGAAGAAGCTCGACATCGCGACGCTGCAGCGCGCCGCCGAGGGGAAGTGACATGAGCAAACGCGAAACCTTCGGCGAAGGCACGGTCGAGATCGTCCGCGTGTTCGACGCGCCGCGCGCGCTGGTGTGGCAGGCCTGGACCGATCCGAAGATGATGGCGCAATGGTTCGGCCCGCGCGGCTTCACCAGCACCGTGCCTGAATTGGACCTGCGGGTCGGCGGCGCCTTGCGCATCGTCATGCACGGACACGGCAATGACTATCCGATGATCGGGACATTCCTCGAGATCGTCGCGCCCGAACGGCTGGTGTTCAGCAGCGCGGCGATCGACAATGACGGCAATCGTCTGCTCGAAGGCGAGACCACCGTCACCTTTACCGAAAAGGCTGGCAAGACCACGCTGACCTTGAAGGCTCATGCGGTGGGTCTCGTTCCGATTGCCGCGCAGATGCTGGCCGGCATGGAGGCGGGCTGGACCCAGAGCATCGACAAGTTGGGAGAGTTGGTGGGGATGTAGCTGACTGCCCGCAAGCGCTCTGCACCTTCCCCTCCAGGGGAGGGTGAATGGACAGCCTCACACCAGCAGCCACACCATCCAGGCCAGCAGCCCCGCGATCGCCCACAGCGCCGCCGCGGTCCAGCGGTTGCGCCGCGCCTCGGCCTTGCCGATCGCCGCCACCGTCTCCGGCGCCAGCACCAGGCCGTTGCGGGTGATGTCGTCGAATTGATCGATCAGCGTACCGGCGCGGGTCAACAGCGACGGCACCTGGCCGAGGAAGCGGCCGATCTCGCCGGCGCCTTCCGCCACGTCTTCCAGTTTGCCGGCCGGCCCGAGATTGCGCTCGATCCATTCGCGCACCACCGGATCGGCCACCGCCCACATGTCGAGCTTGGGATCGAGCGTGCGGGCGACGCCTTCCACCACCACCATGGTCTTTTGCAGCAGCAGCAATTCCGGCCGCGTGCGCATGTCGAACAGGCCGGTGACCTCGAACAGCAGCATCAGCAGCTTGGCCATCGAGATGTCTTCGGCGGTGCGGTTGTGGATCGGCTCGCCGATGGCGCGGATCGCCTGCGCGAAACTCTCGACCGAATGGTGGCGCGGCACATAGCCGGCGTCGAAATGCACCTGCGCGGCGCGCATGATAATCGCGGGTGATGAAGCCGAACAGGATTTCGGCGAGGAAGCGGCGCTCCTTCGGCCCGAGCCTGCCCATGATGCCGAAATCGACCGCGACCAGACGGCCCTCGGCGTCGACGAACAAATTGCCCGGATGCATGTCGGCGTGGAAGAAGCCGTCGCGCAACGCGTGGCGCAGGAAATTCTGGATCACCTTGCGGCCGAGCGCCGGCAGGTCGAGGCCCTTGGCCTCGAGCGCGGCGCGGTCGTTGAGCGGCGTGCCGTCGATCCACTCCAGCGTCAGCACTTCGCGCGCGGTGCGGTCCCAGTCCACCGTCGGCACGCGGAAGTCTTGATCCGTCGCGGGTGTTCTCGGTCATCTCGGACAGCGCGGCGGCTTCCAGCCGGAAATCCATCTCCATCGCCACCGAGCGCGCCAGCGTCGCCACCGCTTCGACCGGGCGCAGCCGCTGCGCGTCGACCGAAAAGTTTTCCGCCGTGCGCGCGGCAAAGAAGAAGGCATCGAGATCGACCTTGAAGCGCCGCTCGACATGCGGCCGCAGGATCTTCACCGCCACCGCTTTGCGGACGCCGTCCACCTCGACTTCGCGCCTTATGAACCTGCGCGATCGAGGCCGCGGCGACGGCCGGGCCGAAGCTGGCATAGGCCGCGCTCAACGGCTTGCCGAGCGCATTGGCGACCACGGCCTCCGCTTCGGCTTGCGGAAACGGCGCCATCTTGTCCTGCAGGCTTTCGAGATCGTGCGCGATGCCGGTGCCGACCACGTCGGGTCGCGTCGCCATGAACTGGCCGAGCTTGACGTAAGTCGGGCCGAGCCTGGTCAGCGCCGCCGCCAGCCGGCTTGAGCCGTCTTTGGCCGTCGGCCGCTCGATCAGCCGCGCCAGCGCAATCGCGGCCTTGGCCGGCAACGGCAGCGGCCGCGTATCGACCAGCGCGAACACGCCTTCGCGCGCGAACACAAAGCCGGTGCGCGACAGGCGGACGAGATGGGAGAGAGCGGAGATCACAAACGCCAACCCGAATGCAGCGCCACCACGCCGCCGGTCATGGTCTTGAACGAGACGCGGCGGAAGCCGGCGGCCTCGATCATCTGCGCGAAAGCCTTGGGCTTGGGAAATTTGCGGATCGATTCGACCAGATACTGATAGGCCTCGCGGTCGCCGGTCACGGCTTGGCCGACGCGCGGGATCACCTGGAACGAATAAAGCTCGTAGAGCTTGTCGAGCCCCGGCACGTCGACCGACGAAAATTCCAGGCACAGGAAACGCCCGCCGATCCGCAGCACGCGATAGGCCTCGCTGAGCGCGCGTTCGATGCGCGGCACGTTGCGGATGCCGAAGGCGATGGTGACGCAATCGAAGCTGCGGTCGCCGTAGGGCAGTTGCTCGGCATTGCCCTGCTCGAAGGTCACGACGTCGTCGAGCCCGCGCTCGGCGGCGCGTTCGCGGCCGACGGCCAGCATCTCGGCATTGATGTCGCAGACGGTGACGCGGGTGCCCGGCCCGCCGGCCGCCACGGTGCGGAAGGCGACGTCGCCGGTGCCGCCGGCCAGATCGAGCAGCGCGAACGGCTTGTCGTTTTTCGGCGGATTGACCGCGGTGACCAGCGCGTCCTTCCAGGGCCGGTGCAGGCCGCCCGACATCAGGTCGTTCATCAGGTCGTAGCGGCGCGCCACCGAATGGAAGACGTCGTCGACCAGCCCCTGCTTGTCGGCCAGCGGCACGGTCTGTTCGCCGAAATGGGTGTCTTTGGGGTCGTCCTGGCGGCTCGCCATGTTGCTTTCTTTGGCCAATAATCCTTTGCGGGCAGGACCATAGCGCGGGCGGGCCGGGGGCGCTATGTGTCGTTAAGAAAGCGGTTAACCATGCCCGAGCTGCCCGAAGTCGAAACCGTCCGCCGCGGCCTTGCGCCCGCCATGGAAGGCGCGCGCTTTGCCAAGGTCGAGGTGCGTCATCGCGGCCTGCGCTGGCCGATCGCCAAGGACTTCGAGAAGCGCATTACAGGCGCAGACGATCGAGGGGCTCGGCCGGCGGGCGAAATATCTGCTGGCCGATCTGTCGTCGGGCGACGTGCTGGTGATGCATCTCGGCATGTCGGGCTCGTTCCGCGTCAGCCATGACGGCGGCGAAGCCAAGATCGCCAAATACCATCACGAGAAATCCAAGAGCGCCGCGCACGACCACGTCGTGTTCCACATGTCGAACGGCGCCACCGTCACGTTCAACGATCCGCGCCGCTTCGGTTCGATGAAGCTGGTGTCGCGCGCCAAGATCGACCAGGAACCGCTGCTGCGTTCGATCGGTCCGGAGCCGTTGGGCAACGAATTCGACGCCGCGATGCTGGCGCGCGCTTGCGCCGGCAAGAAGACCTCGCTGAAAGCCGCGCTGCTCGATCAGCGCGTGGTCGCAGGGTCTCGGCAACATCTATGTCTGCGAGGCGCTGTTCCGGGCGCGGCTGTCGCCGAAACGGCAAGCCGCCACCATCGCCGACCGCAAGCGGCAAGCCGAATGCGCGCGCGGTCGCGCTGGTCGATGCCATCAAGGCGGTGCTGCATGACGCCATCAAGGCCGGCGGCTCGTCGTTGCGCGACCACCGCCGCGCCGACGGCTCGCTGGGCGACTTCCAGCACAATTTCCTGGTCTATGACCGCGAGGGCGCGCCATGCCCGGCCTGCAAGGGCAAGGTCAAACGCATCGTGCAGAATGGCCGCTCGACGTTCTATTGCCCGAGCTGCCAGAAGTAATGACCGAGGGTGACAAGGCGCGATAATTCGTGCGACCATAAAGAAAAACATCTACGACCGGGGGAAACAAAATGCGCAAACTGGGTCTTATCTCGCTTGTTTTTGCCTGCATGGCGAGTGCCGCTTCGGCGGCCGATTATCCCGACCATGCGATCCGTCTCATCGTGCCGCAAGCGGCCGGCAGCGCCACCGATAATGCCGCCCGCCTGCTTGGCGCGGTGCTGACGCAGGAACTGGGTCAGCAGATCGTCGTCGACGACCGCCCCGGCGGCGCGCTGACGATCGGCCTCGACCTGGTCGCGAAATCGCCGCCCGACGGCTACACCATCGGCATGGGCCCGATCGGCGCGCTCGCCATCACCCGCCACATTGTGACGAAGTTGCCCTACAACATTGAGCGCGACTTCCAGCCGATTGCCTTGGTCACGCGCGGTCATCTACTGCTCGCGGTGTCGCCGAAGTTGCCGGTGCATTCGGTCAAGGAACTGATCGCTTACGCCAAGGAACATCCCGGCAAATTGTCCAACGCCTCGTCGAGCAACGGCTCGCCCGGTCATGTCGGCGGCGAGTTGTTCAAATACATGACGGACACAAAGATTGTTCATATCCCGTACCGCGGCGGCGCGCTGGCAATTCAGGATTTGATCGCGGGCCGCGTCGACATCATGTTCGAAAGTCTGCAATCGATCGCGCCGACCGCGCATGCTGGCTTAGTGCGCGGCCTGGCGGTCAGCGGCACGACTCGGTCGCCGTCGTTCCCGGATCTGCCGACCATCGCCGAGGCCGGCGTGCCCGGTTACGCGGCGCCGACCTGGAGCGGCGTTATCGCGCCGGCCGGCGTGCCGCGGCCGATCGTCGACAAGCTCAATGCCGCGATCAACAAGGCGCTCACCTCGCCTGCCTTCAAGGAAAAATTCGCCAAGACCGGCGACGAGCCGGGCGGTGGCACGCCGGAAGATTTCGCAGCCACGATCAAGGCCGATTCCGCCAAATGGGCCGACGTCATCAAGCGTTCGGGCATCAAGCTCGAATAGGAGTTCGCGACTCTACACGTCCCGGTAGCTTTGTGCTAGCATTCACCCCGTCGTTGCGCCTGCGCCACGTTTGAGGGGGTCGACATGCCAGCAGTCCATCACACAAATCCGTCAGCGAGGTCCGCCGACGCGAAATCCGTCGATGCGAAGTCAGAGAGCCCGTTTGCCGAGTTTCTCAATCCGAATTCGATGATCACGCCCGGCGCCGCCGGCGCCTTCACCATGGTGATCACCAACACGCTGTGCCAGCAATTCAACCAATTGCCGCTGAACTACACCGGGCTGATCGTGAGCTTCATGTTCGGCGCCGTTGTTTTCGGCTATGGCGCCAGCCTGCTGTCGCGCACGGTGTATTTCGTCATCAATGGCCTGATCATCTTTGTCGTCGCCAACGGCTCCAACGCCATCGGCGTGCGCATCAGCGGACCGCAAGCCATGAAGACCGCGAGCCTGGAGTCCATCAGTCAGCCCGGCAAATCCGGTTTCGACCTGGCCAGTGCCGACAAACCGGCGGCAGGCTCGACGTCACCGCCGCCGCCACCTGCCGGCAAGCCAAAATTCTTCCGGCAGTGGTAACGCGGCCTAGTGTCCTGAGTGGAAGTCAGAACCTGTAGTTCAGGCCGGCGCGCACCAGGTTCATGTTGAGCTTGGTCGAGTCGGTCAGCGTCGGCAGGCCGGACACCGCCCAGGTCGTGCCGTTGCTGCCGAAATCCATGTAGAGATACTCGGTCTTGAAGCTCCAGCGCGGGCCCAGCGCGACCTCGATGCCGCCGCCGACCGTCCAACCGCTGCGGAAATCATGATGGCTCACCGTCGTCGTGATGGCGCCGACGGTCGCCGAGGCGTTGGTGTCCAGTTGCGAATAGGCGTAGCCGCCGGTGACAAAAAGCAGCCAGCCATCTTGCGCATAACCGAACCGGCCGCGGACCGTACCGAACCACGGCATTTTCTGGTCATAGTTTGCCGAAAGCCCGACGCCGCACTGCGCCGCGGGGCAACTGGTCGAGAGGCTGCCGTCGATATTGGCGAATTGGATATCGGTTTCGGCGCCGTAGACGAGCGGGCCGCGTTGCCAGTTGTAGCCAAGCTGTGCGCCGCCGGCAAAGCCGGTCATGTGATTGTTGGCGGTTGCGAACACCGGGCCCGTGGTCGAGAAGTCGGAGCGCGCATTAGCCCAGCCGCCGCCGACATTACCGCCGACATAGAAGCCTTCCCACGTGGACACCGGCTGTACGTACGGTATTCCCTTGTCGGCCGGGCCGCGCGAAATATCGGCAGCGGACGCCGTCGCGGTAGCCGTCAGCAACAGCAAAGCCGCAGTCGCGATCATACGCATGACATACCCTCACCCAGATGCAATCTCAGACAAACGTAGCAACGGCAGCCTTAAGGCTGCGTTAAGACATCGCCGGGGCGTGAATTCGGCGCGCCGATTCAAAACAGCCGCGGCGTGAAATAGCCGTGCAGCGAATACGGCACGTGATGCCGCAGATGCGCCGTGAACAGCGGCTTGGCCGCCAGATCGCGTGCATCGAGCCCGACAATGTCGGTGCGCTTTGCATCGGCGTCGTACACCAGCGTCACCACGACACCGTCGTCCTCGCCGCCGTCCGCGCTTGTCGGAATGAATATCGGTTCGCCGGCATATCGCGCCGCGCCGAAGTCATGCGACACCGTGTTGCCGCCGTCCATGTCGACCCGCGTCACATGCCGCTGCAACCCGACATGCTGGCCGGCCGGATTATTGGCGATATAGGCGTAGCGGTAGGATCGTCCGGTGCGCTGCGGATTGATGCGCGGAAACTCATTGGACTTGCCGGTGTCGAAGCTTCGGCTGGTAACCTTTCCGTTCGCAAGATCGATGCGCAACCGCATCAGGGCCGCCATGCCGTCGGCGGCCCAATCGGAATGCCAAAAGGTCCGCAGCGATTCGCCAATGGCGGAATAGTCCGGATAGCGCGTCAGGTCGACGACCAATGCGCCATCTTGTTCGAAACCATTGGCGAAGTGAAACTGGAAGAATGCGTCGGACTCGATCCAGCGTGGCGCATGCGATCCGTCGCGCGATACCAGCAGGATCAAGGTCGGCCGCCCGCCATCCCAACGTAGCGCCCCGTCGAAGCTCGAGAGACCGAGAATGAATTTGAGGGGATGCACCAGGATAGGGCCGAGGCAGAAGACCAGATAGTTTTCGGTCAACACGAAATCGTGGTTCATCACCGGATAGGGCAACTTGATCGCAGGAAAAGCCTTGAGCGCGCCGTCGCGGCCGATCCGGTACGGGCGTCAGCGTCGTCTTGGCGCCGTAGTCGATGCCGAAATTGTACAGATCGCCGCTCACCGGATCGATCTTGGGATGGGCCGAGAACGCCCGCACGCGGCCGTCGAAATCCTCGAGACCAATCGTCTTGAGCGTCTTGGGATCGAGCGCATAGGGCGCGCCGCCCTCCCATAGCGACAGAAGCCGGTCGCCCTGCAACACCACGGAGATGTTCGACACGTTGCCCGGTTGCCGGAATGCATTGCCGATGACGCCGCCAGGCTTCATCTTGCCGAAGCCGCGATAGAGGATACGGCCTTCGCGTGTTTCATTGACGTAATTGTCGGTGCGGACAAAGCGGTTGAGATAGCGGATGCCGCTGTCGTCGAAAGCGATGGCCGAGATCATGCCGTCGCCATCGAACCAGTGCGGAAACCATTGGCCGTTGAGTTCGTTGCGGCCGGAGCCGTTGCGGAACAGCGTGCCGCGTAACGCCGGCGGCACCCGCCCGTCGATGTCGTCGACCCGGTATTCGAATTCCTGTTCCAGCGACCTGAAGCCGGCGCTCCACGCGCGCGCTTCGGAGCGGTCGTGGCCGGCGTCCGCCATCAGAACCCCTTGATCAAAGCTTCAGTATTGCAGCTTTACTTGCAGCGTCTGATTGCCGCCGGCATAGCTGAACGCCGCGGCGTCGAAGCCAGGCGGCCCGAAGGTCGACGACGGATTACGCGAGAAACCGAAACCCTGCTTGGGCTTGCCGAACATACCGTACTCTATCTGAGTCTCGTTTTGCTCGGCGTGGAATACCGCGACCGCGTAGGAGCCGGTCGCAATGCCGCTGAACACGCAGGTGGCGTGCTGGCCGTTAGGCTTGGCAACGACGCCGCGCGTTTCCTGGCCCGGCTTGCGGAAACTGTCGGCCGACGCGTACAGGCCGCAGCGCACGACGCCGCTGTCGCTATGCAGGCCGGATACCGCCACGCTGAGTTTTCCGCCCGACTGCCCCATGGCCGCCGGCGCGACGCTTATGATGAGACCGATCGCGAGGGCCGAGCAGTAGAAGATGCTTCGCATGAAGTCCTCCTCGTGCGATATTGTTTCGAGACGGCGTCTCCCAAAATGGTCTATTAGCGCGGCGAACCTTAAAGATTGCTGACAAGGCCGGTCAGGCCGGCGCGTCCGACTCGTCGTAGTGAAAACGGGGTATTTCTGTAAAAATGAAGCCGTTTCTAAGCTCGTCCATTATCCGTAATATTACGGCTCAACATGAGTGACCCATGAGCTACGAAAATATCGCCGTCGAGACCAAAGGCCGGGTCGGCATCATCAGGCTCAACCGTCCGCAGGCGCTCAATGCGCTCAATCGGGCGCTCGTTACCGAGCTATTCCAGGCGATCGACGCCTACGAAGCCGACGATGCCATCGGCTGCATGCTGCTTACCGGCAGCGACAAGGCCTTCGCCGCCGGCGCCGACATCAAGGAGATGGCGGACAAGACATTCATCGAAGCCTATCTCGGCAATTTCTGCGCCGACTGGGATCGCGCCGCGCGCGCGCGCAAGCCGATCGTCGCCGCGGTGGCGGGCTTTGCGCTCGGCGGCGGCTGCGAGCTCGCCATGCAGTGCGACCTCATCATTGCCGCCGACACCGCCAAATTCGGTCAGCCCGAAATCAAGCTCGGCGTCATTCCCGGCATCGGCGGCACGCAACGGCTGACGCGCGCGGTCGGCAAGGCCAAGGCGATGGACATGATCCTCACCGGCCGCATGATGGACGCGGCCGAAGCGGAACGCTCGGGTCTGGTGGCGCGGGTGGTGCCGGCGGCGAGCCTGATGGACGAGGCGATGAAGGTCGCCGACACCATCGCAAACATGTCGCTGCCGTCGGTGCTGGCGGGCAAGGAGGCGGTCTTGGCCGCGTTCGAGACGTCGCTGGCCGAAGGCGCCCGCTTCGAGCGGCGCATCTTCCATTCGCTGTTTGCAACCCACGATCAGAAGGAAGGCATGAAGGCCTTCGTCGAAAAGCGGAAGCCGGACTGGAAGAATAAGTAGCGCTACTTCCTCACGCAAATCATCCGCACCACCGACGCTTTGGCGTCTCGAAGTCTTGGCGTCGTCGCCAGGCTGAGCGGCGGCAATATTATGTGCGCTCAGAAATTCGCGGATGGTCCCGGCGCTGACCAGACGCACCGGCGGCGCGGACGGCTCGATGCTCGCCAGAACGGCATTGCGCATTTCCATCATGCCGACGAAGCGGCCTTGGCCGTCGAGCGCGGCGGCGCCGGAAAATCCGGCCATCGGCACCGGCTGACGCAATTCGATTGCTGTGTCGCCGACCAAGCGCGCCTTGATCTCGGTGAGCTTGCGGCTGCCGTCTTGCTCCTTGGGATCGGGAATGCCGATCAGCGTCAGTTCGCCGGTTTTGCCGGAGTTTTGCGTCAGCGCCAGCGGCGATAGCTTGCGCGGACCATAGACCCGCAAGAGGGCCAGCCCGTTATCTTTGTCATCGGCGATGCGAACGGCATCGCCGAGACCCGCGGCGACGATCACCTGGCAGCCTTCGGTGAGCTTGCGATCGGTGACGATGTGGCCCTGCGCGCTCACCACCAGCCCGTTGCCGTATTCGACCGATTTCGCCAGCGCCGCGAACGGCGCGCTGTGCCCGGGAAACGGCGAGAAGGCAGCCGCCATCGCCACCGCCACCGGCGCCACGATGGTTTCCATCATCTGATCGTACAGCATGGTGAAGCCGCGAACTTCGCCGTCGCGCAACTGCGCCTTCACGGAAAACTTCTTCAGACCCTGCAAGCCGCTGATGAAGAAATTGTCGTCGCGCAATACGCTGTATTCGACCTTGCGGCTCGCCGGCTCTTTCTTGAGTTGCTCGAACAGCGCCTGCAGCTTGAGGTTCGCATCGTTGATGCGGAAGGTCT
Source organism: uncultured Alphaproteobacteria bacterium (assembly GCA_963825015.1). Classification (GTDB taxonomy): domain Bacteria; phylum Pseudomonadota; class Alphaproteobacteria; order Rhizobiales; family Xanthobacteraceae; genus Pseudolabrys. Next base: position 74,299 of record CAWGRN010000008.1, on the reverse strand, counting down.
CGACCTGAACATCGCCATGCGCCGACGACCAGCGCGTGCCGCGCGCGGCGTCGCGCGCATTCGGCACCATCTTGGTCGGCAGGCCGATACGGATGCCGGTGGCGGGATCGACCACGACGCTCCAGCCGAATTCTGCTTCATGATTGCGCGCCGCGCCAATCAGTTCGGCGCGTTCGCTCGCCGTCAGCGTGCCGGTGACTTTGGTTTTCTTCCGCTTCTGGAAATTCTTGATCGCGATCGACATCGGGTCTTCGCCGCCGGCCGCGCCGGTATAGTCGCCGGCCCACAACAGCGCCGCCTGGACTTTCATGCGCTCGGCGGCGGGAATTCCAGCAAACACATCCGGCGTCGGTGCGGTCTTGGCCGGTTCGGATTTGGCAGGTCCGGAATTGGCAGTAGCGGTCTTGGTCGCGGCCGGTTTGGCTATCACGGGCTTTGCCGCGGCAGGTTTTGCGGCCGCAGCTTTGGCTTGTGCGGGTCCGGCTTCCGTGGATTTCGGAGCCAGAGTCGGTAATTTGCCGTGGGCGGTCTTGGCGGCGGTGTGCTTTTTGGCCGCCGGCTTGGCCGCAGGCGCAGCCGGCTCCGCCGGCTTTTCGGCGGCCGGCTTTAGCCACTGAAAAATGCTGGTCGTCTCCTCTGCCAGCGCCGGAGCGCCAGGCAGCAGCGACAGCATCAGGAAAACCGGAGCCAAACGCATTTTAACGCCGCCCTAACCACATTTTGAGGCCACCTTAGCCCATCGAGGCTGCGGTGCAAGGCGCCAACAGGCTGGCCGAAACGGCCGCAACTCCATAGAGTTAGGTCATGTTGGACGCCCAGGAACTCGAGCGCTATGCGCGCCACATCGTGTTGCGCGAGGTCGGCGGCCCGGGACAGGCCAAGCTGAAGGCCGCGCGCGTGCTGGTGATCGGGGCCGGCGGGCTGGGCGCGCCGGTCTTGCTTTACCTCGCCGCCGCCGGCGTCGGCACGCTCGGCATCGTCGATGACGACACGGTGTCGCTGTCGAACCTGCAGCGGCAGGTGATCCACGCCACGCCAGACATCGGCATGCGCAAGGTCGACAGCGCCGAGGCCGCGATCGCGCGGCTCAATCCGCACGTGAAGGTCGAGACCCACATGATGCGGTTCAATGCCGGCAATGCGCTGCCGCTGCTTTCGCAATACGATATCGTCGCCGACGGCTCCGACAACTTCGCCACGCGCTATCTCGTTGCCGATGCCTGCTACTTTGCCAGGAAGCCGCTGGTCACCGCGGCGGTCGGCACCTTCGACGGCTCGCTCACCACGTTGCGGCCGCATGAGACGCGCGCCGACGGCGTGCGCAATCCGACTTATCGCTGTCTGTTTCCCGAGCCGCCGCCGGCCGGCACGGTGCCGGCTTGCGCCGAAGCCGGCATCCTCGGCGCGCTGCCCGGCATCCTCGGCTCGATGATGGCGCTGGAAGTGATCCGCGAAATCGTTGGCTTCGGCGAAGGCCTGGTCGGCCGTCTGCTGATGGTCGACGCGCGTTCGATGCGGTTCGAGACGCTGAATTACGGTTGGGATTCTGGCAATCCGCTCAGCGGCGACGATGCGACGATCAAGGATTTGTCGAACAGCAGTCCCGGAGCGGGCATCCGTAGCGATCGTCGATTGCGCGACGTGAGTCAGCTTCGATCCCGCTCGCAGATGACGCGGTCGCGCGCGACGGCAAGACGCGGTCGGGCGGCCGGTGGCCGTCCATGAAGGTCTTGATGTTGATGATGACCTTCTCGCCCATGTCGACGCGGCCTTCCAGTGTGGCCGAGCCCATGTGCGGCAGCAAAATGACTTTGCCGGCGCGCGCGAGCTTGAGCAACTTCGGATTGACCGACGGTTCGTGCTCGAACACGTCGAGCCCGGCGCCGGCGATGTCGCCCGACTCGATCAGCCGCGCCAGCGCGTTCTCGTCGATCACCTCGCCGCGCGAGGTGTTCACGATGAAGGCTTCGGGGCGGAGCATCTTCAGCCGCCGCGCCGAGAGCAGGTGATAGGTCGCCGGCGTGTGCGGGCAATTCACCGAGACGATGTCCATGCGGGCGAGCATCTGGTCGAGGCTCTCCCAATACGTGGCGTCGAGCTCTTCCTCGATCTTGGGCGCGACCTTGCGGCGGTTGTGATAATGGATCTGCAGACCGAAGGCGCGGGCGCGGCGCGCCACGGCCTGGCCGATCCGCCCCATGCCGATGATGCCGAGGCGCTTGCCCCAGATGCGATGGCCGAGCATCCAGGTCGGCGTCCAACCCGACCAGTCCTTGTCGGAGATCAGAACATTGGAGCCTTCGGCGAGCCGGCGCGGCACCGCCAGGATCAGCGCCATGGTCATGTCGGCGGTGTCTTCGGTCAGCACGCCCGGCGTATTGGTCACGGTAATGCCGCGCTGAACCGCGGTGACGACGTCGATATTGTCGACGCCATTGCCGAAATTGGCGATCAGCTTGAGCTGGTCGCCCGACTTGCTGAGCACCGAGGCATCGATCCGGTCGGTGACGGTCGGGCACCAGGACGTCGGCGGTTTTCACCGCCTCGGCCAATTGGGCCTGGGTCATGGGCTTGTCGTCGGGGTTAAACCGGGCGTCGAAAAGTTCCCGCATCCGCAGCTCGACCCTGTCGGGCAACTTGCGGGTCACGACCACCACCGGCTTCTTGTTCTTCGGCATGTCCACTTTACCGCGGCGCCTGACGGCGCATTTGCCGCCCAAAGGAACGCCCCATCGGAGGCGCCGATTTAGGCCTCTTTAACCGTGCTCGCCCACACTGCGCTCGAAGCGCGGGCAGGGTCGAAAATCCAACCATTTTCCTACCAGATGGCAGTGACAACACAAAGCTTTCGGGCGGTTTTCAAGCCCACAGGCTGCAATTTGGGCCGTGCTATTGGCCGCGCCGTGCTGGCCGTTGGCGTGGCGGCGTTGCTGGCGATTGTCGTCCAAACCGCGGCCTTAGCCGCCGGCGACATCTCCACAGGTTCGGTCAGCGGCCTGCCGGTGCCACGCTTCGTCAGCCTTAAGTCGGACCGGGTCAATGTGCGGTCCGGCCCCAACAAGGACCAGGATGTCCGTTGGGTCTACACCCGCGCCGGCATGCCGGTGGAGATCACCGCCGAATTCGAGAACTGGCGGCGCATCCGCGACTGGGAAGGGGCGGAGGGCTGGGTCTACCATTCGCTGCTGTCCGGCAAGCGCACGGCGGTGGTGGTGCCGACGTTGAAAGACGAACTGGTGCCGCTGTACGAGAGCGCGGATCTGGAGTCCGCCGTTGTGGCCCGCCTGCAATCGGGCGTGCTCGGCCAGCTCAAATCCTGCAACGGACAATGGTGCGAATTCAACGGCAAGGATTTCAGCGGCTGGATCCGGCAGGAACGGCTGTGGGGCGCCTATCCGAACGAGAAAGTGGATTAGCCCTTCTTCCGTCATCACCGGGCTTGTCCCGGTGATCCCGCTCAGAAGGGCACAGTGCGTCCCTGAGCGGAATGGCCTGGATTAACCCGGCCATACACAAGTGAATTCCAGCGATTTGGATTTAGCGGAGATTAGCTCTTCCGCCGCAGCCTTACGACCACATCGACGCGCGCGACTTCGAAGCCTTCCGGCGGCGCCGGGGTCTTGCCGACAACGACGTCGGCGACCGGGATGTCGAGCAGAACGTCATCGCCCTCGACAAAGAAATGATGATGCGCCGAGGGGTTGGTATCGAAGTAAGCCTTCGAGCCGTCGACCGCGACCTGGCGCAGCAGCCCGACTTCGGTGAACTGGTGCAGGGTGTTGTAGATGGTCGCCAGCGACACCGGCACTTTCGCGCGCGAGGCTTCTTCGTACAGCGCTTCGGCGGTGAGATGACGGTCGCCCTTGCCGAACAGAATCCAGCCCAGCGCCATGCGCTGGCGGGTCGGGCGCAAACCGACCTGGCGCAGCATGGATTTGACGTCGTGCCATGGGCAACCGGTCAGATCCGTCCGGTCGGGCTGACGCGCGGCGTCGGCCTTGGCCAGCGGCATTACCATTATACGCGTCTGGTTCATCGATACGCCCAATAAGCCGGCTTGAGGATAGGCCGGCAAAAACCGTTTCATCTGCAACATATACGCAATGGCGGTTTAGATGCAACTGCCTCGCAATTGAGTCTGAGGCTAAATTGTCGCGGTTTTTAACGGGAATTTTGTCGCCGCCACCCGGTTTCGCCATCTTTGCCGGGTCATCTCCCTGTGTTACGAATCCCCGCATGGGAATTCAGCCAGTGGAACCGCCGCGCGGGGATATCACGCCTATGGACAACCGGCGTTCCAGCTACGCCTACGAAGACCTGCTCGCTTGCGGTCGAGGCGAATTATTCGGGCCCGGCAATGCGCAATTGCCGCTGCCGCCGATGCTGATGTTCGACCGCATTACCGAGATTTCCGAGACCGGCGGCGAGCACGGCAAGGGCATGGTGCGCGCGGAACTCGATGTGAAGCCCGACCTCTGGTTCTTCCTTTGCCACTTCAAGGGCGATCCGGTGATGCCGGGCTGCCTTGGCCTCGACGCACTGTGGCAGATGGTCGGATTCTTCCTCGGCTGGCTGGGGTCGCCCGGCAAAGGCCGCGCTTTGGGCATGGGCGAAGTGAAATTTTCCGGACAGGTGCTGCCGAACGTGAAGAAGGTCGTCTATGGCGTCGACTTCAAGCGGGTCATGCGCTCGAAGCTGGTACTCGGGATTGCCGATGGCTGGCTTTCGGCGGACGGCAACGTCATCTACAAGGCGAGCGACCTCAAGGTCGGCCTGTTCAAGCAGGAAGAAGTGTTGCAACCGAGCGGCGCTTGATCATACGGCCTTGCGCGATTGCCTCGGGCGGCCCAAATGTGGCCCAATTATCGACAATCCGCGGCGTGACTGAGGGTATGCGGCTATGAGACGTGTCGTCGTGACCGGGATGGGTATTGTCTCATCCATCGGCAACAATACGCAGGAAGTGCTCGCCAGTCTGCGCGAAGCCAAGTCGGGCATCACGCGCGCCGAGGACTTCGCCAGCCACGGTTTCCGCTGCCAGGTGCAAGGCAGGCCGACGCTCGACCCGGCGGGATCGATCGATCGCCGCGCCATGCGGTTCCTCGGCCCGGGCGCGGCGTGGAACCACGTCGCCATGGAGCAGGCGATCCGCGATTCCGGCGTCGAGGACAAGGACATATCCAATCCGCGTACCGGCATCGTCATGGGATCGGGCGGTCCCTCGACCAGCGTGCTGGTCGAAGCCGCCGATATCACGCGCAAGAACAACTCGCCCAAACGCATCGGACCCTTCGCGGTGCCGAAGGTGATGTCGTCGACGGCGTCGGCGACGCTCGCCACCTGGTTCAAGATCAAAGGCGTCAACTATTCGATCTCGTCGGCCTGCGCGACGTCCAATCATTGCATCGGCAACGGCGCCGAACTGATCCAGTGGGGCAAGCAGGACATGGTGTTTGCCGGCGGCTCGGAAGAGCTGCACTGGACCCTGTCGAACATGTTCGATGCCATGGGCGCGATGTCGACGAAATACAACGACACGCCGCAGACCGCCTCGCGGGCCTACGACGCGGATCGTGACGGTTTCGTCATCGCCGGCGGCGCCGGCGTGCTTGGTGCTGGAAGAGCTCGAACATGCCAAGGCCCGCGGCGCCAAGATCTACGCCGAAGTCGCCGGCTATGGCGCAACGTCGGACGGCCACGACATGGTGGCGCCTTCGGGCGAGGGTGCGATGCGCTGCATGAAGCTGGCGCTGGAAACCGTGAAAGCGCCGATCGACTACATCAATCCGCACGCCACCGCGACGCCGGTCGGCGATGCCGCCGAGATCGACGCCATCCGCCAGGTGTTCGGCGACAAGTGTCCGCCGATTTCGGCGACCAAGTCGCTCACCGGCCATTCGCTCGGCGCTGCCGGCGCGCAAGAGGCGATCTACTCGCTGCTGATGATGCAGAACGGCTTCATTTGCGAAAGCGCCAACATCGTCAATCTCGATCCCGCCTTCGCCGACATGCCGATCATGCGCGAACGCAAGGACAACGTCACGCTCGGCGCCGTGCTGTCGAATTCGTTCGGCTTCGGCGGCACCAATGCTTCGGTCGCCTTCAAGCGGCTCGATGCTTAATTGATTCTCGCACTAAAATTGGAATTATCGATATGCCGGGACTGATGGACGGAAAGCGCGGGCTGATCATGGGGGTCGCCAATGACCACTCCATCGCCTGGGGCATCGCCAAGATGCTGAGCGATCACGGCGCCAAGCTCGCCTTCACCTATCAGGGCGATGCGCTGCTAAAGCGGGTCAAACCGCTCGCCGAATCCGTCGGCTCGATCGATGCTGATGCCGTGCGATGTCGAGGACATTGGTTCGGTCGATGCGGTGTTCGACGAGATCAAGAAGCAATGGGGCACGATGGATTTCCTCGTGCATGCCGTCGCCTTTTCCGACAAGACCGAACTCAAGGGCCGCTATGCCGACTCGACGCGCGAGAACTTCATCCGCACCATGGTGATCTCCTGCTACGCTTTCACCGAAGCCGCGAAGCGGGCCGCGGCGCTGATGCCGAACGGCGGCGCGATGGTGACGCTGACCTATAATGGCGGCGAGCGCGCCATGCCGAATTACAACGTGATGGGCGTGGCCAAGGCCGGGCTGGAGGCGTCGGTGCGCTATCTGGCGGTCGATCTCGGCCATCAGAAAATCCGCGTCAATGCGATTTCGGCGGGCCCGATCCGGACGCTGGCCGGGGCCGGCATCACCGAGGCGCGCTACATGTTTGCGTTCCAGCAGAAATATTCGCCGCTCGGCCGCGGCGTGACGCTCGACGAACTGGGCGGCGCCGGGCTTTATCTCCTGTCGGACTTGTCGACCGGCGTCACCGGCGAAGTCCACTTCGTCGATTGCGGCTACAACGTCATCGCCATGCCGCAGCCGGAGGCGCTCAAGGAAGCGCATGGCGCGGTAGAAAACGGCGAGAAGTAGCTTCTTTCTTACCCTCCCCCTTGTGGGGAGGGTCGACCGCTGAGCGTTAGCGAAAGCGGTCGGGGTGGGGGTCCGAGGCATCAACCACTACCCCCACCTCGGCTCACTTCGTTCGCCGACCCTCCCCACAAGGGGGAGGGTAAAAATAAAAGACAAAAAACGGCCGGGGATTTGCCCGGCCGTTTTGTTTGGCGAACAGGAAGCTGATTACTCAGCCGCCTCGAGAGCCGGCTGTGCGGCAACGTCGAACCGGTCGGCGTTCATCACCTTGGCCCATGCCGCGACGAAGTCTTTCACAAACTTCGCCTTCGAGTCGGCGCAGGCGTAGACTTCCGCCAGCGCGCGAAGCTGCGAGTGCGACCCGAAGATCAGGTCGACGCGCGTAGCGGTCCACTTCAGGTCCTTGGTCTTGCGGTCACGGCCCTCGTACACACCGTCGCCTGCGGGCACCCATTCCGTGCTCATGGTGAGCAGGTTGACGAAGAAGTCGTTCGTCAGCTTGCCGACCTGCTTGGTGAAGACGCCGTTCTTGGAGTCGGCGGCATTGGCGCCGAGGACGCGCAGGCCGCCGACCAGCACCGTCATCTCGGGTGCCGTCAGTGCCAGCAATTGCGCCTTGTCCACCAACGCCTCTTCAGGCGCCATGAACTGCTGCTTGCCGCTGATGTAGTTGCGGAAGCCATCGGCACGCGGTTCGAGCGGCGCGAAGGACGGCAACGTCAGTCTGCTCCTGCGACGCATCCATGCGGCCCGGCGTGAACGGCACCGTTACGTCGACGCCGGCATCCTTGGCCGCCTTTTCGACCGCGGCGCAGCCGCCGAGAACGATCAAGTCGGCGAGCGACACCTTCTTGCCGAAGCCCTTCTGGACCGCTTCGAGGTTGTTCAGCACCGTCTTGAGTTGCGCCGGCTGGTTGACCTCCCAGTCCTTCTGCGGGCTGAGGCGGATGCGCCCGCCATTGGCGCCGCCGCGCTTGTCGGACTTGCGGAACGTCGAGGCCGACGCCCAGGCGGTCGAGACAAGCTGCGGCACCGTGAGACCGGTGCTAAGAATCTTCGCCTTCAGCGCGGCAACGTCCTTGTCGTCGAGCGTATAGTCGCAGGCCGGGATCGGATCCTGCCAGATCAGCGTTTCCTTCGGCACGAGCGGCCCGAGATAACGCGCGACCGGGCCCATGTCGCGATGCGTGAGCTTGAACCACGCGCGCGCGAAGGCATCGGCGAACTCGCTCTGGGTTCACATAGAAGCGCCGCGAGATCTTCTCGTAAATCGGATCGAAGCGTAGCGCGAGATCCGACGTCAGCATCGTCGGCAGCTTCTTCTTCGACGGATCAAACGCGTCCGGGATCGACGGCTCGGCGCCTTTCGCGACCCACTGCTTCACGCCGGCAGGGCTCTTGGTCAGCTCCCATTCGTACTTGAACAGGTTGTCGAAGAAGTGGTTGCTCCACTTGGTCGGCGTCTGCGTCCACGTCACTTCCGGGCCGCCGCCGATGGCGTCGGCGCCGAAGCCGGTGCCATGCTTGCTCTTCCAGCCGAGGCCCTGGTCCTCGATGGCGCTGCCTTCCGGATCCGGACCGAGCAGCGACGGATCGCCGGCGCCGTGGGTCTTGCCGAAGGTGTGGCCGCCGGCGATCAGCGCGACGGTCTCTTCGTCATTCATGGCCATGCGGAAGAAGGTTTCGCGGATGTCGCGCGCCGAGGCGAGCGGATCCGGGTTGCCGCCCGGGCCTTCCGGATTGACGTAGATGAGCCCCATCTGCACGGCACCCAGCGGCTCCGCGAGTTGGCGTTCGCCGCTATAGCGTTCGTCGCCGAGCCAACTGTCCTTCGGGACCCCAGTAGAGTTCTTCAGGCTCCCACACATCGGCGCGGCCGCCGGCGAAGCCGAAGGTCTTGAAGCCCATCGAACTCGAGCGCGACGTTGCCGACGAGGACAAACAGGTCGGCCCAGGAAATCTTCTTGCCGTACTTCTGCTTGATCGGCCACAGCAGGCGGCGCGCCTTGTCGAGGTTAACGTTGTCCGGCCACGCATTGAGCGGCGCGAAGCGCTGCTGGCCGGCGCCGGCGCCACCGCGGCCGTCGGTGATGCGATAAGTGCCGGCGCTGTGCCAGGCGAGGCGGATGAACAGTCCGCCGTAGTGGCCGAAGTCGGCCGGCCACCATTCCTGGCTGTCGGTCATCAAGGCCTTGAGGTCCTTGATCACGGCATCGAGGTCGAGGCTTTTGAATTCCTTGGCGTAGTTGAAGGCTTTGCCCATCGGATCGGCGTCAGGATGGACCGCATGCAGCACGCCGATATCGAGATGGTCCGGCCACCAATCGCGGTTCTTGTGACTGCGGGTGCCGCCCGGAAACGGGCACTTGCCCGCGTTCTTGTCGTCAGTCTTTGCGTCCATGATTAGTGTCCTCCACTAGATACGCCCCGCGAAGTAGCGGGCGCTTGCGGCGCTTGTAAGGGGATTGGGCCATCAGGTCTAATCGTATTGATTGGCGTAGTCGATAAGTATATCTTATCGGTATGATCACCTTGCGCCAGCTACGCTATTTGACCTCGCTCGCGCGCCACCGACATTTCGGTCGCGCCGCCGAAGATTGCGCGGTGACCCAGCCGGCGCTGTCAATGCAGGTGCGCGAGCTGGAGCGCGAAATAGGAGCCGAACTGGTCGAGCGGCGGCCCGGCGATATCGCGCTCACCGACACCGGCCTGGAAGTGGCGGCGCGCGCCGAGGCGATCCTCACCGCCACCCGTGACCTCATCGATTTTGCCCGCCACCGCGAAGTGCTGAGCGGGCCTTTGCGCCTCGGTATCATCCCGACATTGGCGCCCTATATCCTGCCGAACCTATTGCCGCGGCTGCAGACGCGCTATCCGCAATTGCGCTTGGAGGTGCGCGAGACCCAGACCAAGATGTTGCTCGACGAACTCAGCGGCGGCGAACTCGACGCCGTGATGCTGGCGCTGCCGGCGGAGGGCGCCGACGTCGCGACGATGCCGCTGTTCGACGACCGGTTCCTGCTGGCGGCGCCTGCCGCCGAGGCGCTGCCCGCAAGCGGCCGCATCGGCATCGAGGATGTCGATCAGCGCCGCCTCATTCTGCTCGAGGAAGGCCACTGCCTGCGCGACCAGGCGCTGGCCTTCTGCGCCACCACGCGGCGCGATGCACCGGCGAGTCTGGGCGCCACCTCGCTGGCAACGGTGATGCAGATGGTGGCCAACGGCTACGGCGTGACGCTATTGCCGGAAGTGGCCATCGATGCCGAGTTGCGCGATGCCCGCGTGAAGCTGTTGCGCTTCAGCGAGCCGCAGCCGGGCCGCTCGATCGGGCTGGCCTGGCGGCGCACCTCGCCGCGCGCCAAGGATTTCGAGGCGCTGGGGGAAATCGTGAAAAAAACTCTCGGCGCCGCGCCACGCAGAGACAAGCGCGTGCATGCCATCGGCCAAATAAAAAGGGCGGCCCGAGGGCCGCCCTTTTTCACTGATATTTCGCGGGTGTTACTCCGCCGCGCCTGACGCGGGCTGCTGCTCGCGCTGCTTGGCTTCGAGGTCCTCGCCGGTGGTCTGATCGACCGCCTTCATCGACAGGCGCACCTTGCCGCGCTCATCCATGCCCAAGAGCTTGACCTTGACCTTGTCGCCTTCCTTGACGACGTCGGTGACCTTGTTGACGCGGTTCTGCGCCAACTGGCTGATGTGAACCAGGCCGTCCTTGGCGCCGAAGAAGTTCACGAAGGCGCCGAAGTCCATCGTCTTGACCACGGTGCCGTCGTAGATCTTGCCCGGCTCCGGATCGGAGGCGATCGACTTGATCCAGTTGATCGCGGCCTTGATCGACTCGCCGTCGGCGGAGGCAACCTTCACCGAACCGTCGTCCTCGATGTTGATCTTGGCGCCGGTCTTCTCGACGATCTCGCGGATCACCTTGCCGCCGGTGCCGATCACTTCACGGATCTTGTCGGTCGGGATCTTGAACATCTCGATGCGCGGGGCGTGCTCGCCCAGCTCGGCGCGGGCGCTGGTGAGCGCCTTGGCCATTTCGCCGAGGATGTGCATGCGGCCGTCCTTGGCCTGGCCAAGCGCGACCTTCATGATCTCCTCGGTGATGCCGGCGATCTTGATGTCCATCTGCAACGATGTGACGCCCTGATCGGTGCCGGCCACCTTGAAGTCCATGTCGCCGAGATGATCCTCGTCGCCGAGGATGTCGGACAGCACGGCGAAGCGCTTGTCCTCGAGAATGAGGCCCATCGCGATGCCCGCGGCCGGCCGCTTGATCGGCACGCCCGCATCCATCAGCGCCAGCGAACCGCCGCACACCGAGGCCATCGACGACGAGCCGTTGGATTCGGTGATCTCGGAGACGAGACGGATGGTGTAGGGGAATTCCTCCGCCTTCGGCAGCAGCGGATGCAGCGCGCGCCAGGCCAGCTTGCCGTGGCCGATTTCGCGACGCTTGGTGCCGCCCATGCGGCCGGTTTCACCGACCGAGTAGGGAGGGAAGTTGTAGTGCAGCAGGAACGATTCCTTGTAGCTGCCCTGCAGCGCATCGATCCACTGCTCGTCCTCGCCGGTGCCGAGCGTGGCAACCACCAGCGCCTGGGTTTCACCGCGGGTGAACAGCGCCGAACCGTGCGTACGCGGCAACAGGCCGACTTCGGTCACGATGTTGCGCACGGTCTTGAGATCGCGGCCGTCGATGCGCTTGCCGGTGTCGAGAATGTTCCAGCGAACGATCTTGGCTTCGAGTTCTTTGAACACGCCGGCGATGCGCAGCTTGGTGTAGTCCGGATTTTCCACGCCGCCGGGGAAATAGTGTTCCATCACCTTGGCCTTGGCGGCAGCGACAGCGTTCTGGCGCTCCTGCTTGGCGGGAATGGCGTAGGCGGCGCGCAATTCCTTCTCGGCGACGCCGAGCATTTCCTTCAGCAGTGCCGCGTCGTCGGAGACCTGATGGTCGCGCGGCTCCTTGGCCGCCTTTTCCGCGAGCTTGATGATGGCTTCGATCACCGGCTGGAAATGCCGGTGGCCGAACATCACGGCGCCGAGCATCACGTCTTCGTTGAGCTCCTTGGCTTCCGATTCGACCATCAGCACGGCGTCGGCGGTGCCGGCGACGACCAGGTCGAGCTGGCTTTCGGCCATTTCGTCGATCGTCGGGTTGAGCACGTATTCATTGTTGACGAAGCCGACGCGCGCGGCGCCGATCGGTCCCATGAACGGCGCGCCCGACAGCGTCAGCGCCGCGGAAGCGGCGACCAGCGCGAGAATGTCGGGATCGTTCTCCAGATCGTGCGACAGCGTGGTGACGATCACCTGCGTCTCGCAACGCCAGCCATCGGCGAACAGCGGACGGATCGGGCGGTCGATCAGGCGGGAAACCAGGGTTTCCTTTTCGGTCGGCCGGCCTTCGCGCTTGAAGTAGCCGCCGGGAATGCGGCCCGCGGCGTAATATTTTTCCTGGTAGTCGACGGTGAGCGGCAGGAAGTCGACGCCTTCGCGCGGATTCTTGGCGGCCACCGCGGTGGCGAGAACGGTGGTTTCACCGTAGGTGGCGAGCACGGCGCCGTCGGCTTGCCGCGCGACGCGGCCGGTCTCGAGGACGAGCTTGCGCCCGCCCCAATCGAGTTCAACTCGATGCATATCGAACATTGCGTTTTTCTCTCATTGGTTTTCGGGCCAGACCCGAAAGCCATGAGCAAGACGGCGAGAAGCTGTCACGCGTCCCCGTGGGAAGCGGGAGGCGAACAGCGTCTGGCGATCCTGCCATGGCAATCTGAGCCTTGCCTTGTCGCAAGAGACGAACCTTAAGTCGGCTCTTGCTTGTCGCCGGCAGCGCCATCGCCGCCGGATCAAATCGGCGAATGCCGTTTGCATTCGCCTACGGAACGCGCGGGGCGCAAACGCGCCTCACGCGGATATAATTTATCGGCGGATGCCGAGCTTCTCGATCAAAGCCTTGTAGCTGCTTTCATTGGTGCGCCGAAGGTAATCGAGCAACGTGCGGCGCTGGCTCACCATCTTGAGCAATCCACGGCGGGAATGGTTGTCCTTGACGTGGGTTTTGAAATGCTCGGTGAGATTGTTGATACGCTCGGACAAAATCGCCACCTGAACTTCGGGCGATCCGGTATCACCGGGCTTGTTGGCGAACGCAGTAATAACTTCGGCCTTGCGGCCGGCGGTAACCGACATCGGTCATCCTTTCTCAGACAGCCGGGCTCTGCCAATCAGGCCGGCGAGGTTGAACACGCGCTTGGGGACGATCTCGCCACGATCCAGTTCGGCTAGGGCCAAGAGTTGGCCCGAAACCGTGACGTAGACCGTGCCGCGGAAATTGGGTGCGTCCCGTCCGCGCAACAAAACGGCTTGGCCCCTTGTGAGCCTTGCCGCATCTGCCCGACTGATGGCCAGCGCCGGGATGTCGTCCAGCGCGGTCTCAACGGGCATGAGGGCGTCGGCGAGGCTAGCCTCACCGGCAGCGGCTCTATGGCATAGAGCCTCCAAATCTTCCAGTGAAATCATGGTTTTTTCGGTAAACGAGCCAACCCCGGCCCGCCGCAGCGCGCTGACATAGCCGAAACAGCCCAGGGCCCGGCCAAGGTCGCGGGCGAGCGAACGGACGTAGGTGCCCTTGCCGCATTCCGCCTCCAGCACCGCATGGTCGGGGTCGGGGACGTCGACCAGCTCCAATCGGCTGATTTGGACCGAACGGGGCTGTAATTCGACGGTTTCGCCGTCGCGGGCGAGATCATAGGCCCGTTCGCCCTCGATTTTGATGGCCGAATAGCGTCGGCGGCACCTGTTGGATGGTGCCGGTATAGGCCGGCAGCAGGGCCCGGATCGCCTCGGCCGATGGGCCGCTGGTCGCTATTGGCGACGGCGCGGCCTTCGGCGTCGTCGGTATCCCGCTCCTCGCCCCATCGGACGGTAAAACGGTAGAGTTTCCGGCCATCCATGACGAAAGGCACGGTTTTGGTGGCTTCGCCGAGCGCGATCGGCAGGCAGCCGGAGGCGAGCGGATCGAGGGTGCCGGCGTGGCCGGCGCGCCTGGCGGTGAACAGGCGCTTGATCACGCTGACCGCATGGGTCGAGGTCATGCCGACCGGCTTGTCGAGCACGACCCAGCCGTGGACGTCGCGCTTGTCGCGTTTGAACTGCTTCTTTTTTCTCGCGAGGCCGATTGCCTTCTTCTCCCTCCCCCGCAAGCGGGAGAGGTGAAGGGAGCGCGGTTTCCGCCTCGACCTCGGTCGGCGCAGCCATCGTCTCCAGAAACTTATTCATCGCCGCTCTCATCCTTGGTCAGATCGCGCGACACTTGCGGCGAGCGCAGCAGCTCTGTCGATGCGCTCGGCTTCGGCGAAGCGGTCGTCGACGCGGAAACGCAGGTCGGGCGCGAATTTCAGATTGATCTGATGCGCGATCTCGCCGCGCAGGAATTTCTTGTTGCGCTCGAAGGCGGCGACCACCTCATCGGTGTCGCGGCCGGCGAGCGGCATGATGTAGATCGTCGCCAGCCGCAGGTCCGGGCTCATGCGCACTTCCGGCACGGTGATGAGATGACCTTCGATCACCGGGTCGTGCACCTCGCCGCGCGTGAGCAGTTCGGCGAGCGCGTGGCGCACCAGTTCGCCGACGCGCAATTGGCGCTGCGAGCCTCCGGGCGTTCCGCTGTCGCGGTGGGATTTCTTGCGTGTCATGTCGTTCCAAAATTATCTCATGGCCGGAAATGTCCCGGCCAGCCGTGCCCTGATCCAATGAAGGACACGCCGCGCGATGACCTGGACGCCCTGCCTAGGCCGGGCATGACAGTGGAAATTGAGCGGAGCGTTTCTAAACCGAAGCCGTGAGATTTGGACTCACAGGCTGCGTTGAATCGTCTCCACCCGGTAACATTCGATCACGTCGCCGGCGCGCATGTCCTGGTAGTTCTCGAAGGCCATGCCGCATTCCATGCCGGCTGACACTTCCTTGGCGTCGTCCTTGAAGCGCTTGAGTTGGCTCAGCTTGCCTTCGTGGATCACGACGTTGTCGCGGATCAGCCGCACGTTGGCGCCGCGTTCCACGGTGCCGTCGGTGACGCGGCAGCCGGCGATGTTGCCGACCTTGGAGACCTTGAAGATTTCCAGGATCTGCGCATTGCCCAGCATGGTCTCGCGCATGGTCGGCGGCAGCAGGCCGGACATCGCCTTTTTCACGTCGTCGACGAGATCGTAGATGATGTTGTAGTAGCGGATTTCGATGCCGACGCGTTCGGCCGCCTCGCGCGCTTCCTTGTTGGCGCGCACGTTGAAGGCGATGATCGGAACGCCGGAGGCTTCGGCCAGCGTCACGTCCGATCCGGAAATGCCGCCGACGCCAGCATGCAGCACACGTGCCGCAACCTCATCGGTCGCCATCTTGTCGAGCGCGCCGATGATGGCTTCCAGCGAGCCCTGCACGTCGGCCTTGATCACCAGCGGGAATTCCTTGCGGCCCGAGGTCTTGGCCTGCGCCATCATCTGCTCGAGCGAGCCGCGCATGCCGGTGGCGCGCGTGGCGGTCTTCTCGCGCTTCTGGCGGGCGCGGTAATCGGTGACTTCGCGGGCGCGGGCTTCGTTGTCGACCACCGCCAGGCGGTCGCCGGCATCCGGGGTGCCGGAGAATCCGAGCACTTCAACGGGCGTCGACGGTCCGGCGGTTTCGATCGGCTCGCCGGTATCGGACACCAAGGCGCGGACGCGGCCCCATTCGGCGCCGGCCACCACCAGATCGCCGACCCGCAGCGTGCCGCGCTGAACCAGCACGGTCGCCACCGGGCCACGGCCGCGGTCGAGCTTGGCCTCGATCACGGTGCCCTCGGCCGGACGGTTCGGATTGGCCTTGAGGTCGAGCAGTTCGGCCTGCAGCCCAAGCATTTCCAGCAATTTGTCGATGTTGATCTTCTTGGTGGCGGACACTTCCACATCCACCACGTCGCCGCCCAGAGATTCGACCTGGATCTCGTGCTGCAGCAGTTCGGTGCGCACGCGGTCGGGCTTGGCGTCCGGCTTGTCGATCTTGTTGATGGCGACGATGATCGGAACCTTCGCCGCCTTGGCGTGATTGATCGCCTCGATCGTCTGCGGCATGACGCCGTCATCGGCGGCAACCACCAGCACGACAATGTCGGTGACCTTGGCGCCACGTGCGCGCATCGCCGTAAAGGCGGCGTGACCGGGCGTGTCGATAAAGGTGATCTTGCCGCCGGTCGGCGACGTCACTTGATAGGCGCCGATATGCTGCGTGATGCCGCCGGCTTCGCCGGACACGACGTCGGCCGAACGGATGGTGTCGAGCAGCGAGGTCTTGCCGTGGTCGACGTGACCCATGACGGTGACCACCGGCGCGCGCGGCTCGGTCGCTTCGGTCTCGTCGACCTTGTCGAACAGGCCTTCTTCGACGTCGGCTTCCGCCACGCGGCGAACCGAGTGGCCCATTTCCTCGGCGATGAGTTGGGCGGTGTCGGCGTCGATCACGTCGTTGATCTGCAACATCTGGCCCTGCTGCATCAGCAGGCGGATGACGTCGACCGCGCGTTCGGACATGCGGTTGGCGAGATCGGAAATCGTGATCGCCTCGGGAATGGTGACTTCGCGGACCAGCTTTTCCTTCGGCTCGTTGGAGGCGTGGCCCTTGAGCCTTTGGGTGCGGCGGCGGAACGAGGCGACCGAGCGTTCGCGCACTTCGTCGGCGCGCAGCGCGGTGACCAGCGTCAGGCGGCCGCGCTCTTTCGCCGGCGCGCCACGCGGCGCGGCGGGACGGGCGGCGACCGGACGAGCGGCGCCGCCACCGGGGCGGCGCGATACGCGCGGCGCGTCGTCTTCTTCGACTTCGAGCGTCATGCGGCCGGGCGCCGGCTTTTTGACTTCGTCGTCGCCGAGACGCTTCTTGGCGACTTCGCCGGCTTTCTTTTTGGTTTCCTCTTCGTGCTTGCGGCGCTCGTCTTCCTCACGCTTGCGCGCTTCGGCGGCATCGCGTTCGGTCTTGTCGACCACCTCGCGGCTTTGACGGCGGCGGGCTTCTTCCTCGGCGATCTTGCGTTCTTCGGCTTCGCGGACGCGCGAGTCGGCGAGCGCGTGCGCACGCGCGACGCGTTCTTCCTCGGTCAGCGTGCGCAGCACGACGCCGGAAGGCTTGGCGGCTTCAACGGGCGCGGCGGCGCTGCGCGCTTTCGGCGCTGCGGGCTTGGGGGCCTCGACCGGCGCCGGCTCGGGCCGCGCCTCGGGCTGTCCGCCAATGCTGCGGCGTTTGATCTTTTCGACCACGACCTGTTTGCTGCGGCCATGGCTGAAGCTCTGGCGCACCACGCCCGTCTCGGTGCGCGGCTTAAGCGACAGCGTCAGTTTCTTTTCGCCAGGGTTCTTCGTTTCGCTCATTCCGAACTTTTTCCTTGTGCGCCATCCGTTGGCGCATTCACGTTAGGTGCGCCGTCCGTCGGCGCATTCGCGCAAACTGCATCGGGCGAATTTCCGGTCCGAAAGCGCGCTAAGCGCGCGGCGCGAGACAGAAAAGTCTCGCTCCCGGGTCCGGCAAGCAGGGCTGCATGTACCACATTTGGGCGGTTTAATGCCAAATCCAATTGGCTGCCCGAAAATATGTCTATGATCGCGATTTCCCGCGATTTTTCGTCGTTTTTGCGGTGCAAGGCGCCGTCCAGCTTGCGCTTTCCGTCGGCGGCGGCGTCCGCGGCATGAATTAGCGCCAGAACGTCGGCACGGCCGATGGACGCCTCGACCTTGGCAAAGCCGCCGACCACGAGGCCCGCTTTGCCGGCCATCGCCAGCGCATCGAGCGCGGCGGCCTCCAGCAGCCGCTCGGTCAGCGCCGCCAGATCCTTGGCGACCCGCACGTCCCGCTTGAAGCCGCGGGCGAACACATTGCGTTTGATCAATTCCTCGATCGCTTCCCGGGTCGCCGTGATCCAGATACCTCGGCCCGGCAATTTGCGCTTGATGTCGGGCACCGCCTCGCCGGCCGGCCCGACCACAAACCGGAGCATATCCGACACCGGCATCGGGCGGCGGTTCAGCGCGCAGGTGCGAGTCGTGCCCGCCGCGACGCTGATCGCGCCGCGGTCGAGTTCGCTGTCCTGTTCGCTGATGAGTTCCGCTGCCAGCATCGTCGGTGTCGTTTCCCTCTGCTAGGCGCCCGTCGTTTCAGCCGGCGCCGCGGCTTCTTCGACTGCCGGCGGCGCGAGCTCGGCCTCGGTCACCCAGCCGGCTTTGACGCGGGCTTGCATGATCATGGCTTCGGCGTCCTCGCGCGAAACGTCGAGGCCGTCGAGGAAGCCGGGCTCATGCTTGGACTCGCCGTCCTTGCGCTCGGTCCAGCCGGTGAGATCGTCGGTCGCGCAGCCGGCGAGATCCTCGACCGTCTTCACGCCGTTCTCGCCGAAGGCGACCAGCATCTTGGTGGTGACGCCGGGGACTTCCTTGACCTCGTCGGCAACGCCCAGTTCGACACGCTTGGCGTCGAGCTCGGCTTCCTGCTTGTCGAGATATTCCCTGGCGCGCTCCTGCAATTCCTTCGCGGTATCGGCGTCGAAACCCTCGATGCCGGCGATTTCCTTCTCGTCCACCAATGCAAGCTCCTCGATTGACCCAAATCCTTCCGAGGCCAGCAATTGCCCGACCACTTCGTCGAGATTGAGCGCCTCGACGAAAATCTTGGTGCGGCTCTCAAACTCGGCCTGGCGGCGCTCGGACTCTTCCTGTTCGGTCAGAATGTCGATGTCCCAACCGGTGAGCTGCGAAGCCAGCCGCACGTTCTGGCCGCGGCGGCCGATCGCCAGCGAAAGCTGCTGATCCGGCACCACCACCTCGATGCGCTCCTTGTCTTCGTCGAGCACCACCTTGGCGACTTCCGCCGGCGCCAGCGCATTCACCACGAAGGTGGCGATGTCCGGCGACCACGGAATGATGTCGATCTTCTCGCCCTGCAATTCGTTCACCACCGCCTGCACGCGCGAGCCGCGCATGCCGACGCAGGCGCCGACCGGATCGACCGAGGAGTCGCGCGAGATCACGGCGATCTTGGCGCGCGATCCGGGATCGCGGGCCACCGCCTTGACTTCGACGATTCCGTCATAGATTTCGGGCACTTCCTGCGCGAACAGCTTGGCGGTGAATTGCGGATGGGTGCGCGACAGGAAAATCTGCGGGCCGCGCGGTTCGCGCCGCACGTCGTAGATATAGGCGCGGATGCGGTCGCCGTTGCGGAACACTTCGCGCGGCAGCAGTTCGTCTCTGCGCACGATGGCCTCGCCGCGGCCGAGATCGACCACCACGTTGCCGTATTCGACGCGCTTGACCACGCCGTTGACGATTTCGCCGATGCGATCTTTGTACTCGGCATATTGCCGGTCGCGCTCGGCCTCGCGCACCTTCTGCACGATGACCTGCTTGGCGGACTGCGCGGCGATGCGGCCGTATTCCAAGGGCGGCAGCGGATCGGCGATGGTGTCGCCCACTTGCGCCGCCGGATGGCGCTTGCGCGCGTCCTCGAGCGTGATCTGATTGGATGAGTTCTCGACGGCCTCCATCACCAGCATGTGGCGGGTCAGCCTGAGATCGCCGGTCTTCGGCTCGATCTCGGCGTGCACGTCGGTCTCGGCGCCGTAACGCGAGCGCGCCGCCTTGGCGATGGCGTCCTCCATCGCGGCGATGACGATGCCGCGGTCGATGGACTTCTCGCGCGCGACTGCATCGGCGATCTGCAACAGTTCGAGCCGGTTGGCGCTAACAGCCATAGCTCAGTCTCCCTCTCTGATATTGCGCATGATCGTTTTGACGGATCATTCGCGAATGGCCCGCCCGGAATGTCCGGACTTGAGCCGTCGATGTCGTTCTTCACGTTTCGCCGCGCGCGCTTCGCGCTTGGCAGCCTTCTCGCTTCGCAAGGCTAGCGTCACCAGTTCGTCGGTGAGCACCAGCTTGGCGTCGGTCATCTCCTCGATCGGAAGCAGAACGTCTGCGTCCTCGCCCTCCGCCGCATCGTCGCGGGTGATGCGGGCGACATTGCCTTCGGTACCGGCCAGATGGCCGCGGAAGCGCTTGCGGCCGTCGACCGGACTTTCCATCTCGATCTTCACCAGATGGCCTTTGTGCCGATCGAAATCGGACTTGCGCACCAGCGGGCGGTCGATGCCCGGTGAAGAAATCTCCAGCCGGTAGGCTTTCTCGATCGGGTCGGCGGCATCGAGCACCGGCGACAGCGCCCGCGAGATCGTCTCGCAGTCTTCCACCAGCATGCTGCCGTCCGGCTGTTCCGCCATGATCTGCACGGTGCAGCCGTCGGACGCCGAAACCTTCACCCGGACCAGGCGGTAGCCGAGGCTCTCGATCACCGGCTCGGCGATGGATGCGACACGGGCCGGCAGCCCGGGCTCGACAATCAGCCGAGGTTCGGTCTCGTGGGGCGCGGCGCTAACGAGCGCGTCCGCCTGAAGTGCCTCGCTTTCAGCCATTTTTGTAACAAAAAAGAGCGGGCCCCGGGGGACCCACTCTCAAAACCTGATTGGTTATGAGGGTGTATTGATTGACTGCGGAAATATAGCGGTTTTTCAGCCTGATGCAAGGGTAACCGGCATTCGCCGAGCTAACCCTTCCTTCAGAAATCGCCCTTAACGTTGGGTAAAGCCGCTCGTCCGGCAAGTTCCACAGTGCGTTTGTGAGTTTTAGTATGGGTGCTCCCGCGTCTCTGCTTCCCGAATTGGAAGACGTCGTTCAGCATGGCTCCGCCGAAAAGCGCGCCGAGACGCTGCGCCGCATCACCACCTTGTTCCTCGACGGCGCCACGATCTTCAACGACGAACACGTCGCGCTGTTCGACGACGTCATCGGCTGCCTGATCGAGGAAATCGAGGCCAAGGCGTTGGCGGAGCTCGCGCGCCGGATTGCGCCGGTGTCCAATGCGCCGGCCGGCGTGGTGAGCAAGCTCGCCAAGAACGACGATATCGCGGTCGCGGGTCCCGTGCTCAAGGGCGCTACGCTCAGCGATCCCGATCTCAAATATATCGCCGAGACCAAGAGCCAGGCGCATCTGCTGGCGCTGTCCGGCCGGTTAGGGCTGAGCGAGGCGCTGTCCGATATTCTGGTCGAACGCGGCGATCGCGAGGTGGCGCGCAGCATCGCCACCAATCCCGAGGCGCAACTGTCGGAAAACGCCTTCACCACGCTGGTGAAGCGCGCCGAGCAGGACGGCATTCTGGCCGAGAAGGTCGGCCTACGCACCGATATTCCGCCGCGGCTGTTTCGCCAGTTGCTGATGCAGGCGAGCGATGTCGTGCAGAAGCGGCTGCTGGCGCAAGCCAAGCCCGAGACCCAGGCCGAGATCCGCCGCGTGCTGGAGAAAGTCACCGGCGAAGTCGGCGCCAAGGCCGCGCCGCGCAACTACACGGCGGCGCTGGCGGCGGTGCGCGAAATGCATAAGGCGCAGATGCTCACCGAGGCCGATATCGCCGTATTCGCCAAGGCCGGCAAGTACGAAGAGACCATCGCCGCGCTGGCCACGCTATGCGCGGTGCCGGTCGAGGTCGTCGATCGGTTGATGAGCGGCGAACGCGCCGATCCGGTGCTGATCCTGGGCCGCTCGGCCGGCTTCGGCTGGCCGACGTTGCGCGAGGTGATCAGCGCGCGGCCGGGCGCCAAGCCCACGGCGCAGATACTCGATGCCGCATTCGAGAATTTCGAGAAGCTGACCGCGGCCACCGCGCAGCGCGTGGTGCGCTTCTGGCAGGTGCGGCAAGGCACCGGCGAGTAATTCTGCCGCTACGTCACCTTTCTGAAAATAAAATAATTCGGCGTGCGGCCCTTCGCGGATCGCCTTGGCCTCGTAGCGCGTGCGGGAAAACCCCTCCCAGGGCTTGCGCCAATCGTCGGCGCACGCCGCGGTCCAGACGAAATCATTCGATCGCATCACCCGCGCCAGTGCATAGGCGGCGTAGCCGGCGATATCGGTCGCAAACCGCAATTCGCCGCCGGTTTTCAGAATGCGGGCCAGCCGCTTGAGCGATTCATCCTGGATGAAGCGCCGCTTCCATTGCCGCCGCTTCGGCCATGGATCGGGATAGAGCAGATCGATGCGCGTCAGCGCCGCATCGGGCAGCCAGTCGAGCAATTCGCTGGCGTCGCCGAATTGCAGACGGATATTCGCGAGCTTGTTTTCATCGATGGCGACCAGCGCTTTGCCGATGGCGTTGAGAAACCCATCCGAGCCGATGAAGCCGCTCCGCGGATAAGCCAGCGCCTGCGCAATCAGATGCTCGGCGCCGCCGAAACCGATCTCAAGCCGCAGCTCATCGATCGGACCGTCAAACAGCGTGCGCAGATCGGCCGGCGCCGGCTTGGCGAGGTCAAGCCCAATGCGCGGCAGCAGCGTGTCGAACAACGCGATCTGCCGCGACCGCAACGGATGACCCTTGCGCCGGCCGAAAAAGGCGCGCTGCGACGTATCTTTGCTGTCGTGCTGATCGATCATGGTGTCATCGTCCGCGCGTCCAATCATACGACGATGGCCCCTGAAAACCGAAATGCCCCGCTTTCGCGGGGCATCGCAGCCAAACTCACTGAGGGCGAAAAGAGCCTTACTTCACCGCGCTGCGGATCGCCGCGGCGAGGTCGGTCTTTTCCCACGAAAAGCCGCCGTCCTTGTCGGGCGCGCGGCCGAAATGGCCGTAGGCCGCGGTGCGACGGTAGATCGGCTTGTTCAGCTTGAGCGTGCGGCGGATGTTGGTCGGGGTGAGACGGAACAGCTCGGGCAGAATCTTCTCGAGCTTCTTCTCGTCGACCTTGCCGGTGCCGTGGGTATCGACCAGCACCGACATCGGATCGGCGACGCCGATCGCGTAAGCGACCTGAATGGTGCAGCGCTCGGCGATGCCGGCGGCGACCACGTTCTTGGCGAGATAGCGCGCCGCGTAAGCGGCCGAGCGATCGACCTTGGTCGGATCCTTGCCGGAGAAAGCGCCGCCGCCATGCGGGGCGTATCCGCCGTAAGTGTCGACGATGATCTTGCGGCCGGTGAGGCCGCAGTCGCCGTCCGGACCGCCGACCACGAAATTGCCGGTCGGGTTGACCAGGAAGTCGGAAGACTTCGACGGCATCCAGCCTTTCGGCAGCGCGGATTCGACCGCGCCCGCGATCATGTCCTTGACCATGCCGGGCGAATATTTCTTGCCGTTACGGCTCTGCGCATTGTGCTGGGTCGAAACCACGACCTTGGTGCAGCCGACCGGCTTGCCGTCGATATAGCGCACGGTGACCTGGCTCTTGGCGTCGGGCTGCAGATCGAACAATTGGCCGGAGCGGCGCTTGTCGGCGAGTACTTTCAGGATGCGGTGCGCAAAGAAAATCGGCGCCGGCATGAATGAATTTTTTTCGTAGACCTCGCTCTCGGTGCAGGCGAAGCCGAACATCATGCCCTGGTCGCCGGCGCCTTCTTCCTCGCCGCCTTTTTTCTTCTTGGCATTCACGCCCATCGCGATGTCGGGCGACTGGCCGTGCAGCAGCACTTCGATATCGGCGCCGTAAAAGGAAAAGCCGTCCTGGTCGTAGCCGATGTCCTTGACCACATCGCGGGCGATCTGTGCGATCATTTCGCGGTTCACGACGGTCTTGTCGCCATGCTTGTGGAAGAACGGCGACTGGCCGCGGCCTTCGCCGGCGATAACGATCTTGTTGGTGGTGGCCAGCGTCTCGCAGCCGAGCCGCGTATTGACTTGGCTGTCGTCGGCGATGCCGAGCTTGATGTCGTTTGCGAGAAACGCATCGAGGACCGCATCGGAAATCTGGTCACAGACCTTGTCCGGATGACCTTCGGAAACCGACTCGCTGGTGAAAAGGAAATTCTTGTGCGCCACCGCTGAAACTCCTCCCGAAGCGCGGCCCTAGGGGTGCGCCGTTTGATGAGGGGGAGGTTCTTGCAGTGACGACGAACAAGGTCAAGATGCGGGCCACTATGGGCAGTTGCCCCGGCGGCGGTGAAACGGGCCTAAAGGCCTATTCTTCACCGGCAATCTGCTCGACGAGATCGACGATGCGCCGGCGCAATTTGCTGTTCTTGATCTTCATGAAGGACTTGGTCAGCGACAGGCCATCGGAAGTGGCAAGGAAGTCCGACACATAGGCCGGCGATGGCGCTTCGCCCATGCCGCCAGTGTGTCCCGGCATGTTCGGCGCGCCTTCGAAGAAAAACGAAACCGGGACCTGCAAGATATTGGAAATCTGCTGCAGGCGGCTGGCGCCGATGCGGTTGGTTCCCTTTTCGTATTTCTGAACCTGCTGAAACGTCAGGCCGAGGGCATCGCCGAGCTTTTCTTGGCTCATGCTGAGCATCATCCGGCGCATGCGAACGCGCGAACCGACATGCTTGTCGATCGGATTGGGTGCCTTCTTAGCCATAAACATCTCCTATACCGCCATCGTTGTCCGTAATGTCACAAGTGATGGCATACATGCAATCCGTTATTTCCCGTCGGGCGATACATTGCCGATTGGCACAATCTGAATTCCCCATGCTTATCAATGGCTTCCCCCATGGCCGAAATCATGCCCGTTATGCATAGGCTGAAGATTAATTTGCGTGGATAACAACTCAAAGTGAGTGCTATGCAATCCATTCAATCTAAGGACGAAGGCGCCGGCGACCCACAACTATCAAACTTACAACCAGTAATAGAATCAAGGCGTAATCGCCGATTATCAAAAAGTAAGTTGGCTCAATCGCAGCGGGCAATTTCGAGTCGAGCACACCTTCAACGCCGAGCGGCAATGCGTGGATGATCCGGCCGACCGGATCGATCACCGCGGAGATCCCGGTGTTGGCCGCGCGCACCAGCGGCAAGCCTTCGGCGATGGCGAGGACGCGCGCCTGCTGAAAGTGCTGGTAGGGCCCGGTGCTGATGCCGAACCAGCCGTCGTTGGTGACGTTCACCAGCCAGCCCGGCCGCTCGCCGGCCGGCACAGCGCTGCCCGGAAAAATCGCCTCGTAGCAAATCAGCGGCAACATTTTCGGCGCGTGCGGCACGTCCATGGCGCGCCGGTGGCTGCCGGACAGGAACCCGCCGACCTGCTTGGTGAGTTGCTGCAGGCCAAGCCGCTCCAGCAAGCGCTGAAATGGCAGATACTCGCCGAACGGCACCAGATGCACCTTGTCGTAGATGCCTTGGATCGAGCCGTCGGGATCAATGACATAGACCGAATTATAGGCGCGTGGGTTTTGCGCGGACGCGTTCGACGCCGCGCGCACCGCGCCGGTGATCAGCTCGGTGCCCGGCTTCAGCAAGCCGGAAATCTGCGCCAAGGCGTCCGGCTCGCGCGTCAGGAAAAACGGAAACGCCGCTTCCGGCCAGATCAAATGCGTAATGTCGCGCAAGCCGTCCGACTGCGGTCCGGTGGCGCGTTCTGACAATCGAAGATAGCGCGCCATCACCTGCGCCTTGGCCGAGTAATTGAATTTTTGATCCTGCTGCAGATTGGGCTGCATGATGCGCAGGTTCACGCCGCTGACATAGGTGGTCGGATGCATCCATAGTCTGGCCGCGCCGTAGACGCCGAATGCCGCCAGGATGGCAAGGCCGATGAGCGGCGCGCGATAGGGATGCGGCGTGTCTTCGGCATCGTCGGCGAGCACGGCCGGGCTGGCGCAGATCGCAATGGTCAGAAACGTAAGACTCCAAATTCCGACCAGCGAAACGCTTTGCGCCAGCACCAGCGGCTGCGTCAGCGCATAGCCGAAAGTGTTCCAGGGAAAGCCGGTGAGCAGATGACCGCGCAGCCATTCCGCGATCGTCAAGGTCGCGGCCAGCGCCAGGATGCGCTCCGGCCCGCGCACCCAAATCAGCCGGGCCGCGGCCAGCCCCAAGGCGGTGTAGAGCGCGAGATAGGCCGGAAGGCCGGCGACCGCCACCGGCAGCAGCCAGCCGAAGGTCTTGGCGTCGACCAGGAAGGCGTAGCCGATCCAGTAAAGTCCGGCGACGAAAAAGCCGAATCCGAAACACCAGCCGGCGATCGCTGCCGTTATCGCGCCGCTCCAGCGACCCGCGGCAGAGCCATCGATCAGCCAGACCAGCACCGGAAACGTCACGAACAAAATCGGCCAGGCATTGAACGGCGCCATCGCCAGCGCCGAGGCAGCGCCGGCAACAAGCGCGATCGCCGCCCGCCGCCAGCCGGAGGCGAGGACGACCGAATGGGTGATGCGGGTCAGTGTCACGGCCGGCGCGGGGTTGCCGGCAAATCGCCCGATGCGCCGGCATCCTTTTGCGCGGGCGGATCGTCGACGGCCAAGACCGGCGGCGTGGTGCCGGCAAGCACGGCATCCGGTTCGCCGCGCTTGCGTTCGCGCGATCGCTCGCGCCGCTCCTTCAAGCGGATGATACGCACGCGTTTGACGCGGCGCGGATCGGCATCGAGGACCTCGAATTCGAACAGGTTCGGGCCGGGGATGATCTGGCCGCGCAGCGGCAACCGGCCGGCGCTCGTGACCAGGTAGCCGCCGAGCGTGTCGACTTCCTCGGCGGCCTCGCCGAGGTCGAAGTCGCTGCCGACGATGGCCACCACGTCCTCGAGCTTGGCGCGCGCGTCGGCGATGTAGGAGCCGTCCGGTTGGCGCACGACGTCGGCCTCGACGTCCTCATCGTGTTCGTCGGCGATTTCGCCGACGATCTGTTCGACAATATCTTCGATCGAGACAATGCCATCGGTGCCGCCATATTCGTCGACTACCAAGCGCCAGATGAATCTGCTTGGCCTGCATGCGCGCCAGCAGGTCCATCACCCGTGCCGACGGCGGCACGAACAAAATCTCGCGCACGATCTTGGCCGCCGACAGCGGCATGGCGAGATCGATGGCTTTGAGATCGAGCCCGGCCGGCAGCGGTTTCTTGCGTTTGGCGTTCTTTTGCGGATCGACCGCCGCGTGCGCGGTCACGTAGGCGATCAGGTCGCGGATGTGCACCATGCCGACCGGGTCGTCGAGCGTGTCGTCATAAACCACCAGGCGGGAATGGGCGGCGCCCTCGAACACGCGAATCAATTCGCCGATCTGGATGTCCTGCTGCACGGCGATGATGTCGGCGCGCGGCACCATGACGTCGCCGACGCGGCGTTCGCGCAGCGCCAGGATGTTCTTGAGCATCCGGCTTTCTTCCGGCGAGAAGCCGGATTCGCCGGGCGTCATGGCATCGAGCACGTCCTTGAGGTCGGAACGGATCGAAGTCGGCTTCAGGCCGAACAGCGAGCGGATCGTGCGCATGAACCAATTGTCGCCGCCGTCGCGCGGCGGCGGCACCGGCACCGGCAGATTGCGCGCGTCGTAAGGCGCGCCGCCGGAATTAGAACCTGAGGAATCGCTGTCGGGCATGGCGGTCAGGCTTCGCCAATATCGCGGCCAAGATCACGGCCAAGATAGGGGTCGGGCATTTTCATGGCCTTCATGATTTTGCTCTCGATCCCTTCCATTTCGTCGGCGTCGCTGTCGGTTTGATGGTCGTAGCCGACGAGATGAAGAAAACCATGCACGGTGAGATGGGCAAGATGATGAAGAAAATCCCGGCCTTCATCGTTGCATTCTTGGGCAAGCGTCTCATAGGCGATGACGATGTCGCCAAGCATCTTTTCGTCACCGAGCATCTTTTCGCCACCGCCGGCCGGCGCCGCCGGAAACGACAACACATTGGTCGCTTTGTCGATTTTGCGCCATTCGCGATTGAGGTCGCGAATCGCCTGGTCGTCGGTCAGCACGATACTCACTTCGCCGGCTATTGTTGAGAGCGTATCTGCCGCGGCGGCGATCGCGTCGCGCACGGTTTGCTCGGCCAAAGGCTGGCCATCCCACAGCGGCGAGGCGATCTGAATGTCGACCGAGGGCCCCCGCCGCTTCAAGGCCGGCGTCATTTCTTATCCTCGCGCGCAGGTGTGCCGCGATCATAGGCTTCCACGATTCGTCCGACCAATTCGTGACGGATCACGTCTGCGGCGGAAAACGCCACGTGGCCGATGCCCTCGATGCCGGCGAGCAGGCGTACGGCTTCGGCCAGCCCCGAAGGCTGGCCGTTCGGCAAATCGACCTGGCTCGGATCGCCGGTCACGATCATGCGGCTGTTCTCGCCCAGCCGGGTCAAGAACATCTTCATCTGCATCGAGGTGGTATTCTGCGCCTCGTCGAGAATGACGCAGGCATTCGACAGCGTGCGGCCGCGCATGAAGGCCAGCGGCGCGATCTCGATCTCGCCGCCTTCCAGCGCGCGCTCGACGATGCGGGCATCCATCAGGTCGTACAGCGCGTCGTAGATCGGGCGTAAGTAGGGATCGACCTTCTCGCGCATGTCGCCCGGCAGAAAGCCGAGCCGCTCGCCGGCTTCCACCGCCGGCCGCGACAGGATGATGCGGTCGACTTCCTTGCGCTCGAACATCTGGATGGCCTGCGCCACCGCGAGCCAGGTCTTGCCGGTGCCGGCGGGGCCGGTGCCGAAGACCAGCGAATAGCGCTTGAGCGCGCGGATATAGCCGTCCTGCGCGGCGGTGCGGGCGCGCACCGGGCGCTTGCGCAAATTGATTTCCTCGAAAGCGCCGCGCGCGTTCGACGGGTCGTAGTCGAACAGCGAACCTTGCGCGATCGCTTGCCGAATTGCGCCCTCGACGTCGCCGGAGGAAAGCTCGTGGCCGCGCTTGATCTGCTCGTAAAGGCCTTCCAGCACGCGGCGGGCTTGTTCGCAGGCGCCGCGCGAGCCGTCGATGGTGACGTGATTGCCGCGCGAATCCGCCACCACGCCGAGACGGCGTTCGATCAGCGCCAGGTTTTGTCCATATTGGCCGAACAGCACCGACGCCAGCTTGTTGTCCTCGAAGGCGAGCACGGTCTGCGTGGTCGCCGTCTCCTCGGAGGCGGCAGCGGGCGGGATCACGGGATCCGATGTTCGCAAGGTTGTTCTCAAGCTCCTGCTGTGGCCAGCGTCGATGCCGACGCGGCAGGCTTTCCGGCGAATTCGCCGAACAGCGTGTTGGTTCCGGTTCCGGTGATCGTCACCGGCCGTACAGATCCGATCATTTCAGGCTGCGCCATGACCTGCACTGTCTGTAAATATGGGGTTTTGCCGACCAGTTGCCCAGGGAGCCGGCCGGGCTTTTCCAGCAATACGTCGACCGTGCGGCCGACGAATGACGCGTTGAAATCGCGCTGTTGGCGGGCAATTACCGCCTGAAGCCGGTGCAGGCGTTCCAGGCTTACGCCGGGAGCTATCTGATCGGCCATCGCGGCGGCCGGCGTGCCGGGGCGCGGCGAATAGCTGAAGGTATAGGCGCCGGCATAGCCGATCTCGTCGACCAGCGTCAGCGTGTCGCGGAAATCGTCTTCGGTCTCGCCGGGAAAGCCGACGATGAAATCCGACGAGAAGGCGAGATCGGGCCGCGCCGCGCGCAGCCGCGCGATCACGTCGAGATAATGTTGCCGCGTGTGCTTGCGGTTCATCGCCGCCAGCATGCGATCGGAACCCGACTGCACCGGCAGATGCACATAAGGCATCAGCGCCGGCAGATCGCGATGCGCCTCGATCAGATCGTCATGCATGTCGAGCGGATGGCTGGTGGTGTAGCGCAGGCGCGCAATGCCGGGCACTTCGCTGAGACGCCGCAGCAATTGCGCCAGCGTCGCCGCGCGGCCGGAGGCCGCTTCGCCGTGATAGGCATTGACGTTCTGCCCGATCAGCGTCACTTCGCGCACGCCGGCGTCGGCGAGACGCGCCACGTCCGCGACGATTTTTTCCACCGGGCGCGAAACTTCCGCGCCGCGCGTGTAAGGCACGACGCAGAAGGTGCAGAACTTGTCGCAGCCTTCCTGCACCGTGACGAAACTGGCGATGCCGCGCTTGGCGATTGCCGCGCGCGCCGGCGGTTCGAGCACATCGAACTTGTCCTCGACCGGAAATTCGGTGTCGACGATTTTCTCGCCGCTGCGCAGACGCGCGATCATGGCCGGCAGGCGGTGATAATTCTGCGAGCCGACCACCAGATCGACCGCGCCGGCGCGCCGCGTGATTTCCGCGCCCTCGGCCTGCGCCACGCAGCCGGCGACCGCGATCAGCATCTCGCGGCCTTCCGCGGCGGCGGCTTCCTTGAATTCGCGGATGCGGCCGATCTCGGAATAGACCTTGTCGACCGCCTTTTCGCGGATGTTGCAGGTGTTGAGGATGACCAGATCGGCGTCGGCCGGATGCGCGGTCTCGACGTAGCCGGACGGCGCCAGCGTGTCCGCCATACGATGCGAATCGTAGACGTTCATCTGGCAGCCGAATGACTTGACGTGGACTTTGCGGGGTCTGCTCATGCCGCTCAAATTCGAACCATGTGGCTAATCTAACCCGTCATAGCGGGCTTTGTCCCTGCCCATACAAGCTGCTTGTTTTTATTGCGGTTTTTAGCCGCGCTCGACCGGCGCAGGGCCGGGCGCGGCGATCGGGCGGTGTTAGCGCTATTCCCGCCAAAAAGGAACGCCGCTCACGAGGCGACGCGAGCAGGGTGGGTCCGGCCACGCAAGGTCGCGGCGGTGATCTGGCGCACCGCGCCTTCCAGCGATTTGGTCATGGCCTTGCGGTCGGAGCTGCCGTCGGCCGCGAACGGCTCGCCGTAGCTGACCACGGCGTCGACCGCGCCGCGCGCGATGAATTCGGTGATGTGCGGCATGAAGTCGAGGTCGCCATACCACGCCACCGTCGGGCGATGCTGACGGCCCATCGGAATGCCGTTCAAGCCCGTGTAGCAGATCGACATCGGCTGGATCAGGATGCCGTGCTCGGCGCGCGCGCCTGCTTCCTTGACCGCGCCGACCAGCGCCGAGCGGAACGGCAGCACGCGGTTGCCGTCGCTCGATGTGCCTTCCGCGAACAGCACGACCGAGGTGCCGGCGGCCAGCCGCGCGACAATTTCGCTGATGGCGTCGCCGGTCTGCTGGCGCCGCGAGCGGTCGACGAACACGGTACGCTGCGATTTGGCGGCGGTGCCGACCAGCGGCCAATCGGCGATTTCGCTTTTCGAAACGTAGGCAATCGGCGCGATCGAGCCGATCACCAGGATGTCGGCCCACGACACGTGGTTGGAAACGAACAGCACGGCGCGGTCGCGCACCGGCTCGCCGACCACACGGACGCGGATCCGCAGCGCGGTGCACAGCGCGCTGTAATAGCGCACGCCGATCACGCCCCAGCCCGGCAGGCCGAGCCGTTTCAGCAGCCATTGTATGAAAATCAACAGCGGCGTGATGGTGAAGAATAACGCCGCAACAATAAGCCCGCGCATCAGCGTCCGTTCCCGCGCCTGAGTGTTGTCCGAAAAGCGGTGCTGATTGTTCGGGATCATGCGCTAGCTTTTGGGCTTGTCGTCGTTGAGCGGCACGGCATAGAGCTCGAGCCGGTGGTCGATCAGCTTATAGCCGAGCTTGCGCGCGACTTCCGCCTGCAGCCGCTCGATTTCTTCCGACTGGAATTCGATCACCTCGCCGCTGCGCAGATTGATCAGATGATCGTGGTGGGCTTCGGTGGCGGTTTCGTAACGCGCGCGGCCCTCGCGGAAATCGTGCCGCTCGATAATGCCGGCATCCTCGAACAGGCGGACGGTGCGGTAGACCGTGGAAATGGAAATCCGGTCGTCGACCTTGGCGCAGCGGCGGTACAATTCCTCGACGTCGGGATGGTCGTCGGACGACGCCAGCACCCGCGCGATCACGCGCCGCTGCTCGGTCATGCGCATGCCCTGGGCGGCGCAGAGAGCCTCGATATCTCTTCTCTCGGAGCTGCGTTTTTCCGGCGTGGCCAAGGGTCTCTCCCGTCCGTCTCTCATATCATATTTTTCGAATTGAGCGCCTAGGCGATCCCGCCAATTGTGCGCATTACGCCAGATCGCGGCGCAGCACCAGGGCGGCGGCGGCTTTGCCCCCGGCCGACCGGGTAATAGTTGGGGCGCTGCGATATTTCATGAAAACCGGCGCGGTCATAGAGCCGGATCGCGGGCTTGTTATTCTCGTCGACCTCCAAAAAGACGGTGCGCGCGCCCAGGCCCGCCAGCCGTCGCAGATGCAAGGTCAGCAGTTTGTGCGACAGTCCGCGGCCGCGCCACGCACCGGCGATCGCGATCGAGAGGATTTCCGCCTCGTCCTCCACCAGCCGCGACATGACGAAATCCGATGAGCTTGCCGCGGCTAACCGCGCGATGCGCGACCACATGGCGGTCGACCAGCAGGCCTTCGACCTCGTTCTCGCTCCAGCCGCGCCGAAACGAAGCCGCATGCAGCGGGGCGATCGCCGCGGCGTCGCGGACGCTCGCCTCCGACAGCGCCGGCTCGCCGCGCGCCAACAGGCTGGCGAACCACGCCATCACCGGCGCGCCAGTTGCGCGGCGTTCTGCGGCTGGGCGTCGGGCGCGCGCAGATAGAGCGGCTTCGGCGGCGAACCGGTTTCCGCCGCGGCGGCGCCGAGCCGCGCCACCCAGGCGATATCGGGCGCACCGCGCTGCTCGACCAGGCTCGGCGCGCGCTCGCCCGCGGGCCACGCCGCCGCCAGCATATTCGCCGCGGTGCCGATCAGGCGCGGCGCGCCGGTCGCCGCCGCGCGCAGCGCGTCGCGCAGCGTGCACGATCCGCGGCGCCACCAAAGTGCGGCCGCCGGGCCCGAACACCTGCAGATAGACGTGGTCGTGGCGCGCGTCGACGACCGCCACCACCGGCAACGTATCGTCGGCGGCGATGAACGGCGCGGCATAGGCCGCGAGCGTCGACAGGCCGACCGCCGGCTTGCCGGTCGCCAGCGCGATGCCGCGCGCGGCCGATATGCCGACCCGCAAGCCGGTGAAGCTGCCGGGCCCGGTGGTGACCGCGATGCGGTCGATCTCGGAAAAGGTCAGCCCGGCGCGCTCCATCACGCGCGCGATCAGCGGGATCAGCGCTTCGGCATGGCCGCGCACCATCGGCAGCGATTCATGGGCGGCAACGCTGGCGCGCTCGGTGTCGAGCACGGCGGCCGAACAGGCCTCCAGCGCGGTATCGATGGCAAGGACACGCATGAATGAAGCTTAGCACCGCCTCGGCGAAAAACGCTGCGTCATTCCGGGACGCGCCAAAGGCGCGGGCCCGGAATCCATAACCCCGGTTTGTGCATATCGGATTCCGGGCTCGCCGCTGCGCGGCGCCCCGGAATGACGGAAAGCTTAAACCGGCCTTACCTCAACCACTTCGGGCACGAAATGCTTCAGCAGGTTCTGGATGCCGTGCTGCAGCGTGGCGGTCGAGGACGGGCAGCCGGAACAGGCGCCCTTCATCTGCAGAAACACGATGCCTTCCTTGTAGCCCTTGAAGGTGATGTCGCCGCCGTCGCCGGCCACCGCCGGGCGCACCCGGGTCTCGATCAGATCCTTGATGATGGCGACCGTTTCGGAATCGTCGGCGTCGAAGAACTCATCGCCCGTCGCTGGCCGGAGGCGCAACGTCGGCGGCCACCAGCGGCGCGCCGGACATATAGTGCTCCATGATGGCGCCGAGCACCGCCGGCTTGATCTGCGGCCACTCGCCGTCGCTCTTGGTGACCGAGATGAAATCCGAGCCGAAGAACACGGCGCCGACATTCGGAATGTCGAACAGCCGTTCCGCCAGCGGCGATTGCGCGGCGGCCTCTTTGGTCGGCATGTCGAGCGTGCCGGATTCGAGCACGGCGCGCCCGGGCAGGAATTTCAGGGTCGCCGGATTGGGCGTTGCTTCGGTCTGGATGAACATCGGTTATCGCTCCTTGCCTCAAGCGGGTTCAAGGCCCGTGGGCGTCAGGCACTATACCCGATAGATGGGGCCTGTGCAGGCGGCGGTCAACCGGGACGAAAGCGGCCGTTAATCAAGCCATCGCGTCGATATCGGCGTCGCTCAGATGCCCGGGAATGACGGCGACCGGGATCGGAAATTGGCCGGCGGTCTTGGCGAGATGGGTGACGAGCGGGCCGGGGCCTTCCTTGCCGGTGCCGGCCGCCAGCACCAGGATGCCGATGTCGGCGTCCTCGTCGATCAGCTTGGTGATTTGCTCGGTGGTGTTGCCCTCGCGGATCACCCGGTCCGGCGTGATGTGGCCGATCTTCTTGGTGCGCGCGGCGAATTTGTCGAGCACGGCGTTGGCCGCTTCCATCGCCTCGGCTTTCATGATGTCGGCGACGCCGAGCCATTGCTGGCTGCGCTCGGCGGTCTCGATCACGCGCAGCATGACGATTTGCGATTTGGTGCGGCCGGCGCGCTTGGCGGCCCAATAGACCGCGCGCTCGCACTCCTCGGTGTCGTCGATGACCACCAGGTATTTGCGCTTGTGGCCGGCCTCATAGCTGCTGCGCTTGATGCTCATCGTCGCTCCCGGTTATTTCGCGATAGACGCACAAGCGACCAATGGTGGCACGGCCGGCGCCGCGCCGACAAGCCGAACATTCCGCGAATGGCGGCGGGGAATGGCCCATAATCAATCGAAATCGATCGGATTTCAGCGCCGCACGAAGCCGACGATGTCCTTGACCGCCTTCATGGTCTCGGCGGCCAGCACTTGCGCGCGCTGCGAACCGTCGGCCAGCACCGAGTTCGATATAGACCGGGTCCTGCACCAGCTTCTTCATCTCGGCGCCGATCGGCCCGAGTTGCGCGACCGAAAGATCGACCAGCGCGGTCTTGAAGGTGGAGAATTGCGCGCCGCCGAATTCGCGCAGCACGTCGGCTTTGCTGACGCCTTTGAGCGCCGCGTAAATGCCGACCAGGTTGTCGGCTTCGGGCCGCGGCTCGAGACCCTTCTCTTCGCTCGGCAGCGGTTCCGGGTCGGTTTTCGCCTTGCGGATTTTCTGCGCGATGGCGTCGGCGTCGTCGGTCAGATTGATGCGCGAATAATCCGACGGCTCCGACTTCGACATTTTCTTGGTGCCGTCGCGCAGCGACATGACCCGCGTCGCCGGTCCCTGGATGATCGGCTCCGGCAACGGGAAGAAGGCGTCGCCGTAGCCATGCGCCTGGATCGAGGTGGCGAAGTCGACATTGAACTTCTGCGCGATGTCGCGCGCCAGTTCGAGATGCTGCTTCTGGTCCTCGCCGACCGGCACATGGGTGGCGCGGTAAACCAGAATGTCGGCGGCCATCAGGCTCGGATAGGCGTAAAGACCGACCGAGACATTCTCGCGGTCCTTGCCGGCCTTCTCCTTGAACTGGGTCATGCGGTTGAGCCAGCCCAGGCGCGCGACGCAATTGAACACCCAGGCCAGTTCGGCGTGTTCGGCGACCTGGCTCTGGTTGAAGATGATCTGCTTTTTCGGATCGATGCCGCAGGCCAGAAACGCCGCGGTCACCTCGCGCGTGGCGCGCGTCAGTTCCGGCGGGTCCTGCCAGACCGTGATGGCGTGCAGATCGACCACGCAATAGATGCAGTCATAGGTTTCCTGCAGCGCGACGAATTTGGTGATCGCGCCGAGATAATTGCCGAGATGCAGATTGCCGGTCGGCTGCACGCCGGAAAATACGCGTTCCTTGAACGCCATTGGCCAAGTCCCTTCAGCGCGCATGATCCCGAAAAGTGGGAACCGGTTTTCGGACAAGATCATGCGCAAACAAATATGAGGGTCCATGCCACGCCGGACCGGCGCGGCGCAAGGGGCTCACTTCCGCATGCGGACGGCCGCGACGAGGTCCTTGAGCTTCGCCACGCCCAGGATTTCGAGCGCGGCGAAATAGACGAAGATCCCGATAGTGACCAGGACGATCAGCAGGATCAGCCGTCCGAGCGATAACAGTCCGGCCGGGAACAGCGTATGGCCGACCGAGACGCCATAGACGACGACGGCGCCCATGACGGCGGTGGCGAGGATAATGCGCGGCAGCCGCCGCACCGCCGTGCGGTCGAGCCGCAGCCAGCCGCGTGCATAGAGGATGAGGCCCAGCAGCGTGGCGCCGACCCAGCCGGACAGTCCGATGGCGGCGGCGACGCCGACATGGCCGTAATGCGGGAACAACAGCACGCCGCCGGCAATCGCCGCGGCCAGGCCGCACAGCGCGGCGAGCATCGGCGTATGGGTATCGCCCTGCGCGAAGGAGACCGCGCCGAACACCTTTTCCAGCACATGGCCGGGCAGCCCGGCGCAGATCGCCGCCAGCGCGGCGGCGACCGCGACCGTGTCTTGCGGGCCGAAGGCGCCGCGTTCGAACAGCCCGCCGGCGATCGGCCCGGCCAGCACCGCAAAGCCCGCCGCCGCCGGCAATGCCAGACCGAGCGCGATTTCGAAGGCGCGCGATTGCGTGGCCGCAAAGTCGCCGGCATCGCCGGCGCGCACGCTGGCCGCGATCCGCGGCACGATCACCGCGGCGATCGCGATCGACGCGACGCCGAGCGGCAGTTCGTACAGGCGATTGGCGTAATACAGCCACGACACCGAGGCTGGCGATGACGACACGATGGCCGCCGCGGCGATCAGCTTGA
Organism: uncultured Alphaproteobacteria bacterium; assembly: GCA_963825015.1. Lineage (GTDB taxonomy): Bacteria > Pseudomonadota > Alphaproteobacteria > Rhizobiales > Xanthobacteraceae > Pseudolabrys. Next base: position 37,834 of record CAWGRN010000008.1, on the reverse strand, counting down.
GTTGCGGGATTCCGGTCGCGATCAGCCCGGGAATGGCGCGGGTGAAAAACGGCCGGGTTTGATCGGCAACGCGGATGCGCACGCGCGACCAGCGATTGCCGGTTGCGAGCCACGCCGTTCCGGTGACCGCGAGTTGCACCAGCCCGGCGACGACGATAGCCGCGGCCAGCCAGACGCTGATGGCGAACGGGTGCGTTTCATGATGGACGAAGGCAAGCGCCAGTATGATGACCAGATTGAAAATGACGGTGCTGATGGTGACGGCGGCGACCCGGCTTTCGGCATTCAGCGCCGCGGCGATCACCGCGACCAGACCGGCGAGCACGATGTAGGGCGCGACGATCAGCAGCAGAAAGGCCGTCAATTCCCGGCTGGCGCGATCGAACCCCGGCGCAATCGCCGCGGCGACGAATGGCGCCAGGACCACCACGCCGAGCGCGACGATGCCGGTCACGCAGCCGATCGTCACCAGCGCCCGCCGGGTCAACCGATTGGCATTGGCGGCGCCGTCCTCGCCGCTGCGCAAGCTCAGCCAGATCGGCACGAAAGCGCTGTTGAGCGCGCCTTCCGCCAGCAGGCGGCGAAAGAAGTTGACCACCTGCAGGACCGCGAAGAACGCCTCCGAAAACGGCCCGGTGCCGAGCAGGGCCGCGATCCACGCATCCCGGCCAAACGCCAGCAGCCGCGACATCAACGTGCCGCCGCCGACGGTGGTGATATCGCGCGCGAACGACATGAATTGGATCGACTCCCGGCCCCACTCTAGGCATGGCGCGCCCGCCCGTCACCCGCGCCGGTGGTCCGCCATGCGGGCGCAGCGCTTGCCGTAGGGCGCTCGGGCGATATAGTGCCCGCTCGCACTGACGAGGTCATGCATGACTGCTTCCCGCTACGACGTGCTCGGTATCGGCAACGCCATTGTCGACGTCATCGCCCGCGCCGAGGATGATTTCCTGGTCGCGCATGGCATGCACAAGGGCACCATGGCGCTGATCGACGAGGAGCGCGCCGAGACGATCTACCAGGCCATGGGGCCGGCGGTGGAGAGCTCGGGCGGATCGGCGGCCAATACCATCGTCGGCGTCGCCAGCTTCGGCGGCCGCGCCGCCTTTGTCGGCAAGGTCAAGGACGACGAGCTCGGCCAGGCCTTCACCCACGATATCCGCGCCGCGCGGGTCGGCTTCGATACGCCGCCGGCGTCCGACGGCCCCTCGACGGCGCGCTGCTACATCATGGTGACGCCGGATGGCGAGCGCACCATGAATACGTTTCTCGGCGCCGCGCAGGACCTGCATCCCAACGACATCGACGAGGCGACGATCGCGGCGTCGGCGGTGATTTATCTGGAAGGCTATCTGTGGGATCCGCCGCATGCCAAGGCGGCCTTCGTCAAGGCGGCCGATATTGCCCACAAAGCCGGCCGGCGGGTCGCGCTCACGCTGTCGGATGCGTTCTGCGTCGACCGCTATCGCGCCGAATTTCTCAATCTGATCCGCAAAGGCACCGTCGACATTGTTTTCGCCAATGAGCACGAGTTGCACAGTCTCTATCAAACCGCCGATTTCGACACCGCGGTGAAGGCGTTGCGCGCCGACGCCAGGCTCGCGGTGGTGACGCGCAGCGAGAAAGGCTGCGTGGTGGTCGCCCGCGACGCGGTCGAGGCGGTGCAGGCCATGCCGATCGAAAAGGTGGTGGATGTCACCGGCGCCGGCGATCTGTTCGCCGCCGGTTTCCTGGTCGGGCATTCGCACGGCAAGGATCATCGCACCGCGGCCCGCATGGGCGCGCTCGCCGCCGCCGAAGTGATCCAGCATATCGGCGCGCGGCCGGCGGTCTCGCTCAAGGCGCTGGCCGCCGAGAACGGGCTGCCGGTCTAACGCTTCCGTTTATCGAGGGGGTGGGGCCTTCGGCGTGAGACGCCGGGGATCATTACCCCGTGCTTCTCACGCTGACCGGCGGGCGTCCTTTTTACAGAAAGGACACGTTGCAAGGTCCCCGCGAGTTCCATAGCCGCGCTGGCGCGACGTCCGCAAGCAATTGGTAACCAGTTGGTAACCGAACGTGGTTAGCGATTGGTGAACGACCCAATGCAGAGGACCGCGGCTATGGATAAGCGCAAGGATATCGAGGCGGCGAGCGGCGAAACCGCCAAAAGCGAGATCGCCAAGATCGAATTGCCCATGGTCGAGTCGCCCTCGATCTCGCCGGCCGAGCCCGAGCCAAAGCCCGAACCCATCATCGAACCGGCCGCCGAGACAATCCCGGCCGTCGAACCGATCACCGAAGCGACCTCGGCGATCGCGCCGCCGGCGCTTCGCGCGCTTTTCCATGAGGCCGCGCCACAAGCGCACCGCTTTGCTGGCCGCCTCGGTGGCGCTGGCCGGTGCGATCGGCGCCATCGTCGGCGCTGTCGCGAGCGGCGGCTTTACGACCACCGCGCCGCATGCCGACACCGCCGCGATCGAACAGCGCCAGGCGATGCAGAAATCCATCAGCCAGCTCGGCAAGGAAGTCAGCACGCTGAAGGCCAGCCTCGAGGCCGCCAACAAATCCGCGCATGCGCAGATCGCGAAAATCACCGAGCGCGTCGAGCGCAACGCCAGCGCCGAGCTCGTCACCGGATCGATTTCGCCGCCGCAGACCGTGGCCCCGCTGCCGACGCCGCGCCCGGCGCCGCGCATCGCCGCGGTCGAAGCGCAGCCCACGCGGCCGCAGCTGGTGCAAGGCTGGCAGGCGCGTGAAGCCCGCGATGGTTTCGTTTACGCCGTCAACCGTGGCGAGGCCTATCAAGTGGTGCCCGGCGCGCCCTTGCCGGGTCTGGGGCCGGTGGAATCGGTCAAGCGGCAGGACGGCCGCTGGGTGGTGACGACGCCGAAGGGCATCATCGTTTCCATGCGCGACCGGCGCCGTCTCGAATAGTCCGCAAGGCCAGTAGCGAGCCGGCCAAAACCGTGCCAGATTCCCCGTTGCTGGCAGTGGCGCGGGTGATGCTATGGGCGGCACTTCGCTGAAAATCTTGATCGCGGCGGCGTGGGTCCTGCTGGCTGCGGCCGCACCGGCATCGGCGCAAAATTTGGCGCAGAGCCTGGCGCAAGCCGCTGCCCCGCCGGCAAAACCTGAAATGATGGAAAGCTGTCCGGGGCTGGTGGCCGCGCGGCCGCCGTTTGCCCAGCCTGTTCGCCGCGTCGCGCTCAATGCCGACCAGGTGCGCATCAGCTATATCGGCCATTCGACCTTTCTGATCGAAAGCCCGCAACTGGTGCGCATCGCCACCGACTACAACGACTATGTCAGGCCGCCGGTGCTGCCCGACATCGCGACGATGAATCACGCGCATTCGACCCATTACACCGACCATGCCGATCCGGGCATCAAATATGTGCTGCGCGGTTGGACCGAAGACCAGAAGCCGGCGCGTGTCGACCTTCAGTACAAGGACGTGCGCGTGCGCAACGTGCCGACCAATATCCGCACCTTCGACGGCGGCACCGAACTTCATGGCAATTCGATTTTCATTTTCGAGATCGCCAATCTGTGCATTGCCCATCTCGGCCATCTGCATCACACGCTGACGCAAGCCCAACTCAACGAAATCGGCCGCATCGACGTGGTGCTGGTGCCGGTCGACGGCAACTTCACGCTCGATCTCGACGGCATGGTCGAGGTGCTGCACGCGCTGAAAGCGCCGCTGATGATCCCGATGCATTATTTCAGTTCGTTCACGCTCGACCGATTCCTGACGCGCGTGCGCCGGGAATGGGACGTGGAGATCGCCGAGGTGCCGTCGGTGCTGGTCTCCAAGACCAGCCTGCCGGCTAAGCCGAAAGTCTTGGTGCTGCCCGGCCACTAGAGCATGATCCCGAAAAGTGGGAACCGGTTTTCGGAAAAGATCATGCTCAAGCAAAATTTTAGGAACACAAGGCGATCAATTTAAACGGATTACGCCCGCGCATGCGCGTTTATACGTGCGGCGCGGCTCCCATCAACAACACGTGATGACTTGAAGTGGCCAATTTGTCCGGCCGCGGCCAGTTTTTTCAACAGACGACGTTGACCGAAGCGGAACCAAAGCTTAGTTGTCGCGTTCTTGGGTGCGGGTTTTTTCAATTCGGCGAGGACAATTCAATGGTGCAGACCTGGAGCGGGTGGAAGCGGTTTCCGGACGCATCGATCGATCAGATCGAAGCGCCGGCCGGTCCGGGCGTGTATGAGGTTCGCCATACTTTGACCGGCCGTGCGGTTGCCTTCGGCCACGCCGCCGATGTGGCCAATGCGATCGCCGATCTGATGCGCAATGGTGGCGTCAGCGCCCTCGGCCGCTTGTTCGGCCGTCCGTCGCTGATGCCCCGCGTTGCCGATCTTGAATACCGCACCAGCGCGGCGGCCAACCGCGCCGACGCCAAGACCGCCGCCAGCCGGCTGTTGGGCCTGCGCCAGGCCGCCTGGCGCCGGCGCTTGGATAACGGCTGGGCGGCGCGCCATCCGGGCTGACTTTGCTCGACGAATTCGATTCTGCGGCCGGCACGTTGCCGGCCGTTTTGTTTTTGGCGGCAATCGAGGCTAGCTTCCCCCGGAACGTGACGGTCTCAAGGGGGGCAACTCGATGCCATTCGCCATCACACCGGACAAAGTGCGGCTGCACTACGAAGAAGTAGGCCAGGGCACGCCGGTTCTGTTCGTGCACGAATTCGCCGGCGATCACCGCAGCTGGGAGCCGCAGATGCGCGAGTTCGGCAAGCGCTATCGCTGCATCGCCTATGCCGCGCGCGGCTATACGCCGTCCGACGTGCCGGCCGACGAGAACGCCTATAGCTACCTGCATGTCATGCGCGATTGCGTCGCGGTGCTCGATCATCTCAAGATCGAGCAGGCGCACATCGTCGGCCTGTCGATGGGCGGCTACACCACGTTGCAGGTCGCGCTCAACCATCCGCATCGGGTGCGCTCGATGACGCTTGCCGGCACCGGTTCGGGCAGCGAACGCGCCTTCACGGAGCTATTCCACAAAAATTCGCAGGAACTGGCCGATGTGTTCGAGCGTGAAGGCGCGGCCAGCGTGGCCAAAACTTACGGCAACGGTCCGAGCCGGGTGCCGTTCGCGATCAAGGATGCCCGCGGCTTTGCCGAATTCTCCCGGATGCTGGCCGAGCATGACGCGCAAGGCTCGGCCAATACCTCGCGCGGCTTTCAAGGCGCGAGGCCCTCGCTCTACGATTTCGAGGCCGGCATTCGCGCCCTGAAAATTCCGGCGCTGATCGTGGTCGGCGACGAAGACGATCGCTGCATCGAGCCGAGCCTGTTCTTGAAGAACACCATCGCCGCCTCCGGGCTGGTGATGCTGCCCAAGACCGGCCATGTGGTGAATCTGGAGGAGCCGGACCTGTTCAACCAGGTGGTCGGCGATTTCCTGGCCCGGGTCGATGCCGGCCGCTGGCCGCCGCGCGATCCGCGATCGATCCATCCGAAGGCCCCGCAATGACGGGGACGAGGCATGGAACTTTGGCCGGTCCCGGCGATTAATGGGGCGAAGTTCCGCAACTGCGACAGGAGCCGTCGATGCTGAAATGGGCCGTTGTTTTTCTGCTGATCGCCATTGTCGCCGGGATTTTCGGCTTTACCGGCGTCGAAGAGGCTTCCGCGAGCATCGCGAAGATCCTGTTCGGCATCTTCATGGTGCTGTTCCTGGGCGCCGTGGTCATCGGCCTGGCGATCGGGGCCAAGCTGACGTCCTGACGGAATAGCGCATCCGCCATTCGCGTGCCGCCATCGCCGCGCGGGGCTAATTCCGCTACACGTCTGGCAATGGAAGCCAGGCGTTCGACCTTCATTGTCCTGCCGCTGCTCGGCGCGTTGAGTGTCATCAGCCCTTTTAGCATCGACATGTATCTGACGGCCTATCCGCGGGTCGCCGAAGAATTCTCCGTTTCGACCAACGCCATCTCGCTGACGATATCCGTCTATTTCATCGGTCTCGCCGCTGGTCAGCTTTTTTACGGGCCGCTGCTCGACCGCTTTGGCCGCAGGCCGCCGCTGTTCTTTGGCCTCATCGTGTTCCTGTTGGCGTCGCTCGGCTGCGCCGCCGCGACCGACATCCGGATGCTGGTCGCGCTGCGCTTTCTGCAGGGCCTTGGCGGTTGCGGCGCGCAAGTGGCGTCGCTGGCGATGGTGCGCGACTTTTTTCCGCCGAAGCAGAGCGCGCGGATTTTGTCGTCGCTGATTCTGTTTATCGCGGTATCGCCGCTATTGGCGCCCAGCGTCGGCGGCCTGATCGTGGCCGTCTGGGGCTGGCGGGCGGTCTTCGTCGCGTTGCTGCTGATCGTCGGGGCCGTCATGGCGTTGTGCTGGCTGCTGTTGCCCGAGGGCCATCGCGCCGACCCCGGCATCTCGCTCAAGCCCGGGCCGATACTGGCCGAATACGCCTCGATCGCGCGCCATCCATGTTTCGCGACCTATGCCTTCGCCGGCGCATTTTCCTTCTCGGGCCTGTTCGCTTATGTCGCCGGATCGCCGATCGTCTTCATGGACAATTTCCATCTTGGCGCGAGCGCCTATAGCGGCATCTTTGCGCTGTTGTCGGTGGGCCTGATCGGCATGAGCCAGGTGAACATCCTGCTGCTCAAGCGCTTCAGCAGCGCCACGTTGTTCGGCGCCGTACTGGCGGTGCAGGTCGTTGTGACCGTGACCTTCGCGGCCGGCACCTGGGCGGGCTGGTACGGCCTGGAGGCGACCATCGTGCTGTTCTTCATCGCGCTAAGCTGCATCGGCGTCACCTACCCGAACGCCGCCTCGATCGCCCTGATGCCGTTCGGACGCAACGCGGGCAGCGCGGCCGCACTGCTCGGTTTCACCCAGTTGGGAATTGGCGCGGTGATTTCGTCCGGCATCAGCCTCGGCAAGACCAGCGGCAATCTGCCCATCATCGCCATCATGGCGGTCACCAGCGTGCTCGGCGGACTGGCTTTGCTGGCAGGCCGGCGCCGCGCGGGCCTGGCTTTGGACCAGGCGCCCGCGCAGAACTTGTGAGCGCGGAAGTCTTATGCGTCCACGCTCGCCGACAGCGCGTTGTTCTGGATGAACAGCCGGCGCGGCTCGACCAGTTCGCCCATCAATTCGGCGAACACGTTGTCGACTTCCTCGCCTTCCTTGATCTTGACCTGCAATAGCGAGCGCACATTGCTGTCGAGCGTGGTTTCCCACAACTGCTCGGGGTTCATCTCGCCCAAGCCTTTGTAGCGCTGCATGGTGATGCCCTTGCGCCCGGCAGTGGTCAGCGCCTCGAACAGGCCGACCGGTCCGTGGATCGAAATCTCCTCGTCCTTGCGCCGCAATACCGCCGGCGGCGTCGGGCGCGGGAAAGTCTGTTGCAGCGCCGGCGCGAATTCGTCGAGCTTGCGGGCGTCGGCCGAAGCGAGCAACGCCTGGTCGATGATCGCGACTTCCTTGACGCCGCGCACGGTGCGCTCGAACTGGAAGCCGTTGTCGCCGAAGCTACCGTTCCAGCCGCGCTCGGTCTCGTCCGCCAGCGCGTCCATGCGCTTTGCGATGTAGTTTGCGGCGGCCGCGGCGGCCGCCGGATCGCCGGTCACTTCCGGCCGCAGCACGCCGGCAATCGAGGCCTGCTCGATCACCTTGCGGTTATAGCGGCTGTGCAGCCCGCCCAGCAGCCCGCGGATGGTGCGGCTATCCTCGACCAGCTTGTGCAAATCGGCGCCGGCGAGTTCCTCGCCGTTCGACAGCCGCAACACCGCGTCCTCGATGCCGGCCGCGATCAGATAATCCTCGAGCGCGCGTTCGTCCTTGAGATACTGCTCGGATTTGCCGCGCGCGATCTTGTAGAGCGGCGGCTGCGCGATATAGAGGTAGCCGCGCTCGATCAATGCCGGCATCTGCCGGAAGAAAAACGTCAGCAGCAGCGTGCGGATGTGACTGCCGTCGACGTCGGCGTCGGTCATGATGATGATCTTGTGGTAGCGCAGCTTCTCGATGTTGAACTCGTCGCGGCCGATGCCGGTGCCGAGCGCGGTGATCAGCGTGCCGATCTCCTGGCTGCCCAGCATCTTGTCGAAGCGTGCGCGCTCGACGTTCAAGATTTTGCCGCGCAACGGCAGCACAGCCTGGAATTCGCGGTTGCGGCCCTGCTTGGCGGAGCCGCCGGCCGAATCGCCCTCGACGATGAACAGTTCGGACTTGGCCGGATCGCGCTCCTGGCAATCGGCGAGCTTGCCGGGCAATGACGAGATGTCGAGCGCGCCCTTGCGCCGCGTCAGATCGCGCGCCTTGCGCGCGGCCTCGCGGGCGGCGGCGGCTTCCACCACCTTGCCGACAATGACGCGGGCTTCCTGCGGGTGAATCTCGAACCAGTCCTGCAGCGCCTGATTGATGACGTTTTCGACCACCGGGCGGACTTCCGAGGACACCAGCTTGTCCTTGGTCTGCGACGAGAACTTCGGGTCCGGCACTTTCACCGACAGCACCGAGGTCAAGCCTTCGCGGCAGTCGTCGCCGGTCAGCGCCACCTTTTCCTTGCGCGTGGTGCCGATGGTCTCGGCATATTGCGTGATCTGGCGGGTCAGCGCGCCGCGGAAACCGGCCAGATGCGTGCCGCCGTCGCGCTGCGGGATGTTGTTGGTGAAGCACAATACCGATCTCATGATAGCTGTCGTTCCACCACAACGCGCATTCCACCGTGATGCCTTCGCGCTCGGCCTTGATCATGACCGGCTTGGGGATCAGCGGCGTCTTGTTGCGGTCGAGAAATTTCACGAAGGCCTCGACGCCGCCTTCGTATTTCATCTCCTCGCGCTTCTCGACCGCGTGGCGCATGTCGGACAGCACGATGTTGACGCCGGAATTGAGGAAGGCCAGTTCGCGCAGGCGATGCTCGAGCGTGGCGAAGTCGAACTCCACCATGGTGAAGGTCTTGGGCGACGGGAAGAAGGTCACCTCGGTGCCGCGCTTGCCGTTCGAATCGCCGACGACCTTCAGCGGCGCCACCGCGACGCCGTCGGCGAATTCCATGAAATGCTCTTTGCCGTCGCGCCAGATCGTCAGCTTGAGCCAGCTCGACAGCGCGTTGACCACCGAGACGCCGACGCCGTGCAAGCCGCCGGACACCTTGTAGGAATTCTGATCGAATTTTCCGCCGGCATGCAGTTGGGTCATGATGACCTCGGCCGCCGAAATGCCTTCGCCGGCGTGGATGCCGGTCGGAATGCCGCGGCCGTTGTCGCGCACCGTCACCGAGCCGTCGGGATTGAGCACGGCCACCACTTCGGTGGCATGGCCGGCGAGCGCCTCGTCGATGGCGTTGTCCACCACCTCGTAGACCATGTGGTGCAGGCCGGAGCCGTCGTCGGTATCGCCGATATACATGCCCGGCCGCTTGCGCACGGCGTCGAGGCCCTTGAGGACCTTGATCGACTCGGCGCCGTAATCGGTATCGTCGGAACGGATATCTCGGGCCGGTTCAGCCATCGGCGGCACCTTCAACGGAGCGAAAAAATGAGTCGGAATTGTCATTTTGTGTGACACGAAAAGCGGGTCGCGTACAGGGTATTCTCAGCGCTGTTAATATGTTGATTTGAAAGCGTTTTTTAAAGACCCGGCGAGGCAAATTCAGGCCGGTTTTTGGGCCGCTTTTGCGGTTGATTCGAAAGCGCTTTTCGCCCCGTCCGCAGCGCCGCCGCGGGGCGGTCACGGAAGCGCCACGCGCTGCGTTCAAGGCTTAACCTCTTGGTTCAATTCTTAGCCTAAGTTCTTGCACGCGGCGGCGACTTGTCATCTAAGCAGGCACGCCCCCGCCCGCGTTGAATCCTTATCCCGATGCATTGGCTCCGCCAGACCTTCGAAGTTCCGCATCGCCTGCGCGCCATGGTTCGCGCCCGCGAGTCGAGCATCATCGCGCTGGCCGCTCGTGGTCGGCGCCATGGCCGGCCTGGTGGTGACGGCGATGGGCGAAGTGGTCGCCTTGATGCATTTGAGCTTTTTCGGCCTGGATCCCGGCGAGCGGCTGTCGGGCCGGGTTTCGCTCAACCCGATCTATGCCTTTCTGGTGCCGTGCCTCGGCGGCCTGCTGTTCGGCCTGGTATCGGCCTATGTCAACCGCCGGCGCGGCACCGAAGTCGACCCGATCGAGGCCAATGCGCTGCACGGCGGCCGCATGTCGATGCGCGGCAGCCTGATCGTGGCGGCCCAGACCGTGTGGTCGAGCGGCGTCGGCGCCTCGGTCGGGCTGGAGGCCGGCTACACCCAGCTCGCCAGCGGCATCGCCTCCAAGATCGGGCAGGCGTTCCGCCTGCGCCGCAGCGATATGCGCATTCTGGTCGGATGCGGCGCGGCCGCCGCCATCGCCGGCGCCTTCGGCGCGCCGCTGGGCGGCGCCTTCTATGGCTTCGAGCTGATCATCGGCACCTACTCGATCGCCAGCCTGGCGCCGGTCGGCATGGCTTCGCTGGTCGGCTATCTCACCGCGCTGGCCTTTGCGCCGGCCCAGCTCGGCATCGATGCCGGCACGGTTTCGAGCCTGGCCGTGCGCGACGTCGTCATCGCCTCCGGCCTCGGCCTGCTAATGGCAGTGTTCGGGATCATTTTGATGCGCGGCGTCGCAGCCTGCGAACTGCTGTTCACGCGCATCCGGGTGAAGCCGGCGCTGCGGCCGATGCTGGGCGGCGCGCTGGTCGGCCTGCTGGCGATCGTCTCGCCGCAGGTGATGTCGTCCGGCCATGGCGCGCTGCATCTGACCGGCATTTTCAAGCTGCCGCTCGCCACCATCGCCCTGATATTCGTGCTCAAGTCGCTGGCCTCGATGATTTCGCTCGGCTCCGGCTTCCGCGGCGGCTTGTTCTTTGCCTCGCTGCTGCTCGGCGCGCTCGGCGGTCAACTGTTCGCGGTCGGGCTCAATGCCATCGGCGTTCGCGGCCAATCCCGACGCCTTCGCCATCATCGGCATGAGCGCGCTGTCGGTGGCGGTGATCGGCGGGCCGCTGACCATGACCTTCATCGCGCTCGAGAGCACCGGCGACCTCTGGCTCACCACCGCGGTGCTGGTCGCGGTCATCATCTCGATGCAGGTGACGCGCGAATTCTTCGGCTATTCGTTCACCACCTGGCGCTTCCACCTGCGCGGCGAGACCATCCGCAGCGCCGCCGATGTCGGCTGGATCCGGGATCTGACGGTGGCGCAGATGATGCGCGCCGACGTGCGCACGACGCCGGTGGAGACGCCGGTGTCGGCGTTCCGCGAGGCGTTTCCCTTGGGCTCGACCAACCAGGTGATCGCGGTGGACGAGGAAGGCCGCTATGCCGGCATGGTGCTGGTGGCCGAAGCCCACGCCGCGGAACTGGCCGCCACGGCGCCATTGCGCGATATCCTGCATCACGCCGACCACGTGCTGCTGGCGCAATTGACGGCGCAGGAGGCGATCGCGGCTTTCGACCGCTTCGAGGCGGAAGCGCTGGCGGTGGTGGATTCAGCCGAACACCGTCAGGTAATCGGCCTGCTCAGCGAGGCGCACGCGTTACGGCGCTATTCGGATGCCTCGGAACGGCAGCGGCGGGAACTGCTCGGCGAGCAGTAGCGCGCGCGCGACTAAGCGGCGGCGATCTGCAAATTGCGCCGCAGCATCTCGCTCGCCGCCGCAACCGGTACCGGCTTGCCGAAGTAATAGCCTTGCGCCAGCTTGCAGGCGGCGGCGATCAGGAAATCGCGCTGGGCTGCGGTTTCCACGCCTTCCGCCACAACCTCCATGCCCAGTTCATGCGCCAGCCCAATGGTGGCCCGCACGATCGCCGCATCGTCGGCGCTGGTCGCCACGTCGCGAATGAAGCGCTGGTCGATCTTCAGGCGGGAGACCCGAAACAGCCGCAGGTAGTCGAGCGAGGAATAACCGGTGCCGAAATCGTCGATCGCCAGCCGTACCCCGATTTTGCGCAGCCGGTTGAACGCGTCGCTGTGGCGCTGGGTGGTCTGCAGCAGCACCGATTCGGTGAGTTCGAGCTCCAGCTGCTCCGGCGCGATGTGGTAGCGGGCGAGGCATTCGCTGACGATCTTATCGAGTTGCGAAGCGAGCTTGAATTGCGCGCCCGAGAGATTGACCGCGACGGTCAATGGCGCAATGCCGAGATCGTTCCACGCGCCGATCTGCCGACAGGCATGTTCAATCACCCATTCGCCGATCGGGACGATGCTCCCGGTCGTCTCGGCGATCGGGATGAAGGTGGTCGGCAGCATCAGACCGCGCTTTGGATGATTCCAGCGGATCAAGGCCTCCATCCCGACGATCCGTCCGGATTTAAGCTCCACCTGCGGCTGATAGTACAGTTCGAACTCGTCGCGCTTGATTGCATGCCGTAGTTCTTCGCCGATGATCATCCGTTCACGGGTCTGCTCGTCGAGTTCGGCGACATGGAAGCGGAACTGATTGCGGCCATCGTTTTTTGCGCGGTAGAGCGCGAGGTCCGCCTTCATCATCATGGCGTCGACGCCCGTAACGTCGCCGCGGAAGGGCACGATGCCGATGCTGGCGGTGGTTTGCACCTGACTGTCTTCGATGGCGAAAGGCGCGGCGATGACCTCGCCGATCTTGGCCGCCAAGGCTTCGACACTGTCGCTGTCGGAGATGTCGTCCTGCAAAATGGCGAATTCGTCGCCGCCGAAGCGGGCAACCATGTCGGTTTCGCGCACGCAGGCTTTGAGCCGGTCCGCGACCGCCTGCAGCAATTTGTCGCCCATCGGGTGCCCGAGCGTGTCGTTGACGTCCTTGAAATGGTCGAGGTCGAGATAGTGCACGGCGAATTGATTGGCGCCGCGCTTGGCGCGCGCGAATTCCAGGTTCAGCCGGTCGAGAAATGCCGCCCGGTTGGGTAGTCCGGTCAGCGCGTCGGTGCGCGCCAGCGCCGCGATTTTATCCGCGGCCCGCTTGGTGTCGGTGATGTCGCGAAAGTACCAGATGCGCCCCAAATACTGATTTTTTTTGTCGTAGAGCGAACCCGAATGCCGCTCGATAATGCGGCCATCCTTGGTTTCAAGCTCTTCATGACTGTGGATTTCCGGATGACTGTAGAGGTGGCGAACCCGCGCCACGAATTCGTTTTCATCCTTAATCCGAGACGACACGATCTTCAGGACGGCCTCATCGAGCCCGGCGTGCAGGAGTTCCGAAGGAATGGTCCACAGCTCGACGAAATGCCGGTTAAACATGATGATACGGCCATTGGCGTCGACAACGAGGATGGCGTCCGGTGAATTCTCGATCGCGGTGGTCAGCAGGATTTGCGAGAACGACAGTTCGTTTTCGGAGTTCTTGCGGTCGGTCACATCGGTCAGGATGCCCTCGATGGCCACGATCCGGTTGTCGGCATCGTGCACCGCGCTGCCGCGGCTGTCGAAGCAGACGATCGAACCGTCGGCCGTCCTTATGCGGAATTCGGCATTGACGGCGTCGACCTTGCCTTCGCTGATCGCGCGCGTATTGGCGAGCACGCCGGCCAAATCGGCGCTTTCGATCAGTTGCGGCCAGCGCTCGGGATGCGCCAGCAATTCGCCGGCGTGGTAGCCGTAACGGCTGACGTTCTCCGACAGGAATATCAAAGGAAACGGGTACTGCGGCCCGACGCGATAAAGAATGGTCGGGCTGTTCTCGATGATGCGATTGGCGTCGGCGAGCTGCTTCTGATCGATTGGTGCGGGCGATCGCGGCACCGACCATTTCGGCCAGCGTTTTGACCGTGTCGATTTCGACGGCCGACCAGTCGTGCTCGCTGTTGCAGTCGTCGAATGCGATCATCCCGAGCCAGTCGCTGTCGGCGAAAACCGGTACGCATAAAACCGATTTGACGCCGCCGAGCTCGAAAAATTCGCGCGTGACAGGGTCAAAATCGCGAACGTGACCGGTGATGGTCTCGCCGCGCTTGAGCGTTGCAATCCATGATCCCAGTCCGATCTCCGCCATCGGGGCCTTGGCGTTCTGGAATTCCGGCGGCGTCGCAATCTGAGCCGCGGTCCATACGTGATGCTGCAGGATGCGGCCATCGGAGCTTGCGGCATCGACCAGAAACAGATGCGCGCGGTCGACGCCGGTGGCCTGACCGATTTGCTCGATCACCTTCGGCAGTGCGGCCGCCAGATCGGAGGTGCGCAGCAACTCCCTGGCGGCGATCGCCACCGCTTCCAGCAGTCTATCGTGGCGAAGCGAATCGAGAACGGCGAGCGCTCCGGTCAAATTCTTGGACGAGTCCTGGGTCGCGCGCGCGCGTGGCGTGTCTTTGGCGACGGCCCGCGGTGCGGTACGCGATGACATGGACAGACTTTCGAATTTGATTTCGAAACATTTTACCAAACGGCCGTCGGATTTCCGTTGCGCCGATCGTTAAACTTGTTTGAAAACCGCAAGTCCGGGCCTGCGTTTCGCAGCCTCGCGGTTGGGGCCGTTGGAGGTAATTTATTGCCGTTAAAAGGCGAAATTCGACTGGGCTAGCGGATCTCGTGCGCGCTGAGCGCCATTTGGTGCATGTGCTGGAAGCTCGGTTCGTATTCTGGAACCGGCTTGCCGAACGCGCTGAGCGCGGCCGTCAGGATCTCAATGCGATCGAGATCGGCGCGCATGTGATCGAGCACGCGATACAACTCGCGCCTCACTCGATCTATGGCCGTGTCCGATTTCATTGTCGCTCCCTAAACCGGTCTCGTGCCGGTGCTGATGTGTGTAGGGTAAAGAGATTGGCAGCGCGATGGTTCCTGTTTTCGATTAGTTCAAGTTGTCTCGATTAATGGAACGTCAACAATAACTTAATGGAACTTTACCGGGCCGGTTCCACGTTACCGGGGCGGATGTTGAAGACTTGCGCGCGGCCGGTGATGTCGCCGAAGGCCGCCGGATCGGCGCCGGTCATCCATACCTGCGCGCCGAGCGCCGCGAGCGCGTCATAGAGCGCCGCGCGCCGCGCCGGATCGAGATGCGCGACCACTTCGTCGAGCAACAGCAGCGGTGCAAAGCCGGTCATCTGCTTGATCAACCGTGCATGCGCCAACACCAGGCGGATCAGCAGCGCCTTCTGTTCGCCGGTCGACGCGTCGGACGCCGGGATATTCTTGCTGGCATGGGTGACCGCGAAGTCCGACAGATGCGGGCCGTCGAGCGTGCGCCCGGCGGCGGCGTCGCGGGCGCGATTGTCCTTCAACAAGGCGCGATAGCGGTCTTCGATTTCGATCGCGCTATGGCTGGACAGGAGTTTCTCCATCCAGCCTTCCAGCGCGATCTCGGCGTGGGGAAATTCCGGCGCCTGGTCGCGCGCCGCGCTGAGCGCGCCGGACAGGCGGTTCACGGTCTCGGATCGCGCCGCCGCCACCGCGACCGCGACCTCCGCGGTCTCGTGCTCGATGGCGTCGAGCCAATGCGGATCGCTATGGGCCTCTTCCAGCAGGCGGTTGCGCGAGCGCAAGGAACGCTCCAGCGCCGAGACGCGGCTGGAGTGCTGGGCATCGACCGCGAGCACCAGGCGATCGAGGAACCGCCGCCGCTCCGAGGCAGGCCCGTTGAACAGCGGATCCATGGCCGGCGTCAGCCACACCACCCGCAGGTGGTCGGCAAAGGCGGTCGCCGACCCGACGTTTTCGCGATCGATCCGGCATTTGCGCGTCGATGACGAATCCTCCGCCGCCGGCGGATCGATGCCGGTGCCCAGCGTGCTCAGGCCCAGCATGCCTTCGATCTCGGCCGAGACCGCCCAGGAGCCGTCGCCCTCGGTGAAAGCCAGCTCGTCCATGGTGGCGCGGCGCAAGCCGCGGCCCGGCGCCAGCAGCGAGATCGCCTCGATCAGATTGGTCTTGCCGGCGCCATTGGCCCCGGTCAGCACCACCGGCCCGGCGCGGTCGAGCCCGATTTGCGCGGCGTGATAGCTGCGGAAATTGGTCAGCGTCAGACGGCGGATGAAGGCTGAAGTCATCGTCCCTTTCGTGTCGCGGGCGACAGCGACGCGTCTTGCGCCGGCTGATGGCGACCCGAGACCAGCGGAACAGTCTGGCTCACTTAAAATCAAAAATGCCGGGCCGCGTCAAACGCCGGGCTTGGGCCCGCGCGGCTGCCTTACAACCAATGCAGACTTTGTTCTAGGCCGCCGGCTTCTGCGAAATATGGTAGGACATGACGCCGGTGAGAAAGCTGCGGCTCTCGATATTGTCGAAACCAACTTCCTCGAGCAGTGCGCTCAACTCACTCGGCTTATAGAAGTGATGGATCGCATCGGCGAAGTAGCGGACGCACTTCATGCTTTCGGCGGAACTGCCGAACAGCCTGGCGGTGAACCAGACCGAGAAATCGCAAAAACGCCAAATATGGAATTTCAATCACGCGCGATGACGGGCGCAGCATGTCGTTATGGCAGAAAATGCCGCCCGGCTTGAGAACCCGGTTGATCTCCTTGAACGTCGTAATGATCTCGAGATGACGCGAGGCGAATTGCAGCGTCACGGCATCGAACGAATTGTCGGGAAACGGCAGCACGTGGGCGTCGCAGACGCGCGCATTGATCGTCAGACCGCGCTCGTCGGCGCGGCGTTGGCCTTCGGCGGTCATGTGGATGCTGCCGTCCACCGCATGGATGTCGAGCGTCGGGTCGAGCGCCAGAAGCCGCAGCGGGATGTCGTGCGTGCCGGAACAGACGTCGAGAACTTTTGCGCCCGGCTGCAGGTGTTTGTGGATTGCCCTTGCGAATTTTGCGCTCCAGCGTGAACAGCTGCCGAGCGAGGCGACCGCATTGCCTTTATCGTAATAGGTCGGCACGTCCCGGAACACTTCCGGGATCAATGTGCTCCACGTCTCTCTAAATAAGATGAGAGCGCAGATCTTCGCGCCTTAAAAAGTCTTCTGAGATGCTCATCCGGCTGGCCTTTGAGGCTTCGAGCATGAGTCATTCCTCACACCCGCATGGGCATCAATACATACAAAGCGCCCTTGGCGTCTTTGTCTTGGATCAAAGTGGGCGAGCCGGGGTCGGCGAGCTTGAGCACGGCCACCTCGCCTTCGATTTGCGCGGCAATGTCGAGCAAATAGCGGGAATTAAAGCCGATATCGAGCGGTTCGGAATCGTACTCGACCTCGATTTCCTCGGTGGCGCTGCCGGAATCCGGGTTGGTCACCGACAGCACGAGTTTTCCGCTGGTGATCGACAGCTTGACGGCGCGGCCGCGCTCGCTGGAAACGGTGGAGACGCGGTCGACCGCGGCTTCGAAATCCTTCTTGTCGACCACCAGGCTCTTGTCGTTGTTGGCCGGGATCACGCGGCCGTAATCCGGGAAAGTTCCGTCGATCAGCTTCGAGGTCAGCACCGCGTTGCCGATGGTGAAACGGATCTTGCCGGCCGATAATTCGATGGCGATTTCGCCTTCGCCGGTTTCGATCAGGCGCTGCACCTCGGCCACCGTCTTGCGCGGCACGATGATGCCCGGCATGCCGGCGGCGCCTTCCGGCAGCGGCAGTTCGACTTGCGCCAGCCGGTGACCGTCGGTCGCGACCGCGCGCAGCGTCCCGGCCTTGGCGGTGCCGGCGACGTGCAGATAGATGCCGTTGAGATAGTAGCGGGTCTCTTCGGTCGAGATCGCGAACTGGGTCTTGTCGATCAGCCGTTTGAGATCGCCGGCGGCGACCTTGAACGAATGCGTCATCTCGCCGGCGGCGAGATCGGGAAAATCGCTTTCCGGCAGCGTCTGCAAGGTGAAGCGCGAGCGCCCGGCGCGGATCGCGAGCACGGCGCGGTCGCCGGAACCCTCGATCACGATCTGCGAACCTTCCGGCAGCTTGCGCACGATCTCGTAGAACATGTGCGCCGGCACCGTGGTGGCGCCGCCAGGCGCGACCTCGGCGGCGATGGCGTCGGTCATTTCGAGATCGAGATCGGTCGCCTTCAGGCTGAGCTTGCCCTTGTCGGCCTTGATCAGCACGTTGGCGAGAATGGGGATGGTGTTGCGCCGTTCGACCACGCGGTGGACGTGGCCCAGCGACTTCAGGAGTTCGGCACGCTCGACAGTGACCTTCATGGGAAACCCGCTTCGGCGCCTTTGAAAAGGCCTTCAAACGAGGCGCGACGCCAAGCCGGCCGTTCGCGGAATGCGAGGCCGGGGAGCAAAGGTGACAAGAGCAGAAGGAATGCGCAAGGGCGCGTTTTTGGTCCCCGCTCATATCCCCAGGGCGTCCACAGGGTGGGGGCAAATCGGCGCCCCCGTCCGCAGGCTGGCGGGACGGGGCTAAGCGCCGGTTATTCCTGCAATTGCCGCTTCAAAATCTCGATTTCCTCGGCCAGCGCCATGTCGTTGCCGACCAGGCCCTCGATCTTGCGAACCGCGTGCAGCACGGTGGTGTGGTCGCGGCCGCCGAAGCGCCGGCCGATCTCGGGCAGCGAACGCAGGGTCAGTGTCTTGGCCAGATACATGGCCACCTGCCGCGGGCGGACCACATTGGCGGTCCGGCGCGACGACAACAGGTCGGACCGGCTGACATTGTACTGCCGCGCCACCACCCGCTGGATGTCCTCGATCTTGACCCGCTTGGGCTCCTGCGGGCGGATCAGGTCGCGCACCTCGCGCTCGGCCATTTCCAGGGTGACCGCATGGCCGGTGAGCTTGTTGTGGGCCAGCAGGCGGTTGAGCGCGCCTTCCAGGTCGCGGCCGTTATGGGTGACGGTCTTGGCGATATAGGCCAGCACCGGCAGCGGCACATCGAAGGTCGGATGGTAGGTCCGCGCCGCCAGAACCCGGGCTTTCAGGATCTCAAAACGCAGCTCCTCGCCGAGCGAACCCATTTCGACCACCAGCCCGCCGGCCAGCCGCGAGCGCACCCGGTCGTCGAGGCTTTCCAGGTCCGACGGCGGACGGTCGGAAGCGATGATGACCTGGCGGCCGGCATCGATCAGGGCGTTGAGCGTGTGGCAGAACTCGGCCTGGGTCGACTTGCCTTGCAGGAATTGCAGATCGTCGATCACCAGCACGCCGATGCCGCGCAGCGCTTCCTTGAAGGCGAGCGCGGTCTGGGTGCGCAGCGCCGAGACGAAGCCGTACATGAACTTCTCGGCGGTGAGATACAAAACTTTGCGCTCGCCTGCGGCGTTTCCGGCCCAGGTGATGGCTTGCAATAGATGCGTCTTGCCGAGGCCGACGCCGGCATGGATGTACAGCGGATTGAACATCACCGGGTCGGTGCGCCGCGCGGCCGCGACTTGCTTGGCGGCGGCGTGAGCCAGCGTATTGGAGCGGCCGACCACGAAACTGTCGAACGACAGGCGGGCGTCGAGCGGCGAGCCGCCGAGCGCCTCATGCACACCGGGATCGCCGACCGTCATCGGGCGGCCGTTGCCATGATTATTGAAGCGGGCGCTGTTGTCGCTGCCGGCGGCCGTGGTTTCCGGCTTGAGCTTGGGCTGCACCGTGGTCTTGAGGACCGCCGAGCGCACGATCAACTCGACGCGGCCGACTTTGGCGTCTTCCGCCTGCCAGCAGGCCAGCACGCGTTCGGCATAGTGCGACTGAATCCAGCTCTTCAGGAACCGGGTCGGCACCGACAGCCGCACCGCGCCGTCCTCGATCGCCTCGAGGTCCATGCGCGCAAACCAGCTTGAATAGACGTCGTCGCCGACTTCGGCGCGCAAACGGCCGCGAACCCGTGTCCAGCCATCCTGAATTTCGTCCGACATTGTCTTTTGCTCTATTCGCTTGAATGGTTGAACGAACTCGGTTGCTCGGCAATATGCGGATAGGTTTGACAGCTGCCGCCAACGCGCCGGTACCAGACGCAACAACACTCACTCGATGATGTCGGGAGACGCTGGTTCCGCGGAGGCACTCAAGGCTGCGGTGCGGCAGCGACACGAACTCGAGGATGGTTGCGCCTCAGCCCAAGGGCGGCGGCGCCGTACCCCGAATTCCTGTCGTGTACGTGCAGGCCATACGCGCCGCGAGGCGTCCGGAAAGAACAATGCATGAAACCGAGGTTGGCATGCAGGCGGGATGGGCGACAGTTAGACGAAAGTCCGCACTGGACGAATGCCGCGTGCTGTTACTGGCGCTGATTGCTTTCACTATTCCCAGTCCCATCATGACATCCCCCCAAAGATTTAACTTACGAGCCTTCGCCCCGTGGTGTGATTACTTCCGGATCTCGTCGGTCCGGAATGCTTCGGCCGATCAACCTGGCTGCCAAGCATGCAGCAGGCAAACGACGGCCGTTCTCACCCCATGAGCGTGAAATAGAACCTTGTTTCTGGTCGCGGGCGGAGAACTCCGAACGCATTATTAAAAAATCACATGCGCCCAGCATGAGCAACGACAATCGCACGCGCATCTTCACGGCAAGATGCGGAATACCAGCCGCTATGAACGGTTTCGGTGTGAATGTTTGGGCACCAACGTGTTGAAGAGTCGCTAGGAATTTCCGAGTCGCCATTGCGGCGCGAGAGGTATGCAATAATAAAATAATTTCTCGCGCCACAGCTTCTGATTTTGTTGGGCGCGCCGCGTTTCCCGGGTCCTGCGGCCTGCTTTGACCTTAAGTCATTATGACAACAAAAATAATCGTGTTCAAAAAACCAAGGTAGCTGTCGCCAAGAACGTCCGGCGGCGCTTAAGCCCGCGCGTTCGATGCCGCGGTTTGTCCAGTAAAATCGCTGCGGGCAAATCTATCTGACGGCGTGATGACGGTTTGACAACGGCACGCGCGCCAAAGCCGTCCGGCTCACGTTGGAAGCAGACGCCGGGCGATTGTTTATGACAAATTTTATAAACGATTGCGCCGCACAATGACGCGGGCCGCTCTACCGGCCGAGTTCGCCGGCCGGCGTATTTCAGCGCGACGCTACTTGGCGAGCTTAGCGATGCGATGGGCAAGGCGCGAAACTTTTCGGCTCGCCGTATTCTTGTGAACGACGTTGCGCTGCGCGGCCCGCATGATGACCGGTTCGGCGGCCTTGAACGCCGCCATGGCCACCTTGGGGTCGCCGCTGGCGATCGCTTCTTCGACTTTGCGGACCGAATTGCGCAGCAGCGTACGGCGCGTCTTGTTGATTTCGGTCTTGCGCGCGATCTTGCGCGTGGCTTTGCGGGCGGAACTGGTATTGGCCATGGGCCTCTCGTTGGCGACTGGACGCTAACGGCGGAAATCCCGCCATAAGTGACCGTTGTTTGCAAGAAATTGCAGCGGCCACAAAGGCCGCTGCGTTGCGAGGCTTATAGTAAGGCCCGGCGGGGGCGTCAACGCCGGAAAATAGGGTCGTTAAGCCACCCGTTTGGCCCGCACCGCGTCGTGGCCGGCAAACACCGCCGCGCGATCGGCGGCCGAAAACGCCGCCAGCGGCGGCTTGACCCGCGCCAGCACCGGGTCGCCATGGATATGGCTGAGCAGGGCCTTCACGCCCGAGACCAGCGCACGGCCTTCGAACAGCTTGCGGATCGCGACGGCGGCATCGAGCGCCACCGTGTCGCCGTCGCGCCAGGCGCGCGCGCACAGATCGGGGTTGAGATTGGCGGTCGCCGAGACGCAGCCGGCGAAGGCGCCGTCGCGCGCCTCGATCAGGCAGGCTTCGGTCGAAGGGAACACCGCGAAGTCCTTCGCGATCGCCGCTGCCGCGCGGGCATAGGCCATGTCGCCGGACGAAGTCCTTCAATCCGACGATGCGGCCCGGATAGGATTCCAGCAGGCGCTGGATCAAGGCGACGTGCCAGGGCAGGCCCGACATCGCCGGGTAGTGATAGAGGTAGATCGGGATCGGCTTTTGCGCCGTCGCCTTCACCAGCGTGTCGATATAGGCGACCAGTCCGTCGTCGGGCACGCCTTTGTAGTAAAACGGCGGCAGCACCAGCGCACCGCCGAAGCCGAGCTCCGCCGCATGCCGCGTCAGCGCGACCGCATCGGACACCGCGGCGGCGCCGGTTCCCACCATCAGGCGATGCAGCGGCAAGCCGTTCGACTTGTAGGCGTCCATCACCGCCATGCGCTCGTCGCGCGCGAACGATGTCGCCTCGCCGGTGGTGCCCAGGACGTTGAGGCCGTCGCAGCCGTTGTCGAGGAGAAAATTTGCGAGCTTGATCGCGCGCTTCAGGTCGGGCGCGCCGTCATCGGCGATCGGCGTGGCAACGGCGGCAATCACGCCGGATAGGGTCGCGCTCAAGGGACGTCTCCGTTTGTTTTCGGCGAAAGTTTACCGACTGAGGTGCACACGACACGCGTGCTAGCCGCTCACATTATAGGCGGCAAGCGCCGCCATGTTGACGATTTGATTATCCTTGGCACCGAGTTGCACGATCTGCACCGGCCGGTCGAGCCCGACCAGCAGCGGCCCGATGACAGTGGCGCCGCCGAGTTCCTGCAGCATCTTGGTGGAGATCGAGGCTGAGTGGAACGCCGGCATCACCAGCACGTTGGCGGGACCCGACAACCGGCAGAACGGGTAGGGCGTCGCCAGTTCCGGATTGAGTGCCACGTCGGCGGCCATTTCGCCGTCATATTCGAAATCGACCCGTTTGCCGTCGAGAATTTTCACCGCCTCGATCACCCTGGCGGAACGCTCGCCTTGCGGATGGCCGAAGGTCGAAAACGCCAGCATTGCCAGCCGCGGCTCATAGCCGAGCCGTCGCGCGACGCCGGCGGCCTCGATGGCGATCTCGGCGAGTTCCTCGGCGGTCGGCATTTCCGTCACCGCAGTGTCGGCCACCACCACCGTGCGGCCGCGCGCCACCACCAGCGACACGCCGATCACCCGGTGCCCCGGCTTGGGGTCGATGACATTGCGCACGTCCTCGAGCGCGACCGAGAAATTGCGGGTGACGCCGGTCACCATGGCGTCGGCGTCGCCGAGCGCCACCATGCAGGACGCGAAGTAATTGCGGTCGGTATTCACCAGCCTTTGGCAGTCGCGCAGCAAATAGCCCTGTCGTTGCAGCCGCTCGTACAGATGGTTGAGATAGACGGTGTTGCGCTTCGATAGCGCCGCATTGATGATTTCGATGCCTTCGCCGATGTCGATGCCGGCTTCCTTGGCGGCAAGACGCACGCGGTCCTCACGGCCGACCAGCAGCGCGGTGCCCAGGCCCTGATCGACGAAACTGGCGGCGGCGCGGATCACTTGTTCCTCTTCGCCCTCGGCAAACACGACGCGCTTGGGTGAGCGGCGCAGCTTGGCGAAGACCTGCACCAGCGTGCCGGCGATCGGGTCGCGCCGCGCGTTCAACTGGTGGCGATAGGCATCCATGTCGACGATCGGCTTGCGCGCGACGCCGGTATCCATGGCGGCTTTCGCCACCGCCGGCGGCACCGTCGAAATCAGGCGCGGATCGAACGGCGACCGGGATAATGTATTCCGGCCCGTATTTCGGCCGCGCGCCGTACAGCGCGGCGACTTCGTCGGGCACGTCCTCGCGCGCCAGTTCGGCGAGCGCGTGCGCGGCGGCGATTTTCATTTCCATGTTGATGGTGGAGGCGCGCACATCGAGCGCGCCGCGGAAAATGAATGGGAAGCCCAGAATATTATTGACCTGGTTGGGGTAGTCGGAGCGGCCGGTCGCCATGATGGCGTCATCGCGCACTTCGGCGACTTCCTCGGCGGTGATTTCCGGGTCGGGATTGGCCAAGGCGAAGATGATCGGCTTGGCCGCCATCGACTTGACCATCTCCTTGGTCACGGCGCCCTTGACGGAAAGGCCGAAGAACACGTCGGCCCCTTTCATCGCCTCGGCGAGCGTGCGCGCCGAGGTCTTGACCGCATAGGCCGACTTCCACTGGTTCATGCCGTCGGTGCGGCCTTGATAGATCACGCCCTTGGTGTCGCACAGGATCAGGTTATCGGCCTTGAAGCCGATGGCCTTGAGCAGTTCCAGGCAGGCGATGCCGGCAGCTCCGGCGCCGTTGCAGACCAGTTTGGTGTTCTGCACGTCGCGCCCGGTCAGATCGAGCGCATTGATCAGGCCGGCGGCGGAGATGATCGCGGTGCCGTGCTGATCGTCGTGGAATACCGGGATGTCCATCAGTTCGCGCAGGCGCTGCTCGATGATGAAGCACTCCGGCGCCTTGATGTCCTCGAGATTGATGCCGCCCCAGCCGGCGCCGAGATAGCGCACGCAATTGATGAACTCGTCGGGGTCCTCGGTGGAGACTTCCAGGTCGATGGAGTCGATGTCGGCGAAGCGCTTGAACAGCACCGCCTTGCCTTCCATCACGGGCTTGGCCGCCAGCGCGCCGCGGTTGCCGAGCCCTAAGATGGCCGTGCCGTTGGTGATGACGGCGACGAAATTGCCCTTGACCGTATAATCGTAGGCCTTGCTCGGATCCTCGGCGATCGCCAGCACCGGCACCGCCACTCCCGGCGAATAGGCCAGCGACAGGTCGCGCTGGGTCGCCATCGGCTTGGTTGCCACGACCTCAAGCTTGCCGGGTCTTCCGACGCTGTGAAATTGCAGGGCTTCGAGATCGGTGAAAGTCGGCCGGGTCGGGCCGCCGGGAGGTTTAGTGGCCATTTTTACTCCAATACGCACCGGACCTGCCCGGCGCGGGCGACGTTAGCGGAAGGAACCTCGCTTGCTCAAGGGAAGCCGGGCTAGGCTGCCATGCGTCCTAGGTTGAACCTGACCGCGGCCCGGGTTAATCGGTGCTCCTAATTCGCGTCCCCGCTCGGTGTATTTGAGCGATCAAGAAGAGTCCCCTTATTATGATCCGCTTCCTGTTCCGCTTTATTGGCATGATTTGCCTGGCCGCCGCCTTTATCCTGGTGATCTACGACGGCACCAAGTCGATTGCGGCCAATAATCTCTATTTCACCAGCGTGCGGACGCTGTGGGAGCTGATCAATGCCGGCAGCCTGCAAAAGCTTAAGCCGCTGATCGAGCCCTATGCCGGCGGTATCCTATGGGACCCGGCGATGCTCGGCATTCTGGCGGCGCCGAGCTGGAGCATCCTGGGCGGCTTCGGCATCCTGCTGCTGATGCTCGGCCGCCGCAAAAAGCCGCTGATCGGCTACGAGCGTTGACAGGGCCGTGAACGCCTGGTGCCGGCATTTGGCCGAGACGTGATCGGCGCCGGCATTCCGCAAAAGCCGCTCCGCGCCTATATTGCGCTCAATTGATTGCAAGAAAATCGAGAGGACCAAGCAATGTTTGGCTTCAAGAAATCCCTTTCCATGCCAAGTGCCGCCGAGGCGCTGCCGGGCCGCGATCACGCCATCCGCACGGCGACCGAGCATTTCGTCAACCACCACGCGCTGAAAGGCCCTTATCCGGAGGGCCTTGAGAAGGCGATGTTCGGCCTCGGCTGCTTCTGGGGCTCGGAGAAGAGCTTCTGGCAGTTGGACGGCGTCTATGTCACCGCGGTCGGCTACGCCGGCGGCGCGACGCCCAATCCGATCTATGAGGAAGTCTGCTCGGGCCGCACCGGCCACAACGAGGTGGTGCTGGTGGTCTACGACCCGAAGAAGATCTCCTACGAGGCGCTGCTCAAGACCTTCTGGGAAGGCCATGACCCGACCCAAGGCATGCGCCAGGGCGCCGATGTCGGCACGCAGTACCGGTCCGGCATCTACACTTTCACGCCCGCGCAGAAGAAAGCCGCCGAGGCGTCGAAGGCGATGTATCAGGCTGAGCTCGGCAAGAAGCGCTACGGCGCCATCACCACCGAGATCGTCGATGCGCCGGAGTTCTACTTTGCCGAGGACTATCACCAGCAGTATCTGGCGAAGAATCCCTTCGGCTATTGCGGCCACGGCGGTACCGGCGTGTCGTGCCCGATCGGCACCGGCGCGAAGCTGCGCGGCCGGCGCCTAGACCGCAACGCAGAATCAAAGTCCAGCGGGCGCCCTTTCGGGCGCCCGTTTGGTTTGAGGGCCGGGCCGAAAACCCCGCCAACACGTCATTTGGCGGGTGGTGAGGATTTCTTAACCATATAAAGCGTTAATCGCCTTCAAGATTTCCGCCAACCGGCCCTGGGTTTTTTCTGATGCGGGGAGTTCGATTGTTGTTGCCGATGCTGGCCGCGCTCGCGGTCGGTGCCTGCGCGCGCCAACAGCCGACTTATTATGTGATGGACCCCAGCACCGGCCAGCCGGTGCCGGTAGTGGCGCAGCAGCAATATGCCGCCCCGAGCTACGAGCAGTCGGCCTCGCCGACATTTGAACAAGCCGACGGCCGCGGGCTGTACTCGTCGTCGCCGGCCTATGCGCAGCAGTCTTACGGCCAGCAGACTTACGCGCAGCAGGGCTACGCCCAGCAGACTTACGCGCAGCCGCAGGCCGAGCCGAGCGGACGCGGATTTTTCAATTCACGCCGCAGCGCGCCGCAGGTCTACGCCCAGCCGCAGGTCTACGCCCAGCCGCAAGTCTGCAGCCGCAATACGCCAGCCGCAAGTCTATGCGCAGCAGCCGCGCTATGCCGCGCCGCAAGGCGGGCCCTATATGGCGGCGCCTTACGGTTACGCCTCGGCGCAAGCCAGTGTGCAGCCGGCCTATACGCTCGATAGCGGCGACAAGCTGCGCGTCGTGGTGTTCGGCCAGGACGGCATCACCAACAGCTACACCGTCGACGCCGGCGGCAATATCAGCCTGCCGCTGGTCGGCATCGTGCCGGCGCGCGGCAGCTCGACGCAACAGCTTTCGCGGATGATCGCCGAGCGGCTCAAGCAAGGCTACGTGCGCGAGCCGCATGTCAGCGTCGAGGTCGAGGCCTACCGGCCGTTCTTCATCCTCGGCGAGGTCACCAACCCCGGGCAGTATCCGTATGTCGCCAACATGTCGGCGGAGACCGCGGTGGCGATCGCCGGCGGCTTTGCGCCGCGCGCCAGCAAGCAAAAGGTCGAGCTGACCCGCACCGCGCCCGGCCAGCAGATGCACGGCGACGTGCCGCTGACCTTCCCGCTGCGGCCCGGCGACACGATCGTCGTGAAAGAGCGCTGGTTCTAGCGCGTCCTCAGCGGCCGCGGCTTGGAAGCGCCGCTCAAGCCATCGGGCCGCAGCCGAAATCGGGCGCTGAAGCCGCGCCGGCCTGTCTCGGTAATCTTCAGCGCGCGGCTATCCGGAACGCGCCTGACCCATCCGAGACCGAGCGACCGGTCGAGAAGTTTCGCGCCGAGCTGACCTGCAAGATGCGGGCGGCGCTCGCTCCAGTCGAGACAGGTCCGGCAAAACGGGCGGTTCGAACGCGCCAGCGCGTCAAGGTCGATTCCGAAGTCCGATAAAAACCGCCGCCCTTTGCCGGTGACGACGCCGGCGCCATCGGCGAGCACAATATGGCCGTGCTCGCACAGCGAATCCGCCAGCGCGATGCCGAGACGCCCGGCCATATGGTCGTAACAAGTCCGCGCCGTGCGCAAGGCCTCGTCTTTCGGACCGACCGGACGGTGACGCTTGGGTCCGCTCGCCGCGACCGCCATCAACGCTTCGATGGCATGCGCGATCTCGGGCGAGGCGAGGCGGTAGTAGCGGTGCCGTCCCTGCTTCTCCAGCGCGATCAATTCCGCCTGCGTCAGCTTGGCAAGATGTCCGCTGGTCGTCGAGGCGCTCACGCCGGCATGCCAGGCCAGTTCGCCGGCCGTGAGCGCGCGCCCGTCCATCAGCGCGGATAGAATATTGGCGCGCGCCACGTCCCCGATCAGGGAAGCGACCTCCGCGATGGTGTTGCCGGACGCGATCGACGACATACGGCAATGATAGCCCGCCACCGCCACGCCGTCAGCTATCCATATTTCGGTCGCCACCGAAACATTCGCCGATAATCCGCACTACAAGGGCGGCAGATTCCCGACGCCATCCTCAGGTTCCGATTTGGTCATGACGGCAGCAAAGACGAATCCGCGTTTCGAGCTGGCGCTGCTGCTCGCGCTCGCCACGCTGTGGGGCGCGTCGTACACCTTCATCAAGATCGGCGTCGCGACGATCCCGCCGGTGACGCTGATCGCCGCGCGCACCCTGATCGCCGGCGGGCATTCTGCTCATCGTCATCCGCTCGCGCGGTTTGAGCCTGCCGAAGGATGGCGCGACTTGGCGGCGATTTCTGTTTCAGGCCTGCCTCAACAGCGTGATCCCGTTCACGCTGATCGCCTGGGCCGAACGCACCGTCGATGCCGGATCTGGCGACCATCCTGAATTCGACCTCGCCGATCTTCACCTTCCTGCTGACGGTCGCCATCACGCGCCATGAAGCCGTGACCGCGCGCAAGCTGTTCGGCGTCGTCGCCGGCATCGCCGGCACCTGCTTGATCGTCGGCGTGCAGGCGCTCGGCGGTCTCGGCCAGGAGCTGTTGGCGCAGCTCGCCATCGTGGCCGCCACGGTCTGTTACGCGGGCGCCGCGATCTTCGGCCGCGGCTTCAAGGGACTCGACCCGATCATGCCGGCGGCCGGCTCGCTGATCTGCGGCGCGGCCATCCTCATTCCCGTCAGCCTCGTCGTCGACCGGCCTTGGACGCTGGCGCCGTCGGCGGAATCGGTTCTCGCATTGCTCGGGCCTGTCGGTGGTCTCGACCGCGCTGGCCTTCGTGATCTATTTCCGGCTCGTCCAGACCCTTGGCTCGGTCGGCACCACCGCCCAGGCCTATCTGCGCGTGCCGATCGGCGTCGCGATCGGCGTCGATCTTCCTCGGCGAAACGCTGACGCCGACCGCCTGGGCCGGTCTCGTCTGCGTCATCCTCGGCGTGGCCGCGATGACCATTCCCGCCCGCAATGAAATGCCCGGCGCAAGGCTTGTGCTCGGGCCGGCCGAAGGCCGGACCCGAGTGCCGGGCATGACGGTGAAAATGACGGCGCGCGTCTCGGCCGCGGCTCGCTACTTCTTCATATTCTTCGCCAGGAACTCCTGCGTCCGGCTCCAGGCCAGCGCGGCGGCGTCCTTGTTGTAGCTGGCGCGTTCGTCGCAATAAAAGCCATGCGCCGCGCCCGGATAGACGTAAGTCTCGGCCTGCGGCTGCTTGGCCTTGATCGCGTCCACCGTGCTCATCGGGATGCCTTCGTCCTTCTCGCCGAAGTGCATCTGCAGCGGACACTTCGGCTTCTCGTCGGCGAACTTGCCGATCATGCCGCCGTAATAGGCCACCGCCGCCGACAGGCCGGGAATACGGCAGGCCGCCAGGAAGGCCGCGGTGCCGCCCATGCAGAAGCCGATCACGCCGAGCGGACCGACGCCCTTCATGTCGTCTTTGGCGGCGGCGATGTCGTGCATCATGTGGTCGAAGTTCAGATTGCCGAGATAGCTGCGGGCATTGGCGATCTCGTCCGGCGTATAGCCGCACTCGAAATCGCGCACGAAGCGGTCGAACACCGCCGGCGCCACCGCCACATAGCCGAGCGCCGCCAGCCGGTCGCAGACCGCGCGGATGTGATGATTGACGCCGAAAATCTCCTGCACCACGACCAGCCCGCCTTTCGGCGTGCCGGCCGGATCGGCGCGATAGGCGCCGAGCGAATGCTTGTCGGCGGTGGTGAGTTTGAACTGCTGGCCCAAGAAAACCTCCCGTTACGTTCAATGATGATCGGTGAATCGAGCGCAAAAAGTTCATGCGCAGGAACCATACCTCTCGTCCCCGCCGTGCTTCTAGCACGGCGGCCGGTTTATGAACCAGAACAGGCGGCGCTACTTCGCCGCCTTGCGCAGCTCCGGATGCAGCATCAGTTTCTGCACCCGCCAGTTCAATAGCTCCGCGACATAGAGTTCATTTTCGGACGGGCACGCGATTTCGTGGATCCAGCCGAATTGTTTGAGCTGCTTGCCCGATTGACCGAGCCAGCCCAGCACCTTGCCGTCCAAGGACAGCTTGTAGACCCGGCCCGGATAGGCATCGGAGGCGTACAGCACCTGATTGGGCGGCGGCGTGATGCAGACCGCCCAGGGCGAGCCCGGCGCCTGCGTCAGCACCTTCTGGTAGCTTTGCAGCGTCGGCTTGTTGCCGATCGCCGGCCGCGCGCTGTCGTCGAACGGCACCTCGATCTTGATGATGCGCAGGAATTTTCCGTCGCCGTCGAACACCTGAATGCGGCCATTGCCGCGATCGGCGACATAGACGTTGCCCTGCGCGTCGGCCGCGATCGAGTGCGGCGTATTGAACTCGCCCGGCTTCTTGCCGCGATCGCCCCAGGATTTCAGCCAGTTGCCGTTCTTGTCGGCTTTGGCGACGCGCGAATTGATGTAGCCGTCGCTGATGTAGATGTCGCCCTGCGGCGAGAAGGCGACGTCGGTCGGCTGGCGGAACCGGCCGTCTTCGGCGGCCTTTGGCGGCACCGGATGTTCGAGCGGTCCGGTCTCTTTGTCGGAGGCTTCCTGCTTGCGTCCGAACACCATGGTGACGTGACCTTCCGGATTGAAGCGGATGATCATGTCGGAGCCTTTATCGATCGCCCAGATATTGTCGTCCTTGTCGACGCGCACGACGTGGGCGAACGACCAGGCGTAAAGATTCTTGCCGATCTCGCGGATGAATTTTCCGTCCGCTCCGAATTCCAGAAGCTGCGCGGCCGCCGCGGCGTAAGCCGGCCCGGTGGTATTGCCGCGCGAAAACACGAAGACGTGGCCTTTCGAGTTCACGGCCACGCCGGTCGCTTCGCCGAAGTTCATGTCCGGCGGCAGCGTCAGGGCATTTGGAATCGAATCGAAGGGAATTTCCGGCGCCGCCTGTTGCGCCGTTGCCGGCGCGGTGAATAGACCGAGCAGGCCAAGCGCCGCCGCCGCGCAAATCAACTTTGTCGCACCGTGTGAGTTCATCGCATCCTCCCTGAGAGGCAACGCCGCGGATTGAACCCGCGTGTCGTTTTTGCAGATGCCAATTTATACGATTTAAGGGAGGCCCGTCAGTGGGGGGAGGTCGCTAGCCGCGAAACAGTTCCGCCAGCAACGCGTAAGATCGTTTGCGCGCATCGTGATCGAAGATCATGGTCGTCACCATCACCTCGTCGGCTTTTGTGGCCTCGATCAGCGGCTCGAGCTTGGCCTTCACCGTCGCCGGCGCGCCGACCGACATCTTGATGCGGTTTTGTGCGATGCGGGCGCGATCGACCGGCGTGTAGTCGTAAGCCGCGGCCTCTTCGGGCGAAGCCAGCGGCAGATAGTCGCCCTTGGCGCGGCGCACAATGTTCAAATCGACGGTGGTGGCCAGCCGGTCGGCTTCCGCGTCGGTGTCGGCGCAGATCACATGGGTGCCGAGGATCGCCAGCGGCTTGTCATGCGACGCCGACGGCCGGAAGTTGTCGCGATAAAGCTTCATCGCTTCCTCGGCGGGAAAAGTCGCGAAATGGTGCGCGAAGGCGAAGGCCGCGCCGATCTGGCCGGCGAGCTGCGCGCTGTAGTCCGATGAGCCCAACAGATAGATCGGCGGCAGCGGCACGTCGGCCGGCATGGCGTGCACCTTGTGGAACGGATGGCCGGCGGGAAATCCGCGCGTCTCCAGCAGCATCAATTCGTTGAAGCGCTCGAGGAAATCGTCCTCCTCGCTGATGTTCTGCCGCCGGCGCAGCATATAGGAGGTCGCCGGATCGGTGCCGGGCGCGCGGCCTAAGCCCAGGTCGATGCGGCCGGGAAACAGCGCCTCCAGCACCTTGAAGCGCTCGGCCACCATCAGCGGCGCGTGGTTCGGCAGCATCACGCCGCCGGAGCCGATCCGCATGTTCTTGGTGATCGCCGCGATCTGTCCGATCATGATGTCGGGCGCGGAACTGGCGATCGACGGCAGATTGTGGTGCTCGGCCACCCAATAGCGGACAAAGCCCAGCCCGTCGGCGTGGCGCGCCAGATCGAGCGAATTGCGCAGCGCCTGGGCGCCGGTCGAGCCGGCCGAAACCGGCGACAAATCGAGGACCGAAAGCGGGATCATGCACGCTAGTTAAGCCGTGCGCGCGCAATTGGCCATGGCCTTCTGGCGCCCCAAAGCTGGGCTAAATTGAGTTTCTAGGCCTTGTGGCGGCCGCTATGATCCAGCCTATATTAAACCACCGCAGTTTTTAGGGATTGCCGCCAATGGCTTCGCTGATCGAATGGAAGGTTCCGCCGTCGGCGCAGCCACGCGCCGAAGACTATTCATACGATCTCGAACGCGCGCTCGCTTCAGTGGTCGGCCTGCACTCGATCGTGCCGGCCGACGCCTTCACCGCCGATACGCTGGGGGTCGAGCGCGCCGGCAATGGCGTGTTGATCGACGACCGGCTGGTGCTCACCATCGGCTATCTGATCACCGAGGCCGAAACGATCTGGCTGCATCTCGGCGACGGCCGCGTCGTGCAGGGCCATCCGCTCGGCCTCGACCAGGAAACCGGCTTCGGCCTGGTGCAGGCGCTGGGGCCCGTCGATCTGCCGGTGCTGCCGATTGGATCCTCGAGCGCCGCGCTGGTCGGCGAACGCGTGGTGGTCGGCGGCGCCGGCGGCCGCACCCGGTCGCTGGCCGGCCGCATCGCCGCCAAGCAGGAATTCGCCGGCTACTGGGAATACGTGCTCGACGAGGCGATCTTCACCTATCCCGCCCATCCCAACTGGGGCGGCACCGCTTTGATCTCGTCGAAGGGCGAGTTGATCGGCATCGGCTCGTTGCAGATCGAACGCGAGCGCGAGGGCAAAAGCGAACACCTCAACATGACCGTGCCGATCGACCTGCTCGGTCCGGTCCTTGACGACCTGCGCAAGTTCGGCCGCGTCAACAAGCCGGTGCGGCCGTGGCTCGGACTCTATTCGACCGAGGTCGAGGACAAGATCGTGATCGTCGGCATCGCGCCCAAGGGCCCGGCGGCGCGCGCCGAACTCAAAACCGGCGACGTGGTGCTGGCGGTCGCCGGCGAGAACGTCTCGACGCTCGCGGCGTTCTATCGCCGCGTCTGGTCGCTCGGCGCCGCCGGTGTCGAAGTGCCGCTCACGCTGTATCGCGAAGGCGTCACCTTCGAGGTGCGGGTGAATTCATCCGACCGCGCCAAATTTCTCAAAGGACCGCGGATGCATTGAGGAGCAATTGTTTAAGCCTTGCTCTCTTCAATCTTGTCGACGCGGTTGGGATAAAACGCCAGATATTCCTTGATCTCGGCCATTGCCGGAAACGGCTGCGCGTAGGACCACACGGCGTTTTCCGCCACCCGGCCATCGGCCTCGATCGAAAAATAACTGGCGTCGCCTTTGTACGGGCAATGGCTGGCATTCGCGGTCGGCGTCAGCAGGCTCAAGTCGGCGTCGGCGCGCGGGATATATTGCACCGGCGGATAGCTCGCCTCCTGCAGCGTCAGCGCGTGCGTGGTGTCGGCGATCACTTTGCCGGCGAAGCTCACGCGCACGCGGTTGCCGTTATGCGTGATGGTGATCGGATGGTCGGGGCCGGGGATTTTCATCGTCGTCTTCCCAACGAAGGCAAGGCTTTCTTGACCATCATATAGTTACCGATTCGGAAATCCCAAACGCCCGAATCGGAACAATTGAAGCTTTGAAGTTAGTAGAATGACAGACTCTTTGAACTAGATTTGAGCGCATCCCATCGTACGGAAGCGCGCTTCATGCATGACGACCCCATCGAAAAGCTGCTGCAAGGCCTCAGTATATTGGTTGTCGACGGCAATCAGTATATGCGCCGCGTGACGCGCGCCATGCTGACGAATCTCGGCGCCAAAGCGGTGATCGAGGCGTCCGACGGCCTCGAAGCGCTCGAGCAAATCCGCCTCAGCGACCCCGACGTCATGCTGCTGGACTGGGACATGCCGGTGCTCAATGGCATGGAAGTGATGCGCATCGTGCGCTCGCCCGGCGTGTTTCCGCGTCCAAACCTGCCGATCATCATGCTGACCAACCGCGCCGAGCGCTCGTCCGTGATGCAGGCCATGCGCGAGGGCGTGCATGAGTTCCTGGTCAAGCCGACTTCGGCCAAGGCGCTACGCGATCGCTTGACGTCGATTGCCGTCAAACCGCGGCCGATGATTAAGATCGGGGATTTTTACGTGCCGGAGCCGCGGCGCATGCCGGCGGCCTACGAAGTCGCAGACCTGGCGAGCTTGGCCTAGCGTCCGCCTTCAGGAAAATCGTAAAGCCGCGCCGGATTGTCGGTGAGGATCGCCTGGCGGTTGGCTTGGTCTTGCGTCCAGTCCAGAAACACGTCGAGCAGGTGCTGCGCATCCGGCACCGGACCCTCCGGCCGCGGATGCGGCCAGTCGGTGCCCCACACCAGATTTCGCGGATTGGCCGCGACCAGCGCGTCATGGAACGGCCGCGCCTGCGCGTAGTCGGGCGGCGTCGCGCCCAGCCGATACGTGCCGGACAGTTTCGACCACAGCCTGCCATCGCCGACGCCGCGCAGCAGCGCCTGGAAGCCGGGATTGCTGACGCCGTGATGATATTCCATCCGGCCCATGTGATCGACCACCACCGGCACCGGCACGCGCGCAAGCTGCGGCGCCAGTTCGGGCAGATCGCGGGTGTCGATCCACAATTGCAGATGCCAGCCGAGATCGGCCATCAGCCCGTACAGCGGCTCGATGTCCTTTAAGCCGACGCCGTTCTGGTAATAGGGCTTGCCGTCGCGGCGGAATTCGTTGGCGCGCAAGCCGCGCACGCCGGCGTCGTGCCATCGCCGCAGCGTCGCGATATTCAGCTCCGCGCCGCCGACCGCCACGCCGCGCAGCCGCTTCGGCTCGCGCGTCAGCGCATCGAGCATCGCGCGATTGTCGCGGCCATAGGCGGAGGGCTGCACCAGCACGCCGCGATCGAAGCCGAGCCGATCGAGCATCGCCAGATAGGCTTCGAGCGGCGCGTCGTCGGGCGTGTAGCTGCGCGGCTCGGCATAGGGAAACCGCGCGGCCGGACCGAACACATGGCAGTGGCAGTCGCAGGCGCCGCGCGGCAGTACGTCGTTCATTTCGGTGTGATGCCCGCGAGCTTGGCGGCTTCGCGCATGTGCTCGTAATCGGTCTTGATGAAGGCGGCGAAGCCTTTCGAGGTCATCTGCTCGGGCGTGGCGATTTCCGCGCCCATGCCGCGCAGGCGCTCGGGCGCCGGGCCGCTGGTCAGGCCGGCGGCGACCGCCTTCTGCAATTGCGCGATGATGGCGGGCGGCGTCTTCGCCGGCGCCAGGATGCCGATATAGCTCTGCGCGGTGAAGCCCTTCACGCCGCCTTCGATGAAGGTCGGGATGTCGGGCGCCAGCTTGGAGCGCTGCGCCGAGGCGACCGCCACGATGCGTGCCTTGCCGCCTTTGTGCAGCGGCAGCGCGGTGGAGAATTCGGTCATCGCCGCCTGGATGCTGCCGCCCATCAGGTCGGGCATCAGCGCGCCGCCGCTCTTGTAGGGCACGTGCGTGATGTTGGCGCCGGTCGCCGCCTTGAAGCGTTCGAGCGTCATATGCGTGGCACTGCCGACGCCGCTGGTGGCCATGTTGATCGGCTGCTTCTTCGACAGCGCGATCAGTTCCGGCAGCGTCTTCGCCTCGACCTTGTTGTTGAGGATGATCGCGTGCGGCACGTAGCTGGTCAGCGCGATCGGCTGCGAAATCCTTCAGCGGATCGTAGGCGAGCTTGGCCTGCACGAAGGGATTGACGGTGAGCGGGCCGTTCGAGCCGACGAACAGCGTGTAGCCGTCGGGCGTGGCGCGCGCCACGGCTTCGGCGCCGATGCCGCCGCCGGCGCCGCCGCGGTTTTCGACCACCACCGGCTGGCCGAGCGCCCTCGAAATCTGCTCGCCGACCAGGCGGCCGACGATGTCGGCATTGCCGCCGGGCGCGAACGGCACGATCAGATGGATCGGACGGTCGGGATAGGCGGCAAAGGCCGGGCGCGGCAGCAGCGCTGCGGCGGGCAGGGCGCCGAGCGTGGCGATCAAGGTGCGGCGTGAGACGGTCATGATGGGCTCCTCCCGAGCTTGGTTTGTATCGGTCCGGCGTTGCGCCGCCGGGCTTGTTCTCGGCGCGCCGTTGACGGCACGCCTTCAGGGCTCAGATTAGAAAGTCTTCGATATTTTCAAAATTGATAATCGCAATGTAAGGTATTCACAATACAAATACCGATGGATGCGGCTTCTCATGAACCTCGGCAATATCGATTTCAACCTGCTCAAGGTGCTGGACGCCCTGGTGACCGAGCGCAACGTCACGCGGGCGGGCCAGCGGCTGGGCCGCTCGCAGCCGGCCGTGAGCAACGCCCTGCAGCGGCTGCGCCAATTGCTCGGCGACGATCTGCTGGTGCGCGGGCCGAGCGGTTTCGTCCTGACGCCGCGCGCGGAGGCGATCCGCGAGCCCTTGCGCGAAGCGATCGCGCTCATGGAGGGCTGCCTGGCCGAGGAGCCGCAATTCGATCCGGCCAAGGCCACCGGCGTGTTCCGCCTGAGCACGCCGGACCGGCTGAGCATCGCGCTGCTGCCGCCGTTGCTTGGCCGGCTGCAGCGGCTGGCGCCGAACATGGCGCTGCAGGTGCTGACCGCCGATCGCAAACAGGCGCTCGATCTGCTCGACGAGGACAACACCGATCTCGCGCTCGGCTGGTTCGACGAAAGGCCGGACCACCTGCATGCGGAAGTCATGCTCGAGGACCAGTTGTACTGCGTCTTCCGGCGCGACCATCCGATCCTGAAGCGCGGTGTGATCTTCGACATCGCGGCGGTGCTGTCGTTTCCCCACCTTGTGGTGAGCGCGACCGGCCAGCGCACGGCGATCTTCGACGATCTGCTGCTGCGCCACGGCTTGCGGCGTCACGCGCTGGTGACGGTGACCAATTTCACGGCCGTGCCGCAGCTGTTGAGCCGCAGCGACATGATCGGCGTCTTCACCAAGCTGGCGGCCGA
Organism: uncultured Alphaproteobacteria bacterium; assembly: GCA_963825015.1. Classification (GTDB taxonomy): domain Bacteria; phylum Pseudomonadota; class Alphaproteobacteria; order Rhizobiales; family Xanthobacteraceae; genus Pseudolabrys. The sequence goes on along the minus strand of CAWGRN010000008.1, from coordinate 1,098 downwards.
CGTGTTCCAGAAATCCTTCAAGCTCGCCAAGCGGCCGGTGCCGATCGATGTCGGCAGCATCGCCACCAACATGGTCTGGCACGTCCGCTACGACCGGGACAGGAAGCACGCCTGGCTGCGCGAGCAGATCAGAGCCGTCTATCGCGGTCTCTAACGCCGGGCCCGCGCAGCGATTCCAGTGCGGATGACGCGGCGCGCCTTATCCGGCGGCCTGATGATGTTTGCGCAGGAAGTCGATGGTCCGGCTGCGGGCGAGCTTCGCCGCCGCTTCGACATAAGGCGGGCGGACTTCGTTGGCGAAAGCATGACCGGCTTCGTAGACGTAAGTCTCGGCCGAGGGGAACGCGCGGCGCACCTGCTCGATGATCTCCGGCGTCGAATTCGGATCGGTCTTGCCGAAGTGGAACAGCAGCGGGCATCTCGGTTTTTGATCGAGATAAGTCGGCAGCCGCGTGCCGTAGAAGGCGATCGCGCCGCGCAAATCAAGCTCCGCCGCGGCGCGAACGATCACGCCGCCACCCCAGCAGAAGCCGAGAATCGAAACGCCGTGCTTGCCACGGACGTGTTCGACGGCGGCGGCGATGTCGAGCATCGCCTTGTCGAGCGGCAGGCCATAGGCCATATCGCGGCCGCGATCCGGCTCGCTGAACGGCACCACCGTGCCCGGCGCGACGCGGTCGTACAGGCACGGGAAGATCGTGTCGTAGCCGTCTTGCGCGTAGGCGCGCACCACGCCTTTGAGCTGATCGGTGAGCCCGAAGATTTCCTGCAGGACGACGAGGCCGCCTTGGCTGCCCTGCTTCGGCTTGGCCAGAAACGCCTCGAAGGAAAATCCGTCGGCGGCTTTCAGCTTGATTGTCGTCTCGATGATGTCGGCGGCGCCACTTGTCATTTTTGTCTCACTTGTTCCGTCGTTTCGGCGCGGACCATAGGAAGACTTCGACTATTCGCAAAATCGAAAAACAATATGGTCTTCATTGGCGGCATGAATGCCGCCGCGCCGCGCGCGCTTTGGCGCGGCGGCCGCTGACCGGGTTTGGAAACGAGAAACTGGCGCGCCCGAGACGATTCGAACGTCCGACCTTTGCCTTCGGAGGG